>CACWNW010000057.1 GCA_902762305.1 Fibrobacter succinogenes | reverse complement strand
ATTTCTCCGTGGGTGGGCGTTCGAAACGCAGAACACCTCCAGGAAAAATACGGTCAGCCGTTCCTGCACATTCCTGAAATTCCGCTCGGCGCCGAAGCGACAAGCGAATTTATCCGTAAAGTTGTCGAATTTGCCGGAATTGACAAGAAACAGAGCGAAAAGTTCATCAAGGAAGAAAACAGAATCTATTACTACTATCTGGAACACTTCTCTGAATTCTTCGCCGAATACTGGTTCGGTATGCCCAGCGAATTTGCCATTACCGCAGATTCCGCCTACACGCTTGCCTACACCAAGTTCCTCGTGGACCAAATCGGCCTTATTCCGCGCAAGGCAATCATCAGTGACGATCCTCCGCAGAAATTCCGCGAACAAATCGAAAATGCCTTCCACAACATTAGTGAAGGTGTCGATGTCGACGTGGAATTTGAAGAAGATGGCTACCTGATTGAAAAGTCTATTAAGGAAGTGAATTTCTCTTCGGGTAAGCCTTTGATTCTCGCTTCTTCGTGGGAAATCAATATCGCCAACGAAAAGAATGCATTGCTTTTCGAAATTACTCCGCCCTCTAGCGAAACGTTGATTATCAATCGCAGCTTCGTTGGTTACAAGGGTGCGCTTAATTTGCTCGAAAAGATTTATAGCACTTCTGTCGGTGGCAAATAATTTCAAGACAAATTAAACAATTCTTTTTACTCTCCTAACAAATGTCGCTTGATTATTCAGGCGGCATTTTCTTAAAAAGCTCGAAGTCACTTTTTGTCACCACCTCTGTTCAAGTCTAACCCTATATTAAGCTATAAAGAAAAAGTATTTTACAAGCTCATTTTTATTTCTACTTTTAACGCACAAAATTTCGAGAACGTCATGTTCCGAAGAGCAAACAAATCAAAACGAGGATACCTATATGTGTAGACTTTATAATTTTGCTCAAGGCATTCGCCAGTAAGCACTCAACCCCACCAAACAAAATTTAATCGCATCGTGCAAAAAAGTTTTTTGCATGGTTGCTCAACTCATAAAAATTTTCAATCAGGAGATTTATAAATGAATATCAATTCAAAAAAAATTGCTGCCAAGATTATCCTTTTATCTGCAATCACCTCTTTCGCCGCAGAACCTCTTTCTGTCACTACAAAGTCTGGCGTAACCGCAACACTCTACGGTTTTGCATCTCTCAACGCCGCCTACGAAGATTCCAAGAGCAATAACGGCAACTTCGCCAACTTCGCTGCAGCCTCGGACCTCACCAACGAAAACGATGGCGGTTGGCATCTCACCCCGAATCTGACTCGAATCGGTTTCAATCTTTCGAGCGGTAACGATACGACTTATTTCAAGGCCAACGGTAAAGTCGAAGTAGACTTTTACGGTGGTGGCTCAGCCAACAATCCTAACCCGCGTCTCCGCCACGGCTACGGTGAAATTTCTTTCGGCAAGACAGGCTTCTCTATTTTGGGCGGTCAAACTTGGGACGTGATTTCTCCGTTGGTAACCCCGACGCTTAACGCAGGCGTTCTCAATAACTCCGGCGACGCAGGCCTTCGTAGGGCTCAGCTGAGACTCACCGAGAAAATCCCCGTTGGTGAAGGTTCTGTGGATATTGCAGCTGCTGTTGTCCGCACCATTGGTGAAAACCAGCCGTATAACTCCTCCTCTGCCTCGGAAACCGGTACCGACGCCGACATTCCTACTTTCCAGGGCCGCATCGGCATTGCGCTTCCGCTGTGGGTGGAAAACAAGAAGGCTGGTTTGGGCGTTTCTGGCCATTACGGACAAGAAGAAATCGACTTGGACGCAACGGGCGACACCAAGAATATTCCTACTTGGTCTGCTAACGTCGACTTGACTCTCCCCATCACGGGCGCAATCACCCTCCTTGGCGAAGGATTTATCGGCGAAAATCTGGATACATACGCTGCCGGCATCGGGCGCGGATTTGTCGCCAACACCGAAGACCCCGAAAGCGTCAAGAGCATCAAGGCATACGGCGGATGGTTTGCCCTGCAAGCTAAACTGATCCAAAAACTGGCAATTAACGCTGGTGCGGGCATTGACAAGCTGGACCGCGATGACATCGAAA
>CACWNW010000056.1 GCA_902762305.1 Fibrobacter succinogenes | reverse complement strand
ACAACCTGAAGAAGACGCTCTTCAAGGTAGCCGACTCTATTTTTGCGTCAGGCTACCTCACCGAAGGTGGCCAGAGTCTCGAAGAGACCTTCCGCACCATCGAGGCGGCAGGCTTCACTTGGCAAGTGGAAAGTGAATCATCCCACTAACTTCAAGAAATACTGGTGAATGCTTGTGTCGCTATTGAGTTCCGGATGGAACGAAAGCGCAATTTGGTTCTTGTAGCGAACGGCAACGATTTGCTCCGGCGCGTCGGCTCTATTTGAGCTTGCCGTACGTGAAAGGATTTCGACGCCATCGCCGACCGATTCAAAGAAGGGCGCGCGAATAAAAGTCTGCGGAACTTTTCCGACGTGCGCGACTTCGTTTTCGGTGAAGAAACTGCCGAGTTGCCGACCGTAGGCATTGCGGCGGATAATCGCGGGGAGCGTCGCGAAATGCGCCTTGTTTTCGCCGGCAATTTTTTCGGCAAGGAGGATTGCGCCGGCACATGTTGCGAGTACGGGCAGGCCTTCGACAATCTTTTTACGAAGAGGCTCGAAAAGCCCTAAGTCGTGGAGCAGTTTTCCTTGCACGGTGCTTTCGCCACCGGGGAGCACAAGACCGTCCAAATGTCGGTTCAAGTCGCGCAACTGTCTGATTTCAAAGACTTCGGCGCCGAGCGATTTGAGGATACGTTCATGTTCAATGAACGCCCCCTGCACCGCGAGTACGCCAATTTGCGGTTTGTTAATTCCCATTACTTTCCCCTTTCGGCCATCAGCAGCGCGATTTCCTGTTCGTTAATACCAACCATGGCTTCGCCCAAGTCTTCAGAAAGCTTGGCGATGAGCTTTGCATCGGTATAGTTGGTGACGGCCTGTACGATGGCGGCGGCACGCTTGGCGGGGTTACCTGACTTGAAGATTCCGGAGCCTACGAAAACGCCTTCGGCACCGAGTTGCATCATGAGGGCGGCATCGGCGGGGGTGGCAACACCACCGGCAGCGAAGTTCACCACGGGGAGTTTCTTGTTGTCGTGAACGAAGCGCACCAGGTCGTACGACACCTGGAGTTCCTTGGCACGGTTAAAGAGCTCGTCTTCGCGCATACTCGAAATGCGGGCGATTTCCTGGTTCATCAGGCGCATGTGTCGTACGGCCTGGACGATGTCGCCCGTACCCGGTTCCCCCTTGGTACGGATCATCGATGCGCCTTCTTCAATTCGGCGCAGCGCTTCGCCCAAATCCTTCGCGCCGCACACGAACGGCACATCAAATTCTCGCTTGTTGATGTGGAAAATGTCGTCAGCAGGAGAAAGCACTTCGCTTTCGTCGATGTAGTCAATTTCAATGGCCTGCAAAATTTGCGCTTCGGCAAAGTGCCCGATACGGCATTTTGCCATCACCGGGATTGAGACGGCATCCTGAATGCCTTTGATCATCTTGGGGTCGCTCATGCGCGATACACCGCCCGCGGCACGGATGTCGGCTGGAATACGTTCCAGGGCCATCACGGCGGCGGCACCTGCGGCTTCGGCAATTTTGGCTTGTTCGGGAGTCGTCACATCCATAATGACGCCACCCTTGAGCATTTGGGCTAGGTTTTTGTTGAGTTCGTAACGGTTCTGGTCAGCCATGTAAATCTCCTTGAAAGTGATTGTTTTGTTTACGGCGCTTAATTTAAAACATTCGCTTGACCTGCACAATATTCAGTTTTTTACTATTTTTATAAGGTCAGTTAAATATCAGATTTACAAATTCAATAAGGTCAGTTTCATGTTCACTTACGATATGTCCAAGGCGGGAGCAAATAGCCTCTACCATTACCTTTATCAATGCATCAAAAAAGATATCGTAAGCGGAAACGTCCTTACCGAAGAACAACTCCCTTCCAAACGCAACCTCGCGCAGAATCTCGGCATTAGCGTCGTGACGGTTGAAAATGCTTACGCCCAGCTCCTCGCCGAAGGCTACATTTACTCGCTCCCTAAAAAAGGCTTCTTTGTCGCAGACATCAACGCAACGGCGGAACCTTGTGCTCAACGCAAACGCAAGATGCCGCGTACCCGCAGGCAAGGCAAAATGATTTGCTGCAAGTTTCTCCGGGAATGGGCTCGCTAGAACTTCGCCGAGCCATTGCCCGCATGCTCCGCGAATTCAGAAATATCCAGGTGTCGCCAGAACAGATTGTCATTGGTGCCGGGACCGATTACCTTTATGGCTTGCTAGTACAATTGCTCGGATTTGACAAGTGCTATGGCGTAGAAGACCCGGGATGGAGTAAAATATCAAAACTGTACAGCCAATACGGCGTCAAGGTGTGTCATATTCCCATTGCGGCAGAAAGTTTCGTAGACTCCGTCAAGAAATCTGACGTCGATGTCGTTCATATTTCGCCAGCGCACCATTTTCCGACCGGGATGGTGATGCCTGTCGGCGAACGCTATCGCCTGCTCAGTTGGGCGGCAGAATCCCCAAATCGCTACATCGTTGAAGATGACTATGACAGCGAATTCCGTATGACCGGAAAGCCCATCCCCGCATTACAGAACATCGATGTCACCGAGAAGGTGATTTACCTGAATACCTTTTCCAAAACGATGACTTCTGCGATTCGCCTCAGTTATATGGTGCTCCCGCCGCATCTTGCCGAGAAATTCCATAACAAACTTTCGTTCTATTCGTGTACGGCTTCGAACCTTGATCAGTATGTAATGGCCAGGTTCATTGATCTCGGTTACTACGAGACGCACATCAACCGCATGCGCAACCTGTACCGGGCCAAGCGCGATATGCTCCTGTCGGCTATCCGCAAGAGCAAGCTTTCGAACGTTGCCCGAATTTACGAAGAAGATGCCGGACTCCACTTTATCTTGGAAGTGGACACGAAATGTTCCGATATTGAATTCTGCAACCGCGCCCGATTTCGCGGGGTAAACATCCGCGCTCTTTCGGAGTATTATTTTGAGGCGAAGCCATCGCAGCACAAGTTTGTCGTGAACTACTCGTCGGTAGATAAAGCGAGCATGCAAAAAGCAGTGCAGATACTCGCGAGCCT
>CACWNW010000055.1 GCA_902762305.1 Fibrobacter succinogenes | reverse complement strand
AAGGAGAACGAGCTGAAACGGGAACAGGAAAAGGACGGAAATATAGCCTAGATCTGATGTTGGAACAAACTATTTTTGCGAAAAACCCTTGACACTACCCCTTCGCCCATGGTCCAGACAGTCTTCGATAAACGTTTGCCCGAGCCGTCATACATCATAGACAGCTTAAATTTTTTATCAAGACCCTTCGTACGGACAAATTCTAGCGGCATACCTCTCCAATCATACAAAATTTTCAGCCGCTGTGTATTTGTCTCCCGTTAAATTGCCCTCAGAATACACAGAAAAAGGCCGCCGGGGCGACCTTTGTAATTTTATTGCGGGTGGAGAAACTAGCCTTCTGTTCCGTTATTCAGGAGTGGTTTCAGAATCTTGTACCAGACAAAGCCTCCAAGAAAGCCCAGGCACCAGAGTAGCGGGGCTACCAAGAGACATAAACAGGCAATTATAATCAGGAGTGTCATTTTTCATCTCCGCGTTACACATTTAATATAGATTCTTTTTGCTCCGGTGGAACATTCGTACCCCTTGATATACGATTTGGACATGCTTATTCCCTAAGTTCAGAAGGTCTTACGTAGCATCCTGAATTAATTTTCTTGGTCCACAGCTGTCGAAAACCCGTTCCAGAGGGTACTCCATTCATGGGCCTTGATACATAATTAATTTGCGCGTTCGCCCCCTTTTTTCTATATCCTGAAAAAATATAATTTCCTTTTTTTAGGGAATCAATTGTATTGTGAATCAGAAAGGCCGAATGTTCATCAATCGACCAACCTTCGTACTGCACTGTTGAAACATTTTCAAGCCCATTTGCGGGGTTCCATTTTTTTGAAATTGTATCGAAAGAAGCCTTTTTTGAAATAACATATGTAACTCTAAATTTTTTTAGTTCTTTAAGACGCTTAATAAAAGCCTCTTTCAATTTGTTGTTTATTCTTTGGATATCCATTGAATTGCGAAAACGTCGTTCATCATCCTCTGTTAATTCAAGTGAAGTTGCAGTCACAGATTTCACATTTCCATAAATGATGTAATTTGGTTTTCCCTCTTTTTTAGCCATCGCAACATCAACAGTTGGATTTCCCTCGTAAAGAATACTTTCTGAATAAACATACGGATCAAATGAACTGCAATAATGAGTTTCTTTAAATACTCCCGATATGTCGGAAGCGTCTCCGCACATCCATTTTTCATCGACTTTATCGGATTTAATAGGCTTAGAATATCCGACTAGTGTTGGTCTCGAATCAGTTTTTTTGACAAAAAATAATCTCAACGAATCATCCCAGTGAACTTGATCAACATGGTGAAGAACAGTTGGGTCTCCGTTCCAAATCCATCCCTCTTGAACATTTGCAAAAATCGTTAAAGAGCTGTCTTTTTTTCGCCAAATTGACCGTTGTTCATCGTACATACGACTAACAATTATTTCTAATTTAAACAAACTATTTTTTGATTTGGATAAATGGGTCCAATCATCTACATTACCATCATCGATATCGCAGCCCTCATCTAAATTATAAGGGACATATTCGAGTAAGGCTTCATTGGGATTTGCATACTCATGCAGGTCCGTTATGCTTTTTATCCGGCCTGCAACAACCATTTCAGAAGCATTGCGTAATTTGCATATAGTTGAATTGTAATCAGTTTGGTATTTTCGGCAGGATATGTACAAAGCTTGCGGATTGTTAAGATCAGTGCAACTTCGAACGCACGCTGAGTAATCATCCATTGCGTATGATAAGTTCAAAAAAAATAGACAAAAAACAACTAGGCGATATATTTTATTCATAATCGTATATATACATTGGGTCGCCATATGTATCTGCAGTTTGCTCATTCGTCATTAGTTCTCCTGCAAAATATTCCCGTGAGCCTGATTTTTGGTACAAATTAAACATTCCACTTGATTCACCACCAGGGGCTAAAAATTGCATCTCATATGCATCAACTTCGTTTGAAATCGGCCAGCTTGCATAACCATTATTGTCGAGTTTTTGAGCAAGCCCTACTTCACCTTGATAACCATGCCCTAACATCTCATGATAAAATTGTTCAATCAAAGGCATACCATAGTTTTCATTATAGTAGAAAGTCAAAGTTTTCTGGTCAAAATGAGGATTTTGCTGTTTCATATCACTTGTTATTGGTGCCGATTTAAAAATCAAATTTGAAGAAGCAAGAATAGCAAGTCGATCCTGAACTTTTGGATTGCAATCATTCATCGCTGTCAGGAGTAACCCTCTTCCAGTAGCATCTAATCTAAATTCATTTCCATCATCATCAACGCCGTTCACCGGATTATACCCGTTCCCGGCATACAGATACGGACTTGCGAATTGACGTGCCGGGTCCACGCTTGTCCACAATCCAAGCATCGGGTCTAGATAACGTGCTCCGAAGTAGTCCAGCTGCGTCTCGACATCCTTCTCCTTGCCGGTAAAATTCTCGGTCACCTTGTCGGCGGTTTCCGCAAGCGTCACCTGTTCGCCGAAACTGCGGTAGTCGTAGGCGGCAATCGGTGCGCCCACGTCGGCGAGATTTTCATGGTCAGCCCACTGCGTACCATACACCAGCATCGTGCTTCCGAGGTGGTTCTTCAGGTACCACTCGAACTTCGGATTCAAGGCGCTCCAGGAGGTCGGCTTCCCGTTTTCATCAAGGGGGACGCCCCTGAACGCGTCCGCGGCGTCTTCCACGCCATACCGCTTCGGGAGAATGGCTCCGCCATTTGATAGCCGAAGGATGTCTTTTTCGATGTAACTTCGCGGCTTCAGCCGCGTCAATGTTACACGAAAGAAGACCGGCATGTTCACGACGACCCTCACGTCCTTCAGCGTTCCGCCAGGCATATTCTCACGGATTTCGGTGCCGATGCCCGTGTAGTGCGTCACATGCTCACGCGACCAGCCCGCATCGCCCCGCGCCTTCACCCAGCGGGTCTTGGAAATCCTCCTGCCCGACCCGTCGTAGGCAACCGTCAGCCTGAACAAAGTATCACCGGATACACCCGTATTCTCAAGCGGAGGATATTGCATGAATTCGACTGGCATACCTCTCCAATCATAGGAATGCAAACTTCTTTTCCTTAAAACAATTCAGGCTCGTTTTCGATCAAATCTTCAGCGAGATATTTTGCGTCAAGATTTTCGACACCCATTTCGCGATTGGATATTTGACTGGAAAGTTTACTTTTGTAATAAACATCCATAGCCTTGCGCAAGTCTAAATTTTTCAAGACGGCAATATTCTTTATGATATCCTGTTCAAGATTTTCGATATAGACCGCTTCCAAATCAGACACTTTACACCTCCAGCATTTCACTTTCTTTAAACGATAGAAGTGCAGACAAAGCATCTTGAGTTACAAAGCAATATTGGTCGTTGGGTTCCGAGAATCGTAATTCTGCGAGGGTTTTATCCCTGTCCCAAAGTCCCCTAAAATACATGTCCACAGTTTTAAAAACATCGTCATCTGCAACGGGGCCCGAAATGACGTCGTAACTGCAATAGTCAAGTTCGCCTTTGCGGCATGCGCATACAAAATTTAGCCAAGTGGACAAATCGTTGTGCAAATTTAAAAAACGAAATTTATTAAATCCGTCAACATCCATTTCAAATACGTTCATGATCTTTATGCGATGTTACATAGAATCCCATTCCAAAATCCAGAAAACGTTTGGAATGGTTTGTGTCAGGAGTCTTGATGACCGAGGTTGAACCGTGAAAGACAATCATTTCAACACGCCCTTTTCACGAGCCAGTTCGGAAAGATCATCGACCATGGCCTCTGCTCCAAAAGTATGCAATACGTCGTAACACTTAATGACGTAATTATCAAGAATGCCACTCGAATTTAACATCCAATAAACTCTACCGGGAGACACTTTCCAAGCGGCAGCCAACTTGTGGATAAGAAAAATGGTAAAATTCAATATTTTGACATCCATACTATGAATATAACTTTTTTTCACAGTCTATATTCGTTTTCCGGAAAAACATCCCCAAAAACGTATAAAAAAGGCCGCCGAAGCGACCTTTGTTAAAAAGAATGATTCCTGTTAGTACTTTATGCAGCGGACGGAGTATTGTGCGCCTTTGCCCGCGGAACCAACCCTGACCACCTCGTCAAGCGGTTGAACAAGGAACATGTGGGCGTATTTATAGTCATCATCGCCGAATGTATCTTGCGTTCTAGACCAGAAATATGTTCGGTCGTCCCCCGTGAAAGCATTTGTGGGGCTGTAGGATCCGGCTGAGGCTAAAGCGGCAAAACCAAAACGGTCCGTTGCTGTAACATATTTTGCCCACTCGGGCTCTTCTGTGGATAAGAGACTCGCCGCTAATGATTCGCCTTCGTTGTTTTCCCTGACAAACCTCATCAGCTGTTTCCAGTCACTTGTGTCGGGCAAAGCCCAGCCTTCCGGGCAGGCCCCCTGAAACTGGCCTTCTGTCAACGCACAATTCTTGCCCACACCGCATTCCACATCCGTTTTCCCGATAGCCTGTGTCCAGGAATAGAGACGGCCATACTTTTCACAATTTGCGGGGTCATCATTGCGGCAAATAGAACCTGGAAGCGCATACGCAAGATTTTTTGCCATCCAGGTCTGCTCGCCAATCTTTACCGAACAATAGAATTGCCCATCGCGGGCGTCTACAAAACCACCGCAGCTGTCCAGCACTTCGGTCACCACGCTACTTGAAGAGGGAGGCTCTGGCACCTCTGTCTTTGACGGGTTTGATTCATTGTCGGAACAGGCCCAGAAGGCCAGCGTAAGAAGAGGGAGAAGGAGAAGTTTTTTCATATAAATGAATATAGTATTATTTTTTTTAACTCAACGGAATTGCACAATAATTTCAAGCCATTAAACGGAAAAAGGCCGCCGGGAGCGACCTTTGGAAAAACAATTATTCAATAATCCCTAGCATACATGTGCTGAAATAAACGATTAAATAAACCTTCTATATCGTTTAAAAGCCTTTCGAAGCCTTTCATCAGGTAACGAATCTAAAAGAAAAAGGACCTTTCTATTATGTATTTCTTCATAATTCTTTTTTATTAGACCGCCACGAGTCATACTTACAGAACCCAAATATTTATCATTTTTTGTGTAACAATCTACCAAGAATCTATAATCATTAAAATCATCTTCTTTTTCCTTAAAAAAAACATCACTAGGCTTCTCAAAAAAACTATAATAAATAGATTCTTCCGTTACTTCATATCTCATTATGAAGCCACCATTCCTTAAATCTCTTGTTTCGGTTTGTTTAGCCATCATAAAATTCGGATTAAAAACATATACTAAGCAATAACTCGCATACTCTTTTTCTTCCATAGCAAATTTATCATCTTTTATTTCATCGTCTTTTGCGCATCCAAAAATCACAATAATAAACAACATCAAAAAAGAATGATATATTCTCATACTGCTATTTTCCTCGTTGATGTTGTGTTGGGTCACTGACGTAGAAACCAGTGCCATACCAAGAGCCTCGCAAGCCCTCGCCTAACTTTTTTGCCGCAGGCCATTCAGAATTAAGGATTGTACGTCTTTCTTCTCCATTCTCAAATTTTCCATCAGGCGACAAGGCTTTATTTCCTAGACGATCAAACTCACTGGGATTATCTATAGAATGATTAGCATGAGCCGATTCATGAACTAAAAGTAATGCAGGAGAAACTGATTGGAAGCTGCTTTGAAAAGAAAGCTTTGTTTGAGCCTCGTAAGCCTCATGAGGATTCCAATAAATCGTCTGAGAATTTGCGTCATAATAACTACCCCCCTTCGTTTCAACTAGATAAACGGTTTCTTTTTGTGAGTGTAATTTAGCAATCTCACCGGCAGCACCATACGCATTTAAATAGTCAATAGCGATCGTAACGTTATCATGAAATTCTTCTGATTGTCCTTCTCCCATCATTAAAAAATTCCCATCCGGGTCTATCACATTCACTGGATTCATTCCATACCCCGCATACAGATACGGGCTTGCAAATTGCCTCATCGGGTCAACAGAAGTCCACAATCCGAGCATCGGATCAAGATAGCGAGCGCCGAAGTAGTTCAGTTGCGTTTCGTCATCCTTCTCCTTGCCGGTAAAATTCTCGGTCACCTTGCCCGAGGACGGCGAAACCAAGTCGATCTGTTCGCCGAATGCGCGGTAGTCGTAGGCG
>CACWNW010000054.1 GCA_902762305.1 Fibrobacter succinogenes | reverse complement strand
GGACGGCGACCGCGACGCCTCGCGCACGGGGAATTTCCAGTACGACGCTTCGGGCCGCATGGTGTTCGACAGCTCCAGGAGCCTTTCCGTCACCTACGATATGGAAGGTTTGCCCGCGGTATTCCTGCAGGATTCCGGCTCGGGAACGTGGCGCGAGCTGGCCGTCTACGACCCCTCCGGCTGGCGCGTGGCAGCGTATTCCTACGAGAACGGCGCCCTGGTCTCGCTCCGCACCGACATCATGCTCGACGGTCGCAAGGAGCTGGAACGCCGCACAGCGTTTGCGGGTAGTGACAGCTCGACCGCCGAGTACGCCATGCTCTACGGCTCGGGCGGCGCGCTCGGCAGGCGGCACGCCGACGGCACGTACGAGTGGTACGTGAAGGATCGCCAGGGCTCGCTGGTGATGAGCGTCGTGGACGGCGGCGTGGGCTCCGCGCTCGTCTACGAACCCTTCGGGTTCCAGCGGCTGCTGCGCGTCTCGGGCGACGTTCCCGCCGAGCAGTACACCGGCAAGGAATACGACGGTCGCCTGGGGCTGACATATTTTGGGGCGAGGTATTTCGACCCGTCCTTCGCGCTGTGGCTCACGCCGGACCCCGCCGGACAGTACCTGAACCCCTACAGCTACGGCGGCGACCCGGTGAACTTCATTGATGGTGATGGAAGGTGGGGAATCTTTTCTGCTTTTGTTCCAGTTGTTTCGATTGTTAGCGCAATTTATTCCGCATCGAATAGTTCAGAATCCGTTGGGGAGTGGTTTGCGGCTGCGGCTATAGATTATTTTGGAAATAATGTCGCCTCCACTGCTGAACCAGCCGTTTCGGGCATTTCTCTCGTATGGGGCGCAATTTCGACTGTTGCGGCGTTGGGCCAGGCTGTTTTTGGCGACGGTGAATGGAACAATGTCATGAAGCCTCTCTTGGTATCGGGAACATCTTCGTTTATGAGCGATATCAACTCCGGTAGCAACGCCATTATGGCTGCGTACCGAGGTGATATTGGGGAAATTTTCACCAACCTGGCCGCCAGCGGGACAAACGGGCTCGCAACGGATTACTATGCGTTCCAATACAGCACGAACAAAGGTTTTGGTTCGCAGGAGTATACCTACGAGGGATCTTATGCAGGCTCTGGTGGACACAGGAACATTATATGGGGGCAAAAAACGAATGAACCCCACGCTAATGCGAGAAATTTCGGTCAAAATATAGTCTTGTTCAAAGATTACTATCGTTATGGAGATGAACGAAAACAAGCCATCCTTCGACATGAATTCGTTCATGCCCGTCAAGAAAGTAAGTATGGGGTGGGGGGAGTTTCGATAAGACTACTTTATAGGTCTAAGAAAAGGCCTGCAGATGATGCCATAGATGACGGAATGTTTGGTTATTCTTGCGAAGAAGTAAAACTAGCTCTTCAGACCTACTGTGGCGATTGCAGTGAATTAAATTTGGCAGATTTGGAGGCCGAATTAAATGAAAATGCGGGTGAGAATTCTGAATATTGGTTTGATGCACCGGTATTTTATTAGGAGGAAAAGTTATGAAATACCTTCTGTTTTTATTGTGCTTTGCACTGTTTGCCTGCGGCGATCCTTTGGCATGGTTGGATAATTGTCCATGGGAAAAGGACAAGGAGTTTATTCGGATTGTTCCGTTTGCTAAAATTGATACTATTATTTCGCAAGAAAATTTTAATTATTATAGTGAATACAATGAATATGAAACCAAGTATAAGGATCTTGGTTCAGACCCATTATTCGTAGCCGTTGTCGCAGCTGGGGATACGTTGAATTATTCTTTGGAAATAAAGAATCAGAATAATATTTTTATCGTGGTTGACACTCTAGATACTCCTTGCGAGTCTGATTCTCTTTTGTCAAAGAAAGGTTTTGGGCATTACAAGATTGATGCTGAACGTATTCATTCTTGTGTTTTTTATATTGAACAACAGTGCTATTGAAAGAAAACGGAAAGATCGTCCTCTCCATTTTATCGCCCTAATAATGGTACGTTTTCCAGTAACGACATGATTGGCAATCACATCTTGAGATGGGATAGATGGAAATTATTGGATCTACATCCGAAGGATGGTGGATGTGGTAATGATTAGGCGAATGAGAACATATTTTTTAGCCATTATACTCGCAAGTGTGTCGCTTTGCGGTTTCATGTGTTATGTCCCGGATGACGTGAGTCCTGTTGCCATTAGTGAGGAAGATTGTTTGGATTATTTTCGGTACAAGGCTAGGATTAATCTTGCTGATACAGTGAAAGGCAATGTTTTCTATAAGAATGAATTGATTTATTCGAAAAATTATTGTTTTTCTTGTGAATATAGTTGGGGTCCAACTTTTAATTTGAAAATTTTTGATACCCTTTCAATAAATTTTTCCGTATTCTGCAATAACCAGTGGCTAGAATCTCGCGACTACAAGTTCCTTAACCGCAAGGATGCCTTTACGCACATCGATTACAAGGAACACGATGCAGAACTGGATTCGATATGCCCCGGTCTCTCGAATTACCGCATCACGCAGTATACCGACTCGGAATGCCTAGATGAGTTGAAGTCGAAATAGAGGATTGTAAACAAAATCTCAAGATAAATTCACAGAAATTATCTAAGGTACATCACGCCCTGTGTCCGCCAATCTGACCGTTGCGTTCGATGGTCGTGGCACCTTCCTGCAAGTCCATGCCCTTCACGATGGCGTTCTTGCCAAACCGTTTCTTGATGAGGAGTTCCGCCTTCAAGCGCTTCTTTTCGCGCTGCTGTTTCTGCACGTCGGTAAACAGGTCATACTGCTCGTAGCTCGCATCCACGATGTCCGCCGCCACGAGGTTCAGGCGACGCACCGTCAGTTTCGGGTCCACGATGCGGTCAAAAAGTTTCATCACCGCTTCTGCCATCACGGCCTGCGAACTCGTGTAGTAGCCGATATTCGCCGTGCCGTGGGCCGGTTTCGGAATCGTGCGCCCGTAAAAATCCACCACGGTTTCGCCTCGGTAAATTCCCTTGTCCACGTTCTCGCGGTCGTAACCGACGGTCAGCACCATGGCATTCGTCACCAGATCGTGCGACACCAGCGTCATCGAGACGGTATCGACCATCTCGCGCACCACGAGGCGCGCCTTCTCAAAGCTGTACGGGTCCTGCAGCACCTGGCCCTCGCCCGTGCTCTGGCTGCGCGGTTTCGCCTTCTTGATGTCGGCGATAGTGCAGGGTTCGTAACCCCACGCATGGTCTATCAACAGTTCCGCATTCACACCGAGCATCTTGTAGAGCCCTTCAGGATTCTTGACGCTCACGCGGGCGATGTCGCCCATCGTATAGATTCCGCGTCCTCCGTTCAGGTAGCATTTCTCGAGTCGTTCCGCAATCCCGCGACCCACCTGCCAAAAGCTCGTAATCGGGCGGTGCGACCACAGTTGCCTGCGGTAGCTCATCTCGTCGAGTTCCGCGATGCGCACGCCGTCTTCATCGGCATCCACGTGCTTCGCCATCACGTCCATCGCAATCTTGCACAGGTAAAGGTTCGTGCCGATTCCGCCCGTCGCCGTGATTCCCGTAGTCGTGAACACGTCCTGGATAATCGTCTTCACCAGTTCGCGCGCGGGCTTCTTGTACAGTTTGAGGTAGCGCGTCAAATCCAGGAAGCATTCGTCGATGGAATAGGCGTGGATATCCTCGGCGCTCACATACTTCAGGTAAACGTTGTAGACCTTCGTGGAATACTCCACGTACTTTGCCATCTGCGGTTTCGCAATCAGGAATTCGACCTTCTCGCCCGTACGGCGTTCCACCTCGCGCACCTTCTGGTTTACCTCGAAAAGGCGGGCGCGTCCCGGAATCCCGTAGGCCTTGAGCGCAGGTGTCACCGCAAGGCAAATCGTCTTCTCGGTGCGGCTCTCGTCAGCCACCACGAGCTTCGCCTTGAGCGGGTCCAGACCCCGGAGGATACATTCCACCGAGGCAAAGAACGACTTCAAGTCTATGGCTGCGTAAGTCCGGGTTTCCACACTTGAAATATAGCCTACATTATTCCCGTTTCAAGTCCCTTCACGGGAATATAGCGCACGGAACCGTCGGCAGAGATGACCATCGCGACTCCGGCCATGTAATTGACCCAGCGGTACTTCTCGTAGTAGCGCACGTTCGCGTGGCCGTCGGTCGTGTACGCGAGCAGCGGCACCACCAGGTAGTCGTGCGTGCACATTACGTTCACGCGCTTCATGCCCGAGATGTTCGCGAGGATTTCGTCCTTGAGTAACTGCTCGCTGCGCGCCTCCAAATCGTAGAACGCATCGGGATACGCGCCGGTGAAACCGTACTTGGAATACACCACCCAGCCACCGCCATCGGAATTCACATAGGCATCGGCCTTTTCGGAATCCTTCACGTACCAGGCGCCATCCATGTACGGGAGGACATCGAGAGTGTAGTTCGACTGTCCCTTGCCCTGCGCGATTCCCTCGCAGGTTTCCTGCGTGCGCGTGTAGCCCGAGTAGCCGAAGTAGAAATCCTCCTTCCCGACCTTCGCGAGGCGTGCACCAAGATCGCGGGCATATTTCTTCCCGTTGTCGGTCAGGTGGCCGCTCGGGCCCGTATCACTCGTGCGTTCGCTGTGCCGGATGATGAACACCACCTTCTCGCTCGACTTGAGGTTCGCGTACACTTCCACAATGTCGGTAAAGCCGTCGGCCTCCTGCGGGGTCGCGACGCGCCAATTGCCCGCGTCGAATATGTAGTAGACATCGTGGTTCACGCGGCCTTCGCGCACTTCGCGGTCGTACTCGCCCGCGCCGAATCCCGCGGTATCCTTCTCGATGGCGCTTGCGACGCGCCACTGGAATCCATTCGCATCGCAGATGAACCGCACCCGCGAATGGTCCGCATGCTCGTAATTGTTCGCGAAATAAGCACTCTGGCCCTGGTTCACGTACGTGACCTTCCCCGCATTCGAGGTGCCACATGGTTCGAACCCGTAGGCTATCGGGAAAAACGCCCGCATGTACTTCTCGAAGTACGGCACGTTCCCGCCATAGTACGGCGCCGCATTGTTGCGGACATCGTTATACCTCCAGTTGGAATCAAGGCCCACGACCCAGTCCGCAATCTTGATTTTCCAGTTCGGGTCGTTCCACACGCCATCGCCCTTCAGGTCCTCGCCCAGATTGCGGATAAAGTTCCGCGCCTCTTCTTTGCTGGCGCGGTTCTGTACCATCGCCGATACGGCGAGCATTACCGCACCGGAATCCGTCGCAAGCTGTACGGAATCCACCCCGAAGGCAGCGGCCGCCTCGTGCTTCGCCTGCACCACAGCCACCTCTTCGGGGACATGGTTCATCAGGAGCTGTTCCACGCGCGGTTCCGAGAGCAAGTCCAGAATGTCGATACCGACCGAATCTGCCGATACACGTTCTGCCAGGATTTCATAGACAAAGAGCGGGGCGTCAATCGACCCTAGAACTTCAGGGGAACCATTATCGCCAC
>CACWNW010000053.1 GCA_902762305.1 Fibrobacter succinogenes | reverse complement strand
TGCAATCCTCTTCGGTGGCCGTCGTCCGTCCACCATTCCTCTGGTCCACCAGTCCCTCAGCTGGAACCACGGCGTGTTCCTCGGCTCCATCGTGGGTTCCGAAATCACTGCTGCCTCTACGATTGACGCCTCTCAGGTCGGTAAGATCCGTCGCGACCCGTTCGCCATCCTCCCGTTCTGCGGCTACAACATGGGCGACTACTTCAAGCACTGGATCGAAATCGGCAAGAAGTCCACTGAAGACAAGCTTCCGAAGATCTTCTACGTGAACTGGTTCCGCAAGGATGCCAACAACGAGAAGCTCCCGGGTGGCTTCATGTGGCCGGGTTACGGCGACAACAGCCGCGTGCTCGCTTGGATCTTCGACCGCTGCAACGGTGTCGATAACGCCAAGGAAACTCCGATCGGTTACATGCCGAAGGACGGCGCCATCAATACTGAAGGCCTCGCCGACTACTACAAGGAAACTCTCCCGGAAATCACGAAGGTTGACGTGGAAGGCTGGAAGAAGGAACTCGCCGACGTTAAGGAAAACCACTATCCGAAGTTCGGCAGCCACCTCCCGAAGGAACTCTCCGAAATCATCGACATGATCCAGGATCGCCTCAATAAAGCCTAATAAGCCGAGCGTCGCGGACAAGCTTGCTTGTCCATGACCGAGGCAAAAGGCTTGCGCTCGTCAGAGCGCCAGGCATAATCGTTTCCTAACGGAAAATCCTTAAAAGATTCGCGACCCGCCGCAAGGCTGGCCGCGGTCTTTTTTTTGTGGGCGCGCGCTTAATTTATATAGATACGCCGTTGATTCTTGTAGTTTGCCTTTAATCTGCCGAAATATTGCGCTAATCGGGCAATTCACATACGAAAATGTGTCGCACCTGCATTTTTTTTTATATTTGCCGCGTGATTGAAAAGAAAAAGAAGAACCCGTTGTTTGAGCTTTTTATGCGACTTGTCATGGTGGTCGTTATTTACACCGTGCGCGTTTTCCTGTATGTGTGGTACCGCCCGAAGGTGGAGTTCGTAGGGAAGTCGGTGAAATCCTCGCGCCTCAAGACGCCCTCCGTGCTTATCGCGAACCATACCAGCATGCTCGACCCCCTCATGATGCTCGCCATATTCTTCCACAAGAGGAGCATCGTGGTGGCGAAGGACCAGGTGGAAGACCCGCATTTCAGCTGGGCGCTAACCCGCGTGAAGTGCGTGATTCCCTGCGACCGCTTCAATCTCGATACCGAGTGGGCGCTCATCGCGAAGAAGGAACTCGAGAAGGGCAATTCCGTGATTATTTTCCCCGAAGGCAAGTGCCGCTACGACGGCCTGCTGAATGAATTCAAGACAGGTTTTGCTTTCCTTGCCCGCAGTACGGGCGCTCCCGTGATTCCGGTGGGGCTCGACGGCATCTACAAGTTCGGCCACCGCACCCGCGTTATTGTGGACGACGCCGAAAAGATTGAACGCGTGAAGGGCGTGCCTTCGTCCAAGCACCTTGCTGAACGCAGCGAATACTTCCGCCAGAAGGTCTGGACGCTCAAGCAGCGCGCCCTCGGCGTAGCCGAGCCGCCGGCTTTGCCGGTGGCGGCCGAAACTCCCGAGGAGGTTCAGGCGTGAAGACGGGACTCGTACTGGAAGGCGGCTCCCGCCAAACGATGTTCAGCGCGGGTGTAATCGACACTTGGCTCGCTGAGGGAATCGAATACAACTACATTGCCGGTGTTTCGGCCGGCGCTCATGCCGCAGTCAACTACATTACGCGCCAGCAGGGGAGGCTCAGGTTCATCGTGCTCCCGACCCGCCTGCAAGAAGGCAAGAAGTGGGCGAGCAAGTTCATCGGCATCCAGAAGGAATTCCATGCGCTCAACTACCTCTCGGCCGACGGCAAGATGCCGTTCGATTTCGAGACGTATTCCAAGTCGAAGATCGAATGCGAGTTCGGGCTCACCTGCTGCGAGACGGGGCGCGCCGAATTCTGGTCCGAGAAATCCGACAAGAACCGCCTGCTCGACATCATCAGCGCGAGCTGCGCTCTCCCGATGCTTTTCCCGATGGCGCCGATGGACGGCAAGCATTACGCCGACGGCTGCATCACGGTCCCGATTCCCTTTGAACGCGCTTTCGAGAAGGGCTGCGACAAGGTGGTGGCCGTGTCGACGCATTACCCGGGCGAGGCCGTGACGGACTTCCGCAAGTACCGCGCCATTTTGAACCCGATGTACAAGCGCAAGTATCCCGAACTTTTCCGCGCGCTCATGCTGCGCCTCAAGCGCTACGACAAGATGTTTCTCCAGATGGAAAAGCTAGAGAAGGAAGGGCGCCTTTTCTTGATGCGCCCCGAGATAGACCTGTGCGACCAGTTCGATACCGACATGGACAAGATGAACGAATCGTACGAGCATGGCGTCGAGATGGCGAAGCGCCGCATGGATGACCTCAAGGCATTCCTCGAAATTTAAGTAAAATTTTGTTTACAAAATGACGCGCGAGAAGAAAACTTACAAAAATGTAAGTTTTCTTTGTCTTGTGCCTCGAAATTTAACGAAAAAAGGCAATTTACAAAACTTGCAAAATACTAACTTACAAAAATGTAAGTTTTTGTAGATTTTTGCCGTTTTTTCGCATTTTACAAGTGCGCTTTGCTATCTTTAATCCCGTTAAAATCATTAACAATCAAAACTCTCAACGGAGATATATAAAATGGCAATCAAGAATGCTTACCTTCAGAAAGTCTATGACAAGGTCGTCGCCCGTGATCCGGACCAGGCCCTCTTCCACCAGGCTGTCCGCGAATTCCTCGAATCCCTCGACCCCGTCCTCGAACAGGACAAGTCTTGGGAAACCAACGGCGTGATCGACCGCCTCGTCGAACCGGAACGCGTGATTACCTTCCGCGTGCCTTGGCTCGATGACAAGGGTAACGTTCAGGTGAACCGTGGCTACCGCGTGCAGTTCAATTCCGCTATCGGTCCTTACAAGGGCGGTATCCGTCTCCGTAACGAAGTGACGCTTTCCATGCTGAAGTTCCTCGGCTTCGAACAGATCTTCAAGAACAGCTTGACCACGCTCCCC
>CACWNW010000052.1 GCA_902762305.1 Fibrobacter succinogenes | reverse complement strand
CGAATGGGACAAGGTATTCCCCAAGAGCGACAAGGTCGAACATTCCAAGGTCACTTTCAAGAACCATTTTGGCATTGAACTCGCCGCCGACATGTTCGTGCCCAAGGACACGAGCCTCAAGGTGAACGGCAAGTTCCCCGCGATTGCAGTCTCAGGCCCGTTCGGAGCCGTCAAGGAACAGTCCAGCGGCCTTTACGCCCAGCAGATGGCGGAACGCGGATTCCTGACCATCGCATTCGACCCGAGCTTCACCGGCGAATCGGGCGGCGAGCCGCGCTACATGAACAGCCCGGACATCAACACCGAAGACTTCATGGCGTCTGTAGATTTCCTCTCGACCCGCGACAATGTTGACCCGGAACGCATCGGCATCATCGGCATTTGCGGCTGGGGCGGCATGGCGATTAACGCTGCCGGCATCGATACCCGCGTAAAGGCGACGGTTGCCTCAACCATGTACGACATGAGCCGCGTGACTGCAAACGGCTACTTCGATTCCGCAAACAACGCTGATGCCCGTAACGAGGCCCGCAAGGCATTGATGGCCCAGCGCACCAAGGACTTCAAGAACGGCACGTACGACCTGGCCGGCGGTGTTATTGACCCGCTCCCGGACGACGCTCCTTACTTTGTCAAGGATTACTACGCCTACTACAAGACCCCGCGCGGCTACCACAAGCGATCCCTCAACAGCAACAAGGGCTGGGCCGCCTCCGCAGGCACCTCGCTCATGAACACGAAACTCCTCGCATATGCCGACGAAATCCGTAACCCGGTGCTCATCATCCACGGCGAAAAGGCCCATAGCCGCTACTTCGGCGAAGGCGCATTCGAAAAGATGACCGGCAAAAAAGCGAACGTCCCCGCAAAACTCGACGCCACCAAGAACTGGAGCAAGACCGTCGGCAACAAGGAACTCCTCGTCATCCCCGGAGCCTCCCACGTGGACCTCTACGACAACTTGGAAAAAATCCCCTTCGAAAAGCTGAACGAATTCTTCAAGACAAATTTGAAGTAAGCGAAAGACACGAAACCGCGACGATTATCGCTGCTGTCCAAGGTCACAAATGTGACCTTGGTTGCTTTTTGAGATTATTTACGTCTCAGTTAGAAACAGCGACTTCCCGGCGGGCGTCGCGGTACTTGTGCAGGCCTAGCATCACGCGGCGGGCAATCGGTTGCGCGATCAAGATTTCTACCGCGAGCGAAATGGCAAAGTTGCGAGGCCACTTGTAAAAGAAATTCACCAGCGGCTCCATTGTAATTTCGCGGTTTCCGACCCAGGTACCTACAATCGTCAAGATGATGGACATCAGGAAAACCGTGCACATGATGTTGAGTGTAATCACCGCATGGAAACTGTCGCCTTTCTGCGTGAGTCTTGATGTCAGGAACGCCGCAGGCTTATATGTGACAAGCACCGTTGCGATGACGCACGGCCAGAGTATCGGCATAATCGGGAATACGTGCGCCCAACTTTCCATGCTAAAGCCCATCTCGAAACAGGTGATGAGCGGCGCGATGATGTTCATCGAGATAATCGAAAGCGTTACGAGAAAAAGGGTGAATTCGCGTTTGCCGCGCGGGAGTTTCATGTAAAAGTCCATTTTAACCTCTTTTGTTGCGGGCCCTGCGCAATAAAAAAGGCGCAAAACCCTGATGTTTTGAGTTTCACGCTGAACCATTATACGCAATGAAATTTCGCGCCCATAAATAAAAATATTTTTCGCCTTTGTCAAGAACTTGCCAACGGAAAAATTTTTTCCTAAATTCGCTTGCGAAATCAACGTGTAGCGGTCCCGCATAAGTCCAGTTGTAAGGCTTTGCGGGCTTTTTTTATGGCGATTCCGTGCGGTTTCGTCAAGAGGAATTTATGAGCGGAAAACAGAAATTCACTTTCCTTATGCTGTTGCTTGGGCTGCTTTCGGCATTTGGCCCCTTCGTGACAGACCTTTACTTGCCGGCCCTCCCTAGCCTTGCCGATTACTTTGCGGCAAGTCCCTCGATGGCACAGCTGAGCCTCACCATGAGCATGCTCGGACTTTCGGTGGGGCAACTCTTTGTAGGCCCGCTGAGCGACAAGTACGGCCGCAAAAAGTTGTTGCTAGTTTGTCTGTTGCTTTTTGTTTGCGGGACTGTCGCCTGCATTGTCGCGCCGAACATCGTAACCTTCAACGTGTTTCGTTTGTTGCAGGGCATGGCGGCATCCGGCGGAATCGTGATAGCACGTTCCATTTCGGCAGATTCCTACCGTGGCCCCGTCCTCACCAAGTTCCTTGCCATGGTGAGCGCTGTGAACGGAGTCGCTCCGATTATAGCCCCGGTGCTAGGTGGATTCTTGCTGAATTTCATGAGCTGGAAGGGAACTTTCGCTGTGTTGCTCCTGTATGGGGCTCTGCTGCTCTTTATGTCAGGGAAATTTCAGGAATCGCTCCCGGCAAAACGCCGCAGCAAAAAATCTGTCTTTGCGAGCTTTAGCTTGTATGCAAAAGTGTTCAAGAACCGCGCCTACGTATCGTATTTCTTGGTATGCACATTCCCAATGATTATCTTGTTCGGGTATATCGCGTCTTCGCCGTTTATCTACCAAAAAATCTACGGCCTTTCGCCTGTCGGCTTTAGCCTGTGCTTTGCGCTGAATGCCGTTTTCACGGCCATCGGTTGCGCGTTGTCGGGTAAAGTCGGCAACGAATACAAGGCCCTGAAAATCGCTGGTACGGGAATGTTCGTTTTCGCAATTGCCGTTGCTGCCGCCCTCATGACGCACGCTTTACTCCCGCTTCTGCAGGTCGCCTTCATGGGGCTTACGTTCATGTTCGGCATGAGTCAGCCACCCGCAAACGCATTGGCTTTGAATGCGGAACGCGCAAATGCGGGCACCGCAGCCGCGGCCATCGGGGCATCGGGCTTCTTGATGGGCGGAATCGTCTCTCCGCTGGTCGGCATGGGCGACATCGCCACAAGTGCATCAATCGTGCTTCTTGTGGGTGCAGTGTTGACGCTTGTTTCGGTTCTCACCATCGGTTCACTATGCGCAAAAGGCATAGTGAGTCATAGCAAATAAGTATTTTGAATCGCTCGCACAATTATTTATATTGAGTGTATGCGAAACTTTATCCTTATAGCGTTGTTCTTTCTGGTAGCTTGCAGCGATGCGGCGAGCCATTCGACGCAACCTGAAACCCAGACGCCGAAATCGTCCGCCAGTAAAACGCCCGGCGCAGTACCAGCAAGTTCATCCGCTCAAACGGAGGCTCCCGTGAAACTCAAAATCCATGTGAACGATACCACCTTCACGGCAACGCTTGAAGAAAATTCCTCGGCCAAGGCCTTCGCCGAATTCCTCGCGCAGGGCGACATGATGCTCGACATGCACGACTACGGCAGTTTCGAGAAGGTGGCCGACCTGCCGCGCAGTTTTCCGCGCAACGACAAGCAAATCGACACCGACGCAGGCGACATCATCCTTTACCAGGGCAATTCCATCACCATCTACTACGAC
>CACWNW010000051.1 GCA_902762305.1 Fibrobacter succinogenes | reverse complement strand
CTTGCTGTCCTCGAATTCCCAGTAGTCCGCCTCGAAATCGCCCGCGAACACGAAGAACACGTCGTGCTTGCCGACCGCACCGGAGAGCGGCACCGTCACGAGGCCGTCAGCGTTAAATTCCGCCTTGCCGATGGTTTCTCCGTCGACCTTGTCGAGGTGCAGCGTGATGGAAGATGCCTTCTTGACGCTCAAGACGGATGCCGAGAAGGATTCCGCGCCCGCATCGCTAAATTCCACGCCGCTAATCTTGGTGTAGTCGCCGTCGTTGATATTGGTGAGAATCATGTTGCCAAGTTCATTGCCCTTGCGGGTCTTGAGGCCTTCGCCCCACGACATCGTTTCGGCTTCGACGCGCTTGTACGGGTCAAAATCCTCGACCTGGGCAATGCCGTTTTCGGGCCAGAAGTCGATTTTCTGGATAGTTCCGTCGGCGTTGTAGTGCATCTCGGCGACAGAGACGGAGCGTCGTTCCGCATGCTTATAAGCCTGGCCGATTTTAGCCTGGTATTCCGCCCAGAGCAGGTAGTTTAGACCAAAAACGTAGGATTTTCCCTTGTAGTCGATGATTCCCGGGTGATTGCCGCGGCTCTTCGAGGAATGCGGCATGATGTCGCCCTTGTAGGTCCAGGGCCCGGTAGGCGAGTCGCTCATGGCATACCCGATGCCTTCGGAGCAGCAGGTGGAGGCGAACGCCATGTAATAATGGCTTCCATGCTTGTAGAACCACGGGCCTTCTTGATAGTCCTTGATCTTGGGGTAGGTCACGATGGAGCCTTCCGTGTGGATCATGTCCTCTTTCAATTTTATCATGTAGAGTTCCGGGTTGCCCCAGTACATGTAGGCCTGACCGTCATCGTCAATCCAGACGGTAGGGTCGATATCGTTCCAGTGTTCGCGTTGCCACACGAGTTGGCCGTTGAGCGGGTCCGTGAAGGGGCCGTAGGGGTTGTCCGCAACGAGCACCGAGATTCCGTGGCCGTGGATGGGGCAGTACATATACCACTTGCCATTGCGCTCGATGACCTGCTCCGCCCATGCACCGTTATTTGAATTGTACCACTTGAAATCGTCGAGCGAAGCCACTGCGCCGTGGTCCGTCCAATTGACCATGTCCGTAGAGGTGTATAGCAGCCAGTCGAACATCTTGAAATCCTGGGCGTCGTCCTCGTCGTGGGTCGTATAGAGGTAGACCGTGTCGCCATGCACGTACGGGGCAGGATCCGCCGTGTAACTCGTAGTAATGATGGGATGTTGCGCAAAGGCCGCACAGGCCAATACGCCAGAAACGGTTAAGATTTTACCAAACATCTTAATCTCCAAACGTTGTACACCGGAGATAAAGATATATCGAAAAAAGCCCCGCGGAATACCACGGGATTAATTTGTCATTGACAATTTTTCAAAAGGGGAGGCGCAGGGGAGCCTCGCGCGGGCTTATTTCCCGGAGGAGACGATCACCTTTGCGGTCTTCAAGATCTTGTTCTTGAGCTTGTAGCCCTTCTGGAACACGGTGACCACGTGGCCTTCGGGCACAGTCTCGCTGGGCTGCTGCATCAATGCTTCGTGGCAGTTCGGGTCGAATTCCGCGCCGGTCGGGTCGATTTGCTCGAGGCCAGCGTCGGTCAAAATCTTTGCGAACTGGTTGTAAATCATCTGCATGCCTTTTTCGAAGGCTTCCAAATCCTGGGCCTTGTTTTCGCTCGCGAAGGCGCGCTCGAAATTGTCCTGCACTTCGGAGAGTTTTTCAAGGAGCTTGCCGTTTGCGGTCTCGATGAGTTCGAGCTGTTCCTTGGCGGTACGGCGGCGGTAGTTGTCGAATTCGGCCATCAGGCGCAGGTTGCGGTCGTTGGCTTCGGCCAGTTGCTGCTTCAGGACTTCAGTCGGGTCCGGAGCCGCGGCATCGGCAGGCTGTTCAGCGGCTTGTTCTGCGGAGGCGTCTGCAGGTTTCTCAGCGGCAGGTTGTTCCGGACTGCCTTCGTCGCCCTGGGCTTCGTCAGCCTTATTAGCTTCGGCTTCCATCTTCATGGCGTCTTCGGCGGCCTTGAGCACGTCCTGTTCGAATTTTGCCTTTTCTTCTGCGGTCGGTTCCTGTTCGTTCAAATCTTCAGCCATTTCTATAACCTTGTTTGATTGCCCGCAGGGAAACGCCCGCAGGGCATATGTTTTACATTTTCAGCGCAAAAATAGCAAATTCCATGCCAAGTCAAAAGATGTAAAACGAGTTTCAGGATGAAACAAACCCTTCTCTCGCCCGTAGCCATTGTTGCCGATAATGTATATTATGTAAACTAAACAATCGAGAAAACATTCCTTTTTACTTCTAAAACAAAAAACTCGGCATTGCTGCCGGGTCCAACCATTGCATCCACGACCATCCCCACAATCTGGCCGTAAGAATATTTTCTTCAAATGCTAATAGCTTAATCCAACGCCTTCAATTATCGAGCGCACAGCCGTTTCGTCAGTTATTTCGATTTTTTCAAGGATTTCCTTCAAACCATCAACATTCTCTGTCCGAACGAATTCGTCAAATTTATCCATTAAACCACTTAGATACAGCCGTTCATTGACCGTCATTCCATTGTATTTTTCAGCCATACAAATGCTCCCATTAATGTCTATATCGTTTAAAAGCTTTGCGAAGTCTTTCATCAGGTAGCGAATCTAAAAGAAAAAGTACCTTCCTATTATGAAATTCTTCATAATTCTTTTTTATTAGACCACCGCGAGTCATGCTTATAGATCCTAAATACTTATCATTTTTTGTGTAACAATCTACCAAGAATCTGTAATCATTAAAATCATCTTCTTTTTCCTTAAAAAGAACATCATTTGGCTTTTCAAAAAGACTGTAATAAATAGATTCTTCTGTTACGTCATACCTCATTATAAAGCCCCCTTCCCTCAAATTTCTTGTTTCTGTCTGATGAGAGCCCATTAAATTTGGATTAAAAACATATACTAAGCAGTAACTCGCATATACGCTTTCGTCCTTTTTTCCCGTAACAATTTCACCATCCTTTGTACATCCGAGAATCACAACAACACACAAAGCCAAAAAAAATTGATAAATTCTCATATAATTTCTCTCGACGATGAATTCCTCGCTTTTTTTGTAAAGTAATGCATCTTAAGTCGCATTAAACAAAAAAAGACGGGTGATTGAACATCACTCGTCTTTTCACATAGGAGATCCTTCGACTCCACGCCTCACGGCGCTTCGCTCAGGATGACGCTTTGTCCTACGATACGAGCATCATGGAGAACACCATGACGAACAGCGCGACGGTTTCGCCGACGCCGAGCACCATCAGGTAGTTCACCAGGCCCTTGCCGGTTTCGCCGAGGGCGTTGCAGGCGTCAGCTGCGGACTTGCCCACGTACCAGGCAGAGGCCAGCATGCCAATGCCACCGAAGATGCCCACGCCAAGGTATGCCGCCCAGTTTTCCGGAGCAGTCTGCGCCTTGTTCAAGATGTACATCATCAGCAACATGCCGTAGATCGTCTGCGCAATCGGCGCGCCCACGAAGATGAGCAGCGTAAACAGCGCGTTCTTACCCTTGAGATACGCCTTCTTCCAGGCCCCGATGGCCGCCATGCCG
>CACWNW010000050.1 GCA_902762305.1 Fibrobacter succinogenes | reverse complement strand
TGGGAATGACCCGTACACATTTCATGGAAGACCATACTATAGACTGGAAAGTGTCACTAAAGCAATGCCTAGGGATATGTTTGATGCTAGAATTCGGATCAACATGCCGCACAAATATTCGTGGGAAATGAGGGTGGCTGAGGGGTATTCTATAAAAGACCTTGATGTCAGCACAATTCGTGGCGTAGTCCGTCTCGGAGTCGAAGAAAAACGAATTCCGGTGGGGTCACTCAATGAGTCAATTAAAGTAATATTGAAAAAATGGAACCTGTTGGATGGCGACAATTTGCGGAACGCCGCTGTATTTCTTTTTTCTAAGAGATTTTCGTATGATTATGAAATTCGAATGGCTCGTTTTAGAGGAACGGACAAAAATTACTTTATCGACAACCAGCAGGCTCATGGCAATTTCTTTGAACTGCTTGATGCGGGCATGTCGTTCTTTTTCAAGCATCTTTCTCTTAGCGGAGAAATCAAGGGGTTTAAAAGGGAAGAACACCTTGATGTTCCTGCAACGGCATTGCGCGAGGCACTGATTAACGCCCTTTGCCATAGGGATTATGACATTTACCAGTGCTCTATCGGCATTGCCATATATGACGACCGTATAGAAATTGAAAGCCCGGGCTTGTTACCCCGCGAATTAACTCCCAAAACTATTAAGCGGTCGCATAAGTCGTATCCACGAAACGAGATTGTTGCGACGGTTCTCTATCAAATAACATACTTAGAAAAATGGGGCTCGGGAATAAAGCGCATAATGGATGCTTGCAAAGCTGAAGGTTCTCCACAACCCTTTTGGAGTGAAGAGGGTAAACTGAACGGTAGGATTGTCACCCCAAATGAACCTCAAAATGAACCTCAAAATGAGCACCAAAATGAGCCTCAAAAACGAGCCTTAACTATTGAGAGTCTCATTGTTGAAAACGAAAGTATTAGTATAAACGCAATCGCAGAACGCCTGAATGCAGCTAGAATAACTGTTAGACGAGACCTCAAAAAACTTGGCTACGCTTGGGATCGAAAAATGGTCGTTGGGTTCGAAAATTGCGGTCTTGACCATCGCTCAATAAAAGACTATATTTAGTATCAAATTCAGTCCGACTTAAACAAGGAGTCAAAAATGGCCTCCCTTAAGAACATTAAACCGATTTCGTACATCAAGGCAAATGCCGCCAAGGTTCTAGATTCGGTGAACGAATCGCATACTCCCTATATCGTGACGCAAAACGGGGAGGCCCGCGGGGTCATTCTCGATGTTGACTCGTACCAGAAGATGCAGGATGCCTTCGCCTTATTGAGATTGATGCAGATATCGGAAAGGGACGTTCAGGCAGGACGCGCAAAGCCAGCTAAACAAGTTTTCCAGGAATTGAGGAAAGGACTCAATGCGAAAAAGTAAGGTCTACAATGTAATCGTATCAAAGTCTGCCGAAGACGATTTGAGAGAGATTGTAGACTACTACAAAACCTTAAATCCGTCCTATGTAGAATCTGTCATTGCTCAGTTTGAGCACAATATTTTGTCTCTGTCGCATTTCCCCTTAAGCGGCAGAGTCGTCCCGGAATTATACGACCAAGGGATTGAACAGTATCGTGAAATAATTCAGGGGCTCTATCGTATTGTGTACGAAATTCAGGCAGAGAATGTTGTTGTCCATGCCATCATAGACAGCAGAAGGAATCTTCAGGACATTCTAGTTGCCAAATTGCTCCGCTTGTAGGGTGAAACTTACGTCCACAAACTGGTAATAAACATCGGGCATGCGTCGTCAGCTTTCTTGAAGCCGCAATGTTCGTAGAAGGCGAGCTCTTCGTTGTAGGCGACCACGACGATGCGGAGGTAATCCTTGTATATTTCATGAACCTTGTCGACGAGGACTTTGCCGATGCCTTTGCCCTGATATTCGGGGCGCACGAGCAGGTAATGCACGTAGGCGTTCATGACACCGTCGTCCATCGCGCAAATCATGCCGACGAGGTTGTCGCCGTCCCAGGCCGAGATGACGGTCTTGAAGTTCTTCATCGCGACGACGAGCTTGTCGGGGAAATGTCCCGAGGACCATTCGACGGAGAGGAAGAGGTCCTTTAAATCTTGTTCAGAAAATTCGTGGATGTTTTTGTATTCAATAGTCATAATTATGCTGGAGATGCTTATTGGATCCTATCGCCGCTACGCGGCTCCAGGATGACAGAGGGTGGGCGCGGCGTTTATTCTCTGCTGAAGTTTTTTATTCCTTCCGGCGATAAACGTTCGCGAGAATTGCGCCGGAGGTCGCCATGGCAAGCGACGAGAATGCGGTCGCCGCAAGGCTTGTGGCAAGTCCTGAATTCTGCATGCCGATTTCAATAGATAGCGCCTTCGTCTTGGGCGTCGAGAACTTGAGCAACTTGCCGAGCCCGAAACCGCAACCGTAACCGAGCAGGTTATGGAGAATCACCACAGCGAAAACGACAGCGCCCGTCGAAAGAATCTTTGCGGCGTTATGCGAAACAACAGCGGCCACAATCATCGCAATCGCTATCACGGAAACGAGCGGCAAAACCTTCACGGCCCGCGCCGTAAACTTGCCGAAGAACTTGTTGATGACGAATCCGAGCGCAATCGGCACAATCACGACTTTCACGATAGAAAGGAACATCGCCATCACATCTACGTTCACGGTGGTGCGGAGCAGCAGGTAGGTAATCGCCGGCGTCAGCACAGGAGCGAGCAGCGTGTTCACGCTCGTCATGCCCACGGAAAGCGCCACGTCGCCTTTCGAAAGGTAAGTGATGACGTTGCTGGAGGTGCCGCCTGGACAGGTTCCCACGAGGACCACGCCTGCCATCAGCGCAGCATCAAGCCCAAAAATCTTGGAAAGCAAAAACGCGAGTGCCGGCATCACGATGAATTGCGCCGCACACCCGATGGTGATTTCTTTCGGCCGCGCAAATACAAGGGCAAAGTCGCTCAGTTTGAGCGTAAGCCCCATGCCGAACATCACGACCATCAGCAGGTAATTCACCCAAGAAAGTTCAATCCAGAGCGTCGATTTCGGGACAAACAGCGAGAGCGCCGCGATCACGAGCACGACAACCGCCATCCACTTTCCAACGAATTCACTGATCTTTTCCAAGATATGCATATTCACCTGCATAAAAAGTTCCTTTAATCACTCGAAAGATAGTCTTTTTCCGATTTGCGCACGATACATACAAAAAAAACGCATGGCTCGTCGCCACACGTTTTTTTTGTTTTCCCGCGAAAACGGTACCGCGGAATTACATCTCTTCGAGTTCCTTGCCCTTCGTTTCCTTGATGAACTTGGCCACGAAGAATATGCTGAAGATGGCGAAGAAGGAATAGATGGCGTAGGTGGGGCCGACGCCGATGCCGCCCTTGCCGGCAAGTACCGGGAAGCTCCAGGAGACGACGAAGTTTGCGCCCCACTGAGCAAGTCCGCATATGGCGATAGCCACGGCACGGATGCGGTTGTTGAACATTTCGCCGAGCATAACCCACATGACCGGGCCCCAAGGGAGGCTTCCGTCGGCATTCGCGCTCATGAAGCACACCGTGAGGGTACTGAGGGTAACAGCCATGCCAATGCTACCGATAAGCAGGAGCGGCTTGCGGCCAATCTTATCAATAAGCATGATAGCGGCAATGGTCATGATCAGGTTGATACCGCTCGAAATCACGCTGGTGAGGAACGCGTCGCTCTCGCCGAACCCGACGCTCTGCCAAAGCATGGTGCCGTAGTAGAAAATCACGTTGATACCCACGAGCTGCTGCAAAATGGCAAGTCCGAGGCCAGCCCATACAATCGGGGCGATGCGCTTCTTGCCGCCGACCATTTCGAGCAGGTCCGCGAGCTTGGCGGGCTTTTCGTTCTTGAAGGTGTCGTGAATGGAAGCGATTTCCTTGTCCACGCCCTCGGAATCAATCCTAGAGAGGACTTCCTTTGCCTCTTCCAAGCGGCCTTTTTGAACAAGATAACGCGGAGATTCCGGAAGCCTCCAGGCGGCAATGCCGTAAAGCGCAGCCGGAATGATTTCGACCCAGAACATAATCTGCCAGGCCTTGAACCCACCGCAGCACACGTTGTTCGCCGAACCCGCGATGCGCACGATGAGGTAGTTCGAGAGCAGCGCCACGAAGATACCAATCACGATGGCGAACTGCTGCATGGAGCCGAGACGCCCGCGCAGGTGAGCAGGAGCCGTTTCGGCAATGTAGATAGGCGCGATGATGCTAGCGACACCGATACCCACGCCGCCGATGACACGCCACACGATAAAGTCCGGGATGCCAAACGGGACACCCGAACCGATAGCACTCACAAGGAAGAGTCCCGAAGCAGCGAGCATGCAACGGACACGGCCGAACTTGTCGGCAAGTCTGCCAGCGAAATAAGCGCCGACCGCGGCACCGATCAGCGCAAGCGAAACAGCCCAGGCAAGCTGGTAATCCGTCGCATTGAAATGTATTTTGAGAGCGCCGTTCGCACCGTTGATAACGGAGGAATCGAAGCCGAACAGGAAGCCGCCGATAGCAGCGGACAGGGTGATCAGGATTATGTGTCCCAAATGTGTTTTTTCTTTAGACATGGGGAAAACTCCTTATTATTCCTTAGTATTTCACGAAATGTCTGTGGATAAACTATTAGAAAATCCCTCAAAAAACCACCAAAAAAAGAATAAATAGCAGAAATCGATATTCCAAGTTGGAATAGTCAGCGTTTCGAGGAGGTCGAATCCGCACGGATAATCTGGTCCGAGCAAACGGAGTCGCACCTAGTGACGTATCGCCATCCGGTTACCGTGTAGCACGGATTTATATCGATAGGGCGAATGGGTTCTAGTACTGTAATAGTGTCTTTAGCAAGGGAGTCCATAGCGACAGAGTCTATGGCAACAGAGTCCTGGACTCCGGATGAGGATGACAGCAGCGTCATGTCGGCGGAAGAACAGGATTCGATAGCGGACGAACTGGACTCGGGACACCTATAGTCCGAAAAGCTCTCCATCGTCTCGTAGCAAATCCATTCCTTGGGGCAGGGCTTTATCGGTTCCGGCATTTTCACATACTCAAAATGCCACAGGTCCGACGTGTCCTTCAGCACCAGCACGTAGGCTTCTTCGAACGCACCGCCGTCTATGGGAGCCCGCGAAAACAGGACCGGGATGCCCAAGGTCGTATCCTTTTTAATCAGGTTCTGGAAGTAGATTTTCCCGTTGTTCTTGGCCGCCTTGTAGAAGGTCATCTGTACGGGAGGAATGTCGCCATATAGGACTCCCTCCTTGTTCTTGGTGCGAACCTCCAGGATGACGGAATCGACATCCGTTGTTTCGTTGTCTTCGACAACAAGCCTAAAACTCCTGGCGAGATTCGAGGGCGAAAGGTAGTTCCTGAACCAGGCGTCGTGAATCCGGTCCATCAACGGGATGGTGACCTGCCTTACGGTAAGTAGCGTATCGTTGTCGGCGTAGCCAATTTCCAGGGTATTGTCGGGGAATTCGGTGTAATTTGTGTCGCCAAAGAAATGGTTCGGGTCCACGTAGAACGAAACCTGGTCCCAGGACTTGAATAGACGCTGGGTGCTTCTGGGGTAATCGGCATCCGGACCCGGATCAAGGGGGAGGCAGTCGCCATTTGAGCAGCTTATAATAAACAGGGCTGCAAGAAGAAAGAACAGAAAACGCATCAAACACTCCTTTTTGCGTGAAAATAAATTATCACAGACAAAGGAGAGATGCCTTGCATTTTTATGTGATAAATTTCCTCGGAAATTGCGTTTTGGGGAATTGCGTGTTCCTTGCCAACTTTGCCGTTTTTACGGGAACGTGTCATGTGAATGCAGAAGGTAGGGTCGAAAGGGCGCTTTTTTATGAACGTTTGGCCCTAAAGCCGGTGTCTTAGTGCTTTGAAAATAGGGGCTTTTTTCTATCTTTTTAACATTAAATGGTAATGAATATGGTTATTCATGAACCCTCTATTAAAGAACCTACAAATCCGGGGGCATTAATATGAAGATTGTTTCAGGCAAGTCATTCTTTTATTCTTGCATGGTATTGGTGTCTGGAATTTTTATTTCCGCATGCGGAGACAGTGACACTCCCAGCGTCGTAAATCCGCCTCTGGAATCATCCAGCAGCGTAGAAGACATCGACCCCTCAATCGAAAGTTCAGCCGACGCAACCTCCAGCGAATCCACGACGTCATCGAGTGCCGTAGAATCTTCCTCCAGTATGGAGTCGTCCTCTTCAGCAACAACGGCTTCTTCGTCCAGTATTGGAAGCAGTTCCAGCGCAATCGGAAGCGTTGGTGACTACTGTTCCACTAATTTTCGATACAAGTATAACCATGACGACGCAAACAAGAAATTCACCATATTTGAAGACCACCCTTACGACGAATGCCAACATCTAAACGGCAACTATACATTTGCCCATATAGACGAAGTTCTGCAGCATAAACGGAGTTACATATTTGTCGGAGACACTCTAGTTTTAATTCAGAACAACGAAGGCGATCCCGATACTGCGACCACCGTTTTGGTAGGCGGATCCGCGAACAATCTTCTCGGAGACTGGGCCTTCACAACATGCGACTACGAAGCAGGTTCCATTTCTTGCAACAATAAACCGAAATCATACACGATCCATTATGTTTTTGAAGCAGATTCTCAGTTCGTATATTACACGTTAGCAGACGGAAGTTGTATTCCACCAGAATCTTTAATGCCAAGTGACGGGACCTTGTACAAAGACGAAAGCTACACCGATACCTACGCCATACTATGGCTATACAACTCCATTATAAACATCAAAAAAGGTGATACTCATAACATAAGCATTTATCCTTACGATTTCTTCCTTCAATCGGGCGGAATTACCGTTCCATCCGAAGTGACTATTTCAAGTCAAAGCAAGTATGCCGTTACCTTCACTATCGGCGGTCAGGAATTTTCGGCCACCCTTGGTGAAAACACTCACCGTATCCAGTATTATTCCGGTGCCCAATATGAAGTTGATTTGGACCTCGCCTCCGGCAGCAAAGTTTGCCATCTGCATTACTTTAGTGATGCTAAGCTCACCAGTGAAACATGCAAGGCCGAAAATGCGCCCAACTTTGAATTGGATACGCATGAAGAAACCGGTGTCGAATATGTTGACTCGTATAATGTTGAAAACATCGACGAGTTTAAGGCTTGCCTGATTGCTCTGGCTCAAAATCATTGATTTGTGGTATATCGGAGACCTTTTCTTGATATCATAAGCGCCTTTTTACTAAATTTACCGCCGAAAATTTAATGCCCGGGGCGCAGTGCCGCGGGGTTCGAGGTAACACATGTTCCGTGAAGTAAAGAAAGAAGAGACCTTCCCGCAGATCGAAGAGCGCGTGCTCAGCCTGTGGGACAAGGACGAAAGCTTCAAGAAGTCGCTTGACAGCCGTCCGGAAACTGAACCGTACACTTTCTACGATGGCCCTCCGTTTGCGACGGGCCTCCCGCACTACGGTCACTTGCTTGCCGGTACCATCAAGGACATCGTTCCGCGTTACTGGACCATGAAGGGCAAGAAGGTTCCGCGCGGTTTCGGTTGGGACTGCCACGGTCTTCCGATTGAATCCCTGGTGCAGAACGAACTCGGTCTCGCGGGCGTTGCCGAAATCCAGAACCTGGGCGTCGACAAGTTCAACGAAACCTGCCGCAGCAAGGTGCTCAAGTACACGAGCGAATGGAAGAAGACCGTGCGCCGCATGGGCCGCTGGGTCGACTTCGACACCGGCTACAAGACCATGGACAAGAACTTCATGGAATCCGTGTGGTGGGTGTTCAAGCAGTGCTTCGACAAGGGCCTCATCTACCAGGGCTACCGCATCCAGCCGTACAGCCCGGCTCTCGCGACCCCGCTTTCGAACTTCGAAACCAACCAGGGCTATAAGGACCGTCAGGACCCGTCCCTCACGCTGATTTTCCCGATTAATTCGAGCGAAGCCAAGTTCAAGGATACGAGCATCCTCGTGTGGACGACGACCCCGTGGACGTTGTACTCCAACTTCTGCATCGTTGTGGGCCCGGACATGGACTACAACCTGGTGGAGCAGGACGGCAAGAAGTACTGGATTGCCGCAAGCCGTACCGCCGCTTACTTCAAGAACCCGAACATCGTTGATACTTGCAAGGGCTCTGAACTCGTGGGCAAGGACTACGAACCGCTTTCCCGTATCTCCGATGAATTCGTGACGCCGGACCAGCTTTCCCGCCACTACAAGATTTACCCCGCCGACTACGTGAGTACCGATGACGGTACCGGTGCCGTTCATACGGCACCCTCCTTCGGTGAAGAAGACTTCCAGAAGGGTGCTGAACTCGACCTCGGCCTTTTCGACCCGCTCGATACCGAAGGCAAGTCGTGTTCAAGCAGGACGTGATTGTCCATAGCTACCCGCACTGCTGGCGTACCGGCGTTCCTCTGATTTACCGCGCCCTCAAGACTTGGTTCTTGAAGATCGACGCCCCTGTCACAAGCAAGGAAGGCGTGACCAAGACTTTGAAGGAATGGATGGTCGAAAACAACCAGACCGTGAACTGGGTGCCGAGCCACATCCGCGATGGCCGCTTTGGTAAGTGGATTGCCAACGCCCGCGACTGGAACCTTTCCCGTAACCGTTTCTGGGGAACCCCGATTCCGGTGTGGATTGCCGACGATGGCGAAATGATCGCCGTGGGCTCCATCGAAGAATTGCAGAAGTACACCGGCGTGAAGCTCGACGACCTGCATAAGCACTTCGTGGACAAACTCACGATTGAAAAGGATGGCAAGGTCTTCCGCCGTACGCCCGAAGTGTTCGACTGCTGGTTTGAATCCGGCTCCATGCCGTATGCCAGCCGCCACTATCCGTTCGAAAACAAGGAAGTGGTGGAAGCAAGCTTCCCGGCTGACTTTATCGCCGAAGGTTTGGACCAGACTCGTGGGTGGTTCTACACGCTGACCGTGCTTTCTAACGCTCTGTTCCAGAAGCCGGCATTCAAGAACGTGATTGTGAACGGTATTATCTTGGCCGAAGACGGCTCCAAGATGAGCAAGTCCAAGCGCAACTATCCGGACCCGAACGACTTGATCGAACGCACCGGTGCCGACGCTATCCGCTTGTTCATGATTAACTCCGCCGCCCTCAAGGCCGAAGACTTGCGCTTCAGCGAAGAAGGCGTGAAGGGTATCGTGAAGCAGGTGATGTTGCCGCTTTGGAACGCCGTGGCATTCTTTGTTAGCAACCACAATGCCGACGCCGCCAAGGGCCAGCTCAACTGGAAGCCCGGTCAGGAAGTCAAGAGCGACAACGAACTCGACCGCTGGATGCTCGCTACGCTGCAGGATTTGGCCGCCAAGGTCGAAGTGGAAATGAAGGCTTACCGCCTGTACAACGTGGTGCCCGCCGTGATTGCCGCTGTGGATGACCTCACGAACTGGTACGTGCGCCGCAGCCGCCGCCGTTTCTGGAAGAGCGAAAACGATGGCGACAAGAACGCTGCCTACGCCACCATGTACAAGGTGCTGGTGGACTTCTCCAAGATCCTCGCTCCGTTCCTCCCGCTTCTCGCCGAAGAAATCTACCAGATTCTCGTGCGCGAAGTCGATGCCAACGCTCCGGTGAGCGTCCACCTCTGCGAATTCCCGAGCGCCGACAAGTCCCTCATGGACGAAGCCCTCGTGGAACGCATCTCCATGGTACGTGGCATGGTGGAAATGGGTCGTGTTATCCGCGCTACGAACAACGTAAAGAACCGTATGCCGATCGCTAGCATGACGGTGGTTGCTCACGGTGCTGTGGAAAAGAACGTCGCCGAGACCATGAAGGATTTGATTCTTGAAGAACTGAACGTTCGCGAAATGCAGTTCCTCGAAGACGAAACCAAGCTCGTGAAGCTCTCCGCCAAGCCGAACTTCCTCGCTATCAAGGCGAAGGGTCCGGACTATGCGAAGAACATGAAGGTGATTTCCGCCAAGCTCAACAGCCTTACGGTTGACGAAATCAAGGCCCTGCAGGGTGGTGAAGCTATCAAGTTCGACTTCGGTGAAGTCGGTGCAGACTGCCTGATGCTCAGCCGCATCGTGCCGGAAGGCCTCGCTGTGGAAGCGAACCAGCACTTCACCGTGGCTCTCGACCTGAAGATTACCGATGACCTGCGCCGCGCCTGCGTGGCCCGCGAACTCGTGAACCGCATCCAGAACCGCCGTAAGGACCAGAACTACGCTATCTCCGACAAGATCGAAGTGACGCTGTTCTCTGCAAGCGAAGTCTTCAAGCAGGCCGTCGCCGAGAATGAAGCTTACATCGCCGGAGAGACGCAAGCTGTGAAGATTGCCTGGGCTGCTGCTGCCGATGGCCTCGAAGCCAACGATGCCGACGGCGAGGCTTTTGCCTTCACGACGGTAAAAGCCTAGCAAGGCGAGAGTCGCGCCCGTGCTTGCACGGGCATGACCGAGCCGCTGGGGCTTGGATGCGAAGCACCAATGCGTAATCGTCATCCTGTGCCCCGAAGGGGCGAAGGATCCAGACCCAAAACATTTATCCCCGGAATTCAAATTCCGGGGATATTGCGTTATACGCAAGACGGCTGCGGTTACGAAATATCGAAACGTAAACGTTTCGCTGCTTCGTAACCTTGCACGTCTTTTTGTATATTCATAATACCATGAAGTTTGTTAGGAACCTGATTCTTGTTTTAGCCTTGCTCTTGCCTAGTATTTCCTTGGCTGAGGAATCGGCATGTCAAAAATCGGATAATTACTACTGCATTTTAGATGGCTTTTCGCCGACACTTTGGGGATGGTCTATTGGCGGCGGACCATATATAGCTTCTGGCGGGATTGACTTTATAGTTGGCGCATCTGCTATTTTGTACGAGACAGCTAGACCAGATTCTCTAATAGGATTTTGGGATCCAACCCACGAGTTCATGTGGACAAATCGAATTCGTTTGATCTATGATTTTGATAATGATCAAGTGGGATTCTATTTTCAGCCCAATTTGCGCTATATGTTTGAAACCTTGCTTTTCACGGTTACCTCTGGTCCAGAAATTGGATGGGCATACAAAACTGGATTTGACTACGGATGGTCTGTCCGTATAGGAGGACTTGCGGGATTAGGCTTTGGTTCTCACGAATTTGGTTATTTAATCAATTCCAAAAAAGTGTATTATACATTTTCCCTTGATATTACATTGGGCTTTTTGGCAGCATTGTCCATTTAAAATTGTCTTTGCTCTGCGATAAAATCCCATAGACCCTATCGTTCGTCCTTCGGACTCCCTCCAGGGTGACAATAGGGTTATTCCACGAATTCCAAAAGGGCGAAGGATCCAGACCCAAAACACTTTATCCCCGGAACCCAAATTCCGGGGATATTATTTTATATATTCACAACCATGAAGTTTATTCGTACTCTCGTTCTTCTTTTTATTCTGCTCTTGCCGGGTTATTCCTTGGCGGAAGAAGATTCGCTTTGGAGTGGTGGTCCCCGCGATCTGGCCTAATCTATGCGCAAGAACATCCCGAAGGTATAGAAGGCCTGTGGGTTCCGAAATATGCGTTTACGTGGTCCATTCGCACCAGGTATGTCTATGATTACACTGACCACGAACATGGAATTTTACTTTATCCAAACATTCAGTATCTATTTGTCATTTTAACGGGCGTTGCCGTTGGCCCCCAGGTGGGTTGGTTTTCTTCAACGGGATTCGACTACGGAGCTTCCGTCCGTTTTGACGTGCTGTGTTTTCTGAATCTTGAAGTGGGATATTTTGCAAGAAAAGGGAATATGTTTGGAAATATCATTTTTTCGCTGTCATTTCCAAGAATCGGAATTTTTGACCCCTAACTTTTTTTGCTTTTATATATTCAGACACCATGAAGTTTGTCCGTACTCTCGTTCTTCTTTTTATTCTGCTCTTGCCGGGTTATTCCTTGGCGGAAGAGGATTCGGCTTTTGTCAAAGACCCGGATGATGTAGAAGTACCCGTAAAAAAGAAGCCTAACTTCTTTATGTTTCCGGAAGGCTTTTCCCCGTTACTTTGGGGTATTGCGGTCGGTACTGGCCCAGGGATTTTTTCTGCTGGAATTGATATAATATTGGGCAGGTCCAGCGTCTTGTACGAACCCGCAAGGCCAAAATCTGTGCAAGGGGCATGGGGGCCTCCGCACATGCTGATATGGATGAATCGGATTAGGTTCATCTATGACTACGACGGACACCAACAAGGGGGCTTTTTCCAGCCTAATTTGAGGTATCTATGGAAAACGGGACTTTACCTTTCGGTTATCGTAGGGCCCGAAATCGGTTGGGAAAAGGAAACCGGTTTTGAGTACGGGGCATCAATCCGTATCGGCGGCATGCCTTCGCTATGGGTTGCGAATTATGAACTGGGGTATTTGGTAAATTCCCGAAAATTCTACTTCACGCTTTCGTTCTGTATATCGCCGCGACTGTTTATGGCAGCGATGTCCATTTAGCCCCTATTGGTCGTCCTGCAAACTCCCTCTAGGGAAACAATAGGATTATTTCACGAATCCCGGAGGGGGCAGGTGCATGCCGGCCATCAGGAGCTTGTTGTCGCGGGCGTACTGCATAATGCGCTTGCGGCTTTCGGCAGCCTTCGGCTTGTCCATATCGTAGTTGGAACTGATTTCGGGATGGTCCTTCTGCAGGGCATAACCGTGCATCAGGTCACCGATTACGAGCAGGTTCCTGAACTGGAACGCAGTATGGCCCGGCGTATGCCCGACGGCATCCATCGCGAGCACCCCATGCGGGAGTTCATCGTTAAATTCAAACAAATGAAGGCTGTCCTTGTAGATTGACATGATTTTCTTCTGCAGCTCATTTTGCGGAATGCTATTCATCCAGGCATCGTATTCCACCTTATTCACATATAATGCGGCATTCTTGAACGTTTTCGTGACACTGCCAGGGGCATCCTTCTTAATGAGGCCCGCAATGTGGTCCATATGCAAATGCGTCAGGTAAACAAAACCGATATCATCGGGAGACACTCCCAAAGCAATAAGACGGTTTAACAACTGCCCACCGAAAGATCCGAAGCCGGCATCGAACAAAATGAATTCGCCGTCGTCTTTCACGAGGAACGCGCTGACCGAAGCAGGGATACCTGCAGGCATGTTCAAGCTTTCGTACAGGGAATCACTTGCATCGCTGAAAAGTTTGCGGGGCATCATCTTTTCTTCTACGTTATCCTGAATCCAAGTAACCGAAGTTTCTTTTGCGAGCGAAATCGTCTCGGTCCCACCGAGGCTGCGAATCTTTTTACCTGCGGCAGGTTTATTCACGACCTTCACCACAGCACCCTGATTGGCGCCCACCTTGTCTGCCGTCTTGTCGTCGTTGCACCCGGCCACCATCAAAGCCAGCGCGATGGAACCGAACAAAACAAAACCCTTTTTAATCATAAAACCTCCAGTCAACGGAAATATATATAAATGCAAAATCACCCTTCTGCTCCTGTCATCCCCAATTATTGCATTTTATCCGAAAAATGCCGTTATGGCATGTCGATTGCGCTCGACCGGTTTTATATTTGTTTTGTATGAAAAAAATTTTAACATTATGCATCGGTTTCGCGGCTCTCCTTTCCGGATGTTCCATGACCCACGATTACGGTCACGTAGAACAATTCGACATGGAGGTGCCCGCGGCCCCGGAACTGCGCGGGGTCGGTAATTATCAAGAACCCAAAACGTTCAAGGTTCGCGCCTCTGGGAACGTTCACATGGGCAAGACGGAGAAAGAAAAACTTTCCGGCATCACCAACAAGATGGAAAACTGCAGCGGCATAACCAACTGCCGCGGATTCAAAAGCGAAGAGGTACGGGAAAAGGTCGATGGGACATACAACATAACCTACCCCATCGTAACGGCATCCATCGACCTTCTCGCCAAGAGGAACTGGTTCATGTGGGGCGGATCCGTCAGTTTCAACAAGGGCATGAGTGCCGACTTGATCATTGGAGCGAACACCAAGTACTTCGAGGCGGGGCTTTCGATTGGCGCATGGATGTACACCCGCAAATTCAATTACTCCGGGACGCAATACAGCTGCGACCAGTTCCTTGTTTGGGAAGACTTCAGCCGATATTTCTTCGAAGACTCGTCAACGACGGGTGTCACCCTTACCTACGGAGGCTTCGCGAGCATCTACAACGGACCGATATCGTTCAATTTCTCGTTCAGCGTCTACAGGCCCGACCCGGCCTTCCCCACTACGTCCGGCGGGAGCCTGTTCGCGAAAGAGGGACATACAATCGCCAACTTCGACATGCCGCTGGTCATGACGGAATACTTTACCGTCGGCTACCGCATCACCGACAGATGGGAAGCACGCATGGGCATTGCGAACACCCTCGGAGAATTTCGCGGCTGGCACTGGTCTGCCATGGGCGGCATAAGTTACTACCTCAAGTAGTTGCTATCTTTTAGCGCATGAGCGAAAATCTTGTGCACTGTATCCGCACCGACGGATTCGAAATGGAATATGCGCAGTTCGGGAACGGCGCAAAACCGCTGGTCGTTATACCCGGACTCGCCATCAAGAGCGTGATGAAGTCAGCCGCGTCGCTGCAAGTGCAGTACAAGATGTTCGCGGAAGACTACACGCTCTATTTTTTTGACCGGCGCAAGGACGTGGAACCGGGATATTCCCTCGCAGAAATGGCCCGCGATCAGGTGCTCGCCATGCAGGCGCTCGGCCTGAAGGATGTTGCGCTGTACGGCATGTCTCAGGGAGGCATGGTGGCCCAGCATATCGCGGCGACTCACCCGGAAATGGTCCGGAAGCTCGTTCTCGGATGCTCGACGTCCAAACCGGAACCGCAGCAGCTCGAAGTCATCGGGAACTGGGCTCGCCTCGCCCGCGCACATGACCGCGAAACTCTGATCGACAATTTCATCCGCGACTGTTTCTCTACGAAATTCGCAGAACGCTACCGCCGCGCGCTGCTCATGATGTACCGCGACGTAACCCCCGAAGACATGGACCGCTTCGCCATATTCGCCCGCGAGTGCGACAACGTGGATACCGGCGACATGCTTGCAAGCATCAAGTGCCCAGTGCTCGTACTCGCCGCCAGCGACGACCGCGTCGTTTTGCCTATCGCCTCTGACAAGATCGTGGAAAAACTAAAGGCCGCGAATGTTCCCTGCGAATTCGCGATGTTCGAAGGCTACGGCCATGCCGCCTTCGACGAACTCAAGGAATATAAAGAAAGAATACTCGAGTTCCTCCAGAAATAAAAAATTTACATATCCGTCGGAGCCAAACAATCCTGTCCTCTCGGGCCGTTTTTTCACGATATGGAGCATAATTTTTTTGCCGTCGGCCTCTCCCGCTCCGCCCCATTTATCTAAATTTGTGCCACTATGGCAAAAATTCTCTTTAAAAAACAGTTATCTCCTGCGGTATTCCAATTCCGCGTCGAGGCCCCGCTGATCGCCCAAGAGCGTAAGGCCGGCCAGTTCATCATCCTCCAGACGAACAAGGACAACGGCGAACGCGTGCCCCTCACCATCGCCGATGCCGACACGACTGAAGGCTCCATCACCCTGATTTTCCAGACCGTCGGTAAGACCACCACCGAACTCTCCAAGTTCGAAGTCGGTGACGATATCCCGGTGCTCGTGGGCCCGCTCGGTTCCCCGACCCACATCGAGAATTTTGGCCACGTGGTTTGCGTGTGCGGTGGCGTGGGCATTGCCCCAATGCACCCGATTGTGCAGGCCATGAAGAAGGCCGGCAATAAGGTCACTATCATCATGGGTGCCCGTAACGAGAGCCTCTTCCTCATGAAGGAAGAAATGACCGCCCTCGCCGACGAAATCATTTTCATGACCGACGACGGCTCCTACGGCCGCAAGGGTCTCGTGACCGAACCGCTGAAGGAACTCTGCGAAGACACGAAGGGCAAGCCCGACATGGTGCTCGCCATCGGTCCTCCGATCATGATGAAGTTCTGCGCCCTCACCACCAAGCCCTACGGCGTGAAGACCGTGGTGAGCCTCAACAGCATCATGGTGGACGGAACCGGCATGTGCGGTGGCTGCCGCGTGACTATCGGCGGCAAGACGAAGTTCGTCTGCGTCGACGGCCCGGAATTCGACGGTCACGAAGTCGATTGGAACAACATGCTCCAGCGCATGGGCGCCTTCAAGCCCCAGGAACAGGAAGCCCTGCACCGCTTCGGTGCCAACGACGGCCACAAGTGCAACATTGATAAGATGGCTGACGCAAAGGCCAAGGAGAGCAAGTAATGTCTGAACATATGACTCGTGAACAGTTGGACGCCGCCGCCAAGGTGGAACTTGAAAAGATTAAGGCTCTTCCGCAGCCGCTCAAGCCCAAGGACAAGACTGCCATTCCGGCCCAGCCGATGCCGCAGCTCGAACCGAGCTACCGCGCCCGCGTGATGGAAGAAGTGGCTCAGGGGTACACCGAAGCCCAGGCCATCGTGGAAGCTAACCGCTGCCTCGCTTGTAAGAAGCCGTTCTGTGTGGAAAGCTGCCCGGTGCACATCGACATCCCGGCCTTCATCGCGAAGATTGCCGAAGGCGACTTCAAGGCCGCTATCGCGAAGATTAAGGAAACGAGCTTGCTCCCGGCAATTTGCGGTCGTGTTTGCCCGCAGGAACGCCAGTGCCAGATGAACTGCACCATGGGCAAGATGCACAAGGACGTGAACCAGGCTGTGGCTATCGGCCGCCTGGAACGC
>CACWNW010000049.1 GCA_902762305.1 Fibrobacter succinogenes | reverse complement strand
AATAACTTGTATATTGCTCAGGGAATGAGTCTGTGCAAGTTCTGCGATTTGTACCTTGATTTTGTTGAATACATCTTCGCTGTAGCCCACAAGATCCATTTTGTTCACGGCAAAGACAAAGTAACGGATGCCCATGAGCTTGCAGATGCGGGCGTGACGGCGAGTCTGTACCAGCACGCCCTGCGAAGCGTCCACGAGAATCACGGAGAGGTCCGCAAACGAGGCGCCCACCGCCATGTTGCGGGTGTATTCCTCGTGCCCCGGGGTGTCTGCCACGATAAAGCTACGACGGTCCGTCGTGAAATAGCGATACGCTACGTCGATAGTGATACCTTGTTCGCGTTCTGCCATCAGGCCATCGAGCAAAAGGGAATAATCTATCTTTCCGCTGCGGCTACCGACTTTACTGTCGAGCTCCAGAGCTTTTTCTTGGTCGGCGTAGAGCAACTTGGAATCGTAAAGGATGTGTCCGATGAGCGTCGACTTTCCGTCATCAACGCTACCGCATGTAATAAACTTCAATAAGCCTTTCATTAGAAATATCCCTCCCTCTTGCGACGTTCCATGCTGCCCGCGGCTTCGTTGTCAATCACGCGTGAAGTGCGTTCCGAAGAAACCGCGCTCAACGTTTCGTCGATGATTTCGTCAAGCGTCGTGGCGGTCGATTCAATACCTCCCGTGAGCGGGTAGCAACCGAGCGTACGGAAGCGCACCGACTTGATTTCGGGCGTTTCGCCTTCACGCAGCGGGAAACGTTCGTCGTCCACCATGATGATGTTGCCATCGCGTACCACGACTGGGCGCGGTGCCGCAAAGTAAAGCGGTACGATATCAATCTTTTCGCGTTTGATGTACTGCCAGATGTCCTTTTCGGTCCAGTTCGAAATCGGGAAAACGCGGATGCTTTCGCCCTTGTTAATCTTGGTGTTGTAAAGTTTCCACATTTCAGGACGCTGGTTTTTCGGGTCCCAGGCGTGCGCGGAATTGCGGAACGAGAAAATGCGTTCTTTTGCGCGGGACTTTTCCTCGTCGCGGCGACCGCCGCCAAATGCGGCGGTAAAACCGTACTTGTTCAGTGCCTGCTTTAGAGCCTGTGTCTTCATGATGTCGGTATAAGCGGCACCGTGGTCAAACGGATTAATGCCCTGCTTGACGCCATCCTGGTTGACGTATTCCAGCATTTCGATACCGAGTTTCTTGGCGGTTTCGTCGCGAAACTTGATCATTTCCTTGAATTTCCAGGTGGTGTTCACATGCAAGAACGGGAAAGGCGGCTTTTCGGGATAGAAGGCCTTCATGGCCAAATGCAACATGACGGAACTGTCCTTGCCAATCGAGTACAACATAACCGGCTTTTCGCATTCGGCAGCGACTTCGCGGATGATGTAGATGGCTTCGGCTTCCAGCTCGTCGAGGTGTGAAAATTCGCTCACTGTAAAACTCCTAGTATTTGTTAGATTCCTTGGGGTCGATATCAATAGTCTTGACGCTTCCGTCGTTCAGTTCAAAAAACCACCGCACGATATCGTTCTTTTCTCCCTTGACTTTTTCGGTATGCACCTTGCAGCCCTTGCCGCCAATGTCTTCGCCGAGAAAGAAACTGATGGCATGGACCGGGCATTCCTTGATGCACGAGGTGCAACCCCAGCAGTCCTTGGGGTACTTGATAAACGCTTTCTTGTTCTCGTTTATCTTGATTAACGTGCCGGGGCAAACGTCGTGGCAGCGCCTGCAACCGATGCACTTGCCTTGATCAATGCTGATGCTCATAGTTCCTTTGCCCTTCTGCAGTAAGTTCGCGCAAGATGATTTTAATTTGTCCGTTTTCGAGACGGGAATTCACGTACTTGCGGAAGCGTTCGTTGTCCTTTTCGGGATAGTCGGTGTTTTCGGCGAAGCTGTGCCAACGCGTTTCGTGGCGGGCAGCCAGGTGCGCAATCACGCTCTTGCAAACCGTCAAGCGCTCCTTGAGTTCGTAGATGTACATGACCTCTTGCAAGTCGTCTGCATGCAGGTCGCCCACACGGGCCTCGATTTTCTCGATTTCCCTGCGGGCAATTGCTAGCTGATTTTCGCTATAACGATAGCCCGTCTTGATGCCGCCTGCATAAGTGTCCATAGCCGCTTGCATTGCTTCTTCAAGACTTTCAGCGGTGTCCGCGCCGTTCTTGTTATTGAGGAACTTCTCGATTTCTGCGACATGTTCTGCAATCTCCCCTTCCGAATTTTTTTTCAACAGATTCACGCTCGATATGTCAGGTCCCTGAGCTTGCCGAAGGGCCGACAAACTCTCTATATATTCCACCGCGCTTTTCGCCGCAATCTCACCTTCGGCAAGAGCTCCCGTCACATACTTTTGCGGAGCGCCACCGACAACGTCACCAGCGGCATAGAGCCCTTCGATGGTCGTCGCGCGCTTGGTATCGACCCAGTAACCGCTTGCGGTGTGGCCGCCCACGATGTAGGGTTCCGTTCCTTCGATTTCCACATTCGCTTTCGAAGGCGTGTCGTTTTCAATCCAGCGAATCGTCTGCGATGGAGCCATGTTTAGGTAAGCTTTCAGGAGCGATTCTTCCTGCTCGGGCGTAATCCCGACGGTGCGCAGGTAGCACGGCCCGCGACCTTCCAGATTTTCGGCCACCGTCCCGTAAACACGTTCGGAGGTAGAAATCCCGTACTTCGTCTCGTAAACTTCTCCAAGCGCATTCACCTGCTTTGCGCCCACGCCCTGCGCAAGCGTTCCCGTCGGAGCAATCGTGTCCTTGCAACGGAGCGCAATAAAACGCATCTCGAAGGTCGTCATCTCGGCACCGTGACGGATTCCCATCGCATAGCCCGCACCCGTATTGAACGGCGGGTACCACATCTTATGCCGCGAAAATCCCGGATTGTTCGGGCGGTAAAGCCCGGCGGCACCGCCCGTCGCGACAATGACCGCGCGCGCCTCGATGGCGTAAAAAGTATCGTTCTCTATCCCGAAACCAAACGCGCCGTCAATCCTGTTGTCGTGAACGGAAAAATCGAAAATGTTCACGTGGTTCAGCACCTGAACGTTCGGCGCCTTCGCGACAGCCGCCGCCAAAATCGGCTTGATGTTCTCGCCGTTGATTTTGATGTTGCGGTTCCCGCGCGTCACATACTTGCCGTCCTTGTCCTTCAAGATGACCAGGCCGAGTCTTTCCAGATGCGCCGTGACCTCGTTGATTTTTTCAGAAATGCTGTACAACAAATCCTCGCGGACGATTCCGTCGGCGTCCTTCTTCGCGTATTCCACGTAATCCCTAGGCGTGCGACCCTCGGTAATGTAGGCATTCAGCGCGTTCACGCCCGCCGCGAGGCAGCCGCTCCGCTTGATATTCGCCTTCTCGACGACTAGAATTTTGAGGCCGACGGCATCCTGTACCCCAGCGCCTTTATTTCCCGCGGCATTTTTTCCCGCGGCATTTGACGCGGCAGTAATAGCGGCATAACAGCCGGCCGTCCCGCCGCCTATAATCAGCAAATCCGTTTTAAGCCGTTCTATCTTCACAGCATCTCCGTACAACTTTAGGTGCTGCCAAATATAGAACGCGATTTTTACCCCGTCCAATACAATGTTTTTATGCGGAGTTATCGAATTTTTCTATAAGAAAAGCCCATCGGGCGTTCCCGACAGGCTTTTGAAAATGTTCATCCGCGACAATCACATATACTCTTTTTCCGAAAGCTTGGATAAGCGAGTATAGCGAGGCCGCAGTCTCCCGCTAAGTATAAGCGAGCGAGACAATCCACGAAAGTTGGATAATCAAGCAAGACAAGGCGCGAGCCCCCGTAGCACCACTCTTTATCCCGCTAAGTGGAACCGAGCAAGACAAAGAACGATTTGGCGTAGCGTACTAACGAGACCGTTCGGCACTACCGCAAATAGGTACCTACGACATCGCCTCACTCTCGCAAAAATCCCGAGCTTTCGCTTCGGGGTTTATTGCTCACAAACGTACGTGAATATTTATCCGCTAAGTATAAGCGAGCAGAACGAGGCGTGGTTGCGCGTAGCGTACTAAAACGTACGTGAGCGCAACCGCAACGAAGTTATGCGAAGCTTAGACGACGCGGGTCATGCCGGACATGCGTTCGCGGAGCCACGCTCCGACTTCTTCCACCGGATGCTGACGGATGTTCTTGTTCACCTTGATGAGTTCTTCGTTATCCACAGCGGTGGTCTTGCCTTCGCCGTAGATAGCGCCGATGTCGTCCTTCTTCACTTCGTTCTTCATGAAGTCGGCGAGCAGAGGCACGCACTTGTTGGCGAACAGGTAGCAACCGTATTCGGCGGTGTCGCTGATCACGCGGTTCATTTCGTACAACTTCTTACGAGCGATGAGGTTGGCGATAAGCGGAGTCTCGTGGAGAGATTCGTAGTAGGCGCTCATCGGCTTGATGCCCACGGAGCACATGGTTTCGAAAGCGAGTTCCACACCGGCCTTGATCATGGCGGTCATGAGAACGCCGCGGTCGAAGTATTCCTGTTCGGTGATAACCTTGTCGGTAGCTTCGACCTTTTCGAATTCGAGCTCACCCGTTTCGCCACGCCACTTGAGCAAATCCTTGTCGCCGGCTTCCCAGTCGACCATCATGGTGCTGGAGAACTTGCCAGAGATGATGTTGTCCTGGTGTTCCTGGTAGAGCGGCTTCATGATCTTCTTCATCTTTTCGGCGAGTTCCGTTGCGCGGATCTTGGCCGGGTTGGAGAGACGGTCCATCATGTTGGTGATGCCGCCGTGCTTCAGGGCTTCGGAAATGGTTTCCCAGCCGTACTGGAGCAGCTTGACTGCGTAAGCCGGTTCAACGCCGAATTCCTTCACCATCTTGTCGTAGCAGAGGATGGTGCCGGTCTGGAGCATACCGCAAAGGATGGTCTGTTCGCCCATGAGGTCGGACTTCACTTCGGCGACGAAAGAGCTTTCGAGAACGCCCGGACGGTCGGCATGGAGGCCAGCGGCGTAAGCCTTGGCGTAGTCCCAGCCCTTGCCTTCGGGGTCGTTTTCCGGGTGCACAGCGATGAGGCAGGGCATACCGAAACCGCGAACGTATTCGCTACGGACTTCGGAACCCGGGCCCTTCGGGGCGACCATGATCACCGTGATGTCCTTGCGGATTTCCTGGCCTTCTTCGACGATGTTGAAGCCGTGGCTGTAAGAGAGGGCGGCGCCCTTCTTCATGAGCTTCATGATGGCCGGGATCACGTTGTGGTGCTGCTTGTCCGGTGTGAGGTTGCAAACGAGGTCTGCATCCGGAATCATTTCTTCGTAGGTACCGACCTTGAAGCCGTTTTCAGTAGCGTTCTTCCAGGACTGGCGCTTCTGTTCGATGGCTTCCTTGCGGAGCGTGTAAGAGACGTCGAGGCCGCTATCGCGCAGGTCAAGACCCTGATGGAGACCCTGGGCACCGCAACCGACGAACACGATCTTCTTGCCCTTGAGGGCTTCAACACCACGGCTGAATTCAGAATGTTCCATGAAACGGCAGTGGCCAATTTCTTCGAGTTGGCGACGCATAGGGATAGAATTGAAATAATTCATTTTTT
>CACWNW010000048.1 GCA_902762305.1 Fibrobacter succinogenes | reverse complement strand
GCGTTCACCGCCTTGGTACCCACGCCGTTCATGCCCACCGACTTCTGGAAGGCTTCGGAATCGTACTTGCCGCCCGTATTCATCTTCGACACGCAGTCGATGACCTTCTCGAGCGGGATGCCGCGGCCGTAGTCGCGCACGCGGCAGCTGTGGTCTTCCATGTCGATTTCAATCTTCTTGCCCGCGCCCATGGCGAACTCGTCGATGGAGTTGTCGATAACTTCCTTCGCGAGCACGTAGATGCCGTCGTCGGGGCTCTGTCCGTCGCCCAGCTTGCCGATGTACATACCGGGGCGGAGCCTAATGTGTTCGTACCAATCTAGAGTCTTGATGCTGTCTTTGTCGTACTTTACAGCCATTATCTACCTTTTCGAAATCAGAAAATGCGTTTTTCGCCAATTTTAAGAAAATTTTCCAAACAATCCGCGCGGCAACGCCTTGGACTTTGGGGGCTAGTCCGCGCTTTCTAGGAAATATAACAAAAATTTTTGTCAGTGAGTGACAATTTGTGCAGTAAAAGACCCCTTGGAGAGAGCCTTTTATATTAGTCGAGCTTTATGTGGTACCCGTCGTCGGGGTGCAACCAACTCTTGATGAACGATTTTTTGGTGTCTTCGACCGGCTCGGCCAACTTGACCACGGAACCGAGATAGAGCGCGATTATCCGCTTGGCATGCTCGCGGGCCCTGAGTTTCAGCTCGGCGCTGTTTTCTTCTTCGTATTTTTTCTGTTCTGCGATGAAAAACTGCTTGAAATCCTCGAACTTGATGTCGTTAAGCCAGCCGTTCTGTTCCCACACGACGTCGATGCTCTCGAAGTCGATGCTGTGGCTCAAGATTTTCGGCTCGGGGAGGTAAATGAATATTGTCCTCGAGAGGGGCTCGACATTAATCTTGATGTCCTTCAGGTCGTAACCGAGCTTCACGTCGCCCTGGTATATCAACATGACCTGCTTTATGGACTGGTTGATCCGCCAGTCGGGCATGTACTTCAGGAGTTTTTTCGCATCCTGAAAGTTTGCATTCTTGCGGTAGTGATGGTGCAGGGTCGCCAGTTCGGAAATTTCGCTTATCTGCTGCTCCACGAAAGCGCTGGTAATTTTCGGCCCCTTGTCTTCGGGTGCGTCCAGTTTCTTTATGGCAAAGACGGTCGCGACAACCGTTGCGCACACGAGAACGAGCAGGAATGCTAATTTCAAGGTAAGTTTCATTGTTGGCACCAATCCGCGTTTCTCAGAAATATATATAAAAAAGGCACAAAGAGAACTTCGTGCCTTTATAAGCGTGGCTCGGGCAGGCCTTCCAGCCTGTTCCTAGAAGAGGACGGATACGTAAACGATCTGGTACCGGATCATGGAGCCCAAGTGCGATGCGTATCTGTCCAATCCAAAGTAGAACCTTTCTCCGATTTCGAATCTATTTGCAATCCTGAAACCGTAGCCTAGGGGCAATGCGATATGGAAGAAATTATTGTAGATATCGTCATCTTCTCCATACATGTCATCAATGACGCTGAAGCCCCATTCTATACCGGTTTCCACATACAAGAACGATAGGGGAGTGAAGCGGGCGAGAATGTTGTTGTATATGTCCAAATTAAAGCCATCAAAATAATCGTAATCGTCATAGTACCCGTAATAACTGCTATATCTACTAGATTCTGTTTCGCCCGAAAGGTAGTTGAAGCTGATTTCGAGTTCCACGGAAAGGGATAAAAACGGTACGGGAAGCCCGAAGAACCTTTTCAACGCAATATCGGCTGCCCAGGAGTCGCCTTGCTTCACTTCGCCACTCGTTAAAAACGGATAGGCGAAAGCGGCCGAAAGTGCCCATTTCCGGACGTCATCGATAGGCTCGGTTATGGTCACGGTGGACGTATCCCTTGCCGCCGAACAGAATTCGCCGACATAGCCCTGGTTGCTGTAACCGGTCTCATAGTATCCGACGGCACCGCAGGCGAACAGCGGCGCGCCAAATAGTGCGACGAGCGCTATAATTAGGCGTTTACGCATTGTACCGCCTTATTCGATGGTGGTGGATTCAGGCTGGGGTGCCGGAATGGAAGGTTCCTGGGTAAACTGCGGAATTTCTACCGGCTTGCTGTCGTCGGCGACGTAGCGGACGCCCAGGCCCACGTAATCGCATCCCAAAACAACACGCTGCTGCTTGGTGCTGTTGTCGGTGGCATATTCGTACTTGTAGGTCTCTTCGGAACGGATGTTCAAAACATCATGGATGGTCCTATCATGCTTGACGACCTGCTTGACGAATTCCAGCGTAGAGCAGGGCTTGTCCGTCTCGAGGGTCACCGTCTTCACGATTTCGACCTTGAGGTCACCGACAACGCGAGCCTCGTTCGGCATCTTGTCGGAATACCCCGAGATAACTTGTTTGTTCACCTTGCCCGTAGAATGGGCGCAACCCGCCAGGAAAACCGCGGAAACAGCAAGAAGAATGAGTTTTTTCATCTAACACCTCTAAAATGTAAAATTAATATAACATGAATTCGGGAACAGCACAAAGTGTACGCACGTGCATCTGTAAGCAAAATCACAAATGCGGTTTTGATTTGACGTCACCTTATTTTTGGAAAAATTCGGGCCGTCTTTATGCATCGTTCGCTGAAACGAGAAATTTTTTATTTTTATAGAAACGGTAATACGATGAAAATCGAACGCAGAAAAGTTGAAAGTGTGGGCGAGTTCAGCCCCAAGATCAAGGCGAGGCTCGTCGCCCTTTTGGGGCTTTCTGCCGCATTGTCCGTTCCGGCGGAGCCTCAGGGTAGCGATGCAGTTATTCCTGTGCCCCCGACGGATTCAACAAACACGATTGCGCAAGATTCTACCGTTTCTTCGTCCATTTCGTCCGATACGACCAATATTCAGTATTTGCCGTGGGATGATCCCAACGCGCTTGCCGGCATACTTGAAGATGACGTTCCCGAAGAAGATATGGTTCATAGTGCTGTCGATGCCGCAGTCGAGCGGAATGTTGGGCGATGAATTTCTAGATTCATTGAAAAAGGTATATCATTGAACCAGAATCCCTTCGAACTCATAAAGACAAGCGACAAGAGCAAGGCCCGGCGCGGCTGGCTCCACACCGCCCATGGCGTGGTGGAAACGCCAATTTTTATGCCGGTGGGGACACTTGCTTGCGTGAAGGGGCTTTCTTCGCGGGATTTGCGCGAAATGCAGGCGCAGATTATCCTCGCGAACACGTACCACCTGTACCTGCGCCCGGGCACGGAACTTGTGGCCAAGATGGGCGGCGTGCAAAAGTTCATGGGCTGGAACGGCCCCATGCTTACCGACAGCGGCGGATTCCAGGTCTGGAGCCTCAAGGAGTTGCGCCACATTACCGAAGAGGGCGTGGAATTCCAGAGCCATCTGGACGGCTCGCGCCACATGTTCACTCCGGAATCGGTAATGAAGGCCCAGCGCGAAATCGGTGCCGACATCATCATGGCCTTCGACGAATGCACGCCTTACCCGAGTACCGTCGAGGAGGCCTCGCTGTCGCTCGACTACACGCTGGCCTGGACAAAACGCGCGAAGGACTGGCTCGAAAAGAACCCGCCGGTCCACGACTACCCGCAGTATTTCTTTGGAATCGTGCAGGGCGGCATGCACAAGGAACTCCGGCAAAAGTCCATCGAGGCCCTCAAGGAAATCGCTCCCGACGGCTACGCGATGGGTGGCCTCTCCGTAGGCGAACCCGTAGAAACCATGTACGAAATCGCTGATTTCTGCACGAATTCGCTGCCTGCCAACCGCGCCCGTTACGTGATGGGGGTGGGCACGCCCTGGAACCTGCTGGAACTCATCAAGCGCGGTGTCGACATGTTCGATTGCATTTTGCCTGCCAAGAACGCCCAGGATGGTCTTGTGTACACCAGCAGGGGAGTGCTACGCTACAAGAATTCCAAGTTCGCCGACGATAGCCGCCCGCTCGACCCGGAATGCGATTGCCATTGCTGCCGGAACTACACCCGCGCCTACGTTCGCCACCTGTTTAAGACCAAGGAACCCCTCGGCTGGACGCTTTCGACCATCCACAACCTGCATTTCTACCTGCATCTGATGCAACAGGCCCGCGACCATATCGAAATGGGTGATTTCGAGGAATGGTCCGCAGAAACAATCCCGCAACTTCAGCAAGAAGCGGAATAATAAAGTATATTTCTCCAAAAAGGAGAAGTAATGTCGAAATTCATCTACACCCTTTTACTCAGTTTTTTTATTGCCGCGCCGGTCTTCGCCCTCAAGGAAGGCGATACCGTCTATGTCGATTATGATTTGCAGGGCGGCGTGAATAACCCGGACAACATTTCGTTCTTCATACACAGCGATTTAAGTTCCGTCAGGTATGGCCTGTTGCCGCCTACCAAGGAAGGTGCCGAATTTCTGGGCTGGTACACGACGGACAAGACTCCCCTTACTAGCAATTACAAGCGTGATTCCTTCTATCCATACGAAGAGCCCAATCAGGGAAACAAGTTGAAAATTCACGCACGCTGGGGAGTAATATCCAAAAGGCCCCAGATGGATGATGCGGGCTGCATGCTGGTGCACGATGCTGCTGAACTCTATGGTGCCGTGAAGTATTCCGATAGTTTGCAAAAGAAGGTCTGCATCTTTATCGAAGACGATATCGTTGTCAACAAGAACCTCCTGGCAAGTGATGGCCTGCCGAACTCCGGCGATTTCTACTGGTGGAAACCTTTTAGGCTCTTTAGCGGAGTCATCGAAGGGAACGGCCACACCATCTCGGGCCTGTATGGCAACGTAGGCCTTGTTGCTCTGGTCCAGGATATGAATACCGTTATCCAAAATCTGGGAATTACGGATTCTTATTTCAGCGGCGAAAATGCCGGTTCCTTTGTATCGACCGTTGAATTCGGAGGCCTTAAGCTCAAGAACGTATTCAGTTCAGCATCTGTCCGCAGTACAAGTGGCTACGTCGGTGGCCTTGTCGGTTCTATCAATAGCTTTGGCGACCTTTGTCTTGACCCTGCATTCCCTCCGCTCCCGGCACCGTCTCCAGAACCGGACAGGAACCCCTCCGCATACGAATTCATGGGAAAGTCGCCAGACTTCTTTTCGCAAATCGAGAACTCCTATTCAACCGGTTACCTGATGGGTAAGGAAGGTGGAGGTCTTGTCGGTGCTGTCGACAATGTTTCTTTCAAGAATTCGTTCTACAACGGCAAAATCGACGTGTCAAATACTTTTTCTGGCATCGCCCTGACAATGAAAAAAATGTGCATGAGTGTCTCGGATAATGATGTATCCGTAAAAAATGTATTCTATCCCAAAGATTACTTGAATGACGGCTACGAGGGCACCCCCGCGATGGCTACAGAATTTTCCAACGGGGCCGTTCTCCAGAAGCTGAAGGACTCGACCGACATTCCTGTATGGGCGCAGAGTTCCGGCGACGCGAACCCGAAACTGAGCGGCGTATTTTACGATATCACGTACATACTGAACGGCGGGACCAACCCGTCCAACCCGGCTTACTACACGCCGAATCAAGAAATCGTTCTGAAGTCTGAGGTAAAGGAAAACGATGTCTTTGAAGGCTGGTTCCTCGACTCGAACTTCACGAAGCCCGCCGAAAAGATTCCTTCTACAGCGCAGGGCAACCAGAGGTATTATGCGCGGTGGGAGAGCGGCTATTCCATCACCTATGTGAACGACGGAAACTACCAGCGTCCCTGGCAACGTAACCCGACCTACCGCTATGCGGACTCTTCGACGTTTGTCCTGAAGGAGCCCAAACTGGATGGCTATACGTTCGAAGGCTGGTACACCGATTCGACCTTCAAGACCCGCGTGACGGAACTGGTCCAGGGGAACAAGGACGATATCGTCCTCATCGGCAAGTGGAATGGCGGGACGATCAATATCCGCAAGGCTTTCGCCCCGATGCCTTTCAAGATGGATCGCGCACGCTACGATATCAAGGGCCGCAACATGAAAAAGCACCCCAACTACGGCGTTTTCTTCTAAATCCCGCAGGTGACTTTATTTATTGCTAAGGTAAAAGTAGATTCCGAATACAATAGCTACGACTCCACCGGCAAATTGAAAAAGAACGGAAGACCAGAATGTTCTCGGGTATGCATCTTTATGGGCATACCAGCCTTTCCCCGATGTTCTCTTATCAATCAAACTTGAAAAGCCGCTGCAGAAGAGCGATACCCCTAACAAACACAATGGCAGGTCCAAATGACCATATCCATTTTCCCTTTTGAATATTAAAAGTCCAAGAGAAAAAACCGTTAAGATAATTCCTGCCGCATTTAGCAGGTAACCTTCAGTGGAAGACTTATTCTGGTATTGTTCTTCCAATTTCTCATTTAATTCTTCGGCAGGGGTTTGCTTGACGGGTTCGTTTTCAAGTTCTATAATCCGTTTTTCGACAATTCTTACTCGCTCCGGTGTATCGTCTGCTTTGAACGGATGATCCCGAATCATGCTGATAATATCGTACAAATCCTCTAGCGGAAGAGTGCGGATTGTTTTCTCATAATCTTCGAGATATTCCTTTGAAAACGGCATGTTGCGAATATACAAAAAAACACCCCCGACACTTGAATGTCGGGGGCATTTCATAAATGGATTATGTCATTCTGGAGGTCGTTAGGCCGATAGAATCCATTACTTGAACAGATTCTTCATCTTCTCGAGGAAAGATTCTTCCTGCGCGGTTTCCTTGTCGTGGCGGAGTTCCGCAAGCTTCTGGTAGAGTTCCTTCTCTTCGCGGGAGATGTCCTTCGGGATTTCCACGCCGATGTTCACGTAGAGGCTTCCACGGTCGCCGCGCTTGTTCAGCGGGTACAGGCCCTGTTCGCGCAGGCGCAAGATGCTCCCGGCCTGAGTTCCGGCTGCAATCTTGATCTGCACTTCGCCACCGTCCAGCGTCGGGATTCGTTGCGTTCCGCCAAGGACCAGCTTGTGGACCGGCACCTTGATTTCGCAGTGCAAATCGTCGCCATCGCGGGTGTAGAAGTCGTCGGGCTTCTCGGCAATGACCGCCAGCAAGTCGCCGCAGGCACCGCCGCGAGGCCCGCAGTTGCCTTCGCCACGCAGGTTCAGGTACTGGCCCTCGGCAACGCCCGCCGGAATCTTGATGGAAATCTCTTCGGTTTCCTGTACGCGACCCTCGCCGTGGCAATGCGGGCACGGTTTCGCGATGACTTCGCCCATGCCGTTACAGGTGGGGCAGGCGCTTTCGGTAATCATCTGGAAGAAACCACCCGTAGAACGGCGTACACGGCCCGTTCCATGGCAGGTATCGCAGGTCTTGATGTCCTGACCGCCCTTGCCGTTACATTCCGTACACGGCGTGTAGCGTTTCAGGCGAACCTTCTTGGTGCAGCCCTCGAAGATTTCCTTGTAGCTGAGCGCCACCTTGATCTGCAAATCGTTTCCGCGCGGAGGCCCGGCCTTGCGTGAGCTCCTGCGGCCACCGCCGCCAAAGCCACCGAATCCGCCACCGAAAATATCGCCAAAGTTCGCGAAAATATCCTCGAAACTGAAGCCCTGACCGCCGAATCCGCTGCCACCAAAGCCGCCACCGGGGGCGTTAAAGCCGAACTGGTCATACTGCTTACGCTTCTCGGGGTTGCTCAAAACGTCATAAGCTTCGGCAGCCTCCTTGAACTTCTCTTCGGCTTCCTTGTCGCCCGGGTTCTTGTCCGGGTGGTACTTGATGGCAAGTTTCTTGTAGGCGTGCTTGATCTCGTCAGCACTCGCGTCCTTGCCGACGCCTAGAACTTCGTAATAATCTCTTTTCTCTGCCATACTTCGCTCACTTCGTCGCGATTCTTAATCAAAAAACTGTCTTCTCTTTTTACGCAAAAAGGATTGCTCCCCAAAAGAGAGCCAATCCTTTCTGTATGGTGGCAGGTCTGGATCCTTCGACTGAGTTTATCCCAGACTTGTTGCGGGACCCAGGATGATGCCTCTTGTAACAGGCATCGCTAGTAACTAGTAACTAAGAACTAATAACTAACCCTACCGCCCTTATCCTGCTCGCCCTTCTTGTCGTTCTTCGGCTGTTCAGAAGCACCCGGCTGCGGACCCGGCTGAGCCTGGTTTGCACCGGCGGCCTGGGCCATGGAGCTGATCATGCCCTGGAGCTTGTCCATAGCGGCCTTGATCTCTTCCTTGGTGCCGTTGTCCTTCTTGGCCTTGATGTCGTCGATGGCAGCCTGCAGCTGGCTCTTGGTGTCGGCCGGGAGCTTGTCGCCAAATTCCTTGAGCTGACCTTCAGCCTGGTAAGCCATCTGTTCGGCCTGGTTCTTGATGTCCACAAGTTCGCGCTGTTCCTTGTCCTTGGCAGCGTTGGCTTCGGCATCCTTCACCATCTTGTTGATTTCGTCTTCAGACAAGCCGCTGGAAGAAGTAATCTTGATGGACTGTTCCTTGCCGGTTTCCTTGTCCTTAGCAGACACGTGCACAATGCCGTTCGCGTCGATATCGAAGGTCACTTCAATCTGTGGCACGCCACGCGGCTTCTTCGGAAGGTCAGTCAAGTCGAACTTGCCGAGCGTACGGTTGTCGCGGGCAAATTCGCGTTCGCCCTGCAGCACGTGAATCGTCACGGCCGGCTGGTTGTCTTCGGCGGTAGAGAACACCTGGCTCTTCTTGGTCGGAATCGTGGTGTTACGGTCGATGAGCTTGGTCATCACGCCACCGAGAGTCTCGATACCCAGAGAAAGCGGGGTCACGTCGAGGAGCAACACATCCTTCACGGAGGAGTCACCGCTAAGCACGGCACCCTGGACGGCAGCACCGATAGCCACCACTTCGTCCGGGTTCACAGTCTTGTTCGGTTCCTTGCCGAAGAACTTGCGCACAGCTTCCTGCACGGCCGGGATACGGGTAGAACCACCAACCAAGATGACTTCGTCGATTTCGCTCAAGGAAAGACCGGAGTCCTTGATAGCCTTGCGGCACGGTTCCATAGAACGTTCCACGAGGTGAGCGGTGAGCTGGTCGAACTTTGCACGGCTGAGGGTGAGGTCGAGGTGTTTCGGACCAGAAGCATCAGCAGTGATGAAGGGGAGGTTGATGTTGGTCGAAGTCGTGGCAGACAGGTCAATCTTCGCCTTTTCAGCGGCGTCCTTCAAACGCTGCAGGGCCATTTTGTCCTTCTTCAGGTCGATGCCCGGATTGTCCTTCTTGAATTCGTCGTTGATCCAGTCGATAATCACTTCGTCGAAGTTGTCACCGCCAAGCATCGTATCGCCGTTGGTGGCCTTCACGCTGAACATGCCATGCCGTCGTCGATTTCCAGGATGGAGATATCGAACGTACCGCCACCGAGGTCATACACGGCGACCTTTTCGCTCTTCTTGGAGTCAAGACCGTAGGCAAGGGCGGCTGCAGTCGGTTCGTTCACGATACGCAGCACTTCGAGGCCTGCAATCTTGCCGGCATCCTTCGTAGCCTGACGCTGGGAGTCGTTAAAGTAGGCAGGGACCGTAATCACGGCCTGCGTCACCGGCTGGCCCAGGTAGTCTTCGGCAATCTTCTTCATGGTCTGGAGGACCATGGCGGAAATTTCAGGAGGAGCGAACTGCTTGTCGTCCACCTGCACACGCACCGGGTCAGAACCCGTGCCCACCAGCTTGTAGGGCATGTTCTTTTCGGCAGCGGAGCATTCGCCGGCCGTACGGCCCATGAAACGCTTGATGGAGTAAATCGTCTTTTCGGGGTTGGTGATGGCCTGGCGCTTTGCCACGTGGCCCACCAGACGTTCGCCGTTCTTGCCGAAAGCGACAATGGACGGGGTGGTGCGGAAACCTTCCGCGTTAGCGATCACGACCGGCTTGCCACCTTCCATCACGGACACGCAGCTGTTGGTCGTTCCCAAGTCAATACCGATAATCTTGCTCATAATGAGTCTCCTATTTTTAAATTCTTGCCGCCCGCGAATCAATCTGAACGGGGCGATTTTTTACGCCCATACATAAGCAAAACCCGTGCCAAATGCTAATAACTG
>CACWNW010000047.1 GCA_902762305.1 Fibrobacter succinogenes | reverse complement strand
TTACCGCCCCTCCAACAAGGCCATTCTCGACCAGTACAAGGAATTCGACCAGAACGTGAACTTGATTTCTATCGAGCACTTCGGCGGTTGGGACAAGGCTCAGGGAACGCACTTCTCCAATGGCGGCGTCTTCGACCAGATCTACGAAAAGAAGTAAGAACTTGTCACCCTGGAGCGCGGAGCGCGATAGGGTCCAGTGAAATTTGTCATAGCGAAAATCCCTGCTCTTCGGAGCGGGGATTTTTTTATATTTATTTCACCACCTTCCAGTTGCATTTTTTATCTGAATCGGAGCGGCAAAGAATGCCTGCATCCACGAGCTTTTTCATATCGCGGTGGATGGTCTCTCGCCGGACGCCAAAGCGTTCTGCCAGTTCCGTTTGCAGAATATTCGGATTCTCTTTCACAATGTCTAGAATCTGTTTCTGGCGTTCGCTGATTTTTACTGTGACATTTTGCTGTGACGTTTTACTGTGACATTTTACTGTGATATTTTTGCTGTGACATTTCGTCTGCACTTTTTCGGCCGTCTCAGTTTTCTTCGATTTTTCAGTCGCAGTTTTGTCTTTGACTTTCTTGTAGTCAACATGCAGATAGCGATTTTTCAGCTCGTTATGCTCGCCCATTAACAGGTTCCGGAAGAACTTTTCAAGATACTCCGGCTCCTGTTGGATACCTTTTTTCACATTCTTGTAGTTGGCGCGGACGAGCGCATTCCTGAAATACCACGAATTCTTGGCGAAGATGTCATTCCCTACCTTGAATCCCATGGAACGCAGGTACTTGATGGTAAAAACGGCAGTCGTGCGTGTATTGCCCTCGCCAAACGCATGAATCTGCCACAGGCGCGATACAAAAGACGACAAATGACGGACAATCTCGTCCATACTCAGATTGCTGTAATTGAATTCGCGTTCGCGTTCAAAATCGTAATCTAGGGCCATTCGTAACTCGAACGAAGCCCCGTACATCACGGAATCCCCGTTCAGCACCCACTCCTTTTTCGAGATGTTGTATTTACGGATTTCTCCGGCATGTTTGAAAACGCGATCAAAAAGGCGCTTGTGGATAGAGATGAAGAAAAATGGAGAAAAACTGAACGCCTTCTCGCTCAGAATCTGCGCGATACGGGCGGAGACCTTGTCCGCCTCTTCCTTTTCGTCCTGGTCATCCGTCCGCTCGGTCTTCGATTCGTAATAGGAATCGATGAGCGCCTGCGCCTTGTTCAGGGAAATCTTGCCCTCGATGTTTTTCTTGGCGACTTCGAGCAGATAATCCGAAGGAGTCAGGCCATCGACCTGCTGCAAGCCGATAGCCGTAGACCACGCGTAGGACTTTTCCCGCTTGGCGGGCTCGACCTGACGGATGTATTCTTCAAAATCCAGTTCTGACGGTTTCTTTCGCATCGGAGTTCCTTGAAGTTGAGCTTCCTTAAAATAGATTATTTGGCAGGCGGGAGCAATAGGTTGGGCTGTTTTTGCAATAACTCTGCATATGCTCGCAAAACGGCATTCATCATATTATAATCTGTTTCAAAAAATTCCGCTGCATCCTTGATAATTTCACATTTCGCCTTTAGCTCAACCAAAGCTTTTTTACAAGATTTCAAATCTGTCAAGTCAAAATCACGAGCGAAATAGTGGACTAAATAGTTACGGGCATCCATGAACTTTTTGAATTTCGTTTTTGCTCGACGAAGGTGCCCCTTGCTCTGTATTTTAAAATCAAACTTGCAAGCAAAAAGATGCTCCATTTCTGCCGCGTCAATATCTTTATCACAGCGAGGTGTATAAATCGCATCAAGCATTTCTTGACCGACTAAACCCAACATACGCTTGTCGTCTTTCAGTTGTTTCTCCACAGCATTATTTATTGACTTCAAAAGTTCCTCAGGAGTTTTCCCCGTCCAAATGCCACCAGAATGTTTATGCATCCAGCGTAAACGGAGTTCGATAACGTTGCACACATACAATGAGCGACCCAAGAGTTCTAAAACTTGGGATTGAGCAAAGTTTCTCTGTTGACGCAAAATTTTAGTCATTACAATCCTTGATAGACAACAATCCATTAGCAAAAGTACATTTATATTCATGATGGCTCTTCAGCAATCCCACTGGGATAGGATTTTTCGCTAAGGGATTATGAACAATTACAAAATCATTTCCGCTTTCAAACTTTACTTCTGGAGAAAAATAATGCTGTAAAATAGTTTGAAAAGAGAATACGATTGCGCTTATATGTGCATTTTCACTTCTAAGAAAAAAATCATTATAAATTAAAGTCCCTTTTTTGGGAATACCTAATTTATAATCCCTACGCATTTCGCTCGTTTCAGCCACAGGATTAACATGAAGGACTGTTTCACCAAGAGGAAATACTGTTCGCAAATACGAACTTATAGACCCTTCTGGGGTCAATAAAAATGGATCTCGTAATCCACACGAAGAAACAAAAAGAATAATCGGTTCTGCTTCTTTCACTAGACCTTTTTCTATGTCTCTTTTAGCTTTACCTATTTTGGCATTGATTACACTCGTTTGGCGAAGTAAGTGATAATCCTCGCTAGGAGAAACTGCCCTTTCTAGACTTCTATTTTTCTCCGTTTCATCATCAGTTGCCGCAACAAACTCGCCCCATCCTTTTATATTTTCAATCCAAATATCAAGACCTGCATTCCCCCTATGTTTAAGTTTTATATTGTTGTTAAGCAAAGCTTCGACAATATAAAGTTCATTCAGTCTTGATATAAATTCGTCACCTACTATACGTTTTTCGAAACCGTCATCTAAATAACCGCTATACAAAGAGAACTTCTGTGCTAAAAAATTTGACATCTCCAAAATTCGTTTTGGAGGTACCATCTTTCCCCTGTAAAATTTCCAAACATTCATCTTGAATGTATGGATTCTACGCTCTATGTTGCATACCTGTTGATTCATAAAATTAAATACTTTCTAACAACTCTGGTTTCAATCTGAACGCGTCGGGATTAACGGTCATCTTGTAGATTTTCATTTCAGGATTAAGCCATCGCGCGACTTTCAGAATTTCATACTGTTTGTCTTTTTCCACATTGACACCGAGATAGAGTTCGCAAAAACATTCTCTGCCTATGGGCGGATAAAAGCGGACATCTTCGTAATCAACCGAACCGTCTTTCTTTTTATCTTTCTCTGAGAATTCCGAAGGAATTATCCCAGTTAACGGGTCTGTTATCAACAGGCGGACTTCTTTTTCATGCTCCCATTCCCTGGCTTTTGTTGAAAGTTGGTAACGGGAGTAGTCAATCATGTCGATTTTGTGATAGAAATCTGGTTTATTGACAATGTCCTTGTACTGCACTTCTAATTGTTGTGTTCCGAGAAAGACTCCGTTCATCACCCGAGAAAGATACTTCTCTGCTTTTTCCATATCTATACCGATACAGATACCAGTGTAATTGCTGTAAAAACACCACATAAGCAGAGAGTCATAGACTTTAGACAAACTGCAAATCCAAGTACGCTTGCGCAGGTTCTTGTATTGGCAAGATTCCAACTCTTCAATCAAATGTGCCGGCCATATTTTGCATTTTTCCGCTGGAACCTTAGAAAAGTCTATCAAGCTGGGATGACAATCAAAAGGATCGTTTAATCTTGTCGCATTAGTGAATCGCAGATTATGACATTTCATCATTCTCAAACCACCATCGACATCAAGATATTTGTATAATTTAGAAGCGTACATGGAATAATTCTCATCTTTATTTGTATTTTACATCGCCTCTATCTATAATCAATTCACAATGCCCCTCATTAAACGCTTTTACAATTTTTTGATTCTCAAACCTGTTTTCTAGCTCCATTCCGGCTCTTATTCCGGCCATATCTATTTCTGCCTGTAAATTTTCTGCAGTCAATTCAGATTCTGTTTTGTGCACGTTGGCTTGATGAATTCGTCCATTAAATTCGTCGCTCTTAACAAAAAGCATTTTTCGGACATCGAATGGCAACCATGCGGGAATACTTTTATTTATTCTGTATTTACACAATTCCCATGATAGTATTAATCGCTGAGACGGATCACGCTTCTCTTTTTCTATTAAATCCTGTAAAATTTTTATAAATTCAGGATCATGGAATTCTGATTGAGATATTAAATATTGATTTCTGTCATTCTTGGATTTTTTATTGGCATCAAGAACCTGTTTATAGATTGCGTCAGTATATTTCAAAATATAAGGAGATTCATCTGACACAAGAACATCTTTTATCTCTTTTCCATTTATGACATCTACAATGTATTTATCGGCCGGCTTTTTTAGAGAAAATAGTTTGGAGCCGAAAGAAAAATCAAGACCTATCACTTCCAAGTATTTTACATACATTCTTTCATTTCTGTAGTATACGTTCAATAAAAACAGTGCCCCTAAAGCACGAATAAAATTTTTTATAGTACCATAACTTACAGATGAATATCTATCATGTTTTACAGCTTGATAGGCGCGTTCCCATTCAGTGCCCTGTCTCTTATGTGCATTTTTTAACGGTCTAAGGGTATTGTTGTTCTCATCCGTTAAATTAAACGAAGGACAAGAAATTCTCACAATTTTTTGAGATGATCTACATTTGATGTCTAGTAGTTTTAAACAATCTTCGTCAAAGAATAAATCTTTATCACCCCGTGTTTTTGTTCCGCCTAATTCAAAATATAGCTCTTTCGAAATAGCTTCAATCTCAACACAAGTCCTAACAATTAAATCAGCAATATACGGAGAAAAGGTTTCTATTTGCGTTGTACACTTTTCTTGGACTAACGCACCCTTGGAGTAAACACCTTTTTCATCCGTTATATAGATATATTTTGACAACTCTAAAAGTTCTTTTTCCAAATTCAAATATGTTTGCCAGAACATTTCAGACTTGTTCATAATTCAATTCTCCAGGTCTAAACTTAAAATATGCAGCTTATGATAAAGATGTAATGTGATAATTGTCTATTTTCGAGTGTTTTCGCAAAAAAACTATAAAACCTTAAAGAGTTGTTCTAATTTGGCGACGATTCGTTTTTGTTCGGCTAGGGGCGGAAGAGAAATTAACATAGAACCAAGTTTTTTTACAGATACAAATCCAAATGTCGTTTTCCCCGCTTTTCCCAATAAAAAATTTTTATATGTTGGAGCAATTTCAAACAAATACTCTGGTAGGCATAACTCCTTTAAAGCATCTTTTATAACAAGTCCGTTAAATTGCTGGTTCGTTGTTAATGGAATCTCTGTTATGGCGTATTCTCCAATTGATGCGGTGCAACAAATTAAAATCGATTTTGGAGGCAATATTCGCTGAGAGTCTTTCGCCAAGGCTTTTCTTGTAATATGCTGATTGGTATGTCTAATAACCCGCCCCTGCAAATGTATATCATCGACAGTAAACCAAGATACATCTCCATTTTCCCAATATTCTTTATTCGCGCGTAAGGGCGTAAAACCATTAACAATATTGCACAGTGATTCTAATCTGCACCACGCCCAATTCTCTGGAATTTCAAAGGGTATTTCATCTGAAATATCCTTGGGTGTGGCGGTGCCGACTTGTTCGTACCACACGCCGTTTTCGCGGTAGATGCGGGAGGACTGGTCTTTAGACGTTTTTTTAGAACGTTTACTGGATTCTTCGCTACGCTCAGAATGACGTGATAAAGTAATACGCTCCAGGAGTTTTGAGGCGGGTTCGTCTTTGGGGTTTTGAGGGACGAGTTTGCCTTGGATGGCTTCTTGGAGGATGCTTTTTTTGAGGACTTCGGGGAGTTCCTTGTTGAGTTTGTCGAGTTGTTCCTGGGCGGCTCCGTATTCTTCGGCGAGCGGGAGGACTTGTTCGAGTTTTGCGACGATCCGTTTTTGTTCGGCTAGGGGCGAAAGGGGAAATAACCAATTACGAAAAACATTCAATGAAATAAATGATTGAACTCCTCCAGCAGCGATTTTCTTCAAGCCCGTTTGAATATGCTGAAAATACAAAAGCATATAATGCATATCAGTTTCTTCATTATATGGCTTAAACAAAGCGACATTTTTTATACTAAAATCACAAGTTTTCTTTACTAAAACAGGATTTCCAATGCTGCCAATCATTGCAAAGAGAATGTCGTTATCATCCACCTTCGAACGAGCAGAAAAGGCTTCGTGGTCTTCTTGCGATATGTATTTTACATTAGAGAAATCAATTTGCCCATTTACAAGATTTTTGCTTGTAACAAATGGTATTCCTGACGAATAATATTTTGGGGAATCGTGGGTTCCATCACGAACGTCTAAATAATCCTTTAGCCTACACCACGCCCAATTCTCTGGAATTTCAAACGGGATTTCATCTGAAATGTCCTTGGGAGCGGCGGTGCCGACTTGTTCGTACCAGACGCCGTTTTCACGGTAGATGCGGGAAGGCGGGTTCTTGGATTGCTTCGTCCCCTTACAGGGGCCTCGCAATGACGTAGATAAGGATTTCTTTGAATTCTTACTGGACCCTATCGCTTCGCTCCAGGGTGACACGCCACCATTTCGGGATGCGGCGATGCGTTCCAACAATTTCTGGGCGGGTTCGTCCTTGGGGTTCTGCGGAACGAGTTTGCCTTGTATCGCCCATTGCAGAATGCTGTTCTTGAGTTGTTTTCCGTCCATCGTCGCTAGCTCCTAGATCCCCGAACGGAGTCGGGGATGACAATGGTGTCAATCCCGAGGAGTTTCTGGATCTGTTCTAGCTTCTTGTCGATTTTCTTGTCGAGTGCGGCGCGTTTCTTGTGGTAGTCTTCCAGGAGTTCTGCGGGCGGCAGCACTTCCTCTTCTTCCTTGGGGAATTTGCACTGGTCAAAGTTGCAGTCCATTTCCACGAGTTCTTCGGGGGTGAACTTGCGGGACTTTTCGCTCACGACTTCGCCGTCGTCGTTGGTCTCGAGGATTTCTTCGCGGTTGTTCCACCAGTCCATTATGGGCTTGCAGTGTTCCAGGCGCATGGGCTTCGTCTTGCTGAAGTGCTTGTAGCCTTCGGGCATGTCAAGGCGGTAGAACCAGGTTTCCTTGGTGCTGAATCCTGTCGGTGCGCCCTTCGCCTTTTCGTTGTCAAAGAACAGGATGTTCGTCGCGATGCTGGTGTAGGGGCTAAAGATGCTGCCCGGCAGGCGAATGACGGTGTGCAGGTTGAATTCGCGGAGCAGCTTCTGCTTGATGGCAAGTTTTGCGCCGTCGGTACCGAACAGGAACCCATCGGGGATAATTACGCCCGCGCGGCCCATCTTTTTGAGGCGATACATGATGAGCACAATGAAAAGGTCGGCGGTTTCGCTGCTCTGCATATTCATCGGGAAGTTCAGCTTGGCGTTCATGCCGGTGCTGCCACCATAGGGCGGGTTCATGCCGATGCAATCCACCTTGTCGCTGTCCTTGAATTCCGTCACCTTGCGACCGAGCGAATCTGTATGGGTGATGTTCGGTTCTTCAATACCGTGAAGGAGCATGTTGGTTATCGAAAGTAAGTACGGAAGAGGTTTCCATTCTTGCCCGACAATGGTTGATTGGAATTTCTTTTCACTGTCCGCTGACTTGAAGGCGTTAGGCTTCAGGTAGTTCAGGCAACTGGTCAAGAAACCGCCCGTGCCGCTGGTAAAGTCGCCGAATGTTTCGCCAAGTTTCGGGTGCAACTGTTGCACGATAAAGTCGGTCAGCGCACGCGGGGTGTAGAATTCGCCCGCATTGCCCGCACTCTGCAAATCCTTCAGGATTCCTTCGTAAATGTCGCCGAAGGTGTGACGGTCATCATTGTCGTCAAAATCAACTTCATCTATAATGTTAATCAGTTTGCGTAGGATGATGCCATCTTTCATGTACTGGTTCAAATCTTCGAAGACCATCCGCACAATCGCCTTGCCGCGCGGAGTATTCTCGTTGACAGGCAGTTTTTTGAGCGTCGGGAAAAGTTCGTTGTTCACGAATGCGAGCAACGCATCGCCCGTGAGAGCCTTGCCGTCTTTCTCATCGACAGCCCAGTTGCGCCAGCGCATCTTTTCAGGAATGATAGATTTAAACTTTCTATCGAAGCACTCCCAGTTGTATTCCTGGGCGTCATAGACCTTCAAGAAAAACATCCACACCATCTGTTCGATTCGCTGGGCGTCGCCGTTGATACCGGCATCGCCACGCATTTCGTTCTGCAATCTTTTGACCAAGTTGTTTACGGACATATTTTACCTATTAAAACTTTATTTGACGAGCCAACGGCCATCTCTTTTGGCGCCAACACGTTCAAGAACCTTGTTCTGTTGCAACTTCGCTAAGTCGCGCTCAATCGTTCTTGGGGTAACTTTGAATTTCTCAGCCAATTCCTTTTCTGTAAGGAAGTTGTTCTTTTGCAACGCAGCGAGGATTTTTTCTTGACGGGCGGTCAAGTTGACAGCCTCTGCAATTGGCGTTGTAACTTCAATTTTCTGAGCATCTTGTAATGCTCCCAGAATTTTATCCAGCATGAACTCGACAAAAATATTGCAGTCACCAGCAGTGCTCGAGGCGTTTATTGCGTTATAGTATTCCTGTTGGTTGGCATAGACCAAATTTTCGACAGGCAAGTGCGCAAAGACAGAGTTCCACTTGCCTAGAATAAGGGATTGCCATAGGCGGCCCATTCGCCCGTTTCCATCCCGGAAAGGGTGAATAAATTCAAACTCATAATGGAATATGCAAGACTTAACCAACCAATGCATCTTGCTCCTCTTTAGCCAGGCAAAGAGGTTTTTCATCAGGAGCGGAACCATATTCGGCGGTGGCGCGAAATGGACACATTTTTTCCCTTTGAATACACCCTCGTTACAATTTCTGTATTTGCCTGCATCGGGAATTATACCCTGCATCATTACGCCATGCGCCTTAAGCAAATCCTTTTCAGAAAATGCGTTCAGAGAAGAATACAGCTCATAGGTTTGTAAGGCGTTTTTCACTTCCAGAATTTCTCGTGCAGGGGCAATAACCCGCTTGCCCTCGATAATATCGGACACCTGATCTTCAGAAAGCATGTTGCCTTCTATCGCCAAAGAACTATGAATACTTTGTATCTGGTTTATCCTACGCAGGCGCAAACCATCCGGTTGTTCCAACCGAATAACAAATCGTTCAACCATAGCCGAAATATCGGCCACAAGATTCACTATCGCCTCGTTTATCTTAAAGGGAGGCTCATATTTTTCCGACATTTTCACCGACATTTATCCTGACACTTATACCGACATTAAACCGACATTATTCCGACATCCTAAATATATATTATGCGACGCCGTCAGTCAAGTAGAGCTGTTTTTTCAGATCTATAACGGCGGCTTCGTAGCCTTCACGGCCGCCAAAAAGCTTCATAATCTTGGGAACGGTGCCGATATGGCTGAACGGGTCCAGTTTCAGGACTTCGTTCTGTTCCATCTGCAAAATGCCGTCATCGGCGTATTTTACGAGAAGGGCCTCCAAAACCTCGCGGGCCTTGCCCTCGTATTTTGCCAAATAATTGCGTTTTTTGACGTTGTTTGCGCGTTCGCTACGGGTCAGCGGCTTTTGGTCGAACGCCACGTGGCAAATAATGTCGAATACATCTACCTTCGCAAGGGCAGGGTTCGCCTCACGGATGGCGTCTATCAAGACGTCGTATTCCTTGAGTTCGTCAACGACGGCCGCCTTACGTTCTTCGGCTGTCCAGCGCTTGATAAAGTCATCAAGTGTTGCGAACTTGCCGCGGATGTTTTTGCGGGTAAAGTCGGTAAAGCTTTCGACCACCTGTGTCTTGCCGTCGGCACCCAGATACGAAACCGTCTCGGCATCGATTTTCACTTCGACATGATTGATGTAATACTTCTTGGGACCAGTCTTCGCGCTACCTGACGGGTCGTAGGGCTTAGGCTTTTCGCCAACATGATCGGGCGGTTTTGTCTCGCCGAACGATTCCTCGGGCATTTCGGGTTCGCCATCGAATTCGGGGTCCTTGAACAGCTTGGTCGCATTGCGAAAATCAAGGATTTCAAAGTGCCATTTGCCCTTGTCGGTCTTGAGTCGGGTGCCGCGGCCTACAATCTGCTTGAACTCCGTCATCGAGCCGATTTCCTTGTCAATGACGATAAGTCCGCAGGTTTTGCAATCTACGCCGGTGCTCAACATTTCAGATGTCGTTACCACCACCGGGTATGCTTCGTCGGGTTCGATAAAGTTGCCGAGTTGCTTTTTGCCCACGGCGTCATCGCCCGTAATGCGCATTACATAGCGGGAATCTTCCTTGACCATGTCGGCATTCAAAGTCACGAGCAGTTGGCGCATCGCATCGGCTTCTTCCACATCGGTACAGAAGACTATCGTCTTGGTCATGCGGCCAATCTTGTAAAGCATCTGCGTAATGCGTCGGGCCACCACTTCGCGGCGTGTCTTGATAACGAGTTCGCGGCCAAAATCGGGGCGCTGGTAAAGCTGTTCCGGAATCACGTTTCCAAAGAGGTCAATTTCTTGCGGGCCTTCCGGCGCCCAGCCCTTCAAATCCACATTCAAGAAACTGTTCGTCACACGGTACGGAGCAAGGAAACCATCTTCTATACCTTGCTTTAACGAATACGTGAAAATCGGTTCGCCAAAATATTCCTGGTTGTTCGCACCGTTCTTGACCTTGGGCGTCGCCGTCATGCCAATCTGTGTTGCACCGCTGAAATACTCCAGAATCTTTCGCCATTCGGAATCTTCTTTTGCAGAGCCGCGATGACATTCATCCACCAGAATCAAGTCAAAAAATTCAGGCTTGAATTCCGTAAACGGATCAGGTACGCCTTCATCATAAGAAACCAGTTGCTGGTACAGCGCCATGTAGATTTCAAAACTGGAATCCAGTTCCTTGCCCTTTATCTTGGTCATGATTTTCTTGAAGGGCTTGAAATCTTGGACCATGGTCTGGTCAATCAAAACATTGCGGTCTGCTAGGTATAGGATTTTCTTTTTGCAGCCGGACCTGTGCAGGCGTTCGATAATCTGGAAGGCGGTGTAGGTCTTGCCTGTACCCGTCGCCATCACGAGCAATATTCTCTGCTGGCCTTTCGCGACCGCCTCAATCGTGCGGTTGATCGCAATACGCTGGTAGTAACGGGGGGCATGCGTGTCCGCATCCCAGTAGTATGGCTGGTTGATGACGGTCTCTTGTTCCGGGGTGAACTTCTTGTTCGCTTGCAAACGCGCAAGAAGTTGTTCTCTCGTCGGAAACTTGTCCAGCGGAATTTCAACTTCCTTTCCAGTCAAAAAATCGTGTTCTATAAAGCCGTCGCCATTGCTGCTATATGCGAACGGAATGTCGAGAATTTCGGCGTAGTCCATCGCCTGTTGCAAACCGCCGCCCACAGGGTGGTTGTTGTCCTTCGCCTCAACAATGGCTATCGGGTAATTGGGTGCGGAATAAAGCAGATAGTCCGCCTTTTTGCCCTGCTTGCGGGCATGCTTGCCACCCTGAAAAATCACGCGCCCGTCGGTAAAGTACTTTTCCATGCGCATATCTTCGGCCGCCCAGCCAACAGCGTTCAACGCCGGCGTAATGTAGCGGTTCTTGATATCTTCTTCGGAAAGTTCTTTCTTGTTTTTGGGCATCGGTGTAAATATATATCGAGAAAGGGGTACGTGAAAATATAAGATAATGATTTCAGGGCCTTTGGGGCATTTTTAGGGGTGTTTTCACAGCAAAAATTTCAACAAAATTCGGAATATGTTCAAATACTCCGTATTTCGTTGAAAAATATTGAGAGCTCTACTACAACTTTGAATATTTGTAATCGTTTCATACAATATTGGCTATAGTCAAATCCTATAGCAAACAATAGTTAAATAGTATGCGTTTATGGCTTGACATCGGGAAAATCTTATTCTATCTTATTGCCTACAAGCTAAGCATTCGAAGGAGCGCCTATGATAAGTGACTGTCGAATGCCGAGAGGCATTCTGAAAACGAACTAGCCGAAAGTCTTACGTCCTTAAGGCTTTGCAGGTTAGAAAAAAAGCCGAAAGGACATCTCAAAACAAATTTTAGCGAGCGCGGGTCTCTTTGGACCCGGTTGCCCGCTGCAACCTAAAAAGGAATTTTTATCATGACGACACAGAACAAGCTCCATTTTGAAACTCTCCAGATTCACGTTGGCCAGGAACAGGCAGACCCCGCAACCGATTCTCGCGCAGTTCCTATTTACCAGACCTCTTCTTACGTGTTCCACAACGCACAGCATGCTGCTGACCGTTTCGCCCTGAAGGCTGGCGGTAACGTTTATGGCCGTATCAACAACTCCACTCAGGGTGTGCTCGAAGAACGTATCGCCGCCCTCGAAGGTGGCGTTGCCGCCCTGGCTGTCGCATCCGGCGCTGCTGCAATTACTTATGCCATCACGGCTCTCGCTCGCAAGGGCGATCACGTGGTTGCCCAGCGCACTGTTTACGGCGGTACTTTCAACCTGCTGCAGCACACGCTCCGCGAATTCGGTATCGAAACCACTTTCGTGGATACGCACGACCTGAAGGCTGTCGAAGCTGCCGTGAAGGACAACACGAAGCTCATCTTTATCGAAACGCTCGGTAACCCGCATTCCGACATCCCGGATATCGACGCTATCGCCCAGATCGCCCACAAGAACAAGATTCCGCTGGTCATCGACAACACCTTCGGTACTCCGTACCTGATTCGCCCGCTTGAACACGGCGCAGACATCGTGGTGCATTCCGCAACCAAGTTCATCGGTGGCCACGGCACGACTCTCGGCGGTATCATCGTGGATGGCGGCAAGTTCGACTGGGCTGCATCCGGCAAGTTCCCGCAGTTCACCGAAGTGAACCCGAGCTACGGTATTCCTTTCACCGCGACGGGCGCAGCTGCTTACGTGATCTACGTCCGCACGATTCTCCTCCGCGACGAAGGTGCAGCCATTTCTCCGTTCAACGCATTCCTCCTGTTGCAGGGTGTCGAAACGCTTTCTCTCCGCTTGGATCGTCATGTGGAAAATACCAAGAAGGTTATCGAGTTCCTCACCAAGCATCCGAAGGTAACCCGCGTGAGCCACCCGAGCCTCCCGAACCATCCGGACCACGAACTTTACAAGAAGTACTTCCCGAACGGTGGCGGTTCCATTTTCACCTTCGACATC
>CACWNW010000046.1 GCA_902762305.1 Fibrobacter succinogenes | reverse complement strand
ACTCAGGAAGACGGCCCCGACTACGAGACGGGCGACGTCATCAAGACGACCGACAACACCACGAAGACCTTCGGCTTCAAGCGGGCCAAGAGAAAATAAAATACAGAGCACTGGACAAGCAACATGAAAATGACGTATTTGAAAAAACTGCTGACGGCATCATTTGTTCTGGGAGAACTGCTGTGCGTAAACGCCATGGCACAACTCCCGGAAATCGACCGTACCTGCAAGAATTGCGACCGCAGGTACCTCGACTCGCTCAACGTCTACAATCGTCGCCCGATTCGTGTGAACCAGGCGGGATTCAGACCGCAAGACAACAAGTACGCCTATGTTGCCGATCCCACGGACATGACCTTCAAAATCGTTGATGCGAACACGAAGCAGGTCGTCGACGTCGGCAATTCCAGTCTTACTCTTCTCACTGCATCCGCCCCGAAGCCGAACATCTGGGTGAACGGAGCCTTCAACTCGCTTGAAAGAGTTTACCAATTCGGAAAAAACGATTCGACAAGCAATGCAACGGAAAAGCTCTACAAGGCCGATTTCACGAACCTCACCGCCATCGGTGAATATTTCATCGTGAACGGACACGATACTTCGGCCACGTTCCACGTACACCCCTCCATCTTCAACGCCGTCTTCGAGAATTCGCTCAAGTTCTTCGGCATCCAGCGCTGCGGCAACACCAACCCCCACCTGCATGCCCCCTGCCACCTGCACGACGGTTCCGAAGTCGGGCACGACCTTACCGGAGGTTGGCATGACTGCGGTGACCATTTCAAGGTTTCGGAAACACTGGGCTACACCGCCTATGCGCTGGCCATGACTTACCTTGTCTACCGAGACAAGGCCGAAGACCGTTACGGACATACTTACGAAGATACCATACCGGATGGCTACCCCGATCTCCTCTACGAGGCTAAAATCGGCGCCGACTATATCTACAAACTGTACAAGGCATCAAAAGAAGATGGCCTTATTGCCCAACATGACATGTACCACTCCGTTGCCGTCGGGAGTGAAGACCACAATTTCTGGGACGTTCCCGAAAAACAGGATGCTCAACCCTTCTCCAAGGGCGGCCCTGACCGCCATGTGGCAAAAGGTGTCGGAACAGCCTCGGGCGTATACGCGGCAGCACTCGCCTACTTTGCCATGGGCTGGTACCCGTACGACCCCGTTTATGCAAACGAACTCACTGAAGCCGCCAAGGATATATACAAGAACGTCCTGAAACCGCAAACCTACGGCTACGGCGGACACTACACGCCCACCGACGAACTCGGCGGATTTTACCCGGGCGGAACAAGCGAAACGAACATGATTGACGACGCGGCTGCCGCGGCACTCGCCCTCTGGTATGCCACTGGCGACACGACCTACCAGTTCGACCTCTACAAGGACCTGAAAATCAACGACAACTCCACGAACTACGGGTACAACAACGAACCCGACGATGCAGGCCCGTACTTCAAGGGAGGCTTCCTCGGACTCAAGAGCGGGTTTACTCCGGGTGGATGGCCCACGGACTTCGAGAATATCCATTCTTACGTGCTCTTCTCGTTCGTGAAGCTCATCCTGGCCGACAAGGAAACTGCAGAAACCTACAACGTGGGCGAACTGGAACGCGATACGCTCATACAGCGCGCCACGAACTGCCTGCGCCGCCTGACCGACGACGGCTCCCAGGGTTCCAACCTGGTTTACGAGAACCGATTCGGCAAGGTCACCTCCGACGGCCCCTACAACCTCGTTTGGACATCGAGCCGCTGGGGTTTCAACCGCTATAACATGGGTGCGGCAAACGCCATCTTCATGCTTTCGGAAATCCTGCCCCCGGGCCCCGAAAAGGACGCCTACAAGAATTTAGCCCTCGACAACATCTACTACAACCTGGGTGCGAACCCGTGGGATATTTCCTTCCTGATGGGTGCAGGCGACAAGAACTCGAACCACCCGCATAACCGTGCCGCGAACCCGGACGGCTACAATGCAGGCGGCATGCCTTACAAGTACCAATGCCCGAGAGGTGCCCTCATGGGTGGCGCAGCCCCGACCTCCGTACTGCTTGAAGACTGGAGCGACTATACCGCAACCGAAACCTGTATCGACTTCTCCGTGCAGCTCTTGATTCCTGCGCAGAGCCTTGCCGAGACGCTCCCGCCCGACAACGAAGGCCCGCTGTTCAGCAACATCGCAGGCACCCCGATTTCGGATACCGAAGCCATCGTGAGCTGGGATGCGAACGAAGTCGCCCTCGTAACCGTATACTACGCAGAATCGCCCGATGAATCCGCCACAAAGTCCGTGCAGCAGGCAACCGCGTCGAAGGGCGGCGCCGTCACGCTCACCGGGCTCACCATGGGCAAGACCTACTACTTCTACCTGGAAGGCAGGGACACGAAGCTCAACTCGACGACTGACAACAACCATGGTCAATGGTACCAGTTCACCATGACACCCGCGACCACAACGATTAGCGGAGTCACCATCTGCCAGGTGGACCACAGAAGCGCAAAGATTTACTGGTGGTCGAGCGACCGCATGAACGGCGTCGTAAACTATGGTAGAGCAAGCGGTAACTATACCGAATCGCAAGCAGCAGAAGGCGGCACAGTCCTCTTCCACGAAGCACTACTCACCAACCTGCAGGCAGGCACCACATACTACTTCACCGTATCTTCGGGAGCAACGACTTCTGCGACCGAATACTCGTTCACCACGTCAACCCACGCCGTGTACGCCGATCTTGATGTGTGGATCAAGCCGAGCGCTTACCAAAACGCCTCCAACTGCTCTGGCAACAACTGGAAGAACTGTGGCGATTTCATCATTGAAATAGACAACAACGACACAACAGTTTTCGAAGACTTCGAACTTCGCCTTTATTTAGGCGACAACCCAGCTATAGGGGCCCCGGTCAGCTATATCGGCCAGGTGTTCGATGGTACCGGTCTCGTTGTCGGAACTCCCGTAACCGAGTTCGGGCCGATGACTCTCGACGGGGCCTCGAAATACTACCTGCCTATTAAAATCAAGAGCAAGCTGTACGTTTCGGGCCGAATCATCTTCCAAGTCAAGTGGACCTACGGCACCACATACGCAGATTTCGATCCATCATCCTGGTCTCTCGGGCCGCACACCGGCGACGACGCCCCCGAACAGTTCGATGGTGTCGACCTCACGCAGGCCCCCTACTTTACCGGCTCAGAAACTGCTCAGCTCGAAACGAATTCGAAGGGCGTGAAGGTTGTCGCATTCACCCGCGACCCGTATGTTCCGGTGTATTACCACGGCAGACACATCTACGGCTACGGCCCCGACGACACTCCGGAATCGGGCCCGCAGGTACTCCGCACCATATCGCTCAATTTCGTAAGTCCGTTCGTAAGCCCGGAATATTCCATTGAACAGGAAGAATACACCGCGCGCTACAAGGGCGGCAGCAGGGTCTCGCCGACAGGCATGATTGACGATTTCGAAATGAACGGCAGTTCCTATTTCGACAATACCGTCTATATTCCCGACACTCGCAAGGATTCCATTTTCTTCCAGTACGACGCAACCCTTGACTACGGCAACAACTACAAGGAATGGGTCAGCTGGCATAACCATGCAGCAAACAGTTCCGGTAGCTACGACTGCGCCTGTGCCGTTGTCCGCAGTAACGTGGAAGTCGACACGATCCTGACCCCGCCGGAAATTCGCAACCTCAAGTTCACCGTCGACACGGTACACATCACCACAGTCGATACCATACGGGTCTACACAGGCAGGATGGTCGAAGTTCACTTGCAGTTGCTCGACACCAACATGATTCGCCTCCAGACCGACCCGATTAGCGTTCTGCTTTCTTCGGAATCCGGTTTTGCGAAGTTCTACACCTCGCCCACCTCCACGACGCCTGTCGAAAAAATCGACATCATCAAGGGCGTGGCGACGTTCTACCTGAGTTCGGACAAGGCGACCACGACCATACTCAAGGCTGTCGGAAACAATTCTTCCAAGATCAACTATGTTCCCGCAACTGCAGTGCTTATTATCGAAGACCTGCCGCCCTGGCCCATCATCGACAACGCGAAGATGGTCGACACCGACTGCGACGACATTCCTGACGCCTTCGAAATTACACTTTCGAACGAATACATGGCGGCAGAAAACCAGTCGTTCAATTCCATCAAGTACATTTACGATGGCGACACCATTACGAGCACCAATGTAATCTCGCAGAACGGCAGGAATCTGGTCGTCGGAGCAAACCTCACGGGAGCCACGATGAATACGAATCCCGAAGGAAGCATCACCCTCGTGAGCAACACCAAGAACGGCAAGAAAGAAGCCGCAGACTTCTACAAGGATGGTGTACCGCCCACGCTCGTATCCGTGTCTGTACTCGAAAAGCTTCCTAGCGCAACAAGCGACCTCGTCTACATCCAGTTCAGCGAACCTGTAAAGGAACCCGCTCCTGAATGGCCGCTGCGCTTGAATTCCGCCGATGTCGCAGTCAACGTGAAGGGCGTAAAGCTCTACAACGAAGCCCACAACATCTGGGAATTCGAAATCGACTTTGACGCAGGCGGAGGTTCGCTCGTGCAGGAAGGCATGAAGGCCGAACTCGCCCCGACGGCGACCATCAAGGACCTCGCCGGAAACGGCATCGGACCTTGCGCCCCGAAGGTCGTGGACGTACTCCTGAAACTTCGCCCGATTCCCATGACCTACGCAAGCATTGCGGACAAGGACGAAGACGGCCTTGCCGAACATATCGAAATCAAGTTCGCGCAGACAGTCGACCAGAAGCACTATCCTGACTCGCTTTCCATCATTTTCGGTAGCGCCTATCCCGAAACACTCATCGTGCGTAAGGCGCAATTCCAGCTGAATGCCGACCAGATGTCCAGTTCGATCGACCTTCCGGTACCATTCTCGCTGGGCAACACCAACGGCAACTACGAGGGAACCCTGAACGGAAAGGATCTCGTAGGCGCAGGTCTTGTCTTAGAGCATCTTGGTGACGGTGCCGCATACGAAACAGAATCCACAATTGCAGAAGACCTCGCGGGTCCCGTATTCACGTCGGCAGACCTGTCTTCGACGACATACGAAATTCTTACCGTCTACATAAGCGAGCCGGTTACCGTCGTAGATTCCTCGGCCTTCCTGTACGTGCGTGAGCGCAGCAACATGAGCATCAGCAAAACGGATCTCAACATGTGGAACCTTTCTAATGGCATGACGACTCTCAACGCCCTCTTCAAGCCCGACGATGCGGCCGCCGTCATGGAAGGAGACCGCATCAATCTTGCCCCGAAGGCTGCCAGCGTCTTTACCGATTTAAGCGGCAACATGCCGGCAGAGAACAACCCCAAGGTCACAATCGGTGGTGATGGCAACCCGAAAATCAAGTTCGATGTACATCTGCAGAATCCGGTAACGACCATTTCTGCCGCAAATCCGTCCCTCAATCCGAGCAACAAGACGATTAACATATACATTGTGAACCCGATTAGCCACAAACTCGACCGCATCGAAAATGAGACTATCGTGCAGACAGGCATCGACACAACGCAGACTCCACTCAATGGTATTGTCTGGACCATGGACATGACTATTCCTCGCGGTGGCGCCCTTAACCAGGCTCCCTACTGGAGGAGCATGCAGTTCAAGTACAACATACCCATCTACACGAATATGGGCAACTTCGTAAACAAGCTTTCCGGTTCGTTCATCGTAGATTCCGACGCCTACCTTTCCACAAACAACAAGGTGACGTTCCTAGTGGAATGGGTCAACGCTCCGAAGGGCGGGGTCCGTTCGAGCAAGGGCAGGGCAGTCGGTACTGGAGCCTACATCTACAAGGCGTTACTGGATTGCAAGTTCAACCCCAATCCCAACCTCGACGAAAAAACAAGGAAACGATTCGACTCGTCTGATTCCTACGAAAAAACCGAATCATTCGGTATCCGACGTAAGAAGTAGACATCAGGGCAATTTCTTCAGTCCCGCCGCAAGCGGGACTTTTCTTTTTCAATAAATTTTATATAAGTTTCTAGAAGATATGCAAGAGATTCTGTATTCCAATTCGCCAATCACCACGGCTCTTTCTGCATGGGCTCTACTGCTCACGTTCTTCCTCCCCTACATCCTGGGGAAAAAGACCGGAATCAGGCAGTTTCCCAAGGCCATCTACCAGCTGATGCTCATCTGCATCTACTGGAACACGCTGAGCCTTGTCGGAAGCCTGTTCTTCAGCGGTCCCGATTTCGGGACCTCCGCGAAAATCATCTTCGGCCTGCAGGCCGTCGCCTGGATCCAGACCGGTAACGCCATCTACCATATTGCCGAACATGCGCTCCATTTCAAGCGTCTGAACTTCTGGAGACTGCTTAACGCCGTCGGCACACTCAATGTCGCCGTCGTCACGCTCATATTCTGCCTGAAGGAATCGCTGTTCACCGAATTCACGATCTTCGGCTACATGCCCTTCCATGACCATCCCTACTTCAAGATTTATGCAATCCTCTTCTTCGTGTACGTATTACCCGAACTTATCCTCACCATATACAAGCTTTTAAGCAAGACGTTACAAACCGGAGACAAGGATGCGGCGCAGATAAATCTCTACATGGCAGGGACCTTCATCTTCTTTACCACGCTAGCATTCATCTTCGACTTCCTAATACCTATTTCATGCGATTTCAACATCAACGGGAGGCACCCGCTGTTCCTGCAATGGAACCAGTACGCCACCATATTCCTCGCCATTCTCTGCGGGCAGTATTTCACATCGATTTCGTTCAAGAACAAAAGTTCGCACTGGCTCATGAAGAGCCTGTTTAACCAGCTGAGCGACTGCATATTCACGTTCCAGTCCGACGGCAAGATCAGCTCGAGCAACCCCTCGGCGCAGCTCCTGTTCCGCAAGTCGGACAGCGAAATGAAAATGCACCACATCCGCGATTTCATCCCGAACCTGAAATTCGAGAACGAAATCCTCATGGAAAACATGAAGGTGCAGATCAACGACGAGCTGCATTCCTTCTGCGTATCGCTGTTCAAGTACCGCACCACGCTCACCACGTACATGTGGTTGCTGCTTCTGAGCGACCAGACGAACTCCCTGTTCTACCAGCAGCGCATCAAGACGCTCAACCGCCAATTCGCCGACTACAAGAAGGACCTCATCCGCTACCAGGACCGCCTCGACAATTCCGAAAAGAAATTCAAGGAGCAGAGCAACTTCAGTTCGACGCTCATCAACGCGCTCCCGTTCCAGTTCTGGTCCAAGAACGAGCAGGGCGTGTACACGACGCAGAACATCATGGACATCAAGAGCCGCGGGAACCTGGTCCAGACGACCGACAGTTCCGAATCCATCACGGACCGCGAAAAGCAGGCAAGGAACAGCGGCGTTTCGAACATCTGCACCACCTACGAGAACGACCACCACGAAAAGATTTCCGAAGACGAAGCCAACAACCTCATCTTCAACAACAAGACCGTATACATATACAACGAGCAGTTCATCCCGATTATTGCCGAAAAGAAACCGTACAAGATTATCGGGCTAAAGCAGGACATCACCGAGCAAAAGCGTCTCGAAAGGGAACGCGACCTGTTGAGCGAACAGAAGCGCATCCATTCGCGCCTCGAAGACCTGGGAACGATGCTCGGCGGTTTCGCGCACGACTACAAGAACAGTATCGGAGCGCAAATCGGCTTCTGCGAACTGGCGCAAGAAACCCTCCGGAGCGTCCCGACAGACGACATTCCCGAGAAGAAGGCGAAGACCATCGCGAGGGCCGCAGAACTCATCGACGAAGCAAACAAGGCAGCGAACAAGGCAAAGGACTCCGTGAACCAGCTCCTGAGTGCCATCCGGAACGAGGCCTCCATCGCCCCGAAACCGATGGTGTTCTCTCCGTTCCTGATTATCGAAGACGTCGTAAAGAAGGTGCAGCTCACGCTCCCCTCGAACATCCACATCTCGACCGAAAATATCGACAAGGACCTGAAGATAAAGTGCCTACCGGCGGCCTTGGACAGGATTTTGAGCAACCTCGCGAACAACGCCATATTCGCCATGAAGGATACCGGCGGTACGCTCACATTCAAGCTCGAACGTACCGAGCTTGAAAAGAAGCTCGTGCTCCCCTTCTCCGAGACCATCGAACCGGGAGTTTATGCGAAATTCACCATCGCAGACACGGGTACCGGAATCGATTCAGGAACCCTGGAACGCATTTTTTCGCCGTTTTTCACCACAAAAGCGCCTGGAGAAGGCCTTGGTTTGGGCCTAACATCGGCCCTAAGGCTGCTAAAAGACAGTAATGCGCATTTCACCGTGCATACGACCCTCGGTGAAGGCACTCAATTTAATCTATATTGGGATTTAGCAACCGAAAAAACGGAGGATGCATAATGGCCACTATCTTGATTATTGATGACGACGAACAGTTCAACTTGATGATGAAGACCGCCCTTGAAGTCAAGGGTTACGAAGTGGAAACAGCAAGCAACGGCAGGGAGGCAAAGGCCCTCTACCAGAACAAGAAGTACGATGTCATCGTTACCGACATCATCATGCCGGACGTGGATGGCTACGAAGTCATTCTTGACCTGCGCCGCATGGGTATGAGCGACAGGACTATCGCAGTGAGCGCCGGCGGCCGTACCGCAGCAGACGACTACCTGTTGACGGCAAAGCACTTCGATGTGGCTGTCACGTTCAACAAGCCCATCGATATCCAGCAGTTCCGCGAAAAGGTTGATGAAATCATCAAGAACCATCAGTAATTCATGCCGATGAACATACTGATTGCTGATTCCGACAAGGACTTTATCAGCGACATTCGACGTTCCTGGGCCTTGGACGATACAGAGCTTACGCTCTGTAACGACAAGGACAAATTGATGCCCCTGGTAAAAAACAATTCGATAGACCTTGCTTTTATCGAAGTACCGTTTCTTACCTTCGACAACATGGACCTCGTCAGTTTCCTCAAGGAAAAAGACCCGAACATCGAAATCTTCATCCTTTGCGACAACAAGAACTGGCCGGGCGCCACCAGCGCGATCAACCGCGGGGCGAACAGCTTCTTGATGAAGCCGACAACGGTTACCCAGCTCGAAGACACCGCAAAAAAAATCCAGACATTAAGGCAGAACAAGTCCACGCACCAGCTGATGGAATCGCAGGTGCTCGACAGCCTGTTGGGCGACACGCCCGAAATGAGGAAAATCCTCAGAACAGTCTACAAGATTGCCCCCACGACAAGTACCGTGCTCATCACCGGCGAATCCGGTTCGGGCAAGGAATTCCTCGCGAACATCATACACCGCTACAGCCAGCGCTCCGCCGAACCGTTTATCGCGGTCAACTGCGGGGCCATACCTGAAAACCTGGTCGAAAGTGAACTCTTCGGCGCGAAAAAGGGCTCGTACACGGGTTCCACCGCCGACAAGAAGGGCCTGTTCGAGGCCGCCAACAGGGGAACGCTGTTCCTGGACGAAGTCGGCGAGCTTTCGCCTGCAACGCAGGTGAAACTGTTAAGATTCTTACAAAGTCACGAAATCCGCCGCGTGGGCGAAACCGAGGCGCGTTACCTCGACATCCGCATCATCGCGGCAACGAACCGCGACCTGCAGGCGTCCATGCTCAAGGGCGAATTCCGCGAAGACCTTTTCTACCGCCTCAACACATTCCACCTGACGCTCCCGCCGCTGCGCGAACGCAAGCCCGTAATTCCCACACTTATCCGCTACTTCATCTTGAAGTACAAGGAGACCCACGGGAAGGACATCACCAACGTGGAACCTGCGGCACAGTACGCGCTTACGAAGTACCCCTACCCGGGAAACATCCGCGAACTCGAGAACATCATCGAACATGCGATTGTGCTTTCGGAAGGCGGTGTACTGCGGCTCGAGGACCTGCCCGAAAACGTGCAGGAAGAAGCCCGCGAAAAGACGGTCGCCATCCCGCATATCAAGGAAGGTGAACCCGAACCGCACCTGCTCCCGGGATTCGAGACCGGCAGTACGGAGGCACCCGCGAAAGCATCTGGCGAACCCGCAGAAAGCGACGACATCATTTCGCTCGAAGAAATGGAACGCCGGCACATACTGCATGCCCTGAGCGTCTGCAAGAACAACAAGACCGAAGTCTGCAAGCGGCTCGGAATTAGCCGCGCCACCCTCTGGAGAAAGTTGAAGGAACTCAAGATCCAGATGGACGGCGAAGAAGACTAGGCAAAAAATTTTTACTGAAGAACATCACATGATGCGCATCAACAAATTCATATCCCTTTGTGGAATCGCGAGCCGTCGCGCTGCAGACGCTCTCGTATCGGAAGGTCGCGTGCAGGTGAACGGCGAGACCGTCACCGACATGGGACACCAGGTCGACGAGAACACCGACGAAGTCAAGGTCGACGGGAAAACGGCAAAGCTCCCGAAGAAGACGAAAGTCATCATGTTCCACAAGCCCGCAGGATGCGTGTGTACCAAGGACGACCCGCAGGGGCGACGCACCGTCTATGATTACCTGCCGCCGGGGTACGCCTCCTTCAAGTATGTAGGGAGGCTCGACCTGCAGAGCCGCGGGCTCCTGCTGTTTACCGATGACGGGGAACTGCTGCACCGGCTAACGCACCCGAGCTATGAAATCCCCCGCAGTTACTACGTGTGGACGACGCGCCCGCTTAGCGAAGCTGCCGCGCAGAAGCTTGTTGACGGAGTGGACATCCGCGACCCCGAAGATCCGGACGCCGAAGAAGAAATTGCATTCGCGACCGATGTGTATCTCGAGAACGGATTTGTGGAACTTGTGCTCATCGAAGGCAAGAACCGCGAAATCCGCCGCATGATGCGCGCCGTCGGTTACGAGATCCGTGATCTGAAGCGCGTGAGCTACAGCCACATCCAGCTGGGCGACTTGCCTGCGGGTGAATTCCGCGAACTCACCGCAAACGAACTGAACAAGTTGCGGCAAGCAGTGCACCTATAACAGTGTGAAATGTGAAGTGAGAAGTGTGAGGTGAGCCGAACTCTTTACATAGGCGATGTACATGGCTGTGCCGACGAACTCGAGCGCATCATCGATGCATTCGGCTTTGTACGCGGAAGCGATACTTTGTACCAAACCGGCGACATCATCAACAAGGGCCCCGACATGATGCGTGCCATGCGCACCGTCATCGACCTCGGGATCCTTACCGTGCGCGGGAACCACGAAGAGCACCTGATCCGTTCGATGGAAAACCCCGAAAGCACCTGGACCGAAAAGCAGCGCAAGCGCTTCAAGGCGCTCCCCCTGGAAGACTGGGAGTTCATCCGCGATACGGTGAAGACCTGGCCCCTCTGGCGCGACACCCCGCACGCCCTCCTCGTACACGCGGGCCTCGAGCCCGGCAAAAAGCGTCTCGAGGACATGAGCCCCGAAGTTCTGCTTTCCATCCGTAAGTGGAATGACAGGCCCTGGTTCGAACAAGTTAAATGGGAAAAGACCGTCGTGTTCGGGCACTGGGCCAAGAAGGGATTCGTGAACATCCCCGGGTTCATCGGGCTCGACTCCGGATGCGTCTACGGCAAATGCCTTACCGCATGGTGCCCCGAAGAAGACAAGTTCTACACGGTGCCCGCTGCCCGCGAGTACACACCGGTAAAGGACAAGGCGAAGGAATCCGAAGGCGCCCCCTGCAAGGTCGTCGGAGACAACAGTCCCGCCTCGATTCCCCCTAAGACATTCGACGAAATCAAATCGCGCATCGAAAGCGGGGACATCACCCCTGCCAAAGATTCGCCCGAAGAAGCCGCCATCCGCAAGGCAAGCCCATCCATCGCCGCAGAATGGGCGGGCTACTAGAAACCCGAGGTTACCATGAAACGACTGCTCATCATCTTGGCGTTACTTTTCACGGCACATTCCGCATTCGCCGAAGGGGAATGGCCGCGCAGGTTTTTCTTCAGTGCGGGCTTCGGCATGTTCGCAAGTACCGGCGACATGAACGAGCGCGTACTTTCGATGACGGATACTACCGGCCGTACGCAGAAAATCCACGCGCCCGATCTGGGCGTATTCGCAAGCCCGGATTTTACCCTCGGCGTGAACGTCCGCGAATTCACCTTCGCCTTCAACTTCCAGATTTGGGATTCGGAACAGGATATTTACGGGTTCCCTGACGAATCGGTCACGGGCAACAGCCTTTACTGGCGAATCAGCATGGAATTCCTGTACAACTTCCTGTGGCCCGAAGACTTCCAGATTGGTATCGGCGTTTCATATTCCTACACCACGCTTACCACCGAAAACACTGCATACATCGACGGCGAGGCCAGCGAATCCGAATTCATGGGTTCGTCCCTCGGGCTTGTCGCAAATGTGAAATACTACATTTTCGACCATCTGGCAATCGTCCCGTATGTCAAAGTTTACGAAAACTGGTTCAGGAACGTCTACACCGAAGCGTGCGGACTTTGCGACCTCGATTCGTACATGTGGCAGACATTCTTCTTCGCCGGTGTGGCCGTGCAAATCCGATTCTAGGGCGCGTCCAGTTTCCTGATTTTCTATATTTGGCAGCGTATGAAAACGCTAGCCAAACTCACATTCGCATTTCTGATAGGGGCAACCTCTTTCGCAACCGCAAAGGACGAAAACGGCTGGGCCACCATCTATGAAACCATCGCCGCCTTCGAAGATAGACCTGGCGCGGCGGCACCCTTCAACCGTCCCGGTTACGTAAAGCCCATCATCGAGAATTTGGGCAATGTACTCAATAGCAACTGGTACGTAAGCGCAAACGTGCCGCAGAGCCTCGCGTTCGAATTCGGTTTGCCCATAGCGCTCATCCCCATCAACAGCGAAGACCGCACCTTCACAGAGAACAACATGCTCGGCCAACCGACCGAAGTTCCGACAATCTTCGGTGACAAATGGGACCCGTTCACCGATCCGGCCGGATTGAGCATTTACGGTAATGAAACCCTGAACGGTCTCAGCGTTTTCACATATCCCTACATACAGCTGGGCGTAAGCATGTTCCACGCAAGGGTCGTGCTCCGCGGAATGTGGCTCCCCCCTATCAGCGAACTGCGCGGATTTAGCCTGATTGGTTTCGGCCTGCAGTACAGTTTCGGCAGGTGGTTCCAGTACATGCTCCCAAAGGCGGCACAAGGGCTCGACGTGAGCCTCGTTTTCGGCTACAACTCCAGCAGCATCAGCTACAGGCCCAAGGATTACACAGGGCAACTCGATCTCGACGTAGGCGCAACGACATTTGACGTGGTCATCGGATACAAGCCCTTCAACTTCTTCGAAGTCATGATGACCCTCGGCTACCAGTCGGCAACAATGAAGGCCTCCGGGCATCTCGAACAGACCGCCAATCCGAACATGTACTACGTCAACCCGAACATTTCGGTCAACGGAAATTGCGGATTCAAGTTCGGCCTCGCACTCGCCTTCCAGCTCGGCAAGACATACCACCCGGTCATCGGATTCGATTATGCGGGCAAGTCGAGCTTCACGACGAACGTACTCTACCTGCGTCAACAATTCGGCGAAGACAAGACTCCCGACGAAATAGCGAAGGACAAGGGCTACGTACGCGGCGCGAAGAAAGAAGTAAAGGCAGAAGAACCTTCAGAAAAGAACGCTGCTACAGAAACCGAAAGTGCAGAAGCCCAGCAGGAACTGGACCAGGAAACGGAACCCGCTGCTGACGAAGCACCTGCCGAGGAAAGCGCTGAAAATGAATAATGGAGATCCCCGCTCAAGGCGGGGATGACAAACACGAATCTCAAAGCAGCAAAACCATTGATTAACAACTAAAAAGAAGGCATAACATGAATCGGCGGATACTTTACCTACGGAAAGTTTGTCGAACATGTCTTCGGCCCTGACGACCGCAAGACTCCGGCACTCGCCAACCCGGACGGCGTTGACCGCGTCCCGATGAAGCACTGGAAGAACATGCTCATCCAGTTGCTGAACATTGCAGGTATCGGCCCCGTCATCGGCGTGATACTCGGCATCAAGTTCGGTGCCATCGTGTTCATCATCCTCCCCATCGGCAACGTGCTTGGCGGGGCCGTGCACGACTACTTCAGCGGCATGATCAGCATGCGCAACAACGGCTACAACGTGCCGGCACTTTCGCGCAAGTTCCTAGGCAAGGGTCCCTCGAAGGTGGTGATGGCCCTCATCTCGGTGGCCCTCATCCTCGTGGGAGCCGTGTTCACCAACACTCCGGCGCAGCTCATCAACACGCCCATCATCGCGGGCAGCGCAGTATCCCCCACGCTCTTCTGGATTGCGGTCGGCGTGATTTTCACCTACTACTTCGTGAGCACATTCTTCCCCATCGACAAGATTATCGGTCGCATCTACCCGATTTTCGGCGGCATGCTCATCCTTGCCTCTCTCGGCATCATGATCGGTATCGCCCCGCACCTGAATGTGCTTGACGAATTCAACCTCAGCGACATCGCCTCGAACTTCACGCAGCATCCGGCACACCAGCCCATCATCCCGATGCTCTTCGTGACTATTGCCTGCGGCATCATCAGCGGTTTCCACAGCACGCAGAGCCCGCTAGTGGCCCGCACCGAAGTGACCGAAAAGACTGGCCGCCAGACGTTCTACGGCATGATGATTATCGAAGGCCTTATCGGCATGATCTGGGCTGCCGGCGGTATGTTCATCTACCACATGCAACCCGAACTCATGGCAGCCGGCGGCGTGAAAGTATTGAGCGTCCTCGTCTCGACCGTCATCCCGTTCGCCCCGATTTCCATCCTCGTGGTGGTGGGCGTCATTATCCTTGCGGTAACGAGCGGCGACACGAGCCTCCGCAGCCTCCGCCTCACGATTTCTGAACTCTTCGGCATCGACCAGGCCGACCCGAAGAAGCGCTTGCTGCTCACAGTCCCGATGTTCGCCATCTGCCTCGTGCTCATCTTCTGGAGCAACCTGAACCCGCAAGGCTTCAACATCCTGTGGAACTACTTCAGCTGGAGTAACCAGCTCATGGCCGTTTGCAGCCTGTGCGTTGCAACCGTGTACCTCCGCAGCAAAAAGAAGAACTACCTGATTACGCTCATTCCCTGCATGTTCATGGCGTTCATCTGCTTCGATTACATCCTGTGGGTTAGCCCCGAGAACCTGAAGGGGGCTCCGCTGGGCTTCGGTCTCGACTACAAGACCGCCCTCGTGCTCGCCATCGAAAATGCAGCCATCCTCGGTGCGCTCCTGTGCCTGCGCGGCAAGAAGCTCGCCTCCAGGAAGGATTTCGACCCGGACAAGTGGGATAGCTCTATCGACGAAAAGAACGACTACGAACCCGATTAAGGAGCGCAAGCCTCCCGGATGCAACTCGAAGGAACCATCAAGAACGTTACCTTCCACAGCCCGGACAGCGGATTCTCCGTATTCCGTGTGATTGTGAAAGACGAAAAAGCCCCCGTTGTCGTAACGGGGACTTTTCCCGATTTAAGGCAGGGAGAATCGCTCAAGATGGAAGGCGATTGGGGGTATCACCCCAAGTACGGCAAGCAATTCAAGTGCACCTCGTTCTCAATCGTCGAAGCGGAAAGCGAAAACATCACCGAGTACCTCGGCTCTGGGCTTTTCAAGGGAATCGGCCCCAAGACGGCAGAAGCAATCGTGAAGGTATTCGGCGAAGATACTGCCGACATCCTCGACAACCATCCAGACATTTTCCGCAAGGCAAAAATCAAGGGCATCACCGCCAAGAAGGTCGAAGCCTTCCTCGCCGCCTGGCAACTGAACCGCCACAGCAGGGAAACGATGCTGTTCCTGTACGGCCACGGAATTGCGGGCAGTGTCGCAAAGAAACTCTGGAACCAGTTCGGGCAAGAGACTATCGCGCGCATCACCGAGAATCCCTACCTGCTCTGTGAAGAAATCTGGGGGATCGGCTTCTTGAAGGCCGATGAAATCGCGATGAAGGTGGGAGTCCCGAAGGACAGTCCCAAGCGCCTGCAATCGGCCCTCCTGTACGTACTGCAGGAATCCAGCTTCAACGAAGGCCACGTCTACTTGCCCAAGGACATCCTTCTCGAAAAGACTTTCCGGATGTTGCGCATTCCCATGGAAGACAACGATGCCGTCTACGGGCTTATCCGGCAATTCGACGACCTGTGCGAACGCGAACGCATCCGCCGCGTCGACGACGACTGTTTCTACCCGCCACTGTTCCGCGCCGAACAGAGCATCGCAGACAACATCCTGTACCGGCTCGCAGGCAACGCGCTCCCGACCGCGGGCTTCGAACGCTCGCTCATGGACTGGGAACACGAGCACAAGTTCGCCTTCGACCCCATGCAAAGGAAGGCCATCGAGATGGCGCTCGCCTACCGCATCTCCATCATCACAGGCGGGCCCGGCACCGGCAAGACGACCATTTTGAAAGGCATCCTCCACCTCGCGCAGAAGATGGACGAGAGCGTATTCCTGGCCGCTCCCACGGGCCGTGCGGCCAAGCGCATGAGCGACCTCTGCGGCATAAAGGCGCGCACCATCCACCGCATGCTCGAGATGGATCCCGCGACAAAGAAATTCAACCGCAATGTCGAGAACAAGCTCCCCTGCGACCTGCTCATCATCGACGAGTTCAGCATGGTCGATACCTGGCTTGCCGCAGCCCTGTTCGAGGCGATTCACGCCAAGACACGCATCGTACTCGTGGGCGACGCGGACCAGCTCCCGAGCGTGGGGCCCGGCAACGTGCTGAACGACCTCATCCGCTGCCCGAGAATCCCGACGACACGCCTGCAGCACATATTCCGGCAGGCGGGCGGCAACGACATCGCCGACAAGGCCTCGAAGATAAACCAGGGAATCGTCCCTTCGCCCATCGACGGCCCGAACTTCCATTTCATCCCGTTCGAGGAACCCGAGCAGGCCAAAAGCATCCTCCGCGAGTTGCTGGAGAAAGGCGTGCGTTCCAAGCTCGACATCGACCAAAAAACCGACCTGCAGATTCTCACCCCGATGCGCAAGGGCCCCCTCGGCATTTTCGAGCTCAACAGTTTTTTGCAGGAACTGCAGAACCCCGGCAAGACACGCCACAGGATTATGGGGGTCGGCTGGAGCGACGGCGACAAGGTGATGCAGATAAAGAACAACTACGACAAGAACGTATTCAACGGCGACGTAGGCATAATATTCAAGGTGCGCAAGGACGACGACAAGGTCACCGTATTCTACGACGACAAGACGGTCGAGTACGAGGGCGACGAACTGGAACAGCTCACCCTCGCCTACGCGTCGACCATCCACAAAAGCCAGGGAAGCGAATACCCTGCCGTCATCGTCATCCTCGATTCGAGCCACTACATGATGCTCCAGAGGAACCTTGTCTACACGGCGATAACCCGAGCCAAGGGCCATGTCTGGGTACTTTCCGCCCCCGGGGCATTCGCCACCGCCGTACGCAATACCAGGAGCGTGAGACGTTTCACCCGGCTCACCGAAAGGCTCGGATAGGCACCCGAGCTCCGGCGTTTCATAAAAGAGGCAAAAAAGGGTAATTTAGGCACCATGTTTCCGAAATTTCGCAGTTTTTTCGCTTAAAACCTTTGCTTTTTAGCTTATTTTTGATTATTTTCAATAAAAACAGATTAGAGGTACTCTCATGAACTTCAAAAAGATTCTCATCGGTTCGGCTATCGCCGCAGCATCTTATGGTTTGTTCGCTTGTGGCGGGGACAACGAAAGCGTCAATGGTCCCGTCGATAAAGATGGTAACAAGCAAAAAGAGCTCGATATTCCCAAGGAATCGGACCTTTCCCCGGTTATCGTGAACGGTCTCAAGATTACCGTGATGTCCGGCACCAACGGCATGCGCGGCTCCCTCGGTGGCGTTATCAAGCTCGATCCTGATTTCGTTGACGAATCCGAACCCTATACGGCAAACGTCAAGACCTCCATCGACAGCGTGAAGTTCGATGTGGGCAGGACAGTCGATGGTAAGGTTTACAGGGAACCGGTGAACATCAACCTCGACGGCGTCGTATTCCCGGCCGAGATGGTTTCCTTCACACAGAAATATCTCGAATTCTCCGAACTCAGCAGCTGCGGTGAATTCCAGCTCTACATTTCCATCTTCGCGAGCAACAAGGAAGAGGGCCTGAAGACTTCGAAGTACACGACCGTCATCGACACGCTCAAGTTCACTCGCCCCGAATCTGAATGCCAGACTCAGCAGCAGCCCGAATCCTCTTCTTCCGCTGTAGCCGTCTGCACTCCGGTAACGGCACACGAAGATACTCTTTCGAACAGCCTTGGTACCAGCAAGACCTCAATCAACTTCGAAACCGGCCTTGCCGACAATCCGCATATTTCTGTCTCGTTTGCCGGCAATGAGGTAACCCTTGTTCCGGGCGCAGGCGTGACCGTCTACGAAGAAAGCAACCAGATCACCGGTCTCTCCCCGACTAAGGATCCGATTTGCCTGGAAGACTTCAAGAAGTCCTTCGCGTTCAACGATGTCCTGTCTAGCGGACTCTGGCTGAACATAATTACGGCAGACGGCAAGCACTACCCGATGATGGTCCGCAAGGCCATGTTCGAATCTGCCACTAAGGGCACGCTTTCGTTCATCTACTACAAGTAGCCGAAATCGACAAAACATTACGAGAGCCCTCCCCTGCGGGAGGACTCTTTTTTATTTGAGGAGAAAAGACAGTTTTCTCACATTTTTATTAAATCAACCTAATTTTATTAGACAAGTCTAATTTAAGCCAAATTTTTTCTATTTTTTGCTTCGTAAGAAACAATAAAATAGGAGAAACCTCATGATTAAACTTGTACTGGTCCGCCACGGCGAAAGCGAATGGAACAAGAAGAACCTCTTTACCGGCTGGATGGACGTCGACCTGAGCGAAAAGGGCCACGAAGAAGCGGCAGCAGCAGGCCAGCTTTTGAAGGCGGAAGGCTACGACTTCGACCTCTGCTACACCTCTTATCTGAAACGCGCCATCCATACGCTGAACCACATGCTCGACGAGATGGACCGCGCTTGGCTCCCCGTCGTAAAGAACTGGAAGCTGAATGAGCGCCACTACGGAGACCTGCAGGGCAAGAACAAGTCCGAAGCCGCCGAGAAATTCGGTGAAGAGCAGGTAAAGATTTGGCGCCGTTCCTTCGATATCAAGCCGCCCGTACTCGCCGATGACGATGAGCGCAGCGCAAAGAAACAGGCCATGTACCGCGATGTAGACGAATCGTTCCTTCCGCAGAACGAAAGCCTCGAAACGACAATTGCTCGCGTAATCCCCTACTACCTCGAAGAAATCAAGCCTCAAATGAAGGCCGGCAAGCGTATCGTAATCGCGGCGCACGGCAATTCCCTGCGCGCCCTGGTGATGTACCTAGACAAGATGAGCAAGGAAGAAGTTCTCGGCCTGAACATCCCGACCGCAACCCCGCTCGTCTACGAGTTCGATGACAATCTGAACCCAGTCAAGCACTACTATCTTGGCGACCAGGAAGCGCTCAAGGCCAAGATGGAAGCCGTCGCCAACCAGGGAAAGAAAAAGTAGCGCGCCATATTGTCGTGTCTCCGGAAAATTCGGAGCCGAAAGGCCCCGATGTTTTCTAAATTTGTGCTCGGATTTAATCTCAGAGGCCAAATACAGGGCCTCCGCACAAGGAGACACAACATGCTCAAGAAGCTTTCCAATTTCCCCGGCATCAAGGGTCCGGTCGTAACCATCGTGATGGGTACCCGAACGTGCTCCTGAAGGCTCACGGCCGCGCCGTGGGTATGCCGACCAACGAAGACATGGGTAACTCCGAAGTGGGCCACAACGCTATCGGTGCCGGCCAGGTGTACAACCAGGGCGCCGCCCTCGTGCAAGACGCCATCGTCTCCGGCGACATCTTCGGCCGCGACGCCTGGAAGGAAATTGCCGCGAACGTGCGTGACCACGGTTCCGTGCTCCACTTCATCGGCCTCTTCAGCGACGGTAACGTCCACTCCAACATCAGCCACCTCAAGGCCATGGTCGCCCAGGCCAAGAAGGAAGGCCTCAAGAAGGTCCGCGTGCACATCCTCCTCGACGGTCGTGACGTGCCGGAAACTTCCGCTCTCGATTACGTCGGCCCGTTCGAAAAGTTCATGGACGAGCTCCGCAGCCCGGAATTCGACGTCTGCATTGCTAGCGGCGGTGGCCGTATGCAGATTACCATGGACCGTTACAACGCCAACTGGAAGATGGTGGAACTCGGCTGGAAGACCCACGTACTCGGCGAAGGCCGCTACTTCGACAACGCCACCCAGGCTATCGAAACCCTCCGTGGCGAAACCAAGGCTATTGACCAGGATCTCCCGCCGTTCGTGATT
>CACWNW010000045.1 GCA_902762305.1 Fibrobacter succinogenes | reverse complement strand
GCTTCCGGCAGGTCGTGCCCGAGCGCAACGTTCGCAAGGATTGCCGAAGAGAGCACACAGCCCGTACCGTGTTTGCCCTTGCCGGGGAGCCGCGGGCTCCTGAACTTGCACAGTTCGTCCTTGTACCACAGCGTATCGATAGATTCCTTGCCCCGCGCGTGCCCGCCCTTCAGGAGCACCGCAAAGTCCTGCCCCATCCGGATTTCACCCCGGGATTCCGCAAGCCCGAGCCCCAGGTAGGCGAACTCGTCCTGATTCGGGGTCACGAGGTCAATAGACTTCATCACGGGAATAAACTTGTCGGTATCGCGCATAAAGTGGAACCCCGCCGATGCACTCGCAATCGGGTCCCACACGATAAACGCGTCCGGAGACTTTTCACGAATAAAATCCACAATGCGCTTGAGCGTCCGCGCCTTCTCCACAAGGCCAATCTTCACATACTTGAACGTATGTTTGCGGAAAAGCGTCTCGAGCTGCGCCTCGATGCGGTCCCAGATGACCCATCCCGGTGCGACAAACTCGCTTTCGTTCTGCTGCGTGAGCGCGGTACACACCGCCTGGCCGTATACGCCAAAATGGGCCATCGTCTTCACGTCGGCCAAAATTCCGGCACCGGCACACCCATCGAAGCCAGCCACCGTGAGCGCGAATTTCAATTTCTCATCCATAATCGTCCCACCCACATGTATCAATATAAATATATGCTATTTTCCGTTATAGCGTTCCATGCATTTCTCGATTCCGAGCTTAAAATAGCATTCTACAAGCGCCGGAACCTTGGAAATGGCCTCTTCGAAGGCGGGGCGGTCTTCGGGTGAGAATTTCGCGAGCACCCAGTTGCTCAAATCGAATTTCGGGGGGCATTTGCCCACGCCGAAGCGGATACGCGGGAACTTGTCGCCCACATGCTCGATGATGTTGCGCAGGCCGTTCTGACCGCCGTGGCTGCCGTCCTTGCGGCAACGGATTCGACCCACGTCGAGGTTGATATCGTCGCTGAACACCAGCAGGTGGTCCACCTTCACCTTGTACCAGGTCATCAGGGCCTGCACGGCCTCGCCCGAGAGGTTCATGTAGGTCTGCGGCTTCGCGAGCAAAACCTCCTCGCCCGCGATATTCACCTTCATCGTGAGCGCCTTGTGTTCGCTTTTCCAGTCCTTGTTCGGGTCGGCAAGCTTTTCAATCGCCATGAAACCCGCGTTATGGTGCGTGTTAGAATACTGAGTACCAGGATTTCCGAGACCTACGATAATATACATGATTCAAATTTAGAAAAAAAGTCCATGCCGCGGCAGATTTGCGCGCAAAAGCAAAAGGTCCGCCGATTGGCAGACCCTTTGAAGTTTTCTTGACGATTGTCCAGATTACTTGGCTTCCGCAGCAGGAGCGGCAGCAGCGGCCGGTGCGGCTTCAGCAGCATCTTCCTTCTTCTTGGACTTGGACGTAATCGTGAAGATCACCGTGCGCGGGAGGCTAGCGAGTTCGCAGCCTTCCGGGAGCTTGAACGACTTGGCGTAGAACGTGATGTTCGTTCCGAAATCGGAGATATCCATTTCGAGAACAGTCGGGATGAAGCCCGGCTTGGCAGAGAGCATCAGGTAGCGGCTTTCCTGAGAGAACACGCCGCCCTGAGTCTTGACGCCGACCGGAAGACCGGTGAGCTTGACCGGCACGCGGACCTTGATCTTGGAGTCTTCACCGATCTTGATGAAGTCGATGTGAGTGATAGCCTGAGTGATGGCATCCTTCTGGTAGCTGTAGATGACAGCGGGATTGCCGGCCTTGCCGTCGATCTCGAGGTCGAGAAGGGTGTAACGCTTACCCGGGGCGAGAACCTTGCGAACATCGATAGCGCTGACGCTGATATTCACAGACTCCTGACCCTTACCATAATAGACGGCCGGAATCTGGCCAGCCTTACGAAGGCGGGCGTTGTCGCGGCTCTTGCCTAGCACTCTCGAGGTTGCTGCGAGTTTTGTGAGTTCCATTGTAGACTCCAATTAAGGTTTGATTGTTAAAAAATTCATTGGGGTAGCTGGATTCGAACCAACGAATAACGGAATCAAAATCCGTTGTCTTACCACTTGACGATACCCCAATGGTGGCGCAAATATATAAAAATTCGGGGGAATTTTAAAGGGATTTGGCTTTTTTAGGGAAAAAAAGCGGCCTTAGTTATGCCAGAACTTGGTCAGGGTCAGGTAGCGGGTGTAGGGCTTGAGGGTCTCGGCGGCGGTTTCGGCGGTCGACTTGTCGGGGAAGACGCCGAAAACGGAGGCTCCGGAGCCGCTCATGAGGGCGACCCGCGCACCGAGGTCAAGGATCCTGCGCTTCATGTCCTCGACCAGCGGATGCTTCGGGAAGACCGATATTTCGAAGGCATTGAAGAAGGAGTCCGAATCGAGCAGATGGCATCCGAAGGATTTTTCCGCATCGGTTCCGCCCGCCCAGACCGCCTTGTAGGCATCCCAGCGGTCGGGTCCGGACTTCGGGACACCCGCATACGCGTCCTTCGTGGGGACTGCATCATGAGGGGTCGCGACAAGCAGGACTTCGCCCGCAGGTAGGTCGAGCGGTTCGATAAACGTAAGACGTTCGCCGATGCCCTCGGCGAAAGCCGTGCCGCCTCTGACCAGGAAGGGCACATCGGCCCCGAGCTTTGCCCCGATACGTTCCAGTTCCGCAGGCGGCAACCGAAGGTCCCAGAGGCGGTTCAGCAACCGGAGGGTCGCTGCGGCATCGGCGCTGCCACCGCCAAGGCCCGCACCGAGAGGCATCACCTTGTCCAGGTAAATATCCGCACCGAGGGTGTCGTTCCCCGACTGGTCGCGCAAAGCAAGCGCCGCCCTGTAGACGAGGTCCGATTCCACGGGATAGTCCTGCGGCTTATTGTAGCTCAGGTTGATTCTAGCATCCGCGCGGGTTTCGGCCGAAACGGTATCGCCGGCGTCGATGGTCTGGAAAACAGTCCCGAGATCATGGTAGCCATCCTCACGCTTGCGGATGACATCGAGGAACAAGTTGATTTTTGCAGGAGCGAATTCTTTCATATAAAATGTGAAATGTGAGATGTTGAATGTGAAATTAGTAATAAATCATTACACATTTCACACTCGTCATTAGTCATTATCTAAATGCGCCGGAGCGGTCGAGCTGCATGAGTTCGTCCATGCCAATAAGCATCGCGCGGGGCTTGGAGTTACCTGTACTGCGAGCGCACAGGCCCATGCCGTAAAGCTGGTCCACAATCTTGCCCGCTCGGCTGTAACCCACGCTGAAGTGGCGCTGCACGGCAGAAGTAGAAAGGCCGTTCCCGCATTCGATGGCCCACTTGGCCACCTCGAACAGGAGCTTGTCCTTCTTCTCGTTCATCGCGGCATTCTCTTCGCCGTCCTCGCCATCACCGCCTTCGCCTTCGACCTCGAAAGTCTCGAGCTGCGGGTAGCAAACGTTCTGGTTGCTGCAGGCGTCGGCAAGCTTTTCCGCTTCTTCGTCGCTGAGGAAAGCGCCATGCACGCGAACCGGGTCGGGAGCGTTCACCGCCTTGAAGAGCATGTCACCGCGGCCAAGCAACTTCTCGGCGCCGGCGTGGTCCATCACGGTACGCGCATCCACCTGGGACGCCACCTTGAAACTGATACGCGTCGGCAGGTTCGCCTTGATATTACCGGTAATCACCTTCACCGACGGACGCTGGGTCGCAAGCACCAGGTGGATACCCACGGCGCGCGCCTTTGCGGCAAGGCGGCTCACATTCTTCTCGATTTCCTTGCCGGCGACCATCATGAGGTCGGCCATCTCGTCGATAATCACGACAATGAACGCCATGCGGTGGCCGCGGTCAGTATCGGGCACATCGTCCGGCAGCTCGCCAGCCTCGAACTTCTCGTTGAAGCCATTGAGGTTACGCACTTTCGCCTTCGCGAGCACCTCGGTACGGCGGTCCATCTCGTAACAGAGCCACTGCAGCGCCTGGATGGCGACCTCGGGCTTGGTAATCACGGGAGCGAGCAGGTGCGGAATGTTCTCGTACATCTTGAGTTCCACCGCCTTCGGGTCCACGAGAATCATGCGAAGGTCGTCGGGAGTCTTGCTCAGGAGCATGCTCGCCATAAGCGCGTTGATGCAGACGGACTTACCGGAACCCGTCTGGCCAGCAATCATCAGGTGCGGGGCCTTCGCCAGATCCATCGTGAACGGCTCGCCCGAAATATCCTTGCCGAGCGCCATGATAATCTTGTCCGGAGAGGGCTTGAACGCATCGCTTTCAAATATATCGCGGCCGAAGATGGTCTGCATCTTGCGGTTCGGAATCTCGATACCCACGGCGCCCTTGCCGGGAATCGGAGCAAGGATACGGATGGAAAGCGCCTTCAGCGCCATCGCCAAATCATCCTGCAAGGCACTGAACTGGCTAACCTTCACGCCAGGGCCCGGTTCCACCTCGAAGCGCGTAATCACGGGGCCGGTCTCGCAACCGATAACCTTCCCCTTCACCTTGAAGTTCTCGAGTTTTTCCTCGAGCATGCGGCCAATCGCATTGAGTTCGTCTTCGGTGTAATCCGCAGGCTGCGGGTCATGCTTGTCGAGTATCTCGTCCACCGTGGGAACCTTGTACTCGTCGTAGTGCACCGTCGGGTCGGGCTGCGGAATTCCGTTCGCAGCACCACCCGTAAACGTCGTGCCGGAAGAGGATGTGCCAATCTGGTTCGGAGCCTCGTACGTCGGGTCGCGTTCCACCTCGTCGCTCGAGACAATTTCGGGCATGAACGTGTCGTCGTCCGCGGGCACGTTGTCCGCGTCCTCGGGGCCGGCAAACATTCCGGAAAGCGTCCTGGCCACAGTCGGGTCGGGCTGCGGAATCCCGTTCGCGGCACCCGCGACAATGGTCCTTTCGTCGTCCTGAGCGGCAGATGCAGCATTGCCTGCAGCAACAGTCCTGTCGGCACCTAAGGTATCCACCGGACGCGTGCTGTTGTTCCCGCGCACGGCGCCCCTCACCACAATCTTGTTCTGGTGAGCGCGTTCCCAGTTGAGCATATCGCGCGCACGGCGGATTTCAGAAATCTTGTCGCGGATTTCCTTGATTTCGAGAGCGCTCATGTGGCGTTCGTTTTCGCGCAGTTGCTGTTCCAGCCGCAGAATTTCGGGGTCCTCGCCCGTCAGCTCGGGAGCTGTGGCATCGACCGTAGCCTCAGTCCTTGCGGAGACCAAAGTCGCGGCAGGCATTGTCGGAGCAATGGTCGTCTCGTCCTCTTCGGGCTCATGCAAGGGGGGAATCGGGGAATCCATCCAGTTCTTGCGAGCGCTGAACGGCTTCAGCTTGCCGCGGTGCCTGAGCCTGTAACCATCCGGTTCGTTGAAGATGGTGTCGTCGTCCATGAAGGTGATGCCCTTGCGCTTCATCTCGCGATCTGCCGTCCGGGTATCATCGTCTTCTTCGGGCTCATCGCCTTCCAAGGCTTCGGCCTCGGGCTTCTTGCGGAACAGTCCCGTAAACCAGCGCATCGTCTGGGCGACAAACGCGAAATGTCTGGGCCTGAGCCCGAACGAAAGCACGAGAATCAAGGCAAGCGCCACGAGCAGCACCAGGAGCGGGGCCACGCAGGAGACCTTCCCGAACACGGGAATCGCGATATTCTGGGTAAAGAACCGCCCGACTATGCCGCCGGTCAACATCATCATCTCGCGGCTCACGCGGATATCGTCATAAGTCTTGAGCGAAAGCAGGCACGAAAGGTCGACAGTAAGGAGGCTCATCCCGATGGCGAAGCTGAGCAGGCGTTCGCGCAGGGAACGCACCGCCAAGAAGAGGCCCCACAGCACAAGCGCTCCGGTAAAGACCACGACGGGGAGCTTGCCGAAAATGAAAATGAAAAGTTCAGGCAGCATCTTGCCCAGGTAGGGGCCGAGCCAGTTGCCATCCGAGCCGCTGTAGACCGAACTTACACATCCGAGCAGCAAAACAGCCCCGACTGCGACCAAAAACCAGCCGCCGAGCATTACAAAAAATGGGACATCCGATTCGACAGGGCTTTTTTCCCTGGATTTTGTACTCGTCTTTTTTGCGGTTTTCTTTTTCTGTGCGGCCAAAATACGCTCCTCTGGCAAATCATACTGAAATATAGTTTTATTGTTTTATTATACTTAAAGTATGAGCAAAAAAATCTTGAAAAAGATAAAGAAGATTGTCGTCGGCCTTGTCATCACCGCCGTCCTTCTTTTCCTGATTCTCTTTCTGGGCAATTCGCAGGATCCCTACATCGACGTGACCCGCACCGCCGCCGAGGATATGGAAAACTTCTTCTACGACCAATTCTTCAAGATCAAGACCGGAAAGACCTTCGAAAAGCTCGAAAAAGACGGCAAAGTCTCGATGAGCCACAGCTTCGAGCCCAACATCATCATTGTCGATATCGACGAAAACGCCCTCACGAAGCTCGGCAACTACAACGAATGGGACCGTTCCATCCACGCCAACGTCATCAAGAACTTGAACGACGGCGGAGCGTCGGCCATCGCATTCGATATCCTGTTCAAGAGCGCGGACTTCGGCCAGAAAAAGGCGGAACAGACTATCAGTATCCTGAACACGGTCGATTCCACCAAGCAGTGGGATTCCCTGTTCTCGAACATCCGTTCGCACTACAATTTCGACTCCCTGATGATCGAGGAAATCAGGGAGAGCGGGAACGCCATCATGTGCTTCATGATGGACGATTCCACATCGTTCAACCACAAGTCCGTCTGGGAAAAGCTCGCCACCTACGAACGCGCGCAGGAACTCGGTTTTGGTTCAACATTCAATAATTCGCAGGTGGACTCAATCACCCACGTAGAACCGAAAACGCTCCTCGACAACATCTACCCCGAATTGGCACAGGCGGGCGCCCTCATGGGTTCCGTCAACGCCTACCCCGACGACGACGGCGTGGTACGCCACGTGTCGATGCTCTACCGCTTCCCGAACCCGTACGCCTATCCGGACATCCCGAGCCGCGTATATTCCACGATGTCGCTGATGACAGTCCTCCACCTGTTCCACCAGGATCCGAAAAACGTCAAGATAAAGATGGGGAGCTATATCGACCTCGGCAAGCCCTTCGGCATCTACCGCGATTCGGCAGGCACGTTCCACGCGACCTACCCGCAGTTCAGCTACCCCATGTTCCTCGAGCTCCGGAAATTCCTCAAGCGCAAGGACGCGCAGCACAGGGCTTCCGACATTATCGATATCACGCACAAGGTCATCGCCACGAAGAACAAGAACGGCGAAATCATATTCTCGCTCTTTGACGGCCAGGCGCTCGACGCGACAGAATCCAAGCTGCTCCTGGATATCGCGAACAACATCCCCAGCGATTCGCTGCTTACCCTCAAGCAGGGCGAAGAAACGGAAGTCACAGACGGCGTAACCATCACCCGCGAAGACGACGGCGAAAACATCCAGTTCATCATCAACGACACAAACAACGACGAAGAAATCACCGTCACGCCCAGCATCCTCAACACCATCAGCTATTTCAGCGATTCGCTTTCCCGCCTCCCCGTCAACGAGCCCAAGCACCTTTCCATCGACATCGACCTCCGTTACGACAAGATTGCGAAAAAATGGGTATCGAACATAGCCATCCTGAACGACAAGGTCATCCGCGACATCATTGCCACGTCCGAGAAGAAGGTTGACAACCTCAAGCCCGGCGAAGAATTCCGTTTCGGCCCCGTCAAGCGCGTGCCCATCGACAATTACGGGCGCTACCTCGTGAACTACATCGGGCGATTCAACACCGACAAGGAAAGCCGCCCGTTCCAGCACCTTTCCTACTACGACGTGACCAAGAACCGTCACGACCAAGCCATGTACCAGGGCAAGATATTCATCCTCGGGTCGGCAGCACCCGCCCTGTTCGACTTTGTGCCGGGCCCGCACGAAGAAAACAACCCCGCCGTGCTCATACACGCGACCATCATCCAGAATATCCTGAACGACAACTACATCGTAACACTAGCCGAGAAACACCAGCAGTTTATCGTCATCCTGCTAGCCATCCTCTGCATGGCGCTCGGCCTTTTCATCAAGAGCTACATTTCCATCGCGATCTCCCTCCTCCTCATGGGTGCCTACACCTTCATCGCCTTCCGCTACTTCCAAGACGGCATATACATCGGCGTATCGAAGCAACTGTTCGCCATGCTGCTCACGAACATCGCGGCCCTGATTGTCCAGTTCTACTATGAAAACAAGGAAAAACGATTCCTCGACAACGCGTTCAAGCAGTACATCTCGCCCGAACTGATCGACGAAATGGTGAACAACGAGATTATGCCGACCCTCGGCGGCGAAAAGTCGAACATCACCGCGTTCTTCACCGACATCGCAAGTTTCTCCACCTTCTCCGAAAAAATCGGCGACCCGAGCCGCCTTGTGGACCTACTGAACGAATACCTCACCGCAATGACGGACACTCTCCTGAGCAACAAGGGAACACTCGACAAGTACGAAGGCGACGCCATCATCGCATTCTTCGGAGCGCCCATGCCCCTGGAAAACCACGCGCAGAGCGCCTGCAGCGCCGCCTGCGACATGCAGAGCAAGCTCATGAAACTCCGCAAGAAATGGACTTCGGAAGGCGACAAGTGGCCGAAGGTGGTGCACGACATGCACATGCGCATCGGTATCAACTCGGGCGACATAGTGACGGGCAACATGGGTTCCACCATGCGCAAGAACTACACCATGATGGGCGATGCCGTGAACCTCGCCTCGCGTCTCGAAAGCGCGGCCAAGCAGTACGGCGCCTACATTCAGATTAGCGAAGACACGCAGAAGCACCTCGAACCGGGCAAATTCATATTCCGCTCGCTCGACACCATACGCGTCGTGGGCAAGAGCCTGCCGGTCAAGACGTTCGAGCTCCTCGCGAAATCGGACTGCGACAACAGCGATTCCCTGAACAAGCTTGTAGAAATCTGGGAACAGGCCCGCGATGCCTACCTGGACATGGACTGGGACAAGGCGCAGGACCTGTTCACGCAGTGCCTCGAATACGAGCCGCACCTGCCCGAGCGCGACCCGGGAAGCAAGACCTGCCCGAGCCTCGTGTATATCCAGCGCTGTATTGCCTACAGGGAAAAACCGCCCGTCGCTCCCGGCGAGGAATGGGACGGCGTGTTTACTGCAACAAGCAAATAGCGCCTGCGGCGCAGTTATTAGTCAATAGTTACAGGGCACCTGCGGTGCAGTTACTAGTCAATAGTTACAGGGCACCTACGGTGCAGTTACTAGTCAATAGTTACTAGTTACTAGAATTTCAGGTCTCAAGAAGCTTCTTGAGACCCGTTAAACTAGTAACTCAGAACTAGTAACTAGTAACTAATTAAGTTCGATATTGTCAATCAGGCGGGTCTTGCCGAAGAAGGCTGCAACCAGGATGACGGCCTTGTCCGAAGACTTCAGCACGCCAGAGAACTTCTGCAAGTCCTTCTGGTTCACGACCTCGACAAACTGCACCTGGCCGCGGTTCTGCAAGATGGACTTCACCACGAAATCGCGGAGCTTCGCCACGCCCTTCTCGCCGGCAAGGAATGCGGCCTTCGCTTCTTTCAGGCCGGCAGAAATCCCGAGCGCCTGCTTGCGTTCGTCTTCGGAGAGGTATTCGTTGCGGCTCGAAAGCGCAAGTCCCGAAGCCTCGCGCACGATAGGCACGCGGTGGATTTCGATATCGAAGTTCAAGTCCTTCACCATACGCTCGATGAGGAATACCTGCTGGTAGTCCTTCTCGCCGAAATAGGCGTGGTTCGCGCGGGTAATGAGGAACAGCTTGGAAACGACAGTAAGCACTCCACGGAAATGTCCGGGGCGGTAGGCACCGCAGTAAAGGCTTTCGAGAGTCTCGTCGCGCACCATCGTAAGCGGGTCGCCATCCGGGTACATCTCCGAGACGCTCGGGGCAAACACGAAATCCGCCCCCAGGGACTCGGCGAGCTTGGCATCGGCCTCGAGGCGCTTGGGATACTTGTCCAAATCTTCGTTCTTGCCGAACTGGATCGGGTTCAAAAACACACTGACAACCGTAATATCACAACCCTTCACCGAGGCCTTGATGAGAGCGCCATGACCTTCGTGGAGCGCACCCATCGTCGGGACGAGACCGATTGTTTTACCCTCTTTCGCAAGCGGTCTGAGCGTTTCGCGAAGAGTTTCGATTGACTTTATGATTTGCATATGACCTTCTTAATTACCTTCTGGAACAAAATAAGTCGTTTGACGCGGGCACGCCTCGATGGCGTCGAGTACCAGCTTGAGGTGGTTCTCGTTGTGGACAAAGTCTATGTGGTCCGTATTGATGATAAGGACAGGCGCATGCGGGTAATGCCAGAAATGCAGGTCGTAGCGGGCCTGCAAATCCCTGAGGTAGTTGCCCTCGATGGCCTTCTCCATCGGGCGGCCACGGCTCTTGATGCGCGCAAGGAGCGTGGGGATGCTTGCCTGCAGGTACACGACCATGTCAGGCTTCGGAATTTCGTGTTCGATGGCCTTCGACACCTGTTCGTACATCGCATATTCGCTATCCGAAAGGTTCTGGGCAGCGAAGATGGCATCCTTGTCGAACGTGTAGTCACTTACAAGCAGGTCGTGGAACAGGTCGCTCTGGACGGCACAATGCTGCAACTGCTTGTGGCGTTCGAGCAAAAAGAACAGCTGGGTCTGGAACGCGTAAGGCTCGGGATTCTCGTAAAACTTTTCAAGGAACGGGTTGTCCTGGTAATTTTCCTCGATGCAGAGGGCGTTCCAGCGTTCGGCGATGATTCGCGCGAGCGAAGTCTTGCCGACCCCGATGACCCCTTCAATGGCAAGGAAATTTACACCTTTGTCAGTAAGCATTACGGTTCCTCCGCTGTGATGGTACGGAATGCGATTTTCTCTTCCTTCTGGAGAAGCTGCGAAAGCAAATCCTTCATGGTGCAGTTGCTGAGCGGGTCGACCCAGTCGGGGGCGATATCGTTCAGCGGGACGAGCACGAACTGACGGTTCGGGATTTCGACATGCGGGATTGTAGGCCTACCCCCCATAACCTTGTTGCCGAAATAGAGCAGGTCGAGGTCGATTTCGCGGGAATTCCAGTGCCCACGGGGCTTGCGCCCGAGCACGAGTTCTGCTCCCTTGAGGTAGTGAAGCAGGCGCTTCGGGTCACCGTCGTACCAGAAACTGACAACCTGGTTGAAATACGGACCCTGCCCTTCCGGTCCAACCGGAGGAGTCTCGTAAATAGGGCTTTCCATCCAGCCGCCCGAGGAAATGCGCGAAAGCATGTCCCTTCCTTCGGACAACCTGCGGAATCGCGGTGCAAGATTGCTGCCCAGTGCGATAAAAACGCGGTCTAAAGAATCCACGCCGTTAATATAGCATTTTTCGCCCCCAGCGAACGAAACTAGCGCCCAATCGCGCCATGTCAAAAAAAAATAAAGAACAAACAAGCGGGAGATATTTTTCGCAAAATCCCCCGCAACAAGAAAAATCAAAAAAAAGGCGCTGTTTTTGACAAAGTTTGATTTTTTTTGTATTTTATGCCTGATTCCGAGCGGAATCCTTATTTTCAATTAATAAATAAATCGAAGGGATCTTATTCTTATTCCCTTCCCCATTTTTCAACAAACACGAGTTTTTTCACCCAACATCCCCAAAGGAACGAAACGTGCCTAGACAGAAAAAAGTTCAAGACGAACCGCAGCTCCTTTCCGACAGCATTGACCTTAACGCATCGATAGATTATGAAAAATTGGGCGACCTCGCCAAACCTATTCCGGGTGTAGACGCAACGGACAACACGCGCAAGCGCCGCGGACGCCCCAAAAAGCAGGCGAACGAAGACGCCGTGCAAAACGAAGCCCCCAGGGAGGCAGCCGAAGCGCAAGACACAAACGAGAACGCAGTCCGCGCCCCGAAGCCCGAAAACGACGACGCGAAGAATTTCGAAGCGAAGCAGAACGAGGCACGCCAGTCCGAGGCGCAGCCCGAAGCCAAGAGCGAAGCGAAGCCCGAAAACGCAGGTGACGCGAACGCCCAGGCCGCCGGCGCGGAAGGTGCCGCCGCAAATGCGGGCAACGGCCAGAACAACCAGCAGAACAACGGACAGAACGGCGGGAAGTTCAACAACAATAACGGCAACAACGGGAACTACAACAACGGCAAGTTCAACAAGTTCAACAAGAACAACAAGTTCAAGAACCGCCACAACAGGAACCTCCCGCAAGACGACTTTATCGACGAGAGCATCCAGCTGCCCCCGCCGCCTCCCGAAATCGTGGCGGCAGCGAAGGCCAAGTGGCGCGAACTGCGCGGGCTCCCGATGTTCGAGCTCCAGCAGCGCGCCGAAGAGCTCGGTATCGAGGACTTCAAGCGCATGCGCAAGCAGGCACTCGTGTACAGCATCCTCTCCTCTACCGCAGGCGAAGAGAGCCCCATCTACACGGAAGGCGTACTCGAGATTATCCCGGAAGGCGGCCACGGGTTCCTCCGCAACCCCGACCACAACTACCTCGCGGGCCCCGACGACATCTATATCAGCCGCAACATCATCCGCCGCTACGACCTCAAGATGGGCGACACCATCACGGGCCAGGTTCGCCAGCCGCGCGAAGGCGAAAAGTACTTCGCCCTCATGCGCATCGACACGGTGAACTTCGAAGCGCCCGAGAAGACGAAACGTCGCGTGGCATTCGAATACCTCACCCCCATCCACCCAATTGAGAAGCTCAATCTGGAATGGAAGAAGGACGAGTTCAGCACCCGCATCATGAATTTGTTCACACCCATCGGCAAGGGCCAGCGCAGCATTATCCTCGCTCCCCCGCGTACCGGTAAGACGGTTTTGCTCCAGAACGTGACGCAGGCGCTCACCGTGAACCACCCCGAGGTGAAGCTCATGGTGCTCCTGATCGACGAACGCCCCGAAGAAGTGACCGAAATGAGGAAACTCATCGACCGCCTCAAGAACGATGCAGCCAACGCCGGCAAGAACATCCAGGCCGAAGTACTCGCCTCCACGTTCGACGAGCCGCCCGAGCGCCACATCAAGGTGGCCGACATGGTCCTCGAGAAGGCAAAGCGCCTCGTGGAACACGGCAACGACGTGGTGATCCTCCTCGACTCCATCACGCGTTTCGCCCGTGCGAACAACGTCGTCATCCCGCATTCCGGCAAGATCTTGAGCGGCGGTGTGGACGCGAACGCCATGCAGCGTCCCAAGCGCTTCTTCGGTGCAGCACGTAAAATCGAGAACGGCGGCTCCCTCACCATCATCGGTACGGCCCTCATCGAAACCGGCAGCCGCATGGACGAAGTGATTTTCGAAGAATTCAAGGGTACGGGCAACATGGAACTCGTGCTCGACCGCCGCATCGCCGAAAAGCGCATCTGGCCGGCCATCGATATCTTCAAGTCCGGCACCCGCAAGGAAGAACTGCTTCTTTCCGACGAGGAACTGCGCCGCGTCTGGGTGCTGCGCCGCTACCTGCAGGATATGACCACCGTCGAAATCATGGAATTCATGCGCGACAAGCTCAAGCTGTTTGAGACGAACCGCGACTTCCTCACCTCGATGAACGGATAATTACAAATGTGAAATGTGAGATGTTTGATGTAAAATTGAACATCTCACTTTATTATATTGGATTTTTAAAGAGGTATATAAAATGAACCAGAAAATTTTCTTTGCAGGCACGGGCAACATGGGCGGAGCCATCCTCCGCGGGCTCCTGAACGCCAAGGTTGACCCCAAGTCTATCTTCTTCTTTGACCCGAGCGACAAGGCCGCCGAAGCCGTAAGCGCCCTCGGTTGCGTCCGCGTGAAGAACTTCGCGGAAGGCGTCAAGAAGGCCGACATTACCTTCCTCTGCGTGAAGCCGCAGATTTTCAAGCTCGTCTCCACCGAATGGAAGAATGCCGTCAAGACCATCAAGGGCACCAAGACGTTCGTGAGCATCATGGCCGGCGTGGCCCGCAAGAACCTCACCGAAGTTCTCGGAGCCAAGAACCAGGTGCTCCGCGTGATGCCGAACCTGCCGCTCACTGTCGGCAAGGGCACCGTGGCGCTCGCCACGGACGGCGTCAACGAGGCGACCCTCAAGGCTGCCGAAGAAATCTTCGGGAACATCGGGGTCACCTGCCGCGTCGCCGAAAGCCTCATGGACGCCGTCACCGGACTTTCCGGTAGTGCCCCCGCCTACGTCTTCGAATTCATCGAAGGCCTTACCCGCGGTGGCGTGAAGGCCGGCCTCACCCGCGATGTGGCCCTCAAGCTCGCCCTCGGGACCATCGAAGGCAGCGTCGAGCTCGTGAAGCAGTCGGGCAAGAGCCCGAGCGACCTCTGCGCGATGGTCTGCTCGCCCGCCGGCACGACGAT
>CACWNW010000044.1 GCA_902762305.1 Fibrobacter succinogenes | reverse complement strand
CGGGCGCGTACCCGGGGCGCGGTCCTCGATAATGCGGGAATAGTTCTCGATGCCGCTGCACATGCCGGTCTCGCGGATCATTTCCATGTCGTAGCGGGTGCGGCTACTGAGGCGGGCCGATTCCAGCACCTTGCCTTCCTTGTCGAGTTCGGCGAGTCGCTCGGTCAGTTCCACCTGCATGCGCTGCAGGATTCCCGCGCGGCCTTCTTCCTTGGTGACGAAGTGCTTCGCCGGAGCGATCGTCATCTCGTCCAGTTCCTGCGTGACTTCGCCGGTAATGATGTTGAAGCGTACGAGCCTGTCGACCTCGTCGCCGAAGAGCTCGATGCGCAGGCCTTCTTCGTCGTAGCTCGGGTGGATCTCGATCACGTCGCCGTGCACGCGGAAGGAACCGCGTTCCAAGCTGAAATCGTTTCTCGTGTATTGGATGCGCACCAGGTCGTGCAGAATCTTGTCGCGGTCGTAAATGTCGCCCTTCCTGATTCGTACCATCAGGTCGAAATATTCCGAAGGGCTTCCCAAACCATAGATGCAGCTCACGGAGGCGACGATAATCACGTCCCTGCGGGTCAGCAAGTTCGCGGTGGCGCGCAGGCGCAGCTTGTCAATCTCGTCGTTGATGCTGGCGTCCTTCTCGATGAAGGTATCCGTGTGCGGGATGTACGCTTCGGGCTGGAAGTAGTCGTAGTAGCTCACGAAGTATTCCACCGCGTTGTGCGGGAAGAACGCCTTGAATTCCTGGTAGAGCTGGGCCGCGAGCGTCTTGTTGTGCGTCAAGATGAGCGTCGGCTTGCCCACGTTCTTGATGACGTTCGCCATCGTGAAGGTCTTGCCCGAACCGGTGACGCCGAGGAGCGTCTGGAACTGCTCCCCGTTCTTGAAACCTTCGGTGAGTTCTTCAATCGCTTTCGGCTGGTCACCCGCCGCTCCGTAAGGGCTCACGAGTTCGAAGTTCGCGCGCGTCGGCGACTGGAACTGCTTGAGGTGACCCGGTAAACTTTTTTCGGGCGGTAGCGGTTTCGCTATCGGTTTCGCATACGGGTCGGGGGTGATTGTCTTGCGTGCGCGGGCCATGAAAGCCTTTGGCTAGCGTTGCTTACCCTTGTCTTCGATGTAGAGCGGACGCTGCTTGACTTCGTCGTAGATGCGCCCGATGTATTCACCGAGAATGCCGATGGTCATGAGCTGTACGCCCGCGAAGAACACGATGGCGGTCATGAGCGATGCCCAGCCCGGCACAGTCGTGGCGGGCGAGAGGAACTTCTCGAGTATGGACCATACGAGGACTCCGAAGCCGATGATGGCGGCGAAGAGCCCCATGTAGAAACTGATCTTGAGCGGCGCGGAACTGAATCCGGTAATGCCGTCGAAGGCGAGGCGCATCATCTTCTTGAGCGGATACTTCGATGTGCCCGCGGTACGTTCGGCGCGGTCGTACTTGACGCCGATTTTCTTGAAGCCGACCCAGCAGACGAGCCCGCGCAAGAAGCGGCTCCTTTCGGGAAGGTTCTTGAGCTGCTCCACCACGCAGCGGTCCATGAGGCGGAAGTCACCCGTATCAGGCGGAATCTCGATGCTCGTGAGCTTGCCGATAAGGCGGTAGAAGCAGAATGCGGTAAAGCGCTTGAAAATCGTTTCGCCCCTGCGCTTGTTCCTCTGGGCGTAAACGACCTGGTAGCCTTCGTGCCATTTTTCGAGCATCTCGTGGATGAGGCTCGGCGGGTCCTGCAAATCTCCGTCGATAATGACCACGGCATCGCCTGCCGCATGGTCTAGGCCAGCGCTGAATGCGGCCTGGTGCCCGAAATTCCTGCTGAAGTTGATAATCTTGTTGTTCGGGTTGCTGGGAAGCAGTCCCTCGACAATTTCACGCGTCTTGTCCTTGGATCCGTCGTTCACGAAAATGAGTTCGTGTTCGATGCCCTTGAGTTCATCTTCCAGGACGCGGTATGTTTCGGCGACGATTTCTTCTTCGTTGTATACAGGTATGATTACGGATAAGAGCATACGGTTAATATAGAAAAGACGGGTGACAAGCGATAAGTGTGAAATGTGAAGTGTGTAATGTGTGATGATTAATTACTCATTTCACATTCCACATTACACATTACACATTAGGGTATTAGTACGGGGTTCACGAAGTCGACGTGGCTACAGTCGATGCTTCCCTTGGGTTTTGTCTTGAGAGTCAGCTTCTGTACGCCTTCCGTATTTGCGGAGAGCGAAAGTACGGTGCCGCTCTGGAACACGGGGCTTGTGGCAAGCGGCTTGCCGTCGCCGAGAATCTCGATCGACACGCCCTCGCTACAGAGGCTCTCGTCGTCGAGCCCGAAGGAGGTGCGGAACGCACGGAACTTGCCCTCGAGTTTGAACGAGGTTTCGGATGCGGCGTGGGTGGAGAAACCGTTTATGAACTGCTCGCCGTTGAGGACCATCGTGTGGTTTTCGATGCTCTTGCCCCAGTGGAGAGTTCCCCAGTCCTGGCGGTTTTCTGCAAGCATCGATTGCGGGAGCGGCATCGCGCCGCCCTTGGCGTTGAAGTAGTATTTGGAAATGTCGGCGAGCTTCGTGTGCTTTGCCGTGTCCATGACGATGACGCGGAACTGGTTGTAGCCCTGCTGCAGTTCAGATGCCGCGATGCGGATATCCTGCGGGCCATGTGCGTAGGTTCCGTTACCGACGATTTTTCCGTTGAGGGTCGCCGTGAAGTTCCAGTCTTTGCTTGCGTCGGAGGTCTCGTTTAGGTCGAAGTGCAGCTTGATGGTGGCGGAAGAGTCGGTCGGTGCGCTGGTCGAATCAGGTGCTTCTTCGGCGGGGTCGCTGACGACGATAATGTTGCTCGGGTTGTATGTCTTGCGGCCGTTGAACTTCGCAATCTGCACCCAGTAGCTGTTCGTTATCAGGATGTTCTTCACGCCGACGAGGTCCATTTCACGCTCGAAGACGTCGCAGGTCGTCGGGATGCGGTGTTCCACGGCCTTCTTGTGGTAGGTGTGGCTGTCCCAGCAGTCGAGCCCGCGGATGTAGTAGACTTCGCCCTTGTACTTGTCGATAAGTTCCTGCAACTTGTCGGTGGACATGCCGCGCGCCTTGTCGTAATGAATGGCCGAAATCCCGTAACCCACGAAGTGCCACGGCCTGCCGTAAATGAAGAAGCGGTCCTTGGCGGGCTGTTCGGCGAGCCACCCGAGAATCTCGTACTCTTCGGTAGTCAGGTGGTTGCGGTTGTACATGATGTTCTTGTTGAAATCGTCCTTGTAGTGGAACGTCCAGGCGCTGAGGGCGAGGGCCGCGATAAACATCCCGGCGAAGGCGTACTGTGCACTGTTCTTTGCATCGATGCTGCTTGCGAAGTACTCGATGGCATGCGCGATGGGGAGCGCTGCGACGAATGCCATGCTGGGCAGCATCACTAGGCTGTAACGCTGGTTAATCTGGATGCTGAAATCGCCCGAGACGTTCTCGAGAATCACGAAGGTCTGCACATGGTAGAGCAGGAGGAATACGAGCATCCACAGGTAGGACTTGCTGCCCTTTGCGGTATCATAGATGGCACGGAATACGAGGTAGATGGCGCCAATAGCGAACAGGTAGTTGAAGTAGGTGAGGAAGGGGTTCTCGAGTTCTCCGTTTTCCTTGAGCGGGCGGGTCATTTCGGTCCAGTTCTTGGCGAGGTCCTCGAAGAAGTGCCCGTGGGCGTCGAATTCGCCGCCCTGGAATCCGAATCCCTGGAAGTAGCTGATGGTTAGCAGCGCCGGCACCGAGAACAGCGAGAGTGTCACGAAGAACGTGGGCGCCTTGTAGTCCGGCTTGTCGAGCAGTTTCGGGATAGCGAAGATGATGAATGCGAAGAGGCAGAAGGCGGTCTCCTGGCGGGTCTGCGCGAAGAAGGCTAGCGTGAGCGCAAGCAGCGCCCAGTGCATTACGGTGTTGCGGTCGTAGGCCCACTTGAAGATGAACAGGGAGAGCGCGGAGAGGAATATGTAGAGCGGTTCCACCGACATGGCGCGGAACTGGAACAGCACGGTAGGTTGCAGTGCCATGAGGAGCGCCGCCAGGAACGCCAGCAGGGGCTGCCTTGTCCAGGCGACAATCGCGAGGAACATCAGCAGGAATGCGAGCGGGAGCATCAGGAGCTCGGCGTTGAAAATCCAGCGGAGGTCCGTGCCGAACACGTGCATGCCGAGGTAGTAGAGGAAGGCGAGCCCTTTTGTCTTGAAGCTGTTGGACCTTGCCGAGCACTTCAGGGTGTTCTCGGTGAATTCGCCCTGGTTGCACGTGCCCGATTCATGGTTGTAGTACATGTTCTGGGCGACGGACATGAACACGCTCTCGTCGCTCTGTACGCGGTGACGGGCTTCGATTTGCGTTCCGGCGAAAATGGCTACTGCAACCGCGAAGGCCGCGGTGACGATGCAGAACGATTTTGCGGGGAGGATTCCCTTGACCCATTCGCGGAAGTCCTTGCTGAGGGCGGCGAATAGCGCGATACCGGCCAGAAGCTGGATAAGGAACAGCGGAAGCGGTAGGTTCAGGTCGAGTTGCCGGATAATTTCCTTGTGGCCCCCATCGGGTTTACCTGCATAATAGATAAGGAACGGAATCAGGAGGGATATGACTAGCCCGGCAATTCCTGCCGGATGCGTGAGATTTTTCAAAAGTCCAGTAATGAAAGCTTTCATTTCATAAATATAAATAAAGAAGGCGCCCGCGGGCGCCTGGTTCTTTGTAACTATTCAGTTTTCAATTTTCGTGTGAATATTACTTCTTCTTTTTGCCTTTTTTGCTGGGCTTCTTGGAAGACTTCTTGGTAGATTTCTTGGAAGTCTTTTTGGCAGCCTTCTTGCTGGCTTTCTTCGAAGACTTCTTTGCGGCGGGCTTGGATTCCGGTTCCGGAGCGGGCTCAGCAACCGGTTCGGGTTCCTGTTCCGTTTCAGCTTCGGCTTCGGACTCATCGGCGGATTCTTCGGCGGCAGGTTCTTCGGCGGCCGGTTCTTCTGCAGCGGGTGCCTCGGCGGCAGCTTCTTCTGCAGGGCTTTCTTCTGTTGCGGAAGCGCTTGCGGTATCTTCGGTTGCAGATTCGGTCGGTTCCATGCTGTAGGGAGAGTCGGAATCGCTGTCCGTTGCGGTGGTTTCCGGTTCGCTGGCCCCTTCCGTAGCGTCTGCGACGTGGGGTTCTTCCTTGGCGGTTTTCAGCACCTTTTCTTCGGACTTGTATGTCCTTGAGTGGGTCAGCTCGAAACCGATGGAGAGCTGCACGCCTAAGCGGCCCGAAGTAACGCGGAATTCGGTATTCTGGTCCTTGAAGGACTTGAGCAGCGAGGAATAGCTGTAGTTGACTTCGAGCCCGATGTCGAAGGGCAGCATGAAGCCCACGCCGCCGCTTGCAAAGAAGTTGAGCGGGAGTTCCCACCAGTTGCCGTTACCGGTAAGCGGGGCTTGGTAACCAAGTCTGACTACTGCATAGGGAATGACGTACCAGTCTTTGCCGTAAGGGCCGAAAGAAATGTTTCCCCAAATAGGCAATGCAGCCGGAACGATCAAGGAGCTTCCGTCTTTCTGGGCGCTTTTGTATCCAAGACCGAAACCGTAGCGGATGGGGGAAAATTCTGCGCCAAAGAGCAATTCTGCACCGCCAATGTATACAGGCTCGGTATTCCATACCAATTCACTTTTGACGTCGTTGACTTTCTTGTGGGCTGTTACCTCGACGGGAAAATCGAACTGGGCCAGAGGGCGGAGTTCCATGGAGTTGGCATACTGAAAGCCGAGTAACAGCAGTGCCATTTTGAGTACATTTTTTCTAGATAAGAACATCTTGGTAGTTTCCTCATCAAATTTGTGGTACTCAAATTAGAATTTTTTTAAGCCAAGAAATACAATAATGAAAATTTTAATATATTTGATCTATACTTTGGATAGGAAGAGGGCGAAAATGATTCGTTTTTCAAGTATTCTTTTTCTTTTTTTTACAATTCTTGCTCATGCTGCCGTTGAGCATGGAAAGGTTTTCCCGATAACAGAGACGGCACAAACGTACAATGCTAGCGATAATTCCTACGATGCGACTGGTGGGAGCGATGTACGTTTTAGCTATACGCCTACCAAGACCGGTTTTTGTACGGTGACGACATCGTATGGAAGTTCCTCGTTTACGAGGTACCTGTATTATTACGGGACCGACGATACCTTTTCGAGCAGCTATATTGATTACGACTTTGGCTCTGGAACGCTTATCCTTACGTTTGCTTGCGCGAAAAATCAAAAATATAATTTGATTGTCCGGACCTCTTCTTCCTCTTACTACTCGTACAATTTCAATATCAGGGCGAGTGTGCAGGAAGTCGCTGCATCTGAAAAGGTTTATCCTCTTTCGGCGACGTTTGTCCCCTATACTTATCAATCCAATAGCAGCCTGATTGGGGATTATTTTGCCATTAAATTGTCCTATGAAGCTACAACCACAGGTTTGCATGCGTTGGTGTCAAGGGCGAAATATTCCCGCAATGCCTATTATTACAGCACCGATGCGACTTTTGCTTCAAGGACTAGTTTTAATCACGCTGCAGTGCTAAGTCGGACCCTGTTTTCGCTGACTGCTGGTACAAAGTATTACTTTGCCATGTACCAGAGTTCCAGGAGCTATTTTGACGATACCGTCTCTGTCCGTATGGCACCCACGCTAAAGGTGAACTCCGATACGCTTGGTTCGGGCTATGTTTACGTAGGCTCCAATTCGAGGAATTACGATTCTACTTATGTGGTAAACGATACGGTTCCTTTGCGTGCCTATGCAAGACCCAATTACCGTTTTGATAAATGGGAAAAGGTGTCCGGAACATGCAGCATCGTGAATCCTTCTGCTGCTCAAACGAGTGTTGTCATCAACAGCAACTGCAAGGTTCGTGCAGTGTTTAAGCCCGGCGAAGTGTATGCGATTACGAAAACGGCAAAGAAATACAGTTTGTACAAAAACTACTATTCGGGTGATCCTTCCAACGGTGTAAGGTTTTCTTTTGTCGCCCCTAAAGCGGGTAGCTATATTATCAAGTATGCAAAGGACAGTACCGAGCTGAGCTACCTGAGGCGGTATGCTACGGGAGCATTCTCGAGCGTAGTCTCCTCCAAATCTGTTACGACGTCTATTGCAGATACGCTTCTCCTTAGTGCCGGAGATTCTGCCTTCTATATTGTGAGTAGCTATTATAATAGTGATTCCATGATGTCGTTCAGCATGAGCTACGACTCCATTCCCTCTTTGCTGCTTACGATTGAAAGTGCTTCTGCGCGTTGTTCTACTTCGGTTTCGTCGATACCGGTGCTTAAAGGGCAAGTCGCTTATGTCGAGGCGTTTTCTAGAAAAGGTTACCGCCCCAATGGTTGGACCTTCGTGAGCGGATCGCACAAGTTTAGCGATTCGACTGCATATAGTATTAGGGACACGATTTTCGAGAATACGAAAATTAAGTTGCGCTGCAAGGCGGCGAACTTGATCGATATTACCGATAAGCCGAAAAATTATGTCGCCAATAAAGATTTTTACGAAGAATCCCCGAATAGCGGCTTGAGGTTCCGTTACGTGGCTCCTACATCGGGAATCTTCGTGCTGCAATTTGAGCCGCGGAATTATACAGGTACATACAGGTATTATGGAACGGATTCGACGTTCAGCTCGTCTGTCAGAATGTATAGCAGTACTGCTAACAAGGTTTCTTTTAATGTTGTAGCGGCAGCCGGAAATGAGGCCTTGTTTGCGAGTACGGTCCCTTATTCGACATCCAATTGGTACGATTCCGTTTCTGTCGTGGCCCTTCGAGCTGGTACCGTCAAAGTTGAAGGGCAAACCAGGGTGGATACGCTTGCTGTCGGCGGTCAGGTTGCTCTGACATCGACTTTGGATTCGGGGGCGCACTTTGACAAGTGGTCTGTTGTGTCTGGCAAGGGCACTTTTGTGGATAGTTCTAAGCTTAATACTTCGTTTATTCTTAAGGGAACCGGGTCGGTGGTTGTCAAGCCGCTCTCCTCGAAATTGCCGCTTTACGAACTGACAAATCAGTATAGGGGATATACGGTCAAGGACAATGGCTCGCAATCCAGAAGAGGCTATTATGGTGTCCGTACGGTCTTCAATCCAAGAGATACAGGAATGTATGTGATATTGATGAATGCGGACTATGCGGCGACCATGTATAATTTTGGATCAGACTCAACCTTTTATAGCCAGACTTATAGGTCCTGTGATGCAGGAACATGTAGGCTTCTGTTGAGTCTTAATGCCAGACAAAAACAGTATTTCCAGTTTGTTCCGCAGTCGCCTTCTAATTGGGAAGATACCCTTTGGGTGAAGGCTGTAAAAACGGCTCGGTTGAATGTGGATACTTCGGGTACGGGGTATGCATACGTGGGTACGGGGTCCCGTACTTACGATTCGACCTATATTGCAGGAGATACGGTTCCTGTAAGGGCTTATACGACGGATATAGACCATCGCTTCAGCAGGTGGAGCGTAAAGTCGGGCTCCTGCAAGATTGTGGACTCGACGAAGGCGTCGACCTATATCATCCCCAATGGCGATTGCACGGTCAGGGCTCATTTTGTAGTGGGCACGGTGTACCCGATTACGAATGTTTCGACCACGTATACGCTGGCTGACAACTATTATTCCAGAAGTCCGACTTATGGTGTGAGGTTTAAGTTTGTTGCCCCGGCCGATGGCCAGTACGCTATTTCTATACGTAGCCTTGACCTGTCGATGACGGTGGAATATTACGCTTCGTGCTCGTTTAGTTCTTATACTTCGAGATCGACTGGAACTATGGGAAAATTGGACCAGCTGGGGCTTTTGGCGGGTGATTCTGTGTGCTATATTGTTAGGAATTACTATACCCGCGATACGTTGCCTCCGATGCCGTTCTGGATTAGTTTCTCGCAATCAAAGGCCAGTTTGAAATTGATTACTGCAGACACTAACGGAACCGTTTCACCGGCGAATGGTTATTCGCCTGCTTGGCTAGGGACCGCTTACCCCATTACGGCTACCGCAAAAAATGGATTGCGTTTTGACAAGTGGGTCGTAGAATCGGGCTCGGCAAAGATTGAAGACCCGTATGACAACAAAACGATGGCGATACCTGCCGATTCTGTGACAATAAAGGCTTCCTTCAAATACGGTAGCGTGTATCCGCTGACCTCGACAAAGAAGAGTTACAATGTCTATAAGCACCATTATGCCGATACCGACACGTCTACGGTTCTGTTCCGCTGGACCCCTCAGGATACGAATCATTACCTGCTGCATATAGATTCCATTACAGGCATGTGTACCTCTTACGGAACGGATTCGCTGTTTAAATCGACTGTTAAGACTTATGGCGTCACGGGTTCCTCTTATATACTGCTACAGGGAATACCCGGCAGGACCTATTATTATTCCATAAAGGATACGGTTAAAGTGAGCTCACGCACCAAGGATTTCACGGTGCAGGTGATTTCCCCGAATGTCATGTTTGTTGAATCGACTCGTGGACGCGCTGTACCTTCGGACTATGTCTATGTTGCGCCGGGAAGGGATACCTCCCTGTATGTCTATCCCTATGGAGGATATGTCTTTGATTCGTGGGTCAAGGTCGAAGGCTCCGTGAAAATTGATAATCCGTCAAAAACTAAAACTAGGGCCGAACCGCAATCGAAATACTGCCATATTAAGGCCAATTACGTGTTCGACCTTACGACGGAGCCTGAACTCTCTATTACGGATCTTGACCTGAGCAATCATCCAGGTATTTGTGCCCATGTGTCTGTGACAGACAAGAATAAAGGCAAGCCGATAGCAGGGCTTGATGCGTCGGATTTCGTCCTGTTCCAGGATAAAAAATCCTTGCCGGTACAGGCGACGACGATTCAGCAGGTCGGCGGTGTGTCTGTTGCAATCGTGGTAGATGAAAGTGGATCCATGGACGATGAAATTGAAGATGCCCGGAATGCGGTTCGCCAGTTTATCGATGGCATGGGACCCTTGGATAGGACTGCCATTATCGGCTTTGAAGACGCGGCAAGACTTATCCAGCCGATAACGTCCGACAGGGATCTCCTGTACCAGGCTGTGAATAATATCCATGCATATGGCGGAACGGCGATTAACAATGGCGCCTTCAGGGGGCTTGACGAACTGGTGAACGAGACGAATCCGACTGTAGTCATCATTTTCTCCGATGGCGATGGGCGTGGTTCTTATAGTAACCAGCAGATTATCAATAAGGCTCTTGCACAGAATACGACTATCTATTCCATTGGGGTCGGCTCCTATGTCAAGGATGATCCTCTGAAGAATATTGCCGAGGGTACGCATGGAACTTATTCCAAGGCTCCGTCGGCGAGCGAACTTGCGAATATTTATGCATCTATCCAAAGCGCAGTGCAGGCTCGCTATGTCCTTTGCTACCAGAGTCCTGATGTCGTCTGGAGTGGTGATACCCATACGGTAGTCGTGAAAACAAAGTTCCTGAACAAGGATGCCTCCGATACGGCCTATTGGGACGAAAGCTCTCAGCCGCCCATTGTTGAGTTGACGCCAGCGACTTGGAAACTGGTGGGAGTGAACCAGCCCCAGTTCCAGAGCCTTACCATTGACGTTACCGTGAAATCCCCGGCGGATCTGAAAAATGTCCTCATCTATACAAGAGATGTGAGCCTGAGGAATGAATCGTTTAAAATGCATGAAATGGTTCAGGTAGACGATACCTTGTGGCGCTATGTAATTCCTGACAGCCTGGTGGATATCCCCGGTATTGATTTCTATGTGGTCGCGGCAGATGTTCATGGCCTCACGGGAAAAGCCCCGGCCGTTATGAACCCGGCTAAGGAACCGTATACGATTCCGGTCAAGAATGACGTTCCCGATATTAGTTTTGATTCTATCGCCTGTGTCGATACTACGGGTGGCAAGGGAAGCCTGCGCTTTAAGATTTCCGATGATAATGGCGTCAATAGCGCAACTCTCTTCTACAAGGATTCTGCGGCTGTCCTCTTTGATGAACGCCAGATGTCGGAATCTAGAGGCTACTGGACTGGCTACATTCCGGCGAAGGTATTTAGAGAAAACGGCATTATCGAATACTACGTCCGTGCCATCGATGAACTGGGTGCTTCGGCCCGTTGGAAGAAGATGACAAACACCTACATTCCGGTCTGTAACCGGAGAATTCGCATGGCGGAAGTTGAAGATTCTATCACGATTGTGAATGGCGAAACTGCAGGAGACCCGGTTACGCGTGAAACTGCCAAGTTGCGCTTGAAGCTTGTGACCGAAGATTTCTCGACCGGGAAGGATACGGTGACGGCTTCGCTTTCGTGCCTTGTGTCGGGTGATATCGAAAGCGAAATCAAGCTTGCAGAAAAGAGTTCCGGCTACTATGAAACGATTAAGTCCATCCCGAAGAATGAATATTCTGCCAAGAGGGACGACGGCTCGATTTCTTGCACTGGGACCGATACGCTTATCGCCGAATACAAGGACCCGCAGTATGGTACATATGCCCGCGATACGGTCTTCTTGAGCGATTCCGTGGAATTTAGCTACCGGTTCCTCGATGCCGCAGGCAAAAAGGACCTTGATTCCCTTGAATCCGGCGATTCTGTCAAATACACGCTCCGCTTGACTTCGGTCAGCAAGTCCATCCATAAGAAGGATACCCTGAAAGTCCTCTTGCGCACGGATACGGGTGACTCGCTTTGGGTGAAGGCTATCGAAACGGAGAATTACTCGTCGGTCTTTGTGTACAAGGGTACGTTCTATTTTGCCTACGATGAGAACGATCTTGAAGATTCAAGGCTGGATGCCCTGTTCGACATGAATTCTTCTTATAACCGCGTGGTGCTTACGGCGAAAGTCAAGGGCGACAAACTCGGCAAGAAGCGCGATTCCCTGGTGGTGTTCTCGAACTATATTCCGGCCGATATTGCCGAAATATACGATGCCGACAAGGATGGCGAGGCCGATTCCGTTCGAATCCATTACGTGGCGTCTCAAAAGGAAGGTGTCGCGGGAATCGACACGATGTATTGGAACAAGGCCGGTGGTACATGGCGAAGCGTGCCTAAAAAGCGCTTCCACCTGAAAGACGATAAATCTTGGGTCGAGGCCCAGTTGAAGAAACCGTTCCATTATGGTGCTACGGCTGCCGATGCCAAGCATGCTCCTTATCTTAGGTTGGAAAGGCCTGCGGGTGGATTTGCCCAGAAGCTGGAAATCAAGGACCATGTCGGTGCGGTTCCGGCAAAGGCCGTCAAGCGTCCGGGAATAATCACCATTGACGAATTCATGGAATGTTCGAATGAAGTTCCTCCGGATACTCTGGAAATCACATTGTCTGAGCCGGTCAAAAATATAGGGAAGGATGACGCCTGGAAAAAGTTGTTCTCCTATTCTGAAGATTGCAAAGATACGTTGGACTACTCGCTGAATATTGCTGAACTGCTTGAAAGGGATTCGGCAGGCCTTGTTTGGACGTTTGTGCTGGGCGACCACAATATCATGACGTACAACTGCATCCGTACGAACCCCAAGGCGACTTTTGTTGACATGTACGAGAATCCGATGGGTCGAGGCGGTGTGAATATCGATGGCAGCAACGGAAACCTGTACCTGTACGAGGTGGCTCCGACGCCTCCGGTGAGCGGTCTCGGTTCGAAGGAAAAGTGGATTGCTCCGGGCGAACATGATTGGAGCCGCGTGCCTGATACGCTTTCGGCAATCAAGGTCGCAAGTATCATGCCCTACAATGCCTATATCACGATTTTCGACAGCTACTCGCGTGTGGTGACCTCGTTCCAGAGGGAATTCGGCGAAAATGGCGAAATGAATGAGGAAATTCGCGGAAATTCCAAAAATCACGCAAAAATAGGGTATTTAGACTGGAATCACCGTTCTGACAAGGGTCGTCTGGTGGGTACCGGTGTCTATATCTGGCGTATTGATTTCAAGTTCAAGGATGGCCATTCTGAGTTCCGTTTGGTCAAAACGGGTGTAAAAAGAAAGAAATAAGATTGTATTCGTGTGAAATGTGCCCCATAACCTTGAGAGAAATCGTAAAAAAAACTAAATTTGGCGCGTAAATAACAACACCCAAAGAGGTTTTATCGTGCAAGACTCCCTAGTTACGAAAGCAGCCGACAACGTCCGAATCCTTTCTGCCGCGATGGTGCAGAAGGCGAAGTCTGGCCATCCGGGTGGTGCCATGGGCGCCGCCGACGCCACGACGCTTTTGTTTGCGGAGTTCCTGCGCTTCGACCCGGACGATCCGGAATGGATGGGTCGTGACCGCTTCTTCATGGACCCGGGCCACATGAGCCCGCTCCTGTACTCCGAGCTCGTGCTCACCGGCCGTCTCACGCTCGACGACGTGAAGAACTTCCGCCAGCTCGGCAGCCGCACTCCGGGTCACCCCGAACTGGACGTGATGCTCGGCATCGAGAACTCCTCGGGCCCGCTCGGTATCGGCCATGGCATCGCTCTTGGCGCCGCCATCGCCGAACGCTTCATGGTGGAACGCTTCGGCTCCATCCTCGAGCACAAGACGGTCTGCCTCGTTTCTGACGGCGGCCTCGAAGAAGAAATTGCTTACGGCGTGGGCCGTATCGCTGGCCACCTCAAGCTTTCGAACCTCATTTTCTTCTACGACGCGAACCAGGTGCAGTTGAGCTGCAAGACCGAAGACGTGATGAGTCACGACTTCGTTGGCCAGTACAAGGCTTGGGGTTTCCGCGTTATCGAATGCGACGGTTCCAACATCGCCGAACTCCGCAAGGCTTTCAAGGAAGCCTGGGCCGAGAAGGAAAAGCCGACGCTCGTGTTCGGCCACACCACGATGGCCAAGGGCGCCGTTGCCGAAGACGGCAAGAGCTACGAAGGCGAAGTTTCTACGCACGGCCAGCCGCTCAATGCTGCCGGCGCTTCTACTGCTGCGACGGTCAAGAACCTCGGCGGTAATCCGGACGACCCGTTCCAGGTGTTCGACGACGTGAAGGCTGCATTCGAAGCCCGCGCAAACGAACTCCGCAAGGAAGTCGCCGAATGGAAGAAGGCCAAGGCCGACTGGGACAAGGCGAATGCCGAGAAGTCCGCGACCCTCAATGAATGGCTCTCCGGCAAGGCTCCGGTGCTCAACCTCTCGAACCTCCCCATCAAGGAAGGTGTCGCTACCCGCGTCACGAGCGGTACGGTGCTCGGCTACCTCGCCGAAAACTTCCACAACATCATTTGCAGTTCCGCCGACCTCTCCAACTCCGACAACACGCAGGCGTTCCTCAACAAGACGGGCATCTTCCGCGCTAACGACTTCAAGGGCGCGTTCGTGCAGGTGGGCGTTGCAGAACTTACGATGGGTGCCATCATGAACGGTATCGCGTTGCAGAAGGGCCTGTTCCCGATTTGCGCCACGTTCTTCGTGTTCAGCGACTTCATGAAGCCCGCTATCCGCATGGCCGCCCTCATGGGCCTGCCTGTCAAGTACGTGTTCACGCACGATAGC
>CACWNW010000043.1 GCA_902762305.1 Fibrobacter succinogenes | reverse complement strand
AGCACCTTGACCACGTATTCCGTTTCCGGCACGTACTTGGCCACGTCGTGCTTGATGACTTCGCCCTTGTAGTTCGGGTCCACGATTTCCTTCTTCATCACGCCTTCGCGCACGGTCGCCATCTGCGGGCGGTGTTCCGGGTTCACGATCGTCGCGACGATGTTGCCGCCGAATGCTGGGCGGATCTGGCAAAGCTGGTTTTCGCTCATTTCGAAGCTGTCGATTTCGAGTTCGGTACAGTCGGCGGTAAGGCCGCTGTGCATGGCGCTGGAGATGCGCGGGCCGAGGTCACGGCCAATCACGGTTGCACCGAGCAAGCAAATCTGCGGCTGCTCTTCCTTGAAGAGGTTCACCACGAGGGCTGCATGCGGGTTGGTGGTGTAGGGGAACAGGCCTTCGGCGTCGAACACATGAACCTTGTCCACACCGTAGGGGAAAACCTGCTTTTCAATGCCATCGAGGCCCTTGCCGGCGCAGATGCACTCGAGCTGAACGCCGAGCGTGTTGGCCAGCTTGCGACCCTTGGACAAAAGTTCGAGGGAAACGTCAACGACGGTCGTGCCCTCAATTTCGCAATATACAAATACGTTATTCATAGGCTAGCCAATAATCTTCTCGTCTAAAAGTTCCTTGATAAGTCCTTCAACGTCGGCGTCGCTCGCGGTAAGCGTGCGGCTTTCCTTCGCCTTGAACACTATGTTCTTGACAGCCTTCACGTTCGTCGGAGAACCGGCCTTACCGATTTGCGTCGGGTCGGCGTCGATGTCCGCGGCACCCCACTGCGGGATGTCGAGGTAGGGCTTCTTCGCGATGAGGGCGGCGTACTTCTCGGCGGCTTCCGGAGCGCGTTCGGCGACGGCAGTCGCGTTCTTGTACTTCATGATGCGCTTCGCGTTGCGCGGGCGGCACGGAGCGGCACTGCCGTTCACGGTCACGACCAGCGGGAGCGGTGCTTCCACCGTTTCCACACCACCGTCGATATGGCGACGGATTACGACCTTGCGGGCCTTCTCGTCGAGGTTCAAAATCTCTTCGGCGTAGGTCACCTGGGTGAGTCCGAGCTTTTCGGCAATCTGCGGACCGACCTGTGCGGTGTCACCGTCGATAGCCTGGCGACCACCAAGGATAATGTCATAGTCGCCGACCTTCTTGACGGCCTGGGCGAGCGTGTAGCTTGTTGCAAGCGTGTCAGCGCCACCGAGGGAACGGTCCGTAATCACGTAACCGCAGTCGGCACCGCGGTACAATGCTTCGCGGATAACTTCGGCAGACTTCGGCAGACCCATCGTCAGCACGGTAATGGTGGAACCGGGGAACTGGTCCTTCAGGCGAAGGGCTTGCTCCAGGGCGTTCAGGTCTTCGGGGTTGAAGACCGCGGGCAAAGCGGCACGATTGATAGTACCCTGCGGCGTCATGGCGTCCGGGCCTACGTTTCGTGTATCAGGTACTTGCTTGGCAAGCACAACGATTTTAAGACTCATATATCCTTAACTGTTGAATTTGCGTTTAAAGTTTTGATGGGTACAAGATAGAAATTATCGGACGGGCGCCCCGACCTCGAGTTGCGGTCTTTGCCGTGTCATTTCTACATAAGAAAAATGACACTTTTTTGTAATAAACGACTTTGGCTTATATGCGAAAAAAGCCGATTCATGATTTGGACCGGCTGAACATAATTTTATCTTATATTATCTTTCCGCTATTTTATTTCCACGTAAATGCCCTTGGGAAGGTTGCTAGGCATGTCGCCAGATTCGTCCCTTTGCCCCACCGGTTTGCCGAGGACGTTGAAAATCCTGCTCCCGGGCTTGCCGTGCCCCGCTTTTTCGATGTTCGAAATGACGATGCGGGCCGTGCTGCTCGAACTGCTGGAAATTTCCGGTGCGCTGGAACTTGACGATATTTCCGGGACCACAGAACTTGACGAGGGTTCTTCCGGCGCGCTCGACGAACTTGAAACCGGTTCGGTGCAGTTCTCGCCGATGCAGAACGCGAGCGTTTCGCCGGGCGTCCCGATGTCGGTAATCTTGAGTCCTGTCTTGGCACCGTTGTACCAGCGTATCGCGGGGTAGGCGTCGTCCGAAAATTCAGAATATTTCCCGCTCTTGAAGAACGTGTTCGCGGTGCTTCCCGGGCTTGGCCACTGGTCTGTTACGTTATCTGTAGACTTGCCCGCGGAACTCGCGTGCACGATTCTCAACCCGAGCTTGTCCGAGGCGGAATTCCCATCGATGGAAAAATCGTAGTGCTGCATCAGGAGCCCGCTTCCTGCCAGGATCTTGTTCCGGCCCGTGTTGCGCACATACGACCAGGCGAGCCCCTCTTTGTCGGGCCTGGCGGGATTCTTGTAGCGGTAGCAGAATTCACCGGGTTTGGTGACTTCAAGGCTTGTTACGTTGTTTATGTCGTCGCTCGTGATATCTACGAACGGAATCCAACCCTGGTCCGCACGGAAAAAGTCGTTGATGGCGACGGGGTTCTTGTCGCTTGGCCTGTTGCCCATGGTGCAGTAGTCGCCGTACCAGTATAGGTCGGGCCAGCCGAAAATCATGTGCCCGCTCTCGTGCACGAATACGTATATGGAAAATGTGCCCGGCATGTCCGTCATCTGGTGGTGCGTCAGCTTGACTCCATCCCTTCTTTCCGATGACCATCCGGAATGCGGCCACAGGCCCTGCCCCCATGTTTGCCCTGCACCGGCGTAAACGATGTTGATGGCTTCGGTGGTGCCGTCCTTGTCGTTGTCGTAGCGCGAAAAGTCTACCTGCGGATCGAAATAGGCGAACACTTCCTTCATGAGCGAATCCGAGCCGCTGTATCCGTTCTGGCTTTCGTACCAGGCCTTGGAGTGCTTTGCCCGGTACCAGCCGTAGACTTCGTTAGTCAGGTCCAGTTGCCCGTTCGAAACGTCGAGGTAGTAGTCGCGAACGGAACCGTTGCAGCCGTCCCTGTTGAATCCTTCCTTGTTCAGCCAGTCCTCGACTTCGTTCACCGTGACGGGGGCGGGCTTGTCCGAGAAATCGACGAGGAGGGTGAGGCTGTAGATTTTCCCCTTGGGGGCAGCGTAGTGGCTTTTCGCTTGAGTCGCGACTGTCTTCAGCAGCCCTCGTGAATTGTTGAATGTGGGCATGGCCTCTCCGGGCCAGGCCTGTACTCTTTTGCCCTGCCACACGATGTCGGCAAAGAGCATCGTGGGTAACGCGAGCAATATAGGGCAAAGAAGCGAAAAAAATTTTTTCATAACCAATCCCATTCCATTTTCCTGTAATAGAAATACATTATTTTTTTTGAAGAAGTCCGAGTTGTCTTGAAATATCCTTTTTATATAATTCGCCATAGCCTATTTTTATTACATTTCCTCCGAGAAATAAGTTGACCAACAACTGGTGACCAAATTATGAAATTTAAAAGAATTCTCCTCAAGCTCAGTGGCGAAGCCCTCGCAGGCGAAAAGGGCCACGGTATCGATAACGTTATCCTCTCCGACATGGCGTCTGAAATTGCGTCCATCGTCAAGCAGGGCGTGCAGGTAGCGCTCGTGATTGGCGGTGGGAACCTCGTCCGCGGAATTTCCGCATCCGCAGGCGGCATGAACCGCGCCCAGGGCGATGCCATGGGCATGCTCGGCACCGTGATGAACGGCCTCGCTATGCAGGACGCTCTCGACAAGCAGGGCATCGACTCCGTGGTGATGTCCGCCATCCGCATGGAACCGGTCTGCGAATTCTTCGACCGTCGCAAGGCTTTGAAGCTCCTCTCCGCTGGCTCTGTGGTGATTTTCTCCGCCGGTACGGGCAACCCGTTCTTTACGACGGACAGCTGTGCTGCTCTCCGCGCGATTGAAAGCGAATGCGACGTCATCATGAAGGCTACCAAGGTCGACGGCATCTACACGGCCGACCCGGTCAAGGACCCGACGGCCACCCGCTTCGACGACATTAGCTATAAGGAAGTCATTTCCCGCGGCCTCAAGGTCATGGACACCGCAGCCGTCGCCCTCTGCATGGAAAACAACATGCCCATCTTCGTGTTCAAGATGGAAAAGGGCAACCTGACCCGCGCCGCCATCGAAGGCGACCTTGGCACGCTGGTCCACTGCTAGCCTTTCCTGTCATCCCCGGCTTGGCCGGGGATCTCCATGTTATCTATTTTAACTTTATTTACTTATATTTAATTACGGAAATAAACCATCAACTCTTAACTAATAACTAGTGACTAATGACTAGTGACTAGGAACGAACTATGGCAGACTATACCGATAAAATGGACAAGGCCATCGAGGCCACCGAACGTGAATTTGCGAAGGTCCGCGCCGGCAAGGCGACCCCTGCAATCCTGAACGACGTGCGCGTCGACTACTACGGCACTCCGACCCCGATTTCGCAGGTGGCGAAGGTCTCTGTGCCCGAACCGCGCATGCTCCTCGTGACCCCGTGGGAAAAGACCATGGTCGACCCGATCGACAAGGCAATCCTTGCGGCAAACATCGGCCTTACCCCGATGAAGGACGGCAACTGCATCCGCGTGTCGCTCCCGATCCTCACGACCGAACGTCGCCAGGAACTCGCGAAGATCGTGCGCAAGCATGCCGAAGAAGGCCGTGTGGCTATCCGCAACATCCGTCGCGATGCGAACGACGCCATCAAGAAGAACAAGGACCTGCCCGAAGACGAAGTCAAGAAGCAGCAGGACGAAATCCAGAAGGCGACCGACAAGGCTATCGCTCAGATTGACGCCCTTCTCGCCGAGAAGGAAGCGGACATCCTCAAGGTGTAGTCCGGAGCTCTGCGGTGGCGAACCAGCTTAGGCATGTAGCGATTATCATGGACGGTAACGGGCGTTGGGCCCGCAGCCGCGGCCTGGAGCGTTTTCTCGGGCACAGGAAGGGCACGCAGGCCACTATCGACGCGGTCGAAGTGGGCGTGAACCTGAATCTCGAGCACATGACGCTCTATGTTTTCAGTTCCGAGAACTGGGGCAGGCCGTCGAAGGAAGTGGATTACCTGATGAACCTCCTCATCGAGATGGTGGTGAAGGAAATCCCCGACCTCATGGAAAAGAACGTGAAGCTCAAGGTCATCGGGAACATGGAACGCCTGCCCGAGAAGCCTCGCGCGAGCCTCCAGTCCGCAATCGACAAGACTGCGGGCAATACGGGCATGCAGCTGAACCTCGCCATCTCTTACGGCGGCAGGCAAGAAATCGTGGATGCGGCGAAGTCCATCGCGGCCCAGGTGGCGGCGGGAACGCTCAAGCCCGAAGACATCGACGAAGGGCTGTTTGCTAAAAATTTGTATTTGAAAGGTGCGCCCGATCCGGATCTGGTTATCCGTACGGGCGGGGAATTCAGGCTTTCGAACTACCTGCTCTGGCAGGCCGCCTACAGCGAGTTCTACGTGACGGACACGCTGTGGCCCGACTTCACCAAGGAGGAGTTCATGAAGGCCATAGAATTCTTCAAGACTAGGGAACGGAGATTTGGGAAGGTGTTGCATGAGTAACCTCGCTCAGCGGTTGATTACGGCGTTTATCGCCATTCCTATTGTATTTTTCATGCTGTGGTTCTGCGACTACAGCCGCATCGGCCTGATGTGCTTTCTCGCGGGCGTCGCCTCTTGGGAATGGGCACGCATGGCCTCCAAGATGTACAAGGGACCCGACATGCGGTACCTTTCGTTTGCCTCGGCCTTCGCGCTGACGCTCGCATGGGCACTTTCGGAAGGGGGCTACTTCGGGCTCCCGGCGGTGCCTTGCGTGGTGGGCATGACGTTCCTCGTGGTTTTCGCTGTCTATATCGCAGTCGCCTACGCGAAGGTGGAAATCGACCACCTGTTCCCCTGGCTGGTGATGCAGCTCGGCGCCCCGCTCTATATCGGGCTCTGGGGCGGCGTGAACGCGCTCATGATGGGCAGCGGGCAGGGATTCGAACACTGCTACCCGTTCATCCTCGTGATGACGAGCATGTGGCTCTGCGACACGGTGGCGTATTTCTTCGGGAAGTTCGCGGCGGGCAAGGGTCCCTTCGGCCGTCATGCGTTCGCTCCGAGCATTAGCCCCAAGAAGACGTGGGAAGGTTCCATCGCGGGTTCCATCGCGACTGTTGCGTGGGTGGCCTACTGGGTCAAGTGCAGTGCGGCTCTCGGTTCGTTCCATGTGCAGTTCACCTGGGTGTCCGCCATCGGTATCGGCCTTCTGCTCACTGTCGCGGGCCAGGCCGGCGACCTGTTGATGAGCGCCCTCAAGCGCTGGAGCGGCACGAAGGATTCGGGCAACCTGTTCGTCGGGCACGGCGGTGTTCTGGACCGCTGCGATTCGTTCTACCTCGCGGCGCCGGCGCTATTCTTCCTGCTCGACTTCATGCAGAAGATTGCGTAATAAGCTTTCTTGGAAAAGGAAAAGGGAACCCTCTTACGGGTTCCTTTTTTTGAGGAGGATGTTGTTTTAAATGCTACTTGCCCGTTACTTTGGGCTGTTTAATTCCGTGCTCTTCCATGTAAATGGCTAGATAGTCAATCACGCCAGAGTCGGCGCCCTTTACGGGAACGTAGCGCAGGTTGTTTTGCCCGTCTATGATGATGGCTAGCCCCGCGATGTAGTTTATCCAGTGGTAGTCTTCGTAGTACTTGAGGGCGACCTTCTTTTCAGAGCCGAATACGGCGAGCGGCATCACGAATATGTCGTGCGATACCATGATGCTCACGCGCTTCCACTTGGGCAAGTTTTTGAGGATGACGCTCTGCATGAATTCCTGTGCGCGGGGTTCGAGTTCGTAGAGTGCGTCGGGGTATGGCTTGCCGTACGCCCAGTGGCTCATGAGTTCGACGGAACCCCCTTGCATGCCGAGCTTTGTCCCGTAAGCAGAAAGTTCGTCTGCCGAAATTTTCAGGAACCAGTTCCCGGTGATGTCGTAGTTGGTGATGAGCTTCGGGAGGCTCGCTTCGCCGCGGCCCTTCGATATGTTGTTCGCCGTCTCGTTCGTACGTACAAATCCCGAGGTGATGTAGCTGAATTCCTCGTCGCTCTTGAGTGTCTTACCCAGGTCCTGCGCCATCTTCACGCCGTTTGCGGTGAGTTCGGTCTCGATGGTCACGGCGTCTTCGCGTTCGGAATGGCGTATGATGAACACGGCCTTCTCTTCGGGCGCGAGGCTCTTGTACACGTCGGCAACGGTGGCGAAACCGTCCTTGTCGAGCGCGACCTGTGCGGGCGCGGAGCCGGAAGAACCTGCGGAACCGGGAACATCGCTACTCGAAGAAGACGATTCGACTTGCCCTTCAACCGAAGAAGATTGCCTGTGCGAACGGTGTCCGCTTGAAGAAGCCGGAACGGTCTCCGAGGACAAAGCCGCAGACGACCGTTCCGGTGAATCCTGCGCAGAAGACCCTCCAAACAGATTTTCGGAGTCGGGAAAATCAAGGCCAGATGAGCAGGATTCGGTATCGGAGGACAGTGCCGAGGAATTCGGTTCCGAGGAGGATTCGGGAGACGACGTGCCGGAATCGTCGCAGGCAGCGACCAGCAGGAACGATGCAGCTAGGAGGATGTGTGGGCGCATCACGAACCCCACTGGTAGTCGCCCGCTTCGTACACCGGGTTTTCCCCGTTGAATCCGCGCGGGCGCTTGATCTTGTCGTCGAATACGGTCTTGTTGAAGATGCGGAAGTCACCGCGTTCATAGCTCTGGAACGAGATGTGGCAGAATATGGGCCCTGCCGGCATGTACTCGCTGTAGCTCATGGTGCGTTCGCCCGCGGTGTAGAGGTAGTTGAAATACTTGCCGTTCAAGACGATGTGCAGCCCGATGTTCCCGACGGTGAACCAGCGCCCCTTCGCGAGGATGTTCTCGTGGTGGGTGTCGTCGTAGTCCATCACTACGAATTCCGCGTCGCCGCTCTTGTCGAGGTGGAATCGGTATTTGTGGTTACCACCACAGCAGCGTCCGTCAAAGAACCAGGTATAACCGCTCGCGGCGGCGATGCGCGGGTCGCGTACGCTCGTGTCGGGGTGGGCAAGTTGCTCGTCGGTCACGAGGCGCTCGGGTTCCACCGCGGCAATCAGTTGTGCAAGCGTTTTCGGGTTGCTTACCGAAGTGAGCGTCACCTTGTTCTTCGCCTCGCTCATGGAGCGGCGATACAGACGGTACGGAATGCCGTCATCGCTGATCATCGTGAGTTCGTCTTCGCTGAACACGTAGTAGGCGTATGTTTTGGTGCCGCTTCGAGTAACCACGTTGAAACTGCGGTTGTTGAGGGTGTACCACTGTCCCGAGACGTTCGGGAATCCCGATACCGCAGCGTTGCCGTCTTCACCGATGACGACGGTGTAGTCATCGCTTATCCAGGCTTCGTCGGCTGCGGTAATCAGGCGGCAGTCGCGGTTCTTGTCGCCCTGGCAACTGGCTGCCGAGGGGTTCGCCGCTTCGCAGGGGCTGACCATTCCCGGCGGGAGTTCGGTCGATGCGCCCAGACGGAATCCCATGTCGGCGGCGCCGTCTCGGCTGCGGATGGCCCTGCGGCTCACGCGTGCAAATTCAGCCGGTTCTCCGTAACTGCCCCCGCGGCGCGTCTTGTTGCCGGAACCGGTAAGCTGTACCGGGTTTACCTTGTCGCCCGAAGTGTAGCCTACGAGCCAGTCGTATACCCATTCCCACGAGTTCCCGCTCATGTCGTAGAGCCCGAGCTTGTTCGGCTTCTTGGTCGCCACGTCGTGTGCCTTGCCGCCGCTGTTTTCGGAATACCATGCCACGTCATCGACTGAGTTACTTCCTGAGAACTTAAATTTATCTGCAACGCCGTCTTTGCCACCGCGTGCCGCAAATTCCCATTCGGCATCGGTCAAAAGTCGGTACTGGTGGCCGGTCAGTTGCCCCAGCTTGCAGGCGAAATTGTTCGCGTCAAACCAGCTTACGCCGATTTTGGGGGCCTTGTCCGATTCCCATGCGTTTTTCTTGCCTCCCATTACCGCATTCCACTGGGCTATGGTCACTTCGGTATTTGCGGCGTGGTAATCGCTTACTGTTACCTTGTGCGAAGGCGTCTCGTAAATCTTGTCTTGTTCGGCGCAGTTGTCGCAGCCGCGCGTGTAAGTGCCGCCCGGGACGTACACCATGTTGAATACCGCGCCGTTTACCGTATCCGCAAAATTCGCCGGTGCCACGTATGTGAATTCAGTCGCGCTGGAACTGCTTTGTGCCGGTGAGGATACTGTGCCCGAACTGCCCGGGACGTTGCCGCCGGAACTTCCGGGATTTGCTCCGGAACTGTGCGTCGAACCGCTGGCCGGTGCAGAACCTCCCGAAGAAGACGGTGCAGCCGCTCCGCCCGAAGACGCGATGTCTCCTGGATTTTCTGTGCCGGTATCATCTGATGACGAATTGGAAGAAATATCATCTTCCGGTGTGGAAATCTCGCTCGGAGATTCCGAACAACTCCATTGCATCCCGGCGGCGAGAATCGATGCCGCCAAAACACCCGAAAAGCGTATGCGCATGGCGCACCTCCATCGGCTCAAAACCATATCCCAATTCTAAAATAAGCCGAAGACGAGGAAACCGTTTGTAAATTTTCGTAGATGTGTGGACAAGTGAGGACAAATGGCTTTTTGCATTTTTTTCTATTTTTTTCTAGTATTGAAAAATCCATCAGAGGTGTGTTTATGAAAAATGTCGTTCTTCTCGGTGCAACCGGTTCTATCGGAACTTCCAGCGTAGATGTCATCTTGCAGCATTCCGACATCTTTAACTTGTATGCAGTTGCCGCAAACAGCAGCGTGCAGAAGGTGGCCGAAATCGTGCGCAAGTTCAAGGTGGAACGCGTATGCATGTTCGACCCGAACGCTGCGAAGGAATTGGAGAAGGAACTCGGCATGAAGGTGCTCGCCGGCATGGAAGGCCTGTGCGAACTTGCTGCCGACCCGAAGGCTGACATCATTATCAACGCCCTGATGGGTGCGGTGGGCTGCCTCCCGACCATTACCGCCATCGAGCACGGCAAGCATGTGGCGCTTGCGAACAAGGAAACGATGGTCATGGCGGGCCCCGTCATCTGGGACAAGCTTGCGGAAAATCCGAAGTCTTTCATCACGCCTATCGACTCCGAACACAGTGCCATTTTCCAGTGCCTTTCCGGCCGTCCCGAGAAGGAAGTGGAATTCCTCGAGATTACGGCATCCGGCGGCCCGTTCCGTGAATGGCCCATCGAAAAGTTCGAGCAGATTACTGTTGCCGATGCGCTGAATCACCCGGTGTGGAGCATGGGCAAGAAGATAACCATCGATTCTGCCTCCATGATGAACAAAGGCCTCGAAGTTCTCGAAGCTCACTTCCTGTTCCACATTCCGTACGAACAGATCAAGGTGGTGGTTCACCCGCAGTCGATGGTGCATTCGCTGGTGCAGTTCCGCGATGGCTCCCTCATGGCCCAGCTCGGTGCGCCCGACATGCGCATTCCTATCCAGGTGGCGCTCACGTGGCCCGACCGTCTGCCGCTCGAGACCAAGCGTCTCGACCTGCCGACGCTCGCGAAACTTACCTTCTTCGAGCCGGACTTCAACAAGTTCCGCTGCCTCGCCCTTGCGTTCGAGGCGGGCCGCCGTGGCGGTATCGTCCCTGCGATGATGAACGCCGCGAACGAAGTCCTTGTGGATCGATTCCTCAAGGGCAACCTCAAGTTCACCGACATCCCGCGCCATGTGGAAACCATCATGGCCGGCGCCCCGACGGTCACGGGCCATCTCACGCTCGACCAGGTGCTTGAAGCCGACGCCGAAGCGCGCAAGCTCACTGCAGCGTTGATAAAGTAATTTTACAATCGGGAAAAATCCTTTTTCACCCTATTGCCCCAAAAAAGGCAATAGGGTTGTATTTATTTACAACGTTTGATGGCTCCGAATTCGACGGAATGGCCTTTTTATGAATAAATTTTACGTATCCCCTCTGGGTGGGGGGTAAGGAGCATATTATGAAAAAAATTCTCATGGCCTCGTGCCTGTTGGCTGCGACGGCGTTTGCCCAGGGCTTTGGCGGTCCGCAGGGCGGCGGCAGCGTCCCGAATTCCACCAAGACAGCCGACGTGAACTACGTGGGCGACGGAAAAACCTACCACACGCTGGATATCTACATTCCCAAGGAAGCGAAGGAATCGTATCCGGTGGTTATCCACACCTATGGTAGCGCCTGGAGCATGAACAACATGAAAGGCTCCGCGGACTTGAGTACCATCTGCGCGGCATACGTTAAGGCGGGTTATGCTGTGGTAACTCCGAATCACCGTTCTGCAAGCGATGCCAAGTATCCGGCACAATTGCACGACATCAAGGCCGTAGTGCGCTTTGTCCGTGGCAATGCTGCCAAGTACAAGTTCGACACGAATTTTGTGGCCGTGTCCGGGTTCTCTTCGGGCGGCCACCTTTCGAGCCTCGTGGCCACAACTTGCGGCCTTAAAGAAGGCAAGTCCGGCTCGGTGACGGTGGACCTGGTCGGTGACATCGGCGAGTACACTTCGTTTAGCAGCTGTGCAGATGCGGCTGTGCTCTGGTCTCCGCCGACCGACATCTACACGATGAACCCCATCAGCATGGGCGGCTCCGGAACAATGGAAGGTGCCTTCATCGGTGTGGAACGCGAAGGCAATAAGGATAAGTGGATGGTCGCAAGTTCGCCGTACTATGCGAGCGAAGACGACCCGCCGGTAATCATGTTCCACGGCACGTCCGACCAGATTGTGAATATCGAGCAGAGCCAGGAACTTTACGATTCCCTCAAGAACCACAACGTGGTGACGGAATTTATCAAGGTGTCGGGCGGCTCCCATGGTGGCGACGTGATGAACTCGACGGAAAACTTGAACAAGGCGGTTGCCTTCCTGGACAAGGCCCGTGCGGCCAAGGCTGCTGCGGTTGTTGTTCCGCCGGATACAAGCAAGCAGGATACGAGCAAGGTCGATACGTCCAAGACGGATACATTGCCGCCCGATACGGAGACCATCGCAATTCACTCGCTGCGCGTGCCTATGCTTGCGCCGGTCTCCTACTCCGTCTACTCGCTGGACGGTACCCTGGTGATGCGTTCCTCCGTGCTCGACAAGAGCCGTCTCAAGGCGGGCGTCTACTACGTGGTGTCGAAGTACAACACGGGTGAACGGAAAATGTCCCGCTTCGTCAAGAAGTAGTCTTGCGCGTGTCGCGTTGCATGCGTTCGATACACTTGATACAGTTTTGTTTATAGTATGCTAATTGGCGGTCCGGTCTGGACCGCCTTTTGCACTTTATCACCTCCCTATACCCCTTGTACCTTGAAAAGGCAATCGGGGCCATCGTGAATCTCCTTTTTTGCTACATTGTCCCCTGATGGAAAGCATTTTTAGCAATGTCCTAATGTTTGTGCTGGGCCTCGTGGCGCTCAGTTTCCTCGTGACGATTCACGAGCTCGGCCATTTTCTGGTCGCGAAGTGGAACAACGTCAAGGTGAACACGTTCAGCATCGGTTTCGGAAAGAAGTTGATCCGCTACAGGCGTGGCGAGACGGAGTACTGCATTTCGGCCATCCCGTTCGGTGGCTATGTGGCAATGTCGGGCGAGAACCCGGATACGCTCGAAGAGGGCGAGATTCCTGACGAGCGCGATTTCGTGGCGAAGTCCGTGGGCGCCCGCGCCGCGATTGCGTTTGCGGGCCCGTTCATCAATATCGTGTTTGCGTTCGTGCTCCTGATGGTGCTCTACATGGTGGGCGTTCAGGAACCCGCGACGAACGATCTCATCGTGGGCTTTGTCGCGAAGGATTCTCCGGCGGCAGCGGCGGGCATCCAGCCGGGCGATACCATTACCGGAATGAACGGCAAGCCGACGCAGGGCTGGGACGATTTCCGCGAGCAGATTGGCGTGAGCCTCGGGGCGGAAGTTCCCCTCACGGTGCATCGTGGCGGCGAACCGCTTACCCTTACCGTCGTTCCTGAAGAACTCGTGATTCCCGCGCAGGATTCTACCGGTTCTGAAATCAAGATGGGTATCGGCGACATCGGCATCTACCCGCGTAACCGAGTCATCGTGCGCCTCCCGCCTGCAGAAGGTTCCGCCGCGGCTACGGCCGGCATCCTGCAGAACGATACGATTTTCGAGATCAACGGCGAGCACATTTCCCGCTATGAGGAGGTCGTGCGCATCATTGACGGGAGCAAGGGCGAGACTGTCAACGTGACCGTCATCCGCAGCGGAGACACGCTTACCAAGCCGCTCACGCCCGTGTACAACGAGGAATACAAGCGCTACATGGTCGGCATCCAGATGGGCTATGTGCTCTTCCGCGAAACGAAGATTGTGCGCCGCGGCCCCGTGGAAGCGTTTACCAAGACGTGCGCCACCAGCTGGAAAATGACGACGAGTATCTTCCGCTACTTCAAGCGCATGTTCCAGGGCCAGGTGAAGGTCGATGCGTTCTCGGGTCCGGTTTCCATTGTCGCCGTGATGGGCAATGTCTGGATGAGCGGTTTCCAGGAATTCCTGATGCTGCTCGCCCTTATCAGCATCAATCTGGGCGTGATGAACCTGCTCCCGCTCGCGATTACCGACGGCGGCCTTTTGATGTTCCTTGGAATCGAGAAGCTGCGCGGCAAGCCGCTTTCCACCAAGACGCAGAGCATTATTCAGAACGTCGCAGCTGCATTCTTCATCAGCTTCTTCGTGTTCATCACGATTCTTGATTTCGGCAAGCTTTCGCTGTTCCTGAAGTGACGCGTTTAATATTGTAGAAATATATTCCCATGATGACCGCAATCGTAATGACCCAGCTGATGGGGTAGACCACCATCAGCGAGGCGAACGATTTGTATTTGGGGAACACGAAAATCACCCAGAGGATGCGGATGCCGCAAACGCCTGCCATGCAGGTGAGCGCCGGCGGTAGCGACTTGCCCATTCCAGAAAGTGCGCCCGAAAATACGTCCAGGAAGACGTTGATTGCCAGCAGCCCGACCACTACGTACATGCGGATGGTCGCGATTTCGATGATTTCGTTATTGGATGTGAATACGCTCAGCATGGGCCTTGCGAAAAAACAGCAGAGCGCGCTCAACACGATGGTGGACGAACACCCGAGCAGGAGCGCCCAACGGACCGTGCGGCGGCAACGTTCCATATTTTTTGCCCCGAAGTTTTGCCCCACGAAGGTCACGCACGCCTGCGAGAACGAGCTCAGCCAGTAATACACCACGAATTCGTAGTTGAGGGCGATGGACGAAGCCGCCACTGTCGCGGAACCGAGGCTGTTGATGGCCGACTGCAGGCACACGTTGCTGAACGAGAATACGACGCCGCGTAGCCCCGTCGGGAGCCCGACGCGCAGGATGCGGCTCAAGAAGAAGGGCGTCACGCGCAACTTCCAGAATTCCAGCTTGAAGGGGCCCACCTCGTGCAGGAGTATGTAGAACAGGGTGATTCCGCTGATGACGTTGGCGATGACGGTCGCGATTGCCACGCCCGCTACGCCCATGTCGAAGCCCGCCACCAGAACCAGGTTCAGAGCCACATTCACGGCACCCGCCACCATGAGGACGTAGAGGGGCCGCTTTGTATCGCCCTTGCTGCGCAGGATGGCCGAGATGAAGTTGTATATCATCACGAAGGGCATCCCGGCAAAGTAGATTTGCAGGTAACGCACCGCCATGTCCAGGACGTCTGCTGGGGTCGAAATCAGCGTGAGAATCGGCCTTGCAAAGAAGATTCCTACGAACGAGAGGAAAAAACCGCTGAAAAACGCCATCATCACCGACGTGTGGACGCTGCGGGTCACGGAACGGTAACTGCGTGCTCCGATGGAGTTGGCGACCACCACGTTCGCGCCTACGGAAATTCCGACGAACAGGTTGATGAGCATGTTGATGACGAACGTGTTCGCGCCAACAGCCGCCAGGGCCTTGTCGCCCGCGAATTGCCCCACCACGGCGACATCCGCCAGGTTGAACATCTGCTGGAAGATGCTGCTCAAGGCAATAGGGATGGCGAACCTCAGGATCTTTCTCCCGAGGGGCCCGTTCAGCATGTCGATGTTCGTCTTTGCCGCTGCCATACACCACCTTGAAAACGGGCGTAAATTTAGTTTTTTAAATTGTGGGAACAGAAAGGATTGTATTTCGATGAACTCTATTATCATCTACGGAAGCCGTTATGGCTCGACAAAACGCTACGCTGAACGCCTCGCCGAAATCACGGGGCTCAAGGCCGTTTTTTTCAAAGACGTGAAAAGCGTTGCCGGCTATGACCGCATCGTCTATCTGGGCGCCCTCTGCGC
>CACWNW010000042.1 GCA_902762305.1 Fibrobacter succinogenes | reverse complement strand
CATGATTATAGGGTTAATTTATCCGCAATCCCCGAAATATGCGGAGACGGGCAGCTACGGGCGCCACGGGATTCAGAGGAGCGTCGTCATGAAGACGATTGCGTACCTGGACTCCCTTGCGGAGGTGTACCCCCATTTCATGATGATGGACGAGAACAAGTACGGTGCGCACGACTATACGGACGCGATGGCGAACGATTACGATCACCTGAGCGCCGCTGGAGCGGAACACCTGTCCATTCGCGTGGATTCGCTGCTGAAAGTCCTGGAAAAATAGCGCCGGGAAACCAGACGTTACATCCTCGCCATCTTGGCACGGCGCCTGAAGTGCTCGATGAGCGGGGCCACAGTTTCCTTGAAGTCGTCGTGCGTCTCGATGCGCACAAAGTCGATGGACATGCGCTGGAACAGTTCCTTGGTCGCCTTGCCCTGTCGCTTTGCCTCGCGGGCGAACGCCTCGCGGAAAGCAGCGTCTCCGGTATCGATCAGGAGCGTCTCGCCGGTTTCGGGGTCCTCGAGTTCTACGAGGCCTGCGGGAGGCAGTTCCATTTCACGCGGGTCCACCACGGAGACCGCAAGCACGTCGTGGCGCTTGCGCAGGATCTTGAATGCGTTTTCGAAACCTTCGTCCAGGAAGTCGCTCATCACCACGACCACGGCACGGCGGTTCAGAATCTTGCCGGCATACTCCAGCGCCACCTGCGTGTTGGTGCCGTGGTGCTGCGGCTTGAAGTAGAGGATTTCACGGATGAGGCGCAGCACGTGCTTGCGGCCCTTCTCCGGCGGGATGAAGAGTTCGACCTGGTCGGTGTAGATTAAAAGCCCCACCTTGTCGTTGTTCTTGATGGCGGCAAACGCGAGGAGTGCGGTGAGGGTCGCCATGACCTCTCCCTTCATTTGCCTGCCGGAACCGAATTCCGAACTGCTGGAGGCGTCGACCATCAATAGCATGGTCATCTCGCGCTCTTCGATAAACTTCTTCACATAAGGCGTGCCCGTACGAGCGGTCACGTTCCAGTCGATGGTACGTACGTCGTCGCCCGGCATGTATTCGCGCACTTCGCTGAACTCCATGCCGTTCCCCTTGAACGAGCTATGGTAGGCGCCGGTCATCACGGTATCGAGTGTGCCGCGAACGCTAAGTTCGATGCGGCTGACGGTCTTTAAAACTTCTTTGTCTAACATTATTTTGTCATGCCCGGCCTAGACCGGGAATCTCCATTTTACCACCTCAATATACAAAAACAGGCTCGTGAGAACCATTTTTAATAACGTGTGAAGTGCTTTTGGGCAAAAAATTTGAGACCAAATGGCCTTCGGATTGGCTTTTGGTCTTCTGTGTCGCACCTCGGTGTTCTTTTTCTATTTTATAAATCCTGAAAACTTGGCTGACTCTATCTAAACATAAAAAGGGTAAAAAATGTTGATTGAAAAAATGAAAGTGCTGGGCCTCGTCCTTATTCTGGCGTTCTCCATGGCGTCTGCAGGGAGTTCCAAGAACAGCCAAGATGTAAAGAATGCCGTCAAGAAGTTTTTTGACAAGCGGGAATATGCCGAGCTGGTGGACGAAGAAAACGACGATGTATATTTCCTTGGCAGGTCCGATCTTTTTGTTTACCCTACGTTTAGTTCCGGCCCGTATTACGAGCATTATGTATTTGAAAAACAGTATTCGTCGCTGGACGATGTCCCGCTGGATGGCGAGATGGATTATCGTTCCTTTGTCGGCTCGCCGTACTCGATCCTTAAAGCGGGAAAAGTCCTGGTGCTGAGAAAAGCCGAAGGGCAGTATTTCAGGTACAACTTCAAAGAGAACTTGTCTGTGAAATAGCGGCAGATTTAAGACGCCCTCGTATAATTGGAGGAAAAAAGAACTCCCAGCGCATGCCGGGAGCCCTCTAAGGAGAACGATGAATGGAGATAGTCTTTTCTGGTTAGTTATGGTTAGCCGATGGTCAACTTGCGTGCCGCGGCCTGTGCCTTTTTCGAGAGGTCGAATCTCAAGATGCCGTTTTCAAGCGAGACCTTGATGTTCTCGGTGTCGATGTCGTCGGCCAGGCGGAAGCTGCGTTCGAAGGTGAACTTCTCGTCTTTGCTGCGCACGCGCGTCGCCTTGACGGTGATGATGTTCTTTTCGACCTGGATGTCCATGTCTTCTTTCTTCACGCCCGGGAGCTCGACTTCCAACGCGAAGCCGTTTTCGGTCTCGTAGTAGTCGGCCTTCGGTGTGTAGGTGCATTCGCCCTTGGCAGCTTCGGCGTTAAGGTTGTCAAGGAAGTTCTGGATACCGTAGAATGCAGTCGGAAGAATCTGAGCGTTGATCATAATTTTACCTCTTTTGGTTGCGGACCCGGTTTTTGGCCTGGCCCATTGTTTCTTGTTCACTCTCCTATAAGCGAACTTCGTGCCAAAAAGGGAATATGGCGTACAAATCTGCAAAAACTGTCTTTTTTCGTCGAAAAATGCCACTTTTATGCCAAAACCATGCCAAAGCCGCAGTTGTCTATTTCATAAAAAAACGCGCCTGTTTCGCAGTTGAAACGGGCGCGGATTTCAATTTGAAAGAGATTCTTAGAACTGTGTGAAGAATTCCCAGGTGGTCCGCGGAACCCAGGACTGTCCCTGGCCGGGGTCCTTGTGATCCCACTGGTGGCCGGCGTTATCAGTACACCACTTGACCGGGAAGCGTTCGTCTACGTCCTTGTAGTCATAGCAGGTGTGCTGCCCGCTGTTGGATTCCTGAGCTTTTTCCTTGGTGGCGTCCTTGCCTTCGGCGCTTGCGTTTTTCAGCGCGGTGTCGCGGGCGGAACGTCCCATGGCGGGAGTGCAGAGGTTGTCGCTCATGCCGTGGACGCCCATCCAGGCAATCGGTTTGTTGACGACTTTCGGAAGCCAGATGTTCACGTCGGCGGTTTCATAGACGGCGACGGCGCGAAGCACATGCTGATGGTTCCTGGAAAGGCCGTTGGTGAACATCGAACCGTAGCTGAAGCCAGAGGAGAATACGCGGCTGGAGTCAATGCAGAGTTCGCTTTCCAGCTTGGCCAGGAGTTCGTCGAAGAAGGCGTAGTCCTTTTCTTCCCACGGGGCGCACATGTTTTCGTGGCACTTTCCGTCGGGAGCAACGAAGATGGTCGAGCCGTCCTTGTCAAACGGCTTCATGCCGTAGTAGTTCTCGCCGCGGGCCACGTTCTGTGCAGAACCGCCCATGCACTGCATGCCAAAGATGAGGCGGTAGGGCTTGTTCTTGTCGTAGTTGCTCGGGAGGTCGTAATAGACGTCGCGCGTAGTGCTTTCGCCCTTGTAGGTCCAGGTGAACTTGAACTGGCCGGACTTGGACATTTGCGTATCCTTGCCGCAGCCGCTAGACGGGACGGGGTCATTGCCCTTTGCCCAGCCGAATGCGAATGTCTGCCCGCCTGCAGTCGGATTGAGTTTCAGGTCGAGCGTCGTGTCGAGCGTGCCGAGCGGTACGGTGAGCGTATCGAAGCCTTCGGCGACAACGCGGAGAGTTTCTCCCTTCTGCACTTCCTTCAGCAGGGCGTGGCCAGTCTCGCTGAACGAGGCTGAGTAGTTGCCGTTCGCGGTGAAGCGGAAGGCCTGCTTTGCGCTGCCTACGGCCACCTGGGCCACGTAGACGCCCCTGGCCTTGACGCTGGAGGTGAGGTCCACCTGGCCGGAACCGTAGAGGGTCTGCTTGAATACCTGGTTACCCACGAGGTCGAAAATCCGGACCTGCACGGGGGAGCTCCCGCTCTGCGAGAATGAGAGTATGCCGGAGTTGATGCTGATGTATCCCGGCGTATGCGATGCGACGATGGCATGGGGCGTTGTGGTGTCGCCCGGCGAGATGGTATCGCCCGGGGAAACCTCGTCCTCATGGATGGTGAACTTGCCGCGGCTGTCTGTGACGGTCGACTTGTTCTCCTTGATGAGGGTGACTTCGGCCCCGGCTACGGCCTTGTTCGTGTTGTCCTTGACCGTGCCGCTCACTGTGTAAGCGGATGCCGCGGTGAATGCTGTTGTCAGCATAATTGGCAAAACAAGAGAGAATGCTCTCTTCATATCGGCTCCTTTCCCATACCATTGTTAAGTGTGCTTTCTTAATCTAGATAAAAAATGGGGAAAAAGGTACCAGTAACAAAAAGTTTTCGTGCTCACCCTTCCTGATTTGCCGAAAAACGCCAAAAAAAGGAATTTCCCCTATAAAGTGAACGGCTCCCGTTGCCGGGAGCCGCTCTGGGTTTGGTTATGGAGAGTACTAACTAGAACTGTTCGAAGAACTTGTGGACTTCTTCGGGGACCCAGGTGTTTTCCCAGCCGTAGCCGACGTTCATGTTGCCGGTGTCGTGGGCAGTCCACTGGTGAGCTCCGGGCCAGCTGCACCACTTGACCGGGAAGCGCTCGTCGACAGTAGTGAAGTCGTAGCAGACGTGTCCGGTGTTGCCCTGGACTTCAGTCGGCTTCTCGCTGCTTGCGTCCGTGAACTTGCCGTCTGCACCGGCCTTGCCGTTCCTCTTCAAGATTCTCGGAAGTGCGCTCGTCTTGGCTGTGTTGTAGCTGCAAGTCTGGTCGTTCTTGCCGTGGACGCCCATCCATGCAATCGGCAAATCCTTGGCGTCATAGCGACCCGATCCTGCACTCGGGAGCCAGATGTTGTAGTCGGCAGTTGCATAGACTGCGACAGCACGGAGCCTTTCCTGCAAGTCCTGGGCGAGGGAGTTCGTGAACATGGCGCCGAAGCTGAAGCCCGTGGCGAACACGCGGGTGGTGTCGATGCAGTAGTTGTCGAACATCGCGGTAATCATCTCGTCGACAAACTGGTGGTCTTCCTTGCCGTTCCATGTACCGTTGTCGTTACCCTGCGGGGCTACGAAGATGTAGTCGCCGTTCTTGTCCAGTTTCTGCTGGCCATAGTACGGAGTCGGGTGGTCGTAGTCCGGATTGTGGTGCACGAAGTCTTCGGCCTTGGAACCCATGCAGTGGTTCGCGATGAGGAGCTTGTGAGCCTTGGTGTTGTCGTAATTGTTTGGCAAGGTGATGAAGAATGTGCGGTTCTTGCCGCCGACATTCAGGTTGTACTTCTTGCCGTTTTCGACAGTCTGGACCGAATTCAAGGTAGAATTCTTGCCGCAACCCTTACTCGGGCGCGGATCGTTCTTCAGGGCGTAGCCGAATGCGAACTGTTCTTCGGCGGGTGCGGTCTTCATGAGCTTCACGGCGACGGTCGTATCGAGCGTGCCGAGAGGTACGAAAAGCGTGTCGAAACCTTCGGCCACGAACTGGAGCTTTTCACCCTGCTGGATTTCCTTGAGCAGAGCGTGTCCCTTCGAGTCGAAAGAGGTGGCGTAGTTGCCATCTGCGGTGAAGCGGAAGTTCTGCTTTGCGCTGCCCATGGTGACCTGCGCGTAGTAGGAACCCATGGCGGTCGTACCCGTGCGGAGGTCGACTGCGCCAGAGCCGTAGAGCGTCTGGTTCAGCACCTGGTGGCCCACGGCGTCAAAAATCCTGACCTGCACAGGAGCGCTACCGCTCTGCGAGTAAGAAAGGATACCGGAATTGATGCTGATGTAGCCGGGAGCCTGCATGGAGTGCAGTGCGTCGGGCGGCGTGGTCGTCGTATCCTGTTCGTCTTCGTGGATGGTAAACTTGCCGGCTTCGTCAGTCTTTGTAGTCTTGTTTTCCTTGACGAGCGTTACGGATGCATCCTTGATGGCTTGGCCATTTTCGTCGGATACGGAGCCAGAAACAGTATAAGCAAATGCGGAACTACCCATAGTCACCGCAAGGGCAGAAATAAATAACGGAAGATGTTTCATCTTCTCACTCTCCTTTTTGTGTTTAAACCCATAACACGTATGGAAAATAATCATTTTGGGCACAAAAATGCCCTTTTTTGCGAAAAAATGCATGGATAAATTGTCCATGCGTTGTAAAATTTTTGTTTACATTTGTAAAAATCAGTCGAGTTTGCCCTGGTAGAGGTCGAGAATCTTGCGGGCGAGGAGGCTCGAGTACTTGGCGTTCACGAGTGTCACCTGCGCCTTCTCGAGGTTGTTCTTCTGGGTGAGGTAGTCCGTGTACGTGAGGGCGCCCGCGTTCCGCTGTTCCTCGGCGACCTGGAGCGCCTCGGTCTCGGCCTGCACCTGGAGCATGGCGGCCTTCCACTGGAGGTCGGCGCTCAGCGCGTTGACGTAGAGCTTCTCGACGCTGTTCTCGAGGCTCTTCGCGGTCTCCTGCAGGGCGAGCTGCGACTGCGTCTCGTTCACCTGCGCGAGGAGCACCTTGTTGCTCGTGCTGCCGTTGTCGATGATGGGGATGTTTATGCCCAGCGAGATGGAGTTCTGCCAGCCTTTCTTGAGCTGGTCGCCGTAGGCGCCGGATTCCCAGGCCTGCAGTCCGGTGCTGGAATTTGCCCCGAGGGTCACCGAGATGGAGCTGCCCTTGCCCGCGACTTCGGTACTCTTCTTGGCGGCGCGGATGGCGATGCTGTCGGACTTGAGGCCCGGGTGCGCTTCCTTGATGGTACCCTTCAGTTCGGCGAGCGACGGCAGCGCCTCGATGGAATCAGGACTTTCGATGGCTAGTTCAGGTGCCGCGACCTCGAACTCTTCGCCGTCGGGCAGTTCCAGGAGCTGGCGGAGCGTCGTCTTTGCCGTGCTGACGGAGAGCTGCGCCGAGAGTTCGGCGACCTGCTTCTGCAGCACATTGGACTGGCTCTGCGTGAGGTCCTTCTTGGTGATGGAGCCCGCTTCGAAAAGCTTGCCGAAATGTTCGAATTCTGCGGTAGAAAGTTCGACGGACGCGTGCGCCGTGCGCAGGTTCTCGCTTGCTGCGAGCAGGTTCATGTAGGCGTTCAGCACGCTTTCCAGGATGTTGCGTTCCGTCTGCTTCGTCTCGAACTTTGTCGCCTCGCGGTTGAGGCGGCTTGCTTCCACGTTCAGGCTGCGGGAACCGCCGTCCCATAGCGTGTACGAGCCCGAAATGCCCACGCTCAGGCGGTAATGGTCTTCGTCGTCGACAAAGGGATGGTCGAAAAGGGTGTTCTGTATGCTGGCGGAGAGGGTCGGGTAACGGCCGACTTCTGCCTGTTTGACGTTAATTTCGGACTGCTGCTCGCGGAGTTTCGCGGATTCGAGCGAGAGGCTCTTCGCCTTTGCCTGCTTGAGGCATGCGTCGAGAGTCCATGTGTCGGCATGCGCCATTGCGGATGCCGCGATAATCCCGAGAATGATTGCCTTCGTGTTATTCATGCTGTTTAGATGCGTGGGAACGTAAATCCGTTGCCACGGGATGCATAAGATATTAATAAAACGGAAAAGGCCCGCCAGGGCGGACCTTTTCGAGTGGACGGTACTGGATTTGAACCAGTGACCTCTGCCGTGTGAAAGCAGCGCTCTAAACCAACTGAGCTAACCGTCCGAAAGAGTAGCGCAAATATATAAAAGGAATTGCCGGTTGTCAAGGGGTTGCCGCTTCGCGGCCGTTCCTTGGGCTAACCTAGTTGTTGGTTGCTAGTTTCTGGTCGCTGGTTTATAGTTTGGCGGCGTAGCCGCGATTATTTAAACTAATAACTAGTAACTATTGACTAGTAACTGCACCGCAGGCGTTACAGGTACTTGTCCTCGGCGGCGCGGAGGATGGTCAGGAACTCGGCCGGAGTCTTGGAGGCGATGAGGTCCTTGCGCACGTTGCCGTCGGCCAGGAGGCGGCTGACGGAAGAAAGCGCCTTGAGGTGCGGGCCCACGGTGTTGCCCGGGCTCACGATAAGGATAAGCAGGTACACCGGTTCCCCGTCGAAGGACTGGAAATCGAGGCCCTTCTCGACTGTGGCGGCGACCATGCACATACGGTCGACGTAGTCGATCTTTGCGTGGGGGACTGCAAGTCCGCATCCGATGCCCGTGGAACGGCTCTGTTCGCGGTTCCATACGGCTTCGAATATCTCGTCCCTGTGCTCGAGCTTGTAGGCGTTGCACAAGGTGTCCACAAGCTCGTTCAGGATGGCTTCCTTGGTGTCGCTCGCGGAGTTTATCAAGATACAATTGTCAACGAATCTTTCAGAAAGACGCATGTTTCTTTTTCCTTGTTTTCTATTCCATGTAATATTTTAGAAAAATAAACGCTTTTTTTGGGGCGTTGTAGCGTTTAAATAAGATTTTGGGCGAAAAATGTATGATTTATGGAAAAAAACTAGAACTTTTGGACAAAACCTAGTATTTCGAGGGGAGAATTCAGGCTGTCGAGATTCCTGAGCGCCTTTTCCGAGGAGGCGACGTCTATCTGGCCCGGGGCCTGCGCCTGCCCGATGGAGGCGTACGTGAGGTTCGCGCCTTCCTTGAGCGACCAGATGCGGCTCGCCTTGCCGGTTTCGCCCATCCCGAAGGCGGCGAAAAGCTCGAATTCGTGCGCGTGGATGCGTGCGAATTTGTACAGACGCTCGCAGTCGGTATCGCTGTTGCTCATGGCGGCTATCTTGAGTCCGTCGGCCTTCACGCGCAGGCAGTCGCGGGCGAAATCGTCCAGTTCCTGCTGGTTCGGGATGCGCAAGAAGTTGTGCTGCGAAACGAGAATCCTTGTCTTGCGCAGGTCGGCGATGCTCTTCAGGTTCTTGAAGTCGTACAGGCAGTCGTGTTCGAGGTCGAGCCAATCGGGCGCTTCGGGCGCCTTGAGGATCTCGGACCAGCGGGGAAGCCTGCTGTAGGCGAGCCTGTCGGGATATTCGCCGCCGTCGCGCACGAGCCTGACGGTGCCTATCTGCATGGCGTGGGGCGCCACCTTGCGCACGCGGGCCGAGAGCTTGGGCCATTCCGCCGGATCGAAGAAGTCGTACCGGATTTCGAGCGCGTTGCATGCCTCGATGTCGAGGAACACGGGGTGCATGCCGTCGGCCTCTATTGCGGAGAGGACTTCGGGGTCGAGCAGGCCGACCAGGAATTTTTCGTTGCTCGCGGGCATGCCGTAAATATAGGAATTTTTTTTTTTCTAAATTGTTCCCGAACAAAAAGGATTTATTATGGCCGACTGCAACGAAAAGAAAGAAAACCAGACTCCGGAAATGATGAAGAAGGCGGAAGAATTTCTCGCCTCCAAGCGTCGTATCTTCTTGTGGGGCGGGGTAGACGACGAGAGCGCCGAACGCATCGTCAAGCAGCTTCTGTACCTCGATTCGCTGAACCACGAAGATATCGTGTTCTTCATCAACAGCCCGGGCGGCGTGATTTCTAGCGGCCTTGCCATCTACGACTGCATGAACGCCATCCAGAGCGACGTCGTGACGGTCTGCTGCGGCCAGGCGGCCTCCATGGGTGCCGTGCTCCTCACCGCCGGTGCGAAGGGCAAGCGCGTCGCATGGCCGAACGCCCGCATCATGATCCACCAGCCGCTCATTCACGGCGAGATTGTGGCGCCTGCGAGCGACATCCAGATTCAGGCCGAAGAGATGCTTCGCATCCGCAACATCACGGGCAAGATCCTTGCCGAGACATCGGGCCATACGATGGAAGAAATTGACCGCGACACGGAACGCGACAACTTCATGAGCGCCGAAGAGGCCAAGAAGTACGGCCTTGTGGACAAGGTCGAGAGCCTGGTTTAATACGGAAGTTTTGTAATGGGACTTTTTTCCGCCATCAAGAGCGGGCTTGCCAAGACCCGCGACGCCCTGATGGGCGAACTCAAGGGCATTGTCGGTGCAGGCAAGATTACCGACGACACGCTCGAGGAACTCGAGGAACACCTGATCAAGGCGGACGTGGGCGTTGAGGCCGCGTTCCTGTTGACGGATGCGTTGCGCGAACAGGCGCTGGGCAAGTCGCTCACGACCGAACAGGTGCTCGACATCATGCGGAGCGAGGCGGAACGCTTGCTGAAGGACCCGCCGCCGTTCGAACTCAAGGGCAAGCCGCATGTGGTGCTCGTGATTGGTGTGAACGGCGCCGGCAAGACGACTACGATTGGCAAGCTTGCCGCCCGCTGGATTGGCGAGGGCAAGAAGGTGATGATTGCGGCATGCGATACGTTCCGTGCTGCAGCCATCGAACAGCTCGAGACGTGGGCCGAGCGCAGCGGTGCGGAATTCGTGAAGCACCAGGAAGGTTCCGACCCGGCGGCAGTCGCGTTCGACGCCTGCCAGGCTGCTGTTGCCCGCGGGTGCGACGTGGTGCTGATTGACACTGCGGGCCGCCTGCACAACAAGGACTACCTGATGGAAGAGCTCAAGAAGATCGTGCGCGTGGTGAAGAAGGTGAATCCGGACTTCCCGCACGACATGTGGCTCGTGATTGACGGCAACACCGGACAGAACACCATCAACCAGACGAAGATTTTCAACCAGAGCTTCCCGCTGACGGGGCTCGTGGTCACCAAGCTCGACGGGACTGCACGTGGAGGTGCGGTTTTAAGCATCGCAAGTTCGCTCCAGATTCCTATCCGCTGGATAGGCATGGGCGAGCGAATCGACCAGCTGGTTCCATTCAGCAAGGCCGAATACGTGGAAGGCCTTTTCGAGAACGCGCTGGAAGAACAGCCCTAGCGCGGGGACATTCACGATGATGCGCCCGCTCGCCACATACGCCCTGTTTGCCGCATTCGCAGTGGCAGTCGCTACTGCTCCGGCGGTGCTCGTGGGCTGCGGGCAAGATGCGCCCACTCCCGACAACAGGTTCGTGAGCGCGTATGTCGAGATGCGCATGGTGGAGCAGACCTACGGGGGCGAATCCCCGGCGGCTCGGCTTGCGCGCAAGACCGTTCTCGAAAAATACGGCTATGACCGCGAATCGTTTGCGGCAGCCTGCGAGAAGGTGCTCGAGGACGAACACATGTGGATGCCTTTCCAGCAGGCGGTGGTCGACAGGATTGACTCGCTGCTCGGGATACCGAAGCCGGTCGCGAAAAAGAAAGAGGGCAAGAAATGAGCCGCAGCGCAGCGGGATACGCAAGGATTGCGGCCGCGGCCCTCCTCCTGATGGCGTGCGCGTCTTTTGGCGCCATGAAGGGCCAGGCGCTTGTCCACTGGATGGACTATTCGACTGCGCTCGAGAAGGCGAAGAAAAACCCGAGGCTCATCTTTGTGGACCTGTATGCGGACTGGTGCATCCCGTGCCGCGTGATGGACGCAAGCGTCTATAGCGACCCGTCGGTAGCGGCTTTCCTGAACAACAGGTTCTACCCGGTCAAGCTCAATGCCGAATCGCAGGATTCCATCGTGTGCGACGGTCAGAAGAAGACGGTCAAGCGTTGCTACTTCGATGTGTGGGAATTGAGCGTGTTGCCGGCGTTCGTGCTCGTGGCGCCCAAAGGTCTTACTATATTGACAGTGTCGGATTCCATGAGTCCGCAAGAAATGCAGTCTCTTCTTTCGCAGTTCCTGGTGAAGGAAGAGGAGTGGATAAAACGATGAGCGGTGAAGTCTTTTTCTATTTGCAGGTGGCGTTCTGGGTGCTCGTGTTCTTGCTTGCGCTCTGCTACGGGATTTTCCCCGTGACGCTTCCGTTCGTGAGCGAACTTTTCAAGCGCCGTCACCGCGACATCGACGAGAACTTCGAACTGCCAACCGTGTCGCTTTTGATTTCTGCGTACAATGAGGAAGGCGTCATCGAGCGCAAGATCCAGAACATTCTGGAAATCGACTACCCCAGGGAAAAGCTCGAGGTGCTGATAGGCGACGACGGTTCTGCCGACCGTACCGCGGAGATTGTCGCACGCTATGCCGACAAGGGAATCACGCTCGTGAAGGCCCCGAAGAACGCGGGCAAGGCGGCGATGCTCAACCGCCTGCAGAAAATCGCGAAGGGCGAGATTCTCGTGTTCTGCGATGCGAACACGATGTTCTTCCCCAATGTGGTCCGCAAGCTCGTGGCTCCTTTCGAAGACCGTAAGATCGGGTGTGCCTGCGGGCACCTGATTCTCTCGGACAAGAGCGGGAGCGTTCTCGGGCAGGGCGAAAGCTCGTACTGGGATCTGGAATCCGAAATCAAGAAGTTCGAGGGAATCCTCGACAGGCTTATCGGGGGCAACGGCGCCCTTTACGCCATCAGGCGCGAACTCTATACGGAACTGCCCGTGAAGAAGAGCGTCATGGACGACTTCTTCATTACCACGAAAATCCTGCAGAAGGGCGGCTATTGCACGTTCGTCTCTAGCGCCATCGGTACGGAACAGACCTCGAAGGAAAGCATCGGCGAGTTCCGCCGCAAGGTGCGTATCGGACGCGCGAATTTCAACTACCTGTGGTCTTACCTGCCGCTGCTGAACCCGTTCCGCCCGCTGCTTGCCTACCTTTTCTTCTCGCACAAGATTCTGCGCTGGTTCTCCCCGCACATCATTATCCTCCTGTTTGTGCTGAACGCCCTGCTGCTCCCTTGTGGCATAGTCTATTGCGTGAGTTTCGGCCTCATGTTGCTCACGGCGCTGCTCTGCGCGATGAAGGTTGTCCCGAGCGGTTATTACTTCATGTCGATGAACATCGCCTTGCTGAAGGGCTTCTTCCTCTCGTTCTGCCGGGAAAAGAGCGGCGGGTGGGCGCGCGAAGCCAGAACCGACGAGTAGGCAATTCAGATGTGGAATGTGGGGTGAATGAACGTGTCATTCTGAGCGGAGTGCATAGCACGTAGTCGAAGAATCTAGACCTGTAGAAAAAAGAGGATTAGAAGTTGAAGATGCGTGAAAGAAAGACATTGTCAAAGTTTGCTGTTCTGAAGGCGGTGCTGTTTGCAGTCGCTTGCGCCTTCGTGCCGGCGAATGCCTTCACTATGGATTTGCAGGGCGGTATCGCTAACCACGTGAGCGAACTCACGAAGTTCAACATGAGCTTCTATGGACATTGGTGGTACCCGATCGACCAGATGCTCTTCGTGGGCGTCGGCGGCGGTTACCAGGAACTCGACAACGTCGGGTACGTTCCGCTTTCTGGCAGCCTGTGGGTGCGCCTCCCCATCGGGCGGCAGGTGCTCCCGGTCGCGACCGGCGATATCGGGTACATGATTGGCAAGCGTCACCAGATGTTCTGGCGCGCGGGCGGCGGAATCGATATCAAGAACGGTGACCTTTCTTCCATCCTGGTGATGGCCGGGTACCAGTTCCTCAACCATGTCGGGCATGGGTACGTCTATCTCCACGCGGGAATTCTCGTAGAAATTTAAAACAGCTGCCGGCGCCGATGGCGCCTTTGATTTTTTTGGGGAAAGTATGAACTTTGCAAAAACAACCGCATGTGCTTTTTTAGCGCTTGTCGCAATTGCATCTTTTGCAGCAAAACCTATAGATAGAGGCAAACTGAATACACTTATAGAAACTTTATTAAAAAAAGGAAAGCACTTCCGGACAAAAGATGATGACGGCCTTGACGAGGATGATGACGAGAATTCTGAAAGGACTGTTTTCTTGCTTGATTCTCTAGTGAAAGCGCAAAGAAACAATCCTCTTAAAAAACAGGGGCGTTAACATATGAGAATTTTTGTTTCTATTTTGCTTCTAGCTATCTCTAGCGCATTATGTGCGGAGCGAAATCTAGAGTGTTCCTCGTTTGAAAAAAATACAACAGTGATGTCGGATGATGTAATTCAATCGTTGAGCAAGGTTGTTGATGATTCACTTTACTCAAGATGGAGAGATAAAAACTTTATTGTTGACTACAAGCATTGGTATACTTGTGCTTGTGCCTGTGAGGATAAATATGAGCTTCAATCAAAAAGAAATCAAAATTTAAGTTGGATTTTTAATTATTGTGCTCTCCCGGATTCAATGGTTGTCTTTTATGAGGACAGCTTGGAATACATGATTTTAAGGAAAAATGAAAAACTTTATCTTATGATAGAAAAACTAAAAGATGAAATTGACAGATACGATAGTCTTTTGTGCGATTCTGCGGCATCTTTTGGACGCGGCTTTATTTTAGAATAATAATATACATCCGAAAGAGATTGCGTATCCCGGAGAATGATAATGAGAATTTTGTTTTTGATTTTTTTATGCGTGTCAACCCTTTGGGCTCATAGAATAGCTGGAGTTTCGTTAGATTCCGTTGATGCTGTGTATGAGGAAAAACTGAAATCTGAATCGTTACACATTAACCTTAAATTCGTTTCTCCTGGGAAATTGGAAAGAATTAGTGTTCGTGGAAACAATCTTTTTTTTGACATCAAAAAAGATGAATTGTCTGCTTTAGATGGTATTTTAATATGTGGTATGTGGGTGAAAAAAAATAATCGCTCATACGAGGTTTATTTTGATACTCCTCAATCATATACCAAGGGGGTTCTGTCTTTTAATGGCAATGAAGGCTACAAGGTTGAAAAGAAGGAACTTCGCTCTCGTAAAGAACCAGGTCAATTGTCTCAAATACATTCTAAAGAAAATATAGATTATATTCCATCGGACAGCGACCTTCATATAAAGACTTTGTTTGCAAGATATGACGTAAGTCCTGTTGTTGGTAAATTCATGATAAAAAAAGAGGATGAGAAATTTATCAAACTTCAAACTCGTGATAAATCATTCCAATTCTCAAGTAGCATTCCTACGTCTTATTTTTCATTGAAAGAGATAAAACGTAATATATCCTATTACCTGATTTTGAACGATTATTCGATATCGTTTAAACTATTCTAATTTTCCTTGTACGATTCTGATGGTAATTTGACCGAGGACAAATACTTGCAAGGTGAGAGCAGCAAAAATGCACTTGTGCATTTTTATTGCCGAACCGCAGCGTATTGCGCTTTGCGCAAGTCCAAGCGCCTGAAAATTTCCTATGATTGGAGAGGTATGCCGGTTGAATTTGTCCGCGAAACTTGCACTGCGTATGGTCACTACACTGTATGCGACTCCACGAAGCTCGTCATGGCCTACGACGGCTCCGGCCGCCGCGTCTCGAAGACGCGCATGAAGAAGACTGCGTTTGACGGTCCCTGGTACGCGGACCTTGTGACGCACTACACGGGCATCGGCACCGAGGTGCGCGAGAATTTCGCCGGGCCCGCGAAAGAGACGAAGGTGGTTGTGAACATGTCGGTCTTCTTTCGTGTAACATTGACGCGGCTGAAGCCGCGAAGTTACATCGAAAAAGACATCCTTCGGCTATCAAATGGCGGAGCCATTCTCCCGAAGC
>CACWNW010000041.1 GCA_902762305.1 Fibrobacter succinogenes | reverse complement strand
AAAAAGGCGGATCCCATGAAAAAAATCACCTTGATTCTTTTATCACTTCTTCTAGGAGTCTCTATGGCAGCAGAAAAGAAAATCCTCGTCGTTTACTATTCCCGCGCCGACGAAAACTACTCCGTCGGGAACATTTCCAAGGGCAATACCGAAATCATTGCCGAGATGATAGCGAAAAAGACGGGCGGCACGCTTTTGCATGTGGAGCCCGCGAAGGAATACCCCAAGGGCTACGACGATTGCATCAACGTGGCCAAGAAGGAACTTGCGCAGGACGCGCGCCCGGCCATCAAGCCGGTGAACGTGAACCCCGAAGAATTCGACGAGATTTACGTCGGTTACCCGGTGTGGTGGGGCGAAATGCCCATGCCCATGTTCACCTTCTTCGAGAAGTATAACCTGAAAGGCAAGACGATTCTCCCGTTCGTGACCCACGAAGGTAGCGGCCTCTCGGGTGTGCAGCGCCTCAAGAAGGTGACCGGCGCGAACGTGACCCCCGGCCTTGCCATCTACGGACACGTGGCCCAGAACGAACGCGACAAGGCCCAGAAAGAAGTCGACAAGTGGGTGAAGTAGGCGTTCGGCTCGCAACAAAGTATCTTGCCAGCTCAAATGCAGAATACCGCATAGCAGGGAATAGAGAGTATTCCGTCGGTGTTTCCGAAATTCTTCTTGGAAATTCGGATGGCGTTTTCACAGTTGAATTGCTTGCGAAACATCGTGAGGCTGGTTGATTTTGTGTGGCGTCCCTTCTTGACCTCGACGGGAATTATCTTGTCCTGAATTTGCAAGACGAAGTCGACCTCGGCCGTGTTCTTGTTCTTCCAGTAGAAAAGCCTGTGCCCGTTTGTTGCAAGGGCCTGCGCTACATAGTTCTCGGTTAGCCCGCCCATGAATCCGTTGTCGGGTTCGTTTTCGGACAGTATGACTTGCGACGCCATCCCGGATTTAAGGGTGAGTAGCCCGACGTCTCCCATGTAGATTTTGAAGTCGGACATGTTCACGTAGGCGGCCAGCGGCATGAATCCGTTGTCGATGAGTTCGCATTTGACGATAAGCCCTGCGAACGTAAGCCAATCCAGGGATTCTCCGAAGATGGTCGCCGTTCCGCCGCGCTGGACCAGCTTGTATTGGAACTTTCGGTTTTCTTTGGCAAGCTGTACTGGAATTGAATTGTAGCACCCGCGAATTTTTACGGCCTGGGCTGGCGAGGCGTATTTCGCCATGTCGGCGGAGTATTCGTTCAGAATGCGGTTCTGGATTTCGGTCGGGAGAACGATGCTCCCCGTGTCGATGAAGTTCTGCACAACGGCGGGCATCCCGCCGAGAATCAGATACTGCTTGTATCGTTCAATGGCCTTGTTGTGGATAGGGTCTTCTAGCGGAATGAAAGTTGTGCAGTGCTCCCGGATTGTCTTGGCGAGCGTTTCATCGCCGCATGCCCAGAGAAATTCCTCGAAGTCTAGCGGGAAAAGCGTCAGTTCATGAACCTTGCCGACGGGGAAGGAGAATTTTTCGCGGTTGATGGCTACTCCGAGCAGGCTTCCTGCCGCCGCAACGGCGTATTCTGGAGCGTCTTCGCAGAACATTTTGAGCGACATCAGCGCCCTTTCGGAACATTGGATTTCGTCAAGGATGATGAGTGTCTTGTGGGGCTTGATCGGGGTCTGGAAAACGGTTTCGAGCGCGTGGATGACTTTTTGCGGGGTAATGTCGCCATTGAACATTTCTGCAATGGAAACCTGTGTTTCCAGGTTCACGTGAACCATGTTTTCAAAACGGGTGGTCCCCAGCCATTCCAGAAGGAAAGACTTGCCTACCTGGCGGGCTCCTTGCAGTAGGAGGGGCATCCTTTTAGGGTTGTCGGCCCATTGGAGCAGTTTTTCTTCAATTTTGCGCTTCATACGCTAAAATATAACTAAAAAGTGTGGAAAAATCAAAAATTTATGATAATTTTACACTTTTTGTTTAGAAATCCCGCTCTGGCTTTTCGGCTTTTTGTATTAGTTCTTGTGTCTCGGAAATTATTTAGTAGAAAAATTATTTTTCTGCTAAATAATTTTACTGACCGAATTTTCATTCCACACCCCACACTACACATTCCACACTGGAATCGCGTTAGGGGGCGTCGCACCTTTGTGGCGAGACTTGCGATAGGATCCTTCGACTTCGCCCTGACGGGCTTCGCTCAGGATGACACATCGCAAGGCTCGATGAGCCGAGCGTGCTCGGCGAGCAGTACCCGCCCCGGCCCGTGCCGGGGAACGCCCATAAAGCCTTGATGTATCGTTTTCACTATGCGTTTCGCGCATACTGAGCATGAAAAAATGGTATTTTGCGGGATTTGCGCATTTATTTATATTAAAGGCGTAGATAGAAAAGGAACAAACCATGAAACTAGGGACGATTATGACGATGCTTGGTATGGGGACAAGGAACTGCGTGCCGTGATGGACAACTTCACGCAGAACGAGGTTCCGGCGGCGACTCCGCTTGTGGAAAAGCGCGAGGTGGAGTTGATTCGCCTTGTGTCGCTTGTGACGCAGCAGTCGGGCGCTCTTTTGCAAGAAGAAGTGGCGACGGCGCTTGCGCAGGGGCTTGCTCCTGAAGAAATTCTCGAGGCAATTTACCAGTGTGCCCCCTACACCGGGTTCCCGCGGACGGTGGATGCGGTTGAAATTGCCCGCAGCGTGTTCAAGGCGAAGAATGTGAAGGTGGATGAAAACCGTGCAACGGTGACGGCGCAGTCCCGCTTGGAGGCGGGTGCCGATGCGCAGGGAACGCTGTTCGGCCAGACTTTCCGCGACATGGCGAAGAACGGCAAGAGCGGTATGCCGACTATCAATTACTTCTTGGCGAGCAACTGCTTTGGCGATTACTACACCCGCAAGGGGCTCGACCTGAATACCCGCGAACTCTTGACGATGGCGATTCTCGTGAACTTGGGAACGGAGCCGCAGCTCAAGGCGCACATCGGCGCGAACCTGAAGATTCGCACGGCCGAATACGTGGAACAGGCGATTTACAACTGCTTGCCGTATTGCGGGTACCCGCGCACGCTGAACGCTCTGCGACTGCTCAAGGAAGCGGTGGCGGAGGCGCAGGTCGCTGAGCCTGCCGAAGCGACGGCTGGTGCGGGGGTTGCTGCCGCAAAAAGCATGCCAGATAAGGACTGGAGTGTGTTCCCGGTGGGCAAGCCGAACGACGCCTACGCCAAGTATTTCGTGGGCAAGAGCTATCTCGACATGATCAGCACTGAACAGGTGGGTGTCGGGAACGTGACTTTTGAACCGGCATGCCGCAACAACTGGCATATCCATCATGCAAAGAAGGGCGGTGGCCAGATTCTCATCGCGACGGCGGGCCGCGGCTACTATCAGGAATGGGGCAAGCCGGCGGTGGAACTGAAGCCCGGCGACGTGGTGAACATTCCGGCTGGCGTCAAGCATTGGCACGGGGCTGCTCCGGATTCCTGGTTCCAGCATTTGGCGATTGAAGTTCCCGGCGAAGGCGGAAGCAATGAATGGCTTGAGCCCGTGAGCGACGAAGATTACGGGAAGTTGAAATAATGTTTGCCAGAATTCTCGCTTGCGCATTTATTGGCCTTATGACGGTAGGAACTTTTGCGGCGGCACCTGTGCCCGATGGCTTCGTGCTTATCAAGGGCGGGACTTTCAACATGGGAAGCCCCGCAAACGAGGACTGGCGCGTCAACGACGAGACGCTCCACAAGGTGAAGGTCTCCGATTTTTACCTGGGCAAATACGAGGTGACGCAAAAGCTTTACCGCGAAGTGATGGGCGAAAATCCTTCCAGTTTCAGGGGTGACGATTTGCCTGTCGAAAACATCACGTGGCTCGAAGCGGCTCGTTTTTGCAACAAGTTAAGCGAACGCGACGGACGCACTCCCGTTTACGCTATCGAAGGCGATGCGGTCAGCTGGAATCGCGAGGCGAACGGCTACAGGCTCCCCACCGAAGCGGAATGGGAATACGCGGCCCGGGGTGGCACGACTACGCCTTTCTACACAAAAAAGGCACCCGGTGCCGACGACGTGAATTTTTACGGGCATTATCCGTATCAAATCGAGCAGAACTATTTCAACGACGAGGTTCTGGAAACCCGCCCCGGTGTTTACCGCGGGAACACGCTCCCCGTGGGTAAGTTCAAGCCTAATCCCTTCGGGCTTTATGACATTTACGGGAACGTGGGCGAATGGTGCTTTGACTTTTACGGCGATTATGGTGTTTCTGCGGGCTCGACAAGCGTGACAGTTGATCCGGCGGGCAAACCTTCGGGCACAAGACGCGTGCATCGCGGTGGCGGCTGGAACGATTTCGGCAAGAACCTCCGCAGTGCCTATCGCGGGGCCATGCAGCAATCCAGCAAGAGTTACAATGTGGGGCTCAGGCTCGCCATGAATGCGGGTGCAGGCGTCAAGGGAACATTTGTGACCCAGGAAGCGGCGGGCTTTAAGGACGAAAAGGTGCAAGCGTCGTCGAATACGAAAGGCGGTTCCCGTGCGCTGATCGTTTTCTATTCCTGGAGCGGGAATACTCGCGGTGTCGCCCGCGAAATCAAGAAGCAGACCGGTTTCGACATGGTGGAACTTGAACTCGTGAAGCCCTATTCCGACGACTACAACACCGTCTTGAAGCAGGCGCAGAACGACCAGCACAAACAGGCGCGCCCTGCCCTCAAGAAAAAGCCCGACGCAAAGAAGTGGGCCGATTACGAAACGATTATTATCGGTTACCCCAACTGGTGGGCGAGTATCCCGATGCCTATCGCGACTTTGCTCGAAAGTTATGACTTTGCGGGCAAGCGGATTCTGCCGTTCTGCTCCCACGGTGGCGGGCGCTTTGGCCAGAGCATCACCGCGATTGCGAAACTCGCGCCCAATGCAAAAATCGGCGAAGGCCTTTCGGTGCATTATTCCGGCGGTTCGAGCCTCTCGAAAGATGTGGCCAAGTGGCTCGAGAAAAACGGCGTGAAGACGAAATAATGTATATTCCTTGATATGCCTATTTCCGCCAAAATCCGTATGCCGCTTGATATCGCGATGACAATCGCGACGCTCGTGCTGATGGGCGGCAATTATTTCTTTGAATCGACTGCCGTTCACGAGATTCTGGGCGTGGTGTTGCTCGCTTTGTGGGCGGTGCACATCACACTGAACCGGCAATTCTTCCTTTCGCTGTTCAAGGGCCGCTACAACGCATTCCGCATTTTGCAGGCGATCGTGAATTGCGGGATTCTTTTGTGCGCAATTTTCTTGATGGTGAGCGGAATCATGCTTTCGAACCATGTGTTCGCCTGGCTCGGGATTGAATCGGGTGCAAGTTTCGCCCGCACGGCGCACCTGCTTGCAAGCCACTGGTATTATGTATTCATGTCGTTCCACATCGGGCTGCATGTAAGCTTGATTGCAAACCGCTTGGGGCTTGCGGGCGCTTTCAAGTCAAAGGCTGCACTTGTCGCAACTCGCGTGATTGCCGCTCTCGTGGCATGCTATGGAATTTACGCCTTCGCCATTCGCAGGCTTTGGAAATACTTGTTCCTGCAGCAGCCGTTTTTCTTCTTTGACGCGGAACGCGGCTACGCCCTCTTTTTCACGGACTATATTGCCATCATTGTGCTGTTTGCCGTCGCGGTGCATTATGCGGTTAAAGTTTCGTTCAGGCTGCCGCTGCGGAAGCCCTGTAGGTCTAGCGAGATGTAGGTAAATCCGATTTTCTTGAAGACTGCGAGAATCTGGTCGCGCTTTTCTAGAACCTTGTTGAAATCTTCCGGCAACACCTCGATGCGTGCGAGGTTGCCGTGCAGGCGCACGCGGAACTGCTTGAAGCCCAGTTCAAAAAGCAATTGTTCCGCATTTGATACCATGGAAAGTTTTTCCCGGGAAATGGGTTCTCCATAAGGGATGCGGCTTGCGAGGCAGGCGAAGGAAGGCTTGTCCCACGTGGGTAAATCCAGTTGGCGCGAAAGTTCGCGGATGTCAGCTTTTGTGAGGCCGCATTTCAGGAGGGGGCTCCTGATGCCTAGTTCCTGGAGGGCGCGCATTCCCGGGCGGTAATCGTGAATGTCATCGGCATTGCTGCCTTCGCAGACGATTGAAAATCCTGCGGCCTTTGCGCGTTCTGTAATTTTCGAAAACAGGTTGCGCTTGCAGAAGTAGCAACGTTCCCTGGAGTTTTCGGCAAATCCTTCTACCTGCATTTCGTCAACTTCTATCAGCTGTTGCGGGATTCCGTGCAACTTGCAGAACTCTCGGGAAAATGCGATTTCGCGCTCGGGGACCATTCCCGCCTGGACGGTGTAAGCGACCATGTTGTCACCCAGCACGTCGTGAGCGACTTTCGCAAGGAACGTGGAATCTACGCCGGCAGAAAATGCGATGGCGACGCGGCCCGTTTCGCGCAAGAGGTTTTTCAGTTTTTCAAACTTTTGGCTCAAACTTTCCATGTAAAGTAAAATACAAAATTGCGGCTTGACAACTCGCTTTTAGTGCAGATTCTTCTCGACCTCTTTCTGGATTTCGCGGATGGGAGCGCCCGCCTTGTCGGCACATGCTTTCAGGTCGTCAAATTCGGGTTTGATTTTTTCGATATCGCCCAAGATGGATTTTTTGACGCGAACCTTGCCGAATTCTGTTTCGACTTCGAAGATGCTGCGGGCCATGCAGGTGCGTTCTACGGGGAAACGGCGCACGCCGACGGTCGATGTATGCAAGAAAATGGCTTTCTCTACGGCGGCCAGGTGCTCGCTGTCGGCGAGGGCGCACAGGAGAGTGCCCATGCGGTTTTTCTTCATGTAGCAGGGGATAAAATGGACGTCACGGGCTCCCGCTTCGAAGAGTTTGTCCATGGCGTAGCCCAGTTCTTCGGGAGTGGAATCGTCAATGTTCGCTTCAATCTGGAAAACGTTGCAATCAAGAACCGCGGACCCCGTGGTACCGGATGTTGCGTCGCCGCATTTGTCGCCTGCGGAGTCCTCGATGATTTGTGCCCGCAAGAAATTTGCTCGCCCGAAATCACGCTTGCCGAGACCCACGCCCGATTTTAAGATTTTGTAGCCTGCGGGGAGTGTTTCGCTTGTCCGCAGAGCCGCCACGATGCCCGCTCCCGTTGGGGTGACCATTTCGCCTTTCGTTTCGGTGATGTGAAGCGCGATGCCCGCAGCTTCTGCAATGTGCGCTACCGCCGGAACGGGGATCGGCAACTGGCCATGTTGCGTTTCCACAAAGCCAGAACCTTCGTTGAGCCCTGTAACGATGCAGTTCTCTATGCCAAGGTCATCGGCAAGGACGGCGACCGCCAAGATGTCGACGATGGAATCAACGGCACCCACTTCGTGGAAATGGACTTCTTCTACGGGCACGCCGTGAGCCTTCGCTTCGGCTTCGGCGATGATACGGAAAATCTTTTTTGCGGTTTTAAGGGCGCAGGTCGTGACTGCCCTTGCATTTGCTGCGCGGTCCAGAATCTCGTAAACCTCGGACAAGTGCCGATGTTCGTGATGATGGTGCCCGTGCTCATGGTGATGATGATGCTCTACATACCCTTCTTCGTGAGAATGCACGTGGTCTGCGTCGTGGTCATGGACATGCACCGCAAAAGAAAGCCCCGCAATGCTGTAACTATTTGAATTATCCACATGGACGTGGACGCCTTCTAGGCCGAGCCCCGCAATGGCTGCATCCATTTTTTGGCGTGATGCGCCAAGTCCAAGAAGTGCGGCAACCATCATGTCGCCGCTGATACCGCAAGATCCATCAAGATAGAGAAATTTCATCATTTCACCTTCAACATTCTAAATGCGGCGATGGCCGCCCCAAAACCGTTATCGATATTTACCACCGTCACGCCCTCGGCGCAGGTGTTGAGCATGGTGAGCAGTGCGCTAATCCCGCCGAAGGATGCCCCGTACCCGACCGATGTAGGCACGGCAATCACGGGCGCTTTCACGAGTCCGGCAATTACGCCGGGGAGCGCGCCTTCCATTCCGGCGACGGCGATAACCACCGATGCCTTGCGGATTTCCTCCACCTTCGAAAGTAGGCGGTGCAGCCCCGCAATCCCTACATCGTATTGGCGCACGACTTTCACGCCGTTAAATTCCAGCGTCTTGGCGGCTTCTTCGGCAATAGGCAGGTCCGCCGTTCCTGCGCAACATACGGCCACCGACCCGAGTTTTGCAACCGTTTGCGCCGCCTTGCCGCCGGAACGCCCACGCTTCTGCCTGGCAGGCGTTTCATCTGCTAGCGAAATCGTCCGGGAGAGTTCGTCGTAGCAGATTTTCTCGCCTGCATTTGCGATGAATTCCGCCTGTTCCTTGCTGCATTTGGTCCCTAATACGCGGCAGCCTTTGTCCCGGAACTTTCTAAGAATTTTCAGGAGCTGTTCCGACGTCTTGCCAGCGCAATAAACGGCCTCGCTAGTGCCTGTGCGCGATTCGCGACTCACGTCCAGTTTGGCAAAACCGAGGTCTTCAAAGGAATCTTTTGAGACAAACTTTCTCATACTTCTAATATATCACTTAGAGTTGACTCTAAGGCAAATGAATTTTTCTAAAAATCAATAAGGTTTCCAGTTGTCTGCGTCTTTTTCTGCGCCGACTTGGAACTTGGAAGAAGGTGCCGCAAAATCGATGTCGTCTGTTGTGGGGGAGTCGGTTTCGGCATTCGTCGCAGCGGTCTGCGCAGGTTCCGATTCCGTCGCGGTTGCGGTTGAATCTCGCGGCGCGATGTTCGGGGCGTTTTCGGGATGGACTTCTTTCAAGGCGCGCCCCTTGTAATGCCTAGCCGCAAGTAGACCCGCTTCGAAGAGCAGGTACGTCGGGAGCCCAAGCAAAAGTTGGCTTACAACATCGGGGGGAGTGAGGAGGGCCGCTAGCACAAGGATTGCCACCACCACGTAGGGGCGCTTGCTGCAGACGGTTTCGTAATTCACGATGCCCGCACGGATAAGCGCGTAGGTCACCAGCGGGAACTGGAACATGCATCCAAACGCAAGCGAAAGCCAGAGCGCGAGTGTTACCAGGTTAGAAACGCCAAATACGGGCTGCAGGGTCGTGCTTGCAAAGCTCATGCCGAACTGCACAATAAGCGGGAAGCAGACGACAAGGCAGAACGCAACGCCCGCGATGAACAGGAGCGATGTCAGGCAAACGATGGAGCGGATAAAGCGCTTTTCGTTGTCGTATAGGGCGGGGAGCACGAATTGCCACATGTTCCAGGCGATGTAGGGCGAAAACAGCACGCAGTCCAGCAGTGCAGAAATCTTGAGCTGCAGCAGGAACACTTCCATCGGGGAAAAGTAATGGAGCGTGACGCCGCCCTGCAGAGCGATTTGCTTACAGAACCAGTCCAGAACGTAGGGCGAAACAAGGAAAAGGGGCACGATGCCGACGGCAAGGGCGATAATAGAACGCAAAAGCGCCCGACGGAGCGCTTCCAAATGCGAAATCAGCGTAGCCTCTTGATCCTGTTTGGAGGTCATCAGCCTTTCTTATCTTCTGCCTCGGCGGCTTTTTCCACCGTCTTCTGCAGGTCTTCGGCTTCTTCCTTCAGGGCGTCTTTCGCCTTCTTGTACTCGTTCTGGGCGCGTCCCAGGGAACGTGCGAGTTCAGGAATGCGCTTTGCCCCGAACAGGAGAAGCACCACGACCACAATCAGGATTATTTCTGGAATTCCAAGGGACATATTTTACCTGCCTTTTCCTAGAAATATAACATAATCCGCGACGGAAACGAGAATTTATCTACGGTGCCGTCGCGAACTAGGCTACAGTTCGATAATCCTGTATTTACGGTTACCCATCTTCAGTTTTTCCATGGCGGGCAGCTGGTGCAGGCCTTCGCGGGTCTCGATGCGTTCCTTGAGGTCGTGAAGTTCCTTGGGCGGGAGCTTATAGACCATGTCAACGCTGGCCTGGTCCACCGCCACGATGTCTGTGGAGGCGAGAATGCCGATGTCGCGGCACTTGGGTTCCGCTGCAGAAAGCCCCGCGCAGTCGCAGTCCACGGACATGCGGCGCAGCACGTTGATAAAGCAGATGTGGCCCTTGAAAAAGTCGCAGGTTGCCTTTGCGGAATCGGCCATGGTTTCCATGAACAGGGCTCCGCTGGTTTTCCAGCCCGCCGTGCCGCCCGCTTCCATCTTGGTGGGGCCGCCCTTCACGTATTCGTGAATCATCTTCTTGCCCAGGCGTCCGCCCGCGCAACCGATGGCGATGTTCTTCATGGAGCCGCCGAAACCGCCCATGGCGTGGCCCTTGAAGTGGGTCAGCACGATCATGGAATCGTAATTCTTGATGTGTGCGCCCATGGACATTTCCTTGAAAATGAGGCCGTCCTTTACGGGGAGCATCACTTCGCCGTCTTCGTCCATGATATCCACGTCGCAGAAGGTCCAGCCGTTCACCTTGAGGGTCTCGCGGTGCTGTTCGGTAGTGTATCGGTCGCCTTCGTACCAGGTGTTGGTCTCCACAATCTTGGAGTTGGGCACCTGTGCCTGGAATTCCTTGACCCATTCACGGGGCAGAATATTGGGGCCGTTCTTTTCGCCGGTGTGGAGCTTGATGGCGACACGTCCGGTAATGCCCTCGTTGATTTTCTTGTACAACTTGATGAGGCCTGCTGCACTCAGGTCCTTGGTGAAGTAGACGTTGGAAACGTCCTTTCCGGGTTCCTTCTGTTCCATGGATTTCCCTTTTGCGAAAGCGGGTGTGAAAACGGCGGAAGCGAGTGCTGCTGCGCCTGCGGTTTTTAAAAAGTCTCTTCTGTCCATATTTGTAGTGGCTCGTGGTTAGTGGTTGGTGTGGACCTCGGCCTTGGCGAGGGATTGGGCCTTGTACTTGCGTGCGATAATCATCACTGCCCATACGGACGTGATAAATGCCGACATTGCAACGCCTACCGTTGACATTTCCCGCACCATCTCGGAAACCCCTTCGGGGCTTGTGGCGGCGGTAAAGAAGGGATAGCTCCACATGAGTTCTCCGTTCATGACATGGTCGATAATTAGGACGCCCGTCACGAGCCAGAGCATACGGGCAAGCAGGCGCAGGCTTTTATAGAAGGGCTGCGGAGCGCCCGAAACCGCGGCTTCAAGGTTCCTGGATTCACTTTTGGACTTGTCGGTCTGTTGCAACACGAGGGTTGCGATGGTGGTGACGACCGCTTCGGCCATGGGCACGACAAAACAGCACATAAAATCTCCTTTTGAATAAGTTTCTATAAGAAATATAATACTTAGAGCTAACTCTAGGTACAGAACTTTCTTGAAAAAAAATGAAAATTTTTGTTTAGAGTTAACTCTAACTCTATCATTTAGGCGAAAATAATTATATTTTTGTAAATATGAGTTACTCCATAGGCGAAGTTGTCAAGAAAACTGGGCTTTCGGCCCATACCCTGCGTTACTACGAAAAAGAGGGCCTGCTTCCCTTTGTCAAGAAAAACGCCTCGGGTGTGCGGGCCTACAGCGATGAAGACCTTCGCTGGCTTACCATGATTGAATGCCTCAAGGATTCGGGACTACAAATCAAGGAAATCCGCCAGTACATCGAGTGGTTCAACGAGGGCGATTCCACGCTTCCTCAAAGGCTGTCCCTTTTTGAAAACCGCCGCAAGATTCTTGAAAAGGAAATGGCCCGCCTTACGGTGGTCATGAACAAGATTCGCTACAAGGAACTCCTGTATCGGGAAGCCGTTCGGGTGGGCAACCTGGATGTCGCCACCAACGAAAGGCGGTTCCAACATCTGAAAAAAAAGTTGTTCGAGTCCCCGGACGATTTTGACAAGTAGAATTTTAATAAAGAAACTTTTTATTTTAGGCAAAAGACAAAGGAGTTTATGATGAAGGTCGTTTTATTCAATGGTAGCCGTCGTGAAAAGGGTTGCACTTATACGGCGCTGAGCCTCGTGGCCGGCGAACTCAAGGCCGCTGGCATCGAGACGGAAATCTTCTTTGTGGGCGGTCGCGTGCTGAAGGGCGAAACTGACGCCGTGGTTCACGAAGCCAAGGAAATCCTTAAAACAGCTGACGCCGTCGTTTATGGTTCTCCGGTGTACTACGCCTCTCCGAGTGGCGAGATGCTGATGTTCCTCGACAGGCTTTACGGCATTGCCGAAGCGGAACTGCTCTTCAAGCCCGCCGCAACAGTTGCTTCTGCCCGCCGTGCAGGGACCAGCGCTACTCTCGACGCTCTGAACAAGTATCCGGCATTTGCGCAGCAGCCCATGGTGGCGTCACGCTACTGGAACATGGTTCACGGTTCTAGTCCCGAAGATGTGCTGAAGGACGAAGAAGGCGTGCAGATTATGAAGGAACTGGGCCGCAACATGGCATGGATCCTGAAGAGCATCGAAGCGGGCAAGAAGGCGGGTGTTGAACAGCCTGTTGCCGAAAAGAAAATCTTCACGAACTTTATCCGCTAGAATAGGAACGATGCGCTTGCGTTTTGCGAAGAACAAGAAACTCATGATTACGGCGATTGTCTTATCAGTACTATTTATTTTAGGAGCCGCTGGCGTGTTGTTCTTGAGTCAGGAAAAATTTGGCCATATTCCACAAGGCAAACGCCTTGAACGCATTAAGCAGTCGCCGAATTACAATGGCAAGCAGTTCGTGAATGAGATTGAGACTGTCACCATGACCGGCGACAGGAGCGTTTTTGCCGTATGGAAGGATTTTCTGTTCGGCGATAAGAGCCAAACCGTTCCCGATACCGCAATGAACGTCATCAAGACAGACCTGAAATCGCTACCGCAGGACCGCGATTGGATTGTATGGTTCGGACACTCTTCGTACCTGCTAAATTTATCCGGAAAGAAGGTGCTGGTGGACCCGGTTTTCTATCAGGGTTCGCCGGTGAGTTTCGTGAACAAGATGTTCAAGGGAACGGACGTTTATAAGCCTGCCGCCATGCCGGATATTGACTACCTGGTGATTACGCATGACCACTGGGATCATTTGGATTACCAGGTGGTTGCGGAACTGGAACCCCGCGTAAAGCGTGTGGTAACAGGCCTTGGCGTGGGCGAGCATTTTGAATACTGGAAGTATCCCGTTGAAAAACTTACGGAACTCGACTGGTGGGAATCTGTTGACCTGGGCGAAGGATTTTATGTGACAGCAACTCCGGCAAGGCATTTTTCGGGCCGCGATCTTCACCAGAACAAGACCCTGTGGGCATCATTCGCCTTCAAGTCTCCCAAGCGCACCGTTTGGATTGGCGGCGATACGGGTTATGGCCCGCACTTCGAGAAAATCGGAAAGAAATTTACCGACATCGATTTGGCAATCCTTGAAAACGGGCAGTACAACAAGGATTGGTCGCTCATCCACACCATGCCGGAATATCTGGGCAAGGAAATGGTGGAACTGGGCGCGAACCGTTACATGACGGTTCACCATTCCAAGTTCTGCCTGAGCAAGCATTCGTACACGGAACCGCTGGAAAATGCGAAACGCGCCGCCCAGGAATCGGGCAAGCCCGTGCTCATGCCGCAAATGGGCGAAGTCGTTTACCTGGAATAAACCTACGGCTTCGCAAGGATAGCTTGTGAATTGAAACAGTCTGGTTGGCGTTACGATGCGTCGATGTCGGCGTTAATATGCAGGTCGTAGTCGGGGTAGGCTTCGCCGAGTTCCTTGTAAAGGATGTCGAGGCCTTCTTGCGGCTTGATTTCGAAATTCATGACCACGTCGAAACGGATTGCCTTTTCTTCGAAGTTTACGTAAAAGCCGTGGAGTTGCAATGCCCAAGGGTGCTCCTTTACCAACTTCAACACGTTGCTGCGAATTTTGGCAGCTTCGTCATTCTTGGTGTTGTACGAATAAACTCCTACGCCTGTTAGGATTACGCCTGTTTCCTTGAGTACGCGTGCTTGCGCTCTGCGCGTCAGCACGTCAAGTTCTTCGACCGTCATGGTGTCGGGGAGTTCTAGATGTACGGAACCGAGGAACTTGTCCGGGCCGTAGTTGTTGAGAATGACGTCGTAGGCTCCATGGACTTGCGGTTCTTCGGTGAGCAGTTTCTTGATTTTCTTGACCAGGTCGCCGTCGGCGCGCTTGCCTAGAATGTCGTCCAGCGTTTCGATGAGCATGCCGATGCCCGACTTGATGATGAATGCCGAAATCACGAGACCCACGTAGGCTTCAAGTGAAATTCCCGTGAGAACGAAGACGATGGCCGATGCCAGCACCGAAAGGGAAAGGATGGCGTCGAACAGCGCGTCTGCACCCGATGCCACGAGAGCGCCCGAGTTCACGCATTCGCCTTGGCGTTTTACGAATTTGCCGAGTACGAGTTTCACTACCACCGCCGAGGCGATAATCACCAGCGAAACCATGGAGTAGTCCGCTGCTTCGGGGTGGATGATTTTCTTGACGGATTCCACTGCCGAGGTTCCGCCGGCGTAAAGCACGATTGCCGCGACCACCATTGCGCTCAGGTATTCGATTCGCCCGTAGCCGAGCGGATGTTTTTTGTCGGGTAGTTTATTCGAAAGTTTCGCGCCCACAATCGTAATGACCGAAGATAACGCATCGGAAAGATTGTTCACTGCATCCAGCGTCACGGCGATGGAGTTGGTGGCAAAGCCGACGAATGCCTTGAATGCCGATAACACGATGTTTGCCGCGATGCCGATGATACTTGTCCTGACAATGACCTTTTGGCGGTTTTCTGCTTCGTTCATGTGAAAACTCTTAGCGGATGAAGTTCGTATAAATTTTCTTTTCGGCAACAGGTTGCGGGACGCCCGCCTGCTTGCCGGCTTCGATGCTCTTGAGGAGCCATGCCATGTTGCGGCCGAGTTCGCGCATAATCTGTACGCCTTCTTCGTCCTTGAGTACGTCTTCGGGACTGGAGCCGTGGACCATGTTCCAGTAGCGCGAGGTCACCAAGGGCTGCTGCGCGTAGGTGGGGTACTTGTTCAGTGCGTCGAGGGTGGCGCTGGTGCCTGCGCGGCGTGCCGATGCGACCGTGGCGGCGGGCTTGAAAAGCAGTTCCGCTTCGGCGAGGCCGTAGAGCCTGTCGAGGAACATCAGCATTTCACCGCTGGGGGAGGCGTAGTAGACCGGTGAACCGTAGACCACTGCGTCGGCGGACTTCAAGATTTCCTTGGCTTCGTGGACTACGGCTTCCGTTTCGCCCTTGAGCACGCGGCCACCGACAAAGAAGATTTCGGTTTCGATGCCCGCAGCGTTGAGTTCGCCTGCGACAATGTTCAGGGCGGTGTAGGTGCAGCCCTTTTCGCGACGGCTGCCGTTAAACAAGACGACTTTCATGATAAACTCCGGTGAGTGGAAAACTCGGGAAAAATTATGCGGATGTCGTTTCGCTGGCTAGTTCTGCCTGCAATTTGCGAACGTCATTCTCGGAAAGCTTGGTCACGCGGGCGATTTTCTCGATGGAATCGCCTTCGGCAAGCATAGCGATGGCGACTTCATTGCGTTCGTCATCCTTTCCTTGCAGGTACGAGCCCTGTTTTTCGTAAAGCATGTCCGTCATTCCGTCAACCTCGTTCAGAAGGGTTTCATCCGTGTACCCCTTAAAAGATACATCATTCGCGAAGTCCTTGTCAAGGAGCCGCTTCAGTTTTTCTTCGGGGATATCCTTGTCTTCAAGGACATCGCGGAAAATCCGCAGCATTTCTGCCCTATCGGACTGTTCGCGGCTCTCGGGCGGTGTGCGATCCTCAATGGCAAAGAACTTTTCAAGTTCGACAAGAAAAATGTCTAACTTGTTGTAGAACAGATGACGATTTCGCACAAGTTGGGTGTGGTGGAGATAGGTGTCTCGTTCTCTCGGGAATTGGTTCTCGGTCAGGATAGAGAGTACGTAGATATGCGGCAGGTCGTAGTCTTGGGCCTTCTTGACCGTTCGCGAGATGACGCGGGCGGTGTAGTAGATGAGCCTGTCAACGAAAAGCGTGTTGAAATTCTGTTGGACCTCAATCAGCACGGGCTCGCCGGCCTGCGTGGTTCCGTAGATATCGAAGATGGCAGTCTTGTCGTTAAGTACCCCAGGATTCTCTGGAACTCCCAAGGTATATGTTTTTATGGCCTTGTCTCCCGTGAGCCCGAGCATAGCGTTCAAGAATTTCACAGTTCGTTCAGGCTTCGCCTCGTTGGCCATGAGCATCTTGAAAATGCCGTCGCTGAACGGATAAACGTTCTTGTAAATCTTTCTGTAGTCTGCCAGGTGCTCAGGATGCTCGTGCACGTCCTTTGCCATGGCGATGAATTCGCTTCTATTCATATTTACCTCCGGCCACCTACATGCGAAAAAGACGGCTGTTTTGCGTTCCCTGCAAATATACAATCCTGCAATGTCAGAATATGACATTGCAGGACTTTGCGGAAATTTTTATTTAAAACTGTTTGGAATTGGTGAATGTGCGTTAAAAACGCCTAATTGAAATATGTAAAGATAAAATTTGTAACGAAAGTGTCTCGATATCAATCGTTTTTTGAAAGCCTCTAAGTAGAGAATGTTTCATCAAAATGTTCTACAAAGACTAATGCACAGTTTTCTTCTGTGGTTCCGTAGTCACTATCGTAAGTGAATGTTGTATTTTTATTGATTGGTATAGGCAAATATTTATTGTCTATGCGATAATTTAACAGTTCTTCAAGAGAACATTTTCCATCTTCAGCTAATTCTACCCACGAATCTTCTTCACCATGTGCAATAAAAATTTTGGGATGAAAAGGAGCCAATATGGTTTGATAAAAATGAAGGACTCTATAAGTTTCCTCTCTAACTTGTTCGTCTCGGATAATATTTTGTGAAGGACAACCAAGGAAATATTTTAAAAAGGTAAACCATCTATATGCTAGTGGAAAACGATATTCATCTTCTCTAAACCAAATATCTAAAACATGTGAATAAACGGCTAGTTCAAAAAGCTGTTTGTTATCTTTAAAAAAGTCTATTCTAACGGCGCTCGTTGGTTGATCTGTATTTTCATCATAATGATCTATAAGATTGTCTTTTTCATCCCAATATACATCCCATGAAAGAAAAAATCCATTTTTGACGTTCGAAGTACATTCTGAAAGCCATTGCAATTTATAGCCCAAACGTGATTCTAAGTCGAGAATCATGTTTTTAATAGAGCTTGTATCAAGATCGTGGTCTACGCAATAATCAATATATGTTGACATACGATTTTCCTTTGCTACTCCTTAAATATATATTCATATAAATGTCAATAGATGACAATTTTGGAATAAGCCAGGCGTTGCGGGCTGGCGACTGAAGCCCGCTAGAAGGGGTAGCGGAAGACCCGGCTGGGGAGGGTGTAAAAAGGAAAAGCCCGCTCAGAGGCGGGCTTGACACTTTGGGCGGGGCCAGGGCTGAAGCGAGGGGAAGGCTTTCCCCTCTTCCAACCAATCCTTACTTCTTCACGTGCCTATGGTATTCCTGCAAGCTGCACACTTCGAATCTTCCGAAGTCGTGCTTGTCCATGAGGCCTTCGACAGTGGAGGTGAGGGCGGCAATCGTCGTGGTGATAGGAATGCCCGAGACAACGGCCTTGGAGCGCATCTGGATTTCGTCGACCATGGCTTCGGCGCCGGTCTCGGTGGTGTTCACAATCCACTGCACTTCCTTATCGTGGATAAGGTCGAGCAGGTTCGGGCGACCACGGGAGATACGGAACACGGCGCGGGTCTTGATGCCTTCGTTGTAAAGCATGGTGGAGGTGCCGCGGGTTGCGTACAGTTCGTAACCGAGGTTCACGAGCTGGCGGATGAGCGGTACGGCCTTCTGCTTGTCTTCGTCTTTGAGCGAGACGAAGATGTTGCCCTGGCTCGGAACCTTGTTGCCGGAAGCCAGCTGGCTCTTGAGGTAGGCAAGGCCGCGGTCGCGATCGAGGCTCATGACTTCGCCGGTAGACTTCATTTCCGGAGAAAGCGTGATGTCAACACCCGGGAACTTGACGAACGGGAACACGGCTTCCTTGACGCTCACGTAGGGCACGTGGACTTCTTCGGTGAAGCCGATCTGTTCGAGGGTTTCGCCGAGCATGCAGCGGCTCGCGTAGCTCGCGAGCGGGACGCCGATGGTCTTGGAGACGAACGGCACGGTGCGCGATGCACGCGGGTTCACTTCGATCATGTAGAGTTCGCCATCCTTGACGGCGAGCTGCATGTTCATAAGGCCGCAAACGTGGAGTTCCTTCGCGAATTCCTTGGCGTAGGCGCGAACCTTGTCCTGGATTTCCTTGGAGAGGGTCATCGGCGGGATGACGCTTGCGGAGTCGCCGGAGTGGATGCCTGCGGGTTCCACGTGTTCCATGATGGCGCCCACTACAGTGTGCTTGCCGTCGCTGATGCAGTCCACGTCGAGTTCGGTTGCGTCTTCGAGGAAGCGGTCAATAAGAATCGGCTTGCCTTCACCAATGGCGGCGGCTTCTTCCACGAACTTGCGGAGGTACTTTTCCTTATAGACAATCACCATGCCGCGGCCGCCGAGAACGAAGCTCGGGCGTACGAGAACGGGGTAGCCGATTTTTTCGACGATGGCGAGGGCTTCGTCCACGTTGTGGGCGATGCCGCTTTCGGCCTGCTTGATGCCGACCTTGTCAACCAGCTGCTTGAAGAAGTCGCGGTCTTCGGCGAGGTCGATGTCTTCGGGGCTTGTGCCGACGACGTTTGCGCCG
>CACWNW010000040.1 GCA_902762305.1 Fibrobacter succinogenes | reverse complement strand
GTGCTGATGATCGCCCACAGGCTTACAAGCGTGGTGAACGCCGACCAGATTATCGTTGTCGAAGATGGCGAAATCGCCGAACGCGGAACGCACAGCGAATTACTTGAAAAGAACGGCATTTATGCCAAGATGTGGGCCGAATACCAGCAGTCCGTCACATGGACCCTCGACAATTCCAAGGATAATGAAGGAGGCGAAAATGTATAAGTGGGTTCAGAATACTTTTGCTCTTTCTGAAGAAGGCTCCCGCACGTTTGTCCGTGGTGTCGTCTGGACATTCCTGCACTTTGTTTCGCTCATGTTCCCGATGATGATGCTCTTTTATTTTTTGATGGAGCAGATGGGCATTGGTGAATTTGCTGGCAAAACTCCGCACGGAACCTTGTTCTATGTGGGAATTGCAGCAGTCCTGTTTATCGTGATGCTTGTCATTTACAGGTTCTCGTACAGCGCGACTTACAGTAGCGTTTACGACGAAAGCATGCGCCGCCGAGTCTCGATTGCCGAAAAACTCCGCAAGTTGCCGCTCTCGTTCTTTGGCAAGAAGAACCTTTCGGATTTGACTTCGACCATCATGGACGACTGCAATGCTCTCGAAATGATTTTCTCGCATGCGGTGCCGGAACTTTTCGCCGCCATCGGGAGCGTCACCATTATCGGAATCATGTTGTTCTGCTACAACTGGAAAATGTCTATCGCGCTTTTCTGGGTGGTGCCTGCAGCAGCTTTGCTCATTGCGCTATCCAAGAAAATTCAGGACCGTTGGTTCGAAAATTCATATAACGCCCGTCGCGTGATTATGGAAGATATCCAGGAAGGTCTCGAAAACGTGCAGGAAATCCGCTCGTATTCGGGCGAAACCGCCTATCTCAATCATTTCGACAAAGACTGCATCAAATACGAAAAATCGCAGATGGATTCCGACGTGAAGGTGGGCTCGTTCCTGAATTCGGCACAAGGCATTCTCAAGATGGGCCTTGCCACGGTGCTGATTACTGGCGCACGCCTTTGGACCAAGGGCGAAATTGACGTGTTTACTTACTTGGTGTTCATCGTGTGCGCGGCGACTGTCTACAATCCGGTTTACCTGGTGTTCAACAACCTCGCTGAACTGTTCTTTGTGAACGTGCGCCTGCGCCGGTTCCGCGAAATGGACCAGATGAAACCTCAAGATGGTGTAACCGTATTCACTCCCCAGAATTACGATATCGAATTCAAGGACGTCGATTTCAATTACAACGAGAACAAGCAAGTCCTGAAAAAGGTTTCGTTCACGGCAAAGCAGGGCGAAATCACTGCACTTGTGGGCCCGAGCGGTAGCGGAAAGACAACCGCGGCAAAGCTTGCAGCACGCTTCTGGGACATTCAGGGCGGCAAGGTAACGCTCGGCGGGCAGGACATCAGCAAGATTGATCCTGAAACGCTCCTTATGAATTTCTCCATCGTCTTCCAGGACGTGGTGCTGTTCAACACGAGCATCAAGGACAACATCCGCATCGGCAAGCGCAGTGCCAGCGACGAAGAAATCCTGAAGGTCGCAAAGCTTGCGGGCTGCGATGATTTCGTGCAGAAGATGCCGCAAGGCTACGACACTATCATCGGCGAAAACGGAGAAACGCTCTCGGGCGGAGAACGCCAGCGCATCTCGATTGCACGCGCCCTGTTGAAAGACGCGCCCATCATCTTGCTTGACGAAGCGACCGCAAGCCTCGACGTAGAAAACGAATCCAAGATCCAGCGCGGCATTTCGCAGCTGGTGAAGGGCAAAACAGTCATCATCATCGCACACCGCATGCGTACCATCGCGAACGCCGACAAGGTCGTGGTTCTGCAAGACGGCCATATCGCCGAGACAGGCTCCCCTGCCGAACTCAAGGCGAAAGGCGGCCTGTTCGCCCATATGTTGAAACTACAGGAAGTAAACAGAAATGTGTAGTGTGACATGGATAATGAAATAATCTCACACCACACACTTCACATCTCACATTTTTTATATGACCGCACAACGATTGATGGATTACAAACTGGTTCGCCAATGCGCCCCGACGCTTGCCGCCCGCAAAATCGGTAGCCTCTTTTGCGTCGAAAACTGCATGCCGATGCACGAGCCGCTATGCGCTTTACTTGCCCGCTGGAACCGTGAACTGAATCCGTCGGGCATATTCGTGCGCGTCGTTGCCGAGCGATGCGGGCGAAGCTTCGTGTACGTTTACCGCCGCAACCTCCTGAAGCGTCTGTGCGAAGCCAGCGATATTCGGCACTTTCTCGAACAATACGACTACAGGCATTTTGACGAAGACAAACTCATTGCAAACCTCACCCACCGCATTGCAAAATGCCATTGCTTTCCGCATGAAATCGGACTTTTCTTGGGCTACCCGCTCGAAGATGTCAAGGGGTTCATCGCCAATAGCGGTCAAAACTGCAAAAGTTGCGGTTACTGGAAGGTGTATGGCGACGTAGAAACGGCGGAAAAGCGCTTTGAATGCTTCAGGAAATGTTTTTCGGTCATGAGTTCACTTTTCGAACGCGGCTACTCGCTGCCAATGCTGGCTGTAGCAAGTACTAAAGACCACGCCATCCGTCATCCTGAGCGGAGCGCAGCGTAGACGATATACGAAACTAGTCAACTTGTTGACTTAGTTGAGTTAGGTTCGAAGGAGCAGGATCCAGACAAGAATTTAATCTAAAATAGGAGAATCATAATGGAAAAAATCGCAGTAATCTACTGGAGCGGAACTGGAAACACCGAGCTGATGGCAAAATATGTCGCCGAAGGTGCCAAGGCCGCCGGTGCCGAAGCCGACGTATTCAGCGTCTCGGATTTTTCGCAGAATCAGTTGAGCGAATACGCACGCTATGCGCTGGGCTGCCCAGCCATGGGTGCAGAGGAACTCGAAGATTCCGAATTCCAGCCCTTCTATGAAGCCGTCAAGCCTTCGCTCAACGGTAAGAAAGTCGCCCTGTTCGGCTCTTACGGCTGGGGTGGCGGTGAATGGATGAATCCGTGGAAGGCTGACGCCGAAGCCGCAGGGCTCGTGCTTGTGGCAGAACCGCTTGCCATCGAGAACGCTCCCGATGACGCCGGCAAGACAGCCTGCCAAAATCTTGGCAAGGCTCTCGCCACCGCCTAAAATGAAAGAATCTTTTTCATAGTGTTTTGGAATGAAGTAGCCCTAACGGAATTACACTCCGTTGGGGCTTTTGGAGGATTTTTACAATGCATGTTTCTCGTGTCAACAAGGTTTTTGCCCGGTTAGGGCATTTTCAGATTAAATTCCGCTGGCTGATATTGCTGGCAACAGTTATTGTGACGGTTTTGGCATGCCTCGGGCTGCCCCAGCTGCAGATGACAAGCAGCGAAGAGGAATGGTTTGACGACTGGGACAAGGTTAAAATAGACCAGGCGCATTTCAACGAAAAATTCGGAAGTGATGACGGCTACATGGTGATGGTGCGTGCAGACAACGTGTTCGCGCCGGAGGTTTTGCAGGCGATTGACAAGCTTTCGCGCAGGCTCGAAAACGAGGTGCCTTATGCCGATCGCGTAGTTTCGCTGACGCATAATTTGTCGATTCCGGTAGCAAATGACGAAGGTTTCGAAGTCATCGACCCGTTCGAAGATGGCATTCCCGATAACCCGCAGGAACTAGAAGCGAAAAAGAAACTGATTCTTTCCCGTGAATCGCTCGTGAACAACATCGTCTCGGACGACGCGAAGGAAACATGGATTATCCTCTCGCTGAAATCTTACGAGGGCGGTGTCGATTTCGGCAAGGACAGCATTGCGCCTTTCGCCCGCGAGGTCATCTATTCCGACGAATTCAAGAGCGACAAGTTCGAGATGCTCCCGACGGGCATGAGCTACACCGAGATGGAAGAAAACGAAGTCATTTCGAAGGAATGTGCCGTGCGCATCGGTTTCGGATTCCTGGTGATGCTCATCTGCCTCATTTTGTTCGTAAGGTCGTTCCGTGGCGTAGTAGTACCCGCAATCGCAACAGTCGGCGGTATCGCCACGGTGCTCGGCATCAACGCATGGCTGGGCATTATCGGCGACGAGAGCATGGTCGCACTCCCGGTGCTTTTGGGCATGGCACTTTCAGTGGGCTATTCCATCCACTACATCAACTCGTTCCGCATGCACTTCAGGCGCACGGGCAACCGCCGTGAATCCGTGATTTGCGCCATCGAAGAGACGGGCTGGCCCATCCTCTTTACAGTCATCACCACGGTCGCCTCGCTGCTTTCGTTCCTGTTCGCAGGCATTCGCCCCATCCGCTGGATTGGCGGAATTTCGGCGGGCATCGTCACGATGGTTTATTTGTATGTCATCATCCTGATTCCGATCCTCATGAGCTTCGGCAAGAATGCAAAACCCGACCCGACGCAAGTAAAGTCGGCAGGTGCCACCAAGGCGGACATCCTCTTTGAATTCTTTGGGCGCAAGGTATGCAGGCACAGCGTTATCGTCGCAGTGATTTCGGCGGCAGTAATGTTGCTGCAGATTCCGGGAATGATGCGTATCGACGTGAACATGGACTACACCGAGACCATGGGCGAAAAGATTCCCTTCGTGATGCGACTCAAGGATATGCTCAGCGGCAAAATCGGGAGCCTCTACGACTTCAACGTGATGGTAGAATTCGAGGACGACGATGCTCTCAAGGACCCCGCCAACATGAAGCGCATCGAAGAACTCGAACAGAAACTCGGCACGCTCCAGCTCACCAAAATTTCGGGCGACAAGCCGCGCGTGCTATCGGTAACGCGCCTCGTGAAGGAGATGAACCGCACGCTGAACGCCGACAGCATCGAGTATTACAAGATTCCCGATGAGCAGGACATGCTCACGCAGTTGCTGTTCCTTTACGAAATTTCGGACCCAGACGCGCTCTTTGAACGCATGGACGAAAATTACAAGACAACCTTCATTCACATAGAACTGGCCGGCTACGACGCCAACAAAATCGTTGAAGATTTGGATTCGGCAAAAAGCTACAGCGCACAGATTTTCCCCGACGCGAAAGTCTCTGTCGTGGGCGAAGTCGTGAACTACGCCGAGATGAACGGCAAACTCGTTGGTGGGCTATTGCACTCGTTCGGTGGTTCGTTCGTGATTATCGCCATCATGATGATCCTTGCGTTCGGGAGCATCAAAGCGGGCCTTATCGGGATGATTCCAAACGTCGCGCCCGTCCTCCTGATTGGCGGCGTCATGGGCTATTCGGGTATGCCGCTCGACATGATAACGATGCTTGTGATGCCGATGATTCTAGGTATCGCCGTCGACGACACCATCCACATGAACAATCACATCAAATACGGCTTTGAACGCACAGGTAGCTACAGGCAGGCGCTTTTGCTCTCTTACCGCGAAATTGGGAAGACCATGGGCATGACCACCTTTATTTTGTGTGCGATGTTCTTCGTGTTCATCTTCAGCCCCATGGGTGCGCTCCACAACGTGGGCCTGCTCTCCATCGTGGGCCTAGGAGCCGCACTCCTTGCCGACTACACGCTCACCACGGCGCTCGTGTACCTGGCAAAGCCTTACGGGAAAGGACGGTAAACAGGAAGAAAGCAGGCTTTTGGCAGATGCGTCGGAGATTTTTCGACGCATTAGCTTTCTTTGTATTCTTCTTTAGCACAAACTACCCTTCTGTTTGACAAAAAAAATTAAAAATGACTATATTTCTGCTAAAAGGAGAATTAATATGAAACGTTATTTTTATCTGTTAGCTTCAACATTGTTCTTTTTCGCCTGCACTGACGACAAGGGCACAAGTTCACCGGAAAATTCTGAAAATACAGAATACCAGCAGGTGTCTATAGACAAAGCAAATCGCAGCATCCTTGTCGACTATGACACTCACACCGAAGAATATTGCATCTTAGAGCAAGGCTCCTTTAACTGGGGCGCAGTCTCTTATGATGGGAGTCTGGGCTACGATGTAACGCCCTACGAGATTCACGGCGACACACTTGTCGTTTTCTTCAACGGCATGACGGATGACCCGCATTACTACCTTGGCGGTTCTACCGAAAAAATCTACGGCAAGTGGAAAAATATTAATTGCTATAAAGATCAAGATAAAACATACTGTCAATCCCAAACGGAACGTGATTTTAGAGAGCAGTACGAAGAACTTATCTTGACAATTTCCGAAAATAAATTTCAGGAAGAGACTGTATATAAGCCAGCTTATTTCAAATTTGACGACTACATGAATTCTGTATATCTGCCCTATCTTTATAGTGCACTTAGAAATGATTTTGCATATTCCACTATCGAAACGATCGGCACACTATTTATTCCTGAGCAGGAATCCGACATAAAGAGCATAGAAAACGCCTTAGACATTGAAGTTTTAGAACAAACAAAAACAGCAAAGAAGTTCAAGTTGGAAGGAAAGACTTATGATGTCAAGGTAACGGATATCGAGCGAGATTCCCTGGACTATAAGGTCGCTATCAGCGTAAAATCGGGTGACAAGGAATGTACGTACGAAGAACGGCAGGTAAACATAACGAAGAAAAACTGCAAGGACCAGACTACAGAAGGTTTACAAGACTACGATGCCGACAGGGTCTTCAATGAAGAGCTTGCCATCAGAGGAACAATCGTGAACACGAAGGGACTCGAAGAATTCGACAAGTGCATCAATGAAATCTCGGTATACTACGGAAGATAAAACATAATATCATTTCAGCATGAACGAGCCTGTCTTACAAATTGCCCAAGGTCTTGCCATCCCGTTTTTAGGGACGGTTCTCGGTGCCGCCTGTGTCTTCTTTATGAAGAAACAGATGGGGCAAAACCTCAAGCGCGGACTCTTATCGTTTGCGGCGGGCGTCATGGTAGCGGCCTCCGTCTGGAGCCTGCTTTTACCCGCGATAAGCGCCAGCGAATCGATGGGCAAACTAGCCTTCATCCCGGCAACAGTCGGGTTCTGGGCCGGCATCCTTTTCCTATTTATCTTGGATAAGATTACGCCGCACTTGCATTTAGGCAGCGCGACACCCGAAGGTCCCAAGGCAAAGCTCAAACGCACGACCATGCTCACGCTTGCGGTGACCTTGCACAACCTGCCCGAGGGTATGGCCGTCGGCATCGTTTTCGCAGGTTGGCTTTCGGGAAATGTCGCCATCACGCTTTCGGGCGCGTTTGCACTCGCGATTGGCATCGCCATCCAGAACTTCCCCGAAGGAGCCGTGGTTTCGCTCCCGCTCCGAGCCGAGGGAGCTTCCCGCAAAAAAGCTTTTGCACTCGGCGCACTTTCTGGAGCCGTAGAACCCATAGGCGCGTTAATCACGCTGCTTGCTGCCGAAGCGCTTTCGCCGTTCATGCCCTACCTGCTCTCGCTTGCGGCAGGTGCAATGATTTACGTCGTGGTCGAAGAAATGCTCCCCGAAGTCAGCGAAGGCGAACACTTTGATGCCGGCACCATCCTTTTTGCCGTAGGCTTTACGCTCATGATGGTGCTCGACAGCGCGCTATAATTTTTCCGCTAGAAAATCAGCAATCCGATGTGGTAGCCGATAAAGCCGAGCCCGAGCGAGAGTGCTATGTAGTATCCCATGATGGTGCATAGCCACCTGATTGAACCAGCCTCACGGTAGGTCGTGCCCATCGCCAGCACGCAGGGAACGTTGAACATCGACGCAAACAGGAATGCGAGTGATTCGGGCTTGGTGATGGTACTTGCAAGCGCCTCGCCCAGGTTTTCGCTTGCAGCCACGCGGGTCACAAGCGAGAACGCCTCGCCGGTGTGATTGAAGAGCGTACTCATGATGCCGAGCGACGCCTCCTTGCTGAACATGCCGCCCAGATAAGAGACGAACAGTTCCCAACGCATTCCGAAGAACATCGTGACCGGCTCAATCGCATTGCCGATTCTGTACAGGAGCGTATTTTCGACATTCCCGTCGCCTGCATAAGAGAGCGCCCAGAAAATCGCCGCCACCATCAGGATCATCTTCAGCGCCTTCTTGAAAATGCCCCAGGTGCTGCGCCCGACCATTGCGGCAATCATCTTCCAGTGCGGCTTGTGATACGGCGGAAGTTCCATGATCATGCCCACGCGTTCATTCTGCGGGACAAGCTTTTTGCCGAACAGGCGCGAAGACAGATAGAAACTCGCAAAAATCAGCGCCACGTAACCGACGCCGAACAGCGGAGCCGCCGACCCGAAGAAAGTCGACGCAAGGAACAGTACGACCGCCACCTTGCTCCCGCACGGAATCGCCCACAGGAGAACGAGCGCCAACAGGCGTTGCCCGCGGGTATCAAGCACGCGCGTACCGCAAACCGCACCCGCCGTACAGCCAATTCCGGAGAATAGCGGCATAATGGCCTTGCCCTGCAAGCCGAGGCGCGAAAGCCAGCTGTCGAATGCGTACGAAAAACGCGCCATGTAGCCTATTTCTTCAAGGATGCGGAACACGAAAATGATGGAGAAAATGAAGCTCGTCATGCAGACGGTAATGCACGTACCGCCAACAAGAACCAACTTGACAAACGAAATGGCGACTGGCCAGACACCGAGCGCATTTCCCGCGCGCTCCACCGCCGATTCCAGGATGGGCTGCAAGCCAAAACCGATTCCCATGCCGGGGAACGCAAGAATCATACACGCCATCAACGAAACAACCATGATGCCGAACGCAAAGAACTTGCCCTTGATATGGTGTGTCGCAATACGGTCCCACTTGCTGAAAACCTTCTCTATGGATTTTGGCGTGGCCGACTCGCGCACAATCTTTGAAACCCAACGGTACTTGGCTTCGCCGGTAAGAATTCCTCCATCACGCCCTTCAGCGCTATCGAGAATTGTATCAATTGCATTCTTCCTGGCGAACGGAAGCATCTCATTCACGATATCGCAAACGAGCTTGTCTTTTTCAAGAATTTTTTCCGCAATCCAGATTTTTTCGCACACGCCATACTCAAAGTCTCCCAAGGCGGCCTCAATACGGCTTATGATATCTTCCCCATTCTTTTTCTCGTCAACGAGTTCATTGCGCAGGCTTTTACTATCGAGACAAACGGGAGTCTTGATGGCCGAAACCATCTTCTTGAAAAATTCAGGGTAGCACTTTGATTCCGCAGCGCTGAACCCAAGCACCGGAATACCGAGATGTTTTTCAATCGCCGAGGCATCAATCTTCTTGCCCGCCGCTTCGGCCACATCCATCATGTTGAGCACCAGCATCACAGGCATGCGAATACCCACAAAATCGGCCAGCATGTAAAGGCTGCGTTCCAGCTGCGAGGCATCTACAAGAATGCACACGAGGTCTGCCTTGCCGCTCTGGATGTAGTCGCGGGTGACAACTTCTTCTTCGGAGTTCGCCGAAAGGCCATAACTGCCCGGAAGGTCAACCACATTGTACGTAACACCATCGAAAACAAAAGAACCCTCGGCCTGTTCCACCGTTTTGCCGGGCCAGTTACCCACGCGCTGGTGAAGCCCCGTAAGGTTGTTAAAAAGCGTCGATTTACCAGAATTTGGCTGTCCAAGCAGGGCAATAGTCTTAATTTCGCTCATCTTTACGATTCCATCTTGACAAAAATCTGAGAACTTTCCTTATGATTGACGGCGATAACCGTATCGCGGCAAAAAATGAGCACCGGTGAACGCCCGTCGTTCTTGAGGAGCGTAAAGGCGGAACCCGGCGTTAGCCCGATGGAAACAATTCTTGAAATAAAGCGGGAATCGCCCTCGATCTGGGCGACTGTCCCGCAACGATTCTCGCCCATTTCGGCGAGACTCAAGCGGTCAACAAAATCAGCGTTTTTCATGCGCCAAAAGTAGCCGAAAACCGCTCAAAAAACCGCTCCAAATAGGCATCAGGCAACCCAGAAAGATTTAGAGTCTGTTCGGTTTTAAGCAAAACCATTTGGAGCAGAAATTTTACAGGATAATCGCTAGCTTTTAGCGCGCAAAAAATTAAGGAGAATTCAATGAGCTTACCTAAGATCAACATTGAAAAAATTAACGAGCGATTCGGCCGTTTTGGCGAATTTTTGCTCGGTCATCGCGCCCTTTTGCTGGTTGCGTTTGGCATGAAAAAAATCTACGTCGAAGCCTCGTGGGACAGCTACTTCATCGAAGGCGACCCGATGCTTGTCGAAACGGACAAGTTCAAGGAAACCTTCGGTAACGACTACTTCGTGGGCGTGCTGGTCGAGAGCGACCATTCCATCTTGACGCCGGACAACCTGAAGCTTTTGCGCGAACTTTCAAATGAACTGCGCGACAGTCTCTCGTATTCCGACGGCAAGGCGACTTCTATTGTCGATTTGGAATACATGCTCGGCACCGAAGAGGGCATGGAAATCACGCAGATTGTGCCCGAAGAAATCCCGACAGACGAAGCCGGCATTGCTGAAATCGAAAAACGCCTGGCCGACAAGCCGGAACTGGCAAAGAAGCTGATTTCGAGCGACCGCAAGCAGGCCTTCATCAACATCAAGCTGCGCCCCTTCCCCGAAGATTCCGTGTGGAAGGCCGAAGGCGAAGCGAAGGGCGTGAAGGCAGAAGCGCCCGACATGAAAACGGGCCGCGAAACGGCTGAAATCATCGCAAAGGAAAAATATGCGCCGCTGCACCCGCGTGCCACAGGCATGCCCTACCTGAGTTTCCAGAAGCTGAAATACATCGGCGAAGAAATGGGCCGCATTTTCATCATCACCATTCTCTGCGCCATCGTTGTGATGTTCCTGGTAACGCGTTCGCTCCGCGGAATCGTTTCGCCATTGATTACGACTTTTGCGGGCGTCATTATGACCTTCGGCTTGGTGGGTTATCTCGGACTTTACATGGACGCGACCAACATCATGGTTCCGGTAATTTTGGCCTTCGCCGTTTCGATTGCATACAACATTCACATCAATTCCTTCTTCCGCAAAAACATGATGCTTACGGGCAAGCGCAAGGAATCGGTACTTTACGCCATGCGTGAAACAGGCTGGTCGGTGCTGTTCTCGGGCCTTACCACCATCGTGGCGCTGCTCAGCTTCTTGTCGGTGATGCTCAAGCCAATCCGCTCCGTGGGCATTCTCTCGTCGATTGCGATTGCGTTTATTCTTCTCGTGGCGCTGACGGTTTCGCCGATTCTCCTGAGTTTCGGCAAAGACAAGAAGCCGAACGCCAAGGTGCTTGAACGCGGCGATACACGCATGGGAATTATCCTTGATTCTATCGGCAAGTTCGTTCTCGGACACGGCAAACCGATTGCGATTGTATTCGCCGTCGTGACAGCAATTTCTGCTTTCGGGCTCACCAAGATAGAACCCGCCTTTGACGTGGAACGCACCATGGGCCGCAAGGTCGAATACGTGAACAAGATGCTCTACGTGGCAGAATCCGAAATCGGAAGCTTCTACTCTTACGACCTGGTGATTGACTTTGGTACAAACGACAAGGCCAAGGAAGTCGAAAACCTTAAAAAGTTGGAACAGTTGCAGGAACACGCCGGCAACTACCCGCTTACCAAGCGATCCACCTCCATTCTTGACATCGTCAAGGATTTGGACCGCACGCTGAACGAAAATCGTCAGGACAAATACGCCATTCCCGAAACGGAAGAAGAAGTCGCACAGTTGCTTTTGCTCTACGAAAATGCGGGCGGTAGTGAAGCAACTTACTGGATGGATTATAATTACAGAAAACTCCGTTTGATGATTGAAATTTCAAGCTACAACTCCAACGAACTCCAGAAGGAAATCGAGGACTTGCAGAATTTCGCACGCAAGCTTTACCCGGATGCAAAGGTGACTGCCGTGGGTAACTTGCCGCAATTCACCGCCATGCAGCAGTACCTGGAAGTGGGCCAGATGACGTCGTTCCTGATTTCTGTGGTCATCGTGGCAGTTCTTTTGATGATTGTCTTCGGCAGCATCCGTACAGGCCTTATCGGCATGATTCCGAATATTGCGCCGGGTATTTTCGTGGGCGGCTACCTTGGGCTCACGAACATTCCGCTTGACATGATGACGGCGACGCTCATCCCGATGATTATCGGCCTTTCCGTCGACGACACGATTCACTTCATCAACCACGGGCATGTGGAATTTGACCGCACCCACGATTATCGCGAATCGATTCTCAACGTATTCCGCACGGCAGGGCCGGCCCTCGTGATGACGACGATTATCATGGTGGCGACATTTGCGGGCTTTACGACCTCGGCCGCAACGCAGATGTTCAACTTCGGTTTCGTGGTGTTCGTGGGCCTTGTCTCGGCACTGCTCGCCGACCTGTTCGTGACACCGCTTTTAATCAAGAAATTCAAAATTTTTGGAAAATAGGAGAAATAGACTATGAAAATCGCAAAAACAGCCGCGACAATCGTTGTCGCATTGAGCGCCATGGTGTGCGCAGAAGCTTTGACCGGCCGCGACATTGTGCAGAAGGAGCACGACCGTCCCGATGGCGATACGCGCAGCTCTGAACTTTCGATGACGCTCGTGAACAAGAGCGGCAACAAGCGCGAACGCAAGATTACCTCGTTTGCAATGGACGTGGGCAAGGACACCAAGCAGATCATGTTCTTCCGCTACCCCAACGACGTGAAGGGCACGGGATTCCTGACCGTCGATTACGACGACATCAACAAGGATGACGACAAGTGGCTTTACCTGCCTGCCATGAAAAAGACACGCCGCATCAGCGGAAAGAGCTCCAAGACGGACTATTTCATGGGTTCCGATTTCACCTACGACGACGTGGGCCAGCGCAACATTGACGAAGATACGCACAAGTTGCTGCGCGAAGAAAAGGTCAATGGCGTAGACTGCTGGGTCATCGAATCTGTGCCCAAGAAGAGCGACGAAATCTTCTCGAAGAAAGTCATGTGGATCCGCAAGGACTGCCTGATTGCCGCCAAGGTGGAATACTACGACAAGCTCGGTAAACTGCACCGTTTGCTGAATGTCGAAAGCGTCGTCCAGGTGGACGGTTTCTGGGCCATCGGCAAGATGACCATGGAAAACGTGCAGACCAACCACAAGACCATCCTCGAATTCGGCGAACTCAAGTTCAACATTCCGCTTGACGCGAAGACATTCACCGTTCCGCGCCTAGAACGCGGATTATAAGGAATAAACCCCACTTTTGTCATGCCCGCGAAGGCGGGCATCTCCCTTTCAAAAAAAAATGATTAAAGAATTCGGTGTTACATTGTTGTTAGCGTCGGCAACCGCCTTCGCCCAGGAATCCCCGTTCCAATTCAACGGGTTCGTAGACACGTATCACGCCATCCAGACGGAATGGCCGCACGACTTCACAACGTCGCGCACGCGTCTCCGTGCCGAACTGCGCGTAGATTACGAAAACGCCTACCTATTCGCAAGCCTGAACGGCATACACAACAGCATTCTGGATGACCGCACCGGCATACAATTGCAGGAAGCGTATTTCAACTACTCGAACAGTTTCGTCGAAATCCGTGCGGGCCGCCAGATTGTAGTATGGGGCGTTGCCGACGGGCTTCGCGTCACCGACCTGATTTCGCCTGTAGACTACACCGAATTCATGTCGAGCGATTACGACGACATGCGCATGGCTGTTGACGGAATTCGCATCAAGTACCCCGGCGAACGCGTAAACGCCGAAGTCGTCTACGTGCCCGTGCCGCGGTATTTCCAGATGCCGATTGGCGAAGACAACCCGTGGCGACCGGACTTGCCCGAAAAAGCTAGTTTCGATTTTCCGGAAGGCCCCGAGCCGCGTTTCAAGAATGGAGACTTCGGAACGCGCGTCTCGTTCTTCCTTTCGAACTTGGATTTTTCCATTTCGGCACTCCACACGCATAACCAGTCGCCCGTCACTGTCGCAGGCTACGACCCGGTCAAGGATTCCATAGTCATCCGAGGAATCCACGAAACAATGACCATGTTCGGTGGCGACATGTCGATGCCTCTCGGGGAATTCGTCCTCCGTCTCGAAATCGCAGAATACCTGGACGAAGCGCTCGGTTACGCCAACAACCTCGATTACGCCCGCAAGAACACGTTCAATGCGCTCGGCGGAATCGACTGGTACGCCGGCGATAACTGGACATTCATGGTTCAGTACCTGCACAAGTACATCGCCGATTATTCCGACGAACTTGCTGCCGAAAAGAACAGTTCGCAGGTAACCTTCCGCATATCGAAGGAGCTGCTGAACAATACGCTCAAACTTGCGCTCTACGGCATGTTCGATATCGACAACCTGGGTTACTACGCCCGAGTTTCCGGCGATTACGCGCTTTCTGACCAGGTAACGCTTTCGCTCGGCTACGACCACTTCGGTGGCAAGCGCGGCCAACTCGCAGGTTACGACAAGAATCGCGAAGTCTGGGCGAAAGCGAAGTATTACTTCTAACGGTTATAAATGAATCTTGAACCAAAGTTCCGTCCACGCAATCCCTATTCCGCGTTCACAATGCGACGAATTTATTGCGTGGGCATTATTATTGCTGTTTTGTTGCATGTCGGTTTTTACGCCTGGGGATTCTTGAAGCGGACGCAGGTTGTCACGACGCGCGAAGATGCCGAAGTGATCCGCGTGGAGCGCCTGTTGCTTGCGCCACCGCCGCCTCCACCCGAAGTCAAGAAAATTGTAAAGAAGGTGGTCCGTGCAAAGATTATTCCGAACATCGTGCAAGATACGGTGCCGGAACCAGAGCCGGAACCGGAACCAATCTTAGTTGCCGATGCTGAGCCAGCAGAACCAATTGTCGAGGCTCCTGTAGAGGAACCGGTCGCTCCTCCTCCCCCGCCGCCACCGCCTCCTAAACCCTCGAAGGATTCGCTGATGAAGGTCACCCGCGCCTACCTGATGGGGCTTTCGGGCGAATTCGAAAAGCGCAAGGATTACCCCGCTACGGCCCGCCGTTTAAAGCAAGAAGGTACCGTGCGCGTACAGTTCACTGTCGCAAAGGACGGGAGCATCAGCGATGCAGTCGTCGCAAAGCCATGCCCGTATTCTTCGCTGAACGAAAGCGCGCTTGCCGCTGTGCTGGCCGTTCCCAAATTCGACCCCATCCCGGCTGTACTCGGAAAAGAAACATGGAAAATGGAGATACCCATTAAGTATAACTTGCATTAAAAGGAACAAAATGAACTACATCTTAGACTTTATCCAACAGGGCGGCGTTATCGCCTACGTGCTTGTGGCCATGAATTTCTTGGGCTACTCCATCATCATCTGGAAGGTAATCTCGCTAATTCTTTTCAACAGGAGTATTCGCAAGCGCCTTCCGGCGAAAATTCTGCACCGCGTAGTCACCCACAACACCGACCACCACATCATCATCGAAAGTATCCGCACCGAAATCGCGCTAGCCTTCTCGCCGCTGCAAAAGGGCATGACCACGATTGAAAACATCGCGAGCATTTCTCCGCTGCTCGGTCTTCTGGGAACCGTTTTCGGCATATTCAACGCCTTCAGCGTCATCGCCGTCTCGGGCCTTTCTGATGCAGGCGCATTCGCCACCGGCATCAAGCTTGCCCTCATCACGACCGTGATCGGCCTTGTGGTCGCCATTCCGCATGTCATTTCGTTCAACTACCTGAACGCCCGCATGGAATCCGAACAGGACAATGTAGAAAACGATGTTCTTTTGCAGTTGGGTCGCATTCTGAAGGAAAAGGACCACATTCGCTCTCAAAGCGCCGATTCCGCAAACGAGGATGCATAAATGGCTAAGCGCACCCGCCGAATCCGGCCCGACATGACGCCGCTTATCGACTGCGTCTTCTTGCTGCTCGTGTTTTTCCTGGTGACATCCGTCTTCAAGCAAGATGAATCGGTACTCAAGCTCATCTTGCCCGAAACGCAGAGCGAAGTCAAGCGCGACACGCCCGAAGGCCTCTACATCGAGCTTTCGGAGACGGAACTCGCCTTCAACGGCCAACGGGGCACACCCGACGAGCTCCGCGAAAAGGCTGCTGCGGTGCAGAACAAGAAATCTCCTGTCGCCATCAAGATCGACAAGGGAACGACTTACGAACGCATCGCCGTCATCCTCGATATTCTTCAAGTGCAAAAAATGTACAATATCCAGTTGATTAACGAGATGGAAAGCGCAGAATAGGGCTTATGCGTCGACGCTGCGGCGTCGACTTAAACCCTTCCCGCGAACTGGTTCGTAAACAGCAGCAGTCCCGAGATAAAGATTATGACACCGCCAGCGAGAGTCGCGACGGTGTATATTTTTGTAGCGATACGGGTATGCGCGCTCCCCTTGTCAATCCCCTTACGGAAAGCAACGGCGGCAATACCGAAAGCCACGTTCGTAATCGTCATGCCGATGCAAATGACAAGCGCTCCCAAGAGCGAAAGAGCCACCATCGAATTCAGCAGGCAGAACAGCACAATCAACGCCACGGCCGGGCAGGGCACAATTCCCGTGACAGCGGCGACCCCGATAATTTCCCGCCAGCGCGCAGTCGGCGGGAGCGCCTCATTTTGCGAGTTTCCGGCAACTCCGGCAGACTCCGCAGCGGTTCCGGCCAGTGCAGCTTCCCGACGGCTTTTACACTGTGTGAAAAAGTCCTTGATTCCGAGCACCACCAGCAAAATACCGGTAAGCATAATCAACGCATAGCTCGCATTCTCGATTCCGATGCGACCCGTCTCGAACGCATTAAAAACGGTCGCCTTGAAAATCGCATACAGGACCAGCAACAACAAAACCGCACTCATGGTATGCGTCACGGTAATGCCGGCCCCGAGCGCAACGCCTTGCCGCCAGCGGCCTCGGCGCGCTATAAAATACCCCACGACAATCGATTTTCCGTGCCCGGGACCAAGCGCATGCAGCATACCGTATACAAGGCAGATGAGAAGAAATTTCCAGATAGCGCTCCATTGGCCGCCCTTCATCGCGCTGATAGCAAGCGTAAGCTTTTCACGAAGGACCTTCTGCGCATCCGCAATAATAGTATAGAACGATTTCGATTTGGGTTCTACCCTTTCCGACTCAAAAACGGCAGGTGCAGCCGGAGCAACCGATTCAATCGCAGATGTATCGCCAACAGGAGCGACAGCCTCCGCAGCGGGAGCATTGGAAGCCCCGCCAATATCAAAACGTTTCTTCTTGACATCGGCAAAAGCAACCGCAGCAATCAAGAGAATCAATACAAAAACGAGCGACTTATTCAAAAGAAACCTCTTTGATACAAGATAAAAAAAAATCGGGCAAATCTACAAAAAATCATCATTTTACAATATTCGTAAAATTTTTAACGGATATACAATTTATGAAATACAGTAATTTTTTGTAATAGGGCAGAAAACGCCCTTTTTAGGCAAATTTCCGCATTTTTGATTTTGGCACGCATTTTGCATATGGGTATGCGAAAAATTTCAAACTAGGAGATTGCCATGAGCAACGAATATAGATTAAAAGCCATCAAGGAAATCGCGGATGAAGCCGCAGGTGCAAACATGCCCGCAGCTCCCGCAAGTTTAGACTTCTACGGTGAAGACGTTTTCAACGCCGACGCCATGCGCGCCTACCTGCCGAAGGACATTTGCAAGAAGCTTTTCGCCACTATCGACGAGGGTGCACCGCTCGACGCGAGCATCGCGAACGAAGTCGCACACGCCATGAAAAAGTGGGCTATCGACCGTGGTGCTACCCACTTCACGCACTGGTTCCAGCCGCTTACCGGCTCCACCGCCGAAAAGCACGACTCCTTCCTGGAACCCGAAAACGGCAAGGCCATCATGGCCTTCAGCGGCAAGAACCTGATCGTCGGTGAACCGGACGCCTCCTCCTTCCCGAGCGGCGGCCTCCGTTCTACATTCGAAGCCCGCGGCTACACCGCCTGGGACCCGACCTCGCCCGCATTCATCAAGCGTCACGGCAACGGTGCAACGCTCTGCATCCCGACCGCATTCTGTAGCTACACCGGCGAAGCATTGGACAAGAAGACTCCGCTTCTCCGTTCCATTCAGGCCTTGCAGAAGTCCGCCGACCGCCTCATGGGCCTCTTCGGCGTCGCCCCGCAGAAGGTTACCGTCACTCTCGGTGCCGAACAGGAATACTTCCTCATCGACAAGCGCTTCTACCTGCAGCGCCCCGACCTCTACCAGGCTGGCCGCACGCTGTTCGGTGCAGCACCCGCAAAGCACCAGCAGATGGAAGACCACTACTTCGGTAGCATTCCGGCCCGCATCCTGAACTTCATGAACGATGTGGAAAAGGAACTCTGGAAGCTCGGCATTCCGGCCAAGACCCGCCACAACGAAGTCGCCCCGGCACAGTTCGAACTCGCCCCGATGTTCGAGGAAGTGAACCTCGCCTGCGACCACAACATGCAGATTATGGAAGTGCTCCGCCAGGTCGCCGACCGCCACGGACTCGTGTGCCTCCTGCACGAAAAGCCGTTCGCCGGCATCAACGGTTCCGGCAAGCACAACAACTGGTCCGTGAACTATGGCAAGACCAACCTCCTGAACCCGGGCAAGGACCCGCACCAGAACGCCATCTTCCTCACCACGCTCTGCGCCGTCATTTACGCTGTCGACAGCCACGCCGACCTGCTCCGCATGGCTGTTTCCGGTGCAGGCAACGACCACCGTCTCGGTGCCAACGAAGCTCCTCCGGCTATCATCTCCATGTACCTCGGCGACCAGCTTGCCGACGTCATCGACCAGCTTGAGAAGGGCGATCCGAAGTCCAGCAAGCAGGCTGGCGTCATGAAGCTCGGTTCCGACATGCTGCCGCCGCTTCCGCGCGACGCTACCGACCGTAACCGTACTTCTCCGTTCGCATTCACGGGCAACAAGTTCGAATTCCGCGCTCCGGGTTCGAGCCAGAGCTGCTCCGAACCGAACGTCATCCTCAACACGATTGTGGCCGAAGCGTTCGACTTCATTGCAGACAAGATGCAGAACGTCTCCAAGGAAAAATTCCACGAAGAACTCCAGAAGCTGCTGCAGAAGATCGTGAAGGAACACAAGAAGGTCATCTTCAACGGCAACGGCTACACCGACGAATGGGTCGAAGAAGCCGAAAAGCGCGGACTGCCGAACACCCGCACCACCATGGAAGCGCTGCAGGCACTCAACAAATCCGAGAACGTCAAGCTCTTCGAAAAGTACGGCGTGCTCAACAAGCGCGAGCTCGAATCCCGTTACGAAGTGAACCTGGAAGAATACCACAAGAAGATTCACATCGAAGGCAAGATTTCCGACGACATCGCAAAGAACGTCATCTTGCCGCAGGTCCTGTGCGCCTACAGCAACGCCCTCAAGACGAACGCCATGGCCAAGGAACAGGGCTTTGCCGCAGTGGATTCCTACGCCCAGGAACTCGGTGAAGGCTACAAGGCACTCTCCGCCGCAATCGAACGCATGGAGAAGGCCCTCGGCGAAAAGCACGAGAACATCCTCGAGGCAATGGCGGATCTCCGCGTGCAGGTGGACAAGCTCGAAAAGGTCGTCCCCGACGAGAAGTGGCCGCTTCCGAAATACCGCGAGATGCTGTTTATCTACTAGTAGATAAAAGCCACCTTATTAATCCCTCCTTATTGCTCAATGGACACAGGCCGTGCGTCGAAAGACGCGCGGTCTTTTTCTATATTTGTATCCAGTCAGTTCGAAACCCATCCTGACTATAAACAAAACTAGGAGCCCTATGAAAAACGCATTGCTGGTTCTGTCCGGCGGAATGGACAGCACCACCCTTCTATACGAGCAGGCAGAAGAAATTGCGCTCGCCGTTTCCTTCGACTACGGCAGCAACCACAACGGCAAGGAAATTCCCTTCGCCAAGTTGCACTGCGAAAAGCTCGGAATCCCGCACATCACTATCCCGCTCAAGTTCATGCACGACTATTTCAAGTCGTCGCTCCTCGAAGGCGCAGACGCCATCCCAGAAGGGAGCTACGCCGACGCGAACATGAAATCGACCGTGGTCCCGTTCCGTAACGGCATCATGCTTTCTGTAGCGGCAGGGCTTGCCGAAAGCCGCGACCTTACGAAGGTGATGATGGCGAACCACTTTGGCGATCACGACATCTACCCCGACTGCCGCGAAGAGTTCGTGAACAACATGTCGGCAGCAATATCCGCGGGCACCTACGCGCACATCACGATTGACGCCCCCTACACAAACATTTCCAAGGCCGATATCGCACGCAAGGGCAAATCGCTCGGTATCGATTACAGGGAGACCTGGTCTTGCTACAAGGGCGGGCAAGTCCATTGCGGTAAATGCGCCACTTGCCTCGAACGAAAGGCTGCCCTCGCCGAAGCGGGCATAACGGACAACACGGAATACGGAGCGTAATCATGTACAGGGTCATCAAGCGCATGGAAATATCGGGAGCGCACAAGCTCACGCTCCCCTACGAAAGCAAGTGCCGCGGCCTGCACGGCCACAACTGGATTATCACGGTCTACTGCCAGTCCGAAACACTCGACGAGAACGGCATGGTTGTCGATTTTTCGCGTATCAAAGAACTTGTCCACGGCAGGCTCGATCACCAGTTCCTGAACGATGTGATGGATATGAACCCCACTGCCGAGAACATGGCCCGCTGGATATGCGAGCAGGTTCCGCACTGCTACAAGGTGCAAATCCAGGAAAGCGAAGGCAACATCGTAGAGTACGAAGTGTAACTTCGCTTGACTCGCAAAGACAAGGCGGTTATGAAAGTCTGCGAAATTTTCAAAAGCATCGAAGGCGAAGGACTGCGTACCGGCCAGGCCGCCGTTTTCGTAAGGCTCCACGGGTGCAACCTGCGTTGCAGCTATTGCGATTCCATGTACGCCGTCGAGGGGAGCGACTACACACAAATGAATGTAGCGCAGGTAATGGACGCGGTAGAGGCGTTCCGCTCCGAATCCGGCGTGAAATGCGTGACCCTGACCGGCGGAGAGCCGCTGATTCACGAAGGAGTCGAGGAGCTGCTCGCAAAATTGCGCGATGAAGGTTTCGAAGTCAACATAGAAACCAACGGCACAATCCCCTGCAAATGGCGCAACGCAAACCTGTTCTACACCATGGACTGGAAATGCGCAAGCAGCGGCATGTCGGCCAAGATGAAGATGGACAACATCGCAACGCTCGGCAAAGGCGACGTGCTCAAGTTCGTTGTCGGTAGCGAAGACGACCTCAAGGAAGCCGAGGGTGTCGTCGCACAGCTTTCACTGCGCAAGGAACAGGAATCCGCAGGCAATTCCAGCGGAACCGCAATCGGAATGCCGCACATCTACATCTCGCCGGTATTCGGAACGCTCAGATACGAACACATCGTGGAATGGTTGCTTTCGAGCAAGGCCATGACCGAGAACAACGCCCGGTTCCAGGTGCAATTGCACAAGGTCGTCTGGGACCCCGACATGCGCGGAGTCTGACAACCGCCAGAACCCTGAATAGGGACCAATTCCATGTTTTACATTTTATGTAAAACATAAGTCAATTTGGAAAGAAAATGTAAAATATTTGACGTTTTTGGGCTAATTTCGGCAAAATTTTTCCTTTTTTACCTCTTACCAGGCGGCTTTCCAATTGTTAAATTTTGGTTCCGATGAGAATATCGGAATCCATTCTGGCCTACATGAGCGCAGCCGTTGCAACCCTCCAGCAACGGGACACGGCGACCCTCCACGGGCATCTGATTTTCGTTTCTGTCTCTAAAGTTTTCAATCGTTTGGCAAAAGCTTCTGGCTTTTGCCTTTGTTTTTATTGTCACGTCATGCTGAGCGTAGTCGAAGGACTCAAGATGACGCGAAGCCGCGTTAACGTCATGCTGAGGAGCATGGCGACGAAGCATCCAGGGCATTTTACAACAGGATCCTTCAAGGTTTCGCCTTTCAGGATGACGTGCGTTGACCTTTTTCAATTAATAGCGAGCGATATATGACTGATAGATTCAACTGGAAAGCGAAGCGCGAGAAGAAGGCGTTTCTGGCATTGGCGGATGGAACCGTCTTTAGGGGCTACGCCTTCGGGCAGGCAACCGATACCGTCGGCGAAGCGGTGTTCAACACCGGCATGGCGGGTTACAAGCAGATTTTGACGGACCCCTCCTACGCAGGCCAGTTCGTGGTGTTCACCACGGCCGAAGTCGGAGCCTATGCGGCAAACCTTGAAAAATCCGAATCGCGCGACGTCTTTTTGAACGGCATCGTCGTGAACTCGCTGGACGACGTGAGCAAGGAAATTGGCGAAGAAAGCCTGCACGACTACATGCTCGCCCACAAGAAGCCGGGCATCGCGGGCGTCGATACGCGCGCCCTCACCATCCACCTGCGTGACCATGGCGCACAGAAGGCCTACCTGCATGTGGATGGCACCGAAATGAGCGAAGCCGACGCAATCAAGAAAGCGCAGGAATGGGAAGGCCTCGACGGCCAGGACTACGCGAGCAAGGTGAGCGATCCGAACGGTTACGAGTTCAGCACCGAAGGCGACCTGAACGTTGTCGCGCTTGATTTCGGTATCAAGACGAACATCTTGAGGAATCTCGCAGAACAAAATATGAAGGTGACGGTCCTCCCGATCAACGCAACATTCGAACAGGTGATGGCGAAAAATCCGGACGGCGTGTTCCTCTCGAACGGCCCTGCCGACCCGAACAGCCTCCCGCAAGTGGCGGCTGTCGTCAAGCAACTCCTGGGCAAGGTCCCGCTGATGGGCATCTGCCTCGGTAACCAGTTGCTCGGCCTTGCACTCGGCGCGAAGGTTTCCAAGCTCAAGTTCGGCCATCACGGTTGCAACCATCCGGTCAAGAATTTGAAGACCGGCGCCGTGGAAATCACGAGCCAGAACCACAACTACGCCATCGAAGAAGCATCGCTCCCCACGAACGTGGAAGTCACGCACATCAACCTGAACGACAACACGGTCGAAGGCATCCACCACAAGGAACTTCCCGCGTTCAGCGTGCAGTACCACCCGGAATCCGCTCCGGGCCCGAACGATTCCTACTACCTGTTCGGCGAATTCAGGCAGATGATTCTCGATTTTAAATCAGGCAAGACCGGCGCCGGGGAGGCATAAATGGCTAAGGCTACCACCAAAAAACAGACCAAGTACATCTTCATTACCGGCGGCGTGGTCAGTTCCCTCGGCAAGGGCATCACCTCGGCATCGCTCGCACTGCTCCTGAAGAGCCGCGGCTACAAGGTGTTCATGCAGAAGCTCGACCCGTACCTGAACGTGGACCCGGGCACCATGAGCCCCTACCAGCACGGCGAAGTCTTCGTGACCGACGACGGCTACGAAACCGACCTTGACCTGGGCCACTACGAACGCTTCGCTGGCGTGCAGTGCTCCAAGGCATCGAGCTACACCTCAGGCCGCATCTACTCTTCCGTACTTTCCAAGGAACGCGCAGGCAAGTACCTGGGCGGCACCGTGCAGGTCATCCCGCACATCACCAATGAAATCAAGGACGCCTTCCGTTCTGCAGCCGAAAGCGGCGCCGACATCGTACTCTGTGAAATCGGCGGTGTGGCAGGCGACATCGAATCCCTCCCCTTCTTGGAAGCGGCAAGACAGTTCCGCTTCGAAGTCGGCGTTGAAAACACCTGCTTTGTCCACCTGGTCCTGGTGCCTTACCTCAAGGCCGCAGGCGAACTCAAGACGAAGCCCTCGCAGCACTCGGTTGCTGAACTTCGCAACATCGGTATTTTCCCGGACATTCTGGTATGCCGTACCGAAATGACGATTCCGCAGGATCACCTCGACAAACTCGCGCTCTTCTGCAACGTGAAGCCCGAATGCGTGATTGAAGAAAAGGACGTGACGGATTCCGTCTACGCCGTGCCCCGCGAACTTTCCAAGCAGGAACTCGACCTCCGCGTACTTGAACAGCTCCGCCTGAGCGTTCATCCGATCGTCCACTCCGAATGGGACAAGCTCGTCAAGAAGGCAACCCAGCCCAAGTACGAATGCACCATCGCGCTTGTGGGCAAGTACATCGCCATCCGCGACGCCTACAAGTCCGTGCACGAGGCTCTGCAGCACGCCGGCATGGAACACAACGCCAAGGTGAAGGTGGAATGCATCGAGGCCGAAGAACTCGAAAAGAATCCGAACCTCATCAAGAATGCAGACGGCATCCTGATTCCGGGAGGCTTCGGTAGCCGCGGCGTGAACGGCAAGTGCGTCGCCATCAAGTATGCCCGCGAACACAAGGTCCCGCTGCTCGGCATCTGCCTTGGCATGCAGTGTTGCGTAATTGAATTCGCCCGCAATGTTCTCGGCTGGAAGGATGCCAACTCCACAGAATTCGACGAAAAGACGGCCCACCCGGTCATCGACCTGATGGACGAACAGAAGAACGTCACTGAAAAGGGCGGCACCATGCGCCTGGGCGCTTACCCGTGCAAGCTCATGAAGGATTCCAACGCCGCAAAACTCTACAAGAGCGAAAAGATTAGCGAGCGTCACCGCCACCGCTACGAATTCAACTACAACAGCGAATTCCGCAAGGAACTTGAAAAGGCCGGCCTCAAGATTGCCGGTACTTCTCCCGACGGAAAGCTCGTTGAAATGGTGGAAATCAAAAACCACCCGTACTTTGAAGCCTGCCAGTTCCATCCGGAATTCAAGAGCAGACCCACCGCGCCGCACCCGCTGTTCAGCGGCCTCGTCAAGGCGGCACTCGCACAAAAATCCAAGAAGAATGTGAATGGAGGCAAGAAGAATGCCTAAGCGTACCGACATCAAGAAGATTATGCTCATTGGTTCTGGCCCGATCGTGATTGGCCAGGGCTGCGAATTCGACTACTCCGGCGTGCAAGCCTGCAAGGTGCTGCGCCGCGAAGGCTACGAAGTGGTGCTCGTGAACTCCAACCCGGCCACCATCATGACCGACCCCGAAATGGCCGACCGCACCTACATCGAACCGCTGAGCGTTGATATTCTGCACGAAATCATCCGCCGCGAACGCCCGGATGCCTTGCTCCCGACTTTGGGCGGCCAGACCGCTCTGAACCTCGCGATGGAACTGAACGAGCGCGGCATTTTAGACCGCTACCAGGTGGAACTCATCGGTGCAAAGGCCGAATCCATTCAGCGCGCCGAAGACCGTCACTTGTTCAAGGAAGCCATGCTCAAGATTGGGCTTGACCTCCCCCGCTCCGGTTCCGCACACTCCATGAGCGAAGCGACCGCTATCGCCCACACCATCGGAAGCTGGCCGCTCATCATCCGTCCGGGCTTCACCCTCGGTGGTACCGGTGGCGGTATCGCCCACAACGAAGAAGAATTCGAGACTATCGTGAACCGCGGTCTTGACGCCTCGCTCAACAACGAAGTGCTTATCGAAGAATCGCTCCTCGGTTGGAAAGAATTCGAAATGGAAGTCATGCGCGACAAGAAGGGCAATGCCGTTATCGTGTGCTCCATCGAAAACCTTGACCCGATGGGCGTGCATACCGGCGACTCCATCACGGTTGCCCCGATCCAGAGCCTTGATGACCGCGCCTACCAGGCCATGCGTGACGACTCCCTGAAGGTCATGGAAGCTATCGGCGTGGAAACCGGCGGATCCAACGTGCAGTGGGCTATCGAGCCCAAGACCGGCCGCCGCATCATTATCGAAATGAACCCGCGTGTGAGCCGTTCTTCTGCTCTCGCCTCCAAGGCGACGGGCTTCCCCATCGCAAAGATTGCAGCGCTGCTCGCCGTAGGCTACACGCTCGACGAACTCCGCAACGACATTACGCAGACGACCCCGAGCTGCTTCGAACCGGCTCTCGACTATGTGGTCGTGAAGGTCCCGCGCTTTACCTTCGAAAAGTTCCCGAAGGCAGATTCCACGCTCGGCACCCAGATGAAATCCGTAGGCGAAGCGATGGCCATCGGTACGAACTTCAAGCAGGCCATGCAGAAGGCACTCCGCTCCCTCGAAACGGGATTCGGCGGATTCGGAGCTTGCGCCAAGTGCGAAAAGTTCAAGGAGTACGACGACGAAACGCTCGCCAAGGAAGTCGCCCGCCCGAGCGCCGAACGCATCTTCGTGTTGCACGAAGCACTGCGCCGCAAGTGGGGCGTCGAGAAGCTGTACGACATCACTCGAATCGACCGCTACTTCTTGCGCCACCTCGAAGAACTTGCCCTCTACGAAGACGAAATCCTTTCCGCAGGCTCGCTGGAAGCGCTCGCCAAAGACCTGCCGCTCTTCCGCCAGGCCAAGGAACTCGGCTACAGCGATATCCAGATTGGTTACCTGTTCCACAAGACTCCCGAAGAGGTTATGGCGGTGCGCAAGCAGATTGGCCTCGTTCCGAGTTACTACTCCGTCGATACCTGCGCCGGCGAATTCAAAGCCATCACGCCGTATTACTACAGCTGCTATGCGGAAAACTCTGAGCCCGTCCGCGAAATCCCGGGTCACGGTCACAAGAAGAGAATCATGGTGCTCGGCGGCGGCCCGAACAGAATCGGTCAGGGTATCGAATTCGACTACTGCTGCTGCCATGCCGCCTTTACGCTGCGTCGCGAAGGCTACGAAGTCATCATGGTGAATTCCAACCCCGAAACGGTTTCCACCGACTACGACACTTCGGACAAACTATACTTTGAACCGCTCACGCTCGAAGACGTGATGGGCATTTACGAACGCGAAAAGTGCGCGGGCGTCATCGTGCAATTCGGCGGCCAGACTCCGCTGAACCTCGCCATGCGCCTCAAGAAGGCCGGCGCAAACGTCGTCGGCACAAGCCCCGAAGACATCGACCTCGCCGAAGACCGCGACTTCTTCAAGCAGCTGGTTGACAAGGTCGGCATCAAGCAGGC
>CACWNW010000039.1 GCA_902762305.1 Fibrobacter succinogenes | reverse complement strand
TCCCTAGGCATTGCTTTAGTGACACTTTCCAGTCTATAGTATGGTCTTCCATGAAATGTGTACGGGTCATTCCCATAGACCCACGGATTGAACCTCAGTTCAATATTCTTCGTTTCATCTTTAGAAATCAGTTTTTTGAGTTCTTCCAAAGTCATCGAATTGCCTCGCTATTAAAACCGTCGCCATTGGGCGACAATTTGACTGGCCGTTGCGATTACGCCGAAAAACAGCGCACAACATGCCCTTGCTTATTTGTTATGTATTGAGATTTTCCACGCTTTGCGCGGAATGGGATGATCTTGCAATCCTGTTGGCTCTTGAAAAGCCGCGAATGCACGTACGGACCCGAAGGTCTATGTCGACTGTCACGAGGATTATCGAATATCGGCTACAATATACACAAATAGGTTGTCAGCGTCAAGGGAATTCGCTAATCTACAATTCTCAATTTTCTTAGCCGGGAACGAATCGCTCCATTTCCGCGTCCCATTTTTTTAGAAAGCTCACTTGTTGTCAATCCTTGATTGTACAGCTGTTCTAGTTTTAAGTCATCTTCTTCGCTCCAAGGCTCATATGCTTTGGCATACTGCAGCTTCTGAGATTCCATATGGGACATGCCGTTATCCTGCTGAATAGTATCGCGCGATATTTGCACCGAACGCCCGGAGTTGCCAAGAAAATCCGTAATCGCGTCAACAAATCGTTGACCGAATTTTTCAATTTTCTTTTCTCCAAAACCGAATACGCCATACAAGTCTTCGATGGACAGCGGAGGCGTGCTAGACAGCTCTTTTAAAGTTTTGTCCGAAAGTACAACATAAGCAGGCCAGTTGTTCTCATCGGCAATATCTCTGCGCAACTTTCGTAATGCTTCAAATAAGCCGTCATCAGCGGCAACACTTTTGTCAAAAGCCGAATGAACGAATTCCTTCTTTTTTCGTTTCCGATCTTTTTCCGGTTCCGTCCTATCAGGAACAGCCAACTCAGCGATTTTCTTTCCCGAAAGGACTTCTTTACCGCTATCGGTGATTTTTAAATGGTTGGATTCATTGTAGGCAATTTCGACAAATCCCAAATGCAACATTTGCAATAGATAATCATGCCAATCTTTCAAGGTGACATCGGCTCCCGCACCGAACGTCTTGATTTTATCATATCCATTTTGCACAATTTCTTCATCATTGAAGCCTTTGAGAATTTGTGCCGTCATCGAGAAACCGATTTGCTCGTTCGTACGCTTTATGGCAGAAAGAGCCTTCTGCACCAAGATGGTCCCGTCAAAGCGGCGTGGCGGATTTTTGCAGACATCGCAATTTCCACAGTTTTCGCTATCACTTTCGCCGAAGTAATTCAGTAAAATTCGGCGACGACAAATCAGCGATTCTGCATATTCTTGCATTCTGTCAAGTTTTTCAGAGTTGATTTCCTTTTGTCCGCTTTCATTTACGAACCCACGAAGCGTTACGATGTCTTGATAACTATAAAACAGAACCGTTTCTGAAGGCAAACCGTCACGCCCTGCGCGACCAATTTCCTGATAAAAGCTTTCAATGCTTTTAGGTAGATTGTAATGTATTACAAAACGGACGTTGCTTTTATCTATTCCCATGCCAAACGCGATGGTCGCGCAAACTACATCAATCTTGTCATTTATAAAATCTTCTTGTACAGCATTTCGCTCTTCTGACGACATTCCTGCGTGATACGCTCTCGCTGCAATACCTGCATCAATCAAAATTTCAGCAATTTTTTCCGTATTCTTTCTGGAAAGGCAATAAATGATGCCCGATTCATTCGCATGCCTTTTGATAATGGAAAGAATTGCCTTCGTTTTCTCTTTACCCGTATATCCACGGCGTACATCTAAACTCAAGTTCGGCCTATCAAACGAGCTGATAAAAACTTTATATGAATTTAAGCGTAATTGTTTGACAATGTCTTCTTTAGTCAGTTTGTCTGCCGTGGCCGTCAACGCCATTATACATGCTTGCGGAAAATCATCGTGTAAATTTCCGAGCTGGGTGTATTCCGGACGGAAATCATGTCCCCATTGAGAGATACAATGCGCCTCATCAATCGCAAACAAGGGGACGTGTAAATTTTGCCGCATCCAAGGAATTTCTCTTTGCAGGCGTTCCGGTGAAATATACAGAATCTTTAGCCGCCCTGATTTTGCTTGCGCCCGGATTTTGAAATTCTCTTCTTCGTTATTGTTGCTATTGAGAGCAGCTGCGGCAATGCCGCTAGCATTTAAGGCATCCACCTGGTCTTTCATCAAAGAAATAAGCGGAGATACAACCACCGTTGTCCCATCAAGAATCAAAGCGGGAATCTGATAGCAAAGGGATTTTCCTCCGCCAGTCGGCATTAATACAAGTGAATCGCAATGTTCGAGAACATTCGCTATTATATCTTCTTGCATCGGGCGAAAGGAACTGTAGCCGAAAACCGTTTTCAGAATTTCAAGTGGAGTCATCTTTTTCACTCCTGCAAATGTTCCAGTTTCTGTTTCCTTTTTTCCCAATCAGGCAGTCGTGTTTCCAGAAGCCGGTAAAATTTTTTGTCGTGGTTCGGGTATTTCAGGTGACACAATTCATGCACCACGACATACTCAATACATTCCTTCGGGGCGGCAATCAATTTGATGTTCAAGGTCAATATACCGCCTTTAGAGAGCGAACCCCAGCGGGTTTTCATGTCGCGGATTTGCAGGCGAGGAGACGTAGAAGAATGCGAAAAACGAGCCATACAAGCCAAAAAAACATTCTCGAACTGCACCTTGGCACGCTCACGTAACCATTCATCAAGAAGCTTCTTCACAGTTGCGGGGCGAACATCTACAGAAACAACCCTAATGAACCCGCCATCGATTTTCACCAAGCGTTCTTTACCTTTTTCAATCTTCAATCGATAACGGCGCCCCAAATACAAGTGCGTCTCGCCACCAAGATATTGCCTTGGAGGAGGCGCTTTAGGAAATTTTGCGAACCAGTCCTGCTTTTCAACAATCCACGGAGCCTTTTTCTGCACCTTCTGCGCGATTGCTTCGAGAGTAGCCCCTTGCGGAGCCCGCACCTGCACGGCGCTATCGGGCATTACAGAGATTTCCAGTGTCTTGCGACGGCAAAATTCAACCGCGTATACAATCTCGCGGTCTCCATATTTAACAACGTTCAGCTCATTCATGCGAACGCCGCCTTGCCACATTCATGATTTTCTCTTCCAGGGAATCAATATCCGCATTCGTCCAATCAAAACGTTCTCGGACACGAATAATATCGAATAATAACGTATCCAAATCGTCTCGCACTCTGTTTTGTGCGTCCGGATCGTTCCAGAATTGCACCTTGTGATGTTTTTTCAGCGCTTCAATAACGAATAAGGCTGTTTCTACGGCAAGCCGTTTGGCTTCTGCCGTATCGCACTTGTTTCCATACAAGAACGCCGTCAGTGCGACACCATAATATGCAGCGGCATCCTCGTTTTCGCTGATTTCTGCCGGAACGTCATCACGTTTCTTACTTTTGAAATTTTCCTCCAATCCTTTCACCTTGGAGAGATATTCATCTTCCGAAATCTTACCCGCCTGGAAACTATCAATGACATCCTGAATCATTTTTGAGAATTTCTCGTAGAAGGCGGGATCTTCTTCCATCTTTTCGGTTGCGGTTTTCTTGAGCATGTGCGCTATTGTATCAGCACTCGCCGCCTTGCCACGAGCATCATAGCTGCCTTTACCATCACTCAATATCTGGGTAAACTTTGGATCCAAAATATTCACAGGTGCTACAGTCTGCACCACATTATCCGACTGGATGTGCGTATCGAGCAACTTCTTGATTTTCGGTTCGTATTCGCTGTAATCCACATCGTCGGCGTAGCGGTGCTTTACAGACACGCGCATGTCCGAGAACATCTTAAATTCCCTGCGGAGCCGCGTCATATCTTCGGCTGGGGTCTTTTCTAGGAACTTCTGCGATGACATTGCGATACTCAAGCACTTCCCGAAATCTCGCAGCGCCTTGTAGAAATCGTTACGGCGTTTTACATCGGCCAGGTGGCGCTCCATCTGTTCGGGGTCAGCCTTGTTCTTGACGCCCTTGAAAACATCCCACAGATTAGAACGCAGTTGCGGCAACTTGTCCACTTGTTCCGACACATCGGTCAGCAAGCCTTCCAAATCTTCAGGGTCAAAGCCTTCCAGCGCCTTGTACATCACAAGGGCCGTATCCAGGTTGTCGCGCACGTTGGCGTAGTCTACGATATAGCCGAAATCCTTCTTCTTGCCGTCTTCTTCAAATAGGCGGTTCACGCGGGCAATCGCCTGCAAAAGCGTGTGTTCCTTAAGCGTGCGACAAAGGTACAAGACCGTATTGCGTTCAGCATCAAAGCCCGTCAGCAACTTGTCACAGACAATCAGGATTTCCGGCTTACCTGGGCCCTTGAAACTATCAATAATCGACTTGTTATACGAATCCTCGTCGCCATAGCGATCCATCATCTTTGTCCAGAATTTCGTCACTCGGCTAGTCGGTTCTTCGCCCACTTCCGAATAGCCTTCGCGCTCATCGGGGCCCGAAATGACAACTTCAGAACTCACATGGCCAATTTCATCCAAGAATTCATGGTACAGAATAGCCGTTTCCTTACTCGGTGCGACAAGTTGTGCCTTGAACGGAGTATCTTTCCAGTTTGCACGGAAATGCTCGCTGATATCAAACGCACGCATATACACGACGCGTTCAGCCTTGTTCAGCATTTCGGCACGGGCATATTTCTTCTTAAGGTCGGCCTTTTGCTTTTCATTAAGCCCCGCAGTAAAACGATCAAACCAAAGATCTATCGCCGCCTTGTCCTGCTTGAGTTCTGCGTGGCGCCCCTCGTAAAGCAAGGGAACCACGGCACCATCTTCATTTGCCTGCTGGATAGTGTAACTCGGCCTAATCATTCCTCCAAACTTGCCGAAGCTATTCTTCTCTTTTTTCATCAACGGCGTTCCCGTAAAGCCGATGTAGCTGGCATTCGGAAGCATCTGTTTCATGCGTGCATGCAGATTTTTATACTGCGTACGGTGAGCTTCATCGACAAGCAAAAAGATGTTGTTTGACTTTTCAATGTACTGGCGTTTATTCAGCGCCTTGTCGAACTTGTTGATAACGGTCGTTATCACGGCAGAATTGTCGGACTCCATAAGGTTGAGCAAATTTTCACCCGAGGTCGCCTTGATGACCTCCACCCCACAATTTTTGAAGGTATCGTATATTTGCTTATCCAAATCCTTGCGGTCGGTAACCAACACAACTCGAGCATTCCTGATGTTGCAATCTGGATCATACTTCGAATCCAGCACGATTCCGTGAGCAAGCATCACCATCGAAAGGGACTTGCCCGACCCTTGTGTATGCCACACCAAGCCGCCCTTGCGCTTACCTTCGTTATCAATGTTACGAACGCGCTTTAACGCCGAATGGACAACAAAGAATTGCTGGTAGCGAGCAATTTTCTTTATGCCCTCATCGAAGAGGGTAAAACGATAGGCGATTTCGAGTAGGCGTTCCGGCTTGCACAAACAGTAAATCAACCTGTCCTGTTCCGTCACCACGCGCTTTGTCTGCAGATTATCCTTGCGGAACGGCGCCAATTTCGGCACCGAGAAAATTCTATCCTCATCTTCAGCAGAGACCTTCTTGTTTACGGCCGACTCAATTTCCTTGTCCTTTATTTCAAGTTCGTGCCAAAGGCTCCAGAACTTTTCGGGAGTCCCCACGGTGGAATAAGTCGCAGCGTTCATGCTCACCGACAAAAGCGTCTGGCAAAAAACGAACAACCCCGGAATATATTCATCGCCCTGGTTGCGAATCATCTGGGAAATGCCCTGCTTGATTCCTTCTTCGGGCGACTTGTTCTCGATGACAGCAAACGGGATTCCGTTCACAAAAAGCACGATATCAGGGATAACACGGGCATTGGATTTCGAACACTCCACATCGAATTCGGCAACCATATGGAACACATTGTTCGCCGGTTCCTGCCAGTCGATATAGCGGATATCGTAACTGCGCTTGTCGCCCTCGACAGATTCTTCTTCGGATTGCGGGAGCGTGAGCAGGTCATATATCTTTGCATTCGTACGGACCAGGCCATCGTACTGCATGTTTTTGAGTTTCAAGATGGCATTGCGTAAATTCTCTTCGCTAAAGTCACGACGGACACCCTTGTGCGTAAACGAGTTCAGCTTACGCAACTGCGAAAGCAAAATATCTTCGAGCAACACATTGGCAAGCTTGCCCTTACGCTCCAGCATCACCTCTTCGGGCGTAAGCGGCTTGAAACCGAGATTCGCCAATAACCGCATCGCCGGAATCTGCGATGTCGGAATTTCTCTGTAATCAGGCTGTTGTTGCATAAGCTACCTCATGCCTTGTAATGATACTCCGCAGCCGAGCTGCGAATGGAAACTGGGGTTATCTTTCGGGACTTTGACATAAAACCACCTCAAATCACTACATTTTATAGCTCAACCATTCAGTTTGGATTCGATTTCCTTGATACTAGGCAAACTGCTTTTGAAGTCTGCCGGATAAAGTTTCGATAGTTCATATTCCGATATGCCTATAGGAACAGCCATGCTCTCCAATGCATATTGAGCCAAAATGTTATCCTTTGTCTTGCAAATCAAAAGACCAACGGTCGGATTATCGCCATCTTTTTTAAGAATATGGTTTACTGCTGTTACGTATGTCCCAAGTTGACCAATATTGTCACTGTCAAATTCAGCCGTTTTAACTTCTATTACCACATAACAATGCAAATTGGTGTTATAAAAAAGCATATCCATAAATTTTTCAACTTTACCAATTTGCAAACGAAATTCGCGTCCCATATAGGCAAAACCCCGTCCTAATTCGAGCAGGAATTTTTCGATATTATGAATGAGGGCGTCTTTCAGTTCTTTTTCTTCATATCGCTCCGTAACGGTAATAAAATCAAAATTATAAGGATCTTTTGTCAGCTGTTGAGCCAACTCTCCTTGCGGAAACGATAAATTTTTGGAAAAATTCGAGACGGCTTTTCCCTGACGTTCGTACAAATCTGTATCAAGAAAATTCAGCAGAATTGTTCGAGACCAATGATTATCAATCACCTTATGAACAAAAAACAAAGCCTTTTTGGGATTGTTTCGGCATGCATCAACAATATAGCGAATATGCCCCCACGGAACAAGGGACAATTCGTCCACAAGTTGTGGACGAATTTCCATTTCTTTGCGAAATAAGTTATAGACATACTTCATGTATTTTAGATTTGTAACAGAAAACCCCTTGACATCAGGCAAAGCATCCCGTAAATCACTACTCAGAGATTCAAAGAATCCACTTCCCCATTTGCTTTCAGCCTGCTTTAGGACAATATCTTTACCAAGTGACCAATAGAATTTAATCAATTCTGAATTGACCTTAATTGCAGCCTTGATTTGCCCCGATTTAAAGCGTTTCTTTAAATCAGAAATCCAAGATTTATACTCAGCATCTGCAGTAACAGATTTTTTTGCCATATTTTCCCCTTATTTCACTCGCCATTGTCCGGTGAGGAGTTTTTGCATCAAACCTTGTTTCTGCTTTTTGTAGTTTTCGAGGACTTCCTGCAAAACAGCCATTTCCTTTTTTGTAGTTTGAACAAACTGCGCGATTTTCTTTTGCTCTTTTATATCTATTGGCAATCGTAACTTTGCTGACAAGAACTTTTTATTCGTTATGTTAATAGTGTTTTTAGCGCCTTTTTGAGCGACCGGGTGCAAATAGTTGTTCGCATTTATAGGACTAGAAAAATAGAAGTCCAAAATTGCACCCAACTCAAATGTTTGTGGAGTGAATACACCATAAAGCGGAGATACAATCACATCTTCTTTAATCATGCTTTGCTTTACAATTCCCAAAGGGAAATCACCTGTCGGACTCTTGGTGTAAACGATATCGCCATAGTGAACACGATTGTAATTAGAAGTGTCTTTGGCTGCAAAAGATCTTCCCAAATGTTCAATCTGATTTACTAGGCCCTTATGAACGGAAACAGAAAACACTTCTTCTTTGCCAGTACTTTTATCACCATGTTCACTCAACACCTCTGACAAAGCAATGGTGGACCAAACCTTATTCTGCTTTTGTTCGGTTTTTCCAAAAAGTTCCTTGCCATATTCTGTAAGCAAAGATTCCTTCGCTTTGATGAGTTTTTCCATTTTTTCGATGGCGGAGTCCCAGAGTGAAAGCGTCGTCGCAATCTTCTTCTGCTCTTCAATCGGCGGCAAGAAATATTCAATATTAAGTACCGTTTTTCTATCTATGCCAGGAATTAAGCCACACCCTTTTTGCTTGATATTACGAACATTCATCGAAATAACCTGATACAAGAAATCTCTGTCAACGCCATTCAATTTTTGCAAAGCCATTACTTGTCGAGCAATATGTGCTTTCTCAAAATCAGCAATTGCTGTAATTCCAAAACCAGAACCCTTGCACACTAAAAGGATATCGCCCTTCTTAGCTATATTTTTGGGATGTTCCGTCCAACGGTTTAATATTATATGGTTGCCCGCAAAATTACTTGCTCCAGTAATATAGGGCAAGCCTTTTTCTTCATTCCCGTACAAATTTGGAGGAAAATCCTGCCCCGAGAGAAGCGAACAAGTTTCACCAATCTTACTTTTTTTCCATCCATTAGGCAGCATTTTCTGTTTCTCCCAAAATATCATTTATAGACCTAATCAAATAATAAAGTGAGAAAATACTCGGTGACAATGGGCGTTCTGCCTCATTGTATATTTTTCTCGCCGTTTGCTTAAGCTTTTTCAGAAAGTTTTTTTCGGTTTTTACTAAATCTTCGTCTAATTGATTTGTTTGGACATCCCAATATCTGGCCTTTATTGCATCATAGCACCGATGTTTCCAATTTGGTCTAATTGTCAAATATATTTCACAAAATTTTTCTACATCTAGTTGTTTGAAAGTTTGAGATTCTAAATTATCAATAGTACGAAATGAAATCTGTGAACAAGCGTCTTTTAGTTCATTAAAATTATCGCTACCTAGTTTTTTCCAAAAATTTTCCACACAATTATTATTTTGGCTGATTTCTTTTTCTTTTAACAAATTTTGCAATAATTTAAGAAAGCTGTCATTCACCCTTTCATATTTTGTATATGTTTCATCCAATTCCCGATTCGATTTCCAAGCTCCCATATTTTCATCCATCAAATCATTTTTTATCATTTTTACATATTCTCTCATCTTTTTTTCAAATTCACTAGCATTTTCCTTAAGTACATTTTTTTTTGCATACCAGTAAAAACGATAAAATAAATCCATTATTGAAGATGGGCTTCTTAATGTTTTGTTATCAATGCTTTCATAAAAAGCTTTAAGAGCATTTTTTCCAGAACAATCATCTAACTTCATCCAATTAAACATACCTTTTAAATCATACTCTCTCTTACCATCATACCAAATTGAATTCTTTATTAAACAATTTATTTTTTCAAAAGATACATCATTTTTTATTATCCAATTTTTCCATATTTGTTGCCATTCTTTCGCAAAATCAGAATCTTTCAAAGAGCTCAGTTTGTCCAATTCGCTAAACGATTTTTGAAAAGTTACATAACTATTTATTTTTTCATCATTTTCTTGATTACAAGGTTCCACGCTCCATGTAAGTTCATTATTCATTACATTTAAAGGGTTTGTCTGTATTCGAAAACTATCAGTCATTCTTTTTTGATTTGCTAATTTTGCGAGTAATGAAGCGTAATTCGTCGTATCAACTAAGATTTCATTAGGATCAAATAATCCCAAATAATATGCATATTGATGAGCTATAAAATCTGCAATAAGCAACGAATTAAATTCAGGATTCGTCAAATTTTCATCCTGAATACCATTGACAAATCGTTTAAAATCCAAAAGAGAATGCTTCAAAGATCGATAATTCGAAACACTAGAGCACTCGAATACTTGAGCAATAATGTCTCGACTATTTTTTAACAAATTCAACGTCTTTTCACCAAGGAAGAGAGCATCGTGGCTCGAATTAAACCAGCTATTCCATACATCATCAAAGGATGTCCGAATTTCAAATTCTTTACCAATCACTTTTTCCTTGGTACTTGACAAGCGATGTAGTGTAGATTTATCTGCTTGGCATTTTTGAGCTTCTTCCCATTTATCCTTATCAGCAAGTAATATACAAGGAATGTGCCTATGTTCAACAAATTCATTCAGATAGCCCAACAACTCAGGCAACGGCATATCCGTTCGTTCAACATCATCAAAAACAATTGCCGTTTTTTTGTAAGATCCATCCCCTTTTTTCATTGCACTGACAAACTTTTCAGAAAAAAACTTTACTCCATCTCCCAAAGCTTTACTCGAAGCGACACTAGCAGCAACAATAGGTGCCGCAAGACCTCCAGAACCAGCTGCAACAGCCACCCCAGCTGTCAATCCGACAATATTCGTTAACAAAGCTCCTACCGTTGGTATATAGTCAATTTTTTTATGTTGTAATTCCGGTTTCAGAATATCTAAAATTTTTCGTTCGATATCTTCACGATTTTTAACACCAAAAAGACTTACATAAACAACAATATATCTTGTGCATTCAATTAGCAATTCTTCGACAGTTTTCTTTTCTCCACCAAGATATCGCTTAATAAAATAAGTTTTTCCAGATCCCCAACAACCGGTAATCAACACCGCATAATCTGGCGAAATTGAACTTCCCAGATAATCATCTAAAAATTTTTCAATATGTTCGTTACTGTTAGACATAGGTTGTTCCTTTACCTTTTTGATTGATTATTTTCGTGTTGTTGATAAAATGATTCTTTTTTTCTCAATCATTGCACTACATCAAACATTTTTATCGTCTCAAATTCAGTACTGTTAAAATTAGATCTATTCTCCATCTCCGCCCCCAAACAAGTCTAGCGTTTCCGAATTTTTTTTCTTTTTCTTTGCACTATATTTTGCTTGCTTTTCAGAAACATGCTGCAATGCGGGCACAGTCTTGGACAGCTCAATGATATTGTCCTCTATTTTTATGGGGATGCATCCTTTTTGTATAAGTGCTTTGTTGGCATTCTTTTCATCTGCTCCCGGCTCGCGGATGTAAATCTTTCTGCCGCGTTTCAGGCCTTCCATAACGCCAGACCACGTGCCGCCACCATTATTCGATTCTGCGACATAGATTTCATCGGCCATGCCGTAAATCAACGTGTTTCTGTCCATCGCTAACCAAGTGGACCAAGGCATCTTTGGAGGGTATGCGCTGACCACCAAGACCTTGCCCTCCACAATTTGCTTGTAATATTGCTTGAAACCTGTCGAGAAAGTCAATATTCCTTGCGGCAATACGATTATGCTAGAGCCTTCCGCATTAACGGCAGCATCCAATGCTTCGCGATCAACGCCTTTTGCAAAACCGCTTACAACCACCTTGCCATCCGCAGCAATCTTTTTTGAGACTTTTCGCGTAAAATCAATAGATACTTCTCCGGCTGCACGAGCTCCGACAACGGCTGCCGTAGGCTGATTTAGTAGAGCCTTGTTGCCCTTCGCATAGAGCAATACGGGGCAGGCATTTTTCTTTAAGTTGCTTTTTAGCGTTTGCGGAAATTCCGGAGACATCGAAGGTATCAGCGAAAATCCTTGGCTTATAAGATTCTCTGCCATGAACGCATTGTTCGGTAACTGCTCCTTCGCCCGTGTCAGAGCATCGATATCCTTGATGTCAAGGCCAAGGGTCGCATTCCATTCGGTTTCATTCAAACTGAAAAAGTCTATGACACTCTTTTTTTCTTTATGGCACCATCCGAGGATGTCGTTTTTCACCGCCGTCTTGATTGCAGCGTGGGCAAGGGCCATCCAATAGGCATATTCATTCAGGTTGTTCATACATCACCTCCGACGGTTTTGACGATAACGACCGGGAACACATTTTCTGCGCCATTATTCTTAAGTACTTTAGCAATCTCGTTCAATGTCGCACCACTATCATAGATATCATCTAGCAAAAGAACGCTTTTCCCTTCGAGTATTTCGGGCGAATCGAAGCTGAAAGCGTCTTCCACGTTTTTTCTTTTCAAGATAGCATTCTGGGGTATTTTCTGTGCCGTTGTCTGTCTCATCTTTTTAAGATTATGGCATACGGGAATACCCAACAAATCACCAACTTTTATGGCGAAGTTCTTGACCAGGTCACCCGATTCAGTCGGCGGGACATAAAGCAGCATATCTATCTTGTTGTCCATCATCTTCTTTTGGATCATTCGTGCCATTCGCCGAACAATGTCATCCGGAAAATCGCCCGCGCCTTCGTATTTGCAATTATGAACCATCTGGCCTATTTCGCCATCTTCTAGGGAATAATTAGCCAACGCAAATCCAGGCTCAAGTTTGGAGGTTTTCTTCTTTGCTATTTCCGGGAAATAGTCCTGCTTGAAATCGCGTAATTTGAACCATGTCGCTTCAGAATAGCGCTTGGGCATATAATCCGCCAGATTAGTATTATCGCAATTTTCAGAAGGTACCGTTATCGTGTCGCCGAGATATTTGCGGAGATAATCCATGCGGGGAGCCGATGTTTCGATATAGCCCATCATGGCGTCCAAATCGTTCATCTTGGATTGACGAAGTTCCTCAAAAGATCTTGTATCAAGTTCAGGTGCGTCAAACCGATATTCGTATTTACCTTTTTCATTGCGCACAGCGATTTTCTGTTCGAGTAAGTCAGCAAGAATTGTCCTTACGGGAGTCTGCTTCATATTCAATTCGCGCATTACGTCCCGTTCGCCAAGGGGAGCATTTTTCAAGGCGTTTATAACGCGTCCGTAATCTGCCGTTTTGGGCTTTGCCCCGTTAATAAAACTGAGGGGCAACATTTTGTCGTAAGGGACTCCGTCTTTATCCACATTCTCGTTGTAAAACAGAATGATGTCTGAAGGCTTGCCGTCACGTCCCGCACGGCCAATTTCTTGATAGTAATGAATTGGAGACTGCGGCATTTGCGTATGGATGATGAAGCGGATATCCGGCTTGTCTATGCCCATTCCCAAAGCATTCGTTGCGACAATAGCCTTCCAGCGGTTTTCTTTCAGCCCCTGTTCTATCCGAATCCGGTCTTCGCCCTCCAAAGAGGCGTTATACATTTCAGCATCTATTCCTACAAACTTCAACCAGTCCGCATATACTTGCGTGTTGACGCGAGTTCCCGTATAAATAAGGCCAGAACCATCGCAATGCTGCAAGTACTCTGCAATGCGGATTTTCTTTTCGTTTTCCGATTTGACTTTAACAACAAACAGGCGAAGATTCTCTCGCAGGAGGTTGCCGCGCAAGACAGTCATGTTCTTGCCGATTTGCTCCTGGATATCGTCCTGAACACGCTCCGTCGCTGTTGCCGTCACAGCCAACACGGGGACGTTTTCAGGCAAGATTCTAACAAGGTCAACAATACGTCGAAAATCTGGGCGAAAATCATGCCCCCATTGCGAAATGCAATGAGCCTCATCAACAACGACCATGGCCACCTTGATTTCACGGACGGTTTCCTGCCACGATATATTGCCTTGACGTTCCGGAGCGATATACAGAATCTTAATTTTCCCATTCTTCGCATCTTCTAGAATCTGCCCATTTTCTTCGGGAGTCTGGTTCGAGTTGATGCACTTAGCGACAATCCCTTTCTCATTGAGTGAATTCACTTGGTCACGCATCAAGGCAATCAATGGGGAAAAGACAATTGTGAGACCATCAAGTTGTGTTGCAGGGAACTGGTAACAGAGAGACTTGCCAAAGCCAGTCTTTTGAATCATCAAGACGCGTTCATTATTTAAAATTTTTTCAATCGCCGCCCACTGTGCGTCGTGAAAATGGGCGAATCCAAAGATTTCCTTTAACTTTTGCTCAGCTTCGGCGCGATTCATAAACTTACCCCATTCCCTTTCTATTGAACTAACATTTTCGTGACCTCACGAAAATGATCTACTTCCCAATCCTCTTCGTTTCCTTTTCAATCTGTTTAATACTCTTTTCGGGCGTTGGCAAATCTTCGGGCATAGTGCCACCGAGTTCCTTAATGGTCTCGCGGACCTTTTTGCCTACTTCAAAGTGCGTTCTGTTTGCTGCCGCCTTACCTTGGATATTTTCACGACGCAGTTTTTCGTCCGTCTGCGTTGCGCGGAAAAGGTTTGCCGCGAGTTCGGTACTTCCCATGTGGTCCAAAATGTTCTGACTTTTCTTGAGGCCCTTGCGTTCATGAATCTGCTTCGCGCCAAGACCACCGTAAAGCCCCTGATAGCCCTTATTCTGGAATATCGCATAATCTTGCGTAGTCGTGACACCCGCATTCTTGGCAGCTTCTGCCAAAGACTTATTGTGTTCCGTCAATTCTCCGCGAATGGCGAGGCGCTTCTGGTCTTCTGTAAGTTGCTCGAAGTCTTCTTGTTCCGAAAGTTCCTGTTTGCGAGTCTTTAGAGCAAAGTATGTCTGACCGAGCGCAATCACCTCTTTACGCGGATCACCGTTCATGACGATTAAGTAGCAGGCGTAACGGGAGAGTTTTATATCAACAATTTCACGTTGAGCTCCCTTAGCAAGATCTATCATTTTGTTGGCGTCAACAAAATGATCTTTTTCTAGAAAACCGCTTGATTTACAAGCTTCCCTTGCTTTATCCACACTCTTTTCAAAATTTCTCCATTCCGTATACTCAAGAGCTTTTTGTAATTCCCTTGCATACCAAAATTCCATACCGTTTTCATCAACGTGCTTGATGCTTTCGAAAGTCTGTTCGCTGTAGGTTTTTATTTCGTTCATTAGACCTCTCTATCTTTTGGGTATCATTTAGGGTATCTTTTTAACTATCACTTTGACTATCATTTTGGGTATCATTTTGAGTGACTTTTTGGATGACATTCCAGTTACCCCCGCTTAATCTCCTTCAGTTTCTGTGCCATCTGCTTGCGGACTTCGGCAAGTTCCTTTTCGAGGCGGTCGATATCCTTCTGCACCGCGTCCACATCGATGGGAGCTTCTTCTTCGAAGGTATCCACATAGCGCGGGATGTTCAGGTTGAATTCGTTGCCTTCAATTTCGTCGAAAGAGGCGACATGGGCGTACTTGTCCACATTCTTGCGCTTCTTGTAGGTATTCACAATTTTCGAGATGTTCTCTTCGGAGAGCGAATTCTGCTTTTTGCCCTGCACGAATTCTCGGCTCGCGTCAATGAACAGTACGTCCTTGCGCTTTGCGTTCTTGCCGCCGATTTCACGGCTACGGTCGAATACCAGAATCGCCACGGGAATGCTCGTGGTCGGGAAAAGGTTTTCGGGGAGGCCGATTACCGCATCCAGCAGGTTTTCGCGAATCATCGCTTCGCGGATTTTGCCTTCGGAAGAACCGCGGAACAGCACGCCGTGAGGCACCACGACAACAACACGGCCTTCGCCCGCAAGGCTCGTCTCGACCATATGCGTAATGAAGGCCCAGTCACCCTTGCTTTTGGGCGGAATACCACGGAAAAAGCGCTTGTAGGGGTCGCTTTCGGCATTTTCGGCACCCCATTTGTCAAGGCTGAATGGCGGATTCGCCACCACCACATTGAATTTCATCAACTTGTCCTTTTCGACAAGCATCGGACTGTTGAGCGTGTCGCCCCATTCAATGCGGGCGCTATCAGTACTGTGCAGGAACATGTTCATGCGGCAAAGAGCCCACGTGCTGCCGTTGGATTCCTGACCAAACAGAGCGTAGTTGCCGCTCGGCACCTGCTTCGCACCCTGCAAAAGCAAACCACCCGCACCACATGTCGGGTCGCAAATCTTGTCGCCATCCTTCGGGGCCGCAAGTTTCGCCACGAGTTCGGTAACAACGAACGGTGTAAAGAATTCACCCGCCTTCTTGCCAGCCTCGGCACCGAAACGCTCCAACAGATACATGTAGGTATTGCCGATAATGTCTTCGGAAACACGGCTCGGCGACATGTCGAGTTCTTCTTTGTGGAAGTCTTCGAGCAGCGTGCGCAGACGACGGTTGCGGTCCTTCGTCTTGCCGAGATTCGGTTCAGAGTTAAAGTCGATGTTGCGGAAAACACCTTCAAGCTTGAGCCTGTTCTGCGTTTCAATTTTGTCGAGAACAATGTTGATTAAATCGCCGATGTTATCTGCAGTGCGGCGTTCGTAAAGGCTGTAATAGTCCGCGACAAACTTGTCGATGACCTTGCCTTTCTCGTTCTTGATTTCTACCATCGGGAGTACAAAACGTTCGCGCTCCAGTTTGCGGAGGATTCGCGCCTCGTCGCCGCCGTATTGTTTGCCATAAGCGTCGTAATGGTCGCGCCAAACATCCGACATATACTTCAAGAACAGCATCACCAGAATGTAGTCCTTGTACTGCGCCGGATCAACCGCCCCGCGGAAGGTATCGCACGCGGCCCAGGCGGCAGCGTTGATGGCATCTTGCTTGATTTTTTCGCTTTTTACTTCACTCATAGCGACTCCAGGTATTTTGAAATTTCCGTTTCTAAAATTAAGTTCTTTTGCTTGACAATTTCTGCCATAATCTCATGTTCACGACGGCCTAATTCAACGAGTTCAACGATGTTTTGTTGAGCCTGTAAACTAGGCAGTTTTATGGGCATCTGTTCCAAAACCGTCTTGCTGATGAGCGGCATAGCAGAACCCTTGGCGAATTCCTTGAAAAAAGCGGCCCCGTTGGCGCCGTTCATATACCAAACCAGGTATTCGGGCAAAACCCTTTCGCGATTTACGCGGATACGGATCATCGGGGCAACCACAAGCAAATCTTCGTCCAAGACAGGTACAAGAGCCGAAACAAACGAGCCGCCCCTCGACCTAAACACGATATCACCCGCCACCGCAAGGTGCGAGCCGTTGGGCTTGACGTCTTCTACACGCCGCAGCGCGCCCACATTCAACGAGCCATCCGAATCCACATCACGCAAAAAACACGCGAGCGTGCCCGATTCGCCAGGAACACAGGTGTTGCGGAAAGGGTAGCCTACCGAAAGCTGGGCGACATCGCTCAGCAATACCACGCACGATTTTGACATGGCAAAGGCACTCTTTGATACATTTTCAAAGTCCATGTCCTAAATATAAGCAATTCTTTCTCTAAAGTCTAGATTTTTTGTAGTATTTTTGATACTAAATAAACCAAAATTTAAAAAACGGCGATTTTTGAATAAATTTAGCATTTTTAAACAGGAAAAACTTATAAAAAAATCGTTTTCACGTTTAAAATAGCATAAATCAGGAGGATTCCCTTGCGAGGGGTCTTAGGGGCCGGGCCCCACCTTGGTGGCCATGCGCACTAAGCACTAAAGTGCTAAGTGCTGTCCGCCCTAGGTGAAGGGGTGATGGAAGACACGGCTAGATGGCGGCTCGAAGGCCGCCATGACGACGGGGCTGCTATCAGGGGGATTCCCCCCCCCCCCCCTTGTATTATCAGGACTGGATTCATCGACTTCGCTCAGAATGACACTTTTTAGTCGTTTTTCACTACGATTCTTTCGTCTTTCGTCTTTCGTCTTTCGTCTAAAAGCTATCTTTGGCCTCACCGCCAGATGTCGTATTTCTGGGGAACCGGGCGAGAACCGCCCACAAAAAGGATTACTTATGTCTCAAATCGAACTCACCTTCCCCGATGGCTCCGTACGTTCCGTAGCATCGGGCACCACCGGCCTCGAAATTGCGAAGGGCATTTCCGAAGGTCTTGCACGCAAGGCGCTTGGCGTCAAACTCGGCGATAAGGTCCTCGACCTCTCGCGCCCGCTCACCGAGAGCGGCACCATCAAGATTATCACGCCGAGCAACGACGACCCGGATGCTCTGATGCTCCTGCGTCACAGCTGCAGCCACGTGCTTGCCGAAGCCATCTGCGACCTGTTCCCGGGCACCAAGCTCGCCTACGGTCCGGCTATCGAAAAGGGTTTCTACTACGATTTGATGACACCGACCCCGATCCAGCAGTCGGATTTCGAGCGCATCGAAAAGCGCATGAAGGAAATCATCAAGGAAGACCGTCCGTTTACCCGTTGCGAAGTCAGCGCCGCCGA
>CACWNW010000038.1 GCA_902762305.1 Fibrobacter succinogenes | reverse complement strand
ACTAAAGAACGCCGAACTCGTCGGTCACGAATGGTGCAGCAGCAAGGCGCAAATCAACGGCACCATGGCGCACGCCACCGCAATTTTCGGGTTCACCATTGCTGGCCTCGTGATGCAGGACATTTACCAGAAAGCCCTAGCAAGTACAAAGTAATATCGCGTTTTCGATTTACGCCGGAATAGAATTTCTCAACCGGGCAATTTCAACAATTGCCTGCACAATTTTCCCTATACGGGGCTTCGGCGCCCGAATCACCGGAATGAATGGTTCCGGAAGCACACTCTTCTTTTTGCCCACCTGCTTTTGCTCGGCCTCGGCCATCTGCAACAGCATTTCCATCCTGCCATCGTCGCCGTAAACCATCTTCAGGAGGAGTTGCATCTCTTCCATCGAGAACGTCTTGGAATCCTTTTCCATTTTGGAAGACATCCGATAACCGACAACTTCTCCGATATCCTTATCGCTCATATCTTCCGGAAGCTCTGCCAACGATTTGTCGAGATCCATAATGGCCATCTGCTTCAGGATAGGCCTTCTCAGCGATTCAACAATCGATGATTCCTTTTCGACGATACTCTTGCCGTTCATGGCAGCGGCCAAACCTACCCTCTCGATGACTCCGTCAACGAGTTCCTGGTAGCTTGCGCCAAGTTGCATTATCGCGCCAGCAACCGTTTGCCAATCCTTTGCCTGGCCTGCGGCAGAAGCATCACCGAACAGGATGCCCGACAGATAGACAAGACTATCCGGTTCGACTTTACCAAGGAATTCCAGATTTGAATCTAGTTGCTGATTCATTTCGCAATCAGCCCACCGCGTACGCAATCAGCAAACCTAACGAGACCAGCAGCCCGCCCAGCAGCAACGCGGCAATAATAGTCGCAACAACCAAAAGCCACTTGGTGTATTTCAGGATTTTCACCATCGAGGAATTCTGGTCTTTCGTAAACTGCTGAACGACATTCAATGTTGCCGTAATAAGGAATCCAAGATCGTCGAGCCAGCCCACTACGGGCATCGTATCGAACACAAGATCGATGGGCGAAACCGCATAGAGCATTGAGAAGATAACGAAGAAAACGGCAAGCGCTTTCTGAAAATCAGACGCACCCTTTTGCTCAACAACTTCTGCCTCGACGACTTCAGGTTCCTTATCCATATTTCCGCCTTTTTGTTTCAATATACACTTTTTCTACTTGATGCGGTCGCCGCAGAATTCCTGGCGGCCGCACTTTTTGCAATGCGAACCCATCCACAGCGTAGGAAATATAGAATCACTTAAAGTATCCCTGCACAGCAAATAGCGGAACATTTTCCATCCACTGCTGGTTTATGTAGGGTTTCATGGAAAAACGCAAGCCAACCAATTCTCTGTTACGCTCTATAAAAGTCCGCAATGATTTAGAACGCACATTTTCTTCTGCCTTGACTTCAACAGGAACAACACGGCTATCGGTCTGCACGACAAAATCCAGTTCCACCTGAGAATCGTTTGTAGAATAATAACGAACAACCTTTTCCATCGCCATCAGTTGTGTCAAGACATATTCTTCGGCGAAAGCACCGTTGTATTCTGCAAATATCTTTTCACCAATAAGCACCTGGTCGGCACCGACATCCATTTGCGCCCCAAGCAAACCGACATCCAGCGTAAATAACTTATACACGGAGGGTTCCTCGTAAAAGCGGACAGGCATCTGCACCTTGCTTACCCGCTGAACTTTATAGACAAGTCCTGCATCCAAAAGCCACTGTAGAGCAAGTTCATACTTGGAGGCTCGTTCACCCTTTTTCAATTCGCTATACATGAACTTTTTATTTTCTTTCGCCAACTGACGTGGAATGGAATCCCAAATCATTTTGATTCGCGCATATTCGTGAGGCGGCGCATGCTTGGAAAAATCGCTTTCATAATCGGCAAGAATTTGTTTCTGCATCTTGCGGATTCCGGCAGGACCGCTCCCATCAAGGAACGCAGACACTACTGCAGGCATCCCTCCAACGTAGTAATACTGACGCAAAAACTCCACGAACATAGACGAAAGCGATTTCAAAGTATCCCATTCCTTGGCATTCAAGGCATCAACCGCCAAAGCGCGATTATTAGCCAACAGGAACTCCTCAAACGTCAACGGATAAAGCCTTAAAAAATCCACCTTGCCGACGGGGAACGAGATTCCAGCATGGAGAGCGATTCCCAGCAGAGACCCAGCAACGACAACATGGTATTCGGGCGCATCTTCACAAAAATACTTGAGACCGGTAAGCGCTCTAGGGAACTCCTGGATTTCGTCCAGTATAAGCAAGGTTTTGCCGGGCCGAATATCCACTCCAGACAACGCAGATAAAGCTCGTACCAAGCGCACTGTTTCAAAATCCTCAAAAACAGCTTCAAGATGAACCGCTTTTTCACAATTGATATAGGCTACGGACTCGTATTCTCGACGGCCAAATTCCTTAAGGAGCCAAGTTTTCCCAACTTGTCGCGCCCCATTCAATATCAACGGCTTGCGGTCTTTTGACGCTTTCCACGCCAATAAATCTTTATAAAGCAGTCGTTCCATGCCACCAATATACATTTTTTCTAATGAATGCAACAATGTTTTTTACATTTTTTCTGACGAATAAATAGAATTATTCGATATTTTTCACGACATTCGATAGGATTTGGCGTTTTTTCCGCTGAATTTCAGAAAAATACAAAAAATCCCCGCCCGAAGGCAGGGACTACAACTTCTATTTCTAATCAAAAGCGAGCAAGACGAGGCGCCTTACCGGCCGTAGCGTATCAAGCATACGTGAGGCCGGGGGCAACGAATTTACAAACCGTTCGGCTCTATTTCTAAACGAAAAGATGGATTCGCCTCACTCTCGCAAATACGCCTCGTTTATACGAGGCGCATGTTGCTCACAGACGAAGCTTTTCATTAGTAAATGAAGGGGCATTGAGCCGAGCACCTTCGACGCTCGGCTGATGTTGTTTAGTAAATAAACAACATCTCGCGGTATTTCGGCAAAGGCCACATCTCGTCGGGGACAACCTTCTCGAGGCCATCCACGACCTTGCGGAGGCCAGCCATCGCGGCGATGATTCCTTCGTGTTCGCCTTCGAGGGAGCTTTCCATCGTAGCGATTGCGGCACTCAGATTCTTGACGCCTTCGCCGAGAGACTTCACGTAGGCATCGACGCCCGGGAAGCCTTGGTTCAGAGCCATCTCGTTGGTCTTGAGCGCGCTGGAGTAAGCCTCGACGACCTTCGGCAAGATGATGTTCTTCGCCATGTCGCGGCAGACTTCGCCTTCGATGTGGATTCTCTTGTGGAAATCCTCGACGTTGATTTCGTAGCGGGATTCCATTTCGCGGCGGTTCATGACGCCATACTTTTCGAACAACTGAATATTTTCTTCCTTGGTGAGAGCCTTGAGAGCTTCCACGGAGGTACGGATATTCGGGAGTCCGCGGCGTTCGGCTTCGGCAATCCATTCATCGGTATAGCCGTTGCCATTAAAGATGACGCGCTTGTGTTCCTTCACGATCTTCTGCAGGATCTTTTGCAGGCCCGTGTGGAAGTTCTTCTCGTCGAGCTTCTCGAGTTGTTCCGAAATCATGTCGAATGCTTCGGCCACGATGGTGTTCAGAACCACGTTCGGTTCGGAGCAGCTTTGGCTGGAACCCGGAGCGCGGAATTCGAACTTGTTGCCGGTGAAGGCGAACGGAGAAGTCCTGTTGCGGTCGGTAGCGTCGCGCGGCAAAGCCGGAAGCATGTCGGCACCGATGCGGAGCGCACCCGCTTGCTTGCTGGACTTGGGCACGCCTTGTTCAATCTGTTCAATCACGTCCATCAGCTGATCGCCGAGGAACATGGAAACGATGGCCGGAGGAGCTTCGTTCGCACCGAGGCGGTGATCGTTACCGGCGCCCGCGACCGTCATGCGGAGCAAGTCGGCGTGAGTGTCGACGGCATAGATGATGGCGCAGAGCGTGGTGAGGAACACGGCGTTCTGGTGCGGGTCCTTGCCCGGGTTGAGCAGGTTGCCCTTGCCGTAAGAGACAGACCAGTTGTTGTGCTTGCCGGAACCGTTCACGCCGGCGAAGGGCTTTTCGTGCAGCAGGCACACGAGGCCGTTCTTGTCGGCCACGTTGCGGAGCACTTCCATAATCATCATGTTGTGGTCGCAGGCGAGATTCACTTCCTCGAACATCGGGGCGAGTTCGAACTGCGCGGGCGCGACTTCGTTGTGGCGGGTCTTCGCCGGGATGCCGAGCTTCCAGAGTTCGGTCTCGACTTCGTTCATGAAGTTGAGGATGCGGGCCGGAATGCTACCGAAGTAATGGTCGTCCATCTGTTGATGCTTCGCGGGAGCGGCACCGAACAGCGTGCGGCCGGCCTGGTACAGGTCGGGGCGTTGCAGGTAGAAACGCTTGTCGATGAGGAAGTATTCCTGTTCGGCACCGAGCGTGACCGTCGTCTTCTTGGGGCCCGCCTTGAAGCAGGTCATGAGGCGGCGGGTAGACTTGGAAAGGGCTTGCAGGCTGCGCAGGAGCGGAGTCTTTTTGTCGAGCGCTTCGCCGGTGTAGCTGCAGAACGCGGTCGGGATGCAGAGCGTGGCACCGTTACCGTGACGCTTGATGAATGCGGGGGAAGTCGGGTCCCAGGCAGTGTAGCCGCGGGCTTCGAACGTGGAACGCAGACCGCCGCTCGGGAAACTAGAGGCGTCCGGTTCGCCGACGATGAGGTTCTTGCCGCTGAACGCCATGATGGCGCGGCAGCCGTCCGGTTCCAGGAAGGAGTCGTGCTTTTCGGCGGTAGAGCCGGTGAGCGGCTGGAACCAGTGCGTGAAGTGCGTAGCACCGCGGTCCATCGCCCACTTCTTCATGGCGTGGGCCACGTCGGCTGCGATGGAGGGGTCAAGGGCTGCGCCCTCGTTGATGGTCGCAATCAGCTTTTCGCAGACGTCCTTCGGAAGGTAGGCTCGCATGGCCTCGATGTTGAAAACGTCCTCGCCGTAGAAATCGACATTGACCGGAGCGGCCGGCTTAACGGGGGCAGTCGGGGCCTTCGCGATTTCGTTGATTGTCTTTTTGCGGTAGCTTACGCTCATTTTGAACCTCATTTTGGGCGGTTTTTCATTTTATGAAAAGGAAATTAGGAATAAAAATGGGGGTTGGCACCCAATTTTTGTGGCGATTTTCCAAAATTTCATTACATTTTTGTAAAATTAATGTATATTATTACATAAATGTAAAATTTACAGGACGTGATTTTGCAGTTCTATGGATTCTATCGGGGCTACGCCCCTCCAGAATGACAGAAGGCATGAAACAGGAAGAACAGGAAATAGAACGCCTCAAGGCGCAGGTCGAGCGGTACAAGCGCGAAATTCGTGAACTGCGCAATATCATCGACGAGAAGCCCGGCAAGATGGTCGGGAACAGCGGCGAGATGCGCGCGGTGTACAAGCAAATTAAAGCCTGCGCTGGCAACGACGCGCCCGCACTCATCTACGGCAACGACGGTACCGGCAAGGAACTTACCGCCCGCACCATCGCGGAACTCTCCCCGCGCAAAGGCGGGCCGTTCACCGTACTCGGGTGCGCGAACCTCCGCGAAAGTTTCGGGAACCCGGCGAGCGCCTTCGAGAGCGAACTCTTCGGCTACGAACGCGGCGCATTCCTCGGCGCAAACACCCGACATATCGGCAAGGCGGAAGTCGCGAACGGCGGCACTCTGTTCCTCGACGACGTCTCGGCGCTCGGCCTCCCCGACCAGGAGAAACTGCTGCGCTTCATGCAGGGACAGACCTTCAACCGCCTCGGCGGCAACATGCAGCTCCATTCCGACGTGCGCATTATCGCCGCCTCGAGCAAGAACCTCGAAGAGATGATGCAGCAGAAGCTGTTCCGCGAAGACCTCTTCTACCGCCTGAACATCGTGCAGATTACGCTCCCCGACCTAGCGCAGCGCAAGAGCGACATCCTGCTGTTGGCAGAACACTTCATCGCGCAGGTGAACCTCAAGTACGGGCGCCACGTGATGCGCCTTACCACGCCCGCAATCGACATGCTCATGAGCTACCACTGGCCGGGCAATGTGCAGGAACTCGAGAACTGCATCGAACGCGCGGCGCTCGCCACCACCGACGACTGCATCCACTCGCACGACTTGCCACCAACACTGCAGACCGACGTCACCAGCAAGACGTCCATCATCCCCGAAGGGAACGCCTCGCTCGAGACGCTGCTTGAAAGCTACGAGAGGGAAATCCTGACCGAGGCCCTCCGTCGCAACAACGGAAACTTGAGCGCCGCCGGCCGCGAACTCGACGTAAGCCCCCGTATGATGCATTATAAAGTAAAAAAGCTAAAAATTGGTTCTTAATTTATTCATACATATTTTGCGCTTGTTCTTAATTTATTTATATTTTTTCCGCACATATGAAAGAACAGAACAAGTTTCTCACTTCACGCCAGAAAGAAATTTTATCGCTGCTCCGCAAAGGTCTTACAAATGCTGAGATTTGTAAGACATTAAGTATATCAGAAAACACAGTTAAAGTACATCTAGCAAACATTTACAAAATTCTGGAAGTTACAAACAGGACCGAAGCCGTTTCGGCCAACCTTGACGAAACACCGGTCCACCATATCGAAGACAACGATGTCCATATCGTCGTCACAGGCAGCGACGAATTGAACGCCACCCCCCTGGCCAAGGATGCATCCCTTTCAATTGTAGAAGCACTTCATCACTACCACCTATTCCGAATCAGGGACAACGCATCTTCGCAGCCGGCTCCCACCTACCAAATACAGGTTACTGGCGCACGGGGCAAGGACGACACTCTTTTCGTTACTCTTTACAAGAGCGACACCTCCGAGATCCTCTGGTCCGCATCCAGAAAAATAGGCACAGGAGACGATATTCAGCTCATCTCCTCGCAAATCGCCATTCAGCTTTTCAACCGCCTCACCAACGCTGCCGCACACACCTTCGAAAAAGACAGGAATAAGGAACCACAATGGTGGTATATTTCCTGTTTCACCCGCATCAAGATGCTCAGCGCCAGTAAGGAATCCTTCGACGAAATCGTCCCGGTACTGGAGTGCATGTGCAGCAAAGAGGGCCACCACGTCTATGCAGCCAATTCACTCGTTCTCGCCTATTACACGGCAATCAACGAATCGTGGGTAAACGCCGAGGAATACGTAGCCAAAATCGGGAAAATCGCTTGTTCCGAAATGAGGAATAATCCCTATTCCATCCACTCGCAGTACATGATGGCGGTCTACAATATCGTCATCGGCAACAAGAGCGAGGCCATCGCCTATTTCAAGCAGATCCTGGATGCTAACCCGCAGGATTACAGCGTCCGAGGCATGCTCGCACAAATTTACCTGCTCATCGGGAAAGAGGACAAGGCCCTCCACCTGTTCGACGAGAACGAGCGCTACCTCCCAGAATCTGCCGGGATGGTCCTCCAATCGACCACGAAGGCGTTTATCTATTACCTGCAAGAGAAATACGACGAATGCGAGGAAGTCGCCACCCAAGTAGTCCTCTTCCACCCCGAAACACCTCTCGCAAGGCTAATCGTCATCGCTTGCAAGAACCGAAAGCAAGATTTTGAACAAAGCGCTTACCATATCAAGAAATTTTTCGAATATCATCCGAATTTCAAGAAATCAGACCTAGAAAAACTGCTTACAGGCGTCTCTCCCTCGAAAAAAGACGTCATGCTCGAATGCATCAGCAATGTCTTTTCGTAAACATTAACCCTAAAAAATAGTCCGTTCGGGTTATGGACAAATAATACTATTGTAGTTTATCTTTGAAATACCAAACAAAGGAAACTACAATATGAATACAGAACGCAAAGATCCCAAGGATTACTACAAGCAAGAACTCTCCCTCCAGGACCTGGTGCCAGGCGATATCCTCACCTTCGAAGGCGAAGAAAGCGATGATATCTCAAGCCTCATTATGTTGCTCACTAATTCCATGGTGACGCACGGAGCGCTCTATTTCCAAAACAGCCCTGTCGAGGCACTCGCCGATGCCGGAAGAGACGGCATACATGCCCACGAAGTCATCGAGAAGGAAGATTCCAGGTGCGCCTACGTCTGCCGACTCCAGAAAGATAGTAAGGGCGATTTTTTCACGGATTCCGAAATCCTTCCCGTTCTCAAGAGCGCCATGGGCTACATCAAGAGCGATCTGCCCTACCCCTTCTCCGACCTCGCACTGCTCGCCATGATCCTTGTTTTCAAGGACTGTTCCCACGTCAGCATCAAGCAGCGCGTCATTATCGGGATTCTCAAGATTGTCGCGGCAGAAATCAAGAAGCTGATTGACCAAAAGAAGCACAAGGGCAAGCATACGATGGTCTGTTCCTCGTTCGTGTACCAGTGCTACCAGGACGCATCGAAGGATGATCCGCGCCTCAAAATCAAGCTGCATAATTCCGACATAAACGTCCTGAATCGTGCGAACCAAGCTCCGACGCTTTTCGACCTCTATGCCGAACACGCGGCGGAATACGACTTCGACACGACAAAGTTCATGACGCTAAAACAAGGCGCCGACGAAAGCGAAGAGGATTTCAAGCCCGAAGACCTCAAGGGCCTTCTTAAAGAAGCCCTCCAGGATGCCGGCAACACGCGCGTCATGCTCGTGAAGAACAACATCCTGAGCCTCGCAATCGAAGAATTCCTGAAAAAACTCCTCGAATTCTTCGGATACACGTTTAATTCCATCAAGGAACTCATCGATAACGCCAGCGAATTGCGATCGATGTTCATAACCCCGAACGATTTGTGCTACAACATCGACAATGCCCAAAAGGTCGGTTTCGTTCGCCTGTACCGTGCTAACGAGGACCTTCCCGAAAACCAAATTAACCCCAAATACAACACCTAATCTCAATAAAGGAGTACACAAAATGGCAGAAGAAATCCAAAACGCCAGAGCATTCACCCTGCACAACGACGGAACCTTCGTCGCCCGCATACAGCTCAAATGGACCAACAACGATAGTGGCAAGACCGGAGAATATGAAGAATCCGGCTACCACGACATCTGCAAATACGCCGAACGGACCGTCAACCTGAGCGAAACCGACATTCCCCTGGGCTCGACCGTCTACCTGCATGCCTACGTTGTTCTCGGCAAGGGCAAAGACGCCAAGGAATGCTTCAAGTACACCACGGACGGCAAAACTGCCGACTACACCATCTCGGGCACGACGCTCATAAACAAGCTCAAGTTCAACGGCCTGAAGTAGCTATTCCGCATACCATATAAAAGGGAAAGGCGATTATGATAAATCGCCTTTCTTTTTTTGCAAAATCGCGTGTTTTATATCACACTTATTCGCATTTTCATGCTAGATTCCGTCCGTACAAGCACGTTACCTAGTCCATAAGATGTATTACATATAGATAAAAAAACGAGCCGGGAGACATAGTCACCCCCGAACTCGCCTACTGCTTGGGAAGGCCTTTAACGTCGAACGGCAGACGGTTTTCCTGAATGGTCATGCGTGCAAACATGTTTACAGCTGCCGAGACAGAAATACCGACCGACTTGCAGAAACCGGTGAATCTTTCCTTTGTTTCTTCGTCCATACGTACAGATACAATACCCATATTCATCTCATGTAACCTAAAGTTTTATTGTGTTATCCTTTGTGTTAGCCTCTATCAATATTAATAAATTATTTTGGATGCAGATACTTTATATACAAATTTTCATTTATTTATAGCAAATTTCTTTACCCATGCAGGATTTTTCCATCACGGTGTTTTGGGGCCTATTTTTCGCGTGATTTTCCGCACTTTTACGGCATTTTTCGGCCATTTGTTGAGCACTATGCAACGGAAAAACAACAGTTTTAGCCCTCAAAAGCCCATTTTTTGTAGTTTTAGGTAGATTATAGGTATGGTAGACGTACTGGAGTATCTTGAATATCGCGATTTTTTGAAGGATTGGTTTGCCGAAAGCAAAAAGGACAACCCCTTCACTAGCTATCGCTACCTGAGCCAGAAGACAGGTGTGGACCCTGCCTGGCTTGTCCGCGTTTTCCAGAAGGGCGGACACCTGAACGAGGATTCGCTCCCCGTGTTCATCCGCCTCTGCAAGCTCGACGACCGCAGGGCAGAATATTTCAAGACGCTCTACCGTTTCAACAAGACCAAGGCCAAGCAGGCCCTTTCGGAACTTTACTACAGGCTCATGGAACTGCGCGAAATGGAAACGCGCGTACTCACCGAGCCGGAACTTGCCTACTTCGGCAGCTGGAGCTGTTCTGCACTGCGGGCGCTCATCGGGCTCACCAAGGACACGAGCGACATCACCAAGGTCGCATCGCACCTGAACCCGCCCATTTCGCAAGACGAGGCACGCAGCGCGCTTGAGATCCTCAAGAAGCTCGGGCTTGTCGCCCCCGACGGCAACGGCGGCTGGAACATCACCGACCAGATACTTTCTACCGGCGGCGAAGTCAAGAGCCAGGCCGTACGCAACTTCCACAGGCACACCATCGAACTTGCGCAGGAATCCATCGACCGCCACAAGCCCGAAGAACGCGACATCTCGAGCGTGGTGTTCACCGCCGCCGAAGAAGACCTGCCCGAAATCAAGCACCGCATCGAGGAATTCCGCCGCGGGCTTTTGCAGTTCGCCCGCAAGAGCGAACGGGCCGACCGCGTCTACGCCATGAACATCGCGATGTTCCCGCTGTCCGACAAAGTGGACGACCCGGCGACCGGTGGGGAGGAGGCAAAATGATGCACTTACTCCACAAGATTTCCCCCGCATTTTTGTATCTTTGGGACATGGGCACCGCTGGCTGCCAAAAATTTCCATTAAAAATTGCAGGGAGCGCAAGGTTCTTTGCGGTATTTGCATGTGCGCTTACGGCGGGTTTCGCCCTGAACGCATGCACCGGGGACCAGACCGCGGGCGGTGGCCCAAGCGGGACCGATGCAGGCAACGCCATCACCGCGCAGATTATTTCCGAGGGCAAACCGGCAGCGCAGGTGACCGTCCGCCTTACCGAGAGCGAGAGTCTCGACGCCGACTCTGCCCGCACTGCGAGCACCGATTCCAAGGGATACGTCTCGTTCGAGAACATCCCCAACGGCGAGTACATCCTCGAAGCCGCCTCGGGCGACATGGCCCTCCAGAAAGAAATCATCATCGAAGGCGAAGACATCGACCTCAAAAAGAGCAGCCTCGAGAAGACCGTCTCCGTATCCGGCTCCCTCCACGAGAAAACCGGCACCATCAAGGTCCGCGGACTGGCACACGAAGCCAGGGTCGTCGACGGCAAGTTCACGCTCGATTCCCTGCCGGCAGGCCCGCTGAGCCTCGTGTTCATCCCGAGCAACGAGGAAATCGACACGAGCTGCACCTACATGAAGGTCGTCGCAGGCGAGACCTCCACCGCAAGTACGTTCGCCGAAGAAAGCCGCTCTCTATTGCTCGACGACTTCCAGGATTCCAACTACCAGAACAGGTTCATGCCCGCTCGTACATACGATGGCGGCTGGTGGTACTTCGACTACTCCAAGCAAAACGTTACGCCCAGCTTCATCACCACGAAAGACACGCTGCACCGGTTCCTTCTCGAAAACGAAGGCGGCAACATCGTGGCTCACGTCGCGGCGAAGTTCGGTGACCCCGTCATGGATTCCGACGGCAATACGATATGGCCCTGGGCTACCGTCGGCATCGAACTCGGCAAGAGCAAAAAGTCGCTCTGCAACGACATCTCATCCGTAGACTCCGTCGCATTCCGCACCAAGGGGATTGGAGCCATCGTATTCGCCGCACTCGACGAAACGCAAGAAAACGACAACAGCACCATCGCGCAGTACGAATTCAACCTCAGCGAGACCTGGAAAAAGACGACCATATCGCTCGCCGATATCCTGGACGACAAGTTCTCGTACACCTGCGTGAACCAACTCGTCTGGAGATTCAAGCCGACAAACAACGAAGACAAGATTGTCGACTTCTGGCTCGACGACATCGAGCTCATCGGCGGCAAGAGGCTGAGCATCTGGAAAAAATGATGCCAGGAAGCCCATCCGCAGGCCCGCGCGCGGTCACGACCAATCAAGAAGGCATCTACAAGGATCTCAAGAGCGCCGTGCGCAAGTACATGCGCACGCAATACCAGCGCCCCATCGCCGACCACACGCGCGAGGCTTTCGCACAGGCGGTCGAGTTCGTCTGCAAGTTCTACGGGGACGCGGGCCGCACATGGAACGAAGACCACGCCACACATGTCCCCTACGACGTCATCCTCGATTCGGGATGCGGTACGGGTGAAAGCACCCTGAACATCGCAAAAAAATTTCCCGGCGTCCCCGTCATCGGAATCGACAAGTCTGCGGCCCGACTGACAAAGGCCGGCGTAGCAGCAGCTAACGGCGAGGAACCAAACGCTGCAAGCACGCTCCCGCCAAACGCATTCCTCGTGCGCGCCGAACTGCTCGACTTCTGGAGGCTCGCCCTCGAGGAAGTCCGTACCTACCGCTGGCACATTCCCTACCATGCGCTCTACTACCCGAACCCCTGGCCCAAGCAGAGCGAGGCCACCAGGAGGTTCCACCTGCACCCGATTTTCCCGACGCTCCTGCAACTCGGGGATACTATCGAGCTGCGCACCAACTGGGAAATCTACGCGCAGGAATTTGCGGAAGCGGCACGGGTTTTACAGGAGATGACGGTCAGTGATTGCACCCCCTCTTCGAGGGTCGCAAAGACAATCAGCAGCGAAGCGTTTGATCCGGAGCGCGCCATCACCGCGTTCGAGCGCAAATACAAAAACGCCCGCCAGCAGCTGTGGCGGGTCGTCGTCAGTCAAATTTAGCGGAACCTAGTTGCGGTCGCCAAGCCACATCACGAAGGTCTTCAGGTCCTTCGTCGTATGCACGGTCACCTTCGATTCGCCCATCACGAGGAATTCCGAAAGCCCGTACTTGTCGCCACCTTCGGCACCCCAGTCGTAGGTATAGCCCAGGCGTGTCCACGGGTGACCATTCCTGCTCCTGTAATTTGTGGACCAGGCCTTGTCGAACCAGTTCCTGAGCCACATGCCGAGCGAATCCAGCTGAGAGTCGTCGTCATCCTCGAAACGGCAGGCCATCTCGGAACTGGTGATGTCGGGGTTGTATGCCGGCCTGATTATGTTCTTGGGGTCGACCCAGATCGTGGAGAAGTGCGTAATCTTGTCTTCGCGAGAAAGTCCGAGCAGCTGGCGCAACCTCAAAGGCCAGTTCCTTACGCTCGACTTGTTCAACCTGTACCAGTCCAGGAATTCGCGGTCGGAGAACACGCGCAACTCGCGGTCGAGGGTGACAGGCGTTCCGGGCTCGTAGGAATCGGGGGTATCGTGGGCGACAACCATCAGCACCTTGTCCTTTTCCGGATTCCAAGTCACCTTGTCGGAGGTAGAATCGATGACGACCAGCGGACGGACGTCGTCGCAACCGCCATCCTTCGCCGCCTCGACAGCCGCCTTGTACTGTTCGCGCATCAGCGAATCGCGGTCCGCGAAACTCACCTTGGAGCCGTCGCCCCTCAGCACTTCGCAATACGGGATTTCGGAAGCCCTGACGGCGACCTTCGCCTTCTTGAATTCTTCTTCGATAAGGGCGTCGTCGTGCGAGAAGAGCTTGTCGCCCTGCAAGAACGAAATCACGATCTTGCACAGTCCCTGTTCGGGAACGACTACGCCAGATGCGCCCTTGTTCGCCGAAGACGAATCCAGGACAAACTTGTTCTCGTGTTCGCCACAGTTGTAACTGTAGCTGTAAAGCGTTGCAGGCCCTGGCTTGATGGCCGTAAAGAACACGTTATCCTGTTCGGTACTCCATGTCGGCTTCACCACGACGGTAGAATCGCCAAGTTTCATGTAATGCGGAGTCGCTTCGCTACAATAGAAGGCCGGCTGGCGGAAAACGCCGATAACGCCCGTCTTTCCCTTGAACACGTCCTCGCTCTGGAGGTAGAGCGTCTTGGTGCAGGCCCAGAAGGCAAGCGAAGTTACAGCAATTGCCAAAATAGCTGATTTTTTCATCGTAAACCACCCGAATCGTTTATTCAAGAATATATATAAATTTTTCCGCAAGCCCAAACCGCGCGCACCGCTGTAGAGGCCTTTACTTGCGTACAAGTTTGGATTTCATCGACGATTTCATTTCGTACATGCGCCGGTCCGCCTCGCGGTAGACCGAATCGGCATCCCCGTTCGTCTCGCTGCGGTATGCTATCCCGTATGCCGTCTCCAGAGGGAGGGGCAGTTCTTCTTTGCAGTTCTTCTGCAATTCCCGCATCTTCTCGATAGCCGCGGGGAGGTCGGCGACATGCTCGTTACGGACAATGGCCAGGAACTCGTCGCCACCCATGCGGATTGTCGTACCGATTCCCGTGAACGCCTGCTTGAGCACGGCAGAAAAAGCCTTTATCAAGTTGTCCCCGACAGCATGGCCGTAACGGTCGTTCGCCATCTTGAGCCCGTTCAAATCCAGGCTCACAATCGCGAAATCAGCCGTAGACTTGTCCAGGAACCCGAATATCTGCTGGCACTTCGCGCGGTTGAAAAGCCCCGTAAGCGAATCCACATACGCCATGGTCGACAGCACATCCTTTTCGGCCTTGTCCTCGAGAACATGGAACAGGTACACCATGTAGCTTGCCACGAGCAAGAGCACGAATACGAGCGCCCCGAACGGGAGCCACGTCATCTCGAGCATGGAATTTTCCAGCGAGTAGCGCACGCACAGGTTGTAGCGGACAAGGTCAAAAGCAGCGACACAGGCAAAGAAGGCTACGGCCAGCGTCAGAATCTTCCCCGACAAATCCATCTTGGAGCTATACAGCGAACCCGTGGCAATCAGGAACACCATGCCGACCCCTACATAGGAATGGAATAGCGGCAGGGTTTCGGGGAAAGGAGCAACACCTGTAAAGTGCAAGGCAGTGTTCAGAAGCAAGAGCACGAATCCGATGACGGCCAACCCGAAAACGCCCCACCATTTCCACGCGCTGATTTTCCCCTTGCGCATGTTCAGCAGCAAAAGGCAGAACGGGAGCGGCGAGAAGTAGAGGCTCAGGTATTCCAGTACAGAATTGAGCGTCAGGTTGAATGAAATAATCTGCAACAGTTTTATGTGGCAAAGCGTCCAGAGGCCAAGCGAATTAGACAAGAGCCCGATCATCATGACGCGGAACGCGGATATGCCGTAGAATGTAGTCGCCACGCCTACCAGCAGGGCAAGAATGCCGAACATGGTAAGGAAGGCGCCCACGACAAGCGCAAAGACATGCCGCGCGAAATAATCGCAGTTCGCATATTCCGCAGGGAACAGGTCGAATTCCGAAAACGCCCGCCGGCTGTCGTCGATTGCAAAGAACGCGCGAATTTCCAGAGGCTTCCCGGAGGCATGTTTCGGCAGGTGCACATAGTGGAACCCGCTGCCGATGAACTTCCCGCGCGAAGCAAGGTCGTGCCCGAAGGTATAAATCTTTTCGCTACCCGCAAACACATTGAAGGCCATGTGCACAGAACGAAACCGGAGCGTCATGGAGGAACCGGAATACTCCGGCAAGTCGAACCGCAACACGAGGGAATCGCCAAAACGCGTGTTTTCCGGAGACTTAAACTGCGATATGGAGGGCACCACAACCGTATCGCCCCTATAGAATGCCACAGCGCCAATATTCAGGCGTTCTATCGAAGGGGAAATGCCATTCCCGCGCAGCGCCAGGAAGGCCGCCAGGGAACAGACCAAAAAGCAGACGGCCAATACCCAAGCGAGGATTATTTTTACCTTGTTCTGCATCGTTGTAATAAAAATAACACCTTTTTAGGGAGGAATAACAAAAAATTCACGTTATCAAAAAGAAAAAGCCCCTTTTTCGACAAAAAAAGGCCGCAGCACGTGGCTACGGTCTAATATTCCTCAATCTAACAAGAAATCAAAGGTTTTGGTTAAAATTCAAAATACCTGTTCGGGAATTTTGCAGACGACCGGTAGACAGAAAAAGTCATGTCCACCTTAGTCTCCTGAGCTCCAACCATCACAGAAATATGCATAGCACTGATTTGTTTTGTCGCACCATCATATTCAAAGGTCGTTACCGAGGAATTTTCACCAACTATCTGTTCCATTTTCTGCACTTGTTTTTTTGCCGAATCGTAATAAACGATAGAGGAGTCCCCTTCTATTTTATAAATAGATCCTTCAACGCGTACGGGTTCCTTCCAAGCCCCGGAATCCAATGTATTGGATACATTCTGAACAGCGACCAGTTTTTCAATTTCACCATTGTAAGAGGAGATCTGCTCTTTTTGCGTCACCAGATCAACGGTTTTCATCTTTTTCCCGGATACGATCATTCGCTGGTTCACAAGGGAGCTTCGCATTTCAAAGTATACCTTGTTTTTGCCCTTGGTCACATAATGATAATCCGTAGCTTGCGATCCAAACTTAGGAACGGATACCACCGTATGCACCCGATATTCCAAGGAATCCGGATTAACCAGATTCGCACTTAAACCTCTTTTCACATCTTCCAGCGTAAGAGCGAAAGAAGAAACGCAAATAAGAGCAACTGCTATAAAATCTTTTTCATTTATAATTTCCTATTGTTAAAAATTCCATTGACCGGAAAGCCCCCAGCCACCCATTATATAATCAGGATACAACACCTCAACAACGCCTTCTGCATTCCTGTAATCCCAATTCATATACTTATAATCGGCATACAAAGCAACCAAAAGATGTTTCGTTATATTATAGCCCAAACGATAGCCATAACCGAAAGCAAATCTTTTTGCATCAATAACAGAGGAAAACCCATGCTCTTCCATTCTATTATTCAGATTTCTCTGCGCAAAATGCCATGATATACTTGGATAGAGTTCGAACATTATATTTCTATATGTAATGGACCACGTACACGGCTTCAAATCTAATCCCCAAAACGAAACGACATCATTTCCATCATCAAAGGAATAGCCAAATCGCTTAATTCCAACAGACAACTTGTAGTCTATCATATTTTCAGGTTCATTGAAAAAGCCCGCTTCTACAGAGAACCCAATCATCCCAGATGGTTTATAAACCCAATTCCGTGTTTGCAGTCTACTATCATTTACACTCAACGACACAAATATTGCATGGGCATTTACGCAAAGAAGAAACAACAATAGAACTAGAATACGCATAATTCATCCTCTATTCTTGTAAAATTTGCAGTTTTATCAGAGCCCAAAAGGTCACCATCACGATAAGACATTTCATCAAAATCATCTATACTTATAGAATACAGCAAAGAACCATCTTTATCGTAATCATCATTCAATCTATATTTTTTGGAAAACGAGGTATCTTCCTCTACCGAGGTTACTTTCATAGAACCATCGGATACCTGGTCGACATATTGAATTCTTCTTGAAATTAAGGCCGAATTTTCGTCCAAACACAACCTGTAGCAATACATTTTTTTTGTCTGATTTTCCCAGTCTTTAAGAGTTGCTCCGTAAAAGCATCCCTGGACTTCGTCTAAGCTAACGAATTCCGCCGCCTCAGACGTTCCATGGGCTATGTAAGGGCACGCTGTCTGGATTACGGCAATAATGCCCAGACAAGCCACCATCAATATTTTTTTCAAACGCTTCATTCAATCCTAACCTTGTTTAAAATACTTCCATTGCGAATCAAAACTAGATAGTTATTTGGTGTCAATGTAGTATTTTCAACGGATACATAATGCACGCCTTCATTCCAAGTGCCCTTAAATAGCGTCTGTACAGGGTTTCCCTTTGCGTCTATGACCTGCAGCGTATAGGTTGCCGTCTCGGCCACAGTAACTACAATCTGGCCTCCCTCAATTACAATAGCTCCGTTTGACGCAACTTCCTTATCGTGCTAGGCATTTTGACCCTTTTCGGGACTGGCAACGCAGGGAATGCCCGCGCCATCACACTGCTGTTGAAAGTGCTGCCTTTCTTGATTTTCGTGGGGATTTTTGCGTCGCTGACGTTCTGTGGAGGGTAAAGAAGAGCTTTTTGGCGTTTTTAGTAAAAATGTCATCAAAAAGGGCTATATCACACTACCTTTTCAGCAAGATTTTGGTTATATTTATGAATGTGAGATACCTGACCCTAGACAAGGCCCTCGAAGCATGGCGTAAAATCCAGCCAATTTCCGATGACGACAAGGCTAGACTTGCCCGCCGTTTTTCGGTGGATTTCAACTACAACAGCAACCATATCGAGGGCAACACGCTCACCTACGGGCAGACCGAAATACTTCTGCTCTTCGGGAAGGTCATTGGCGAAGCGAACGTGAGAAGCGTGCAAGAGATGGTCGCAAGCGAGGTGTCCCTCAAGATGATGGAGGCGGAGTCCCGCATCAAGGATTCGCCGCTCACCCAGAATTTCATACGCGGACTGCACCGCACTCTTTTGCGCGAAGATTACGAAGTCCACCGCGCCCTGCCCGACGGGATGCAAATCGGATACACTGTTCACGCAGGGCAATACAAGACGCGCCCGAACAGCGTCATCACCCGCTACGGCGACAGGTTCGAATACGCTTCGCCTGAAGAGACTCCCGCCCTGATGACTGATCTTGTTGATTGGTATAACGAGGCAGAAAAAAAGGGAAAGCATTCGCCTATCGAATTGGCGGCGCTGTTCCATTACCGTTATATTCGAATCCACCCGTTCGAAGACGGAAACGGACGTATCGCGCGACTATTGGTGAACTACATCTTGGCAAAGCACGATATTCCGATGATTGTCATTCGGAGTCGCAAAAAAACGGAATACCTAGAAGCCTTGCACTCAACAGATTTGGCTGTTGGGTCTGCTCCAAGTGACGGAGCAAAAGCATCAATTCGATCCATCAGCCCTTTCCTTCGGTACTTCCACAACATCGTCGCTCAAGAAGTCTATGCAGACGTTTTATTCGTGACCAAACGCGGAGAAAATCTCTGGTGGTACGACGGCGAATGCATCGAGTTCCGTACGCCGAACTACGGAAAAATCTTGAACATGATGCAAAGCGAGCCCGTGCTGACGCTAGCCGACATACAACGTAAACTTGGTTTGCAGCCAACCTCTGTCAAAAAACTGGTGCAGAGCCTTATAGACAAACACTATGTCGAAAAAGGGAAAGACGAAGGCTCTTGGCACGTATTTATTGTGCCGTCATGCTAAAAAAGCTATATTAATTCTCATCGGGCTAGTATCACTTGCTTTTTCAACCATTTTACCGTGCATCAAGTTTAAAACGCAAGTAGCGAGTGAGCAGAAACTGCGAAACGAGACATTAGACCTCGCCGCATAGTTTTCTCCGAACTTGCAACATTTTCCTCCGAACTCACGATTCTTTGGTGACAAAAGCCGAGGCGTTGCGGGCTGGCGACGCAGGGGACGCCTGCGCCATCACCTTGCTGTTGAAAGTGTTGCCGTTCCTGATTTTCGTGGGGATTTTCGCATCTTTAATGTTCTGTAGCGGTTAAAAAGAAATAAAAACTTGCCTTTTCAACCATTTTATTATATATTTGGTTTGAAATGCAAGAAACAAACGAGAAGAAACTGGAAAAAATGCTGAACGCAAACAGCGGCTATATCACGCGAAAGCAAGTCGACACCCACAAGATTCCTTCGTGGTTCTTGACCGATCTCGTGCGAAAGCAGGGTCTTGTCAAGATAGATAAGGGTTTTTACGCCCAGGAGCAATGGATCCGGGACGATTACCTTGTGTTTCAATACAAATATCCCAAATTCATCTTTTCATACGTTTCCGCACTATTCTTGCATGGGCTAACGGACCAGCTCCCAGATTACTTCGAAGTGACCGGTCCCAAGAACTACCGACCATTCTCACCGAACCCTTCTGTCGCAATCCACACGGATTCCCACGAAAAAACCTACAAATTGGGAATTTGCAAAATCAAGACTTCGCTTGGACATCTGGTGGAATGCTACGATATGGAACGAACACTATGCGACATCATCAAGAACAGTCAAAAGATTGATGCGGAAATTTACGGCAAGGCACTCAAACTTTACGCAAAGTCAAAAAACAAGAACACCCACAATCTTCTCCGCTATGCACAGGCTTTGAAAATAGAAAGCAAGGTGGCGGAACTTATGACGGTGGTATTGAATGAAGATTAACAAGAACTCCCTGCAAGCGAGAATCAACAATCTTTCCAAAGAAATGGGCGTCCACGCCAACGTCCTGCTTGTATCGTTCTTTTTCGACGCTTTCATTTCAAGACTCGCAAAGTCAATACACGCAGACAAATTCGTTTTCAAGGGCGGATTCTATCTCGCCACATTGCTCGGCGTAAAGAACCGCTATACTGCCGACATTGATTTCCTTTTGAGAAAGGAAACCATGAATGAGAATAGATTGAAGGAAATTTTCACCGACATCATCGCAATCGATGCAGACGATTCTATCACTTTTGAAATAAGCGATATTTCTCCTATCCGCAACGAAGACGCCTATGGCGGATTTTCCATTCTTTTGACCGGGCACCTAGAGAACGTCAGACAAAGTTTCCATGTCGACGTCGCCACGGGCGATCCTATTACGCCAAAAGATATCGAATACTCCTACCAAAGCCTCATCAGCCATGAAACCATTGCGTTCCGAGCATACAACCTAGAAACAGTTGTTGCAGAAAAACTTCAAACTATTCTGTTCCGAGGATTGCTCAATAGCCGATGCAAAGACTATTACGACATTTATATTATTCATCAATTACAATGGCGTAAAATCAGCATTCCTGATTTGAGGAAATCTTTTGAAACAACATGTCAATACCGCAAGACGCCCTTTGAAAGAGAAAAATCTCTTTTGATTCTGGAAGAAATTTCAAAGAGCGACATTCTTCAAACCCGCTGGAAGAACTACGCAAAAAAATCTTCGTTTGCAAAAGGCATCACGTTTAAAGCAACGATTGAAGCATGCAAAGAAGTCCTTAGCAGTATTTTTAGCAGTTCGGGGTCTTAGGGACACAAAAGACGCCCACTCAATGAGTGGGCGTGATTATAAAGGCGGGGTCGGGTTTTACTTCACCACAATATTCACGAGCTTGCCGGGCACGACAATCGATTTGACGACGGTCATTCCCTTCATGAACTCTTTCATGCGTTCATTTTCCATGGCGAGCTTTTCCAAAGCGGCCTTGTCCATGTCCTTGGCAACGGAGGCCTTCGCGCGGACCTTGCCGTTCACCTGGAACACGACTTCCACGGTGTTTTCCACAGCCTTGGAGTGGTCGGCTTCGGGCCAGGCGACGTTCGTGAGCGATTCGTTGTGTCCGAGGATGCTCCACATTTCTTCGGCGATATGTGGGGCGAACGGGTGCAGCAACTTGACGAACGTTTCGCACGGTTCGCGGTAGCGCTTGTCCATCTTCATCATTTCGTTGTTGAAGATCATCAGCTGGCTAATCGCTGTGTTGAAGCTCATGTTCTCGATGTCGTTCGTGACCTTGATGACGGTCTGGTGCATCACCTTCTCGATAGCTTCCGGAGCGGTTTCATCCACAACATGCCTTCGATGCCCTTGGTCTGCCACGGCTTCACGGCGTCCAGCGGGCCCATGAACATTTCGTACAAACGAAGGCTGTCGGCACCATAGTCGCGCACGACATCATCGGGGTTCACCACGTTCTTGAGGGACTTACTCATCTTCGCCACGATCTGCTTGAGCTCGATGTCAGTACCCTTCTTGAAGAACTTGCCGTTCTTTTCTTCCACTTCGTCGGTCGGGACCTTGGAGCCAGCGGCATCTTCGTAAGCGAAGGCAAGAATCATGCCCTGGTTAAAGAGTTTCTGGAACGGTTCGTCGGTAGAAACAAGTCCGAGCCGAGGAGGTTTCTGCAACGGTTCGCCCTTTTGCATTTGGGCGTTCCCCACTAGCGTGGGTCGGGCTATATTTTATGGGCTGCCGTCAGCGCTTCGCTCGCCACCCGCCTCCTAAAACGGCACCAAAGTGCCGCCCCAAGGGGTCACTATCCCTAACGCAAATGCGTTTTTTTATTCTTATTTTACAATACAGATCAATCTTTCTCCAAAAGTCCAAGTTTTTTCAGTCTTGAACGGATAGCCCCATTTCCACGCTCAAATTCTACAGCCAAGTCGTTTATCGACAAACCTTGTCTGTATTTTTTCTCCAGCACAAGATCATCCTCTGTAGTCCATGGAGCGTAAGCATTTGCATAAAGAGACCTTTGTTCATCAATAACCGAGAATTCTTTTACTTCTTCACTTGTTTTTATCTCATTACCTTTCGAAAAAGCATTATCATAATTTTCTTGTCCAGAATACTCCAATATAGCTTCAATAAATTTCTGCCCAAAATTCTTTATTTTCCGTTCGCCAAAGCCAAAAACACCATATAAATCGTCAACCGTTTTGGGTTTTGACACCGTCATCTCTTTTAATGTTCTATCAGAAAGAACTACATATGCAGGCCAACTGTTTTCATCAGCAATCGCTTTGCGGACTTTTTTTAACGAATCAAACAAGACCTTATCAATCTTTCCTGTTAGATTATCCTCCGATTGGTTTTGATTAAATTTTAACGATTTAAACAATATGGCTTTGGGTTTATTATCTTGTTTACATTCAGCATCTTTTACTACGGCAAGTTCAGCATCCCTTTTTCCAAAAAGAACATCATAACCACTTTTCGTTATCTTAAGATGATTTGACTCGTTGTAAGCAATCTCTAAATAACCCAATTGCAACATTTGAAGCAGGTAGTCTCGCCAATGTTTGAGCGTTGTCTTTTCGCCCGAACCAAAAGTCTTCATTTTGTCGTAACCATTCTTGAGAATTTCATCACTACGAAAGCCTTTGAGTATTTCTGCCGTTGTGGTAAACCCAATTTTTTCACCAGACCGCTTTATGGCAGAAAGGGCTTTTTGAACAAGAATGGAGCCATTGAAACGCTGAGGCGGATGCCTGCAAACATCGCAGTTACCACAATTCTGGCTACTATATTCCCCAAAATAGTTGAGCAGAATACGTCTGCGACATACTAAAGAATTAGCGTATTCCTCCATACGATCGAGCTTTTCCGCGTTTATTTCCTTTTGACCGCTATCGCTAACAAAATTTCTTAGCGTTATCATATCTTGAATGCTATAGAAAAGCACCGTTTCCGAAGGAAGCCCATCTCGACCCGCACGACCAATTTCTTGATAAAAACTTTCTATGCTCTTTGGTAAATTATAGTGAATTACAAATCGAACATTACTCTTGTCAATTCCCATTCCAAAGGCTATGGTTGCACAAACAACATTAATTCTGTCATTGACAAAATCTTCCTGAATTTTATTTCGTTCTTCAGTTGACATTCCTGCATGATAAGCCTCAGCAGCAACACCTTCACTAACAAGCTTTGCCGCTATCATTTCTGTATTTTTTCGCGAAAGGCAATAGATAATTCCCGATTCATTTTCATGTTTCGATATAATAGAGAGAATTGCCTTTAGTTTTTCTCGACTCGTATATCCTCGACGAACATCTAAGCTTAGATTCGGTCGGTCAAATGAGCTCACAAATAATTGATAATTCCGAAGACAAAGCTGCTTTACAATATCTTCTTTTGTTAATTTATCAGCCGTCGCAGTTAAAGCAACAATTGTTGCTTTCGGAAATTCCTTACGAAGTCTTCCAAGCTGTGCATATTCAGGCCTAAAATCATGCCCCCATTGAGAAATGCAATGAGCTTCGTCAATTGCAAATAAAGAAATCTTCATCTGTTGCATCCATGGGGTTTCTCTCTGTAGACGTTCTGGCGAAATATAGAGAATTTTCAGCTTTCCAGATTTAATTTGAGAGCGAATAGAAATTATTTCATCTTCACTATTGGCGCTATTAAGCGCCGCAGCCATAACGCCATTTGCTTTGAGAGCATCTACCTGATCCTTCATAAGAGAAATCAATGGAGAAACGACCACTGTTGTTCCCTCAGAAATCAAAGCCGGAATTTGATAGCAAATGGATTTACCACCGCCAGTTGGCATAAGGACCAAAGCATCTTTGTGAGAAAGAATATGATTTACAATTTCTTCCTGCAACGGACGAAAGCTTTTATAGCCAAAAACCATCTTTAAAATTTGCTTTGGATCTTGCATTTGAAAAGCACCTTCTTTTCCACCACCTAGATCTAATCTATTTTTGACGCATCTTTACAAATGGTCAATTAAATAGATATTTCTGGATTCATCCAACTAATAATTTCTTGTTCTAGCTTGATTTTATTGTTTAGCATAAATTTTGTCACATCAACATATTCTCCCGCAGCAATTAAAGATTCCGCTTTCTTAATGTCGTTGGACTCAAAAGGCTTGGTGTAATTCCTGTATTTTTCCAGATTTTCAACGTCCATACAATACGGCTTAAAATCTATTCCAGTCTTTTTTCTTAGATTATCAAGAATATAAAAGCCATCGGGATCAATATCACCAAAATGATAATACAAAATATTCTTTGATCGGTTTTGATCAAATATTTTTCTCAACAACACTTGTTTGACGCTGTTATGATAACCACTCAAATACAAGAAGAATACATCTGTACCTCGCACTCGATTAAAAGAAGTCAGGTTTTCAATGGTCATCACAGTTTTGTTGAGAATATCAATTTCATCAATATCGCTAACTTCTGTTGAGGGTAAGGCCAAAGCCTTATTTTGCATCACATCTAATATTCGACCGTCAACAAATTTTATTTTCGCACTTCCTTTGAAATAGATGTAAGAAGGATTTTTATAAACATTTAAGATTTCCAAAATTGTGTCATAAATTTCCTTCGCATCCTCTAAACCATCAACAGTTTCATTAAATCTTCCGCTTTCATAGAGAATTTTGCAGACTTTTGTTCGATATGATTTTTCCCACAATTTTGAATCGTGAAGAACTTCAATGGAAAGTTCGCGTTCTAGAATTTCCGGATGATCCGAAAGGATGTAATCAAGCAAGTTTATGATATTAGCAGATTCTTCCAAAGGGTATGCGGCTTTTTTATCAGCCTCAATACGATTGATTTGCGTTTTGCAGAAATCAACAATAATCGAATTCTTTGAAAGAAAACTTCTGTAAAAATCACGTTCTTCTTGTTGTTGGAGCTTTCTATCCTTTACACCTAAAATATCTCGCACTCTTAACCAATAATCATCCGATGTATTAGCTAAAATTTTTACAACATGTTGATTTCCGCTTTCCGTAGAAATCAGGTTTTCAGACTCAAGATTCTTTAACTCTTTTTCAAAATCCTCAATTGAATTTACATCTTCAAAATCATCGTTATATTTGGGGTAAACATCTGTCGGAGCTATAGAAAACGTCTGACGAACAGAGTTTTCGCCCTTATAGGTTTTGCTACCTTCATACTTATGCAAAAGTTTTTCTAGAATCAGCTTTTGACGACTATTTAAATTCATACTACGGCCTTTCGCAACCCTTCTTCGGCGATGGTATATTTTCCATCAGAATACAGTGCAACAGTATTGTCAATATGGCTACCAATGCTATCTATTTTTTCTGGTGGAGCGGCGTAGAACACCTGAAAGTGATTTTCTTCTAGGAACCGAACCATCTGTTCAATACGTTCCTTAGACAAGGCCGAGAAAGCTTCATCTATAAACGCCATACGAGCACAATTTTTATCCTTTGGGTAGAATTGCATTAAACTTGCAGCAAGAATGATGAAATAGGGCGTTTGCTTTTCGCCGCCGCTAGCAGAACCTTGCTTCTGGGAAAGATTCATTTCTTCGCCAGTTTTACGACGGATACTCATGTCATAAACAAAATAGTTTCTGTAATCAGAGTATTCCATTTCGTCGGAACCTTGTTGTAGAATATCATCCAAGAATTTCTGCACATCTGCATTAAACTTTTCTTGAGAAACCTTCTGTGGATTGAAAAAATCTGGATCGTTGATATAACTTTCTAAATTGTTGCATATATCAAAGAAAATCTTTCGATCAGGCCGTTCTTCCATTTTGAATTGGTAAAAGTCAATGCCAAAAGGAATTTTCTTCAATTCCTTATTGATGACATCAATTTCTTCCTTAGCCTTTTCTATATTTTCCTTGAGTTCCGCAATAAAATCATGAAGGAACGCATTGCGAAGTTTCGTAGAGGCTACTTCCAATTTATTCTTCGCTTCATCAAGTTTTGCGTTGGCAATATCGCGATACTCTTCTCGGTAGAACCAAATATAGGCTACGCCGCGTTCGTTCAAATCCTTTCCGGCAAGTCTATTGTATTCAAGTTGAATGTCTTCAAGAAATTTTTCTTTGTCTTTCAAGTCGGACAATGCATTTTTTATCGTCTTTTCAGCAATGACGATTACATTATTTTGTTGTCTCGTCATCTGATTATATAAATCAAGCATTTCCTTTTCAAATTCAAGATTCGCCTGTACTAATCCCTGATAATCAGCCATTCTAGTCTCAATATTCTGAGTCAAAGTTGCAATGGACTGATTATTTGCATTTTGAGAAGATTCATTCTTCCCTAATTCTCTATCAATACGTGAAAATTCATTTTGTAGATTATTGACCTTATCCGTCGCCATCTGAATTTCTTGAATAGCGAGAAGCATCTCGGGACTTTTCTTAAGATCTTCAATTTCATTTGCAATCTGTCCAAGTTGCCCTTTCAACTGCGGGACTTTTTCTACAGACTCAAAATCATATTCTTCTGGATCCCATTCAATATTGCCACACAAGCGCAACAAATCACTAAATACATTTATTTGGTCGATAAGTCTTTGCAGGTTTGCAGAGGTCAGTTCCTTTTCCCTCTCCTTAATTTTCAATTGCATTTCAGCGACATTTTTGCCCAAACAAGGAACAACGTCATTGATTTTCATCATCGTAGCAGCATAGCTCTTGGTCAGCATGCCATCCTTCATCAAGCCACCCTTCGGATGATTATGAAGTTCTTCGATGGTATCGCAAAGATGAATTCCATTCAGCAAATAATTGGCATACTTACGCGCAGCCTTATTTTGGATTTCCAGAATTTCTGCGGCAGAATCCTTTTCAATATCGCTATCGGGAATTTTGTCAGACAAAACGACATTTGCGTTAGTGAGCTTTTTATCCTTCAAAATTCTTAAGGCGACATCACAATATTCATCATCAACAATTAGGTAATAACGTTTACGACCAAGGAAAGTTTCTATAGCCCTACGCCAGCTTTCATCCTTGATTTCTTCCACCAATTCTGCAAAGAAGCGCACTTCAGACTTTATGGAACGACTTCCAAATTCGTCTTGAATTATTTTTTTAGCATTTTCGGCATCTCGCGGGAAAATGATTTTCTTAGACTGCAAATCTTTGATATCTTTTTCAATATCAGATAGGGCATTAATACATTCTTTCTTCTTGTCTTCTAAACGAACTCTATCAGCCGAATATTGTTCACAGGCAGCTTTGATTTGATCCCCAAATTCAATAAAACGGGTCTGTTTTTCAAAATGGTCAACCCCCAACTCTGCTAGATTCCTAAGAACTTCCTGAGATCCTCTAGAAACTTGAACATCATTTTCAATCTGAGGAATCAATTGCGTTATCGCAATCTGAAGGTTTTTTAAATCAGCGATAGCAGATTCGCATTTTTCAATTTCATCTTTACACTTCTTAAGTTCATTATTTTTATCATTTAGTGAATCACTAAGTGTTCTATTTGAATTCTCAACTTTAGTAAGATTTTTACGAGCAACCTCCAACTCTGAGTCAACGGAATTTTTTTGCTTTTCAAGCGTTCCCTTTTCAAGTTCTAACGTTTTTGAACGAATTTTGCATTGTTTTAATTCCTGCTGATCTTTTTGAAGAAACTGATAGCTATACATCATCTTACGAATTTTCATGTATTTCAGCTGTTTTTCGTAAGCAAATGTTGCTGTTTCAATTTTTTCCAAAAGTTCCTTACGCTTTTGGTTATTCTCCAACATTTGAACAGCTTCACTATAATGATTTTTCTGTTCTCTCAAAGATTGTAAAGAATTCACATCATTCCGCACAAGTACAGAATCCTTCACAAACTTTTCAACATTTTTTTCTGGCTTAAAAGCCATCATCTTTAAAATTTTTTCAACATATTTTTTAAATTCGCCATCATTTACGCGAAGCCCCAAAGCTCTCGCAATCTGAGGTTTTGCTTTATCACGTCCCAACATTTCTGAAGCTTTTACAGGAACACCCTTTCTAGTGAGATTTCTTCCGCTGACAACACTTAACTTTCCACTTTCAATAGACCTAAAATTAAAATCCTCAATTTTTGCATTTTGGAAGATAAACCATTTAGACTCCGCAGAATCCTGCGCGGAACGAGATTCTATGTTCACGCCAACAACAAAATCGCCTTCTGTTGGGGAATTAAATTCCATTACAATATAACTGACTACGGCATCTTTTCGAAGGTATCTGTCGGAACCGTTTGTCTTGCGGTCACCATGAATGTAAGCATTTACCGTTCTTTCTTTATCGTCTGCAGCACGATTGAACTGCGTATTGGCAAACAGCAAATAAGACATTGCGTCGAGTATTGTGGTCTTTCCAGTGCCGTTAACGCCAGTAAATAGGGTGGAACTACCCAATTCAATACAAACATTCTGGAAGCAAGACCAGTTTAACAGCAGAAGTTTCTTTGCGGTTTTACGGAATTCCATTATTATTCCTCCTCTTCTTCTGCATCAAAGTTATCATCGGCAACATCCTCGCTTTGAAGGCCTACATTCATCATTCTTTCTCGCACACTCGTAACAAACGTGGCAAATTCAGATTCATCTAAAGCAAATTGAATAGACGGATAAAGAACAATCAAGCGTTCATTATCAGGCGCATTCCAATTGACAAAGATTAGGTTGTATCTTGCAAAAAGCTGTAACGCAGTTTTTAGATTACTTTTAACGTCAAAAGCGCCCTTGAATTCAAATTTTTCCAATTCGGCATTCAATTCTGGAAAAGTCGTCGTGATTTGCTTGGATAAGGAACCTGATTGAACCTTATCCATATACAAGGTCCACAAGCAACAGAGAATGATGCTTTGGAATTTATTAAACCTCTGCTTGGAAACAACAACATCGGCACTGTTATTCTGAAGCATTACAACTCCATTGTCCCTCACAATAATATCAAAGCCAATCAAGTTTAAATAATCCGAAAAAAGCCCTTCGTTTGATTTAACAAAGAAGAACATCTTGCGATTATCATCATCTATGTCTCGAACGATGAAGGTTTCTTTCAAAAGTCGGCGGCAGCACTTTTTAAACACCAACTGTTCAGAAGAAGTGAGATCGTCCCACATTTCATTAATTGTTGACATCTTTTTTTGCCCTCCAATGCCGAATCTTAAATTCGTCTGACTCAATAAAATCTTCATCAATTTCTATCAGGTATCCATTTTCGCGAGCGTATGTTACTGCAGCCATAGACGCAAGAACATCTTTTTTTTCGTTCAGACTAAGATTTAAACTGTCTATCTTGCCATTAACGGATTGACTATCCAAGAATTTTTTCATCAGTTCTTTGGAATACGGATTATATGATTCATTCTGCAATTGGCGTTTTTGACGTTCTCGCTCTTCAACGCTCATCTCGATTACATCAGCCTCGATATTCGATTGAATACTCTGATTTTTATGCGGATATTGCAGAGACGTTTTGTCTACAAACTCATAATCATGAATATGGAAAAGATATTGGATTTCTTCGTCTATCTTATTCAACTTATCTTCATCAAAATTTTGGACTAGATATCGTATAGTTTCTTCTACATTTCCACGGTTATCCTTACCCTTATTTCGAAGAATACGTTCTCGTGCAACCGCAATTTTAATATACGCATTAATTTGATCCTTAATACGTTTCATAATCTTGTTATAATCGTCATGGAGAAAGCGCCTTGTACTATCCAGCATCCTTATAACTTTATCTTCTGCATCAGTTCTAGAGCAACTATCTTCGTCCATAACACTTTGCGTAAGAGCGCCAAAATACCCGATACCCTTAAATTCCTCTAATCGCCTAGATATTTTCTCTCTATACAAATGGATGTTTTGTTGCTGAACAAGGCGCGAATACTCTTTGATAAAGTCACCGTCACAATATTTGATGATATTCTCCGTCAAACTGACCAAGGAACCTTCTCGGAGCATGCCCTCAATGATTTTTTTGATAGAAGTGGCAAGTTTCTTCAGTGCCGAGGAAAGTTTGCGGGCTTCATCATACACTGGCGTCAGAATCAACTTGTAGGGATTCTGTTCCCCCTGGGCCCAATGTTCTAATGTGTTAAAAATAGTATTGATTGAAACAGAAAATTCCAATCGTGTTGGACGCTTCAGTTTTTCAATAAATTGGGCCAATGCTATGCCGTTATCAGGCATAACTATTGTCTTTTCAAGCGTAGTATCATCCGTTTCTTCTTCTAACCATCCAGCTTGAACAAAACGCCTAATAATAAAATTCGCCTTTATATTCCAATCAGACTCTAAACCTAACTCCGTCGCATCTTCGCCTTGAATTTCAATATGATTCTCCAGTAAATACGCGGCTATCGTATCACGAACAATATCTCGAAGGATTCTATATGAAATTTCATTATCAAATAGGTTATAAATTTTCAATAGCAATTCTGAATATACAGCTTGATTTCGGTTCTTGCTACCAAGAATCGTGAAAAAGTCGCTTGGAACAACATCAAAAACGCTAAGCATATTCACGAGAAAATATACCCAAAATTTTTGACACTTTAGTGACAAAAACGTCTATCTTAACATTCAAAAACGTTTTTGACGCAATTTTCGAAAGATGCCTAGGCGTTACGGGCGCGACGCAGGGGATGCATGCGGCATCACATTGCTTTTGAAGATTGCGCCGTTCCTGATTATCGTGGGAATTGTGGCATCGCTTATGTTTTGTGGAGGGTGATTTTCTAGTAATCCTTTTTGTTCAATAATTACGAGGTTAAAACGGCTTTTTTACGCAAATTTCGCCATTTTGGGTCCTAAAACCTCGTAAAATGCTCGTAATGAACTCGTAAAACAGCGAAATTTACGAGATTTCTCAGAAAAATAATCTATATTCAAAACATCAAGATAAAGCGCTACGAAAAGCAAAAAAGTTGTTTCGTAGCGAATTATACGAGATTTTTATGGCAATTCTTGGTCGAAAAAAAGAAATTGACGAACTGAAGCAGCTGTATTCCAGCGACAAGGCCGAATTTGTCGCCGTTTATGGTCGCCGTCGCGTAGGCAAGACATTCCTTATAGACGAAGCTCTAAAAGGATTGATTACATTCCGCCACGCCGGACTCAGCCCTGTAGACGAATCAGGAGCATCGAACAACTCCAAGCAACAGCTTCAGCATTTCTACCAGTCGCTCCAATTGCAGGGGATGAAAAAAAGCCATTGTCCCAAGAACTGGCTTGAAGCATTCTTTATGCTGGAACAGTTTCTCCAACAAAGGGATGATGGTAAAAGACAGGTCATCTTTTTAGATGAACTCCCCTGGATGGATACTCCCAAAAGCGGCTTCATAACCGCTTTGGAAAGTTTCTGGAACACTTGGGCATGCCATAGACAAAACCTGATGCTTATTGTTTGTGGCAGCGCCAATTCATGGATGCTAGACAATCTCGTCAATAACCATGGTGGTTTATATGGAAGAACCACTTACGAAATCAAGTTGATGCCGTTCACTCTATCCGAATGTGAGGCTTTCTATAAAAGTCAGGGTATTCAGATGTCGAGATACGATATAGCCCAGGCGAACATGATCCTTGGCGGCATTCCCTACTACATGACCTACTTGGCAAAAGGCAAAAGCCTCGCCCAGAATATCGATACGTTATTTTTTGATTCCAACGCCAAACTGAAAAACGAGTTTTCTCGTCTATTCGCATCCGTCTTCACTAGACCAGAAGATATGATTCGTATTGTCCGATTCCTATCGTCTCGTCGAAACGGTTTCACACGTGATGACATTGCTCAAAATACACAATTGTCCAACAATGGAGACTTATCCAAACAACTCAACGCCCTTACCGCTAGCGACTTTATCGAGAAATACTTTCCCTTTGGCGAAAGCAAACGAAAGCCTCATTACAAACTAATCGATCCTTTCTGCCTATTCTACCTACGCTTCGTAGAAGGCCAAAAAAACATAGACCCGCAATTTTGGATGAACAATGTCGACTCTGCCAAGATAAACGCCTGGCGAGGCTACGCCTTTGAAGATTTGTGCTTTAGGCACATAAGTCAAATAAAGCATGCTTTGCAAATCGCGGGGGTTACAACGACACAATCCGCATGGTCATTACAGGGCGACGACAAACAGGTCGGAACACAAATAGACCTTATCATATCTCGCAAGGACAACGTAATAAACCTGTGCGAAATGAAATTCTACAGCGAAGAATTCACCATATCTAGCGACTATCACAAGACTCTTGTCCACAGAACCAATCTCTTGCAGCAACAGGTATCTCGCAAAACAGCCGTCCACAATACACTCGTGACAACTTACGGACTCACCTATAATGCCTATTCTAGCGATTTCATGAATACTATCACGCTCGATGATTTGTTCAACACCTAACAACGTCAGCTAAATAAAAAGAGTCCTGCATCAACCACTATTCGGGGTTTTAGGGGCGGAGCCACTAGGCGAAGGGGTAGCGGAAGACCCGACTGGGGCGGGTTATATAAAAGACGCCCACTCATTTGAGTGGGCGTGATTATAAGGGCGGGGTCGGGGCTGAAGCGAGGGGGACACTTCCCCCCTTTACTTCACCACAATGTTCACGAGCTTGCCCGGAACCACAATGGACTTCACGACGGTCTTACCTGCCATAAATTCTTTCATGCGGTCATTTTCCATGGCAAGCTTTTCGAGAGCAGCCTTGTCCATGTCCTTGGCAACACTTGCCTTAGCGCGGACCTTGCCGTTCACCTGGAACACGACTTCCACGGTGTTTTCCACGGCCTTGGAGTGGTCGGCTTCGGGCCAGGTGACGTTCGTGAGCGATTCATTGTGACCGAGGATGCTCCACATTTCTTCGGCGATGTGCGGGGCAAACGGGTGCAGCAACTTGACGAACGTTTCGCACGGTTCGCGGTAGCGCTTGTCCATCTTCATCATTTCGTTGTTGAAGATCATCAGCTGGCTAATCGCGGTGTTGAAACTCATGTTCTCGATGTCGCTTGTCACCTTGATGACGGTCTGGTGCATCACCTTCTCGATGGCTTCGGGAGCAGTCTCGTCAACGACATGCCTTCGATGCCCTTGGTCTGCCACGGCTTCACGGCGTCCAGCGGGCCCATGAACATTTCGTACAAACGAAGGCTGTCGGCACCATAGTCGCGCACCACATCATCGGGGTTCACGACGTTCTTGAGGGACTTACTCATCTTCGCCACAATCTGCTTGAGCTCGATGTCGGTACCCTTCTTGAAGAACTTTCCGTTCTTCTCTTCGACTTCGTCGGTCGGGACCTTGGAGCCAGCAGCATCTTCGTATGCGAAGGCAAGAATCATACCCTGGTTGAAGAGTTTCTGGAACGGTTCGTCGGTAGAGACGAGGCCGAGGTCGAACAGGACCTTGTGCCAGAAGCGGCTGTAGAGCAGGTGGAGCACGGCGTGTTCGGCACCGCCCACATAGAGGTCCACGGGCATCCAGTACTTTTCAAGTTCCTTTGCCACAAATGCATCACCGTTGCAGGCATCGATGTAGCGGAGGTAATACCAGCAGGAGCCAGCCCACTGCGGCATGGTGTTCGTTTCACGGATACCCTTGCGGCCGTTCTTGTCGGTCACCTGGAGCCATTCGGTAGCGTTGGCGAGCGGGGACTGTCCGCCGTCACCCGGCTTGTAGTCCTTGAGTTCCGGCAACAGCACCGGCAGTTCAGAATCATCGACAGTAGAGATTTCGCCGTCTTCCCAGTGGATAATCGGGAACGGTTCGCCCCAATAGCGCTGGCGGCTGAAGAGCCAGTCGCGGAGCTTGTAGTTCACGGTGGCCTTGCCGATCTTGTTCGCTTCGAGCCATTCGATGACCTTCGCGATGCCCTGCTTCTTGTTGAGGCCGTTCAGGCAAAGCGTGTCGTTCTGGCTGTTGATGTAGGTGCCGTCGGCAGCCCAGCAAGCTTCGCCAGCGAGGACCTTCGGACGAACGTCTTCGGGGCAGCTTGCATCGGGTTCCATGATGCAGATGACGGGCAGGTTGAACTTCTTCGCGAAATCGAAGTCGCGGGTATCGTGAGCGGGCACGGCCATGATAGCACCCGTGCCGTAGCCGGTCAGAACGTAGTCAGCGACCCATATAGGAATCTTCGTGCCGGTGAGCGGGTTCACGGCGTAAGAACCGGTGAATACGCCGGTCTTTTCCTTGGCGAGTTCCGTACGGTCGAGATCGCTCTTCAATGCGGCGGCGTGCACGTATTCTTCCACGGCGGCCTTCTGTTCGGCAGTCGTGAGTTCCGGCACCATCGCGTGTTCCGGGGCAACGACCATGTAGGTAGCACCAAACAGCGTATCGCAACGGGTCGTATAAACGCGGAGCTTCTTTTCGGTCGGCTTGCCTTCAGCATCGGCGATAGCAAAATCAACTTCGGCACCGTAGCTCTTGCCGATCCAGTTCTTCTGCATGTCTTTGACACCCTGCGGCCAGTCGAGCTTGTCGAGGCCCTTCAGCAGGCGGTCGCCGTACAGCGGGATGCGCATGAGCCACTGCTTGAGGTTGCGGCGTTCCACTTCCTTGGTGCCGCACTTTTCGTGGCTGCCGTCGTTCAAGACTTCTTCGTTCGCGCACACAATCTTGCAGTGCTTGCACCACCACACCTGAGCGTCGGCGTAGTAAGCGAGGCGCTTCGAATCCTTGTACTTGCGGACTTCTTCCTTGCCCTTGGCTTCGACATCGGCAGGAATCGGGAGTTCTTCAATCGGGCGGCCCTTCTGCTGGTCTTCATCGAACCAGGTGCCGTAAAGGCGCTTGAAAATCCACTGCGTCCACTTGTAATACTTCGGGTCGGTGGTGTTGACTTCCTTGTTCCAGTCGTAGCTGAGGCCAAGGCGCTTGATCTGGCGGCGGAAATTGTCGCAGTTCTTCTTGGTGGTAATGGCCGGATGCGTACCGGTCTGGATGGCGTACTGTTCGGCAGGGAGGCCGAAAGCGTCCCAACCCATCGGGTGCAACACGTTGAAACCGCGGCTGCGCTTGTAGCGGCAGATGATATCGGTAGCGGTGTAACCTTCGGGGTGCCCCACATGGAGGCCTGCACCACTCGGGTACGGGAACATGTCCAGGCAGTAATACTTGGGCTTGGACTTATCGGTGCCCGTCTTGAAAGTCTGATGTTCTTCCCAGTAGGCCTGCCACTTGGTTTCGATCTCTTGCGGATTGTACTTTGCCAT
>CACWNW010000037.1 GCA_902762305.1 Fibrobacter succinogenes | reverse complement strand
TTTGACCCGCAACTAAATGCGTATTAATGCCTTATTAAGGGATTACAGATGAACAAACATAAATTCGGCATGCGAGAATTCTTTATTCTCCTCGTCATTGCACTCTCGGCCTACACTGTTTGGCCCTCTATCCAGGTTCACACCAAGAAGGGCGAAGAGCAGAAGGCCTTCCTCAAGGAAAACCCGAAACTTGCAACTAGGTCCATCAACTTCGGCCTTGACCTCGCGGGTGGTACGAGCATCACGCTCCAGATCGACCCGTCCGGCCTCAAGGAAGATGACGATATCAAGGACATCCAGGCCCAGTCTCTGGAAATTATCCGTAACCGTGTTGACCAGTACGGTCTTTCCGAACCGCAGATTTCTCCCTCCGGCGATGACCGCATCCTGGTCGAACTTGCCGGCGTGGACGATTCCACTGCAAAATCGCTCGTGGGTTCTACCGCAAAGCTTGAATTCAAGATTCTCGCAGAATCTGAAAAGTTCAACACGACGCTCACCCTCATCGACCAGTACCTGACCCGTCAGACTACCGACATGACCGCCGGCGACTCCGCCGCTACGGACAGTGCCGCAGCCAAGGACAGCACGGTCGCTGCAGCCACCGACACCGCAAAGCAGCTTTCTGACGAAGAACTCCTGAGCGGCAACGTCGCCGAGGCAGAAGCCCCGAAGGTCGAAGATTCTTCCAAGACGGAAGAAACCGAAGCCGCACCGGCATCCGCGGTCGGGAAGGCTCTCAGCGCCTACTACATGAATATCGGCAACGGCGGGTTCATCGCCGAAGAAGATATCGAAAAGGTCAAGAAGCTCCTCGAACTCGATGGCGTCAAGAAGCTCATCCCGCGCGACGTGAACTTCGCCTTCGGTAGCGGTCTCGAAAAGATCAGGAACGATTCCCCGGTGAAGGCCAAGCGCCTCTACCTGCTCAAGCGCCGTGCCGAAATGGGCGGCGACGATATCGTGAATGCCCAGCCGCACCGCATCTCCGACGGCGTGAGCGCCGGTGAAATCGCCGTGACCCTCAAGTTCGGCGGCATCGGTCCCAAGAAGTTCTCCGCTGTCACGGCCGCGAACGTCGGCAAGCAGATGGCCATCGTTCTTGACAACCAGGTCATCAGCGCCCCGCGCATCAACGAACGCATCCCGAACGGCGACGCCCAGATTACCGGCCTCGACGACATGGCCGAAGCCAACCGCCTCGCTGTCGTGCTCCGCGCCGGTGCCCTCAAGGCCCCGATGAAGATTATCGAAAGCCGTACCGTCGGTGCCACCCTCGGTGAAGAAAACATCGTCCAGGGCTTCGGTTCCGGTGCCATCGGTCTTATCCTCTGCTTGGTGTTCATGGTGGCCTACTACCGCCTCGGTGGTTTCATTGCGAGCATCGGTATGTTCATCAACACCCTCGTGACCGCCGCCGTGATGTCCGTGTTCAACGCGACCCTCACGCTCCCCGGTATTGCGGGCTTCATCCTCGTCGTGGGTATGTCGCTCGACGCGAACGTGATTATTTACGAACGTATCCGTGAAGAACTCAAGGCAGGCCTCACCGCTCGTGCAGCTGTCGCCAAGGGTTACGAACGCGCATTCGGCGCCATCTTGGACTCCAACTTGACGACCGTTCTCACTGGCCTTATCCTTTACAAGATCGGTACCGGTTCCGTGAAGGGTTTCGGTCTCACGCTTACCATCGGTATTCTCACTTCTCTCTTCTGCGCCATCACGCTCACCCGCGCCATCCTCGACTGGAAGCTCGCCAAGCGTGACGCCACGACGCTCTCTATCGGTAACGGTTTCAAGGCCATCAACGAGGCGAACCTCCCGATTATTCCGAACCGTCGCAAGTTCGGCCTCATCTCGCTCATCCTCATCGTGGCAAGCATCGCCTGCATCGCCATCAAGGGATTCGACTTCAGCATCGACTTCACTGGTGGTCAGGTTTACACCATCCAGTACCAGGACGACGCCAAGCACGAAAAGGACCTGAGCAAGGCCCTCTCCGCTGCCGGTATTACGGGCACGAAGGTCCGCTCTCTCGGCGGTACTTCTGCCAACTCCTACCAGGTTAGCATGCGCGCTTCCGAAGACGCCCAGTTCGAAGTCAAGATGGCTGACGCCTTCAAGAAGGCCGGTCAGGAATGCGTCATCGTGGCCAAGGACAACGTCGGTCCGACCATCGGTAAGGAACTCCGCTTCAACGCGATCCTTTCCGTGATTCTCGCCTGGATCGGCATCCTGCTCTACGTGTGGTTCCGCTTCGGTAAGTTCGGTCTCGGCTTCGGTGTTGCCGCAGTGCTCGGCCTCGTGCACGATACCATCATCACGCTCGGCTTCATCTCCGCCTTCAGCCTCTCCTTCGACGGCGCCCTAATTGCCTCGCTCCTCACGATGATCGGTTACTCCGTGAACGACACCATCGTTAACTTCGACCGCATCCGTGAAAACACCCAGGTGTTCGGTTCCGCGAACTTCGGCGAGACCATCAACAAGTCCATGAACCAGTGCTTCAGCCGTACGGTGGTCACCTCTCTCACGACCTTGTTCGTGTGTGTGATCCTCGCCGTGAAGGGCGGTTCCTCCATCCGCGACTTCGGTCTCGTGCAGTGCTTCGGTATCCTCATCGGTACCTACTCCTCCGTGTGCATCTGCTCGCCGATCGTTCTCTGGTGGTCCAACCACTTCAAGAAGGGCGTGTAATAGCGACCGATCATCAAATTTCAAGAAGCCTCGGCATTGCGCCGGGGCTTTTTTCTTTATTACTAAACTTGTGGTTTCTGGGACTTTTTTCTATATTGGCAGGCGTTCGATCAAAGGGGGCTCCATGCTCAAGTATTACAAAATCGAATCGGGTCGCATCGCAGTCGCCCCGAACGAAGACGCAGCGGATATCGTCATCATGGGTTCCCTCAGCCAGGAACAACGCAGCGTCCTAGTCAAGGAATACGAGATTACCGAGCATACCATCGCCTCCGCATTCGACTCCGACGAGCTTTCCCGTATCGAGTACGACGACGATTTCACCACGATAGTGTTCAAGAAGCCCAAGAACTATTCCGCGGCCGACAACTTCCAGTTCCGCGTGGAATCCTTCGGCATATTCATCTTCAAGGACTGGGTGCTGCTCCTTACCGACAGCGAGATGCCCGTGATGGACGAGCGCCGCTTCTCCAAGATCGACAGCCTGAACACGTTCGTACTCCGAGTGCTGAGCTTCGCGATATCGCACTTCAACGAACACCTGCGCATCATCAACCGCATCAACGACGACCTGGAGTTGCGCCTCAACACGTCGATGGAAAACAAGTACCTGCTCTCCATGTTCAGCCTGAACAAGGGCTTGATTTACTACGTGAGCGCACTCAACAGCAACGACACGCTGTTGCGCAAGCTGCAACTGGGCCGAAGCCTCAACTGGACGGAGGCCGAACGGGAACTGCTCGAAGATATCCAGATTGAAAACGGCCAGAGCCTACAACAGGCAAACATCTACGCGAACATTTTGACGTCCATGATGGATGCGCGCGCAAGCGTCATCAACAACAACGTGAACCAGCTGATGAAGAACTTGACCATCGTGACGATTTCCATATCGCTCCCGACGTTCTTCGCAAGCTTGTTCGGCATGAACGTGAAGCTCCCCTTCGGCATGAACGGCGACGCGGGCATCGGCTCGCCCATCGCGTTCTGGGGCATCATCGCGGTCTGTATTCTTTCGGTGGTGGTGTTCCTCGCCTTCTGGATGCGAAGGAAATAGCCACTTCGTGGCCATTTTAAGTTACTAGGATTTCTTATAGCAAGAAGCTTCTTGACAAAAGCTATACTAGTAACTAATAACTAGTAACTAGTAACTGCCACGAAGTGGCCCTAGTAACTATTAACTAATAACTGCACCGCAGGTGCTAGTTTCCGCGGTCGCTCATGCTCGAGAACATGGCGACAATCTCTTCGGTAAACTTGTTCTTCGGGAACTTCTCCGCAATCTCGAGCGCACGCTCCAGGTGCTCCTGAGCCTCGGTCTTCGCCTTGTCGAAGCTCTTCTTCGCATTCAGGCGCGCGATGATTTCGGCTGCGACGCCCTCGTCGGACGCCTTCCGGATGAGCGATTCCATCTCGGAGCGTTCCTCCGCATTGCAATCCTCGAAGTAGTACAAGAGCGGGAGCGTTATAAGCCCGTTCGAAAGGTCGGTAAACTTCGCCTTGTCCAGATTCTTCGAACCGTAGCCGTAGTCGAGGAGGTCGTCGATAATCTGGAAGGCAAGCCCGAAGTGGGCGCCCATCTTGGCACATTCGTCCACGAGCGACTCGTCGAAGCCGGCCATGATTCCGCCCAAGCGCGACGCGGCCTCGATGAGCGCGGCCGTCTTGCGGTCGATAATCTCGTTGTACATGGCCCTGGAAAGCGTCATCTCGCCGCAGTGGTCCAGTTCCATGATTTCGCCCACGATAAGCTTGTCGGCGGCATCGGAAATGATTACGGGCACGTTGCGGGCGGTCTCGTCGATAACGCAGCGCATGGACTGCGAAAGCACGTAGTCGCCCACGAGCACGGCCACCTGCGTCCCCCACTCCTTGTGAGCGGTCATCTTGCCGCGGCGCACTTCCGTACCGTCGATGATATCGTCGTGCACGAGGCTTGCCAGGTGCAAAAGTTCCACGCTCGCACAGGCATGCGCAACGCGGTCCTTGTCGGGCGCAGTTTCCCCGCAGTTCGCGATAAGGCACAGGAGCGTCGAGCGGATGCGCTTGCCCTTGCGGCCAAACAGCGACACGAGGCGGTCAGAAATTCCCGCAGGCGCATTCTCGGCCACCTGCATAATGACCTGCTCGGTCAGTTCAAGCTGTTCCTGGACGAGCCCGCGGGCTTGTCCCAGAACCACCTGGAAATCGGCTTTTGTCGGGCTCATGGTCTAGATATCCAAATCGTTCAGGACCTTGTAGGCGTTCGTCTCGATGAACTTGCGGCGCGGTTCCACGTCTTCGCCCATGAGCATGCTGAAAATCTGGTCGGCAAGCACGGCATCTTCCACGTAGCACTGCTTGAGGAAACGGCTCTTCGGGTCCATAGTCGTGTCGTTCAACTGCTCGGCAGACATTTCGCCAAGACCTTTGAATCGCGTGATGGTCACGTTCTTCTTGTCTTCGACTTCTGCCATGGCCTTGTCCTTCTCGTTCTCGTCGAACAGGTAACGTTCCTTCTGGCCCACCTTCAGCTTGAACAGAGGCGGCATCGCCAAGAAGATGTGCCCTGCATCGATAAGCGGGCGCATATAGCGGAAGAAGAACGTGAGGAGGAGCGTCTGGATGTGAGAACCGTCCACATCAGCATCGGTCATGATGATGATCTTGTCATAACGGAGCTTCTCCATCTTGAATTCCGTACCGATACCTGTACCGATGGCGTTCACCAGGTTCTGGATTTCTTCGGTATCGAGCACACGGTGCAAACTAGCCTTTTCCACGTTCAAAATCTTACCGCGCAGCGGGAGGATGGCCTGGAATTCGCGGTTACGTCCGCTCTTCGCGGAACCGCCTGCAGAGTCACCCTCGACAATAAAGAGTTCGCATTCCTTCGGGTCGCGGCTACTGCAGTCCGCGAGCTTGCCCGGGAGTCCGCCGCTTTCAAGAACGTTCTTTCGGCGAGCGAGGGTACGGGCACGGTGGGCAGCCTCACGGGCGAGAGCCGCATTGTACACCTTGTCGAGAATCACCTTGATGGCGGCAGGATTTTCCTGGAAGTATTCTTCCAGCTTGGCACCGAAGGCGCTATTCACGTAACTTGCAATTTCGGAGTTGCCGAGCTTGCGCTTGGTCTGGCCTTCGAACTGCGGCTGCGAAACCTTGATGGCAATAACGGCAGTAAGGCCTTCGCGAATGTCGTCGGCCGTAATCTGCGCATCCTTCTTGCCCTTGGGCATATCGGCAGCAAACTTGTTTATGACGCGGGTAAGGGCAGTCTTGAAGCCCGTCACGTGAGTACCGCCGTCATAGGTATTTACGTTGTTTACAAAACTGAAGAAGTTTTCCTGGTAGCCGTCGTTGTACCACATGGCGACTTCGAGCGGATATTCGCCATTGGGGAGCACCAGGTGGATGGGCTCGTTGAACAGCGGAGTGCGGTGTTCGTCCACGTAACGCACGAATTCCGAGACGCCGCCCGGGAAGCAGAACGTATCGCTCTGGATTTTTTCAGGGTCGCGCTCGTCGGTAAGCGTGAGCCTGAGCCCGCTCATGAGGAACGCAAGTTCGCGGAAGCGCGTCGCCAGCGTATCGTACACGTAAACGGTCTCGGTAAAAATCGTATCGTCCGGATAGAACTCCACGGAGGTTCCGGTCGTGCCGTCGCTCTCGCCCACGTCGACCTGCGGGCCACACGGGATACCGCGGGAGAATTCCTGCTTCACAACGCGGCCGTTACGGCGCACCGTCACCACGAGCTTGTTCGAGAGCGCGTTCACGCAGCTCACGCCCACGCCGTGCAGGCCTGCAGAAACCTTGTACGAATTGCTGTCGAACTTGCCACCCGCGTGGAGCTTGGTCATCACCACCTCGATGGTGCCGATCTTTTCCTTCGGGTGGATGTCCGTCGGGATGCCGCGCCCGTTATCGGTCACGCGGATGCCGTTGCCCGGCAAAATTGAAATTTCGATATGGTTGCAGAAGCCGGCGAGAGCCTCGTCGACGGAGTTGTCCACGACTTCCCATACCAGGTGGTGGAGTCCTCGGATATCGGTCGACCCGATGTACATGGCGGGGCGGACACGCACTGCTTCCAGGCCTTCGAGGACGGTAATGCTCGAACCGCTGTATGCCTCTTCTGCCTTCTTCAATTCTTCAGATTCTTCAGCCATATATCCTCTAAAAACATCTCAAAAATCTGCACCGGCAAGCCCCGTTCAGGCAAAGCGTATAGCCTGTATAAACGGCTCTCCGAGCAGCGTATTACACTTGTCAATAATAGCTTTTTTTTGCAAAAAAAGTTCGCTCCGCCAGGCCGAAGACGCGGCCTTCAGCACCAGCGTCCGCTTGTCCAATTTCACGATTTGCACATGGGGCAAAACGGCATTCCCGACGATGTCCCCGAAGTGTTCCGAAATGGTCTGGAGGTGCATGTTTTCGTCGATGTGAGTCTTCTTGAGCACGCGTTCCAGGAGCACGCTCACATCCATGACGCGTTCCCCAGTAAACCCGTATCCTTTCCTTTTTTTCTCTAGCATGTGGACTACACGAGCAGGAGTTTCGAAAGCGTGAAACCGCCAATAAGGATGCTTGTCATGCCGGCCACCACGGTAGCCTTGGTGCTCTTACCCACGCCCTCTGCACCGCTATGGGTGAAGAACCCGAAGAAGCAGGCATAGCTCGAAATAAAGTAGCCGTAAAGTGTCGCCTTGATAAGGCCCACCACCAGGTCCCAGTTATGGTAGAACATGCGCACACCATAGAAGAACACCGACCACGAGACTTCCTTGTACAGGTGGGCCACCTCGTAACCGCCAGCGATGCCGATAAAGATGCTTATGATGGTGAGCGTCGGGAGCATGACGACCGTCGCGATAAGGCGCGGCGCCAGCAAAAACTTGTAAGGGTTCAGGCCCAATACCTTGTATGCATCGAGCTGCTCGGTCACCGCCATAGTCCCGAGTTCAGAACACATGGAGGCCCCGATACGGCCGGCAAGCACCATCGCGGTAAGGATGGGGCAGAGTTCCACCATCACCGACTTACCCACGGCCATGCCTACGAACATCATCGGAATCATGTCACCGAACTGGTAGGCAAGCTGCCACGACATGATGGCGCCCGTAGCAAGCGATGCGGCAAAAACCACGGGGATACTCGTGACGCCCACGTGGTGCATCTGCTCCACGGTCGTATGGAGGTTAGAGAATGCGCCGGGAATGTTCTTGAAGAGTTCCCACACGAACTTCAGGTAGTTCAAGACCGTGCGCAGGAACCTCTTCTCGAAACGCCCTAGGGCTTCCGCTATGGCATTCATCACGTTCACAGACGGGGCCTACTTCCTCTTCTGCTTGGACTTTGCCTGCGGGCGCTTGCCCGGGCCCGAAATCGTCTTCTTGAAGAGCGCATCGTTGGAAAGGTACTTGATAGCTTCCTTCAACTGCTCGTCGCGCTTCAGGGAGAACGCCGTGCTCACGGAATCACCGACCATCGCGGTCAGGAGTTCGCGCTTGATGCCGTCCTTGATGTAGTCCTTGTTCTCGTCGAACTGAGCGTCACGCTTGTTCTCGAGGGCCTTGCGCATTTCGGAAAGCCTCTTCGAGAGTGTCGTATCCGTGACCGTCTTCGAGCTGTCGCCCATGTAGTTCTGTTCGGCGACGATGCTCTTCTCGAGCTGGTCCACGCCCACGAGGGCGTTGCTCTTCACCTTCACGAAGTTCGTGTCCTTCATGCAGAATTCCTTGAACTGCGTGTACAGGGAATCGGGCACGACCCAGTTCGCATCGACCTTCACGCCGGCCTTGTCGAGCAGCGGGCGCACCTTCACAGCGAACTTGAAGTACATCGCCATGCGTTCCTGCACCTGCACCACCCACGGCATCGGGGAAAGTTCCACGTCCACGTCGGGCTTGATGCCGCCACCGCCGAACATCATGCGGCCGTTGTTGGTATAGAACGTATCGCGCGCGACAGTATCCTTCTTCACGGTATCGGCGGCAGCTCCTTCGCCGTCACCTTCTTCGGAGGCCTCCTCTTCTTGCAGCTTGAGGCCCTTGATGCCGTTTTCGGGCTTGTTGATGCAGCGGCCGAACGGCAGGTAGTAGAATGCCGTCGTGAGCTTCAGGGCGTTGCCCTGGTTGTCGAGCGGGAAGATAGTCTGCACGGAGCCCTTGCCGAACGAGGTCTTGCCGACCACGAGCGCGCGGTCCCAGTCCTGGAGGGCGCCGGAAACAATTTCTGCAGCACTTGCGGAACCCTGGTTCACGAGGACCGCCATGGGCACCTCGGGCCCGATCATGCCGTTACGGCGGGCACGGCTCTCGGTACGCTGCGTGCGTCCGAGCGTAGACACAATCACGTTCCCCTGCTTGAGGAAGAGTTCGCTAATCTCGATGGCCTGGTTCAGGAGTCCGCCCGGGTTGTAGCGCACGTCAAGGATGAGCTTCTTCATGCCCTGCTTCTTGAGGCCGCGGATGGCGTTTTCCACATCGCTCGTGGTCTTGTCGCTGAAGGTGGCGAGCTTGATGTAGCCGATATCCTTGGTGACCATGCCGTAGTACGGCACCGCATGCACAACGATTTCTGCACGGGTGATGGTGAAGTCCATCAGGTCGGGCACGCCTTCACGCTGGATAGAGACCGTCACGTCGGTGCCGATCTTTCCGCGGAGCTTGCTCACGGCGTCGTCGAGGGAAAGTCCCTTCGTGTCCTTGCCGTCAATCTTTCTGATACGGTCGCCTGCACGGATACCGAGCCTGAAGGCCGGCGTCCCGGAAAGCGGAGAAATCACGGTAAGCACGTTGTCGCGCAAACTGATGGTAATGCCCACGCCGCCGAACTTGCCTTCCATGGAGACCTTGAGGCCTTCGTAGTCCTTCGGGGTGAACACCGTCGTATGCGGGTCCAGGATGTCGCGAATGCCGTTCAGGGCGGCATCGGTCAGTTCCGTGGGGTTCACGTCTTCCACGTACTTGCGGTTGACTTCGGAAAGGACCTTGTTCAGGCGGGAAACTTCATCGTAAAAATCGCCGGGAGGGGTCTTCGTGTCGCCCGCGGCGAGAGCCAGGGAGGCCGCAGAAATCGCGACCACAAGGGAATTGCGTAAATTCTTCATATTGGAAACCATATGCGTAAAAAATACAATTTCACGGGGCCAAAGTTCAGGCAGAAACGGAAAAAACCGGCCTTTAAAAGACCGGTTTTTAGGATAAAAGGAGAGAGAAAAAGAAAATCAGGCGGCTTCGTTCAAAATCCGATGAATTTGTTCGGTCTTGAGCTTGGCCAAAGCGGATTCCTTGAGCTGGCGGACCCTTTCCTTGGAGAGGCCGACCATCGGGGCGACTTCCTTGAGGTTCAAGTCCGTATCCATTGCGAATCCGAAGTAAAGTCTTAAGATATCGAGTTCCTGCTCAGACAGGTTGTCGCGCATCACCTTCTCGAATACATCCGAGCGGTTATTGCGTTCGGCAAGTTTGTCGGTGCGGGAAGCCGAAGCGATTGTGTCGCCGAGGGTAGCGTCGCCGTCTTCGCTCACGGGAGTATCGAGGGACTTGGCACGGTTATCCATCATGAGAACCTTCTCGATGGCTTCGCCCTTGTACTTCGATACGCCGGCAAGGCTTTCCGGGTCGAGAACGTAGCTGCCGCCCACGACCTGGCGGAGCTTGCCGCCCTTCTTCGCGAACCTGCGGAGCACGAGTTCCTTTTCGGCGCTGATGCGGACCATGCGGCCCTTCTCGGCGATGGCGCGGGTGATGTTCTGGCGGACCCACCACACGGCATAGCTGATAAACTTGATTTTCTGGTTCGGGTCGAAACGGCGGGCGGCTTCCATGAGGCCCATATTGCCTTCACTGATAAGCTCGCAGACATCGAGTCCCTGACCCTTGTAGAGGTTGGCGATATTCACCACGAAGCGGAGGTTGGACTTGACGAGCATATCCATGGCCTCGCGGCTCCCCTGCCTGATCTTTGCGAGCAGGAGAGTTTCCTGTTCCCTCGTGAGCAGAGGATATTTTGAAATATCGTTCAGGTACTGGAAATAGACATCCCGTTCTTCCCTGTTGCGCGTATTCATAATCATAATATTACCTCTGTCGTTATGGGTTCGTTTGCTTTACGTATTCAAATTTACCTCCGTGACACCCTGACTGTGTCAGTATCGAGAACAGGGCTTGCAAAAGTTAAATTGTGTTTTTGTCGTTTTTTTCTGCACTTTCGTCACGAATTTGTCATGCAGGCCTTTTCAAAAGGCGATTTTTGACTTAATTTTGAACACATGACCATAAAAAAGACAGCAAAGGCCGTTACAAAAATCCTCGAAAACCAGCGTGGGACATTCGAGGGTTTACAAGAAGCGAGCTTCATGCGAAGCGAAAAGTACTTGATGGACCTGCTCAAAGAAGAAACGAAGTCCTCCAACTACCCCATTCCCCCATTCGTGCCGCTGCTGCTCATCTGGCTTTTCGTCATGCTGTTCCCGCTCGCCACGTTCCTCGACCCGGCCGTCATTACCTCGCCCAAAATCAACGCGAGGGGCGTTGTCGGTTTCTACGTCCCCCTTATCACAACGACACTCATCTTCCTCATCAACCAGAAGTTCCTTGTCCCGAGTTGCATTTTCAAGAAGCACTATATTCCATTCGTCATTCACAACGCCTTACTTGTCATCGGAGCCATCTTTGTACGCGAAGTCGCATTTTTCCTTATCGAACGCAACCCAGGCGAAGGCATAACCTACTTTTTCACCTCGTATTGCTTCTCGAACATGAAGGGCGGGCACTTCTCTTTCATTACAGTCATATTATTTTCCATTCTCGTAGGGTTCGTCTGCGGCATCAGCGTTTTGTACAACATTGTTCTTAGGCATACCTTGCGAGCGTTCCTGCAACGCGAGCAGAAAAGCATGGCCTTGCAATACGAACTTGACTTTCTCAAGAACCAACTGAGTCCGCACTTTTTGTTCAATACGCTCAACAACATCTCCGCACTTATCCAGTTCGACCCCAAGCGCGCCGAAGAATCGATGGCGAAACTTTCCAAGCTTTTGCGCGTGATGCTCTACCAGACATCGGACAGCACCATCCCCATCAAGGAAGAAATCGACATCCTGAGGAAATACGCCGACCTGGAAAAGCTGCGGCTCGACAGCAGCTACGACCTGCAATTCAACGTGGAACTCGAAGACGAAAACTTCCTGATAGCACCGCTCATCGCGATGCCGCTCGTGGAGAACACCATCAAGCACAGCGTGAACCCGAACGGAAAAAGCTTCGCGCACATATCCATCGAGCAGAAAGGCAACACGGCCATATTCCGTACCGAGAACTCGAATTTCCCGCGCAAGAAAAAGTCGAACGAGGGCGGTCTCGGGCTTGCCACTTTCAAGAAGCGGCTCGACCTCCTTTACAACGGGCGCTATGAATACAAAACCGAGACCGTCGACGGCACCTACAAGGCCACACTGACGATTGTCGGTGTTCAAGCTGCCCAAGCGAATGATTAATCGGCAAAAACGCCCAAATCGATAAAAATTTTCCTGCGAATCCTCCTTTACGGGGAATTTTCGTTTATATAGTTTTTCCTTTACGACATTCAGGTTCCCGGGAAAACCCTGTTGATTGTTCCCGCGGGGCTTAGGCAATGGCCGGGCGGCCATTTTTTCTATATGCATAAATAATGGAGAATCCCTATGGCAAGTAGGATTCTGAAGGGCGCTGTTTTCGCAGGCCTCGTGCTGGCATCTGCAGGCAACGCCGAAAATTGCAAGGAAGCCGTCCTATACGACGGTTCAAAAATCAATGGACAGATGGAAGAATCCGGACGCACGTTCCCGGAAGCCCCGGAATGGCGGGCGAACTGGGGGGATTTCACGAACATGAAGGCCCCCTACATGCGACTTTCGGGCATCAAGAACGGGGCCGGAGACTGGACCGGAACGCTTTCGCTACAGGGCCTCCCCATAGGCGTCGAAGGCGGAACATTCAGCATAACGGCGCGCTCCACCCAGAACGCAAAATTCGGGGTGTGGCTCGCCGGCAGTACCGGCACGGGGAACGTCGTTTTCCACACGCTGAAGGCGAACTCCACGCAGGTCATCACGGTAAATGTCAGGGACCTGCTCGGGAGTACTAGCGCCACGGTAAACAAGGTGGGTTTCGGGCTCTTCGGTGTACCCGCATACCAGTACACCACGCTGTTCGTAGACAACATAAAGCTTTCGTGCACAGGCGGCGCGCAGGCCGGCAGCACGGGCTCCGGGAGCGTAACCGGCGGAGCTTCTGCAGGCAACGGGGAGTACGCCTTCCGCGACGTGAACCCATCATCGAGCGTGCGGGAATTCGATGCGGAGCCGCTGCCCGACGCGAAAAAGGCCCTGAACGAGGAAACCCGCAGGGAATATTCTAACAGGACGGCAAGGCAGTTCGTGTTGACCGAGCACGAACACCAACAAGTCACCAAATTCCAGACGGCAAGCAACCTCACGCCCGAAGGTTCCCGCAGCGGGTGGTACAAGAGCATGTTCACCATAGACAGGAAACGCCTGAAAGACAGCGTAATCGCAAGCCCCAAGAACCTGTTCATCGAGGCTGGCGAAATTGCCGCTGCCACAGGGAACAGGACCATCCCCGTGCTGGTCGCCGACCTGGATTACGCCGTAAGGTATTTCTCCGACACGACATTCCAGAAAACCGAACTCGAGGACTTCCACCTGCTCCTGGCAGGGTTCCCCGTGAGCATCGCGGGCGGTTCCAGAATAAAGTTCGTGTACGACCCGTTCTTTGTCGCTACGACCCGCAGCACCCTCCCCCGCATGGAAATATGCGTGAAGAGCAAATGCAAGACCATACCGCCCAAAACAGGAACGGACTTCGAATTCGATTCTGCGGGGGAACAGACCATCGTCGTGAAACTGAGTTCGGACAACGTGAGTACGCAACAGAACCTTAAGCTGGAGGTGAAGTAACATGAAATCGTTCGTACACCTTGTTTCGGCGGCATGCCTTACCCTTGTTTGCGGAGCGCACGCCATACCGTACGACCTGCACCTATTCCTATTGCGCGACGGCAACCCGTGCATCTCGATACATGGAGAGCGCCACACCACCTGCGCCACAAGAGACGGCCTCACCAGAATATCCAGCACACCGGCAAAAGCCCGCTTCAGGGTAATCGACCCGATCGTAGACGAAGCCGCCGGGTTCAAAATTGCAATCAGCCGGCCGTTCTTCATCATCGACGGTATCCACCTGAGTACGGACGAGGCAAGGACCCTCAACCAATTGCAAGAGGAGACGGAGGCCTTCGGCATCCCCGAGATACTCAGGAATCTCGGGTACACGCCCGTGCTCGTGCAGTTCGCGCAGACGGTGAGGACATCGCTCGAGACAAACGCGAGGGCTTTCGCCAGCCTGCTCAGTTTCTTGAACGCCAACACGCTCATCTCGTTCCCGAACAGGCGCGGGGACGGCTTTGTGGTGCTCGGGATAAGCCAGGGCGGCATCATCGGGCGCTACGGCAGCTACCTGTACGATTCAATCCGCACGGCTGCCGATGCACCCGTGCGATTCTACGCTTCGCTAGACTCGCCGCACCAGGGTGCGGTGATGCCGCGCGGGCTGATTTCTACCATCGACTTCTGGGCGAACAAGGCGGGCATCGCGTCGGCGGAAGCGTTCTACGACCTGATTTCGAGCCCGGGGGCGCGCGACCTGCTGCTCTACGACACGCAGGCGGGAAACGATACTTACGAGGTCAAGACCGGGAAGGAACGGTTCCTCTTCGGCGAATACCGGAAGGCGGCAAACTACAAGGGATTCCCGGCGGTTCTGCTTGCGCAGGGCCAGATGAAGGGAAAAGACCCGAAGCATGCAGCGGTGTACTACAGCCTGAACCGATCTGCACGCCGCGACGACGAGGTCTGGGGGCATGCCGAAAGTTCCATGAGCCCTACCAGCAAGGATTCCGAGGCGTTTTCGCACAACCATGTCTACGAATACCTGAGTTCCGACGAGACGCTCGACCCCACGGGGAAGGCATCGCTCGACTTTATCCAGGGAAGTACCTACCCCTTCGCGAGAACCATGTACAATTCACTGCGCGAAGGCATGCTCGAAGCCATTCCCGACGACCTTTCCTACACTATCAAGCCGTTCGGGCTCCCGCTCTACACCCTCGAATTCACGAACGCATGGGAAGAGGATACGCTCTATCAGGCCTTCAGCACGTTCATCCCGACGGCAAGCGCCATCGACCTGCAATGCAACGGCGAACTTTCCATACGTTCGAACTGCGCATCCAGTGCCACACACGAAGGTTTCCCGTTCGAAAATCCGGGAAAGCGTTCCACAGCAAAGGCCGTGTATGCGGTCGACCCGACACACCCGCGATACGGCGATCCCATCAGCGGGAGGCACATCGAATCGCCCGTCAAGAAGGACGGCAGCATAGACAGCACCGTACTCAAGGGCATGCAGACCGAAATCTGGCGCCTGTTCTGCGAACTCGCGAAAGTCGATTACGACAGCGCGAACGGAGAATTCCGCAACGCGAAACTCGCCGGCATGTTCTCGCCTACGACAAGCTGCATGGACCTTTCCGCAATGCCCGAAGTGATTGCGAACGGCGGCGTTTTGCAGGCAAAGAAATTCGGCTACATCCGCTATGACTACAACAGCGATGCGACCGAGAACGATATGGAAGCGACCTTCACGCTCCCCTCCGGATGGCAGCGCGTCGCCCTGGTCGACAACGCGAAGGACGTGCCCGAAGGCGCCATTTTCGAGACCGAAATCCGGGCGACGAACCCGAAAGGCAACTGGATGAAGGCGGAACTCCTGCTCACCCCGGGCAGGAACGGTGGCGGCCAGGTGCAGCTCGACGAGGTGAACGTGCCGCAAGACGGGCAGTTCCATACCGTCCGCTGGCAAATGCCCACCGCGAAGGGCGCGATGGCGAAATACCGCTGGTTCCGCCTGGTGCTGAATTCGAGCGGAGCGACCGTTACCATCCGCCGGCCAAAACTACTGACCACATTCAAGACATTCGACGAAAAGCCCGCCCCCATAGCAAGCGCAAGCCTTTTCCCCTCCAGCTACAAGACGGTCAACTGGAACGCCACCACCACAATAAGGCAGGTAAAAATCGGGAACGACAACGCAACCGAATTCGCCTTCAAGGAGCGATACGCAGGCGTACACCTCGATTTCGGCGGTACATTCTCGTTCGACAATTACAAGGAAATTAACGTAGAATACCTCGGTTCCACCTGCAAGAACAGCGAAATCTATTTCGGTACAAATTCGCACGGAAAAGTCAATCTTGGTAACAACTCTATGCAAAATGCATTTGTTAACAAAGTTTTACCGCTAAGAAATATCGTGAACACGGATGTCACCGCCGGCAACGGCTTTTCCGCTTCACGCTTGACTTTGCAGGCCCTGAACGCGAACGAAACATGCACAATACGCTCTATAAGGCTGCAATAGGCTCCCGTTGACACCAAAAAACGAATAACATAATTTTTCAGTATACACATGAAGCCGGGGCCTCCCCGGCCAAGGAAAGTCAATATGAGAACAAAGAACCTTCCGTTCCTCCTTATCACAGGAGCGGTACTCCTCACCATGACAGGGTGCATCGCCCCGTCACTACAGTCTATGGGGTCCGCCCCGATGACGACAGCCCACCAGCCGAAGGCGACTCCGGCCGGCGAGAAGCAGGTCAGCGCGTCTATCGATGCGTTCGGCACCTTCGGTTCCACCGGATTCAACGTGGAGCAGGTGAACGCCGGCGGTGGCACGGCCACCATCGGGTTCCACCCCGCAGGGGCGCTCTCCCCGCTGTTCGTGAGCGCATCGGTCGCTGGGTATGCCGGCACGCTGCAGTTCGGTTGCAACGACACCCCCTGCAGCAGCGAATACAACGCCTGGCTCGCAAGCGACGATGGCGACGAGAACTACACCTTCTGGAATATACAGGAACGCATCCTCGCGGGCGCGGAATTCAACATCGGGAACCACTTCTTCGCGGGAGCCGCGGGTGGACTGCAGTTCTACCAGGGCGGAGGCGATTACGAAAGCAAGCGCGACCGCCTGGAAACGCTGCGCCTCGTCGAAAACGTCGACGGAAGGTACGACTGGAGGCCGACCGCTTCGGCATGGTTCGGGCCCCGCTTCGGCGAGAACGGGAGCGCAGGCGCGATTTCGATAGAATACGCCATCACGTTCGCCAAGAACGCGAAGGAATGGAACTCCCAGCTGGGAATATCGTACTTTCACCCGAGCGGATTCCACGGAGGAGTGTTCACGAACTCGAACGCCTCCTTCGTCGCATCCCTCGGGAAGACGTTCCTGTTCTAGCAATTCTCCGGCAATACACAAAAAGGCCGTGCTCTGTTGCGCGGCTTTTCTTTATGCAGTCTCACGACATGCTGACCCTGAGCGTCCTCAGGGTGACATCCCGATAGTCATGCTGACGCAGGTCAGCATCGGATATAAGCTTTCTGACCCTGTCCTGACCTGCGTCAGGATGACAGTCCTCAGGGTGACATTCGGGTCTAGATCTTCTTGAGCACGAGCAGGTGGCCGGGAGCCTTCGCGGGGTCCAGGCGCACAAAGTTCTTGTTGCCGCGCCACACGAAGCTCTCGTCGGTAATCAGGTCCTTCAAGAAGAAGAACGAATCCGGCGCCAGCCCGAGCTTGCCCATGTCGAGTTCCACCATGCCTTCCTGCACGTTGTCCATGTCCATGTTGCACACGCAGAGGATTACGTCGTCTCCGGTCTTCTTGGAGTAGACCATCAGCTGGTCGTTGGCGCAGTAGTGGAAGTCCAGGTTGTCGTATTCCTGCAGGGCGATGTGTTCCTGACGGGCGGTGTTCACACGGCGCACAAAATCCTGGATACCCGGGCCCTTCCAGTTGTGGACCTTGTACTGGTACTTTTCGCTATCGGCGAGTTCTTCCTTCACGGGGCTCGGAATGTTTTCGCACAGTTCGTAGCCATTGTACATGCCCGTAAGGCTAGAGAGCGTACCAGCGAGGAAGTAGCGCTGTTTGAAGGCGTTCGGGCCCTTGTACGCGAGGTACTTCGGGAAGATATCCGGAGTCGTCGGGAAGAAGATGCCGCGCATGTATTCCTTCGCGTCGCTCTGCGTGAGTTCCTTGAGATACTGCTCGAATTCCCACTTGGCGCTGCGCCAGGCGAAATACGTGTAGCTCATGTCGAAGCCCGACTTTGCGAGGCGGTGCATCATCTTCGGGCGGGTGAAGGCCTCGGCGAGGAACACGAGTTCCGGGCGCTTTTCCTTCACGTCGGCGATGAGCCATTCCCAGAACGGGAAGGGCTTTGTATGCGGGTTGTCGATACGGAAAATTTCAATTCCCTTGTCGGCCCAGAACAGGATGATGTTCTCGATTTCCCGCCACAGGGCCTTGTAGTTCTCGTTGTAGTAGTCGAACGGGTAGATATCCTCGTACTTCTTCGGCGGGTTCTCCGCAAACTTGATGCTGCCATCGGGTTCGTGATAGAACCATTCCGGGTGGCTCTTCACGTAAGGGTGGTCGGGGCTGCAGTTGAGCGCGATATCGAGCGCGAGGCGCAGCCCCTTACTGCGGGCGGCCTTCGCAAAATGCTCGAAGTCCTTCATGGTACCGAGTTCCGGGTCCACGTCGTAGTGGCCGCCGTGCTTGTTGCCCACAGCATACGGGCATCCCGGTTCGAGCGGATTGCCCTTCTTATCGGTCTTGGCATGCAGCGCGTTGTTCGCGCCCTTGCGGTTGGTGACTCCGATCGGGTGGATGGGCACCAGATACACCGTATCGAATCCGAGGTCGGCGATGTAGTCGAGCTGGTTTTCGCAATCCTTCCAGGTAGCGCTCTTCTTGGGGTCAGAACCCTGGCTCTTGGGCCACATCTCGTACCATGTGCCAATGCGGCTATAGGAGGGGTCCACGCGGAGCTTCATCACGGGGCTTTCCGTCGGGACGTCCTTGGGTTCCTTGGTCCAGGCGCAAATCTTGTATTCGTAATAGCCAATGCTGTTGACGGTGAACACGCCTTCCCAGAGGTCGTTGTCCACGAAATGCATGGGGGCCTTTTCCCACTTCTTCTTGCTCACGTGGCGGTAGAAAATCGCGGCGTCGTACTTTTCGTGGCTGTGGCGGAAGATGTCGGCCTGGAGAGTCACGGTATCGCCCGGTTCGCGCTTGAGCATAAAACGGCCGCCCTCGATATTCGGGCGGATATTTTCAATAACGAGATTTTCTTTGAGAGTAGGAATTGTTGCCATAGTGGACCAAAATCTAGAAAATTGCCACCACCGTTAGGACTGCCGGAGCACGCAATGACGATGCTGGAAATAAAAAAGGCCCGCCGAAGCAGGCCTGCAAAAGCAATTTTCAAGTCGCGATTACTTGGAGCGTTCGCGTTCCTTCTCGCGCTGGCGACGGCGCTTTTCGGTATCGTCCGGGAAGAATTCCGGCAGGGCGTAACCGATAGCGATGCCAAACACGATACCCGTCTTGTTCATGCCCATACCGTCGGGGTTATCCACAGCGGAGATAACCTTGGAGCTACCCACGGACTGGTAACGCAAGCTCGGGTTCTCTTCCGGGGTATCCTTGCCAAGCTTGGGAGCGTAGTACATACCCACGGAGAACTGCAGGTAGTACCATTCGTTCGTGAGGTAGGTAATCAGGACATCGAACTGGAAACCATCGACCGTGATAAGGGGACGCACATTCTCGGCATTCGGTTCCACGTGGTGATCGAAGTAGACCGTACCGTAAGAGGCCGAGACGCCCAAATGAAGCGGGTTCTTGGGGAACAGGTAGTAGTTGAGGCCCACCTTGTAGCCGTAGCCACCTTCAAGCCTGATGCCCGCCGTCGCGAAGTCGTTGTCTTCGCCCGGGAACAGCATACCGCCCGAACCATAGAGAGCAATGCCCCAACGCGTAATGTATTCCGCACCGATACCGAAGCCCATGCCCATACCGGTCTCACCCATGAACGGGTAACGGGAACCCATACCCACCTGGAAAACCAGACGGTCCTTGAGCCAGTTACGACGGCGCAGCGAGTTCGCGTATTCGTCCAGGCGCTGTTCCTCTTCGAACTTCTTGCGGGCAGCCATATCCTGCTTCTGGGAAGCAGTCAAGGACGAGCCATCGGGTTCAGTCGCATCGCCATCGTCATCATCGGAATCAGCATCAGCCTCATCCGCTGCGGCAGGCGCAGAGTCAAAGTCGCTGTCATCAAACTCATCTTCAACAGCCGCCTTGGGCTTTGCAGGGGCAGCAGTCTTGGCCTTGGGCTTAGCCGCCCATGCCATGAGACAGAGCACACACAGCAGCAAAATCACTTTTTTAAACATTAAATGCCTCGGATTCTGAAATCACTTTTGGAATATAACTTATTATCGGCAATTTTTCCAAACACAATGTTGTAAAACTTGGTTAATCTTTGGTTTTTCATGCCTTTTCGCACACTATTCCGCCTTTTTCAGTTTTGCCTTGATGCTCCCGAGCGCAATTTCGCACTCCATGAGCACCGGGATGCGGCGTTCGTCGTCGGTAAGCCAGATGAAAATGCGGCCATTGGAGTTGAAAATGCCATCGCCGTCGAGCACGGGTTCCACCTTGATGCAGGGGACCTCGCCCAACACGCTCTCGACCTTCTCGCGCCCATGAACCAGCACCTTCAGTTCGTAACGCTTCTTGCCGCTCACCGCCGAAAAACGCGATGTGTCCCCCACGGTCAGGGGCATCGTGCGAACGTAATAGAACGCCGACATGATGCTGTGCTCCACGCCCTGGATGGCGACCGCGGTATCGGCGGAGCGCTTGACCTTGCGGGTCTTCATGTCGGTGAACACGGTGTCGGAGAGCCACGCCTTCTCGCCCTTGCGGTCGAACCGGATGACGGAAGTATTGTGGAACTTGCCCTCGTGCAGCTGCTTGCGGAAGACCTCGGTCATGAGTCCCTTGTTGCGCACGCGGGTGTAGACCGTATCGAACACGGGATAGATACGGGAAATCGTGCTGTTGCCCCGCGCAAACGACAGGAACTCCGTCTTGCCGTCAGGGAGCGGCTTCACCTCGAGCGTAGCCTCGCCCGCAGTAATCGGGCCCCAGCCAAGACTGAAGGTCAGGCGTTCGCCCTTCATCCACGGAGCCTTGACTTCCGGCAAGTTGGGCTCGCCGGCAACGGCAAACGACAGCGCAAAGAGCAGCGCGGGAAAAAGACGGTATATGCGTAAGGAACGAAAGAGCATAAAAGAATGTGAGGTGTGTAATGTGTGATGTGTGATGCGAAATATCTAATTCCACATTTCACATTACACATTCCACATTGTAACTAGTCAATGTCTCCGAGGCTCTTGCGGTAAGCAACGAGCTTTTCACGGACTGCGGGATCTGCGATGGCGACGATGTGGGCGGCGAGGTAACCGGCGTTCTTGCCGTTACCGATGCCGACCGTGGCCACCGGGATTCCCGGGGGCATCTGCACGATGGAGTGCAGAGCATCGACGCCGTTGAGCGGGCCGCCGGCGCAGGGGAGTCCAATGACCGGAAGAATCGTGTGCCCTGCGAGCACGCCCGGGAGGGCTGCAGCGAGGCCTGCGACACCGATGAGGACCTGGAGGCCTCGCCCGGCGGCTTCGCGGGCATACTTTGCCGTAGCGTTCGGGGTGCGGTGAGCAGAGAGAATGTTGAATTCCCACACGATGCCGAACTGGTCGAGCACGGCGGTTATCTTGTCTACAGTTTCCTGGTCGGACTTGCTACCGGCAACGATACCGACCTTTGCGTTTTCTTTCAAATCCATTTTGTTACCTCTTATTTAGCCATCTTCGCGAGTCTTGCAAGGCCCTTCTTGCCGATGTCCTTGCGGTAGAACTTGCCTTCGAACTGAACCTTTTCGGCGGCTTCGTAAGCGATGTCGAGAGCGGCCTGGAGCGTTTCGCCATGGCCCACCACGCCGAACACGCGGCCACCGTTAGTCACCAGCTTGCCGTCCACCATCTTGGTACCGGCATGGAGCACCTGGGCGCCGTTCTTTTCGGCTTCTTCGATACCCGTGACGACCTTGCCCTTTTCGTAGGAGCCCGGATAGCCGGCGCTTGCGAGCACGACGATAGCGGAGCTGCCCTTCGGAGCCTTCGGGGCACCGAGCTTGGCCAGTTCGCCCTTTTCGGCGGCATCGAACAAGGCAAGCACGTCGCCGTCATAGAGCGGGAGCACAATCTGGCATTCGGGGTCACCGAGGCGGCAATTGTATTCCACGACCTTCGGGCCCTTGGAGGTCACCATGATGCCCACGTAGAGCACGCCCGTGTAAGGCTTGCCTTCGGCGGCCATGCCCTTGAGGGTCGGTTCGATAATCGTCTTCTTCACTTCGTCGAGGAGAGCGTCCGTCACCACCGGAGCCGGGCTGTACGCGCCCATGCCACCCGTGTTCGGGCCCTTGTCGTCGTCAAAGACGCGCTTGTGGTCCTGAGCGGAGGAGAGAATCACGTAGTCCTTGCCGTCGCAAACCACGAAGATGGAGGCTTCTTCGCCGTCCATGAATTCTTCAATCACGACCGTCTTGCCGGATTCGCCAAACACGGCCTTGTCGCCGAGCATTTCTTCGACAGCGTCGTT
>CACWNW010000036.1 GCA_902762305.1 Fibrobacter succinogenes | reverse complement strand
GGGGAATCTGCCCTGATGCTTGTGTGCGCCAGGCTAAGGCATATCGCCACGAAGGAATGGGGTACCAAGAGATACCTGAACATGAAGCATCTCTACGAGCAGGAAAAGGAAAACGAGCTGAAACGGGAACAGGAAAAGGACGGAAATGTAGCCTAGATCTGATGTTGGAACAAACTATTTTTGCGAAAAACCCTTGACACTACCAACACCGAACATGGTAAGGCCTTGTTTGAGTCCGTCGCCGACAAGGTTGTCCAATGCGAATCCAAGCTCGAATACGCCATCGCCGGCAACCCCTGTATCGTCCGCTCCAGCAAGCCGCACCCCAAACGCGCCGAATTCTTTGCCAACCTGGACAAATGCTCCCTCGATCAGCTGATAAAGATGTATTGTCCCTTCCCGTCACCTTTGAAGCGTGCGTATACCCGCGTGCGAGGCATCCTCGGCCGGGTTAAGCGGAAGGTTGTGGGGTAGGAATAGCCAAAAGGACCACCGTAAGGCGGTCCTTTCGTTGGTTTGAAGTTGCGCGTTTATTTACGTCTCGGCTCTCTTTGCGAAAGGGCGCTACCGGCTATGCTTTTCGTAGTTTTGCTGGTTCGGCCATCTCGAAGTGCTTGAGAAGCTTTGGTCGCAATTTTAGGCGATGTAACTTTCTTTGCCATTTTATCGCTCCTGGATCTTATGGATCCGGTGTTCCTTATTCGAAGACTAAACCTGCAGTGCAGGTCTAGTGGATCGAAAAGGGATGTTAAAGAGACAAGAATGGATTGTCTCTAGACAAATTGGAGGATTTCGGCTATATTTGGGTTCCTATCACTCAAACGGAGCCGAACCATTCGGTCCTTTGAATTGGGCTTCACCTTAGCGGGCGGAGCCCTTTTCTCTTACAAAGATAGTAAAAAATGTAGAAATATTACGATTTGTTGCAAAATATTTTTGTTTTGGGTGGATTTTTTGTATATTTTTGTAACGTAATTACAAATTTTATACAGAAAGGTTCGTCCATGATAAGAGATTTTTGGGTAAAGAATTACCTTTCCATTCGCGACAAGCAAGAATTAAGTTTCTTAGCTAAAGGGCCCTCGTCGGAGCTTGTTGCAGAAGTTGCCGATGGCGAATTCTTGTATAAATTGGGCATCCTGTATGGTTCAAATGCTTCCGGCAAGTCTAATATGTTGTTAGCCTTAAATGAAGTGTTTCACATATTGGTTTCACCGAAATCAGATGCAACCAAAAAAATTGACAGTAGCATTCCATTTGTTCTCACAAAAAATGAACCCATAGAGATGCATGTGTCATTCTTTGCCAATAGCATCAGATATGATTATGATGTGAAGTTCAACGAGAAATACATTTTGAATGAGGTCTTACACTATTATCCCAACAAGTCAAAGTCTTTATTCTATGAGCGTTCGTTTGTAGGCGAAAACTTGCAGGCAGATATCAAGTTTGGCGCAAGTCTTAAACTGCTGGTCAAGACTCAAAACAGTATTCGTGAGAACACCTTGAACAACCATAGTGTCCTGTCTGTTTGCAGAAAAGCAGCCTTGAAGGAAGATGTCGCCCCCTTCAACACCCTTCACGGTTGGATTGTGGATAATTATCATGAAGTGGATGGCGATGAGAATAAGGGACCCGTTGAAATCTTGAAGAATGCATATAACGAGCCCAAGAAGCGAAAGTTTTATAACACCATGTTGCAAAAAGCTGATTTGAACATTGTGGAGTATCGACCTATTGTGGAAGATAGTGTTATACCGGCAGAACTTCGTGAGCACATTAAAAGGGAATTTTTTTCCGAAAAAATGAAAGATAAGTTGCTTAAGCCGACAGTCGATTCTGTGGCTTTTGTCAATCATTCTGTCCATGGCGATTTTGATGTTTCCCTCAAATGGCAGTCAAAAGGAACCCTAAAATATATACGCATTCTGGACGCTTTATACGATATGATTACCGGCTCTCATGTGTACTACCTTGATGAATTAGGAGAGAACCTACACAATGACTTGTTATATTTTTATCTTAATGTATTCATTTTCAATTCAGACAAATCACAGCTGATTATCACGAGTCAGGAAACGACACTCTTATCTCAAGATTTGATTAATGAAAACAGAGGCGTTGTATGGTTTGTTGATAAAAACAAAGAGACGGCATCGTCGACATATTCTCGCGGTGATTCTTTTGGATTGCATAAGAACCTTTCCCTTTACAATTCATATCGCATTGGTCGATTGGGAGCGAAGCCCGAACTTGGTAGTATCTTTATAAATCTGGATGATTGATATGGGCAAACTACGTCAAACGGCACTTGTTTTGGGCGAAGGGCCTACTGAATTCTATTACTTCAAATCCTTGTGCGATGTGTTCAAACGTTTGACCATCAAGCCCGACTCCCCCAAGCATACGAACCTGACGGAACTTGACTCGAAGATAAAAGAGGGCGTTGATTCAGGCTACAATCGTATCTTCTGCATTATTGACATGGATACGAAGGACAAAGAACCGGAACTTTCTCAATATCAAAAGTTAAAGAAAAAATATGCCGAACCAATCAGCAAACCGAAGAAAGGTATTTATTGTAAGGTCGAGTTTTTCGAAACACATCGCTGTACAGAGTTGTTCTTCCTTTACTATTTCCGATACACATCGCGTCCTTATGAAAATCAAGAACAACTTTTAAATGATTTGAATCAGTGTGTGGTTTACAAGAAGGCAAATGAGTTCTTCAGAAAGGGCTTGCACAGCTACTTTGAACGGAACAAAGGAAGTCTTGATAATGCTGTAGCCAATGCTGAAAGATCAATGGCGGAAAAGCAGAAGGATGGAAGAGATTATACTTACTCAGAGTTGGGACGGTTGATGACTTTATTGAAAGAATTATAATGGACCGTAAGCCCCTTCTAGGCTGTTTATTTACTGCCTCAAACAGTGGTTCATGGATCCTGACAACAAGATCGGTTGTCGGAATCTGGTGGTTGATGTGATTGTTCCGGCGTACTTTGAGCTACTAGTCCGGCCGGGACCCCGTCAAGGGGAAAGCCGGAAAATTCTTCAGATTTCCCAGCTCCGGTGTAAAATTGCGGCCTTGATTATGTACTGTATGACGAATATTCGTCTGAGGATTTCCTTAATTTTGTCCAATCAAAACTGAATCCTGAATTTGTGCAGTTGGAAACTGCACAATTGGAAAATATTCAAAAACGGGATGCGATTGAAGTTTATCGGCTTGACTTCATTTACAAATCATGTAGCGATTCTTTGCAATTGCAAGTCGGAAAACAAGTTGAAAAAGTCTATCGTGGAACAGATGAAAAATTTCATTCTGGAACTCGGCAGCAGGGAATTTTTGTTTGTTGATATGGAGTATGTTCTGCAGGTGGGTGCATCTTCCTACAAGGCTGATTTGCTCTTTTACCATAGAGGCTTGCAGGCCTTGGTGGCGATCGAACTCAAAACGACAAAGTTCCATCCTAAGGATTTAGGGCAACTTGAGTTTTACTTGGAGGCATTGGATCGGGATGTCCGAAAGTCCAACGAAAATCCGTCAATCGGCATGATTCTTTGTCCATCGGCAGACCAGGTCGTTGTCGAATATGCGATGAGTCGTTCTATGAGCCCGACTTTGATTGCCGAATACAAGAAGAAACTGATTCCGCAGGAAACGGTCCAGAAATTGCTTGGCGAATACTGCGCCTCATTTGAAATGGGAGCAAAACAAAGGGAAAAGGTCTCAACGAAACGAAAGAATAAGTGAATTTGTTCGCATTAGGCCTCCAGCCACTTGCGGCTCTGCTGCTTAGTGGCTATGGCCAGCGTTAGGGATGGAAGCCCGAAGGGCCGGGAGGGCCGCTCGTTAAATGCACTCGGCCCTCTAGGCGGAAAAATTGCGGCGTGAGGCCGCAATTTTATGCCGCGAGAGCCCGGCCCCGGCCCTGGCCGGGGAACGCCCGTAATTGTTTAATTAGTCGAAAAAAAAATCTCTTAGACCTATTGACAAACCGAATCTGTTTGTGCATATTTGATAGTGAACAAATGTGCATTATATGCAAAATTTGTTCATAATTCCTTGAACAAAACCGACTTAGGTCCAATAGAGGGGGTTGACTCGAATGTTGAAATTTCATATTTTTAGGGGAAAGGAATCGCATGTCCGCATTTAAACCATTGTTCGGCAAGGATGTCCTGATCAATGCCGCCTTGTGGGTCGCCACGAGGTTGCCCGAGGATCAGTGTCGCTTGCACAAGATTTTCAAAATCTTGTGGTTTGCGGACTTGTACCACCTGAAAAAATACGGCAGGACCGTCACTGGCGACACGTATATCGCCATGAACAATGGACCTGTGCCGTCTGTCTTGTACGACGAGATGAAGCCGGACCCGTCGGAGGGCGATGCCTTCCGGCGTTTCGACCGCGAAAACGAGAAGGGCTTCGTGGTGCCGCTGAAGAGTGTCAATGCGGATTACCTTTCGGAGACCGATGTCGAGGCCCTGACCTACTCGCTTAATTTGTATAAAGACAAGTCATTCGACGAATTGACCCAGTTGTCCCACAAACATGCCTGGAATTCGGCCCGGAACGCGGGCATGAATACGTCCATCAGGATAGATGAAATCCTTGATGAGATTGGTGCGGACAGCGAACTCCGCGAATACGTAAAAGACGATATTCTCTTCAGGCAGGCGCTTTAATTATGGAACTGCCTAAGGAGTTAACGGGGCGCTTGTATTCTGAGCGCGGTGCGGTGGTCCATTCGGAAGTCAATTCTGTTATAAAAACGGACCATGGCAAGTATTTGCTGGTTGTCAAGAAAACCGAATCGCTGGTGGTATGCTGTTCCATCAATTCGGAACGCTACCGTTTCAAGCCGGAGGAATCGCAGCCCAAGATCCTGAAGAGCGAGAACGACTTTCTGCATCACGATTCCTTTGTAGACTGTGCGCAGATCTTTGCGATAGATGTGAATGTCTTTCTGAATAACATGAGTAAGGGCGTGTTTGTGCCCGTGGGACTGTTGAACGAAATCTCGATGGCGTTTGTTCTGCGTGCAGGGCAGACCTGCCCGATGTTGAGCAAGATCGAACAGGAATATTTTAAGTAGGGTAGTGTCAAGGTTTTTTCGCAAAAAATAGTTTGTTCCAACCTCAGATTTAGGCTGAAGCATGAGGCGACATGCCTTAGCCTTGCGCAGACAAGCATCAGGGCCGTTTCACCGTCTGGGAAAACGCCGCAAGGCGAGCGATGCGAAAACATGCTAGCATGTTTTCATATCCGAGCCGAGGATGTTTCTGCAAGCAGCCGACAACACGAGTCCTTCTGCGTATCTCGCGGTTCAGCTGTTCGAGGATGTTGTTCGTCCGGATGTTGCGCCGGTGCTGGCTGGGAGCCCCACAGGAGCTCGGTGACGTCCTCCACGCGACGCACGGATACGCCTGCCAGGTACATCTCGATGAGGGACTCCTCCACGGACGATTCCCTGCGTCGGTAGCGCTCTATGATGGCTGTCTCGACAGTGCCCCGGATGAGCGTTTTCAGGTCGTCCTTGAGGCCGGCTTCGTCGATTTGCCGTGCGCACCCCTTAGTGGAATTTGCGAAAGAAAATATACGTTACCGCGTCGGGCCGTCTCGTTTCGCGAATCCGCTAGTCAGTTGTAATTGAATTTCGGGTATCCGTCCCAGTCCTCGAATTCGAACATGGGGTCTTGCCTGTTGCAGAACATCTTGATGGATTCACTTTTTCCGAAGTGCGCCATGAAATTCTTGTAGGCTGCAGCATCGTTATTCATGGGGGTGCGGAAGGGGAGTAGCTTGTTCGGCGTGATGTTGTGCACCATCCTGTATTGGGTGAAGAAATGGTTCCCGTCCTTTTCTTCCCATTGGCGGCCGTTTCCGGAAAACCAGTTGTAGCACAGCATTACCTGCTCGGTGTTGGTGAGCTGCGCCCGCAGGATTCGCAACAGGTCGCGCTTTTCGTTGTATTCCAGGTATTTTTTTTCAACCTTTACGACCGTCTTTACGGTCAAGAACAGGTGGCGGTAGTAATTGTTGAGTTCCTCGAAGTGCCCCCTGAACGGCGGCTGCGCTATAAAGAAGTTCTTGTTGGCGTATATGTCTTTCAGGGAATCGACGAGTTTTGCGTGCTCTTTCGCGGTGTCGTTGCTGATGCCTAGAATGCCCGCTACCTTTCCTATGAAATATTGTGGACTTGCGCAGCTGGCGATGGCTTTGTTTATGTTGGCCCTTTTTACGAGGCTCAATTGCGCGTCGTTTGCGCCCTTGTAGAAAATTTCGTACGCTTTCTTTGCCTTGGTTGCATCATCCTTTTCAGGGTCTTGTGTAGGGTAAAGCGTGTCCAGGATGGAATAGATGAGGTTGTATTCGAGCAGGTGGTAGGCGAATATCTGCCGGCCGTTCATCCTGGTGATGCTTCCGTCGCCCTCGACGACGAACCATTCCAGCTCCTTGACGTTATCGCGGTGGATTTGCAGCATCTCGTAGAAGCGGTTGATTGCGAGCTGTTTCTGGTTGTGGTTGTTTTCTTCTTCTTGTTTCGCTAGGTCTGTTTCGTGCTGGATTCTGTTGTTCTCGAGCATGTCCTGGTTTGCCTTGAACTGGGCCCAGAAGGCGGCGTACGTGATGATTGCCGCCGCGATGGCGATGAACGGGTTCATGATGCCGAAGGTCTCGCCGATATAGCTCGTCTTTACGTTGAACGTGAACAAGCCCCATGGCCTCGTGAAAAGAGCCGGGGCCAAAAAAGATAATGCGATGAAGAATCCCGCGACGAAGAACAAGACGCGCGGTTGCATAATTTTGTTGAAAAAGGAGTCTTTATCGCCAGTTTTTTTCATTTGGCGCATAAGATAGAATAGAATGCCGCACTTTAAGCTGATTTTTCGGTTTTGTAAATAAAAAAAAGCATTTTTTTTGAGGGGATGGAAAAAACGGGCTCGTTTTCGTTTTTCTTCCATAAATCATGAGTTTTTTCTACAAAATGGTGCAAAATCGTGTTTTGTGGGCGAAAAAGGCCCTTCGCTGTTCCTTGTGCTGTAAATTTATTAGATTTATAGTGTAGGAACTTATTATGGCTATAATAACGAAAATAGAGATTGCAAATTTCTTTGGCAAGGGCAATTTCGTGTGGGATCTCGACCCGCAGGTCAACATACTTGGCGGAAAGAATGGTAGTGGTAAAACTTCTATCTTGAGGATCTGTTATAGCCTTCTGTCGAATACCATAATAAATAACAAGCAAGATGATTTCTTTTCCAAACTGTTTGATAATGTTTGCTTGACATTCGATAACGGATGGTCTTTGGTGTGGAATAAAAAAAACTCAGAAGACACTGTCCGTGATGATGCATTTTCTTTTTTTGATGAAAAAAAAGAAAAAATCACCGCTGAAGATTGGAAAAATGAGATACAAGTTTTTTATCTGAATACGTTTGAACAACGGTTGTACCAAGTTCATCAATATGAAAAACTTTTTTCTGTCAATAAAATCGATGATTCCGTTTTGCTTGACTTGATGATAAAAGACCAGATAAATATACGAAATGGCTTTATTTCGAAGATTGCAGAAAAGATTGTAAGTCAGCGAGAAAAAGGGGTGGGGAATCCGATTGAAACTCTAGTATATTATACTAAGCTCTATTTAAAAATATTCAAATCGTTGGAAAAATTCTTCGTGGATTATGACAAGCCTTTTGAAAGTGATTTTTCATTCAAGAAGAAAGGCGAGATTATTGGTGTTGAAGGCCTTTCAATGGGAGAAAAACAGATATTGCTCATTTTGTTGATGGTGAGTAATACAGAAAATTCCCCCTGCATTTTCTTTATGGATGAGCCGGACTTGAGCATGCATATCGACTGGAAAGAAATTCTGGTTACGGAACTGCATAAGCTCAACCCCAATATGCAGATTATTCTTTCTACTCATGCCCCGAGTGTGATTACTGGTTGGCATGATTGCGTGAAAGAAGTTGAACAACTGATTCGCAAGTGAAATAATGTCGACGCTGACTTCTGGATATAATCCGAGTTACTCGAAAAATGCAGCCGTTTTGACGGGCAACCCCAATCGTGTGACGGTTGAGGTCGAAGACAACATTGACGCCTCTTTTTGGAAAGATTTGCTGAGCGACTTATGCCCAAATAAGGATTTTCATTTCAATCCCTATTTTACACGATCGGATGGCGATAATAGCGAAAAGAACGGCAATGGCAAGTCGCATATTATGAAACTTTCGCCGGATTTTAACGAGTGGTACATTGGGTGCGTAGATAGCGATTACGACTGGTTGCTTTCGGACTCGACCCAATATGGTGAATTGCTGACAACAAATAAGTACCTGGTTCAGACATACGCTTATTCAATTGAAAACTTGCTGTGCTTCTCGGGGTCGTTAAAAGATTTTTGCAGCAATCTAACGGAAGAAGATGTAACCTTTGATTTCTGTGGCTTTTTAAAACAATTCTCCTGTATTGTCTATCCACTGCTTGTCTGGTCTGCCTATTTGTGTGGCAAAGGAATCCATGATTTTACGCCCAGGGATTGGGGTTCTGTTTTGCCTAAGACAAAGATTAATGTTGATATGTCCACAATTGACGCTGTATCGTTGTGGCATGAGTTCGAGTCTTTGCTGCTGCAAATCAAGGCTGAAGTAGACAACAGGGTGCGTGATATTGAAGCAAGGTATTGCTCCGAAATAAATGCAAAGAATTTGTTTGAAACAAAGCTCCGTGATGAAAAGGGAGTTGCACCTGAAGATGCTTATCTTTATATCCGTGGCCATGACTTTATGACCAGCTTGGTTAATACGGTTATTACATCTGGTGTGGAATTTTTCAAGCAAAAGCATTTTGCACGGCTTAAAACTTTAAGTGAACAACAAAGGACTGAAAGGCTGAAGCAATACAGTGCCAGACAAAAAAAGTCTGTAGCTGCCTCTATTTGCCGGAACTACCGGTATAAGCACCAGCTAGAAATCTACGACATGATTTCTAGGGATGTAGGTGAAATTTGGACGTGATAATAAGCCGATTTTTCGGTTTTGTAAATAAAAAAAGCATTTTTTTTGAGGGGAAATTTTAGGGCGCTTGTTCGTAAATGTTTTTTTATGGTGGTTCCATTTCCGCAGAAAGGCGATATATTTATAAATGATATGGAACAAAAGAACATTCTTCATCAAGAAACAAAAGAACGGTACGAACGAGAACTTCAGCGCAAGAACGAGCTGAACAGCATGATTTCTGTCCCGATAGCCTTCATTTCAGTGCTGGTCGGCTGTTTGGGGTATTTCTTCAGCCACATTCCCGACAACTCAAATTTCTTCTTGAGCTTCCTGTTCTATTTGTTCCTGCTCGTGTCCATTGCCGGCGTGGTCATCTGCTTCATTTTCGTGTACAGGCACCAGACCGGCTACAAGTACGAATACGTTTCGGACCCGGCCGTACTGCATGACTACATGGAAAAGTTTGCTAACCAGCTTAAGGAACAAGACATTGAACCCACCGACGAGGTCCTCAATGCCGAGATTGAAGACGTGCTTTACGAGCAGCAGCTCGAAGCGACCTCGAAAAACATCAAGTGCAACGACCAGAAGGTCTTTTGCTACAGGCATCTAATTATATTTATAATGATTACGATGGTTTCGCTGTCGCTCACGTTCCTCATTCGGATGGGCCTTGACGACAAGCCGGCCGACGTGGTGAGAATCCAGTCCGAAACGCCTATCAAGGTGCAGGCCGATTCCCTGGTGAAGGTGCTCTCGGAATCGCCCGTGAAGGTGAGCCTGGAAGACAGCGTCTGGGTCAGGCAGGTCGAGCCTATCCAATGCGAAGTGAAGCACAGCGCGAAAACCGAAGATGCCGGAAAAAGGCCGGCGAAGAAGAGCAGGAAGGGTAAGTAAGTATGGCTGAGAAAAAGACTACTAAGCGCACGACGACAACGAAGGTCCCCAAGGTCGGGAAGTCTCTTCTCGAGCGTCCGAAGGTGAAAACCGTCACGGAGGATTTCAGCCCGATCTCCTTCCTGAAAATGGACCGCTAGGCCTTATCTGTTTTTCAGTACGCTCTCTTGGATACGGACATTTCTTCGTCTATCCAGTCGTAGCGTTCCTTGATCCATGCCTTCAGATCTTCGACGGCGTCTGCGTATGAGCCGTAGGCGTAATCGAGCGCTACAAGAAGCGTGCCGCCGCCGCGGGCATCGGCTACCAGACGCTCATGAAGCAGATGCTCGAAGCAGCCCCGGTGTAGCGCATTTGTCGCTTGTAATTACTTCAGAATCACGTTCTTAGCGTTGACCATGCCGTTCTGCTTGATGGTCACGATGTAGCGGCCGTTCGGGATGGCGCCCGAGTTCCACTTGATCTGGTGTACACCCGGCTGGAGGCCGCTTTCTACGATGTTGGCGACGACGGCGCCGTTGACGTTGGCGACAGAAATCCTGACATCGCCTGCGGACTTGAGGTCGACTGCGATGGCGGAGTGGTCAAATCCCTTGAGCGTCGGGGCCGCCAGCTGTTCCGCGCTAGCCGGCGCGGCGGGATTTTCCGCACTGCTGGCCTTGGTCATTATAATCCCGTCGACGTAGACGAATCCCCAGTAAGAGACGTGCATGGTCGTATTCTTGCCGCCGCTTATGATTTGCGAAATTCCCGAAACGTTGGAATATCCGTAATAGTCCCAGCCGTTGCTGTTGCCGCTGTCTTCGTCGTCTATGTAGAATTCTGTAAGCTCGGTCTGGTATACGGAAATGGTGTTGCCCGCGTAACGACGGGCGGTCTTGTAAGTGTTGGCGAAAATGCCGTAGCCTTCAAACGGGAATGATGCCGTGGCACCGCTGCTTGCGGGCACGAAGCAGTAATACAAGTCGGCATTGTCGTTCACGACGTTCGGATAAATGTTCCCTCTGTAGTAGTTGCTGTTTCCTTTGTCCTCTGTGTCGTGATGTCGCTTGAACTTGTATGTCCCTGCGGGGCATTTGCTATCCAGCATCAGGACTGCATAATCGTAGGGAACGCGGCGCGAACCCGTGGTGAGTTCCTTGTCGGCGACGTTCAAGACGCAATACTTGAATGTGATGTCGGACCTTGTCGATTCGATTCCGTTCGCGACCAAATTGGAGGTTAGGATAAATACGCCCGGTTCGAGCTGGGGCTGGACTATCCCGGTGCTGCCGTTCTTGTCTTCGGTATCAAGATGGATGGTAATCTGTTCTGCACAGGCCGATTTGCCTTTCAAGACTCCGATTCTTGTAGCGAAGCACATCGAGGTGGCGATAAGGATTAAAACAAAAATCTTGTTCATGAGATTTTCTCCTAAAAAAGTTCTGTGACCGCAATATAATATTTTTTGTACTTCGAACAAGGGAATTACGGACAAAGAAATATAAATTTATTCAAAAAATAATGAACTGCGAGGCCTTATCCGTTTCTCAGTACGCCCTCTTGGATACGGACATTTCTTCGTCTATCCAGTCGTAGCGTTCCTTGATCCATGCCTTCAGATCTTCGACGGCGTCTGCGTATGAGCCGTAGGCGTGCCGGTGGTATTCGTATTCGGTGCTCTGGAGTATTTTCCACTTTTTGAAGTTGTTTTCCGCGGCGCCCTGCAGCAGGCTGTACAGCGAATCGACGGCATCGAGCGTGTTCGAGAACCTTTTCTTGTTCTCGCGCCAGTAATACACGCGGGATTTTGCCGCGTCGAAATCCCTGAAAATGTATGAATGCCAGTAGCCGATCTTGATGTACATATTGTCGGACTGGTTCGTGGTGTCGTTGTTGTGGCCTCCGAAGGCGAGGTCGAAGTCCCATTCGGGCCCCATGCGGATGGGCCCGCCCTTGACCCACGTGAAGTACAGGCTCGAATAGCCCTTCGCATCGGGGTTCTTGGTGAATTCCTGCACCCAGTAGTGCCTTGTGCACTCGTTGATGTCCAGCCATTTGCCGAGGTCGTTCGGTTCGTACGTCTTCATCGCCTTGATGAATTTCTCGAACTTCTTGATGTGCTGCTGGAGCGTGTCCAGCGCCTCGTCGGAGGCGTCCTTGGGGTGGTGCACGGCGAACGACATGTCGAGGGAGTCGGGGTGGAACACGTCGGAATATACAACCTTGTCCCAGGACTGCGGGTTCTGCGTCGCTTCTACAAGGTACGAGTCGCTTTTCTTGGGGATGTTGACGCGCTGCTCCGCGACCTTGACTGTTTCGATAAGCAGGTAGACGCCGAGGTATTCGCGGTTCAGGTAGAGCTCGACGAACCTGTTCCGCGGGGAATACCGCACGTGCAGCCGGGATGCCAGCCGGTGCGCCAGCGCGTTCTTCATGAGCGTCTTGTCGGCGTAGTTGCTCACGAGCGCCCAGTCTTTGTCTTCGGGCATCCCGAGCAGGGCCTGTTTTTGCAGGAATTCGATCTTGTAGCTTTTCTTGGGCATCATCTGCCAGGAGGTGTTCCCGCGCCCCCGGATGGTCAGCTCCATCACGTCGCTTTCGGGCTCGGTTTCGCCCCAGATTTGCAGCCTCGCGGGGACTTCGGTCTCGCGGTTCCTGACTTCGCGCAGGCCTTCGGTCTCGATGACGATTCTCGGGAGGCCCGCATAGGGGTATTCGCTGTCGTCGATGGGCAGGTATTCGGCCTCGCTGCAGTTGTAGTCCCACGCGCACCCGCTGTTGCTGCACCCGGCGAACACGGCGGCAAGCGCCATCGCGAATACCGCGACGCACACGGCCGTAAGTGGCCGCATGGGGGAGGAATGAGCTTGGGGCTGCGTTGCCGTCATGGGGGGATCTCGAGAGTTTATCAAAAAAGATAGTTAAACTTTTTTTGGAATGCGCTGCATGCAAAAAACCTGAAGCGAATTGTTCGCTCCAGGCCTTTATTGCGGTTTTGATGTAATTCTGCAATTGCTAGAATTTGCATTTCTTCTTTTTTGAATGATTGATTAAAAGCGTTGCCAAAACTCCCAGAAAAAAGCCCAAAACTGCAATCAACACGTACCCTCCTGTCTTTGCTTGCAGTATTATTGATCCGTACATGGTTTGCGTTTCGGGTAGCTCAGAGCCCGAAAATATGCCTATCATGGCAAAGAGGGCTATTAGCGACAGGCAGGCGGATGATGCCAAAAGTCGGGTTACCTTTCTGTTGTGCTCCCGTTTGATTCGCCTTGCGCGCCTTTTTATTTCGTTCAGTGCATTCTCTGTTGTGTATTTCATATTGTCAAGTTTTCCTTCTCTATATTTATAGCATAAATCCTCCTTTTTTCTCATACTTTATTTGTAAAAAATTGTTAAAAAACGCCCGGGAATATTCCCGGGCGCTTAGTGGGTTTTGTTTAGGAGTTGTATTTATCCCAGTCGACTACTTGGCCGTCGGGCAGAGTGACGGGTGCGCCGTCCTTAATCGGAACGATAGAGCAAATAGAAATGGTCCTATCTTTATCTACCTGGCTCCAGAACAGTATGCAAACTTGACTTGTCTTAAGTGAATTTGCGATAGTCTGTTCGCCGATGGTGATGTAGTTGAGCCCTGCGACAACCTGCGTAGCCACCTGGGCGATGGGCTTGTATTTTGTTCCGGGAAGGAGGTTCAGCTGTTCGTAGGCCTTCTTGATGTCTTCGTCCCAGCCTGCTCTCCTTACATTGACTAGCCATCCGCCTGGTTTGAGATTATGTCTTATCATTTTATGTTCCTTTTTTTGATGTTTTTTGTTTTTTTGTTTAAGCTTTGTCGTACATCGCCCAGTCGACTACTTGGCCATCGGGCAGAGTGACGGGTGCGCCGTCCTTAATCGGAATGATAGAGAGGATAGAAGTGGTTCTTTCTTTATCTACCTGGCTCCAGAACGATATGCAGACTTGATTTTTCTCAGGTGTACCCTTGATTGTCTGCTCGCCAACGGTGATGTAGTTGAGCCCTGCGACAACCTGCTTGGCCACTTGGGCGATGGGCTCGTATTTTGTTCCGGGAAGGAGGTTCAGCTGTTCGTAGGCTTTTTGGATATCTTCGTCCCAACCGCATCTCCTTACGTCGACGACCCATCCTCCGTGCAACATTTTATGTCTATTCATTTTGTTTTCCTTTTTTTTTGATGTTGATTTTTGTGTGGGCTATAGCCCATCTGCACTCCATTAATTGCTTTTTTTTTGATTTTTACTCATTATTTTGTATAAAAAAATATTTACAAAATTTGTGTCGTATATAGAATAGATATGATGTCGAATGTAATACAAACCAAGAATTTATCTCGTTGCGCATTATTGACTTTATAACAACGTTATTGTATATTTTTTTAATAAAATAATGTTACGAGTCGAAAAGTCTTGCATATGAGAAGTCCGTCTATGTCTTTTATTTTTGTGACAATGCAGCCTTGTTTTTGCTGGAGGCTGGATTGATGTACGATACCGATGGATTGCTCTATATGCATTTTTTGAGCGAAAATGACCAAAATTCGCTTGTCACGCTTTTCGATAAATATAGAGACGGGTTGACCCTGTTTATTTATGGAATTGTCCAGAATTCGGACGAAGCCGAAGAACTGATGATGGATACTTTTGCAATCCTGGTGTCGGGTACGGCCCGCTACAAGGAAAAAGACGACGCATCGTTCAAGACGTGGCTCTATGCGATTGCCAAAAAGCAGGCCTTGCTCTATTTGCGCAAACGGAAAATCAGGTTTATCTTCTCCAATAACGATGTCCTCTGCAATCTCGAGGCGGATTCGAGTTGCCAACCTGTGGCCAGGCTCCTGAAAAACGAAAGTGATGCGCTGCTGTATCGGGCGATGGAAAAGATTGATTCGGGCTACAGGCAGGCTCTTTACCTCCTCTATTTCGAGGGCATGAAGCCGGAACAGATCAGCCTGATAATAAAAAAGAACATCAAGCAGACTTACAATCTCTTGGCCAGGGGCAAGGAGTCCCTTCGCGCCATGTACGAAAGGATGGGAAAAACATGCAATTTGCTGGCTACGTAATTATCGGCGTGCTTGCTTTTGTTTTTGGAGTGCTGGTTACTCAACTCGCCTTGCACGTGAATAGGGTCAAGCGGGAGAATTCCTGCGATGAGTAGCCTGATTCTGTTGAACTTCATATTGACTGGATTGCAGATTTTTGTGTTGTCGGTCATTGTTGTGCGGCTTGTTGCGCCGATGATAAGGGCAAAGACGGCGTTCCTGCCGTTTTTCCTTTTTTTGGCGATGGTGAGCTACCTCCTGAGCGATTTGTACTGGATTGTTTACGACACGCTGAAACCGGGTACGCGCATGCCCATTGCGGCCAACGAGATTGCGGAATGCTCCGTTATCCTGCTTTTGTCGGCGGGCCTGAACACGATGCTGCGTGACAAGGCGGTTCGGATGGGGGAGGTCTTGTTTGCCGCCCTCTTTATCGGGGCGAACATTGCGCTATGGATTGTGTGGTCGGGGGAGTGGCTGCAAGATATCGTGTTCGGAATCCCGTATGTCTATTTCGTGTGGGTTCTGATACGCGGCTTACGCACCAGGGGTTCCATGACGCCGCACGAGATTAAGTCGGCTTTCGTGGCGTGCATATCTTTCGTGGTGTTGCACGTTGTGCTGATTCTTGTTGGCGGGTTCGCCCATCTTTTTATCGAATCGGTGTGTTTTGGTTTGATGTTTGCCGTAATGGCGTGGCTCGGGCTCAAGAGTTACCAGGAGAAGGACATCTTTGTTGCGTCGACATTCTTGTTATGGACGAATCTGGTGATGTTCTCGAGTTACGGTTATAGCTACCAGGCTGCATACTTGGCGAATACGATTGCCTTGCTCCTGTTGCCGATGTCGATGAAAAAGGAGATTGCAGCCGATGCTCTATGCTGAAAATATCCTGATATGCATAGCGGTCCCGCTGGCCGTAACCATGCTTTTTACCAAGGGGAACGCCCGCCGTATGGTCGCCAGTTTCCTTGCCGGGATGCTCGCTTGCATTATTTCGGCATATATTGCGGGGGCAATCGAGGCTCTGTCCGGGTTTGGCCCCGAAGACACCTCCATATTCCTTTCTCCGATGATAGAAGAATCCATGAAGCTGCTGACGATTCTGTTTTGCATATATATGTTCGAATCGTCCGGCGACAAGACCGACCTTTTTGCGGTGGGTATCGGGGCCGGTTTCGCGACTTTTGAAAACTGCTGCTTTATCCTTTCGTCGGGTGCGCCACAGCTTACGAATGTCCTGATTCGCGGGGCGGCTGTCGGCGTGATGCATATAGTCACTTTGGTGGCGGTTGCCAAGGGAATCCGGTTCCTGAAAAGGTACAACATTTTCTCTTTTGCGGGGATTGCGGGAGTGTTCTCGCTGTCGGTGACTGTCCACGGGCTCTACAACCTGCTTGTTTCCAAGCCCGGTATTTCTTCGTATATCGGTTACGTGATGCCGATGGCCTGCGCCATTCTGTTGTATATGTTCACCAGCGGGCGAAATCGGGATAATGAAAGGTCTTCAACTAAACCATCAAATGGAGGTATTCTATGGCAAAAGAAATGATAGTATTACAGGGTAAGTCGTTCTCGATCGACCTGCAATCGATGCTCGGTTCCACCTGTTGGGGGTGGTGCCTGACGCGGCTCCCGCAGGGGATTGCTCTGATTGGAATGGAGACAATTCCGACGGCGGCTGGGGTTGCACCTGTAATTCAGAGATTTTGGTTCGGCGCACTTTCTGCTGTGAAAGATAAGGCAGAAATCGGGTTCACGCTAATCAATTTGTCTGACATGACTTCGGCGAAGCAGAAAGTCGATGTGAATGTGACTGTCATTCCCAAGGATTCGGAAGATTTTGCGAAGTTCAGCGAGAACTGCGACGACGCGGTCGATCCCGTGTGCAATTCGGCAATGCCTTATGGTGTCGTTCTGGGAAACCGCAGCGTGGCATTCAAGTACGGCTACCCTGTAGAACCGACTGTAAAGTACGGATACCCCGGAGCTCAGGATACGGCGCAGTGCTGTGACGATTCCTGCAATTCTTCCGATCCCTGCGATTCCTGCGATCCTTGCGTAACGCAGCCTGTGGCTTTTAAGTATGGCTACCCGAATCAGAACATGAAGTACGGTTATCCGGATGTAAACTTTAAGTATGGTTACCCCTACGGAGGGCAAGATGCGACGCAGTGTTGTGACGATTCCTGCGCGCGGTCTGTCTCCTTTATATACGGCTACCCGAATCAGAACATAAAGTACGGTTATCCGGATATAAACCTTAAGTACGGATTCCCGCGCGGTGACGCTAAGCCGGTGGTTGCCTACGGATTCCCGAGGGTCAAATACGGGTTTATCTGCGATTTGAAGAAAAAGGGTTAATTGAGATTTCCCCGTCCCTTTATGGGATGGGGTTTGACTGGAAATCAGAACTGCCTGTTGGCAGTTTGGAGGTTTATTAATGGCAAATATCGGGTATAGGCCCGTCACCGCCGTTTGGGAGGTGACGATGGGTTGCAACATGCGTTGCGGACATTGCGGCTCTTCCTGTGCGGGTGCGCTCCCGGGACAATTGAGTACGGAGGAAGCGCTTGACTTGTGCGACCAGATCGCAGAACTTGGGCTCATGTGGATTACCTTGTCTGGAGGCGAGCCTCTTACGAGAGCGGACACTCCCGAACTGGTGAAGAGGCTTTCGCAGAATGGCGTCCTGGTGAACATGATTACGAACGGCTGGCTTTTGGACAAGAAGATGGCCCAAAGGTTAAAAGAAAACGGGATATCTACTGTCGCGATAAGTATCGACGGCGTCCCTGAAATCCATGACAAGATCAGGATGAAGGGTGCCTTCGAGCATGCGCGGCAGGCCTTCGCAGCCATGACGGAACTCGGAATCCAGACCGGTGCCGTCACGACCATCACGAAGCAGAACATCGACATTCTTCCGGACTTGAAGGAGGAACTCATCCGCATGGGCGTCAAAACCTGGCAGGTGCAGATCGGTTTGCCGATGGGGAACCTGAAAAAGCGCCCAGACTGGCTGCTCGAACCGAGGCAGATTCGGGATATCATCGACTTCTGCTACAATACGGCAAAGGAGGGGAGGATTCGCATCTATCCGGCCGACTGTATCGGGTATTACTCATCGAAGGATCTCGAGACTAGGCGCATATCCTACCAATCCGATGGCTATTCCTTGTGGGACGGCTGCAATGCGGGTGTCCGCGGCTTCGGAATATTGCATGACGGCAGTATTCTTGGCTGTACATCTATCCGCTCCAAGGAGTTTGTCGAAGGGAATATCCGCGAAAGAAAGTTGCGGGATATCTGGGAAGACGAAAATGCATTTAAATGGAGACGTCACTTGACAAAGGACAAGCTTTCGGGCTCTTGCAAAAAGTGCATTTACGGTTCCAAGTGCCTCGGCGGTTGCCCGAATACGCGCCTCACGATGAAGGGCAGCATCTATGAAGAGAATGAATATTGCGCATATAATCTTTCTCTCAAGGAAATGGAAACGAAGTATTCCAAGTGCGACAATGCTGCAGCTTTGTTGGAATTTGCAAGTTCGCTGATACCGCAGGGCGAATTCCAGGAAGCCGCTTTTGCGTTGAAACGTGCGCAGGAACTGGAGCCGGATAATGCGGATACTTACAGGGCTAGGGGATACAGCGAGTTCATGTGCGGCAATTACGACGATTGCATCGCTGCGAACGATAAAGCGCTGGAAATCAATAGCAACGACACCTACTCCATGGGTGGGCGTGCACTTGCCTTGTACCGCCTCGGGAAAACAGACGAGGCCCTGCGACTCATGAACGAGGCCGTCGCCTTGTCCGGTGGGCAGGACGCGAATCTGCTGCAGGACCTTCAGTACATGAAATGCGACATGGCTGCAAAGGGAGCTGCTGCAAGGTAAGCTGGCCTGCAGGTAAATGAAAAACACCCCGCCACTCATCGTGACGGGGCGTTTTCACATTCGTCATTCTGACACCGAAGGTGGAAGAATCCAGGACTGGATCCTTCACCCCGAGTTTATCCCGGACTAGCTTTTAGTACAAATGTTTGTAATTTTTCTATGATTTGGGGCGTATGAAGGCTAAAATATTTCAAATTGTTGGGGCATTGATTATAGCCCTTTTCCCTTTAGGGCTCGTGTTGCTTGGTATCGCATCTTGTGACGTAAAGAAAGGGTATGTCTTTCAGGACAAATATGAAAAATTGTGGATTCCCAATAATCTGCATGTTGAAATGTATGAAAATAGGTTGTCTCGTTTTGCCTGGATTAAGGATACTCGCGGCAAGGCAATCCTTTATTATAAGAATGACTATCTGACCCCGCATTCGCATCTTTTTTCTGATAAGGAATCCTTGTCGTCTGACTATAGGTTGGTAGGGGAGTTGGATACGCTAGATGAACATGGCAAAAAGAAAATAATGATCTTGGCCGCAAGAAATTACTCAAGAGATTTTAAGATTGTTACAACTCGGTATGCGGAATTTCATTACTATCCAGATTCCGTTGACGAGGGAATTTGCCGCAAGATAATTTTCTCGATAAAAGATGTTTCGGTGAATAAATGGTGAGGTTGGAAAAATGAAGGAAATTCTTGTTCTTCTTTCCCTTATTTGTTTGCTTTCGTGCTCAAAAACAGAGTCTGTGCAAGGGAAAGAGCTGACTCAAGCCAAATTGAACGAGGAGAAAAAAAATGTTCAGGAAAAATTCAACAAGCAAGCCCAATGCCTTAAGTCACAAAAAGTCGATATTCTTAAGGATTCCATTCGTTTCAAGTTTGTTTTTGATTCTTGTTGGGTTGAATATATGCATGACACAAACAACCATTGATGTTTATGTTGTTTATTCATTAAATACCTCCCATGAGCGAATTAATATTGACAAAGCCATTGCTGATCAAAAGACAATCTGGTTTTCGCAATCATGCCAGAAATTGTAAGCGTGTATGAAAAAACTATTTGCACTTTTATTTTGTAGTTTTATCTATGCTCAAGATTCAAATGTTGAGTTGTGTGTTGCTTTTGGTTGCGAAGATTGCGGCGATTGTTCAAGTTCGTATTCTGTCTATGTTCTGAATGCTAAACCAGCGGAAAAAACGCCGTCATGGAATTTGAAAGACTCTGTGAGTTGTGTGTGTGGTTCCTGGTCAAAGCCGTCATATAGCATAACGGGTCTCCCTGGAAAAGCGTTTCCTTTTTTGTCGTTTTCATCGTGCTCTCATTTAGGGAGTGCTGGACTCAGAACGATTTCCATGCCACAACCTCCAGCAATGGATTTAAAAGCATCTGTTGGGAAACAGATTTTTTTTGCTAATGAAATTGAGCAAAAAAAAGAAGTGCAGGCTATGTATGGAAAGAAAATGGACCTGTATTGGAAAATCCGTTTTCAGTGTCAAGGCAATCGCCTAGATGATACAACTTTGACGTATAGAATAAATGCAATAATTATCGGAGAATGCCCAAAAGAATTTCTTAAAAATTGAAATCCGAAATTTTTCATTCTTACAACAAAACTCCCCGCCACTCATCGTGACGGGGCGTTTTAATCAATCGTCAACCGATTACAGGCTGATCAGCCCTTCCGTATCCTTGGACATGGCGTCGTAGAATGCGTAGCGGGCGTCAACTTCCTTCTGGAGGTCGTCGGCGAGCTTCTTGGCCACTTCCGGATTGTTACGGGTGAGCTGCTTGTAGCGGTTTTCGGTGTAGATGTATTCTGCAACCGGAATCGTCGGCTTCTTGGAGTCGAGGATAAGCGGAGCCTTTCCTTCGGCGGCGAGAGCCGGGTTGTAACGGAGCAGAGTCCAGTAACCGGAATCTACGGCCATCTTCTGGTGTTGAAGCTGGCTGTTGAGATCGAAACCGTGGTTGATGCAGGGGCAGTAGCAGATGATCAGGGACGGACCATTGTGAGCTTCTGCTTCCTGAAGAACCTTCAGGGCCTGAGCGTCGTTTGCGCCGAGGGCGATACGGCCCACGTAAACGTTCTTGTAGCTCATGGCGATGAGGCCGAGGTCCTTCTTGCCGGCGCGCTTACCGGCGGCGGCGAAGAGGGCGACTGCGCCACGGTTCGTGGCCTTGGAAGCCTGTCCACCGGTGTTGGAGTACACTTCGGTATCGAGGACGCAGATGTTCACGTTTTCGCCCGTGGCCATCACGTGGTCGAGACCACCGTAACCGATGTCGTATGCCCAACCGTCACCACCGAAGATCCACACGGACTTCTTCACGAGGTAGTCGGCGAATTCGTCGCGGAGGCTGACAGATGCTTCGTCGGTTGCACCGGCGAGAGCAGCCTTCAGGGCGGCGACGTTTTCACGCTGGGCCTTGATGCCGGCTTCGTCGGACTGGTCCTGGGTCGTGAGCTTTTCCTTGAGTTCGGCAGGAACGTTCACGGCTTCGAGGAGGCTCAAAGCCTGCTTGGCATGCTTCGTGATAGCGAGGCGCATACCGAGACCGAATTCAGCGTTGTCTTCGAAGAGGGAGTTCGCCCAAGCCGGACCGCGGCCTTCCTTGTTCTTTGCCCACGGAGTGGTCGGGAGGTTACCGCCGTAAATGGAGGAGCAACCCGTAGCGTTGGCAACGATCATGCGGTCACCGAAGAGCTGAGAAACGAGACGCACGTAAGCGGTTTCGCCGCAGCCTGCGCAGGAGCCGGAGAATTCGAACAGAGGTTCGAGGAGCATGGCCTGCTTGACCAGGTTCTTGTTGACCTTGGTGCGGTCGAATTCCGGGAGGTCGACGAAGAAGTCCCAGCACTTGCCTTCCTGAACCTTGATGGGTTCTTGCGGCACCATGTTGATGGCCTTCTTGGTCTCGTCGGTCTTGTCCTTACCGATACAGGCCTGCGTACAAACGCCGCAACCCGTACAGTCGTAGCTGGACACGGAAATAGCGAACACCGGCTTGTCGGAACCTTCGAGCTTGAAGCCCTTGGCCGGGGTGTACTTGAAGCCTTCCGGGGCGTTCTTCACTGCGGATTCGTCCACAACCTTCACGCGGATGGCTGCATGCGGGCAGACCATGGCGCACTTGCCGCACTGCACGCAAGCGTCCGGATTCCAGGACGGGATGTTGAGGGCGAGGTCGCGCTTTTCGTACTTGGTGGTAGCGGTCGGGAACACGCCGTCGCAAGGCATCTTGGAGACGGGGAGGAGTTCGCCGTTGCCCTTGATGATTTCTGCGGTGACTTCGTTCACGAACTTCGGAGCGTCGCCGTGGATCGGAGCGCGGAATTCCTTCGTGCTGGTGACAGCGGCCGGAACCTTGACTTCGAACAGGTTAGCAAGAGAGGCGTCGATAGCGTCCCAGTTCTTCTGGACCACTTCCTGACCCTTCTTGGCGTAGGTCTTTTCGGCATACTTCTTGATGTACTTGATGGCGGTTTCGGCATCGAGCACGTTACCGAGCTTGCTGAAGAAGCAGGTCTGCATCACGGTGTTGATGCGGCGGCCCATGCCGGTCTTTGCGGCAACGGCGTAGGCGTCGATCACGTACACCTTGAGGTGCTTCTTGATGATTTCTTCCTGCACCGGACGCGGGAAGGTATCCCACACGGTGTCGGCAGAATGCGGAGTATTCACGAGGAAGGTCGCGCCATCCTTCGCGTACTTCAGCATGTTCACGGATTCCAGGTGCGGAGTGTGGTGGCATGCCACGAAGTCGGCTTCGTTTTCGCCAATCAGGTACGGGGCGTCGATGATGCTCTTACCGAAGCGGAGGTGAGAGGTGGTCATGGAGCCGGACTTCTTGGAGTCGTAAACGAAGTAGCCCTGGGCGTAGTTGTCGGTTTCGTTACCGATAATCTTGATGGAGTTCTTGTTGGCACCCACGGTACCGTCGGAACCCAGACCGAAGAACATAGCCTGGAAGAAGTCGCTTTCGAGCTTGAAGTTCGGGTCGATGGTGAGGCTCGTGTGGCAAACGTCGTCGTTGATACCGACGGTGAAGCGAGCCTTCGGGTCGGCCTTGGCGAGTTCGTCGTAGATGGCCTTGACCATGGCCGGGGTGAATTCCTTGGAAGAGAGACCGTAGCGGCCGCCGATCATCTTCGGCATAGCCATCTTGCCGGCCATCACGGCTTCGGAGATAGCGGTCAGGGCGTCCTGGAAGAGCGGTTCACCAGCGGAACCCGGTTCCTTGCAGCGGTCGAGGACGGCAATCTTCTTGACGGTCTTCGGGAGGGCTGCAACCACGGCTTCCATCGGGAACGGGCGGTACAGGCGGATGTTCACGAGACCGACCTTTTCGCCCTTGGAGTTGAGGTACTTGACGGTGTCACCGATGGTGCAGGTCGAAGAACCCATGGAAATGATCACGCGGTCAGCGTCGGGTGCACCGACGTAATCGACAATGTGGTACTGACGGCCAGTGTAGCTAGCAACCTTGTCCATGTACTTCTGGACAATTTCCGGAACCTTGGCGTAGAACGGGTTCACCGTTTCGCGGCCCTGGAAGTAAACGTCCGGGTTCTGTGCGGTACCGCGCATGGTCGGGCGGTCCGGAGTGAGGCAGCGTTCGCGGCAAGCCTTCACGTACTTTTCGTCGATGACGTTACGGATAACGCCGTCTTCGAGAGCTTCGATCTTCATCACTTCGTGAGAGGTACGGAAACCATCGAAGAAGTGCATGAACGGAACGCGGCTTTCGAGAGTAGAAGCGTGGGCCACGAGGGCGAGGTCCTGGCATTCCTGCACGCAGCTGGAAGCGAGCATGGCAAAGCCGGTCTGGCGGCAGGCCATCACGTCGGAATGGTCACCGAAAATAGAAAGGCCCTGCATGGCAAGGGCACGGGCAGTCACATGGAAGACCGTGGGGGTCAGTTCGCCCGCAATCTTGTACATGTTCGGGATCATCAGGAGAAGACCCTGGGAAGCGGTGAAGGTCGTGGTTAAAGCACCGGCCTGCAGAGCACCGTGAACGGTACCGGCAGCGCCACCTTCGGACTGCATTTCAAACACGCGGTTGTCGGCGTGCTCAGCCATAGGACTAGACGGTGTAATCGGGTAGATAGCCGCAACTTCGCTAACAGCAAATGCTACGCTAGCGGTGGCCTCGTTACCATCACACGCAATCATCTTTTTTGCCATGTGTGTCTCCAATTTTTAGGTTTTTTCGAAAAAATCTGATCATATACACCCCGGGCATGTGGCGCACACCCGTGGCGCAAAAATCCGTGGATAAAATTATAAAGATTTCGGCGAAAAAAACATCGCTAGAAATGAAAAAAGTTCCGAAAACGCGAGGGATTCCCGTTTTCTGAAAAAAAAGCTTGTAAACAAAATTTTTCGGCTCATTTTGCCCTCGAAGACCGTTTTATGTATGGGGACAGCTCTTTCCGGTTGTCCTTGTCATTGACTTGAATATGTTGACAAATTCAAATGGATGAAGTATATTTACAATGAAATTTAAGGTAGAGAAACTCGATGTCGTAAATGGTGAAATCGCCAGGTTGCAACAAGAACAGCAGGACTTGTTGAAATCAGAGTACAATCTGATTGAAACGCAGGGAATAGAATTTGTTCGAGTCAAACACCTGCAGAGTAAAATATTCGAGATTAAATCGAAGAATTTACGTTCGCTGTTTAGATATCAGGAAGGCAAGATTGTTTTAATTGGCGTCGCTTTTGTCAAGAAGACTCAAAAGACGCCGCGGGAAATGATTAAACTGGCCAAACAGAGGCTAAAGGACGTGTAGCATGCCGTATGTATGTGTAAAAGATGCTGAAGGGTATGTAACCAAGAAACTTAGGTCAGAAGTTGCGAAGGATGAAAAGATCATCTCTGAAAAGGCTTACTTGAAGGCCTCGGGCTTGGCTGCATACGAAAAGGAGTTCGGGCACGGAGGGGCGAGGAAAAATGCCGGAAGAAAGCCAAAATACTCCCAACCGCTTAGAATCCAGATGCGCGTTACGAAAGAAGAAAAGGACTTTATCTCGTACGCCCGCGCCCGTGGCTTGGTCCTCGCCAATCTGATGAAGGTATAAGGCCGAACTTTTTCTATATTGCCTTCCGATGAAATTTCGCGTATCCACAGAGACCTTGAACCGCCTAAAGCGCTTCCGCAAGAACAAGCGGGCGTTCTGGTCGCTGGTGGTGCTTGTGGTGGCGTACCTGCTTTCGCTCACGAGCCCGTGGACGGTGAACGATGAGCCGCTCGTGTTGCGTTACGAGGGCAAGACGTATTTCCCGGCATTCGTGCGGTACAGCGAGGCTGACTTTGGCGGGGAATACCAGACAGAAGCCGATTACGCGAAACTTTTTGCCGCGGTGCGCGAGTGCGAGGAAGATGCTGCCGAGGGCTTTACCCGCGCGGGCGGCTGCCCCGAGGTTTGGGCGATTATGCCCCCGATTGCGCACGACCCGCTGAAGGCGGATTTGAGCGAAGACGGAGCGCCCCCGTTTGCGCCGAGTGCAAATCACTGGCTCGGGACGGATAGCAATGGCCGCGATGTGCTTGCCCGCCTGATTCACGGTTTCAGGATTTGCATCAGTTTTAGTCTGCTGCTAACATTGCTCGGGACGTTCCTCGGAATTGTCATCGGCGGTATCCAGGGCTACCTCGGCAAGTTCTGGGATATCGGCATGCAGCGCATGATTGAAATCTGGTCGTCGTTGCCCATGCTCTACGTGGTGATTCTGATCGGGAGCATTTACGGGCGCAGTTTCTGGCTTTTGATTCTCATTATGGCGGCGTTCAACTGGATTTCTCTCAGTTACTACATGCGTGCGGAGTTCCTCAAGTTGCGCGGCATGACTTACGTGCAGTCCGCGAAGGTCTTGGGGCTCGGGCACAGGCATATCTTTTTCAAGGAAATCCTGCCGAATGCGATGACGCCCGTAGTGACGCTTTTCCCGTTCACGCTGATTGGCGGTATCGGGAGCCTTACCTCGCTTGACTTTCTAGGGTTCGGCCTGCAGCCGCCCACGCCCAGCTGGGGCGAACTCATGAGCCAGGGGCTCAACAACCTTTATGCGCCGTGGATTTCGGTAAGCACGGTCGCCGCCCTCTTCGTGACGCTGCTCTTGACCACGTTCGTGGGCGAGGGCGTGCGGGATGCCATGGATCCGAAGTCGGGGGACAGGTATGTCTAACCAGCGTCATCCTGACGATCACCCTGTACGTCATCCTGACGAAAGTCAGGATCAGATTATTTTTTTCGGGCAGGAACAACCGACCCTGAGATTCCTCAGGGTGACATTAGGGATGTAGAACCATGACTCCAGTGCTGAAAGTTCAGAATCTCTCGGTGGCTTTCGGGTTCGACAAGAAAGGCAACCCGCGCGATGGCATCAAGCCGGTGCAGGTAACGGACCGCGTCTCGTTCGAGATATGTGCGGGCGAGTTCTTCGCGCTGGTGGGCGAGTCGGGTTGCGGCAAGAGCGTGACATCCATGAGCATTTTGCGGTTGTTGCCGCAGCCGAGTGCAAGGATTGTGGAAGGCTCGGTCTTGTTCCGTGCAGGTGTTGATGCCGCGGATGCGGGTAAGGATGGCTCCGCAGGTAATGACTGCGCCGCTGGTAAGGAAGGCGCGTCGGTCGACCTCGCGAAACTTCCGCTGGCCGAACTGCAGAAGGTGCGCGGGTCCGAAATCGCGTGCATATTCCAGGAACCGATGCAGGCCCTGAATCCGGTCGTGACCATCAAGAAGCAGTTGCTTGAGGTGTTCAAGTTCGGCGCGAAATCCGGCGCAGTCTCTGCCGGCAAGAATGGCGCGGCGGGTAAGGCCGGCGCAGTCTCCGCGGGAAATAAAGACCCGCTGGCTGCAATCCGCGAGATGCTCCTGCAGGCGGGCTTTACCGACCCCGACCGCGTGCTGAACGCCTACCCGCATGAACTTTCGGGCGGCATGCTACAGCGCGTGTGCATCGTGATGGCGCTGCTCCCGAAGCCCAAGCTGATTATTGCCGACGAACCGACTACGGCTCTCGACGTGACGGTGCAGGCGCAGGTTCTTGCGGTACTCAAGGATATGGCGAACCGCACGGGCACTGCGGTCCTGCTGATTACTCACAACATGGGAATTGTCTCGCAGTACGCGGACCGCGTGGCGGTGATGTACGCCGGCCGCATCGTAGAATGCGGCCCCGTGCGCGATGTGATCGACAACCCGATGCATCCGTACACGCAGGGGCTCCTGGCTGCCATCCCCGAGAACCACAGCGACATGCGCAACCTGCGGTCTATTCCGGGTTCCGTACCGCACCCGCGGGACTTTGTGGCAGGCTGCCGCTTTGCGGACCGCTGCGAGAAATGCGCGAGCCTTTCCGCCGAACTGCAGGCCAAATGCTGTTCGAGTGAAGTCCCGCCGAAAGTCGGCGAGTCTCATTTCGCCTGCTGTTTTGCGGCAAACGACGCCGTTTAATCACAGCAGTCATGCTGACGAAGGTCAGCATCAGAAATAATCGTCTTGCTTTTACTTTAGGTCGTATTTTTCTTTAATCGCGATGCGCTCTTCTTCGGAAAGCCCTTTCAAATACGACTTCCAGCCGGGGCAGAAGTTGATATGGAAACGCCAGAAACGCCCGATAAGCGATTTCGGGTTCTTGTCGTATTGCGCACGGATTTTGCAATCAGCACAAGCCATATTTGAGTCTCCTTGCGATAAACCTTGCTAAAGCAGTTCCTTGATGGCGGGCGCAATCACGTCGGGAGTCACCGTGGGCTCGAACCTTGCAACAACCTTGCCTTCGCGGTCGATGAGGAACTTGGTGAAATTCCATTTGATATCGTTGTCTTCGTGCACGGCCTTGCTGAGCTTGGCCGCCGCCGCGATAGCGAGATTCTTGATCTTGTTCCCTTCGTTGGTAGGGACGGGCATTTCGTTCTTGAGGAACTTGAAAAGCGGATTCGCGCTTTCGCCGTTCACGTCAATCTTCTTGAAACGCGGGAAAGTCGTGTGGTAGGTGAGCGTGCAGAATTGCTGGATTTCATCGTCGCTCCCTTTGGCCTGTTCCAGGAACTGGTTGCAGGGAAAGTCCAGAATTTCGAAACCCTGGGCTCCAAAGTCATCGTAAAGCTTCTGCAAGGCCTCGTACTGAGGCGTAAGGCCGCAACCCGTTGCCGTATTGACGACCAGGAGAACCTTGCCCTTGAAGTTGGCGAGAGGCGTTTCGACACCCTTGTTGTCGAGAACGGTGAAATCAAAGAAATTCATAAGCTACCTCATGTTTTTTACAAAATACATTTTTCTCCCGCGTCATGCTGACGCAGGTCAGCATCGGGTATAAACATTCCGCCCCAGCAGTCATGCCGACGCAGGTCAGCATCGGATTATCTTACCAGACAGGGACGATCTGACCCTGAGCGTCCTCAGGGTGACATTCCGACCCTGTCCTGACCTGCGTCAGGATGACAGTTCAGGGTGACATGCGGGTGACTAGACGTCATGCTAAAATAGAGGGGGATAAATCGTCCCAAGTAGGGTTGTTTTTTCTGATGAGATTCTCTTTCCATGGCCGGTGCCATGTTTTGAGTTGTTTTTCCCTAGCAATAGCATCTTTGATAGAAGAAAAACATTCAAAATGAACAAGCTTATGTACGGAATATCGAGCGGTAAAAGATGTCTCGTTGATTTTTATTTTATGCTCAAGAAATCTTCTAACCAGGTTGTTGGTTACACCAATATATAGGACACTATTGCTTGTATTGGACAATATGTATGTGTAGTATGTATTGTTTTCTTTCATACTAGAAAAAATATATTCTAAGCACGACAGATAATGACATTCTAGAATAAAATTGCTGACCCTGACCTTCGTCAGGGTGACATTCCGACCCAGCAGTCATGCTGACCCTGACCTTCATCAGGGTGAGAATCGGTAAAAAAAAGTCCCCGCGCGAGGCGGGGACTTTTAATGCTTTCATTGAGTCAATTACTTGACTTTCAGCGCGCCGCGTTCGAGCTTAATCGTGAAGTTCGTGACATCACAGACTTCAGACGGACCCCAGTACTGGATCGGACCCGGGTAGGTGTAGGATTCAGTCTTGGCCCAGACTTCGCGGTTCTTGGCGAAGAACTTGAACGGAGCACCGTCGAGTTCGACGAGAGCTTTCTGGATAACCGGCTTGTCGGCACCATGACGACGTTCGATGTTCATCATCATGGTGATAGGAATGCCACCGGCAGTCCACTTTTCGATGCCCTTGGTCAGGTCACGCACAGAGCTCATGTAGCCGTTCATCTTGTTGAAGGCGAGCACGGAGGCGGTGAAGCCGAGGCTGTAGCAGTAGTCGGCGTCGAAGTTCGACGGAGCGGCGCAACGGCCTTCGTAACCGAAGAAGTGGTTGAGGGCGGAGAACTTGCCCTTGAAGCTCTTGCGGCTCTTGAGTTCCTTCTTGACCATCTCGATGATGAGCTTTTCGGTTTCGATGAGGGAAACCTGAACGTTGCCGTGGCTGTCGCGGTCGAGCATCAGCTGGGCCTGCACAAAGGCCGGGAGGCTCTTGAGCACTTCGGCAGAAGCCTTGGAAACCCACTGGCAAAGCTTTTCAACCTTGGAAGCGGTGTCGAGGCCTTCGACGTCCTTTTCGTGGTGGGCGAGGGCTTCGGAGAGTTCAGCGATGAGCACGCCGACATCCGGGATGAATTCGAGGAGGCCTTCCGGAATCAAGCAGACGCCGAAGTTCTTGCCGTCAGCAGCACGGGCAGCAACGATGTCTGCGACGTACTTGATGACCTGCTTGAGCTTCATCTTCTTGGCCTTGACTTCTTCAGAAATCAAGCAGATGTTCGGATGGGTCTGGAGAGCGGCTTCGAGAGCGATGTGAGAAGCGCTGCGGCCCATGAGCTTGATGAAGTGCCAGTACTTCTGGGCGGAGTTGGCATCGCGCATGATGTTGCCGATGAGTTCGGAGTAGGTCTTCACGGCGGTGTCGAAACCGAAGGAGGTTTCGATGTATTCGTTCTTGAGGTCGCCGTCGATGGTCTTCGGGCAGCCGCAAACCACGCAGCTGGCACCGTTGGCCTGGAAGTATTCACCGAGAACAGCAGCGTTCGTGTTGGAGTCGTCACCACCGATGATCACGATAGCGTCGAGCTTCTGGGCCTTGGCAACAGCCATGCATTTCTTGAACTGTTCTTCAGTTTCGAGCTTGGTACGGCCGGACTGGATGATGTCGAATCCGCCAGTGTTGCGGTAGGAGTCCATGATCTTTTCGTTAATCACGATGAACTTGCCGTTCTCGAGGCCGGACGGACCACCGAGGAAGCCGAGGAGCTTGGAATTCTTGCTGATGCTCTTGATACCGTCGAAGATACCCGCGATCACGTTGTGTCCACCAGGAGCCTGGCCACCGGAGAGCACCACGCCCACGTTGAGGGCCTTACCGGCAGCAGCCTTGGTAGCCTTCTTCATGGAGATGTACGGTGCACCGTAGGTGTTCGGGAACAGAGCCTTGATCTTGGCCTGGTCACGCACAGATTCGGTGGGCTTGCCCTTCACGAGAGCAACTTTGAGAGCGCCTTCGCGCAGCGCTACGGGGAGTTTCGGCTTGTAGGCCTTGCGAGCCTTGCCGAGGACGGACAGATTGTCAGCCATTGTTTCTTCCTTTTGAATTTGCCCGGCGTTTTTCACACAGGCAGGGTTAAAAATTTTGCGCTGAAAAATATAGCAATTTTTTTTGTGGGGGAGGTCTCCCCCTCGCTACAGCCTTGCCTTCGCACCATCCCGAGGAAACAGCGGGTGTCATCCTGAGCGAAGGCGCATTGCGCCGAAGTCGAAGAATCTGGCGCAAGTCTTTCGCGACCCCCTCTAACGGGGAGCACCCCGTAACGCCCCCGACGCAAAAAATGCCCGACAGAGTCGGGCATTAAAATTCAGGTCTGGATCCTTCGCTTTCGCTCAGGATGACATAATGTCTGGTTCCTTCGAGGCTACGCCTATCAGGATGACGTGTTTGACTGGATCCTATCGACTGATTCTATCGCTTCGCTCCAGAATGACGAGGCTCCAGGATGACGTTTCATGTCACTTGAAGTTCGCGGTAATGTTCGTCTGGCCGTTAATCTGGATCTTGCGCGGGTTCTGCGTCTGGCCATCAGACCAGCTCGAGAAAACAGAGCCATTCGACGGAACCGCGGTAATTTCCATTTCCATGCCACTGAAGAACTTTCCCTGATAATTGCTGTTCGGGAGCTTCATGCCTTCTACGAGCACGGAACCGTTTCCGCTGACGCTGATGCTCACGTTGGCTTCGCCCGAGAGGCCGAAGTAGCTGGCCATTTCTTGCCTAAAGCTCTGCGTACGGTTCTGGGCGTATTGAAGAATGTCGCTACCGGTGGGCGACCATTTGTACTTCGCCTGGTTGCGGGGCCAGCGCTGTTCGTCACGCTGCCTTTCGGAACTGGGAAGCATGTTGAGCTGGTTTTGCACGGCCTTCTGGACTTTTTCGTAGGTCAGGTAGTCGTTCAGGAGGATGCATCCCTGGTTGATGAACAAGCGCTTGAAATCGGGATTTTCCAAAAGCTTCTTCAGCATGTTTCCGATAGCAGTGTTGCCGCCCATACCCATACCCATGCCGCCGCCCCACTGGCCCGGGCCACCGGGCTGCTGACCGCCTTGGCCATTCATCGTGGCGCTGCCGAGCACCCATTGGAACATGTTCTGGCCTTCGGTATCGAAGCCCATGACGCCCGGAGTAAATCCGTAGCCGTGGTCCACGTCGAAAATCATGAATTTGAAGGGATGACCGTTCTGCGGGCTTCCCCAGGCGCGGATATTGTTGTTGGGCCAGTCGCCGTTATGGATATACATTTCGGCAATCATGTACTGGGCAAAACTGCTGACGTTCAGCTTTTCCTTAAGCTGTGCATACGACTGGTTGTTCTCGCCGGCAAAGTTTCCACCGGTAATGGAATTTACCAACTGGCCGAATTCAGAACTGGAGGCTCCGTTCGTACCGCTGGGGGCCCATCCGTTGACGCATCCCTGGTCGCCATTGGAGCAGTTCTTGACGACGTTGATGGACTTGGAATCGATGCCGTAGTTGGTCTCGACAAAGCTCCTGTTCAAGCGTTCGCGCAAGTCGTGGATGCCGAAGTATTCGCCATTGTAGAATACCACCACCTGGAGGCTACGCTGGTAATCCACCTCGGTGCCTTCCATAAGGCTCACCAGCATGGGGTCGCCAAAGTAGTCGGTCCAGAAACGGTTACCATTGTTGCGCAGGTTGAAGCTCTTGATTTTTTTCGCTTCGGGGCGCGTCTTGAAGAAGGAATACTTGAGCACCTTGTCGCCGTAGTCGTCGTTGTCCATCTTGATGGCGACGCTCTTCTTGGGCTTGTAGCGGCTGTAGTTACCGATAATCGAGATGCCCGCGTCGATTTCCCAAGTCTTTTCGGTGGTGGAACTGCCTTTTTCGAAGTATTCCACGTGTACGGGAAGTTCGTCGTCTTTCCAGAAGTTCGCCTGCCTGCACGGCTCGGTGCATTTGGGGTTATTGGTGTCATCGCCGCCAATATCAAAACTCCATTGGCCCTGGCCACCCTGGTTCAAGTCGCCGGTCGCATAGAGGCCCGCGCTGGAGTCGAACATGTCGTGGTGATTCACGGTCAAGGCCACCACCGGTATAGAGACGTTCTCGTTGATGAAGTAAGTCTGCGTCGTAGTGTCCGCGGGCTGCCCGTTCACGAATTCGGAGCAGCGCACTACGGAATTCTGTGTAATTTGCTTGGGCTGCGTAATCTGTTCTGAATTCTGAGTGGGGAAGGAGCCGTCGAACGTGCACTTGATCTGGCCGCCCTTCTGCGGGGTCGGCGGGTCGATGGTCAAGTTCTTGTAGAATCCCGCCTTCGGGAGGAACGTTTCTTTTGCCTTGTGGTTGTCGTCGTAATCCTTGAGCCCGCTCGAAGAAGACTGGTCCTTGTTCTTGGACGAAGAACTCGTGATGGGGTTCACCACGGAGCTGCCGGGAATAGTCATAGAACTGCCAGGGACAATTGCGGAGCTCGAATTACCGGAAAGAGTTCCCGAGCTACCCGGGATCGTTGCGGAACTTGCCGCAGACACAGGAACCATCTCGCCTGTTTCCGGATCAACATAAACGGGGTAAGTTTCGCCAGTTTCTGGATCTGTATACGGAATTGTAGTGAGCGAGTCTATCGGCAAAGTGGAGCCGTTATCGGGGCCGTTCACATCGCTTGGGTCATCTGAGCAACCGATGAAGAAAGTTCCGGCCACAACAACCGACAGAAGTATGGATTTTTTTTCCAGCATATTATTCCTTGTCCCTGATAAACAAGTTTAAATGACATTTATTATATCCAACCCGTCTATAAATTAGCCCCTATATTGCCCTTTTTAAAGCAAAAACAAGGCTAAAAAGCGTATACACGGCCAAAAAAACGACACTTTTTGACCCGATTGAAACCCTTAGTTCCGATATTCCCTGCATCCGTAAACCGCGTAAAAACGCGAAAAACCCCGCGATTTTTCGCGGGGCATTATAATTGAAGGGAGCACTTGTCGGTGCGACTCTTGTATCCCCGACCAAGTCGGGGATCTACCTTACTTGCCTTGCTTCGGCATCTGCACGGAGATGTGGATGTCCTGCAGCTGCTGGAGGTCGACTTCGCTCGGGCACTGGTCCATCGGGCTCGAAGCACTGGTGTTCTTCGGGAACGCGATGAAGTCGCGGATGGATTCTTCACCTTCCATGGTAGCCACGACGCGGTCGAGACCGAAGGCGAGACCGCCGTGCGGAGGAGCGCCGTACTTGAAGGCGTCGACGAAGAAGCCGAACTTTTCCTTCACCTGTTCTTCGGAGAGACCCAACAGGCGGAACACCTTCTCCTGGACTTCCGGGTTGTGGATACGGATAGAACCGCCACCGATTTCCACGCCGTTCAGAACAAGGTCATAAGCTTCGGCGTTGCAATCCTTGAGGTTGCCACCGAGCATCATGTCCAGGTGTTCCGGGAGCGGGTTGGTGAACGGGTGGTGCATGGCCATGTAGCGGCCTTCGGTGTCGCTGTATTCGAACATCGGGAATTCGGTAATCCACACGAATTCGCGCTTCTTCGGGTCGCGGAGACCCTTGATGCGGGCGACTTCCAGGCGGAGCTGGCCCATAGCCGTAGCAGCAACCTTTTCCGGACCGGCGATGAAGAACATCATGTCGCCGCACTTGGCGCCGACAGCGTCGCGCAGTTCGTTGAGCTGTTCCGTCGTGAAGAACTTGCCGACCTGCGTTTCCACTTCGTCGTTTTCCTTGACGCGCATCCACACGAGGCCCTTGGAACCGTACTTGCCCACGTAGGCGGTGAGTTCGCTTGGCGGCGATACCGCGGATCTTGCCACCGGCGGCAACGCAGTTCTTGAACACGCCGAATTCGGACTTGGCACCGATTTCGGAAACATCGTGAATCTCAAGGTCGAAGCGGAGGTCCGGCTTGTCGGAACCGTACTTGAGCATGGCTTCGTGCCACTTCATGCGGCGGATCTTCTTGGGCGGCTCGAAGTCCCACACTTTGCCGAGAACTTCGGTCACGAACTTGTCGAACATCGCCATCACGTCGTCCTGGTCCACGAAGGACATTTCGACGTCGATCTGCGTAAATTCAGGCTGACGGTCGGCGCGGAGGTCTTCATCGCGGAAGCACTTGGCAATCTGGAAGTAGCGGTCCATGCCGGCGATCATCAAAAGCTGCTTGTACTGCTGCGGGGACTGCGGGAGGGCGTAGAACTTGCCCGGGTTCACGCGGGACGGCACCAGGTAGTCGCGGGCGCCTTCCGGAGTGGACTTGCAGAGCACCGGCGTTTCAATATTTTCGAAACCGTTAGCGTAGAAGAAGTCGTACACGGCCTTGAGGAAGCGGCTCTTGAGCAACAGCTTCTTCTGGATCCATGGACGGCGGAGGTCCAGGTAACGGTACTGCAGGCGCAGGTCGTCGTTTTCCTTGCACTCTTCGTTCGGGTCGTTGATGGCGAGCGGGGAGGTAAGGGCCGCGTTCAGGATTTCAATCTGGTCAATCTTGATTTCGATTTCACCCGTGGCGAGCTTCTCGTTGGTGTTGCCCTCTTCGCGGGCGTAGACCTTACCGGTCACCGTAATCACGTATTCGTTGCGGAGCTGTTCGGCGGTCTTCATCACGTCGGCATTGTAGTCCGGGTTGAAGACGATCTGGGTCTTGCCATACTTGTCGCGGAGGTCCACAAAAATCACACCACCATGGTCGCGGCGGCGATCCACCCAACCGGCGAGTGTTACGGTCTGGCCAACGTCTGCCTTGCGCAGCTGGCCGCAGTTATGAGTACGTTTCATAGTGAGTCCTTGAAAAATTTTTCGGCGGGAAATATAGAAAAATTTTCATAAGGGGGGAGGCTTCCCCCTCGCAAAACCATGCAAGGCGAGTGTCGCAGCCATGTTTGCAGGGGTAGGGCCGAGCTGCAGGAGTTTCTGTAATGCCTGGCCAAGCATATTTTCCAAAAATATGACAGGAGCTAAAAATTGTATGAAATCTTATGCGATTCTCATTTTCGCCCTCCTTGTAAACTCAATTTTACAGGTAGTTTTGCTTTTTGTCCCCCAAAACACTTTTTTTATCGTGTTTTTTTAAAAATTTTCATTTTTTTGTGAACGTTTAGCTAAAACTACTTGTATATTACTAACGAAATTTTCTGGATTAGGGCTCGTACGAGCGTTTTTTGTCGTGTAGTCCAAATCCGGAGCGTAATTGGAGATATATATGGCAGAAGACTTGCAATACCTTATGGAACGCATCCAGAAAGATGCTGTCGATAAAGCGGAAACCGAGGCTGCGGCAATCATTGCCCGCGCCAAGGACAAAGCGGGGCGGCTGAAGCCGAAGCGAGCGCCAAGCTCGAAAAGGCCGACAAGGACGCCGAAGCGTTTACGGAACGCAGCGAACGCACTCTGGAACAGTCTGCCCGTGACCTCCTGCTTTCGGTAGGCAAGAACCTCGAAAAGATGATTTTGGATTTGCTCAACCTCCAGGTGGAAAAGTCCCTCGACGAATCCACTGTGAAGCAGATGCTCCTCACTGTCGCAAAAAGCTATACCACCGATGTGGATGTGGAATTCTCTGAAGCCGATGCCAAGAAGCTCAGCTCCTTTGTGATGGGCGAATTTGCCAAGGAACTCGGCAAGGGCGTCAAGGTCGAAAGCGACAAGGGCGTCAAGTTCGGCTTCCGCATCAAGCTCGACGGCGGAAAGGTCACCCACGAATTTACCGAAGCTGCCATGGCCGATGCTCTCTCGGCCCTGCTCCGTCCTCAACTTTCCCGCGTTGTAAACGCCGCTGCCCAGGCCAAGTAGGATCGCGATGAGCTCTCCTTCTTACCTGATGGCGTCTCTTCCGATGCTTGAGATGGGCGATGTTCCGCCCCTCTCCATGGAGGAGTTCCGTCACCGCTGTATTGGCGTGCTGTCCGAGCCGGAACTTGCGGCTCTGGACGCCGTACTCGATGACGGTGAATGCGAAGAATGTGACGACGAGTTCGTTCGTGCCTACAAGGCCCACGAAATCCAGATGAAGAACGTTTCGGGTAGGCTCCGCGCGGCTGCGTGGGGGCCCGATGTCCGTTTTACGGACAAGTCCTTCCCGGGCTACGATGTCACTTTCGCTAAGATGATTCAGGACGCGTTTGCCAAGTCGAATCCTATGGAAAAAGAGCAGGATATTGACAAGGCCCGTTTCTGGCTTGTGGACTGCCTTGCCGGTGTAGGCGAGGGGACTGTCAAGCATGTTTACGCATATGCGATTAAGTTGAAGATTTGTGAACGCTGGGCCCGCCTGACTGAAGAAGCTGGCGACAGCGCCGTGTTGAATGTTATTAATGCAAACGATCCTGCATACGCCTCTGCGGCGGAGCAGGAATGACCGGAGGTCCATTTTCAATGGCTAGTATCGGAAAAATCATCGGCGTGAACGGAAACTTGATCCG
>CACWNW010000035.1 GCA_902762305.1 Fibrobacter succinogenes | reverse complement strand
ACGCCTCGCCGAAATCACGGGGCTCAAGGCCGTTTTTTTCAAAGACGTGAAAAGCGTTGCCGGCTATGACCGCATCGTCTATCTGGGCGCCCTCTGCGCAGGCGGTGTCATGGGCCTCAAGAAAACGGTTTGCTGCCTCTCCGCAAGTCAGGAACTGTTTGTCGCGACCGTCGGTCTTGCCGACCCGACCGATGCCGAAAACGTCAACCACATCAGGGGCTGCATCAAGAAGCAGGTTCCCGCATCGCATTACGACGAGAGCAAAATCTTCCACCTTCGCGGCGCCATCGATTACGCCAAACTCGGCCTGAAGCATCGAATCATGATGAAACTCCTGTATTCGAAGGTTTTGAAAATCCCTGAAGCGGAGCGCAACGCCGAAGTCCGCGCCCTCATCGCCACCTACGGCAAGCAAGTGGACTTCGTGAATCTCGATACCTTGGAGCCGCTCGTCAAGGCGCTGTAAAAAAGGTTTCTGAATGATGGAAACAGAACGATTCATATTGCGCCACTGGCAAGAAGGCGATGCCGAAGCGTTGTTTAAATATGCGAGCGACCCCGAAGTGGGGCCGCGTGCGGGTTGGCCTCCGCACAAGTCCGTAGAAGAAAGCCTGGAAATCATCCGTACCATTTTCAGCGGGGAAGGAATGTGGGCCGTCATCTGGAAAGAGACGAACGAAACCATCGGATGCGTCGGCTATCTGCCGTCAACCGCTTCGAACTTGAAAATCGCGGAAACCGAATGCGAAGTGGGCTACTGGATTGCCCGCCCGTATTGGGGAAAGGGAATTTGCACCGAAGCGATGAAGTTGGTGGTAGACTACTGCATCCGCGTGAAAGGCTTTACCACTCTTTGGGGCGGTTATTTTCTCGACAATCCGTCCTCGGGCCGCGTGATGGAAAAATGCGGGTTCGTCGATACCGGCAAAGAAACATTGTGCCCAAGCCTTGTCGTGGGTGCCGACCGACCTGTGAGGGTAATGAAACTGGAATGATAGTTCGTCTTGTTATCGCTTAATTCAGGAAAAGGAATGGTGGGCGAAAATGTTTGCTGTTTCTATGGTGAATTTGCTAATAAAATTTTGAAAGATATAGAGGGACGGAAATAAATGAAAAAGAAAAAATCATAATAAGACTTTTGATAGCTTTTTTCAGATGGGCCTACTTAATGCTCACTAGCTGTGCATGGGCGCCCACATGGACCATGTAAACACCTGACATCGAGACCGGGATTTCGAAGCTGGTGGCTTCCACGCGGCCTTCGCTTACGATAACGCCCTGCATGTCGATGACGGCATAGCGCTCGCCCATCATGGCGGTGTTCACTTGGATGCGGTGATCCGTGGAAGATACCTTCAGTAGATTTGCGACGGTCGGTAACGCCGGCAGAGCGTCATTCTTCTTGTCTTCCTTGATGGTCAGGCTGCCGTCCGTAACTTTGAACACCACGTTCGTATAGTTGGGGGAGGTGTTCTCGAAATCCTTGGCGTCGAGGCCCATGGAATAGGTCTTGGGCTCAATTCCTGATACCGTCGCGTGTTCCTTGTATACTACGTGGTTCAGGGAATAACCCTTGGTATTGGACGACATATCGAAACCTTCCACCGTATGCTTCTTACCGTCGTATAGCACGGTATCCACGTGTCCCTTGATGGTGACGACGACCTTCGAATCGTTCGGATGGATGGTGAAAACGCCGTCGACCGTGGTTACGACATAATTTGGGTTTGCTGTGCCGTCGAACGAGATGATGATGGCGTATTCGCCGAGTTCTTCGCCCGATTTGCGGCTTAGCGTCACGCCCTTTATGTTTTCCTTGACTCCGTCGACAGTGTACGTGAGTTTCGGGTCCTTTTCTCCGTATGCCTTGGAAATGTCCTGTGCGGCTAGGGTGGCGGCTCTCTGCGTAATCGTAAGTCGGCCCTCTACGACGCTCACGGCGTAATTTGAGTTGAGGGCGGTGTCGATGGTGGCGGTGATGACGTACTCGCCTGCGTCTTCACCTTGGGCACGGTTCAGCACGACACCGGTCAGCTGTTCTTCTACGCTGTCGATCGCGAGCATTCCTTCGACAGTATAGGTGAATTCGGGGTCTTCGTCCCTGTAGAGCTTGGTGGTATTTGCGATGGACAGGGTCGCAGGCTTCGGGGCGATAGTGAAGGATTCGTTTTTCACGCCGTCTATTTCACCGGTTCCCGTAATCACAATCGTTGCCGTACCCGCGAAGACATTGTCCGCGTAGGTTACGGTGTAGTCTGAATCCGCGACCAGCGTATCCCCGTCATGGATAACAACAATTTCGGGAGTCCATTCGGAACCGTTGTAAATCATCAGGCTGTCCGCAATGAGGGCCAGGCTGGCGGAGATGTCTTTTTTCCAGTTCGCCTTGAACGCCTTGTCGCCTTTCCTGTCGTCGGTAACCGTCACGTTCTTGCTCATTCCTTCAATTCCCGTGCCGCTCCAGCCGATAAAATTGTACCCTTTTTTTGTCGGGTTCTGCAGCGTGAACGCTTTTGTGCCGGAAGCAAGGAATACGTTCGGATTCGCGTTTGGCTTCGAGAGTGTTCCGCCATCCAGGTCGTACGATATGAAGAACGTGTTCTCAATGGCGTCGTCGAGCCACGCGATTCTTTCTTCCAGCCAGTCCTTCATGTAGTCGACTTCGCTCTGGTATGTCAGGCGATTTTCGAAACCGACCGGATTCGGCCAGACGTACGTCCCGAGAATTTTCCACTTCATGAAGTTGCATTCGGCAGAAATGGAGTCGTCCCTGGCCAGCGCCGGGAAGATTTCAGCTACGGCGGCATCCAGTTCCGCCTTCTTTTCGCGCCAGCGGTTTATCACGTTTACGACGAATGCGGAATCCTTGAACATGCGGGCCGTCCAGAATCCGTTTTTTACGTACCAGCCCGTTGTGATGCCTTGCTCGGGCCTTTTCCCGTTTTCGCCGTCGTTGCCGAATCCCATGTCGAAGTCCCAGATGGGGCCGTAGTGCAGCTTGCCGTCTTCGGGGGAATAGAACTTGTAGATGGAGGCGTAGTATGGGGCGTCGTGGTTGCGCGCGATTTCGTTCGTGAACAACCAGTCGATTACGGAGTTCTCGTCAAAATATTTCCTCCACCCTTCGTTGGGGTCGGTAAAGTAGTCGCTGTACAGCGAATTTTCCGCATCCAGTACGATCTTGTTCACGTGGAGTTGGATTTCCCTGGATACTTCGTCGGGTTCCTTCAAAGTGACGGGCGTTTTTTCTTTGCTCGTGAAGAACCAGTAGGGGGCGTCCAGGCGTTCGTCGATTTCCAGGATGAATCCGCCATCGTACAGGTCGATGACCCCGTCCCCGTTTTGGTCCGTGAAGGCTGCGCTCCCGTAATCGGAGATATCCTGGATGTCGATACGGCTGTCTTCGATGGTGTTTTTTTCGCTCAGCGTGTAGTTCCCGCGGAATTCGCCATTCCATACCACGTCGACAGAATAGGAATAGGGGTTCCATTCCGAATTGAAGATTTCCTTGCCGAGTACGGACGAGAATTTGTTGCGAAGTAGCGTCTTGTCGTCGTAATTCGCCAAGATGCACCATTTCTTTGACGCGGGGAGGCCGAACAGGCTCTGTTGCTTGTCGAATTTGATGTTGTATCCCTTTTTGGGCATGTCGTACCAGGTCGTATTCCCGCGCCCCTTGATCCCTTCCTTCTTTTCTCCATTTTTCGTTTTCTTGAACGTGTAGGAGAATGTCGGTGTGTCGTCCACATAAACGAGCTGCATGTTTCCAAAGACGTACCCGTTCGTGTTGATGGTATCCGTGCCGTTTATAATGGTGGTGTCCTTGGTTATGCTGTCGATAGGGACTTCGGTGTTGATGTAGAGTATCGGTAGCCCGGTGTAGGCCACCACGGCCATGTCCGAGGCGACGCTGTCCTCGTCGGCGGATGCGACGCAGTAGTAATAGCGGATTTCCCTTTCGGTGAAAATTTCGGTTGTGTAGGAACTCCCGGTGGCGCCTTCTATGGCTTCACCGGTCTCGATTGTACCATCGGTCGATTTGTACCATTGGTACGAGATTTCACTTTCGCCCTTTTCGGCCGAAAATGAAAGCGTGACATCCATGTTTTTTGCCGCGATAGAAATATCTACGGGCTGCGCAATAACGGCAAATTCGGTCTGGTTGGCAGGTTCTTCCTGCGCAAAGGCCGTTGTTGTCAACAAAACCAAGAATGCGATTGTGCACAAGTGTGCATGGCTTATTGGGTCCTGCATACTCTATTCCTTTTCTTGGCTAACCCCAAATTCATTATTAACATAAGAAAAGTTTACGTCATAATCAATAGGCGCGGCCAAAAAAATTGCCTAACCGCAAAAAAAGTGATTTTTTAAGTGTACGTTTGTACAATCCGAACGAAGGAGGCGAAGACGCGGCGCCATCGATTACACCAAACTCGGCCTGAAGCATCGAATCATGATGAAACTCCTGTATTCGAAGGTTTTGAAAATCCCTGAAGCGGAGCGCAACGCCGAAGTCCGCGCCCTAATCGCCACCTATGGCAAACAAGTCGACTTCGTGAATTTCGACACCCTGGAACCGATTGTGAAGGCGCTGTAAAAAAAATAATAAACGCGAAAACGTAAAAAAAGAAGAGTATAAAGAACAATCAGAAAAAAGAATTTCATAGTTTGATTCGCTTTTTTGATTTCTCTCTTTTGAATCCGAGATGACGATTTCCATCGGCATGGCATCCCCTAGGCATGGGGAAAACATTTCGAGTATTGAAAAATTCATGAACTTTTGCCACATTGGCAAAATAGTAGTTGAATCCGTCCTTGTTATACCCCTTGGCTGGTCCTGTAAAAAAATGTGTTCCATCAATAAATTTGCCATTTTTGTAGAGTTCTACGTAATAGGAGGACCACTGCTTATCAAAACAAATACCGTCACAATATTCTGATTCATTAAAGACAACGGCGTCAGCAAACATCTCAAGGTCATTTTGCTTGTTTGAGGTGTATGCAACATAGGATGTTAACTTGGGATGCAATCTCCTTTTTCTTTTAAGACGGGGATCATCCTTAAGAGGAACTGGAGCGAAGTGTTCCGAAGATGAACTGATTGAATTGAATGTCTCGGTTTTTTTGGGGGGTAAAAGTGGGGCAGGTGTTTCTGGGTAGCACGAAATGACCGCCATGGAATCTGCTTGTGCAATGTTGTGAGCCAATGGGGATGAAGTTGCTTTGGAATTTTCATCCCGAAGAGCCATTTTTATGGTTACAGATTTGATTTTGCCTCGTTCAAATCCAAAACAATTGTTCTGGTCGCACGAAAAAATAAAATCGTATATGTCATGGGTCATCTCCATAACTTCTGGTGTTGTTTGAAACCTTTGGGATGACAATTCCTGGGGTGACATAAAACTAGAACCGAAACTCATTTCAAAAACAGCATCTACGTTCATGTGTTGATTATGACTGGCGCTGTAACGGACATAGGATTTTAGGACCTCTTTTTTTAGAGAATCTGCAAAATGTGCCACAAGAATGCCGGGCAAGGCATTCCCCTCAATATCCAGAACTTGTATTTCATTCAATAGTGCGTAACGGCAAGAGAAACCGCAGTCTCCAGGCTGAGGGCGTAGATCTGCCTTGCATTGATAAGGCATTCGCTGGATATGTCTGGATTCAAAGAAATTACGGACTTTTAGGGAATCTGCAAAATGGTAAATATGATTGTTCTTTCTATACCCAGGCTTTGAACACAAGGCATAAATTCGAATGGAATCTATAGGCAATCCATTTCTATACAGTTCCACATGGTACGAAACCCATTGTTTGTCGAAAGCGATACAGGAATTACACTCCTTTTCATCTTTTATGGTTAGTGCGTCTGTAAGTTCGTCAAAATCCCTCTTTAGACGAGATTCAAAGACCGGTTCCGCAATCACATTAAAAGCTGTCTCAATTAATTGGGAAGTATCTTTCATTAGGCAAGAAAATACCGCCATGGAATCAGCGGCGGAAAGATGATCCGACAGCGATAAATCCTTGGACGGATCAAAATTCTTTCGGGCGACTTTTTTCTTGTCGAGATTATCACAGCCCACTAACAGCACAATGACTGCTACTATTAAAAGCTTATATACGTTCATTTAACTCTTAATTTAACTTTCTGTAGTGAAAAAAAACAATTTCCGATGGGCTGACGAAAAGGAAAATGTTTGCTGGCACCTACTTTTTATACGATTTGGCTTGACAGAACCTTCTAAATAGTGTACATTTGTGTATGTGTTAAATAAAGGAGAACTTATGGAAATGAAATTTTGTCAGAGCTGCGGAATGCCGCTCACACCGGAAATCTTGGGCACCAACGCCGACGGCAGCAAGAACGAAGAATACTGCATCAACTGCTACAAAGACGGCGCCTTCACCGGCGACTTCAACATGGAGCAGATGGTCGAATTCTGTTCGCAGTTCGTCGATGAATTCAACAAGAACACCGGCAAGAGCCTTACTCGCGAAGAATACAAGGCGGAGCTTCGCAAGTACTTCCCGACGCTCAAACGCTGGCGCCTCCCGGCAGATCAACTGCCGCATGCCACATCGCCCATGAAGCAGAAGTTCATCGAAGAGGTAAACGCGCTTAATATCAAGGACATGCCGAAAATCGACAACCTATTTGTTCTGCAGGGCTCGTTCATCAATCAGGAATACAAGATCAACGGCAACAGCGTCAAGCTTTTAGACGATAACGCAAGCTACTGGGGAAACCAAGTTGAAAAGATTGGTGCCGAGGGCCGCTGCTTCGGAATCGCCTGCGACGAGCACTACATTCTCGTGAGCGAATACGGCAAGAACGGTGCCGATGCCGAAATCGTCGTATTAGTCGGCTTCCCGCCGCAGGTGTTGCCCAAGAGCTTTGCCGCAATATCTTCGGCGCGCATGCCTTCGCAGAGTTTCGCAATCGCCTTCAGGTTGCCGTTGCATCCGCCCGTAAAGCGGATGTTCCTGATTTTGTCTCCGTCGCGCGTGAATTGGATCGTCGTCGCGCAAACGCCTCTAGTCTTGAATGTCTCTTCCATATGTGTCTCGGGGTTGAATGTCTGCCTTAAATATACAATGATTCCCGATAAAAGCGCAGAATGTTCTGATGGAAATAAGCCTGTATTCATCTGTGTTTTTTAAATTATGTTATATCAAAATCAGGAGAGAACAATTATGAAACATATAAGAGATTTCTTTGGTTACCTTTTGGGCGGCATTCTCTTTGTCTGCTTGATTCCGACAATCATGTGGCTCGCGTCCGGCATGCCGGAACTGTGGTCGGTCGGTGTCGCTCGCGCTGTTGGCGCTGCGGTGCTGATGCTTTGCGGCCTCGTGCTCAGCGTTTATACTATCATCTACATGCGCAATCGCGGCAAGGGAAACCCGATGGATGCTTTCGGCCACGAAGTGGCCCCGCGTACGCAGCATCTGATGATTGAAGGTCCGTACAAGATTAACCGCAACCCGATGCTTACAGGAACCCTCGTTTATCTCGTGGGTGCCGCCGTGTGGCTGTGGACTTGGCAATCGTGCGTCGTGTTTGTCGCCTTCTTTGCCATCATGATGGTGCAGGTGCTAAGCGAAGAAAAACGCCTCCGCCGCGACTTCGGCGAAGAATACGAAGAGTATTGCAGGCATTCCCGTAGATTCTAAACGTCGCCAACATTTATTGCAGCTGTCGCCGGCATAAACGGCGACTTTTTTTATTTTTTGATATTTTTCCCTTGACTCGTCCCTTGGGGCAGGCATTATATTTCTAGCAGATTCGAATCCTAACCAAAAATCGTACGATGACAAACTACAAAACCAAACTCAAAATCGGAGAGTTCTCGCAGTTGATGCAGGTGACAGTGAAGACCTTGCGTCACTACGAACAGAAAGGTCTGCTATTGCCCCACGACGTGGACAACCTGACGGGTTACCGTTACTACAGTATCGATCAGATGCAAAAGTTGAAAAGCATCCGCGAATTGCAAAATCTCGGATTCTCGCTAGACGAAATCAAGGAGCTGTACGAAGACGATTCGCACACGCCGAGCATCCACCAGATGGAAGAGAAAATCAAGGAAACGGAAACGCAACTGAAACGTTTGATTGCCCGCCGCGACCAACTGCTCAACTGGAAGAATTCTCTAAAGGAAATGAATACAATGGATAAATTCAGCATCCAGTCTCTGCCGGAAATCATCGTGGCAAGTCATCGGGAAATCATCCCCAACTTCGAAGCGCTGGGCCCCATGTGCTACGAAAAAATCGGCCCTGAAATGAAACGCCTCGGTTGCAAGTGCCCCAAGCCCGAATACTGCTTTACTGTCGGACACAACAAGGAATATACCCCGACAGACATCGATATCGAATACTGCGAACAAGTCGTGGAGATGGGCACCGACAGCGACATCATCAAGTTTAAGCGCATTCCGGCAGTCCCCAAGGCACTCTGCATGAAGCATGTCGGCCCTTACGAGCGCTTCTATGAGTCTTTCATCGAGGCGTTCCGCTATATCGAAGAAAAGGGCTACAAAATTGCAGGGAAGCCTCGCACCAGCTACATCGACGGGCCCTGGAACCAAGAAGACCCTGAAAAATGGCTCTCGGTTATCCAGTTCCCCATAGAATAAACTATATCTTTAGTCTGCCCCATCTTGGGGCGGACTATGAATTTTTTTTCTCCGTACAACTTGACAGAGTTACTAAAATAGTGTGCATTTGTGCATATAACACAAGGTGGCTTTGCGATGAAATTAGAAGGCTTTGGCATTTTCGTCGATGACATGGCGACAATGGTCCGCTTTTACAGAGACGTTTTGGGTTTTGAAATCAAGGAAGATGAAAACACGACCAATGTTTTTCTTGAGAAAGATGGAGCGTTGTTCCTGCTGTTCCGAAAATCGGATTTTGAAAAAATGACAAGCCAGAAGTTTGCTTACTGCAAAGGCGTCAACGGGCATTTCGAAATAGCACTGGGTGTCGCTAACTACGCTGAAGTAGATAAAGCATACGCCAAAGTCACGGCCGCAGGTGCAAAAGGCGTCATGCCGCCGACTACGGAGCCGTGGGGGCAACGCACTTGCTACGTCGCCGATCCCGAAGGGAATCTGGTGGAAATCGGGTCGTTCGTCAAGGAGTAACGATGGAAATGAAATTTTGTCAAAGCTGCGGAATGCCGCTCACGCCAGAAATCTTCGGCACCAACGCCGATGGCAGCAAGAGTGACGAATACTGCATCTACTGCTACAAGGACGGCGCGTTCACCGGCGACTTCAACATGGAACAGATGGTCGAATTCTGCTCGCAGTTTGTCGATGAATTCAACAAGAAAAGGTGCCGTACGCCACCGCGAAACAGGTAAAAATCTCCCAGAACAAATTCTATCCGAAATCCAGGCGAATCCTGGAATCAACACGCCCGCGCTGGCCTCGATGCTCAATCTCTCCTTGCGAACGGCGCAGCGCCATTTGCATGCGCTGACTGAATCGGGCAAGATTGAGTTCAGGGGCGCTCGGAAGAACGGTAGTCGGCTTCCCGCCGCAGGTGTTGCCCAAGAGCTTTGCCGCAATATCTTCGGCGCGCATGCCTTCGCAGAGTTTCGCAATCGCCTTCAGGTTGCCGTTACATCCGCCCGTAAAGCGGATGTTCCTGATTTTGTCTCCGTCGCGCGTGAATTGGATTGTCGTCGCGCAAACGCCTCTGGTCTTGAAAGTCTCTTCCATACGTGTCTCGGGGTTGAATGTCTGCCTTAAATATACAATGATTCCTGATAAAAAGGCTTTGTGGATATAAGCATGGTCTGTAAATATCTTTTTTTTGTAGATTGTGGAAATGTCAATTTTTTTGAAAATGAAAATGCGTAAGGCGTTTTTCATAATACTCGGGCTGTTCTTGGCTTTTTTGATTGCATGTCTAATCTCCTGGATTCCCGTGACCGAACATGTCAAGTTGGATCTAGTGGATGGCAAGGTTCGCGCCGCTCTCGTGACGGACCTGCATTCCTGCTACTATGGCCCTAATCAACGCTGGCTTACCGACCGCATCGACAAAGAAGCCCCGGATGTGATTTTCTTGGGCGGAGACATCTTTGATGATGGACTCCCTGATGATAATGCACGTAAGACGATAGAATATTTAGTTGCTAAATACCCCTGTTTTTACGTTACCGGTAATCATGAATTCTGGAGTGGTCGAGTTGACGAGATGAAAGCGTATATGAAAAGTGTTGGTGTTGTTGTTCTTGAAGGCGACTGCGAGACAATTACCATCAACGGAGTTGTGATGGATGTTTGTGGTGTTGATGACCCGACATATATGAGTGACAATCAGTGGCTTGAACAACTAGACTCCGCTTACGCCAAGGCCGACTCGATGCACTTTCGTATCTTACTTACGCACCGCCCGGAGAAAGTTGACGTTTACAGCCGCTATGACTTCGATTTGATTCTGGCCGGGCACGTTCACGCCGGACAGATGAAGGTACCGTTTCTTAACATCGGCTTGTTCGCGCCCGATCAGGGTTACTTTGCCAAGTACGTTGATGGCATCTACACTCTAGAGAACGGTTCCGTCATGGAAGTCAGTCGCGGCCTCAGCAGGGAGAGCACGCGGCTCCCGAGACTTTTCAATCGTCCTGAACTAGTCATTATTGACCTTTACTGATCTAGTATCTTTTTGTCTCGGTTCATAAAGAGAGCTTGAAAAGGTTACTATTCCCCGATTTTATTCGTTGTTTTATCAATATCTTCCATTAAGGAATCTTTGTCAATAGTTCTAATAAGATTACATCTTTTTAAAGTGTCGGATTTAAATTCAAATAGGGAATATCCTAGAGTTGGGAAAATACCTTTGCGTTGAATAGCCTGAGTAACTTTTGCATACTTTTTATCTTTTGAAAAGGAAATGATTCCTTTTTTTGAGAGAGTCTTGGATCCTTGCAGAAAAAATTTTCTTTTTTGAATAATAAGGTGGTTCCCGTTAATTTCAAATGGTAAGGACTCGTCCATCCATTCGATGGAATCAAACATTCTTGTATCAAATGTACAAGCTGAATCCGCTGTTTTCTGGGTTTCCTGGAAAACTTGTTTTTGTTCCAAGCTGTCGTTCGCGGCGTGCCATAAATATGTTCTCCAGCCGCGAACAGTGTTGGCTCGTTCTTCTTCAGTACCGCCATTCTCAATGAAACCGAAACTTTGGCCGGTTATCTGATTCAAAATGGCTTCAAGAACATCAACGACGACCTTTGGGCTATAATGTCTATATGCTTCCCAAGCGTCGGGGTAATTGTTTTCTAGAGAAATATGCTTTTGTGCGAGTTCCTGTCGGTCGTCCATTTGGCAAATCATGCCGGGGACGGCGTTGAATCCCATTTTTTCAAGTTCGATATATGCGTCATTGGCTTTTGTCCCGTTGTGCATATCTGCAATGAGCTCTTTTACTCTAGCTGAATTCTTGTCGTTTGGGCAGATGGAAAAGAATGTTTTGTCGTCAGTGATTTCTTGTTGCCTTTTTACTTCGTTGGCGATGACTTTTATGGTGTCTTCTGTTTTTGAGATTAAAGAGTTGCCTATATTGCCCAACATAAAGAGTGGTCCATCGTCGGCAGGATTTTCGATAAAGAAATCGATAGATTTTTTCCCGTTGAGTAAAAACAGGTTTGAATCGTTAGAGGAAAGTGGTTTCTCAATATATTTTGTAAAGCTTAATTCTTTTGATTGAAGGTCCCCTTTTAAAACAGAATTTATGGAAAGAGTAAAATTGAGGTAGCCTGATTCCGTTTCTAGGATTTCTTTTAGTTTGATTGTATCAACTTGAAAAGTTCCCGCGATGACAAATTGACTTTTGGCAACGTCTAGCCACAAGGATTTTTGGGGGATTGCACTAAAATTGTATTTTATCGGCTTGGCGGGGACGTCGTCGGTTTTCTTGCAGGAGGTCAAGCCCGCCATCGCGGCAAGCAAGATGATTGCAATGAAAAGGCGTGTGTTTCTCAAAATTTTAAGATGTTTCTGTTTCATAGGGTATTCGGAATAAGATTTCCTCCTGAAATATATATTGTTGACGGCCTCGGTGGAAAAATTTATCTTGAATACCAAATGAAAATCGAAATCGCGACCATACAGGATGTTCCTGAAATTCTGGAATTGCAGTACAAGGCGTTTCGCCCTGTTGCCGAATTTCTGAATTGGCTTGATGCTCCGAATTTGACCGAAACCGTGGAACATGCGCGTGGAGAATTTCTGAAGTACACGACGCTCAAGATGCTTTCCGATGACGGAAAGATTATCGGCTCCGTTCGCGGTCGCGTTGAAGACGGCTCGCTTTACATTGGCCGCCTGATGGTCCTACCGGAATTCCAGAAGAACGGCTACGGACGTATTTTATTGCGCAAAATTCAATCTGTGTTGCCGCATAGCCGCGCATGGCTCGACACCAGCGGCGATGTGCCTGAAACCGTCTCGTTCTATGAACGCGAAGGCTTCCGTACATTCGAAAGCAAACGCTTCGAAAACGGCGTCTCGTGGATATTTATGGAAAAAAATAAGAACGAAATTATGGGATTCTTCTTGTGAAGCTTGCTTTTTTGAGGGGAAAAGGCTTTTTGAATTGATTCTTTGTGTGTTGTTGTGTTAAAATGATTTGACTTTAATTAAAAATTATATATATTTTACCCTGACTTTGTGTCAATATAGCGAAATTTTCTTAAAAGAGGCAAAAATGGGGTTTTATCGTTCAATTCTCAAAGATTTGGAAGAATGGAAGGCGGCTTCGGCCCGTAAACCGCTTATTTTGCGTGGGGCAAGGCAAGTCGGCAAGACGACGGTTGTCAGGGAATTTGGCAAGCGCTTCGACACCTTTATCGAACTTAATCTCGAAAAGAAGGCTGACCGTGATCTTTTCGAGAACGATTTGTCCGTGAAGGATTTGTTTCGTTATATCTGCCTTGAAAAGAAGATTGTGCCACACGGGAATGTCCTGCTGTTTATCGATGAAATCCAGAATTCGCCGAAGGCGGTTGCGCAGCTCCGTTATTTTTACGAGGAAATGCCGGAACTGTATGTGGTCGGTGCAGGCTCGCTATTGGAAGTGATGATGGAACGCCACAAGATCAGTTTCCCGGTGGGGCGCGTTGAATACCGCTACATGTTCCCGATGACGTTCGTGGAGTTTATGGCGGCGTTGGGCGAAGATGCCGTCTTGGAAATGTACCGCGAAAAGGAAATTCCCGAAATTGCGGAAAACAAACTTGCATCCCTGTTTCGCCTGTATTCGTTTGTGGGCGGAATGCCCGAAGTCGTTGCACGTTATGTCGAGACGGAAGACATGTCACAATTGAATTCCGTGTATGAATCCTTGATAACGTCTTACAAGGATGATGTTTCGAAATATGCGAAGAACGCCACGGAGGCGAATGTTATTCGGCATGTGATTGAAACTGCGCCTTTTGAAACAGGGAAGCGAATCAAGTTTGAGCGTTTTGGCAACAGCAATTACAAGTCCAAGGAAATTGGCGAGGCTCTCAAAATTCTGGAGCGCGCGATGTTCCTTTATTTGCGCTATCCGGTGAACGGGCATGAGTTGCCGCTCGTACCAAATTTCAAGCAACATCCGCGTTTGCAGTTTCTGGATACGGGACTTTTGAATTATGCGCTCGGGCTTTCAAGCGTGTATTATAAAGATGTCCAGTTGAGCGATGCGTACAACGGAATGATTGCTGAACATGTCGTGGGCCAGGAACTGCTTGCTTCGCAGAGTGACGTGTTGCACAAGCCGACTCTTTGGATACGCGAAAAGAAGCAGGCGAATGCCGAAGTCGATTTCTTGATTGTGAAAGATGGAAATGTTGTTCCTATTGAAGTCAAGAGCGGTGCGACAGGTTCGCTGCGGTCGCTACATTCGTATATTGACGAGGGTGGCTTTGAGGTTGCTCTTCGCTTGTACAGTGGAAAAAAATCTGTTGAAAATGCCGTGACTCCTCAGGGTAGAAAACCTTACAAACTAGTGAATTTGCCGCTCTATTATGCGGGAAAATTGGGCGAATTTCAGTACTAGTTTTTATGGCTATGCAAGGGATTGGACTTCGAGAAAACGGAGTCTCGTGGATATTTATGGAGAAGAAGTGAGGCTAGGCTTATAATGAGATGCTATAAGTTTGGTTTTGTTAAAAAAGAGGCAGGATTTTAGATCCTGCCGTAAACTATCCTAACTTTTGACAGCCCAACTTTTGGGGTTCAGTTCAAATGCTAGAATTATAGTCTTTCTTCTTTTATCCCCGTTTTTCCCAACCGGCAAGAGAAATAAACAAGTCGTTGAAGTCTTGGTCGTACGAATCTTCTACGCACATTCCGATTGTGATGCCAACAGGCTTGCCCTTCTTATTCAGGATCATGTTTACTTGATGTTGCTCTAGGATTTCTTCATCTTCCGTACCATCATAAAACGTAATAACAATCTCCATATCCTCAGAAGGAATAAGGGCACTTCCGTTTCCGAGAATCTGGAGATTTGAGCTATGGTCTGTTTTTTCAATTGTCTGTAATACATTTCCGCCCGATTTAATCTGGACATTACCATTGTAATAGCATTGAGACGAAACGCTCCATGTAAGGTACCAACCCTTGGGGAAAGATTTAATCGGAACTATTAAAGGTTTTCTCATAGTAAATAACCTCCTATGAAAGGATATTGTTTTGTTGATTTTTTATTTTGCTCGTAGAGAGCTATTATAAGGTCGCTGGTCTGGATGTTGCCTTTTTCGAGAAGTCAAAACTCCAGGAACGCTACTATTGCACTAAATATTACTTCTGGTGTGTATTCTCCTTATTTATCAATTAAACATTGAGTTATTCAAAAGAACATTTTAGTCCTTTCATTTATTGATTGCGTGAATGATTGTTTTTTCTCGCTTTTTTGTTGTAAAAAAAAATTATGTTTTACAAAGAAAAGATATTTGAAGACTGAACCCCAAATGACAATGGGTGAAAAAAAATATTTCATGTGGGTTCGCAAGCGGTTTGGCCCCAAAAAATGGGTTGACAGTGGCGATGTGCCTGAAACAGTCTCGTTCTATGAACGCGAAGGCTTCCGCACATTCGATCGCAAACGTTTCGAAAACGGCGTCTCGTGGATTTTCATGGAAAAGAAATGAACTAAAATTTGCGAACTGCATAAAATTTTTGGTTGATTATGCAGATTATTGTTGCTTTTCTGCATAAAAAGAATTATATTATATGCAGAAAAGAGCCTGTTTATGCATAAGTTTGACTATTCCTTCTTGAAAAATGGGATGTTGCCCGCAAATTTGGTCAATACGACATCCTCTATTGCGTCGTTAAAGACGATGGCATTGTTCCGCAAGGAATCTCATCAGGAGATTTTCACGGAACTTGAATCTATCGCCAGGGTTCAGTCGGTTAAAAGTTCAAATGCCATCGAGGGCATCATCACCAGTGACGACCGAATTGCGCAAATCGTGAATCAGAACAGCGCCCCGCTCAATCATGACGAAGCCGAAATCGCCGGTTATCGTGACGCCCTTTCGCTTATCCATACCGGCTATAACGACATCCCTTTTTCTGTGCAGACGATGCTCTCGTTGCATCGGATGCTTCTAGCGCAGGTGGCCCAAAGTCGTGGCGGTATGTTCAAGAATGAAGACAACGTGATTCTCGAAATTGACAAGTCGGGAATGCGTAAAATTCGTTTTGCGCCTGTGCGTGCGGTTGAAACGCAAAAGGCGATGGAACAACTAGAGTTTGCTTATATGGATGCTGTGGCAGATGAATCGATAAACAAACTGTTGCTCATCCCATGCGTGACGCTCGATTTTCTGTGCATTCATCCATTCAGAGATGGAAACGGCAGAATGTCGCGATTGCTATCGCTTCTTCTTTTGTACAAGAACGGCTATGATGTCGGCAAATACATTTCGTACGAAGAACAAATCAATAAGAACAAGTCGTGGTATTATGAATCTCTGCGGGAATCGTCCGTGAATTGGCACGAGAGTCACAATGACTATTTCCCGTTTGTCCAGCATTTCTTAAGTATGCTCTACCAGTGCTATCAAGAATTGGACAAGCGCTTTGCGACGGTGAATTCAAGCAAGATAACCAAGACATCACGCATCGAAGCGACTGTATTGAATAGTCTTCTCCCGATATCGAAATCAGAGATATGCAAGATTCTTCCTGACGTCAGCCCGACTACCGTAGAATACGTCTTGGGAAAGATGCTGAAAAGCGGAATCATCACGACAGTCGGCGCCGGACGTGGTACGAAGTATTTGAAGAAGTGACGGAGTCTCGTGGATATTCATGGAGAAGAAGTAAAAGCGGTGATCATTCCCCCTCTCGCAACAGCCTCTCGAACAGTGCACGATACCCCGCGATATCTTCCAGCTGCATGATGGTCGTGATCTTGTTCCCCGCGTCCTTACTTGACGCCCCGCAGTGGAAAAGTTTCTCGCTGACGGTCCCGAAATCCAGATAGATGTACCTGTCGTGGAACAGGTTCCCTGTGGCACGAACATCGCCAAGCTCAACATCTGGGCGGGCTGCCCTGAAGTCCGCCAGCATGCTCTCGGTCAGGCGGGTGCGCCCGTGCTGTTCGCTGAAAATCTTGACTGAAACACCCTTCGCCACGCACCGCAGCAAGTCGAGCGTCTTTACATCCAGATAGTCATCCACAATCAGCACCGACTTCTTCGCCATGCCGTAAATCTGCGTGTAGGCGACATCGGCCTCCAGGCGTTGCCCGTTCAGAATCAAGAAGTGCTTGATGGTGCTCGGGTCGATAAAATTCGCCATGACCTTCTGGAGATCGGACTGAATGACTGCGATATCTTTAGTATTCCGTTCCGTCTGTGCTACAATGCGTGCGAGTTCGTCATAACCCAACAGAGTCCGATTTTCTTCAATAATATAGTCCTTCATCTGCTTGAAAAGACGGATGATGGCCTTGCTTTGCAAAATGGCCAAATCGCCCCTAAGAACAGTCATAAGCATATAAATACCCTGTTCAGTGAAGGCGTATGGTAGGTATTTTGCATATTTTCCCTGTTCTAAGGTCGGTTTTTCCGACCTTAGAATTGACAAGTACTCATCTCGCGTCAATTGAAACCGAAAATCCGCGTCAAATCGTTCAATGTTACACTTTACCTGTTCGTTAAATCTCTTCGTGCTGTACCCGTAAATCTCCGCCAAATCGGCATCGAGCATCACCTTTACCCCGCAGATGGTATATATCCGCGACTTGAGCAAATCCTCGTCTATCAGGGAAAATTCAGGCTTTTTCGGCGCGACGGCCCCGGCCGCACTGGCCGCAACATCTTTCTTCATCGTCAACTCCTCTGGCATACAAGCGAAAAATGCCGAAGACTGTACACTTGTGCACTAAATATAGATTCAAAAATCCAGTTTGTCAATAGGTCCGCGCGATTTTTTAAAAGGGGGGAAGTCTCCCCCTCGCTACAGCCCCATGTCATCCCCGCGAAGGCGGGGATCTCCATTGGTCTTTCGCTACCCCTTCGAACGGGTGCTCAGGCGCCGCACCCGTAACGCCCGGCTAAAAAATCGCTCGCTGTCGGCGAGCGATTTTAAATGCCAGAGAAGAGTTTTCTCTCTCAAATGCTTCATTTCTAAGAAAAATAGACTTGCCAAACATGATTTTAAATTATATTACCGTACATAAGGTTTGCTCACTCGGGCAAGCCGGTTTTTTGGGTTAAATGATTATTGATTATGGCTGGATTTAACGAATGTACTAGAGTTCAGGTCCCGGCGGCACTTCATCTGTGCCGTTTGGGTTACACCTATTTTGCTGAATGCGGCGAAGAAACTCCGGTAGGTAGGCTCGATAAGAACAACAACGTTCTTACTGATGAATTCCTTAAAGCCCTTGTTCGTTTAAATCCGGAGCAAAAGCTCCATGATCTTCAAATTTTTGCGAAGTTTGCGTTGAGCAAGCTTGGCAGCGACGATCTTGGTCGTGAATTTTACCAGGTTCTCTCTTCGAATTCAGGAATCAAGCTGATTGACTTCGAAAATCCGGAGAACAATAGCTGGCTTGTGACGACGGAACTTCCTTGCGAGAATCAGGAGACGGGTGATAGTTTCCGCCCAGATATTACGTGTTTTGTGAACGGTTTGCCTTTGGCTTTTATCGAAGTGAAAAAGCCTAATAATGCAGAAGGCATTGTTGCTGAGCAAAGCCGCACAAACCAGAAGCGTTTGCCCAACAAAAGTTTTAGGCGTTTTCTGAACATCACCCAGTTGATGATTTTTAGCAACAATCAAGAATACGACAATGCGAATCGTGTTCCTGTTCAGGGAGCGTTCTACGCCTGCATTGGCAAGCAAAAAGCGTTTTTCAATGTGTTTCGCGAAGAAGACGAAAAGTTCGGCCCCAAGTATCCCTATCGGGAAGTTTCTGAAGATACAGAAAAACTGATTCTTAAGCACAGAAATTGTCTTTCTCTCAAATGCCATCCGGAGTATGCCACGAATTGCAAGGTGACTACTCCCACGAACCGCATTCTGACTTCGCTGCTGAGCAAGGAGCGTTTCTTGTTCCTGCTTCGTTATGGTTTTGCCTATGTAGAAAAGACGGTCGAAAAAGACGACGGCGAAAAGATTAAAACGCTTGAAAAACATGTAATGCGTTACCAGCAACTTTTCGCTTCTTTTGCCATCCGTAAAAAATTGGATGAAGGCGTAAAGAGTGGAATTATTTGGCATACGCAGGGCTCCGGCAAGACGGCTTTGGCTTATTACTCCGTAAAGAGCCTCACCGACTATTTTGCGAAGAAGTCTATTCCCGCCAAGTTCTATTTCATCGTGGATAGAATCGACCTGATGGAACAGGCGTGCGACGAGTTTGCCGCTCGCGGCCTTGTTGTGCAGACTGTAGAAGACCGCGCACAACTCATGGCAGATATCAAGAATACGCAGCTGGTAAAAAGTGCCGACGGTAGGCTGGAAATCACCGTGGTGAATATCCAGAAATTCGCCGAAGACAAGGCCCCGGTAGATATTTCTGCGGGCTACAACACAAACCTGCAACGAATATTCTTTATTGACGAGGCTCACCGAGGCTACAATCCCGAAGGAGCATTCCTTGCAAACCTTTTGAGTGCCGACAAACATGCAATAAAGCTCGCCCTTACGGGCACTCCGCTGCTTCGTGAAGAACGTGAATCCTGGCGCGTGTTTGGCGATTACATTCACACCTACTATTACGACAAGTCAATTGCGGACGGTTACACGCTTAAGTTGATGCGTGAACCCATTGAAACCCACTACAAAGAAACTTTGCAGGGGATTCTTGATGAACTTGAAAACAATTCGGCAAACCAGATTCAAGTCAAAAAGAGCGATATCGATAAGGATAAAATCATTGAGCATCCTAAGTATTTGAACGCCTTGCTGGATTATATCATCGATGATTTTACCTCTTTCCGCGTTGAATGTGACGACAAGTCTATTGGTGCGATGATTGTTTGCAAAACCAACGACCAGGCCCGCAAACTTTTTGAGTTGTGGAACGAACGCTACAATTTTGCATTAAGTGTCATTGAGAAAAAGAAAGAAGAAGTCGCAAACATGGCGGCAGAAAAGCTGATGCATTACAACGCTTCTTTCTTTGAAAAACCGTTGAAGGCGTCCCTGATTCTCCATGATGAAGGAGACAAGAAGGAACGCAAGGAATACATTGTTGACTACAAGAAGAACATGACGACGGACTTTTTGATTGTCAATAAAATGTTGCTTACGGGTTTTGACGCAAACCGCTTGAAAAAGTTGTATCTTGGCCGCAAACTCGATGGTCACGATTTGTTGCAGGCGCTGACTCGTGTCAATCGTCCATATAAAGATTTCAAATACGGCTATGTGGTGGACTTTGTTGACATCAAGGAAAACTTTGATGCCACCAACGACCGCTATCTTCGGGAACTGAACAAGACTACGGAAGATTCTGGCTTGGAACTTTCCGCTGATCCGGGCCAGGTGATTATTGAAAATCCCGAAGAAGTCAAGCAGCAGATTAAGGAACTGACGGATTTCTTGTGGAATTTCCCTACCGAGAATTACGAGGAATTCCGCGAAGTCATTGATGGAATTGAAGACAAGGAGCCTCTGTACCACCTTCGTAAAATTCTTGAAGATGCAAAGGGCCTGGGCAACAGAATCCGTTCCAGCGGGAACGTTGAACTGCAGGACAAGTATAAGAACATGCTGCCTGGTGGCATTCCTGTTTTGCTGCGTGAAGTGGAACGCCGCATTGCGGCCATTAACTTCAAGGAAGGCAACGACCATAGCGAAGATGTGTCGGGCATAATCAATACGATTCTTGATAGTCTCGATTTTGAATTCCGCAAGGGCATTTCAGAAGAACTCAAGATTATCATTAATAGCCTTAGGGAAGAAGCCGAAAAGGTTCGTGCCGAATTTGACGCCAACTTCGATAAGAAAGAAGACAAGTTTGTCAACCTTATTGAAGAATTCAAAAAGTATTTCAGGGAACACGGCTACATTCCTAAAGACAAAACCGAAGCAGAATGCAGCATTTTCTACTTGAAAGACGTAATGTCTAAAATCAAGGAAATCAATCGCAAGAATCGCACGCTAAAGTCCCATTACAAGGACGATGAGAAATTTGTCCGCATTCATAAGCGAATTGTAGAAGCAAATGAAGTGCGTGCCCAAAGCGATAAGAAAGAAAGACCCTTGCTTTCTAAGGAAGAATTCGAAATTCAAAAAAGCCTTATCGAAATCAAGGATTCTGCCGATGACCTGTTTGAAAAGAATCCGGGAATTGTGGAAAACGAGGACAAACTCCGCAAGGATATTTTAGGCTGCGTAAGCCACAAGTTCATGGACCTTGATTTGACCGCAAGTCTTGATGACCGTAAATTCATTAGCAACCTGATTTCTAATGAATACATCAATCAGTATAATAGTTATGGAGTGTAAATGAACACCGAAGAACTCAAAGCCAAAACCATAGCCCTTATTGATTCCCTTAAAAGTACGACTGGTGCGTATGGCCTTGCAAATGGCGGCAACGAATACAAGATAATCACAGAGATTTTCCTTTACAAGTTCTTTAACGACAAGTTTGCCTTTGAAGCCAAGAACCAAAAGACTCCTTATAAAAAGCGCTTGAGCAAAGCGGAAAAGTGGGATGTTGAATACGACTCCTTTACCGATGAAGAAGTCGAGGATTTGTTCTCTTACATGGGCGGAGGCATTCCCTTAATCAAGCCGCATCAGACCTTGAGCCATTTATACAATGCTTCGACTCAAGGCGATTTCTCGGCGTTGCTAGATTCCACTTTGGTTGATATCGCGACCTATAACCAGGACCAGTTTTCGGTGGTGACCTCGGGCAAGGCGAAAGTGAGCATCTTTGCTGCCGTTACGCCCTATGTGACCGACATTGGTAAGCGCGATGATTTTGCCAAGGCGTTGGTGAAGAACATTGCCGAATTTAACTTTGAAGAAGTTTTCAACGAAAAGTATGACTTTTTCAGCGGCATTTTTGAATACCTGATTAAGGATTACAACAATGCCGGTGGCGGTAAGTATGCGGAATACTTTACTCCCCGTGCCATTGCCCAGGTGATGGCTCAGCTTTTGGTGGATCCCGAAACCGAATACAAGGGCGCAACCTGTTACGACCCCAGTGCAGGCACCGGCACGCTCCTTATGGCGCTTGCTCACCAGGTGGGCGAGGACCGCTGCTCCATTTACAGCCAGGATATTTCGGACAAGTCCAGCGAAATGCTGCGACTGAATTTAATCTTGAACAATTTGGTAGGCAGTTTGCCTAATGTGGTGCAGGGGAACACACTTTTGGAACCCGCCCATGTAGAAAAGGATGGAAGCCCCAAGAAGTTTGACTTTGTTGTAAGCAATCCTCCGTTCAAGCTTGATTTCCCTGAGTATTCCGACACCCTGGCGGCAGATAGTGTCCGCTTTTGGGCCGGTATCCCCAACAAGGTAAAGAAGGTTGACCCCAATAAGCCCAAGATGGCCATTTACACCTGCTTTATCCAGCATGTGATTAACTCCATCAAGGCCGATGGCAAGGGCGCAATCGTTATTCCCACGGGTTTTATTACAAGCAAGCCTCCAAAAAAGGAAAAAGGGAAAAAGAGCGTTGAATACAAAATACTTGAATACCTAACAGATAAGCATATCATTAGCGGTGTGGTCAGCATGCCGAGTAACGTGTTTGCGAACACCGGAACCAACGTTTCTGTACTGTTCTTCGACAAATCGCCCAAGAAAGATTCCGACAAGGTGATTTTGATTGACGCCAGCAAACTTGGCGAAGAATACAAGGAAGGCAACAACCAAAAGCGTCGTTTACGCCCCGAAGAAATCGAGAAGATTGTGAGCACCTTCCGTAAAAAGAAGACTGTGGAAGACTTCTCTGTTGCCGTGACATACAAGGATATCAGGGAAAAGGGCTACAGCCTGAGCGCCGGCCAATACTTTGATATCAAGGTCGAATACGTAGAGATAACCCCCGAAGAATTCAAGGCCAAGATAAAGGGCTTTGCCAAGGAACTGGAAACACTCTCTGCCCAGGGTATAGATCTTGATAATCAGATTCTCAAGAACCTTAAGGGAATGAAGATTTAAGAACCCTCGCTAGTCGAAAGAGAGATTGTATGACTGTGGAAATGAAGAAATATCGATTGGCGGATATTGCTGAAATTGTAATCAGTAGTGTTGATAAGAAAACAAAGCCGGGCGAAAAGATTGTAAGGCTTTGTAATTTTACCGATGTTTACCACAATTGGGCAATTAAACAGTCGGATTATGATTCGTTTATGGTCGCATCCGCAAGTGATAACAACATAAATAAACTTTCTTTAAAGAAGGGCTTTGTTGCGTTTACTAAAGATAGCGAAACTCGTGATGATATAGGCATTTCGACTTACATCGCCGATGATTTTGATGATGTTGTTCTTGGCTACCATTGTGCTTTGGCAAAGCCAAATGAGAAAATTGTTTACGGCAAGTATTTGAACGCATTTATGAGTTCCGATTACATTAAAAAGTATTTTGAGCTGAATGCAACCGGAAGTGGAATGCGATTCACTCTTGCAGTATCGACGATGGAAGATATGCCAATCATGTTGCCTAGTTTGAATGTTCAAAAGAAAATAGGAGACATGCTTTCTGATTTTGACAAACGCATTGAAAATCTCCGTGTCCAGAATCGCGTGCTGGAACAAACCGCCAAGACAATCTACGACTACACCTTCCTCCAATGCGCCGGCCACCAAACCACCTACAACAAAATCCTCAACCGCAACATCCCTGCGGATTGGGAAGTGAAAAAACTTGGTGATTTATGCCGTATTTTTACAGGAAAAAAAGATGTTTCAAAAAGAATTCCCGGAGATTATGCTTTCTTTTCCTGTGCACCGGAAAAATTGTCTTCTAATGAGTATTTATATGATGGACAGGCTATTTTAGTCTCAGGAAATGGAAGCTATACAGGACGTGTTTCGTATTATGATGGCAAGTTTGATTTGTATCAAAGAACTTATGCGTGCGTATTGAAAAATACAAGTGCTTCTGTGATGCCGTATCTATATTTCACGATGAAATATCTTTTTGAACCCGCTTACAGTGGTGGTACTCATGGTTCTGCTATTCCTTATATAGTTATGAACGATTTAACGAATTATAGTATATGCTGGAACTCGCCGGCCATTGAATCCTTTGTTCAACGAGTTTCTCCAATGTTTAAAAAGCGATTGATAAATTTAAAACAAATCGAAGCCTTAACCACCCAACGCAACACCCTCCTCCCGCTCCTCATGACCGGCCAAGTGGAAGTAATGTAAAAACGGAAATGAAAAATGAATCTTGAAGATTTTGGTGATGTTAAGAGATGCCTTGAGGGAGCGTATAGAAAATTAAAGGGATACTATTTCTATAATAAAAATTTCCTTCTGATTCGTTCAAAAATAGTTGACTTTGAGTATGATTCAGAGAAAATGAATGAATCGTTTTCTTGCATGGCTGATGCATTGTTACATCCAAGGAAGAAATCGTCAAAGATATTTTTTAATTCGCTGATTCAAAGTATTGATTTCTTTATTTTACCAAAAAAGTTTGAAGAAAAAAATCCCAAAAAACGCTCTGCTGATATGCCCGTTTCTAATATCAGTAATTGCGAGAAATCCTTAACAGAAGTAAATTTTTTTATTGACGCTCCTGTTGAAATATATATTCTAGATGTATTTTGGACTCTCTTTATTGCGGAATATTATTATTCAAATGATTTTCCTGTAAAATGTGTATATGGTAATTCTGTAAGAAAAGATGTTGTCTCTGAAGATATTGATTTTGAAAGCAATAGATTTTTCAAAATGTTTTATTTTCAATACAATTCATGGAGAAATCGAGCTTTTGATGCGTTAAGAGAATCTTATGATAGTGGAAAAGATACGATTCTCTTTTCGTTGGATTTGAAATCATTTTTTTATTCGGTAAGATTTAGTTTTTCACAATTAGATGATTTTGCATCAAAGAATTCTGAGAATAAAATAGTAAATGTGCTAAATGAATTATTTGAAAAAGTCTTCATAAAATATAAAGAAAAAATATCTCCTTATAGAAGAGGAATGGATGAATTTAAAAAGGAAGAATATCCACTTCCTATAGGTCTATTTTCCTCAATGGTTCTAGGCAATTTATACCTTTCTAATTTTGATGAAAAAGTTCTTGAAACTGAACCTGTTTATTATGGACGATATGTAGATGATATTTTACTAGTTTATGAAACTTGTGTATCTGAAAATGAATGCAATGCAGATATTATCAATCGAGTCTTAATCCAATTTGATTTATTGCAGGCGAATCACGACAATTATAGTCTATCGCAAATACCAACCTTGACGATACAAAAAGAAAAAATTAAGGTCGTATGTGTAAAACACAATGAACCAAAGGCGATAATTGATATTTATGACAAAACTATAAGAGTGAAGCCTAGCCAGTTAGATCCGATTCCAGATATTGATTTGAAATTAGAAGCTTTCGCAGAGAGGGTGTATGATGTTGAAAATTTGTCCTCGAAGAATAAAATAAGAGATATTGGACAAATTGATATAAGTTCTTTTGAAGTGGGACGTTTTTTCTCCTCTTTGTTGTATAATTATTCACGTATTGATGCGTTCAGATCTAGTAAGCTAAAAAAAAATATTGATGAAAATATATCACAAATTGAACAGTTCTTCTCGGGAAGTCAGTGCATTGAATTTTATCCTTATTGGGGCCGTTATCTGAGTTTCCTAGTTATGGTTCAACGAACAAAAGGAAGAAAAATTGCAAATGATGAAGGTAACGCAAGGGCTTTTTGTAAGAAAATAAGAAAAGAAATAAAGAACATTAAATGTAATAATTTGAAAAAAGAACTCTATTCAACAACAAAAGGACTGACAAAAAAATTACAAGATACATTGCAATCTGTGTTAAATGTTGGTTTATATATGAGTTTGTCACTAGATTTCGACGCTTGTAAGAAAAATTTCGCAAAGGCTTGTGATCAGGTCAAAAAATACATAGATGTCAATTATTTCGATGATTCCTTGATTCCGATACCATTATCAAATTATTTTGATTATCAGAATGAAGTGTCTTTCTTGAAAATGACAATGAAAGAACTTGGAAACATTAGTAGTGATTTGGATAAATCGAAAAAACTTAAGTGGTCTCCGCATTTTATTTATTATGAAGAAGTAATGCTGTTAATTTTTTATCAACGGCACATAAAGAGACGAACTGACGGAAAATTTTCGTATGTATCAGATTTTGTCTCAAATTTATATAGAAAAGTAAATTTTATAAAGACTGTTTCTCCGGTTATTTCTATGGATGAAGAGTCTAATATCGCTGGATATAGGCTGAATAGAGTTATTATCCCTTCACGAAAGTCTTTTGGCAATAAAATAGAGGTTGGTGTTGCGAGCGTGAAATTTGAAGTTGATACAAAAAATCCAACGGATCGATGGAAACCTTTGACTTATGACGCAAAACTATCTTTTAATAATGTTTTGAAAGGAATGTTTCAGTATAGCAATTATCATGATGCCAAAATTTTAATAATGCCTGAGCTTTATGTTCCGATTTATTGGATTAAAGATCTTATCCGTTTTTCTAAGAAAACAAACATTGCTGTTGTCGCTGGATTACAATATGTTGAGGGAAAAGATGATTTTGTCCACAATTATCTTTTAAATATTTTCCCGTTGTCAGTTCCTTTAAATCGCTTTGGTAAAGAGTCCCTGATATATATTCGTGAAAAAAATGATTATTCTCCGATAGAAAAAAAGGAACTCTCTAAAATTGGGAGAATATGTGAAGATCTTCACGAACCAGAGTATCAAATTTTTAAATGGAACGGAATAAATATTGCCTCCTTTGTATGCTATGAATTGACTGATGTTGCAGCAAGGGCTTTATTTAAAGGATTATGTGACATTTTAACTGTATCTGTATTTAACCCGGATACTACATATTTTTCAAAAATAATATCTTCCACATCTCGTGATCTTCATTGCTTTATAGCACAATCTAACACTTCTCTTTATGGCGATTCTCGTATTACCGGTCCCTATGATAGAGACAGTAAAGATATTGTGCGCTTAAAGGGCGGTGAAAATGATAATGTGATAATTGGATCTATAAATTTAAGTAAATATCGTTATTATCAATATGGTTATTACGAAAAATTGGATGGGGAAATTAAAGAGAATTTGAAACATTTTGCAGAGAAGAAAAAGGTAAAAAAAGAATGCAAGAAAAAGGGAAAACCAGATATTAAACCATTGTCGGCTAGATTTGTTGTGAAGAAAGTTTAAGGAGATGAAAAATGAAAAAATTTGTCTATTTGTGGCTTAATAACTTTTCGAGGTTAGATGATTTTGATGAGACGAAAGGGTATTTATTCCATGATTTGGGATTATCCCTTTCTTCTGAATATAATGTACATGGTGAAAGAAAAAAATCAGGAATTTTAGATGTTACCGTTTCAAAAAACGATAATTATCAAAAAAGTTTTTATTCTAGCAATTTAACTGACGTAAAGGTTTTAGTGGGCAATAATGGAACTGGAAAAACAACGATATTGAAAGCACTATTTGATATAATCTCAAATAAATGCCGTCAATACGATGATAATAAAGAGTATGCATTAGTTTTTGTTGAAAATAAGAAAATACATGTTGTCTCGTCTAAAACCGTAAAAGTAAAATTAAATATAAAATTGCCTAATTTAGAAAAAGGGAAAAAATTTTCTTTTTCAAAAGATTTGCCCATATACTTTAGTCCAGAATTTAAAGAATATGTTGATGTCGTTTTGGATGAGAATTATAAAAATATTTCCACTAATGGATTTCTTTATAGAGATAAACAAACGATACTTAGTGTTCCAAATGATATTCAGGAAATTTATTCCCGCAAGGATGAACGAGTTTATCATTTTGAAATGGAACAAAATCGTGTGATAGAATTGATGCTGAATGCCGGAGAAAAATTTTTTGAAATAATCCCAGTGCCACAAATGATGGTTATGAAGCCATTACGAGATAATGTTGATTGCGGAATAAATGAACTTGTTGATTTGTATATTAAACATTATGGCGCTGTTAATTCTTTAACAGATCATTTTCCTGATATAGTAGATTATGATTTGGAAAGAGCTTTGCCAGAAAATTTAGATAGTATAGATGACGAAGTTAAAGAATTGATAATTTCTAGAATAAAAAAATTTTTTCATAAGCTTTACGACGAAACCTGTGATTCTGTAGGAAAAAAATTTCTGTTTGCAACATTACTGAGTTGTGTTCGTACTTTTTCATCGAAACAATCTCGTAATACTATTGATTCTGTGTTGGAGATTAATTGGAGTGAATTTGAAAGAGCACCGTATAAAATATTAAAAAATTTCTTTTATAAAAATAGAGATAATAACATTGGAGAACAAGGTCTTAGAACAAAAAAAATTATTGAATTGTCAAAAAAATGTAAAAAAAACGATCAGGGCATTATTTTTGATTTAAGGCATAGAAAGCAAGTTTTGCGAGAAGTTCGAGATTTGTATAATGCAATGTATTATTTATATCCGTTATTTTCATTTGAATTTACTAGAACATTAAGTTCTGGAGAAAAACAATTTGTTCGTTTCTATTCAAGACTGTATAGTTGTTTGAAGGAATCTGCGAGGAAGGGAGCGTCTTTAGATTCGATTTGTTTGTTGGTTGATGAAGCTGATTTATTTATGCATCCAGAATGGCAAAGAAAATGGTTTGATGTTTTTGTTGATTTATTGGATGATATGCAATATCGACTGAAAAAAATTCGAAAGGATGTTAATGATCCTTTAAAAAAACCTTTTTTAGGAACGGGTGAAACATTAAAAGTTCAATTAATTATGGCAACGCATTCTCCTTTTATAGTGACAGATTGTTTGAGCGATAATATTTTAAGATTGCAGAGAGAAAAAGATGCTGAAGGAAGACGATTTGGAAAAGTATTTGTTGACAATAATAGTGTATCATGTCCTTTGGCTGGGAATATTTTAGACATTTTACAAACGGGGTTCTTTTTAGATGGGACGATGGGGATCTTAATAGAAAAGAAAATCAATGAACTGATTTCTCGTTTGAAAAGTGGAAATGTCGTTAAAAAGGATCTTTTACTACTTGATCAAATTGGTGATCCGATTTTAAAAACTTTATTAAAGAGAAAAGTAAAATCATAGGGGCGATGCGTTATGATTAAAATAAACAAGGATTCTCCTGAAGTCGCCAAAGCGGAAAAAGCCCATTGGGAATGGGTAAGATCGAATTTTAAAATAAAAGAACCGAAACCACCCCAAAATGCCTCAAGGGAAGTGAAAGGGGCGTTTACTAAAGCGGTAAATCGAAAAAAAAGACTTTACGAGTTATTGGGGTTTATTACAGAAAAGCAGAAAAAAGATCAAAATTATTTCGCTGAAGATAAAGATCAAGAATTTGAAGAACTTATTTGCACCCAACCATCTCAATTGAAAAGAGTTAGGGATTCTTTGAAATTTAAGAATTTGGTTGTTGAAAAATCAAGTCAATTAAAGGAATATTTAAAAAAGAAAAAAGATTTAAAAAACGATCAAGATAATGAAGCGTTGAAAAATGAAGTGGAGGCTTTGGAAGCTGTTGTAAAAAATGATTTAGACGAATACAACAAAAAGAAAAAACTGTCAGATGAAATTCAACAATTGCTGGGTTATAAAAAATTGTATGACAAAGAATCGTCTTGGAATGCGTATAGTCTATGCGATAGTTTGAAGTTGACGGTGTGCCCCTATTGCAACAGGCAATATGTTTTTACAGCAAAAAATGAAGAGGGGGAATGGAAATGCCGTCCTCAATTAGATCATTTTTATGTAAAATCGAAATACCCCTTTTTATCATGTTCATTTTATAATTTAATCCCATCTTGCCCTTTTTGCAATGAAGGGAAAAATGATTGTGATAAAGATACAATTTATCCGTATTTAGAAGAATTTGGAAATAATGCGGTCTTTAGAATGGATGGAGATGAAATAAAAATAGTCAAAACAGCGCAAAAAAGTTTCATTCCCAAGGCAAGCTATAAGATATCAATAGAAAAAAAATTTTCGGAAAGTGAAATCGCTATAGATCGAGTTCAAGGCCATAAAATAGAGAAGTTTAAAAAACTTGTCAAAAATTCAAATGATGTATTTCATTTGGAAATTCTGTATAATGGTCATCAGTTAGAATTGAAAAATTTACTTGTGAAATATGCTGCTATCTTAGGAGTCAATTTAGAAAAATATGCAGAAATATATTACGAAGAAAAGAATGTCTCCGAAGAAAAAAAAGAGTCTTTGAAGAAAATTCTTTTGGGTTTACCTTTATTTTTTGATGATGGTGATGATTATCCACTTCGAAAATTTAAAACAGATATTATAAATCAATTAGATGAAGTATGATATGGTATTTGCTTTCGGGGCGTTGCGGGGTGTCCCCGCTAGAAAGAGTAGCGAGCAACGTAGTGCGAGCGAGGGGAAGGCTTGCCCCTCCAAAATAAAATTTTGAAATGTCAAATTATGTCCTGGCAAGAATGTATATTTAATCGCGAATGCTGATAAAGGGATATGACAAATGACTGAGCCAAAAGTAAAACACCTGAAAGTTGCGACTAAAAGCGAAAGCAAGTTCTTGGACGAAATAGCTCAACTTGTCCAGAACGCCAGAAATGCGGCCAACAGCGCCGTCAGTTCAATCATTGTAGTCACAAACTGGAATATTGGGCGAAGAATTGTCGAACAAGAACAGAAGGGGAAGAATAGGGCGGCATACGGGGATCGGCTTGTTGAACTTATTTCGGAGGATTTGACTAGAAAATTCGGGGATGGCTACGGCAAACGGAATGTTCAATATTTCAGGAAGTTTTATCTGTTGTTTAACGATTTTGAAATTGTGAACACATGTGTGCGCAATCTTAATTGGTCCCATTTTAAGCGTCTGTTGTCGGTGTCGAATGACGACGCCCGAATGTGGTACATGAAAGAGGCCGATTCGCAAATGTGGCCCGTCAGAACTTTGGATAGGAATATATCTACGCAGTATTACGAAAGACTTTTGCATTCGCCCAAAAAGGAAAAGGTGATTGCCGAAATGAAACGTAATACAAAAAATTTTCAGAGTTCCCAGTTTGAACTGATTAAGAGCCCTGTAATTGCTGAATTTTTAGGTTTTCAAGCAAATGACTATACCGAAACTGAACTTGAAAGCGCCATCTTGACTCACATACGGGATTTCCTGATGGAGATGGGCAAGGGCTTTGCTTTTGTCGCCCGTCAGCAGCATATTGTCACTGAAACGGATGATTACTATGTTGACCTTGTTTTCTACAATATTGAGTTGAAGTGCTATGTGCTGTTTGACTTGAAAATCGGTAAAATCACACATCAGGATGTTGGGCAGATGGATATGTATATACGGATGTACGATGACTTGAAACGGAAATCAGGGGATAATCCGACTATCGGCATAGTACTTTGTTCTAAGACAGATGAAGATATCGCTCGCTATTCTGTGTTACATGACTCAAAACAGATATTTATGGCAAAGTATATGCCGTATATGCCCACGCAAGATGAGCTGAAACTGGCCATTGAACAAGAAAAGAAAAATTTCTATTTGCAACATCCAGATTTGAAAATAGAATATCAAAAGAAAAACTTGCCTAAATCCAAAGGGAAAACTCGCCCCTCCAAAATAAAGCATTGAAATGTCAAATGACCAAGAAAATGACTGAGATAATGTCTAAGAAAAAAGCCGATACGGAAGTAGGATAACGATTGATGTCTGATGTCTTTATCATAGGTGCCGGTTGCAGTGTCCCGTATGGATTCCCTACGGGCGCTATGCTGATGCAGAATTTGAAAAATTTTGACTATAGAGATCATTTTGAGTTTGCGGCGCAGCATTTGCTAGATAGACACTATCTCTTTGACTTGTATCCAGAACGCTTGCATATTACATATAGTGAATACAAAAACAAAGCAAACCAAATAGGTGGTTATAACACAAGATTAAACTCAGAAAAGCAAACGATAAACAATATTGTTTCTTCAATAGTAAAGGATTTTGCCAAGAGTATTCGCCATTCGATGATGGTTTCGACAGATGAGTTCTTAAAGAATCGTCTAGGCCAAGAAAAATCAGAAGAGGCTGACTTTGGTAAGCGATTGATCGCCCGTGAAATTCTTATGGCGGAAAAAGAGTCGGAAAACTCTTATGTAAGAGGTGGTGAAGGTAAAAAGAAGGAACAATGGCTTGGCAACATTGACTGGATTCAGCATTTGCTTTCTCTGATAGACCAACAAGATAATTGGAAAGAAATCTTAAAACAAACAGTGTTCCTTACCTTTAATTATGACCGCGTCCTGGAATATTGCATCTTCTTGTATTTGACATCGGACAAACAATATGCAGATGCAGACGCTCATTCCTTCATAAAAGAAATGCAAATATTTCATGTCAATGGCTTTATCGGCTCTCTTGAGGAAATTCCCTTTGGTGCTGTAGAAAATGGCATGTATCAAGAAATTGCCAAGAGGATGGAAACTGTCTGGGAAAAGCGCCAGAATCGCGATGAATCCGAAAAAGAAAGGTATCAAGGATTCCTGAAAAATGCGCAGAGAGTCTATTTTATGGGATTCTCTTATATTCCGGATAATCTTGAGTCTATAGGGATTCCTCGTGATGCTGAAATCATTCGAAACGCAAAAGTCTATGCAACGGCCATGGGCTTGTCTTCTCAGAACCGTCTAAGGATTTCGACGTATTTGGATCTCATGGACTTTGAAAAAAGAAACGAACCCGAGCCAATGCCCGAGATTGAAGTTCAACGCGGCCCTTTTATGACGGATATCATGTATCGACAGGAATATGAAAAGCAAGAAAGAGCTGCGAAGAAGCAAATAAGAAGCAGACGGATACGCTACGAAAACCGAATCCTCAAGGACGCAAGTGCGGTTGACTTGATACTTGATTATTATACGCTTGCGTAAGGGGCTGTTACGCTATTGAGGAAAATGTCATTTTGTCACTTTGTGTCAAGTGAATGGAGTTATATTTAGGTAGAATAGGAATCCCATGGACTAGAGGAAAACAATGAAACTCTACACTGCACAAGAACTCTATAAACTGTTGTCCGAATCCGATGAATGCGTGTGGATTGAGGCCAAGGGCGAAAGTGATTCGGCTCAGTCGTTGATGGAGTCTGTCTGTTCGTTTAGCAACGAACCTGGGCTTGGCGGTGGGTATATTCTTTTAGGAATTGGTGAAGATTCCAAGGCGCTCGACAATCGTTTTTGGATTGAGGGTGTTGAAAATCCAGATAAGGCTCAGTTGGATATTTCTACGCGGTGCGCGAGTATGTTCAATTTGTCGGTGAAAAACGGAAATTGGCTGATTCAAACCTTGATTTTCTTAAAAAAATGGGCGTTTTGAAGCAAAAGGGCAAAACGGTTGACTCGGTGTATTATGTGTTGAATTCGGATTTTGACGTGATCACCCCCCAAGTTCCCCCCCAAGTCGCCCCCCAAGATGATATACAAACTAAATGCAATGAACTGGTCTTGTTCTGTAGAATCCCTCGGTCTAAAAAGGAGATGATGGCATTCTTGAAGTTGTCTGACCGAAAGAGTTTTGATAAATTGTACCTCAAGCCATTGCTTAACAAAAGAATACGTTATACTGTTCCGGATAAGCCGAATAGCCGGATTCAGAAATATGTGGCGATTCACGAAAAAGCTCGGGAACCTGAACATTGACGACTCGAACGGCTCAAGTACGAAGGCGGCCTTCCGGAAGTCAACCGGCTGAAAATATCTTGGCTGTCGCGGTTCAAGAATCGCCCGGCCATGAGAGATAAACTGGAAAAATGGGCAAAAATGTCGTAAAAATAGTTGGAAAAACGGACGAAATTAGTTGTTTTAAGGTTGGATAAACGGAAAAACTGATGATTCAACGTAAAATCGACAACTGGAGTCTCGTGGATTTTGATGGAGAAAATAATATGTGCAAAAATGGAATGATGAAGATCTTCTTGTGTGCCATATTCTTTCTGCTAGTATCTTGTTCTACAGAAAAGGATGAACAGGAATTGAATTCTATTGAAAAGGAATATCTAGAGAAAAGAGAGACTTTTAGCGCAGCATATTGTGTTGTTTATGGATTTCCTGTAAAGCCCCTTGGGAAAATATGGAATCGAGAATTTGGAACATCAAAGATTATGTTGCGCAATGATAAAAGTGCAAAGAAAGGAATATTTGAAGTCGCTGATTCAAGCGTATATAAACATGCCTTCAGTTTGTCTTTTCCATTGGAAGAAGATTCGAGTGCGATAAAAAATTTTTATGCAACGTATAATCTGCTTGTAGATTGCTTTAATCGTGATTCGCTGTATCTTGGGTCGATTACTGTAAATGACCGCTGTCAGACTTCGAATTCAAATGGTCGAATGGATAAAAGAATGTTGGTGGAGTTGAAATCAGTTTTCCCTGAATGGTATGATTCGTATGAAAAAGCATGCAAGTAGTATTGGGCCAAGGCCCCTTCCGCATGCTATTTTTCTACATTATCCCCCGTACAAGTATAAGGACTCGCTTATGAATATTCTCGTCGTTGGTAGCGGTGGTCGCGAACATGCCATCGCTCTTGCAGTCAAGAAGTCGCCGCTGTGCGA
>CACWNW010000034.1 GCA_902762305.1 Fibrobacter succinogenes | reverse complement strand
CGCCGCCACGTCGAAGGTAACCTTCGGCGTGATACCCGGATTGTCCTGTTCCAGCTTGAGCGTGTATTCACTTTCAGCACAATCCGGGTTATCGCGGAGGGCCGCGATGCGGCGGGTCGTGTCGCTCCAGATGGCGCGGAGATCCGAGAGGCCTTCGGCGTAGTCGCCGATGACCAGGTTGTAAGTATCGTTGAGCGTACCGATTTCAGAAACGGTATCGCCGAGGCCCACGGCTTCGAACGCAGCCTTGACAGCGGCGAGGTCGGAGTTTGCGACCTGCAGCACTGCACCGAGTTCTTCGTTGAAGAGGGCGTCGATGAGGTTACCCTTGAGAGCACCGGCGTTGAGCGTTACACCCACGTGGCCGGCGAATGCCATTTCGGCAACCGTCGTGTAGAGGCCGCCATCGCTCTTGTCGTGGTAGGCCATAATCTTGCCGTCGGCATTGAGCTTCTGAATCGTTTCGAAGAAGGCGCGGAGTTCCTTGGCGCTGTCTACATCCGGAGCCTTATCGCCGAGGTTGTTGTAAACCTGAGCTGCAATAGAAGCACCCATGCGGTTCTTGCCGCGAGCGAGGTCCACGAGAACGAGCGTAGAATCTTTATCCTGCAACAGCTGCGGGGTAAGCGTCTTGCGCACGTCGGCACAAGGAGCAAAGGCGCTAATCACGAGCGAAATCGGAGCCGTCACGCGGTGGCTACCCTTGTCGTCCTGCCACACTGTGCTCATGCTCATGGAGTCCTTACCCACCGGAATCGTAATGCCGAGATCCGGGCAGAGTTCCATACCGATGGACTTCACGGCTTCGTAAAGGTCGGCGCCGTCGCCTTCGTAGTTCGGCGTAGCCATCCAGTTTGCGGACAAGTTCACGCGGCCCATATCAGGCACGCAAGCGGCAGCCATGTTCGTGAGGGATTCAGCCACCGTCATGCGGGCAGCAGCAGCCGGAGAAATCAAGGCAATCGGAGCGCGTTCGCCCATGCTCATGACTTCACCTTCGTAAGTATCAAGCGTTGCAGAGGTCACTGCGCAGTCAGCAACAGGAACCTGCCACGGGCCAACCATCTGGTCGCGGCAAATCATACCCGTCACGGAACGGTCACCGATAGAAATGAGGAACGTCTTATCGGCAACGGTCGGGTTTGCAAGCACGCGATGAGCCACGTCCTTGATGGAGGCATCGGCCGGGACGACCTGAGACGAAAGCGGGCGCTTCTGGCTCTTTTCGTTACGAATCATGCGGGGCGGTTTGCCGAGGAGCACACCGAGCGGCATGTCAATCGGAGTCGTACCGAAGTGCTTGTCGGTAAGAGTCAGGTGCTTTTCAGGAATGGCCTCGCCCACCACAGCGTACGGGCAGCGTTCACGCTTACAGATAGCGTCGAACACGTCGAGCTTGTCACCTGCAATAGCGATAACGTAACGTTCCTGGGATTCGTTACTCCAGATTTCGAACGGGCTCATACCCGGTTCGTCGTTGGGAACGTTGCGGAGTTCAAACTTACCGCCGAGACCGCCATCGTTCACGAGTTCCGGGAAGGCGTTCGAAAGTCCACCTGCACCCACGTCGTGAATAAAGGTAATCGGGTTTTCTTCGTCCATCGCCCAGCAGCGGTCGATGACTTCCTGGCAACGGCGTTCCATTTCGGGGTTTTCACGCTGCACAGACGCAAAGTCGAGAGATTCATTACCAGCACCGTTCTGCACGGAGCTGGCAGCACCGCCACCAAGGCCGATAAGCATCGCCGGACCGCCGAGCACAATCAGGTGGTCACCCGGGTCAATGTGGCCCTTCTCGATATGCTGGTGCTTGATGTTGCCAAGACCGCCAGCCAACATAATCGGCTTGTGGTAACCGCGGACTTCCTTGCCGTTCTGGGCATCGACTTCCTGTTCGAAAGTGCGGAAGTAACCGAGGATGTTCGGACGGCCGTATTCGTTGTTGAACGCGGCACCACCGAGCGGGCCTTCAATCATAATGTCGAGGGCAGACGCAATGCGGGACGGGCTACCAAAGTCCTTTTCCCACGGCTGGACTGCACCCGGAAGCTTGAGGTTCGAGACGCTGAAGCCCGTGAGGCCGGCCTTCGGCTTGGACCCCTTACCCGTGGCACCTTCGTCACGGATTTCGCCACCACTACCGGTAGCAGCACCCGGGAACGGAGAAATGGCCGTCGGGTGGTTGTGGGTCTCGACCTTCATGAGGATGTCGACTTCTTCGTTGTGGAAGTCGTACTTGTTGTTGCGCGGGTCGGCGTAGTAGCGGCCAGCGACAGCGCCCTTCATCACGGCGGCGTTGTCCTTGTAGGCGCTAAAAATGTTGGAGTTGTGGAGCTGGTAGGTGTTCTTGATCATCTGGAACAGGGACTTGTCCTGTTTGACACCATCGATGGTCCATTCGGCACCGAACACCTTGTGGCGGCAGTGTTCCGAGTTGGCCTGTGCGAACATGTAGAGTTCAACGTCCGTCGGGTTGCGCTTGAGCTCGGTGAAGTTCTTGACCAAGTAATCGATTTCGTCGGAACTCAGAGCGAGGCCCATTTCCTTGTCGGCCTTCACGAGGGCGTCGCGGCCTTCGGTGAGTACCGGAATCACATTCAGCGGACGCGGTTCTTCCTTGCTGAAGAGGACTTCGAGCGAAGCGGTATCGCCAAACACGGCCTGCGTCATGCGGTCGTGAATCTTGGCCGAAATCTGGGCGCGTGCACCGGCGGGCACGGCACCTTCAAACTTCACGTAGTAAGCGATTGCGCGTTCGATGCGCTTGATGGCCGGAAGGCCGCAAATGTGAGCGATATCGGTCGCCTTGGAACTCCACGGGCTGATGGTACCCGGACGCGGGCTCACAAGAGTTCGCCTTCGAGAGCCTTGGGTTCGCGGGCCGGACCGTAGTGCAGCACCTTCTTCAAGGTTTCGGTTTCCGCATCGGACAGGCCCTCGGACAGGTCCACCACGTGCAGGAATTCAGCGTAAACGGAAGCAACAGAGAGCCCCGCAGCCTTGAAATCGGAAGAAAGTTTCTGGAGACGGAAATCCGACAGAGCCGGCGTACCACGTAAAATGAGCATTATTAACCTCGGTTGAGTTTATTTTTCCAACGCAAATTTAGAAAATTCATGCGGGAGGGCAACGTCATCCTGAGCAGCCCTGAAGCGTAGCGACAGGGGCTGCGAAGGATCCAGACCTGCAACAAAAAACGGCCCGCAGGGCGGGTCGTTCTAAACATTTTTCTAACTCGTTGAGAGTCAAAGAGTTAAAGGAGATCCCCGTGATTCTATCGCTACGCTCCAGAATGACAGCGGGGATGACAACGGGAATTATTCCTCGCCGTCTTCGTACTCTTCGCCTTCAGGCATTTCCTCTTCCTGGGCGGAAGGGGCTTCGCCCATGAGGGCTCCCACATCGATAGAATTGAGGCCCGAAAGGGTCTTGAGGTCCGTCTTCTTGTCGACATCGACCTTGTCGAAGCTAGAGACGATGAAGTAAGCGCTCGTGGCCTCGAAGCGGCGGGTCTTGTTCGCGATGCTGTTGGAACCCTTCGTGGTCGGGAAGTACTTGGATTCGAGCTTCGCCATATCCTGGGAAGTCTTCACCGTCTGGATAGCCTCGCAGGCCATAGCCCACACGAGCTTGTTCACGTCGACGGAGTTGTTCACGTACTCGAGAATCTTCTTGCCGCCCTTGAAAGAGGCTTCGGTCGTCTTGTTGTAATGTTCCGTAGCCTGGTCAACATAGTTGCCCTTCTGCATGAGGACCATCGCAGCAATGAAAACAAGGAGAACGGTCAGGACGATAGATATATTCTTGATATTCATTTTCACATCTCCTTATTCGAACTTGAACGCCGCAGGGGCTTCGATGCCAAAGTTGTCTGCAAACTTGTATTCAACGAGGGCCTTGTAGTCGCTCGACTTGAGCTTGCCCTTTACGAAGGTGAACTTCGCCACGCAGTTCTTACCGCAGGCAACTTCCTTCACACCGCCTTCATCCTTGAGGAGGAACTGTTCGGCAAGGCCGACCGCAGCGATATCGTTCTGCACCTGGGCCGGAATGCTTGCCGCAGTGTACATGTACGAGACCTGCTTGAAGCGAGCTTCCTTGTCTTCAAAAATATTCTGAACAGCGGCATTGAAAGCAGCTTCCGTCTTCGCACCAGTGATGGTCGCGTAGACGAGCTTCCACGCCATGCCGTACTGGTCCATGGACTTCCACTGGTCCTGCAGAGCTGCGTTCACGGTAGCCTTGTAAGCACCGACCTGCTCCTTGACGGATGCCTGCGCCTGGTCGTTGTACTGACCCTTGAGCGCGAACATCAAGACGACAAGAGCCACGATGAGCACGGCATCGACAATGGCCAAAATCTTGAATTTTTTCATGTTCATATAAATTCCTTCATCGAGAATGGTTTTATCTAGAATTTAATCAATAATTAGAAAAATGCAAGCAATTTTTTATTGATATTTGGTATATTAAGGCTTATATGAGTGAAAATAACGAAGAAACTAAGCTGCCGTCGCAAATTATCTTTGAAAACCTCAAGGAATTCCTGAGGGCAAAGAACGCCGCGCACGAATCCATCTTCAAGTTCCACTGGAAAAAGATGTGGCCGTTCAACCGCATATGGCCGCAGGTGGACTTCGAGCGCATCGTGCGCCTGATGAGCGAAATCCGCAAGAACATCATCTCGCAGCAGAATCTCGTATTACAGGCAAAATCCAAGGCCAAGCCTTTCGAGAAGACATTCCTGGACGCCGTTCCCGCCTACCTCGAAGCACTGGACAAGAGCTGCCAGGGCCTCGCCGATATCGCGCAATGGAAGCAGGACATGCTCTACAAGAAGATTCACCACGAGGCGAAAGTTGTCCGCGATTCGCGCGACTACAACACCCTCCTGAAGGCCTACGAGAAAGAGCAGGCAGACCTAGTCCGCGCCGGAGCGTTCGTCCAGGTCGGCTGGATGGAGATTGCCGGCAAGGTCTAAGGTCTATATGCCTGCGGTTAGCGTCATCATACCGGTCTACAACACGGAGCCCTACCTTGCCGACTGCCTTTCGAGCGTTCTCGGCCAGAGTTTCAGCGATTTCGAAGTAATCGCGGTAGATGACGGGTCGACAGACGACAGTTCCTCTATCCTAAGGGACTTTGCCAGCAAGGATTCGCGCATACGCATCGTGAGCCAGGAGAACCGCGGCCTTTCCGAAGCACGTAATGCCGGCATCGATATTGCACAGGGAGAATGGCTCACCTTCGTGGACAGCGACGACAAGCTCGCGCCCGACTTTTTGCAGGTCCTGCTCGATGCGATAATAACGACAGGCGCAGATATCGCGTGTAGCGGCAAGCGATTTTTCTGGGATGGTTTCTTCGGCCCGCAATCACGTACAGAAACAACCGAAGAACCCGTAAACGAGGGCAGCAGGATACCCGTAGCCCTCTCCCCCACCAAGGCCCTTACAAACGCGCTCTTCCAAAGCGACAAGCCCGACTATTCCGCATGGAACAAGCTCTACGCGGCCAAGTTCTGGAAACAGCGCCGGTTCCCTGCGGGCATATACTTCGAGGACGTCGCGACCATACCGCAGGTATTCCTGGAGGCAAGCCGCATCGCCTTCGTGTCCGAGCCGCTCTACCTGTACCGCAGGCGCAGCACGAGCATCCTCGCGACCGCCTACGACCGCAAGAAGGCCGAACTTCTGGATATCGCGGAATCGGTATGCGACCTGGTCAGGGGCAGGGGTAAAGAACTCGAGCAGGCCGCCGCCAGCAACCTTTTCAGCGCAGGGTGCAGCATTCTGATGCGCACCCCCGATACCGCAGAATTTGCGGATTACCGCGACCGCGCCTGGAACGACATCCTCGCGACACGGCGGGCAGCATGCTCACCGCAGGCCCGATTCCGCAACAAGGTGGCGGCCGTAATTTCCGTCGCGGGAATGAAGGTGCTCGGCAAGGTGCTCCGGAGGTTCGGATGATCCCGAAGAAGATTCACTTCTGCTGGTTTTCCGGCGAGCCCTATCCCGACAGCATACAGCGCTGCATCGACAGCTGGCACAAGATTTTGCCCGACTACGAACTAGTCAAATGGGACGCGCAAAAGGCGCGTTCCATAGGGATTCCGTGGGTTGACGGAGCACTGGAGCAGAAGAAATGGGCTTTCGCCGCCGATGCAGTACGATTGCACGCGCTGTACACGGAAGGCGGGTTCTATCTCGATACCGACGTGGAGGCGATCCGCCCGTTCGATACCCTATTGAACCGCCCGAACGCATTCGGGTACGAGAATGGTTCCAAGCGCATAGAGGCAGCCGTGATGGGATGCGAGGCGGGATGCGCGCCCATGAAGGCGGCACTTGATTTTTACGGGAAGCGCAAGTTTTCCTATTCGGAGGGAAGCGTCGACCAGATGGTCCTCCCGAACATCCTGCGCGTAGCCTTCGCCCCATTCACCGAAATCGAAATCTTGCCCGAAAGCGCGTTCTCGCCCAAGAGTTTCATCGACGGGAAAATCCGCGCGACAGAAGACACCTACTGCATCCACCATTTCGACAGCGCGTGGAGACCCGAATCCGTGCGCAAGGGGATACGGCGCAGGCAATGGCTTTTCGCGAAGTTCCCGCGCCCGCTGGCGAAGGCGCTCGCGGTTCCGCTTTCGCTGTGGACAAACCTCACGACCCTCGGGGTCGCGGGAACCATAAAAAAAATCTTTAAGTAAAACGCGAACTATGAACGTTCCGACCCTGACCTGCGTCAGGGTGACTTTCGGGTTGCAGGCCGTTACCGTTTAAGCAGGAAGCGCGGGATAAAGAGCTTGGGGAAGCGCTTCAGGAAAGGGCGCGAAAACGACCAGAGCTGCGGTAACTTGCGAATTGCGTCTATTTTATCGCGGTAGGCAAGCATCGAGAACCAGTGTGATTTCCAGATGTTCACCGCCTCCTTATAACGCTTGTGATCGCTGTAGCGTTCCAACACCTTCAAGAACGTACTGTACATCAGCGTGTTGTCAAGCGACATGTTATTGCCGTGCTGCCTGTAGTAGCAGCAATTCACGGGTAGCACAGAAATAAACCCGCAAATCTTGAAAAACTTGAGCCACAGGGGGAAATCCTCGAACGGGAATTCCGCATCGTAGCCCCCATACTCACGGAAAAAGTCGAGCCGGATCATCTCTGAACAGCCGTGAACTTCCTTTTCGCCCAAGAAGAACTCATCGAAAGTGACTCGCGGAATCGAGCGCGTGTACCGTGGGTCGAATTCCTCGCCATGATTGCCGTCCTTGTCCATCAGGACAATCTGCCCGAAGCACAGCGATTCCTCGGGATGCAATTCGAGGTAGGCACTCTGCTTTTCGAGCCTCCCCTGCGGCATAATGTCGTCGGAAGCGAACGAGCAGAAATACTTGCCACGCGCCAACGAGACGAGTTCGTTCATCGTCGGGACAAGTCCCTTGTTCGGGCGATGGATATAGGTGAAGCGCAGTTCATCGCGCAGGCGTTCAAGAATCTCCGGCGAAGAATCCGTACTGCCGTCATCAATGACAATGAGTTCGAACGCTACACCCTTCTGCGCCATTACCGAGCGGACGGCAGCCTCCACGTACTTTTCGTGATTGTAGCTTGCCATCAGCACCGACACCAACGGGGGCAACTCGCGCTGTTCTGTTTCGGAGCCCTGCACGAAGGCCTTCACATAGACGTTCTCGTCCATCTTCTCAGCAAACATGTTCGTTACGGAGTATTCCATTTGAGCCTCCTGACAACAATGAACAATCCGATGAAATAGAGGATATTTTCACTCGCGTAGGCAAGCATCGGGCCATTAAACTCGAACAACTTCGAGAACACGACCGTACCGCCCAAAAGGTAGGCATTTGCCAGGACTTCGGCTACAATAAACTTCACCGTTTCGCGATGCGCGACAAGCACAAGGCCGAGAGCCCAACCACCCGTGCGGAAGAAATCACCCACGAGTTGCAACGGCATGTAATCGGCTACCGCAGCATAGGAACCGGAAAGCATGAGCGACACCACAAGATGGCGGCAGAGGTAAACCACGGCAACCACGACCAACGTGAGCCCGAACATCTTCGCGAGAATCGGGCTGAACATCGACCAGAATTCCTTCTTCGTAAGTTTATCTGAAATCTTGGGCAGGAGGATTACCCCGAGAATTGCCGAGAATCCGGAGGCGAAGAAATCCGATATTTTCCAGACGCCCTGCCAGATGCCGGCGGCATTCCAGCCGAACTCATTCCCGATGTACGAACGTATTACCGACAAGACAATCGGACTCAGGAGCATCGGGACAATACCCATGGCGGCAAAAGCGAGCCATGGCGAACGGATGTCGAGTACGGAACGCCGGATGACGCCGAAATGAAAGCCGGCCCTGCGAGCAATCTGCGCGGCAAAGACACCTGCAACAACGGACTGAGTCGCAACGACAGAGAGGAAGCTCAGGCGCCCCGTATAAAGGAAGAACGCAACCCAAATGCACTGCAAAAACGAAGATGCAATCCCGATGAGCGCCCAACGCCTATATTCACCGAGACCATTCATCACCGAAGACGTGATGGTGACGATATTCATCGCAAGGATACCGGGCAGCGAGAACAGGATGGCAGCCTGAACCAGCCGTGGATGGATTCCCGGCACGAGTACATCGAGCGGAGCCGCAAAGCAAAAGATTATAGCAACGACAAAAGTAAAGACCGTCGCAAAAGTCGTCAGGCGGACACCTCCGCGCCATATACCGTGCAACTGCTTCTGGTCGCCCTTGTTCTGCGCAGTAAGGCTCACCCAGCCGTTCTGCATGGCCAGGGACGACATCGCCTGCCCAGCAGTCATAAAGTTCTGCAACTGCCCCACACAAGCAAAAAATGAAGGCGGAAGAAAAACGGCCAGGAGTTTGTTCACGACAAAAGCCCGCAACATGCTGCAGGCTGTCACTCCGCCAGAGCCGAAAACGATTTTCCAGAATTTTGATTCGTTCTTCATGAGCTAAAATTCATTCAGCGCGTCAATGACATAGGAAATTTGGTCGTTACCCAAGCCGGGCCCCATCGGGATACTGAGCTCGGTCCGCGCAAGTTCTTCGGCAACGGGAAGCGCACCGTGGCGGAGCAAGGAAGCAGAAGCGCCCGTGAAAGCATCCTGCAGGTGGGGCGGAATCGGGTAATGGACAAGCGTCTCGATACCACGGGAGGCCAAGAACGTCTGCAGTTCGTCGCGACGTTCGCAAAAGACCGGGAATACATGCCAGACATGCGACAACGGGTTTGCAGGAACAGGTGTCACCCTGACAAGAGGATTCTTGATTTCGGAACAGTAGCGGGCAGCGATTTCCCTGCGGCGCGCATTCCAGCCATCAAGATGCGGGAGTTTTTCCAAAAGGATTGCCGCCTGGACCTCATCCAGCCTGGAGTTCACGCCAACGTACTTGTTCACATACTTGCGCTCCGAGCCGTAATTGCCCAACATGCGAACCATTCGGGCCAGTTCAGCATCGTCGGTGACGACCATGCCACCATCACCCAAGGCGCCCAGGTTTTTCGTCGGATAGAAACTGTATGCCGCAGCAACGGAGCCACCATTCCTGTCTATTTTAGCGCCATGCGCCTGTGCGGCATCCTCGAACACGAGCAAACCCTTCGCTTTCGCAAATTCACAAATGGCAGGCATGTCGGCAAGCCGGCCATAAAGATGCACCATCAAAATGGCACGGGTCCTTTCGGAACAGGCCCCCTCCAGCAGGGACACATCCAGGTTACAAGTTTCCCTGTCAGGATCCACAAGCACGGGAACAAGCCCCGCGGCACACACGGCGAGCACAGTCGCGATAAACGTATTCGCAGGGACAATCACTTCGTCCCCGCGCTTCAGGTAACCAAGTTCAATCGATGCACGAAGCATCAAGGTCAGCGCATCAAGCCCGTTACCCGTTCCTATACCATGCTTCGCCCCGCAATATTCAGCAAAGGCACCTTCAAAACGCTCGCAACGGGGCCCCCGGATAAACCAGTTCGAATCGAGCACGCCCCCAAAAGCCGACAACAAGTCACGGCCGAGAGATTCGGTCACATAATCCAGCGAATAGAACGGAACCTTTTTCGTAATCAACTGTCACCTCTCATCAACGTGATGCGCGAAGCTGCCAAAAACGGCTATCTCCGCTTTTCTAAAATATCTAATACAAATCAAACATTATTCGCTTCAACTTCGCGAACAAAATCATCGTATTCGTAGATGTAGTCTGATTCGTCGTAATGTTCCGACGCGAGCACCATGCACACGGCTCCCGAGGAGAAATTTTCGATTTCACGCCAATGCATCTTCGGGATATAGAGCCCGTGGTAGGAACGGTTCAGCGAGAACTTTTGGCGGGTCTTACCATCGTCTATGACGACATCGAAACTCCCGCTAGCTGCGATAATCAGTTGCTGCAGATTCCGATGGGCATGTCCCCCACGGGTCGCGCCACCGGGGACGTCGTACAGGTAGTAGAGGCGCTTGATTTCGAAGGGGATCAACTGGTTCCCTTCGACAACGCTTAGGTTCCCGCGCTGGTCGTGAACAATCGGGATATCGATAATCTGCGGTTTTTCTTCAAAATTCAGCATAATATGAAAGTAATATACAATTTTTTATGCCCCAAAAAATCCATTTTTCGAAATATGCTGGAAGGGGCTGAGTTACCGAACCGTTTTTTTTGTATTTTTAGCGCATGTTCAGTGTTTTGCCGTACGATTCGCACCTGGAGGCGCGTTGGGACCGGTTCGTGATGAATGAATCGGTGAACGGCACGTTTTTGCAGACGCGCAGATTCCTGAACTACCACCCGCAAGAGCGCTTCAAGGACGCCTCATTCATGCTGGAATCGAGCGGCGTCATCGTCGCCGCCTTCCCCGGCAACATCACGGAATCCGGTGAATGGATTTCGCACCAGGGTACCACCTTCGGCGGGCCCATCATCTCGAAGCATTTCTACACCGCAGAGCGGGTCATGCACATCATGGAATGTGCGGAAGAACACCTGAAGGGCATCTGCAAAAAGTTCAAGATGCGCCCGACCTCGAACCTGTTCTCGCAGGAACCAACCGAGCTGCTGGAATACGTTCTCGAGCACCGCGGGTACAGGCGCCAAACGGAACTAAGCGCCGTATGCACACTCGATGCATGCACCGACCCACTCGAAAACTGCGAAAAGACATGCCGCTCGGTATTTCGCAAGTCGCTTCCCTTCAATCTCGAATACCGCGACATGACCGATGCGGAAATGCCCGAATTCTACAGGCACTTGTGCATCTCCAAAGCAAAGCACAACGTCAAACCCGTTCACACGCTCGAAGAACTGCTTGACCTGCGCCACAACCGCATCGCGGAAGAAGTCAAGTTCCGCGCCCTGTGGATGCGCGACCCGAACGCCCCCCAAAAAGAAACGTTTACCGCCGGAATGATGGTGTTCGATTTCAAACAAGTGAACGTCCGGCATGCGCAGTACATCGCCCCGAACGAAGAAATTCACGCATTCCAACCCTCGACCGCAATTTACGTGAGCGTCATGCGCGAAGCCGCGAAGGAAGGCTTCAAGAAGTTTTCCTGGGGTATTTCGACCGAAGATTGCGGTGAATACCTGAACCTTCCGCTGTTCAAATTCAAGGAATCGTTCGGAGCAAAGGCCTCGCTGAATTTAATCTACAGCAAGGAATTCTAGGCTATTGCGCGCATTGACGCGCCTCTCAGTCCTTCACGCAACGGACTGAATTTGCATAACCGGAATTATCATTCCAAAAATTTACCGAGCGGACGCCAAAGACCACGTAGTCATCATCTTCTGGGTAATAGCTTGCCATCCAAAAATCCGCAGATGATCCAACATCATGATGCCGGGGCCATCCGTCTTCTTCAATAGTACCGTCCGGAAAAATAGAAAAACCCAAGCCATCCGTTCCATTGCCATTTCCGTCCCATTCCTCATCATCAACACAGCTAGAATCAACCTTCCAACCAGTTGTTGACTTGAGTACAGATTCATCTCCAAACAGGTTTGTAACTATATAAATCAAGCCGTCCCATTCATTTACCATCGGAACGTGCCATCCAGATGGGCAAACGTCCACAAGCGCACCCCACTTGTACAACCGGCCATATTTTCCTTCAAAACTATGTTCTGCTTCAAAAGCAAGATTTTCCGCCATCCACCACTTACACCCTAATTTTACAGTCTTGTAAACGTGGCCATCACGGTCATCGGTCAAGGATCCATACTCGCAGTTGTCTTCCGTTTCCGTCTTGCAAAGAGTAATGGTCGATTCACAGTTACTGCTGGAGGATCCGCTGCTACTGGATACAGCAATCGTATCGTCACTAACACAACGGACCGATAATTTGCGGCTAGAGCGATCGTTTTCGAAAACTCGATGCATAACAGTTTCACTGACCGGACCAGATTCCCCTATCCCTGGCGTCCAAAATTCCGCGCTATGCCCCCCCACGGGAACAGGAATTGCAGAAAAACCAAACTCATCCGTACCATTACCAACTCCATCGTTCCAGCCTTTCATCGACTTAAGTGCTGTTCCCGTTGCAAAAGGGTTGTCTCCCGCAAGAATCAAAGCCCTCCATTCTTCGTTATGAGACAAATGCCAGCCTTCTGGACAAACGCCACGAACATAATCTCCATCACTGGAAGCCTCGCAAGACACTGTCCAGGGATTATCTTTAGGTTGTCCACAGCCAATAGCATCCGTACTGAAAACGCCAGCGGTATCCATAGCAGCGGTCCAAGTATAGAGTCGTCCGTACATTTCACAATATTCAAGGGAATCATTGTAGCACGAGCTGTTCTCCGTTTCAAAGTTCAGGTTCTCCGCCATCCACTTCCGCGTGCCAATCACCACCGTCTTGTAAATCTGGCCGTCGCGGGAATCCGTCATTTCGCCATAGCTGATTTCCGGATTCAAATAATTCCAATTTTCCTTGAAATAACTCGAAGAAGAAGTCTTCGTTTCGCTGCTGGATGATTCCGCCGTGCTGCTACTGGAAGATTTCACCATGCTGCTGCAGGACGATTTCGCCGCGCTGCTACTGGAGGATTTTTCACTCGACGAGGATTCGACTTCGCTAGAAAACGAATCTTCTTCACTTGAATACAAGTCGTCCTCGCCCGGCCAATGCAATTGACTGGAATAGTCGTCACTGCAGGCAGCCAGAAGCGCGAACGCCAGCGGAACAAACAGGAATTGAAGTCCTAAGCGCATTTTAATCCCCCTTCAAGCCATTTTGTGTTCTTTAGTAGAAAAATACCTTTTTTTTCGCCCTCGGGGCATATAAATGCAAGAAAAAAACGCGATTTATACGCCCCTCCTCTTAAAAGCATGCCCCAGACACCCCCGCCAGCCCTAAAAACACGCATTCTTCGTGCGAATTGAAGTTTCACATGGACTTTGCCTCTAGGAAAACATCAGCATATAGGTAGACATAGGAAAAACCGATAACGAGCAATCCACTACATTTTACTATATTTATGCATATGAGTGAATATTCGCATAAATCCAGCATCGGCCCCGTTGAGCCGAAGGACTTCGTCAAGAACTATAGCGAGGCCGGTTTTGTGCTGGAAAACGGTAAGACGCTTCCGGCGCTTACCATCCGTTACGAGACTTACGGCAAGCTGAACGCGGCTGCCGACAATGCGGTGTGGGTCTGCTCGCCGCTCACCGCCGACGCGCATGCCGCCGGCTGGTACACCGAAAGCGACAAGAAGCCCGGCTGGTGGGACGAACTCATCGGCCCCGGCAAGGCCATCGACACGGACCGCTTCTTCGTGGTCTGCAGCAACATCCTGGGTGGCTGCAAGGGTACCACAGGCCCTGCAACCATCAACCCGCGCACGGGCAAGCCCTACGGGAGCACCTTCCCCACCATCACCATCGGCGACATGGTGCACGCCCAAAAAGAACTCGCCGACGGCCTCGGCATCAAGGAATTCTACTGCGTCCTAGGCGGCTCCATGGGTGGCTTCCAGGCCATGAAGTGGGCCATCTACTACCCCGAACAAGTGAAGCGCATCGTGATTATCGCGAGTTCCCCGCGCTTCTCGAGCCAGGCGCTCGGTTTCGAAGTGGTTGCCCGCGACGTCATCACGCAGGACCCGAACTACAACAACGGCGACTTCTACGGCGAAGGCGTCGCGAAGCCCGATGTGGGCCTCGCGAATGCCCGCAAGCTCGCGCACATCACCTACCTTTCGGCTATCGGCATGGAGCAGAAGTTCAAGCGCGCACAGGCGCAGGAGAACAAGAGCCACGCCGTCACGTACTCCACGCCGTTCGACCTGAACCTGCCTATCGAAAGCTACCTGCGCTACCAGGGCAAAAAGTTCGTGGACCGTTTTGACGCGAACAGCTACCTGCATATCGCGCATGCGACCGACGCATTCGACCTGGAAACAGAATACGGCAGCATCGAGAACGCCTTCAAGGACATCAAGGCCGAAGTGCTGAACGTGAACCTCTCCACCGACTGGCTGTTCCCGCCGCACGAAAGCCGCCGCATCACAAGCGCGCTGTTGAACGTTGGCAAGACAGTCACGAGCCTCGAACTCGACACGCAGTTCGGACACGACGGATTCCTCATCGAAGTGGGCGAACTCGGGAAGGCCGTGGGCCGTTTCCTGGATTCGAAGATTATCCCGCAGCAGGGCACGCAGGCCGTACCTGTGTTCCACGAGGAGAGCGACTTCAAGCTGCTCGGCAAGCTCGTGAAGGAAGGCAGCCACGTGCTCGACCTCGGTTGCGGCAGCGGCGACCTGCTCGACTACCTCGCCCACAAGAAGAAGGCGACCGGTTTCGGTATCGAGAAGAGCATCACCGGTATTCTGGACTGCATCGAAAAGGACGTGCAAGTCATCCAGCGAGACCTGGATGAGAGCGGCATCTCGGACCTGAAGGACGGCAGCTTCGACTACGCGATTATCAACCGCACCATCCAGGAAATCCGCGACCCCGTGGCGCTCCTGAACGAACTCCTGCGCGTCGCGAAAAAAGCCATCGTCACATTCCCGAATTTCGGGCACTGGACCACCCGCGGGAGCCTCATGCTCCACGGTCGCATGCCCAAGTCCAAGGAACTGCCGTATGAATGGTACGACACGCCGAACATCCGCCTCCTCACGGTGAAGGACTTCTATACGCTCTGCAAAAAAGAAGGGTTCCGCATCGAGAACATCAGCTTCCAGAGCGAGCACACGCTGAGCAAGTTCCTTACCGCCATCGGAATCCCGAACTTCGGCGCCGAACACGTCATCGCGACCATCAGCAAGAAGGTTTGATATGTCCATCATTTCTATGACCGGGTTCGGCAAGAGCGAATCCACCCTGAACGGAACCACGTGCGTTATCGAAGTGCGCAGCGTGAACAGCCGATTCCTTGAAATTTCCGCAAAAATTCCGAAAAACTTCGCCTACCTCGAAAACGACTTCAAGGCACAAATCAAGGACAAGCTCGCACGCGGCTCGGTAAACCTTTCCATCACGCTCGGCGAAGGCTCTGTCGGGAACATTCCCGTGTGCTATAACGAGACGGCGGTGAGCAAGTTCGTGGAAATCACCAAGGCCATGCAGGCCAAGTACGGCATCGCGGGCGAAATCAAGCTCGAGCATATCCTCGCGATTCCCGAAGTATTGCAGTTTACCGATGCGGGTGACGACAACGAAGTCTGGGAAAAGCACCTGAAGGCTGAACTCGACAAGGCACTCGACGGCGTGATCGCCATGCGCGAGAAGGAAGGCGCGAACCTCGCCGCTGATCTCACGAAGCGCGTCGCCCATCTGGAAGACGTGCTCGCGAAAGTCGAAGTTCTGGACCCGCAGCGCATCGAGACATGGAAGGTCAAGTTCAAGGAGCGCGTGGACGCCCTGATGAAGGACAGCGAAATCGACGACGTGCGCCTATTGCAGGAAGCCTGCATCATGGCCGACAAACTCGACATCCACGAAGAGATTACGCGCTTCCACAGCCACAACAAGCTGTTCCTCGACGCGCTCAAGAAAGGCGGTGCGCAGGGCAAGAACCTCGGGTTTATCCTCCAGGAAATGGGACGCGAAGCGAATACGCTTGGCACCAAGTGCCAGAGCGCAGACATCGCGGCACTTGCCATCGAGCTCAAGAACGAAATCGAGTGCATCCGCGAGCAGAGTCTCAACATCGCATAAGGCGAGTGTCGCGCCCATGCTTGCATGGGCATGACCGAGCCGAGCGAGGTGCGCTACGAAGTAGCGCCACATCGCATAAGGGAGATCCCCACCTTGGTGGCCACGCGCACTAAGCACTAAAGTGCTAAGCGCTGTCCGCCCGCCGGAGTTTACCCCGCACTTGATGCGGGGCGGGGATGACAACCATAAGTGCCTATTCAAGCATTAAACGGCGCGCTTTATTAGCGCGCTTTATTTTTTGGAAGACTTCTTCTTGTCCTTCATCTGGACGCGGCGGGAGCCTGCACGGAGGCGTTCCCACGGGCAGAAAGCCATCGTCCCGAGCGTAAACCCGAAGAACCAGATTACAAAAGCGACCCACAGGACCGCTGCACCAGCAATTTCGCGAGCAGAGGCGTTCCCCATATCGACCGTAATTGCTGCAAGTGCCAAAAGCGACGACACCAGCACGGGCGCAAACATCTTGCGGCCCGCCTTCACGAGCGCTCCTGCCTGGGGCGCACCCTCGGAAAGTTCCTTACCCGCGACAAGCGCGAACGAGACGACGCTTCCAAACCCGACGGCGCTCAACACCGCCCACACAAGCCAAGCACTGCCGGGAACCATCGGGAAGCAGGCGACAAAGCCCGTCATCAGCGCCCACGAAAGCGCGAACGGGAACAGCGCACAGGCGACGCTCCATTTGGCAAAGAGCAGCAGGACAAGCGCAACACCGGCAAACGCACCATAGAAAGGCAACTGCATTCCCTCGGCGCCGCCAAGAAGCATCAAAGCCGCGATGAAAAGGGCAAGCGACGCGATGGACCCAAGTCCCCCGCGCAGCCCTCCGAAAACGAACATGAGCACCACAAATGCGACTGCAACAACGCTCAGGTACTGGGCAGAACTCCAGAAGGCACCGAAGCCATCCAGGCCAGCAAGCCACATGCCAAGGCCTTCAGAGGCTGCAAGCGGAAGCGAGTTCATCGCCTGCCAGCCACACGCAGCAAGGGTCACCGCAAAAATAACCATCAGAACAACAAAAATCAGGCGAAGGCGAAGCATCAGTTCCAAAAACTTCTGTACCTTCCCCGGTTTTTCACGCAAATCCATAATTACCTCGAAATCAATAGTTTCTGTTTCTTTGTCCAAGTTTTCGCTTTAAAGTTCCCCACCGCAGGGACTTCGCTGCGAACAACATAATGATATAGTCCGTTTGCCAGCAAACGCCCGTGGTTATCCTTGCCGTCCCAATGCGTAACACCCGAAACGGCATCCTTGATAACCTTCACCAAGCGCCCATGCTGGTTGTAGATAAAGATGTTCACCGTAGATTCGCGGTCTACAGCCAGATTCTTGAAATAGAACGTAGTGCCCTTCTTGCCGACCGGATTCGGGGCGTTAAACACATCCACAAACCCAGCCTTCATATCTTCGGCAATTTCAACGTTCAACGACTTAGTCGCCACATTCCCGATTACATCGAGAGCTTTTACGCGGAACACATACTTACCTTCCGGATAGTTCTCGAGTGTAAACGTCTTGCGGAAAACCGCTTTCTTGGACGACTGTTCCAGGAAGGGATACGGATGACGCGGGTTTTCGACACCATCGATTTCGATGGATATGCCCTCGTCCGCCTGTTCACGGTAGTCTAGCGCAGTAGAATCCTCGACTACAATTTCGAGGCATGCGGGAGCCTGCAACTTCACTGTTTCGCCATCCGCATAAGACGCTTCCTTCCCTTTAGAATAGCAATTCTGAATCTTTATAGACGGAGGGTCGGAATCGTGTATGGAATCTGCGTAGGCAGAGAATCCAGAAATGGTAATACCGCCAACCCTGAACCGACCGATATCGCGTTCATCTTTTGAATAAGCCCAGGCATTGAATTCCACGGCAGTGTCTCCGAACGAGATCTTGCGCGGAGTTACGAACTCGGTCTGGTAACGTCCACCGACAACAGGGACCTTCTCGGAATAAATCAGCGGACCGTCATAGGAAACAGAGATAGAATCATTCTTCGGATTTTTTTCATCTACTTGGTAACCCAAATACATGTTCTTTTTACTGCGACTTCCATGCAAAGTAAGCTCTATCGAGCCATTTTCCATCCCCTTGACCGAGCCGGAAAGTTTAATCTTGTCGAGGGCCTTCAACGTATCGAGTTTCTGATCGAGCGTTACATCGAACCCGGCCTTGACCACCTTGATGACAGGTTCTCCGAAAATGAGATAATGCTCGTTATTATAACGATGGGAACTAAAACCGCCACTCATCAACGTTCTTAGATTTTTAATATGAATGAACGCATCACCGACAGAAATGCCATCGTTCTTCAGAAGTTCAAGCAAAAAGTCCGTTCCGAACGACTTGTTCTCGCCACCGGTCGTTTCGCGGGCGGCACCAATCGAAATAATGGAACCGGCCGATGGAGCAACAACGAATTCCTCCGATAAAGACATCGATCCGCCCTCATCGAATCGGCCAACAACGCACGAGAAAGAATTGAGTATCGTGTAACGCCCCTGATTCGACAGCCTCGGTATGTAACTGGGTTTCAAAAGCCCTTCCGAAGCCCAGTCTGTCTTGGATCCATGCCCAAAATAAGCCGTAATCAAGGCACCCTGGTTCAGGATATTCAAGAAGTCCGCGGTCGCATTCTTTTTCTGCCCTGCAGCATCTTCCTCATAGTCCAACAAATAAACCTTCTTCTGGTTCCAACGGATTCCATTTTTATTTGCCATCGAGTCTATGGCAACAGAAACACCTTCCTGCACTTTTGTATGCCCAGCATAGTCTACGTCGTTTCCATTCTTAGCATCGTCCGAAGTAAGGAGGAGAGTCTTACGCCACTCGGAATGGTCAAAACGCCCGACCATCTCGTATTCCTTGGCCTTCTCGATATAGTCAGAAAGTTCAGCTGGTGTACGGACAGACAAGCGTCCCACAGCCAAGTCCAAATCATATTTACCATACCGCACCATTTCGCCGGAATCCAAAGCAGCGAAGAAATCCTCCGTAACATTGTCCTCCAATTCGAACGGAGGCATAAAGTTTTTGTCTGTCTTTTGGACGAATCCGCGGTAATCGTAATGGCCGGCTCCCACCAAAAGCACGTACTTGAGGTCGGGACACAAGGAATAAGCGTAGGCGATATAGTTCCTTATGGCAACAGGCGAAAGCGAGCCACCCGAGTACAGACGGAAGATATCTTCAACATTCACGACAGTCGTCGCGAATGTGGTAATAGCATTCCCCTCTGAACGGAACTTGCCCAGTTCAACAGCCCCATCTATAAATTCCGGAGCCGTGATAATCAGGTATTCCGTCTTGGAATTGATTCTTGAAATATCAAAAAGGATATCCGAAGACGGCATGGGTTGCCCCTGCACCAACAACGAATTGCGGAAGGTGTTTTCGCGGAAAGCAAGGTAACGCACATCCTCGCCACCAGAGACACTGTCAACAGCATACTTGCCCGAATTCGCCAGCACACCTACAGGAACCATGTCTACAAATTTCATGAGGTTCACGCCATCGGGCACCGGCATGCGAATTTTGCCCGAAACCCGACCCGGCAAATACCATTCGGCGGTATCGACTACGGGATTCCAGCGGTACGCCACCGTAAAGCCGTCAAACCGGTCGAATTGCGCACTATTCGGGAGCATCGACAGCGAATAGGTGTTGTCCGAATTCTTCAAAGGGGGATTCTTGAACAAGAAACTCCCATCGGCGCCAAGCGTAGCATCATTCTGCGAATATACCTTGCCGTTAACCGAGAAACGGAACCTGATATTCATCATTCGCGTAGACATGCCCTGGCCTGAAATAGTTACACCAGACACTTGTTCATCAGAACGTTTCCAAGTAGAGCGATGCGGGAAATAGGTTACCTGTAGAAGCGCCTGTTCACCATCGATTCGGCCCAACAAGTTCTTAACTTGCGGCATCCCGTAAATCAGTTCAGACGAGGAAACCTCCGTAGAATCAGACCTGCGATGCCAGAACCAAAACCATTCCTTGCCCGTGGTTCTTTCCACGATATCAGTTTGATAGTAGGTATCCATCAGATACGCATCCTTTTCGGCGCGGACATAGCGCATCAGCGGGACATCCTTTGCGCCCGCAGACGAGAACGAGATCTTGTCTCCAAGGCGTTTGCCCTTTCCCGTATCGCTCCAGCCCAGCTGGAAATACTGGTAGAATGAATACGGCGAGGTGGTATGGTAGTAGACGCTATCAGCAAATTTCCAGTACGATGTACCGTAACCAACGAAAACAATCGTGTCGCCCTCATTGAAGGTACCATCCGGAGTCATGCTGGTCCCATTCTTGGAATGGTCTCGCACCTCAAAGGGGATTTCGAAAAGGTGGGCAGGAGCAATCACATCGGCTCCGGGAACCATCGCCGTCATCGTATCCTGCGAGGCACCGAACAACCTCAGTTTCTCGACCGGAATGCTGTTCACTTCGGATTGCGAGTAATACGGCAAGAGCGCCCTCTGGATCGTCTTGAAATCCACTGCATAGAGGCCGTCTTCGCTTGTTGTCGCCACATTCTGGTCGCCCACCAGGAACTTCGCGATAAAATGCACATCTGAAAGGTCATTTGCGCCAACGCGACGAAGCGACCTGCGGAACTTGTTACGCGACACCCCAAAATGCGAAGCACCGTTTTCGTTCGCCACACGGGAGAGAGCTCGCTTGCCGGGATTCACGCCCGAACCGGTCACGGAGAAATCGACCGTAAGGCGGTACTGCGTACGGAGCCTAACCGATGCACCCGACTTTTCGTACAGAGGGACACGGACATCGACTATCCACAGGCCGTCGCGCATATACGGCGAAGACGCAACGACCGGAGAAAACTTCAGTTTGCCATCCTTGCAGAAATTTCCCTGCAAGGGCTCGGTCTTCTTGACCGAAAGGGACACACGCGGAGTCGCCCCCGCGGGAATTGCGATGCGATACACACGGAACGGGACATCGTTGTCATCGTCCATCGAAGAAAACTCAGGAAGGAACCGGCTGCCGGGAATCAGTTTTCCCTGCCCATCGACACAGTCGTAAACCGTCGCATCGAGAACACCATCGTCCAACACGAACCGCGAACGGGAATCCTCCACCACCGTAGAGGCAAATGCCGTTACGCAAAGAGAGAGAATCGAAAATATGTAGAAAAAAGACTTCACTACCTAAAAATACAAAAACAGCCCCGCCAAGACTAAGGATTGGAGATGACCATTTCGTAAAAACCGTTCCCGTTCGTCTTGAATTCCACCCACTGGCCGCCAGTAGCTTTCATCTTGAAGATGGTGAACGACTGCGGGGGCACACCCTTCGAAAGAATCGCCTCCAGCTCGGAATCCGAAATCATCGCGCGGGAATTGAATGCAGGCATGTACCAGTGCCACGCCTGCCAGTTGAAGAGCCCGCGGGTCGACTGCACGAAGGCGCGCAGCATCAGCACGTACTCGTAGTCGAAAAAGTCACGATAGTTGCGCACCTCGTTCTTCTTCTCGACGACGGTCTTCTTCGCGAAATCGCGGTCAAAACGGAGCGGAGTCGCATCGGGGTTCGTGTACGAGAAACGGATGGACTTATCCGTCGCCGTAACCTTCAGGTTCGGCCTGTCCAGGTGAACGAATTCGGAAGCGTTCACCTGCCTGTAGTCGCGGAACACCACGTCGGGCGAAAGCACGCGGTTCATCTGCAGGGGAACAGGCTTCGCGTCGAGGGCAGTAAGCTCGTAAAACAAGAGTGCTTCGCCGGAGCCTTTCGGGAGCAGCACCGCCATGAGGGGCTTTATCCGCTCCGAAATCACCCAGACCATCTTCGGCTTGTTCGAAGAAGCAAGAAGCGGATCGAGCACATACATCACGGCCGGGTCACGGATACCGTTCACGTCCCATTCCATCCAGGTGCCCGTACCGCCGACAGAATCAAGGACGGCAAAAAGCCGCCCGCCGGGAAATTCAGTACGCGAGTCGACAGCGCCATACAGCCTCGCAGGCGCAGTTGCCGCTTTCGCAGGCGCCGGTTTTTGCGCAGGCTTGGCAAAGCCCACAGTGAAGGCTAGCAGAAGCAGAGCAGTAAACAGCCGCATCGGGAATTCCTAGAAGCCAACGGGCTCGAACAGGCTTTCATCGAGCCTGGAATACGTCATGTGGTATTCCTTCTCGATCCAGTAGAGCGCAAGTTTCTTTCCGCTCCAGTTCTTCTTCACGGCGATGGATTCGATTCCTTTCGTAATGAGCGGGATGGTTTCGGGAAGGTTCAGTTTCCAGCTCTGGTCATCCCATTCGAAAATCATGATAGGCACTTCCGGGCTTTTCTGGAGCCCGACACTTCCGCGGTCGTTCTTCACCTTCATGGGGCCGAGCGGAAGCTTCGTCAGGCGGTCAAGCATGCCGCTCTTACTGAGCATCATAAAGAGCATGCGGTCTTCGTCGGTTTCCCACAGGTGCTCGCGCTCGTAAAGACGGTAGAGGAGAATGGAATAAGCCTCGTAGAACTGGCAGGTATCAAGCGCCTCGGAATCGTAGACCCTCGCATGGTTTTCGAGCGTATCGAGCCAGTACTCCGAAGTATCGGTCAGGTAGCCGTACAAGGCTTCGGCAGAAGCACCACCGCGAACCGCCGAAAGGAAGCTTGCAAACATGGTTTCGAGCATGGCCTGCTTGTCCTGCTGCCGGCCTTCGTATTCTGCGTTCTTGACCTGCGCGCTGGAGCCCGATTCCACAGCCTTCGCGCCTTCGCCCGATTGCCCGGCGGTACCCGCACAGGCGGTAAATCCGAGAGCGAGCGCCACCGTGAACGCCGCAACAATTGTATTTTTCAAGATATGCATCGCGATACCTACCTAAGAATGACTTTGGACCAACTGCTCGCCGCCTGTTCCCAGAAGGGCTTCCAAGGAAGCGGCCCCGGCGGACAGCACCGCAACAAGACCAACACCGGCGTACAGCTCAACCTACGTGAATACAATTTAGAAATCAAATCTTGCGAAGCGAGGAGCGCAAAAGAAAATAAGACCCATGCACTGCACCGTATGCAGATGGCCATCGCCCTGAATGTCCGCGAAACGCCCGCAGAGCCCGAAATTCCGTTCCCCGGAAGCAACGGCCACATACAACCTTCCAATGCGCTGTTCCCGCTGTTCGTCGCGCACGTATTCGACATCATGGCGACAAAGGCAGGCGACACGAAGGCCGCGGCACAGGCATTCGGGCTTTCGCCCAGCGCGCTCGTGAAAATCCTCCGGCAAGACAAGGCCTGCGCCGAGAAGCTGCAGAACCAGAGGGTCGCCGGCGGGAAATCCCGACTGAAGTTCTAGGCGCCACATTATTGGAACCCGCCCAAAAGCCCGCAGCCGCGATTAATCGGCGCGATTAAACAGCCCGAAAATAAAAAAGAGTAAAAGAAAGGCTCATTTTCGAAACGAATCCGTATTAAGGGTAAGGACACCCTATACAGGAGGTTTTTATGAGTCCTTTGAACAAGATGAAAAAAGGCGCGACGGCGCTCGCCGCATGCGCATGCCTCGCTTCCATATGGAACTGCGGAAGCGATTCTAAAGAACATGAAACCGTCGGCAGCGCCGAAGCAGCGACAGCCAACGTAGCGCTCCGATTCTCGCATGTCGAGGTTCCGCTCACCGACAGTCTCGTGGTGGACTGCGTAGGCGCCGATACGCTCCACCTTTCGCTGGGCCCGAAAGATACGGGTTTCGACCTCGACCTTTTCCCGCACGATCACTGGAAATTCTCCGCAAAGCTCTACGCGAACGGGGCTCTCATGCAGAAAGGCGAAATCGAGACGCGCCTGGACGCAGGCACGGTCATCGACCTTTCCATCCCCATGCATGCCGTAGTCGGTTTCGTGTACGTGGAAATTCCCCTCGGGTTCGGCAACCCGGCGGGTATCGCCTCGGGCCTTCTCCGGGTCGAATCCGCCAACGGCTCGCTCGAATACCCCATGCAAATCGAAGACGGCAGCGCCATCTTCAAGAGCGGCATGCTTCCGCTCGGGCTGGAATACACTTTCCGGCTCTCGCTCGCCGATGCATCGGGAACGAGCATCTACAGCATGGAACAGACCTTCCTGCTCGACGAAAGCACGCCCGTTCCTGAATTACAGATAAATTCACTACGCGCGAAAGTCAGCGTTTCCATCGGGAAGGCCGAAGACGTGGAGATGGAATTCCCACTAGTCCTCCCTGCAGGCAAAAGGCGCCCAAAGGCAGGCGACATCGTCGTAAGCGAGTTCCTGGTGAACCCTTCCAAGAACGATTCTTCGCTCTACGAGTTCGTGGAAATCTACAACGGGAGCAACGACACGCTTTCGCTCGTGAACTGCTTCCTGGGAAAGACTTCGGGCGAAAGGGAATCGGCGGCCATCGAGCAGTTTTCAATTGCACCGCGAAAGGCGATTGCCATCGCCGACACAAGTGCCAAGGTGCCCGAGGAATTCCGCCATACGGCAGCGCTGCCGGCCTTCAACAAGTCGAACTCCTCTACCGGGGCATCCATTGTACTGCACTGCGACGGGGAGATTCTCGACTCCGTGTACTATGGCAAGGTGGATTCGCTGCACCTCACGCAGGTCCCGTTCAGCACGAACACCAGCACCACCAGGAGCCCGCACCTGAACATCGGGGCGTGGGATGACCGCGAAAATCCCGAGAACTGGTGCCTGGACGCACCTACCCCGGGCATCGCGACATTCTGCGAATAGGCGGATACGAAAACAGGCACGCGACTGCGGGCCTGTTTTTCAAATTCTGTAAAAATATTGCTACCTACAACTAGCCGTGAAGCTGCGTCACGGGCTTTTCGATGTCGAAAAGGCGGCGGAGCAGTTCCGTCTTCGCGGGGTCGCGTTCGTCGGGGAGCGTGAGCGGCGCCATGTTGATGGCAACGAGGATGGAACCCGGGTAGTTGTTCGCGCACTTCACGAATTCGCTCGAGGAAACGCCCTCGGTGTAGAAGTCCACGACGAAGGTATCCCAGTCGTCGTTCTCGATCTGTTCCATGGCCTCTTCCTCGGTCTTCACGGCCTTGAACGTTGCACCGACGAGCAGGTCTGAAAGCACCTCGAGGCATGCGCCACGGCGGGTATCGTCCTCTTCCCAGATCAGGATACGGCGTTCGCTGTAGTCGCGGACGACCGGGGCAAGGTTCTCTTCTTCGGGGAAGAAAGCCTTGGCGGATTCGTCCATTTCATCGTCTTCGAAATTCTCAAATTCTTTTGCCATGCCTGCAAATATAGTAAAATTTCGTCTGAACTTGCCATTATAATCGCATTTTGCTAAATTTGGGCGCAAAAAACAACAATTACAGGCAGATTCCATGGACCAGTCAAAAATCAGAAACGTCGCGATTATCGCCCACGTTGACCACGGTAAGACCACCCTCGTCGACCAGCTCCTCAAGCAGTGCGGAACCTTCCACGAAGGTGAAGAAGTCAACGAACGCGTGATGGACAGCGACAACCTGGAACGCGAACGCGGCATCACCATCCTCAGCAAGAACACGAGCGTCATGTACAAGGGCTACCGCGTGAACATCGTCGATACCCCGGGGCACGCCGACTTCGGCGGCCAGGTGGAACGCGTTCTCGGTACGGTGGACGGCGTGCTTCTGGTCGTGGACGCATTCGAAGGCCCGATGGCCCAGACCCGCTTCGTGACGCAGAAAGCCCTCGAACTCGGGCTTATCCCCATCGTGGTGGTGAACAAGATTGACCGTGACGGCTGCAACCCGCACGGAGCCCTCGACAAGGTGTTCGACCTGTTCTGCGAACTCGACGCCAACGAAGAACAGCTTGACTTCGATAAGGTGTTCGGTTCCGGTCGCAAGGGCATCTGCAAGGCCGAGATGGAAGACCCGGACGGCGACTTCAGCATCCTCATGGACAAGATTATCGAGCGCATTCCGGCCCCGAAGGGCGACCCCGCTGCCGAACCGCTCCTGCAGATTGCATCGCTCGAATACTCGACCTTCCTTGGCCGCTTGGCCGTGGGCCGCGTGCAGCAGGGCGTGCTCAAGCCGAACCAGACCTACGCGCAGTCCTTCTCCGACGGCACTGTGAAGACCATCCGCCCGCAGAAGATTCTGCGCTACGAAGGCCTCACCCCGAAGCCGGTCGACGAAGCCGGTCCGGGCGAAATCGTGCTTATCGCAGGCCTCGACACGTTCGACATCGGCGATACCATCAGCGCAGCGAACAACCCGAAGCACCTGCCGCGCATCCACATCGACCCGCCGACCATCTCCATGGTTTTCACCGTGAACACCTCGCCCCTCGCCGGCAAGTACGGTGGCAAATTCATGACGGGTAACCAGCTCCAGGAACGCCTGGAACGCGCCCACATGGCAGACCCCGCCCTCCTCGTCGAGAAGGTCGACGGCGCCTCCACGTTCAAGGTATCGGGCCGTGGCATTCTGCACCTCACGATTCTCGTCGAGAACATGCGCCGCGAACTTTACGAATTCACCATCGGCAGCCCGCAGGTGATTTTCCACAACGACGAGAACGGCAAGCTCCTCGAACCGGTCGAAGACTTCAAGGTCGAAGTCCCGAGCGAATTCAGCGGCGCCTGCATCCAGGAAATCCAGCAGCGCAAGGGCGAAATGGTGAACATGGTCACCGACGATAACGACCGCGTGACGCTCGAGTTCATCGTGCCTTCCCGTGGCCTCATCGGTATCCGTCCGCGCCTCCTCTCGCTCTCCAAGGGTTACGCCGTCACGCAGTCCTTCTTCAAGGAATACCAGCCGTACAAGGGCGAAATCCCGACACGCATCAATGGCGTGCTTATCGCGAAGGAACCGGGCGAAGCCGCCAGCTACGCGCTCTCCAACCTGGAAGACCGCGGCTACCTCATCATCGGACCGGGTGCGGAAGTTTATCCGGGCATGATCGTAGGCGAACACAACCGCGACGTCGATATTATCGTGAACGTCACGAAGGGCAAGCACCTCACCAACATGCGTTCCAAGTCCGCTGACGACATGATCCAGCTGACTCCGTACCGCCGCATGACTCTGGAAGAATGCGTCACCTTCATCAACGAAGATGAATGCATCGAAGTGACGCCGGAAATTCTGCGCCTCCGCAAGACCGAGCTCGACCCGATCAAGCGCAAGCAGATGTCCAAGCGCCCCGCTGAAGACGACGATTAATGAGACCGTTCGCGCTTAACTCGGGGATTGAATTACTCCGGTTGGCGCTCACTCTCACTGCAAAGGCCCGTTAATACGGGCCTTTTCCGTTCACAGGCGACCGCTCGCGCTTAACTCGGGGATTGAATTACTCCGGTTGGCGCTCACTCTCGCACCCGCCCTCGGTTAACACCCGAGGGCTTTGTTGCTCACGGACGACCGTTCACGCAAAAAATTAAGCCCCGCAGTGCGGGGCTTTTCTGGTAATTGCTAGTTCTACACCAAGAACCCTAGGCGACCTTCCCCGCTCTGGAGGAATTCGTCCATGTAATTTTTCGCTATCTGGCAGGCTTCCGGCAGGTCGTGCCCGAGCGCAACGTTCGCAAGGATTGCCGAAGAGAGCACACAGCCCGTACCGTGTTTGCCCTTGCCGGGGAGCCGCGGGCTC
>CACWNW010000033.1 GCA_902762305.1 Fibrobacter succinogenes | reverse complement strand
CGCCTACGACTACCGCGCATTCGGCGAACAGATCGACTTGGTTTCGCCGTCCTCGGGCAAGGTGACCGAGAATTTTACCGGCAAGGAGAAGGATGACGAGACCGAACTGGACTTCTTCGGCGCGAGGTATCTAGACCCCATGCTTGGAATGTGGACTTCTGTTGACCCAGCAAGGCAATTTGCAAGCCCGTATCTGTATGCTGGGAATGGGTATAATCCTGTGAATGTTGTTGATCCGAATGGAAATTACACTCTTAACTTAAATGAAGACAATACTGTAGCTAGTATGAATGATGATGGTGATTTAAATATTGTGTCTGTTTTCAAAGCGGATGGAACTCTGTTCGGTGAATATAACGCCCCTCCTGCGGAAAGTTATTTCTTTACAGAAAATCTTGCTAATCAAGTGTTTGATCCGAATATGCAACTAAATGCAGATGCAATGGTTAAAGACGCCTCTCAATATTGGCCGCTAGATTTCTGGGGATGGCGAACGAAAGGACCTTTCGATTTTAAGAACTCCTATTACTTTGGAGCAAGAAAAACAGTTGGAGTCTTAAATAATACAATAATGACCGCTCGAGATGCTGGAAACGCAATATGGGGTGGATGGGCCAGGCATATGTATTTAAACAATGCTACTGCAGCACTTTTAGTTGGAGGTATCACTCCCGCAATGCTCTTGACGGCTGGTTTCTGCAGTACTACAGAAGGACAGCGTTTGTTAATGCAGGGAATATCAAATATTGTTGCAACGAATGGAAAAGTTTATATTAATGGTTCAAAAGAAGACCCCTCAAGTGCGGTGATGCAAGATTGGGGATTTGGTAATTATAAACCTTAATATATTTTTGTATGAATATAAAGTTCTTTTCAAATATGTTTAAATTAACATTTCTTGCTATAAGTTTGTTTTTCTTCTGTTCATGTGGATTTTGGTGGGGAACATTTCAGGGCTCCGGATATAAATTTTTTTTGCAAAAAACGGCGAAAAACAAACAGCCTATAGCTTGTCGAATAGAGGGAAAAAGATTGTTTCTCTTCGGTGAAGATGTTCATGTTCCTTATTTTAGTTTTAAAGCAGAATATCGTGTGTATCACATTTTATATGAAAATGAATCTGACAGAAAAAGTATCGCAACATATAAATTTCCATTAACGTATGGAATTGGTGCTGTTGACGAAAATACTGACTTTGTAATTATTGAATCGGAAGAATTTGTTGCTTTCTATTACAATCGCAAGCCAGTAGATGGATTTAACGTTGTGCAGAACCCTTTTTCTAAGAAAATACTATTTGAACAGAGAGACGATTTATTTGATTTGATAAAGAATGATGGCGCATGTTATTATATGAGGTAACAGGGCGTTTTCAATTGCACTAAATCATAGGGAATTTCCTATGATTGGAGAGGTATGCCGATTGAATTTGTACATGACGTGAGCGACGCGAAGGACGCCTACAAGCTCGTGATGGCCCACGACGGCTCCGGCCGCCGCGTCTCGAAAACGCGCATGAAGAAGACAGTGTTTGATGGTCCCTGGTATGCCTCCCTTGTGACCCACTACACGGGCATCGGCTCCGAGATCCGCAAGGAATACCACAATGGCGAACTTCAGTCCACGAAGGTCGTTGTCAATATGCCCCAGGGCCTGGGACGCTACGGTATCGAAAACGCCGATGGTATGGCCAAGGGGGATGAATTCTATCTCAAGAATCACCTTGGTTCCACTATGATGGTGGCTCAGGTCAGCAGTACCAACGCAAGCGAACCTGCAAAGGTCGCCGCCGCCTACGACTACCGCAGTTTCGGCGAACAGGTGACGCTCACGGAATCCGCCGACAAGGTGATCGAGAACTTCACCGGCAAGGAACATGATGACGAAATCGCCCTCGATTACTTCGGCGCACGTTATCTTGACCCGATGCTCGGAATGTGGATTTCTGTAGACCCCGCTGGATTTTTTTCTAGTTCGTACCTTTATATGGGGAATGAATATAATCCAATAAGATTTACCGATGTAGATGGAATGCGGCCTGGAGATCAAAAGGATGTTCCTTCAGAAGCCGCAAGGGATTGTTTGAATTTTTATTCATCAAAATCAAAAAATAAAGATGTTGAATATTTTGTTCCCGTATGGGAACTAGAGAATGGTAAATTTGCAACAAATACTCGCATGTTTGAGGGGACAAATAATTCGTTTGGGGAGAAACAAATATATGACGCAGCGGTGAATTCCCGGCCTTTTGGTGCCAAAAAGGCTGTTGCGGGAGCGCATTTGCATGGAGGTGAAAATGATAAGTATGATTCGGAGGTGTTTAGTGAAGAAGATTACTCAACTTTTGTTAAACCGTTAAATATAGACCTTTTTCTTCTCACGCCAAGAGAATCTTTCCAGCGTATGGATACGGATAGAAATGTTGAATTTCTTGATGAGTTGCCGGAGGTTAATGTAAAATGAGGATATTTATTGCAATCGTTCTCTTGTGGACATATGCTTTAGCAAGTGAAAAAGAGTATTTGCCGATTACAACTATTCATGTTGAATCCTTTGTAGATGACTCAATGTATTTTGATTTACAGTTTGATAGAAAAGGTAAGGCTGTATCGTCGACTATTTATTGTTTTAAGCGAGAATATGTTCTTTCTCCTGAAGAACTTCGTTTTTTTGAGAACGTGCCAATAATTAATTATTGCTATTTTGAAAAAGGAACTGCAATAATCCAACCACAGGAAATAGAAAAAATAAAAAAATGTATTGCAGATAGAAAATGTGAATATGCAGAAAACAAACAAAAAGCCCCTTTGAAATACTTGTATATTCATTGTGGAAAAGGAAATGAAAATTCTGTCTTGTTGCGTTTTGGTTCGGATGGGAAATTATATGTTGAATAAAAAGATCCTGTTTATCCTTTTATTTTGGACGTCATTGGTTTTTTCTACATCCTCCGATATGATTTTGGGACAGTATCTAAGTGCATCTTTTGATATTAAGTATGAAAAGAATGACGAGCAATCTTCTTGGAAGAAAAAAGAAGAAGCTTTGTTGAAACTTTCTGATTTAAAAACGGAAGAAAGATTAAATTTTTATATCAAAGCATACAATTATGCCAATATTGATGGAGAGTCTTTTGAAGATTTTTTTCAGACTATAATTTGTAATGGCGATACGGAGCTTCTTAAGCGTAAATTAGACTCTCTCGTGCAAAGGAATAATGGTTTTACCGGCTTTTCCCAAAAAAACAATTTGTTACTTGATATTCTAAAAACATTGGACAACAGGTGCCTCCGCAAATAATAAACGATAGAAAATTTCCTATGATTGGAGAGGTATGACGCAACATGAACAAAATGCCTTGGACTATTTCGGCGCACGCTATTTGGATCCGATGCTGGGAATGTGGATTTCTGTAGACCCGCCAAGCCAGAATGTTCCTGCCCGAGGAACAACACATGGATGTCATGGAATTTTAGATGAATTCTCAAGTTCTGATGAACTTAAGCCAAAAGGAAATTTACCGGAGTTGTTGAAAAATGCTGACGAAGAAATGGTTCCCTTGATTGTCGAGGAGTTTTGATGCGTTTTATTTTGTTATGCATTCTACTTGTCGTATTTTCTTTTGCACAAGAGATCAAGTTATCGTGTCTTGAACTGTATAAGTTAGACATTAAGTTTGATGAAAGAAAAAATACTCCAGATTCGTTCAAATTTACGCATAATGGAAAAAAAATAGCGGACAGCATAATGACCTTGCACCCTATACTGAAAGCCATCGATTACGACGGTTTCATTCAGTTCAAATCGCAAAAGGGAATTCATGCGTATCATATATCATATGTAGATCCAGGAGAGGAATCTACAAAACAGAATTACGCCAACAATGTTGTTGCCGTAAATTCTCTAAACGAAAAGACTGATTCTGTAAGGTATGGTGATATGTGGGGGACGGGCAATCTTTTTTCTCAGCGGTTTTTATTTGCTGAAAAAATACAGGAAGTCCGGTTTCTTTTACCTTTGATTACAGCGAAAAGCGATTCCCATGCATTAGTTGGCTATGCTTGTTCAAATTGGCACAAATTACGCGAAGTCGATGACCCTGCAAAATGCTATGAAGAAAAAAGAAAAGCTATGGCGCAAAAGAAGAAAAATACGCAATATCAAGCGAATGAAACTATGAAGCGCCTTGGAATCTCAGATCCAGGTCCAAAATATTGGGAAAATCTCGAATTGTTGATGGAATGCGAATGAATTCCTTGAATTCTTTTCTTGTCAAATTTTATGAAAAAAGGCCTAAGATAAAGGCTATATTACTTCCCTTACTTGATTGAAGACAAGTCCAAGCGCCTGAAAATTTCCTATGATTGGAGAGGTATGATTATCTTGTGAAAAATGCTGATGTAGCCCCTAAAAAAGATGAGGAATAAAATGAAAAAAGCGTATGTTGTTCCGATTTTGTTTCTTGTCATCTCTAGCGCATTATGTGCGGAGCGAAATCTAAAGTGTTCCTCGTTTGCGAAAAATACAACAGTGATGTCGGATGATGTAATTCAATCATTGAGCAAGGTTGTTGATGATTCACTTTACACTCGATGGAATGCTAAAAATTTCATTCACAATTCATTTATCGCATGTACATGCCTGTGTGAGAACAAATATTCGATTCAATCAAGGAATAACCGTAAATTCTATTGGGTGTTTAATTATTGCGATAGCCCGGATACAGTTGTTACCCTAGAAGCCGATTCCGATAACATGGGATACTTTGTTTTGAAAAAGAGTGAAAAACTTTATCTTATGATAGAAAAACTAAAAGATGAAATTGACAGATACGATAGTCTTTTATGTGATTCTGCGGCATCCTTTGGACGCGGCCTAATTTTAAGATGAATAGCTAACAAGAAAAAAATGAGAAAATTTTATAAATACTTTGGCACCTGTTACCTTGGCCCTATGCTCGGAATGTGGGTATCTGTTAATCCAAAGAGATTGGTGTTTTTCATATTGTTCCTTTTTGTGACGTCTACTTTTGCGGAATCATCTATTGATGAAAAAGAAGATTCTTGTTCGGGGTCTATTGTAAGTTCAGGAAAGAACGGTATCTCTGTTAACATAGAAGCTGTTGTTCATAAAGAATGTTTTTTTACAACAGAAATTCATCATTACTACATACGAAATGAAGATGGTGTAGTCTTTATTAAGGTAGCCCCTCCAACAAAGAAAATTCAAAATGATGAAGGAAGCGTAAGCATATCCCATAAAAAGGCTTTCGAGCTAAGAAACTTAGGTTTAGATGGAAATTTGAATTTACTTATACCATGGAATGATTTGAATACAACAAAAAATAATTCCACGTTCGAAAATGATCTTCGCAGATTAGGATTTACTATACCTAAAGGAGAATTTTATGATCACTTTGCTAATGTAAAAAAAGGCCAGTCAATGATAATAGAAATTCCATGTCTTGATGAAAAAAAGGCAAGAGAATCGCGGCCTTTTAATATATCAAATCCTTTGTATCCGACGCTTCGTTGTGAAATTGCTCCGGCTGACAAGGATTATTTTAGCGAATAAAAATTCCTATGATTGAAGAAAGATGTTAAAAAAATATTGTTTGTTTTTTCTCTTTATAATAAACGCAGCTTTCGCTGGGTTTCCAAGTCCCGTAAAAAGTGCGAACATTAGGGTTGTGTATATAGTCGACACGTTTGATGATGATGTCATTGATACGGAGGTGCCTCGTTCTGTATTAGATTCGATTCTTCAGGATGTTGACAGTGTCTATTTTGCTCCATTTGGAGCATGCGACTGTGACTGTGCTGGTGGAGACATCATTTTCTATCCCTCGAATAAAGAGAATGCCAGAGCCCTTTTCAAAACGAATTCTATCGCTCGTCTTTGTAGTAGCGTTAGCGACAGTCTGGACCTTGTCTTAAGACTAAAAGACAATCGCAAAATAAAAACTCTTGGAGAAAACTTGTTGAAACAGAACAAGAATCGCCCGAAAAAAAGAATGGTAGAAGACGATGACGAAATGGATGATGCAAGATTAATATTTATTCTTGATTCTACGGTAAAAGCACAAAAAAATAAAGGTAAATTAAAGAAATAGAAATGGTGTCGAAATGATGCGCAAGAATTTGACTTTAAATCGTCTTATGCTCGGTAGATTACTTATCTGCTTTTTACTGCTGATTTTCGTAGGCTGTGAGGAAAGCAAAGAAACGCATGATAAAGTAAATGTTATCGAAGATTATTGCCATGGCAAAATTGTAGGGACGGAGTATACGTATTTCTTGATTCATATTGAATTTTACAAATCCACAAAGTGCCTTGTTTGGAATGCGTATATGCCTTATTCTATTGAACGGAAAGAAAGAGTGATTCGTTATAAATTATTGCCCCCCTTTAGAACTGTGACATATAAGTCGTTAAAAATGACATGGGCTCCCAAAGTGTTTCCCAGTTCAAGGCCCTTTCACATGGAAGGGAAAGATTCCTTGGATCTTCCGTGGAGAAGTAATTTGAATTTGTTTAATGATTCTGCTTTTTGGAAAGAAAATGGGTTTGCTGATTTAAAAAATATATATATAGGTGATTCGCTTATCCTTGAAATTCCGTGTGTTGATGAAGATTATGTGAAAGAGGCCCCTGATTTTCAAATCGGACAAACAGAGGTTCCGGTCATTGAATGCAAAATAGATCCTGTTGATAGGGATTATCCTGTGTATCTTGATTCAATGGATATTTGGTAGATAGACTACACTAGTTACAGAGGAAACTGCATATGAATAGGTTGATAATGTTTGTTTTGATTATTGCATCTATAGCTTGTGCAGAAAATGGTTTTTGGAAAGAATTTGATTGCCCTAATAAAAAGATGCTGAGAAAAAATATTATAGACACATCTTTTTCTGCCGGAAGGTGTGAAAATTCTTTATGTCCGTACAAAATGTTGCAGCATAGAATCGATACTCATGTATGTGGTTCTGACACATCGATTGTGCTTAAAGATGTTTTTATTTCTTTTGAACCGAAAATTTCTGGTAAATGCAAAATGGAAAAGGCTTATCTAAAATTGAGGGGGGAAGGGGCCTGTATAATTTCTTATGGATCTAAAGAAGAGTATTTTTCTGTAGAAAGATGTGGCAAGGATTTCTGTCTAAAGAAATAATTTTGATCATATTAACATCTATTGTCCCCCCCAAAAAAAACGACCCTACAAGGTCTAAAATAATGGATAATAGTTACCAAATTGTGATTTACTAAATCTTGATTTGGAAAAATGCGAGGTGAAATTCCTGCTTCGGCAGGAACTGCGTGAAACGATTCTCTACAATTTCATTATTGAAGCTGAAAGCTTCCCCGCAATACCCTGTACAAGATTAAGCCGAATCGGATATATTCGGCCGATAGCTTAATAAAGCGCTTCTTCGACGTAGATGCTGGTATCTATAGGAATATCGCCGAGGCTGGGGAAGAATTCAATGTTCTCCGTTTTTTGTTTGTCGAGGCATGATTTCTTGATTGTATTGAATGATGCTGCGATATCCATTACCGACATGCATTCGTCTTGCAGACATGCGCTAAAGCCTATGGTGGGCGTGTAAGAAGTGCCGGCTTTCTTTATGTGCTGGCTGGGGCTTGCGATAAAGAATTCTTGGCTTACTTCGATAAGGCATCCCTTGTTGATGCGGTACGATATATAACTGGTGGTAGTGTCGCGGCCGTTGTTATCGGTGTATCTGTAGGCGTAGTTCCAGGTATCCTGATTCATGATGTCAAGGCGGTCACAGAAGGTCCCCGTCGGGTCGAAACGGTATTGCTCGTTGGTGGCCCAGCCGCTCGATGATGAACTTTCCGGTGTCGGTGTCGAGCTTGTATCTAGGGACGACCAGGTTACGGGACTGGGGCATTCGCCGTAATAACTGGGACGCCCGAGGGCTTCATTCTTGGTTATAAATTCGCTTGCAATGTCACCTACGCTGCTGGAACTTGTTTTCCCTGAATTGCCGGAGCCGTTGTTCCCTGAACTGCTGGAGGTAATGTCGCTTTCTGGTTGTTCCTGATTGCTGGGAGACGTGCTTGAGCCGTCGTCGCAAGCGATGAATGTAGTCATTGCGAATGTAAAGAAGAACCCCAAAAGAACTTTGTACATACAGAAAATCTCCTTGGCCCATAATTTACAAAAAAAGAAGAATCCCCGCCTAAAAAATGAAGGCGAGGATTCTTGATAAAGGCGGTAAACGACTACAACACGCCGTGGCAGGTGCGGCTGATGACGTCGTCCTGCTGTTCCTTCGTCAAGGAGAGGAACTTGACGGCGTAGCCGGAAACGCGGATGGTGAAGTTCGCGTATTCGGGCTTTTCTGGGTGGGCCTGCGCGTCGAGGAGCTTTTCCACGCCGAACACGTTCACGTTCAGGTGGTGTGCACCCTGGTCGAAGTAGCCGTCCATCACGGTCACGAGCTTCTGGGAGCGTTCCTCGTCGCTATGGCCGAGAGCGTTCGGGCTAATCGTCTGCGTGTTGCTGATGCCGTCGAGCGCGTACTCGTAGGGGAGTTTCGCGACGGAGTTGAGCGAGGCCAAGAGGCCGTTCTTTTCGGCGCCGTAGCTCGGGTTTGCACCGGGAGCGAACGGGGCGTGTGCCGGGCGGCCGTCGGGGAGGCTGCCGGTGGCCTTGCCGTAGACGACGTTGCTGGTAATCGTGAGGATGGAGGTCGTGGGTTCCGCATCACGGTAGGTGTGGTGCTTCTTGACCTTTCCGATGAATTCCTTGAGGAGCCATACTGCGATTTCGTCGGCGCGGTCGTCGTCGTTGCCGTACTTCGGGAAGTCGCCTTCGACCTGGAAGTCCTTGGCAAGGCCGTTTTCGCCGCGGATGACCTTGACCTTTGCGTACTTGATGGCGCAGAGACTGTCGACCACGTGGCTGAATCCTGCGATACCCGTTGCAAACGTGCGACGCACGTCGGTATCGATAAGGGCAAGTTCTGCGGCTTCGTAGTAGTACTTGTCGTGCATGTAGTGGATGAGGTTCAGCGTGTTCACGTAGATACCTGCGAGCCATTCGAGCATGATGTCGTACTTGTGCATCACTTCGTCGTAGTTCAGGTAGTCGCCGGTAATCGGAGCGAGTTCGGGGCCAATCTGCATGCCGGGCACGAGACCTGCTTCTTCGTCCTTGCCGCCGTTGATGGCGTAGAGGAGGGCCTTGGCGAGGTTCGCGCGGGCGCCGAAGAACTGCATTTCCTTGCCGGTCTGCGTTGCGGAAACGCAGCAGCAGATGCTGTAGTCGTCACCCCAAACCGGGCGCATCACGTCGTCGTTTTCGTACTGGATCGAGCTGGTCGTCACGGAGATGAACGCGGCGTATTCCTTGAAGTTCTCGGGCAGGCGCTTGGTGTAGAGCACGGTGAGGTTCGGCTCCGGAGAGGGGCCCATGTTCTCGAGCGTGTGCAAGAAGCGGAAGTCGTTCTTGGTGACCATGGAGCGGCCATCCTGGCCCATGCCGGCCACTTCGAGGGTGGCCCACACCGGGTCGCCGCTGAAGAGCTGGTTGTAGCTTTCGATACGGGCGAACTTGACCATACGGAACTTCATGACCATGTGGTCCACGAGTTCCTGCGCGTCGCTTTCGGTGAGCGTGCCGTTCTTGAGGTCGCGTTCGATATAGATGTCGAGGAAGGTCGAAATGCGGCCAACGCTCATGGCGGCGCCGTTCTGCGTCTTGATGGCGGAAAGGTAGCCGAAATAGAGCCACTGGAAGGCTTCGCGGGCGTTGGTGGCGGGCTTCGAGATGTCGAAGCCGTAGCTAGCTGCCATCACCTTCATGGCCTTGAGGGCCTTGATCTGTTCGGCGACTTCTTCGCGCAGGCGGATGATGTCGTCGGTCATGGTGCCGTCGCCCACGTGGGCGAGGTCATTCTGCTTCTGCTTGATGATGTAGTCGATACCGTAGAGGGCTACGCGGCGGTAGTCGCCCACGATGCGCCCGCGGCCGTAGGTGTCCGGGAGGCCGGTGAGCAAGTGTGCCTTGCGCACGGCGCGGATTTCGGGCGTGTAGCAGTCGAACACGCCCTGGTTATGCGTCTTGTGGTAATCGGTGAAAATCTTGTGCAGCTCGGGGCTCGGCGTGTAGCCGTACTGCTGGCAGGATTCCTCTGCCATCTTGATGCCGCCGAACGGCATGAACGCGCGCTTGAGCGGCTTGTCGGTCTGCAGGCCCACGACCTTTTCCAAGTCCTTGAGGCCTTCGTTGATGTAACCCGGCTTGTGGCTCGTGATGGTCGAGACGATATCGGTGTCCATGTCGAGAACGCCGCCCTTCTTGCGTTCTTCGGCCTGCAACTTCTGGAGTTCGCCCCAGAGTTTTTCGGTGGCGTCGGTCGGGCCCGCCAAAAATTCCTTGCCGCCTTCGTATGCGGTGTAGTTACGTTGGATGAAATCGCGGACGTTGATTTCGCTCTGCCAGAGTCCGCCGTTAAAGCCTTTCCAAGCTTCACTCATTATGTACCTCTTTGCTCGGAACCCTACACCCATATAAGCGGGTCCGAGGCTTTTGTTTCTTTGTTTTTTCTTACAATGCAATATAGAAAGTTTGCGGTCCTGGGTACGAGGATTGAATTGTGGAAATGGCGCTGCCGGCAGGGGCCTGCAACGCGGGTCTCTCGTAACCTTTTACAAATCAATGAATTAGGTTTGCTGTGTGAGGGGAATCACTCGAACCGGAGCGCTTCGATGGGGTCTAGCCGGCTCGCCTTGCGGGCGGGGTACCACCCGAAAAATACGCCGGTGGCAAAGCATACGCCGAAGCTCACGATGACGCTCATCGCCGATACGCTCATGGGCCAGTTCATCACGTTCTTCACGATTTCGGAGGCGGCGACTCCGAGCGCGATTCCGATGGCACCGCCGAGCAGGCTGATGATGACGGATTCGAAGAGGAACTGGAGGAGAATGTCGCGGCCGCGCGCGCCGATGGCCATGCGGAGCCCGATTTCCTTGGTGCGTTCGGTAACGGAGACGTACATGATGTTCATGATGCCGATGCCGCCTACAAACAAGCTAATGCCTGCGATGGCGGTGAGCACCAGCGAAAGCAAGTCCGATGTGCTCGTGACCATCGTAATCATTTCTTCTTGCGTGAAGATGCGGAACGGGTCGGTGGGCTTTGTCCAGCTGCGGCGTTCCTTGAGGATGCCCATGATTTCTTCGGTCGCCTTCTCGGCATAGCCTTCGCCGATGGAGTTCGCGAGAATCTGGCGTATCTTGGTCGTCGCGCCGAAGCGCTTCATCACGGTCTGGTAGGGCGTGAAAATCACGTCGTCCTGGTCCTGCCCGAAATCGCCTGAGCCCTTCGCCTTGAGGGTGCCGATGACTTTCAGCGGGATGTTCTTGTAGCGGATGGTTTTCCCGATGGGGTCCGTGTCCGCGAAGAGGTTCTTGACGACGGTCTGCCCGATGACGCAGACTTTCGCCATGCGGTCGGTTTCGTCGTCGAACATCACGCCGTCAGCGATTTCGTAGTTGCGTATCTTGAGGTAGTCGGCCGACACGCCGGAAAGGCTCGTGGGGGAGTTGTTGTTCCCGACAATCGCCTGCCCGCCCACGGAAATCAGGGGCGAAACGGCGTCGATGTAGGTGGCTTCCTTGCGGAGCGCTATCACGTCTTCTTCTTCGAGCGTCTCGGTGGAGCTGCTCGCGTCCATCTGCACGCCGCCGCGCCTGCTCTGGTTCGGCATGATGGTGATGGCGTTCGTGCCCATCGCGGTCATCTGCTCCTTGATGGACTTTTTGGAGCCTTCGCCCATCGCGACCATGGTGATCACGGCGGCGACGCCGATGACGATGCCGAGTACGGAAAGGAAGGTGCGCATGCGGTTGCGGAGCAGCGCCTTGAGGGAAATCTTTATGAGAGTAATCGGGCCCATTATTCCTCCTCGTCAAATTGTTCCGGCGGAGGGAGCGCCTCGAAGGCGGCTTTCGCGTCTTGCATGTCGTTCTTCACGTCTTTTTTCAAAAGTCCGTCGCGCAGCGTGACGGTGCGTTCGCTGAAGGTCGCAATGTCGGGTTCGTGCGTCACGAAGGCGATGGTTTTCCCCTGCCGGTGCAGCTGCTGGAAAATCATCATGATTTCGTAGCTGGTACGCGTGTCCAGGTTTCCGGTCGCTTCGTCGGCGAGGATAATCACGGGGTCGTTCACCAGGGCGCGGGCGATGGCTACGCGCTGCTGCTGGCCGCCGGACATCTGGTTGGGCAGGTGGTTCATGCGGTCTTCGAGGCCCACCATCTTGAGTGCCGCTATGGCGCGGCGGTGGCGCTCGTCGGCAGAAATTTTCGGGTTGTAAAGGAGCGGCAGTTCCACGTTCTCGATGGCGGTGGTACGGCTGAGCAGGTTGTAGCTCTGGAATACGAAACCGATTTTCTGGTTGCGGATTTTCGCGAGGGCGTCGCCCTTGAGCTTTTCGGTATGTTCACCGTCCAGAATGTAGTGGCCGGAGGTCGGCCGGTCCATGCAGCCGAGGATATTGAGCATCGTGGACTTGCCGGAACCGGATGTTCCCATGATGGTCACGAATTCGCCGGGGTAGATATCGAAACTTACCCCGCGCAGGGCATGCACGGTTTCCTCGCCCATTTTGAAGTCGCGGCGGAGGTTCTGTATCGAAAGTATAGGACTTTTTTGTGTCATTTTCATTAATTTAGATGTTTTTGCAGATGTTTTCGTTGCATTTCGGCCTCAAGATAAATATCTTTATATAGGTTGTGTGGCGAAAAGCTGGTTGCGGAGGTTAACCAGGAATTGTCACCTTTTGTTTTTTCTAGCTTTTTTGGGTAATATGCGCTGTCCCTGGAATTGCGTATGTTGTCGCATGACAAGGACTTGGAGATATCGTTGATGGAAAATAAGGTTGCACAGAGTGCCGTCGCTCCGAAGCCCGATGACGATGAAATCGATATTCTTGAAATATTGGTTTTTCTCAAGAGCAAGTGGCGATTCTTGATGATCTTTTTGATTCTGGGCGTCGTCGCCGGCGGAATCGCGTCTATGTGGATGCGTCCGGCCTATAGTAGCGACATCTTGCTCCAGGTCGATGTCAAGGGCAACAAGTCTGTCAAGGCGCTTGGCGAAATGGGCGCCCTCCTGGATGCGTCTTCTCCGTCCGAAGCCGAAATGCAATTGCTCAAGAGCCGCATGGTGCTCGCTTCCGTGGTGGAAGAAGAACGCATCTGCTTCTCGGCCACCCCGCTCAACAAGATGGACCGCCTGCTGCATCGCGAAGGGCGAATGGACCTCGAATACCTGAAGATTCCGAAGTCCGTAAGCCTGGCGGGCATGAAGATTTACGCCCGTGTCCTCGCCGATACGTCCTCGTTCGAGATTCTGGACGACGACGAGAAGGTGATTCTGAAGGGTGTCGTGGGCGAGACGTACCGCCAGCCCTATGCGGACGATTCGCTCATCGTGTGCGTGCGTTCCATAAAGGCGACTGAGGGCCAGGTGTTCCAGCTTTCGGCTATCCATCCTCAGATTGCGGTCGCGGGCCTCCTCAAGAGTCTGAACGTCGCCGAGGAGGGCAAGAATTCCGGCATCATCCGCGTGAAGATGACCCACAAGTATTCCGACCGCGTGGCGGAAATCCTCAATTCGGTCGCCAATACCTACCTCAAGCAGAATATCGAGATGCGTAGCGCCGAGGCGAAGAAGACCCTCGAGTTCCTGGAAGAACAGCTCCCGGGCGTGAAGGCCAAGCTTGACTCCGCGGAACACAAGCTGACCTCGTACCGCCATACGAAGGGCACGATCGACCTTTCGGGCGAAACGCGCGTGCACCTCCAGAAAGATGTCGAACTGCAGCAGAAGCTCCTGGAACTCGAACAGAAGAAGCAGGAGGCGCTCAGGCTGTTCCAGGCGGAACACCCGACCATCCGTACCATCGAGCAGCAGCAGGCCAAGCTCAGGGGCGAACTCGCGAAGCAGCAGAAGGCTGCGGCGAAGCTCCCGCTCACCCAGCAGGAAGTCCTTTCCCTGCAAGAAGAGGTGGAAGTCAACAACAGGCTCTACACGAACCTCCTGAACAATATCCAGCAGCTCCGCGTGGTACAGGCGGGCGAAGTCGGGAACGTGCGTATCGTGGACCGCGCCTATGTGCCTATCAAGCCCAGCAAGCCCAACCGCAAGCTCATCTTCTTGGGCGTGGTGTTCGGCTTCCTGCTTTTTGGCTGCGCGATTGTGCTCGTGCGCCGCATGACCCAGAACGGCGTCACCAGCAGCAGCGAACTTGAACTTGCGACCGGCATCGGCGTATACGGCAAGCTCCCGTTGATAGGGAAGGATACCGTCAACAACGTGCTCAAGCCTGTCGTACACGAAAACCCCGACGAACCTTTCGCCGAAGGCATTCGCGCCCTCAGGACCGCCCTCGAGTTCTCCCTGATGATGGACAAGGACAAGGTGCTCATGGTTACGGGCCTTGTCGAGGGCGTGGGCAAGTCCTTCGTTTCTATAAACCTCGCGAGTTCCTTCGCCATGTCGGGCAAGAAGGTGCTGCTCGTGGACATGGACCTTCGCCGTGGCCACATGTTCGAACGCAGCCACAAGGGCCTCTGCGAGATGCTCCGTACTGACAACTACTCCGACGAGTATATCGAGAAGGTCTTCGAGAATTTCTATGTGCTGGCGTCTGGCAAGCGTGTGGTGAACCCGGGCGACCTGCTTGGCAAGGACCGTTTCGGGAAGTTCCTCGATATCGCCCGTTCCCAGTACGACCTGATTATCCTGGATACGCCGCCGGTGTTCCAGTGCAGCGATGCGCTGCTCGTCGAAAAGTACGTCGACCATATTTTGTGCGTGCTCAAGCATGCCTCGCATTCCATGGAAAGCATCCAGGATGCGCTCGCCATGTTCGACCGCAGTACAGACAAACCTTTGCCGAAGGCGTTCGTGTTCAACAAGTGTGAACGCAACCGCTCGGGGTATGGCTATGGTGGAAACTATGGCTATTACCACAAGAAGTATTAACACACAAAGGAGAATAGATGAAGAAATCAATCGTTCTTTCACTACTAGCCGTAGGCCTGGCCTTCGCCCAAAGCGGGTTGATGGCCGGATCCGACGGTCTTCACCAGCAGAACGCCTACACGCTGGGCCAGTGGAATCTCGCCATTGGCGTGGGCGGCGACCTCGCGCTGGATTCCTGGAGCCTGAGCCGTGGCGGTGCTTACACCTCCAACGGGAAGACCTATGGGCTCAACGAATGGGACGGCTCCCTCTCTGGCAGAGTCAATCTGGGACTCGGTCTGTTCGACTTCTTGGACGTGGGGGCTAGCCTTCCGCTTTACTACGAGCACGCGAACGACAAGTCGGGTGTTGCCGGGTGGTACGAAATGTGGACGACCAGCCGTGGCGACCTTGACCTGTGGTTGAAGGCCCGCATCCCGTTCGACGATGACCGCGTTTTCGGACTTGCGGCCATGTTCGATTTCTACATCCCGACGGGTGAAACCTCTGCGGGTATGCGCCCCCGCCATGCCTGGTACCTGAACGACCAGGGTGTCACACATCCGTTCACTGCCGATGCGTTTGCGGTGGCCGGAACCCTCGTGATGACTCTCGACTTCTCCAAGGTGAACGTACCCTTCCGCTGGAACGGCCATGCCGGCTTTGTGTATGCGACTGGCGAAGGCGAAGCCAATACGTTCGTCTATGGCACGGGCATCAACTGGCTCCCGCTCTCCTGGTTGGACGCCTTTGTTGAATACTCGGGCGAATTCCGCGTAGAGAAGACGGGCTACCCGCGCGACCCGCTGGAAGACCCGATGCTCATTACTCCGGGTCTCCGCTTCCACCTGCCGGCGAACATCGACTTCGCTATTGGTCTGGATGTGGCTGTTCGCGCTCTCAGGAACTTCCGCTATGACTACCAGAAGGAAATGAAGAACGTCGACGACTACACCGTCCGCTACATGGATGAAAAGGGCCACAGGGCTACTTACGGTTACGTCCCGACTCCGCTCTATGCCGGTACTGCTGCCCTCACGATGCGCTTCGGCGACAACAAGAAGGATTCCGACGGCGATGGCGTGATTGACAGCAAGGATAGCTGCTCCAGCACTCCGTCCGGTGCCGTGGTCGACTCCGTGGGCTGCCCGCTCGATGGCGACAAGGATGGCGTTCTCGATGGGTTCGACAAGTGCCCGGGTACTCCGGAAGGCGCTACCATCGACTCTGTCGGCTGCCCGTTTGATTCTGACAATGATGGCGTTTACGACGGTATCGACAAGTGCGCCAACACTAAGCCCGGTGCAAGCGTCGGTATCAATGGTTGCGAAGGCGACTTCGATGGCGACGGTGTGGAAGATTCCTTCGACCGCTGCCCGAATACCAGGGCCGGCGCTCCGGTTGACTCCGCAGGCTGCCCGCTCGATAACGACAAGGACGGTGTTGCCGACGATCTGGACAAGTGTGCCGATACTCCGTCTGGCTTTACGGTCGATTCTACCGGCTGCCCGCTCGATGCCGACAAGGACGGCGTGCCCGATGTTCTTGACAAGTGCCCGAATACTCCGGCTGGCGTGCCTGTCGACACGGTCGGCTGCGCTGCTGATGCCGACAAGGATGGCGTGCCCGATGCTATCGACAAGTGCCCGGGTACCAAGGCTGGTGCACAGGTGAACGCTGAAGGCTGCGAAGGCGACTTCGACGGCGACGGAATTCCGGATGCCGTTGACCAGTGCCCGAATACCAAGGCCGGCGTGCCTGTCGATACTACCGGTTGCCCGTCCGATGCTGACAAGGATGGCGTGTTCGACGTGAACGACAAGTGCCCGAATACTCCTGCCGGAACGACGGTCGACAACACCGGTTGCGCCGCTGACTTCGACAAGGATGGCATTTCCGATGATCAGGACAAGTGCCCGAATACCAAACCCGGCGGAAAGGTAGATGCGAACGGTTGCCCGCTCGATGAAGACAAGGACGGCGTGCCCGATGGCATTGACCAGTGTGCCGGTACTCAGAGCGGCGCTCCGGTTGACTCCGTGGGTTGCCCGCTCGATTCCGATAGGGACGGCGTGGCCGATTACCAGGACAAGTGCCCGAACACCATCGAAGGTGTGAAGATCGACAAGAAGGGCTGCCCGGTCAACAAGAAGGAAGATCTCGAACGCCTCAAGAAGGGCATCCAGTTCAAGACCGGTTCTTCCAAGCTGACCAAGGCCAGCTACAAGACTCTCAACCAGATTATCAAGTTGCTGCAGAAGTACGAATCCGCCAAGCTCGAAATCCAGGGTCATACCGACAATACGGGTTCCGACGTGGCCAACAAGAGGATTTCTCAGGAACGTGCCGATGCCGTGGCCAACTACTTCACCCAGAAGGGTATCTCTGCTGACCGCATTCGCGCCATGGGCTACGGCTCCGAAATGCCGATTGCCGACAACAAGACAAAGTCTGGCCGCTCCAAGAACCGCCGCGTGGAACTTGTCCCCTTCCAGGACTAACCGCGACTAGGTTCTAGGAATTCCTAGAAATTGAAAAACGTCCGCTTCGGCGGGCGTTTTTTTTGTATTAGAGTTTTTTTATTTCTTGAAAACCCACTTTTTGTAGAGGGTGTAGCTCACGAGCACGTAGACGATGTTTGCCACGATGTTGGCGAAGAACGTCGGCTTCATGAACTGCGAAATCCACACGGTGAAATCGTGGAGCGCCCCCACATGGGCGAGCATGTACTTAGTGCCTTCGAGTGCCGCGAGGTTGAGCCCGTAGCTGCACAGGAAAACGATTGCGAATCGGAGGACTTCGGTGCGCTTCTGGTTGTGGCTCTTGAAATTCCAGATGCGGTTCATGAGGTAGCTGTTGATGCCGCCCGCGACGAACCCGAGGAAATTCGAAAGTTCGACGTTCCAGTTCAGCCACTGGTGCAGAATCCACACGGTGGCGAGCGTGATGAGCGTGTTCATGACGCCGATGGCGTTGTATTTGATAAAGTGAAGCACAGACGGGAAGATAGTAAATCTATCTTTAGCGCATGAATTGGATTGAAGGCAAAAAGTGCGATGCCGCTGCTGCGGCCGAAATGATTCAGGACGGTGACATTCTCGGGGTTTCGGGCTTTACGCTCGCTGGTTACCCCAAGGCGGTCCCGCTCGCGCTGGCCGCCCGCGCCGAAAAACTGCATGCCGCGGGCGAGAAGTTCCAGGTGACGCTCTATGCGGGCGCTTCTACCGGCGACAGCTGCGATGGCGCTCTCGCACGCGCGGGCGCTCTCAAGCTCCGCATGCCTTACCAGAGCAACCCGAGCCTCCGCAAGGGAATAAACGACGGGAGCATCCGCTACATCGATGCGCATCTAGGCAAGATGGGCTACCTCGTGCGTACGGGTACCATACCTGCGCCTACTGTCGCCGTGATTGAGGTGAGCGCCATATTGCCGGACGGCCGCGTGTGCCTTTCTACTTCGGGCGGAAATTCCGTATGCTACCTGGAAATGGCCCCGAAAATCATCTTGGAACTGAATACGCGCCTGGGCGACAGCTGCATCGGCATGCACGATGACGCCCTGCCCGAACTTCCGCCGCATGCGAGGCCCCTGCCGATATATTCCGCAGGCGACCGCGTCGGCAACGATTTTGTCAAGATAGATACGAATAAAGTAATTGCTATCGTCGAAAATGACGGTTTTGACGAGGTGACGCCTTTTGTGCAGCCCGATGAAGTCTCGAAGAACATCGGTGAGCGCATTTTGGACTTCATCCGGTTCGAGGAATCGCACGGCAGGCTCCCGAAGGGAATGGCCTACCAGAGCGGAGTCGGGAAGGTCGCGAATGCGGTGCTTTGCGCGATGGCCGACGATGACCGCCTCGGGCGTATTGACCTGTTTACCGAAGTCATTCAGGAGGCGGTGCTCCCGCTTTTGAAGAAGGGCAAGCTCGGGGTGGCGAGCGGTACGGCGCTCACGCTTTCACAGGCCGCCCAGCAGGAATTCGTGCAGAACGCCTCCGAGTGGAAAAAGCATTTTGTGCTGCGCCAGCAGGAAGTGAGCAACAGTCCCGATGTCATCCGCCGCGTGGGCGTGATTTCGATGAATACGGCCCTCGAAGCCGACATTTTCGGGAACGTGAACAGCAGTCTCGTGTGCGGCTCGGCGATGATGAACGGGATTGGCGGCGCGGCGGATTTCGCCCGCAATTGCGCTCTCGGATTCTTCCTGACGCCGTCTGTCGCGAAGGGCGGCGCCATCAGTAGCATCGTGCCTTACGTGAGCCATGTGGACCACACGGAGCACGACACGCAGATTTTTGTGACGGAACAGGGCCTTGCCGACCTCCGCGGGCTCCCCTCCGAGGAACGTGCGCGGCTCATCATCAAGAACTGCGTGCACCCCGATTTCAAGGACGAAATGACCGATTTCCTGGAATACGGCCTGCGCCATGCCAAGGGATTGCACCAGCCCCTGCCTCTGGACAGGGCTTTCGAGATGCATTTGCGCTTTCTTTCGACCGGGAACATGAAAAAATAATCTGGCCTCCCTCCTACCTATGTAAAAAAATGTTATTTTAAGGGTGTACACTCCCGTATGGGAGTGGATTGGGTAGGATCTTATGGCAAAGAAAAGAGGAGACTTTAGGGATTCAGTTCCCGTGTGGTTCGTGCTATGCGCGGCGTTTTTCCTGTGCGCTGCCTGCGGCGGTGATTCGGGTGCTTCTTCTGACCCCGAAGAAGATGAGGAAATTTCTTCAGCCGTAGACGAATCCCACAGGTTTTCGGGGAGAAGTTCTTCTTCGCGCGGTTTCTTCTATTCATCGAGGCATCATTCTTCTTCCTCTAGGGGCTCGGGTCGAGATACTATTGCGGATACGATCCTCAACGTGAAATCGTCTTCTTATAAGGTTTCCCGTGTGTTCCTGGGTGATTATATTGCGCCGCTCTTTGATTCCAGGAATGCTACCACGACGGCTCAGGTTTTCGACAAGAATGCGACATCTTGCAAGTTTGCTTCGGCGTCGGACAAGGGCTGCACATTCTCCGAATCCGGAATCGAGGCCACTTTCGACAACCTCGTGTTCCTGGATTCCAAGGTGACGGGCAAGATTTCGCTTTCTGCAATCAAGAGGGTTTCGGACGGAGACAGTATTGGCGTGGATTTCTTTACGCACCTGCAGGCGGTTCGCGCAAGCATCCATATGGAAAGATCGACCTATGCGAGTTCCTCGGACCCCCTGAAGGCTTCCCTAGATGCGGGTGCTAGCGATATTTGGAAGTCATTCGACATGGATGCTCCCGTTGGTTCGAAAGATTCCGCTGGTGCGATGCTCGCCCTGCATATGATGATTTACGAAGCCCTGCTGGACAAGGGTGCTACCTTCCTGGATTCTATTGCGAATAATATTGGGACGAGCGGCCGCTGGAAAAGTTCCTCGGTGCCCGCCTCCATTGCGGATTTGATGATCTTGGCCGATGCCGTGGATGGCTATGCGGGCCTGCGCAGTAAGTTTGCGGCGACAAACGGTGCGAACTCCGGTTTCGAGAAGCACCTGCAGACGTTCTACCAGCAGGAATTGGGCGTCGAAGCCTGCAAGGCTAGCAATGCGAACAAGATTCTCAAGGTGACGAACACCCATAGCCGCTATGCGGTGGCGGACATTTCGGACTATTCGAAGGTCAAGGAACGCTTTGCCTGCAACAGCGCTGGCAAAATCTTCCTCGTGCCCGACAGCCTCAAGGATTTGTACGGCCTTGGCACCGGCAAGGAAGGCGATGTGCGCGTGGGCGGCTTCACCGGGAACCACTATTATACATACGAGAAGGGCTCCTGGAGGCCTGCAACCTCGCTGGAAAGGGATTCTTACTTTGTCATGACTTCGGCGACATCCGTGTTTACCGATATCAAGGATGTCTACGAGGGAATCAAGCCGAACGAGCGCGTTATTTTCGTGCTGAGGCATGCGGAACGCGGTGACGACACGAGCAAGGGCGGGACGCTTACCTCGAACGGCAAGACCCAATCGAGCGACGTGGGCAAGAGGCTCACCAAGTTCTCCGAAGATTTCGTGCTCGGCGCGTCGGAATTCCTGCGCGCGCATCAGACCGTGGAGTACATTGCGCGCGGGCGAGGCCAGCAGTTCGATATCCGTGACACGTTCCCTGAACTGAACGACGATTGGTACATAAAGAATATGGACGCTAGCGAGAAGGCGAAGTCCGAATGCGGTGGCGGTTGGGAACTGACTTCCAAGTATGCCTACACCGGCGCCTACACGACCGGTGCTAACCCTGCGTTCTACAAGCTGAACGAACGTTCCGTGCAGCTCATCGAGGATGTGCTCCTCGCCAAGTACAACGACCCGTCGCAGAGGTTTGTCATCTTGAGTTCGCACGACAAGGTGATGGTTCCGCTGGTCGTCTACTGCACCAATTTCAAGGTGAACCTCAAGAAGCATGATGGCGGAAAATGGCTCAACTACCTGGCTGGAATCGCCATAATTATCGATGAACTCGGGAATAGGCGGTATGTCCCCGTAAAGGGCCTGAGTTCGGCCTACATGTAGTTGTCTTTTTGGGGGGGATTTACTATTGTTCCATTTAATGAAGACTTTTTGGCCTCTTGCTCTGGTAGCCTTTTTTCTCGTATGCTGCGGTTCCGAGAACCCGGCATCTGACGACCCCGTAGACGGGGATTCGTCTTCGAGCAGCTATGAGGTGTCGGGATCGAGCAGTGGTCATCATCATCATCACCGCAGTAGCAGTAGTTCTGGCGCCAATCCGGGAAAGCCCGACGTTGTCCAGGATACGCTTATTCACGATACGACAATGGTAACCGATGTCGATGCCCTGCCCGAATGCACTGCCGCGAAAGAGGGCGAATCATTCTTGGTGAAAAGCGAGAACGCCCTCCGTTTCTGTATGGGCGGGGAATGGGTCGACGCCGAGGTGGTGAAGGAATCTTTTGAACTGGGCTGCCGCGACGGCATGCTCGTGATTAATGGTGCCGGCGAGGATATTGTGGAATCGAGTTCGTCGCATGGCGGCACCACGTCGCCGTGGGGCGGAAACTACGGCGGCAATTATGGTGGCCAGAACAATTCGACAATGGACATGACTACCGAACCGCGTATCGTGGGCGCACATATCCTGGGTGCTGCGGAAAAGGGCCCGTTCCGTTACGGGACTTCGGTGAAGATTGTGGAACTTGATAGCATGCAGCGCCTGGGGGATTCCAAGCGGAGCCACAGGACCTGCATTACGGATGCTTCCGGCAAATACGGTTTCGATAGCGTCGACCTGGCTTCGCCGTACCTGCGCATCGAGGCGAACGGGTATTTCCAGAACGAACTTACCGGCGGTATCTCGTCGCATACGGTTACGCTGAAGGCAATCGTGGACGTGACGGACCGCGATACGGTGAACGTGAACATGCTGACCCACATGGAAGCCGAACGCGTGCTGAAGCTCGTGGAGAACAGCGGCAACAACCAGCCCATACGTGCGGTGAAGGCTCAGGCCCTGAAGGAAATCCTCTCTTCGTTCGAGATAAAGCTCGGCGGATCGTCTGGAGGGACCGGCGGTGGCTATGGCGGCTTTGGCGGCTGGGGTCAGCAACAGCAGACTACGACGACCACGGACGGCCGCTTTGCCGAAGATATCTCGCTGTTCGATGGCGACGAATACAGTGCGGCTCTCCTTGCCGTATCTATCATGATGCAGCGCAAGGGTTCGGGCAGCGAAATGCTCCAGTACACGTCGGGAATCGCCGAACGCATCAAGGGCAACGGCAACTGGGACGACAACAACGCTAAGGCGGACCTTGCCGACTGGCTCATGGTGCTCGATACGAGCGGTGCATACGAGACCATCAGGTCGAACGTGGCGAGCTGGAACAAGGGCGAAGTCCCGGATTTCGAGAAGCACCTGCGCAATTTCTGGACGGGCATCTACCAGTTCGGCAGCTGCAGCTCCATGAACGCGGGTACGGTCAAGTACGTGAACAACAGCCTGAGCAAGTTCTTCATCTCGTATTACGAACAGCCCGAAGGTACGCGCACACGCTTTATCTGTGATGGCGAAACGCACCAGTGGCGTACGGCCACCGATATCGAGAAGGATACGGTCGGGTTCGGCAGGGGCGATTACGACGGGCAGATCAAGAGCGGCAAGATCAACGCGGAAAAGTACTACGTTTACGAACAGAGTAAGGGCAAGTGGCGCGAGGCCACGGGCGACGACATCCAGGAATTCGAAGATATCAAGGATGTCTATGCGGGTCTCGGTGCCGGCGAGAGGGTCATATTCATCTTGCGCCATGCGGAACGCACCGACGATACGGGCAAGAAGGGCCACCTTACGGATGGCGGCAAGAAACAGAGCAAGACCGTGGGCGAAAAGATCAAGGGTGGCGATATCGTGTTCGCGAATTCCACGTACACCAGAAGCTACGAAACCTGCGAGAACGTTGCCGCCGGTGCGGGCATATCGCCGTTTGTTTCCGATACCATCAAGGAACTGGATGGCGAGTGGTACGTGAAGGACGATTCCAAGTTCGAGAACCACAAGAATTCCGACGGTGGAGGCTGGGTGGTCGTTTCCGCATACGCCTACAAGGGCTCTTACACCGACGCCTTCTACGATTTTGAAAGCCGCAGCGAAGCATTCCTGGACGAGGTGGTGAAACCGGGTTTCGCCAGGAAGAACAACCGCGTGCAGGTATGGATTTCGCACGACGTGCTGGTTACCCCGATAACGGTCTACTGCACGAACAAGAAAGTGAATTTGCGCTATTTCGATACCAAGCGCTGGATTAACTACTTGGCGGGAATCGCCATCATCATGGACGCTAGCGGGAAGCTCCGCTATGTGCCGTTGCGCGGCCTCGACAATGGAACGATGACGATGTAACGAGGGATAAGGACATGTGTAGGGTTTGGGTAGCGGACTTATTTTCCGGTAATTTACTTGCGATTGCATTCGCCTTTTTTCTTGTCGCCTGTGACGATTCTGACTCTGTCTTACGCGCCAACGATGGCGATGTGCAAGCGCGGGATACCGCATATATCCACGACACCCTGGTTGTTCACGATACCGTTTTTGTCCGCGATATAGATAGCCTGAGTACGGGGGATTCTACTTCCGTTGGCGATAGTGTGCATTTCGTGGATAGCACTCGCATCATTGATAGCCTCCATATTATTGACAGCGTCCGAATTGTCGATAGCATTCGCATTGCCGACAGTCTGAACATTATAGACAGTATCCGTATCGTAGACAGCGTGGTCGTGCACGATAGCGTTGCTGTACACGATGTGGAATATTACCTCGGGGAATGTACGGGTGACAATGCGGGCAAGATAAAGCCTGCGACAATTAACGGTGCAGAAAAGTTTTTTATTTGCGATGAACAGACGCATTTGTGGCGTGCGCCCACCGCATTGGATCGGAACAACCTGTATGTCCGCGAATCTGCTGTGAGTGCCTTTGTCTCGATTAGGAGTGTCATGGATGGCTTGGCGGAAGGCGAGAAGGTAGTGGTCATGTTGCGACACGCAGAACGCGGTGATGATTACTCGTCGTCGGGTCCGCTGAACGATAACGGGATAAAACAGGCGCGAGCGCTGGGTGAAAAACTCCAGGGCTATGGCGATATTTACTATGCGGCATCCTCTGCATTCCGGACGCACCAGACTTGCAACAATATCGCGAAGGGCAGCGGCCAGGCGGATACTCTTGCCGATACGCTCGAGTTCCTGGGTGGAACTTGGTTCGTGAAAGATACTGTTGCCTACGAGCGGTATAAGAATGACCACAACGGGAGCTGGAACGTGACGTCCAAATGGCTGTACGAGGGCAGTTATGCCGACGCGTTCTACGATTTGGCTCCGCGCAGCACGGAATATCTGGATGACCATCTTATTCCTGCATTTGAACGCTCCGGAAAGCGTTATGGCATTTTTATTTCACATGACTTACTTATAATTCCGCTAGTGTCGTATTTTTCGAAAAACAGCATAGACCTAAAGTATTATAGCAACAAACGCTGGCTGAATTACCTTGCAGGAATTGCCGTGGTTTTAAGGCCAGATGGGTCGCGGCGGTTCTATGCCGTCAAGGGGCTTGATTCGGGATCGATGAAGAAATAATTGGTGTAAAGGTGAAAGGATGATTTGGCGTTTGGAATGTTTGACTGTCGCCTTGTCGGCGGCACTTTTGTTTGTGGGTTGCAGTGACGGTGACGGCCCTATAAATGGTGGCGATAATGGTTCCCCTGAAGTTCTAGGGTCGATTGACGCCCCGCTCTTTGTCTATGAAATCCTGGCAGAACGTGTATCGGCAGATTCGGTCGGTA
>CACWNW010000032.1 GCA_902762305.1 Fibrobacter succinogenes | reverse complement strand
TACCGACCGAATCTGCCGATACACGTTCTGCCAGGATTTCATAGACAAAGAGCGGGGCGTCAATCGACCCTAGAACTTCAGGGGAACCATTATCGCCACTATAACGGCGCTGTTGTCGTGGGAATGCTAACCGATTTTCGTGAGACAAAATTTAAATGAATTACAAAACCGATTGAACGGTTATTGAGGTTTCCTTGAATCGGCTATAAATTTACGAATTTTACTGGTCCCATTCAAATGCTTAAACATTCCTTCGTAACTATTGATTCTTGACTCCTGTTTAGCCTGGTCGTTGTCTGGATTGACAACGGCCTTTTTGCAGTTTTTAAGCACCCTGGTGCCAGGATATACCCTATAAGGCAATATATGGACGCCAAGGAAGTCAAAACCGAAGGCTGCGGGCTGTAGTTGTATTTTATGCGGGTGAAGGGTCAAAAGTAGCTCTTTTTTCAAGAATTTACGAATACGGTCAATGGCATCGACCAGCCGTTCTTTATCATCTGAGACCAGGACCATATCGTCAACGTAGCGGCCATAATAGCGTATTTTCAACTTTCTTTTGACGAAATGATCCAGTTTGTTCATGTAGATATTGCCGAAAAGCTGTGAAGTAAGATTGCCTATAGGTAGCCCTCTTTCATCGCCAGCATATTTCATAGACTTGTCGTGCGGAAGGTCATCCCAGGCTTCGGGTGGGCTACGGAATATGGCCGTATCTAGCGGCTTCGCATAGACAATTTTCTTAATAAGGTACTTGCAAAGGTCAATATCAGGGACATCGCTCCATTTGGCTCGTTCAAGGCCATTCATAATAAACCCGTAAAGCAGGTCTTTGTTGATATTCATAAAGAAGCCTTTTACATCGAGCTTGAGGGCCCAGCAATCTCTGTGAAAGTCGTTGCTGGCCGCCCTCAAGAATCCCCGGGCACGATTTATGCCAAAAAGGGTTCCTTTGCCCTTTCGGCAGCTGTATGAGTCAAAAATAAACTGTCTCTCGAAAATTGGAAACAGCCAGGAACAGAGCAAATGGTGGACTACACGGTCGCGGAAATCAGCCGCAACGACCTCTCTTTTTACGGGTAATTCGTTAATAAAGCATACAGATGGGGATAATTCGTAAGTTCTTGAATAGAGCTCCTGGGCAAGCCTTAATAGGTTGGATTCTAGGTCTAGTTCGAATTTCAGCTGGCTTCTGGTATTCCGCTTGTTTTTGCGGGCCAAACGATAGGATTTATACAGTAAACGATAAAGAGAGGGCACCGATAGGGTGCCCTCCGAGGAGTCCTTGACGAGACGAACAGAGTAACCGTTTGACTTATTGTTGTTGTTCGAATTCATCGATGCGCCCGTATTGAAGTTACGGTTGTAGGCGTTGGAAGACGAGTTCTCAGTGGCCGTCCAGAAGTTCGCGTTGCTGCCTAAATTGTTGAAGGAGCCCGAATTCTGGTTACCAGCGGGAAAAGCCGCAAAGCCCATACGACTAAGTATTCATTTAATAAGGCTTAAAAGAGGCTTTCATTGGATCTTATAAGCGGTGTAAACCCGTCACCAGGAAGACCCGGTGATGAGGGCAGAATACTGGATTCCTCTTTGCTCGCTCCATGCGTCCGTGAACTCATGGATTCTGGCATTATCGTTTTCAAAATTTCCTCGATTTTAGTGTTTACAAACATCCATTGGTCGATGCTTACTTGTTTAAGTTCATTTAAAAGACGAAAATCAAACCGTATTCGATATAAAGAATCTATCACACTGGTCGAATCAATGGCCGTTCTATGGTTAATATAAAGAAAAATGTGCTCTCCCACGTTCACCAACTCATTGACTATCCGTTCCCCGATGGTGAATTTATAGTCTCTATCGATTTTAGGGACAAGTTTTGAAGAATAAATGATAAAGTCAAAAACCAGCCTATAAAGCAAAAATTCAGCGGTTTTCACATCTTTCTTTGATGAGTCTATTGTTTCTTTTGTGACAGGCTTTTTCTTGTCTGCCGTAGGCGAAGACAATATGCCAGATTTCCATTCCTGGAAGCCGTCAATATCTGGTATTCCCTTTATTACGATATGAGAATCGTCCAATACTTCATAAGAAAAGGCCTTCTGCTTCGCCGTCATCTGGACATCTTTGAGCACGGTCTTTGGGAAACCGAGCCACACCAAGTCCTGCGCGACCTTTTGGACGAATCTGTGATGAACCTGGTATTTTCTAAAGATTTTTGAAAAAAGGAACGCAGAACGTTCCCAAGCCTGCCAGAACAGTCTGTCACGAAACAGATGGAGTTCGTTTCCGGCGTTATTTTCAAACTTTATGATGTCTTCTGTATTCATAAAAAAATTTCGCAAGGCTGCTTCGCAGCCTTGCGTCTGGATGCTTAGCCGGGGGGCAAATTTAATTAAATTCAGGCCCGTGCGCCTTGCGGCGCTCCGGTCCCGTTCGCTCTAGGCCCAATAGGGCCTAGGCTCACTGGGAATCCTTGACGAGACGAACAGAGTAACCGTAGGACTTATTGTTGTAGTCCGAATTCATCGACGCGCCCGTAAAGAAGCTACGGCTGTAGGCGTAGGAAGACGAGTTCTCAGTGGCCGCCCAGAAGTACGCGTCGCTGCCTAAACTGCTGAAGGAGCCCGAACTCTGGTAACCAGCGGGAAAAGCCGCAAAGCCGTAGGAGCCGTCACCGTTGCCGGAAGACCACCCTGTAGTAGATTTCAGCTTAGTGCCTGCAACACCGGAACCACCTACAGCCGTGGCCAAGGCATCCCATTCCGTTGTCGTGGGGACATGCCAACCAGGAATCAGTTCAGACTTGTGGTCTTCGAGATACTTCACTGCAATCCAGTTGTACAGAAGACCGTACTTATTGCCGTTTACGCCATAAGTAGCTTCATTGTTCTGGTAGTAATTGGCTCTAGGCTCCGAAGAAGAACTTCCCTGGCCTATGGCGCACCCGGTGAACTTGAAGTCAAGGTTCTCAGCCATCCATTCCTTGCCACCGATTACGACCGTATTGTACACCCTGCCCCCGATGTTGTTGCTCGCGGGAGTGTAGAATGTCACCTGGCCCAAGCCCTTGCTCGAAAAATCATCGCCGGTTGAAAGAATGGCGTAGTTATAGTAGTACGTGCTTCCACGGTACTGAAAGAAGTTGGTCAGGTCAAAGCCGATATAACCATTCGAATCGACCACGACCATCTTGTTAATCGGCACGATGTTCACGATGTTATCGGCTTCGAACGATCCACCGCCGCCGGTTATGGATGCGATGAGCAGCGCCATGTCGTCGAGCTTCGCCGAAGACGGCACGGTGACGCCCTTGTCGGTGATTGCCTGGATAATATCGGCTTTCGCGCCGTTCAGGCGCGTAATTTCACTTGCAACGCTCATTTAAAGCCTCCTTAAATAGCAGCCAAGAGGGTTTCGATATTGCCAAGGGCGGCGGTCACATCGTCCTTGCTTGCCATAATTCGCCCGATTTTGGCCACTTCCCACTTGGTGGAGTCCCACGGACCGGCGGGGGTATCATTGGAGCCGATATCTACCTTGGCGCGGTAAAGCACACCGGAATGATACCTCAAGGCACCTTCGACATAGTACCCGTTTTCGATATACTCATCTTCGATGTCAGCTGTTCCGGCGATTTCAGCCGAGTCGAGACGCTTGGAACTGCCCGAAATGCTGAAAACACCTTCGTAGTGGTTTTCGCGGGCTGCGGCGAGTGTCACCTGGGTAAGTTGCCCGGTCTTTTCGCCTTCGAATGCTTCGTTACTGTTAGCCATAGTCACCTCTTATGCAAGTAAAGTCGTGTCAAGGTTCGCTTTGTAGAGCAGCGCCCTGAAGGAAGCCGTGATGCTCATAGCCCCTTGATTGGTTTTAAGTTTCAGATCGACGCTGCGCTGTGCGGGAGTGCTCAAGGGCGGAATCACAAGGTAGCCGCTGAACTTGTCGGCCCTGGCATCATATTCTTGCGTCATATCCGGCAAGAAATAGCCTGAGGCGTTGCATTTTACAACGGACATTTCACACGTCTCTTCGCGTTCGTCGGCGTCTATCGCCTGCAATGTATATTCCGCGACAACGCCACTGCTGCCAGATGTCACTGGATAGGTGGACGTGCCGGTTCCCTTGACCATCACGATTGCGCTGTAGCCCTTGGGGACCGTAAGCGTGGCAAATTTCACGAAATCGGTAGAAACGCCTCCAGGAGAAAAGCTCTTCCAGCCCGTATCGGTCATGGCGACCGGGTTGGTTTCGAGCTCGTAATACTTCCAGACGTACGCAGCACCATAGGAGAAGAACGTCAAAAGGACGCTTGAACCGCCCTTGATAGATATTTCCTTGCGTGAAACAGAATTCTGCGGCAAAGATACAATTACAGGATAGTCCGTTCCACGGGTTACCAGGAGAATCGTATTGGCCCCGGTGCCGCCGACGCCGTCAATCGTGACCGTTTCAGGCTCGCCGGAAAGCGAAGAACTGTGATGGATAACGACTGCAAAGCCGCTCGAAGCGGTAGACAGGTCCACTGCACGGTTTTCCGTATTGAACACCTGGACCTTTTTGCCGTAGTTGGGCGGCAAGGGCAAGTGTCCGGCCTCTTCTTCATCATTCGTGAACGACGGATTCTGCAAGGCATTCATCAGTTCCGGGGGAATGATAGTGCCCGTTTTAAAATTTATCTTATTCATTTTTGTCCTCCAGGATAAGGAATTTGTCGCTTTCGAGCTTCAGGAGCTTGCCGTCCTCAAGTTCAAGGAATTTTTCTTTAGAGAGCTGCCAGCGGATCTGCGTGAACGGGATTTTCTCGGCTTCGAGCAGGTCCACTATACGGTAAATGCCGTGCTGCGGGTGGTCGCTGGTCACGGTCCAGGTGTACTGTTCGTCCGGGTCGTAGATTTCAAAACCCGCACGGCCAAGGCCCGCACGCAACATGCGCGGCGGCTTCACGATGTCGATTTCAAAGCCCATCGACGCGGCCAGCGCCTTGTAGTGGCGTTCGGCAATACCCGAATCGCGGTTGATGGCTTCCAGGAGCGCCGCCCTGCGGGCTTCAATGGTGCCAGAATGGCCTAATTCGTAAAGGTTTTCCCACTTTTCGAGCGTTGCGGTGGCCGAACTGGGGAAGATTTCGCGGTAAACGCCGTCTGCGCTTTCCAGGGCGCGGTCAAGCTCCTTGCACACCGCATACTCTTCCAGGTCCATCTGGAGCGGGTGCAGCCGCGAGAGCGCCCTGTAATGCCGACTATCGAAAAAATTTTCACTCATTACTGCACCACCAGTTCACCAAGGACAAATCGGTCTGTTTCATTTTCGGGATAGATTGTCGAAGTCTGTACCTGGTACGCCCCGCCGTTTTTCGAGACCTCGACAACGGCATTGGACCCGCCGTGCTTGAACACGAACACGACAATCTGGGCGGGAATAAACAGGTCGCCTGCGCTGAGATCGGCAAAATACTTGGCCACGTCTTCCCGGAAGCCGTCTTCGTCCATCTTGGACAAGTCGCTTACCGTGACACGCAGGGAAAGGGTCGTTTCTACAGGGACTTCGACCCATATTTCACGCGGTGCCACCGGGCCTTCGTCTTCGCACTTGACGCGGACGGCATCGCAGCAGCGCATAGATAGCGTGCTTGGCCCGATGAGCATGAGAACAGTGCCCACGCCGTAGTAGTTCTTGAGGCAGCGGGATGTGGACGGGGCCTCGTCGGATTCAGCCGGTTCGTAGATTTCGACACCGAAGCACTTGACGGCGTTCAGGGATGCAGTCTGCCAGCTTTCAAGCGCCTCGATTTCGTCGAGTTCGACCTTGACATAGCGGGTAGAAACAGATTCGAAGGTGGTCATGGCCCACCAGTAGGCGGCATCGACCTTGCCCTGCTTTGTCCAGGTTGAACCATCGTCGGACGTATAGACATTGAAAGAAGCCGGTCGGTTGGTAATGAAGCCCAGACCGATGCCGAAAATTTCCTTGGAACCGCCCAAGTCAATCACGACATACTTTTCGGTGTCGCTGGAACCGCAGGTAAAGGCGATGTTCTCGCGGTCGTGCGGCTTGACGGTGTTGGCGGCGCTCAGGTCGGGCATATTGCCGGAAATCATCGAGGATTCGAGTTCGACGGCCTTGCCGGTAGAAGAAGCTTCGAGCGCCCAGCGTTCGTAGTCGCTGGGCTTGCCGCCACTCTTCGGGTTGCGGAGATACGACAGGATGAGCGTCAAGAGCTCGCTTGCGGTCAAGTTGCTGTAGTCGAGCCCTCGGTCGTTCGCCCACTGTTCCAGGCTCGCCTGGTTCATCGTGGTCGGGAAAATCTGGTCAAGAGTCCAGTCCATCTGCTTGTACAGGCCCCAAATGGCGGACGCGGCGGTGGCAAAACGGATATAGGTTTCCGTGCCCTGGCTGATATTTATCAGAGGGTCTATATTCTTCGCATCTGTCACCATGCGCTGAAAGATCTGGTCAACTGTTACGGCCATTGTTTAACCTCCACGAAACGGGTAAATTCAATCACGTCGCCATTGTATGCGACACATTCCACATGCACCTGGAGCTTGTCGCTATCGACATAGGTAGCCGTCGATACAACGCTTTTAAGGTGCTTGTAGTCAATCATCCACTGCAACGCCTCGGCGGCGTATGTCTCGGCCCTGCTCCTGGTCTTTTCGGACGCCACTTCCCGGGCAAGTTCCTTGAAGCGATGGCCAAATTCGGGCTTCTTGTAAAAGGAACCCTTGGCGACGGTAAGCGAAAGCTGGACTTCTTCTTTAATCTGGTCAGTAGTCATTGTAATGTCTCCGGGAAAGGTGACGGGCTCGGCGGGGTCGTGGGCATGGTCTCGGTGACGGTGCAGACGGCGGTCTTCAAGACGGTTTCAATGTCTCCGAAAAGCTTCTTGTATGGCTTTTGAACTTCATTCGTGGTGACACAGGCCATTATGGCTGCCAGAACGCCCGCCTGGGCAGCCGCGAAGGTCGGAACGACGGACACGACAGCCACGCCACCGTGGGACGGGATTCCTGGCTTAGGAAGGCCCTGCCAGTAGGCGCAGAGCTTCGCCGCCATGTTGGCAGGCGTTCCGCTGGACGGGTCGAGCACCGAGAATGCGCTTTCCAGGAGAGACTTGTCGCCACCCGCCGAAAGGTCCGCACCGAGAATGATGCCGCCCTTGGCGTAGTCGTCGTATGCCTTGGCAAGCTGCGGGGCCACGCTTGTCTTGCCGTCGGCAGACTTGACAATCCGGGAAAATTCGGAATCGAGAGTGTCCAGGTCAAGCATTTACGCCCCCGTGTCCTGTTTGTCCGTCGGTGCCGTAGGAGCGCCGAGGTTGCCGATGTGGGTGTGCTGGTTGTAGTTGTCGCGCAGCTTGGAGAGCTTGCCTACCTTGTCGCTCACCTCGCCGTTCACGCGCAGGTCGCCATCGACATCGATGCCGCCATCGGCCTTGATGGCGATTGTGCCGTTATCCTTGAGGATGATGTAGTGGGCCTTGTCGCTGTAAAGCGCCGTTTCGCCCTCCTTTACGGCGGGGCGGTCCTTGCCGTCACTTGCGACCGCAATGACAACATTGCCGAACTGAAGGAAAAGGCAGCGTTCGCCGGACTTTGGAATGCTGATGAAGCCGAAGTGCTGCATCATCTGCCGTTCTTCGAACTGTATGCCGTTGGCCTTGCCGCTGATACTGCGGAGTTTTCCAGCAATATCCTTGCAGCTTGTCACGACGCTAGTGAAAAATTTCATCATAGGGAGCCTCCCGGCTGGAGTTCCAGGCGCGTGCGCTTGCCGTTCTGCCTGTCAAGCGTGAACGTGCGGCGCTTGATAAGGTAGGAGTCCACAGCGCCGTTGTAATGGTCTTCTACATCGCAAAATGCGTTGATTGTCCAGGGCTTTCCGTTCTGAGAATGTCCGGGAACTGTATATTCGAGCTGGATTGCGGAAGCCTTTTCCGTCGCCAGCTGGAGCTCTGCGGTGCGCTTTGCAGGGCCCTCGTTTTCGTTCCAGTTCACGACAAGCGGACGGTAGAACGGGAAATCGTCGTTTTTCACCTTTGCCGCCACATACTTGATGTCGTCATCATCCTGGCTTTCGCCGATAACCTTGATGAGAGAGTGCTGCCCGTTCAGTGTCTCGGTAACGGCTCCTTCGATGTAGTCCATTTCCTCGCCGTTTTCAAAGGCGTGGATCTTGAAATCAGCCTTGCCGCGCTCAACCGGCTTGTCAAAGACCAGTTCGCCTTCGGGAGACGCCCAGAACAGGAAGCCCTGCGAATTCGCCGCCTTCTTGAGGACATCGAAAACGCTGTCGCCCGGAGAAAGTTCCACAAACTTTCTCTTGACCTTGACTTTATCGGAGCCCGATTTGAAAACAAAATCCTTCCTGGAGATAAACGGAAGGTCGCGCACCAGCTTTTCAGCCAGTGCGGGCAAGGTAGTCGGCAAAGTTCCGAAGTTTGTCACGCTGGAGTCTGCCAGGACGGACGCGACGGAACGGCCCTCGATTTCCAGCTTTGGCCCGCTGCGAGACAGCGAACGACGCACAGAATCGACAAGACCCTTCATCACGCATTTTCGATTAACGAAAATTTCGCAGGAATCGCCCTTGTTCACTTCATACTTAGAATCACTTTCGAACTGGAACGAGCCTTCCGGTGAATACAGGTCGGTATCGATCGTGTAGTTCACGAACCTGTCAGCACGCGCTTTTTCCACAAGCAAGATGACTTCATCATTCTCCATAGACCATCACCTTGCCTTGCATGAAAGTGGGATTCTTGACATTGTTCAATGCGCAAAGACGTTCAGCGGCCTTGTAGTTCAAGCCGTTTTCCAGGGCAATCTTGTGAAGCGGAGTTTCGTGGGACACATCGACCGTCTTTGTGGTCATGTATTCCAGCTTTATGCGAAGCACCGCATCGGATAGCATCGCGGCCATGTTCTTGAGCCTGTAAGGGCTTACAGCCTGCGGAAGGACTTGCTGAATGAACTCCCTTGCCAGGGCTAGGGTATCTTCCAAATCGGCAGGCGTAACAAGGTAGACTTCGCTTTCCTCTGCCAGTTCACGGCCTTCGGCGTCGTCCATGACAATCCGTTCAGCTGCGAAGGATTCGCCCATCTTTTTCTCGTCATCGGAAATCTGCTTGGCAGTCTCTGTCGCGACGGTTGCCGCCGCAAGGGTCGCAAAAGCCGAACGGACGCTCGCAGGGGCGTCGTAAAGGGAAGCCAGCATAGAAGACGCGCTACTCACCAAAGTGGCCGTAGAAGCCCTGGATTTGCCTTTATTCAGGCCCGTCTTTCTGGCAAGAGTCACGAAGGAATCGCAACATTCCTGGATAGCCTTTGTCAATGTTCCAGATAGCGAGTCCAAGTAATCGATAGTGGTGTTTATAGCATCGACGGGTGCCTTGACGGTCGCTAGCGCTCCAAGAAGCTGCCCCATCGCCTTGCTTGTCGCATTGGCAAAACTGCGGGCGGCATCGCCAAGAGACGACCACGCGTCAATAAGCGACCAGTCCGAAGAACCCGGAATGTCGGGAACGCCCGTCTGTTGCATCGATAGGGCCACGCTTTCCTGGACTTCCAGGTTGAGGGCCTGCGCCTGCTTGAAATTATTCTGGTAGGGGTCCGTGTAGCTTTGGATGTCGGGCTGGATTTCATCGACTTCGAAATCGAATGTGAACTCGCAGAAACGGCGACGGCGGTCATTTCTGAAAGAAGCCGTCTTCGGGTAGCCGTAAATAGTCCCGTGGTCCGGGTGAAAGAGTTCTACAGGCTTCTTGAAAATGGACAAAAACCACTTGCGCAGCGACTGATAATTATTGTCGTAGTCTTTATTAGAGAGAACGCCTGAAAACTTGAAGGTTTCCGGGTTGACGCCCATGTCTTCATGGTCCGCCCCGTTCTTGTAGGGGTAGGTCGTGGACGAGATGGCATGAGAGATGTCATCGTCGATGGATACGAGCTTAAGTTCCCACGGGCCCAGCTTTGCGGTCTTCGCTTCTGCCATTTACGCCCCCCAGCCCGGTGTATTCTTGTGGACCTTGACCTTGGGCGGCTTGCCCTTGTCGGTTTCCACTACGGTTTTCCCGGAAGAATCGATGTTGATTACAAAATTCGCCATGTATTCCTGGGCAGACACGCCATTTTTTCCGTCGCCGTTTTTGATGGCGTTTTTCATCAGAGTGTTATACATGTTCAGGTCGGCATAGAGCTTGTCGAGTTTCTTCTGCGACGGCAAAAAGCTGTTTTCTTCCTTCTGGATTTCGAGCAGGGTTTCGCCGTGCTTCTTGCTATACACCGCCGCCTTGCTTCCATACCGTTTTTCGAAATTCTCCTGGTTACGTTCCACCATGGCGCGGCTGTTCGCTTCGACATCGGCAACGACATTGCGCCATTCCATGAACGCCTGGCCAAAGTCGTAGATCTTGTCCATTGCCCAGGTGGTGGCAGCCGTAAGGCCGATGCGCCCCAGGGCTGTATTGCCGAGCTTGTTCAGCCCCGCACGTGCGGTAGAAAGTCCCTGGCGGAACTTGCCCACCTCTCTTGTGGTAGTTTCCATCGCCACGGAGGTCTGCTTTGCCATATTCTTGACAGGCGGAACATCGTCGTCCATGTAGTCGGAGCCACCGCCTAAACCGTCGCGCATGTTGACCACGAATACCTTCTGGACGGAAGCGTTCAACGCAGAAGCGCCCGCACTGGTGGCAGACGGTCCAGCGCCGCCCTTCTTGCTCCAGATACCCTTGATATCCTTGGCAAGCCCTGCGACATCCTTCACGAGGCCTCCAATCTTGACGGCACCAAGGGCGATTGCGGCAACGGCCATGGCCTTGAAGCCCGCCGTGACTATTCCCTGATGGCGGGAAAGGAAGCCAAGCGCGGTCGTGAGCTGCTCCACGGGGCCCGTAAGGTTCGTGTCGGCAAATTCCAAGGCGACATTCTTCATCTTGTCAACATTGCTGTTGAACGAATTGGACGCCTTTTCGAAGCGCTCATCAAGCACTTTCGTATTGGTCATGCCTTCCTGGCCACTCTTTGTAATAGCATCCAAGGTTTCCCACCCATTCTTGTATTCGGTGATGATGGGCTGCAACGCCTTGATGGAAGATGCGCCAAACAGTTTTCCCAATTTCTGCAGGTCACCGTTCGTTTTCTGCATCAGCTGGCGCATAATAGCGTCGAAATCGTTAAATTCCTTGTTCTTGTCAAAGACATGGACCCCGATTTTATTCAGGTCTTTCGCCTTTGCCGTGAGTTCGCTGAAAAGAGCCGAGACGGACGTGGTAAGCTCCGCTTCGCTCTTAATCTGGGAGTTCATCACCTGTAAATAGCCGCCGAAACTAGCGAACTGTTCCGCAGTCTTGATGCCGTGAGTGGACGTAGTAGCAAGAAGAGCCTTGCCTTCGCTTGCAAAAGAGCGCAGGACAAAGGAACCCTGGTCGCCCTGGACAATGAGTGAATTGAAGAATTTTGCGACTTCATCGGCGGTCAAGCCCATGGTCACTTTCAGGGAAGATGCGACATTAGCCAGGTCTTCCACAGATGCGCCGGAAGCCTTGGCAGTCTTTGCCAGGATTCCGCCCATTTCTTCGGCAAAATCGAATTTACCCGTGATTTCACCGATCTTTGAAACACCGTTCAAGATTTCATTGGCGGCAACCCCTGTTTCGACCGCCGTCTTATGCAGCGATTCGCGGAACACCTTCGTGTCCGCGTCGCTTTTCTTTGCCGCAAAGCCGTAATACATGAGCGATTCGGAAAGGTCGCCCACGTTCTTGACAGCCATGCCAAGCCCACCGCCAAGAACCAACGAATTGAAAGGCGTGACCATACGGTCTGCAAGCCCCCGTAGGGAACTGCCGACACGCGCAATGCTTGCACGGGCACGGACGCCAAAGCTGTTAATCGAGGCGGAAGACTGTCTAAGGCCTGTTTCAAGCCTTGTCGGGTCCGCGCCGATACGCAATGTAACGCTATTGTCAGCCAATGCTCTGCCATCCTTTATCGTTGGCCAAATAGCCCTTCATCGAAAAGATGAGGAGCCACTGGGCGTCGTTTAGTTCTCTTGCGGGGCAACCAAAATACGCAGAAGCTTCCAGGCTACAGGCAAGCTTAAGACTTTCGAGCGAATCTGGTCCGGTTTTTTTTTGAGAATGTCCTTGAGCTGTTCAAATTCTTCGTCCGAGAGCTTTTCCAGGTTCGGGTCGTTCTCGTCGGAGAAGGCATTGTAGGCATCGCACAAGGCTTTCAGTTCGTCATTGGTGCACAGGGTTCGCATGTGCTCGGCGCTGGTGAACACCGGCTTTCCCGTGGCAGGGTCAGAAAACGCACGCCACATACCGTGCACAGCTTCCTGTTCGCGGTAGTCCGCCAGGTTCTGCATGCCGATTTCGATACCGTCACGGTTGAACTCCTGCTGGTTATCGACTTTCGCCTTGCGGGCTTCTGAGACCGTCAAAAGCCTCATTCGGACTTTCACGCCTGGGACACCGGGCCACTCGATATCCTTGAAGACATCGTGCGACGCCTTGATTTGGTCGATAATCGCAGATTCTGCGACATCGACCTCTTCGGCGGCATCATGGGCGGCCTTGATTTTGTCAGACAAAGCGGTCATGGCTACTTCTTGTCCTCTGCGTAGAAGTCAAGCTGCGATTCCTTGGCGGTCTTGCCGTCCACTTCGTTCGGGGTGGACTTGAGCAGGTGAACGCCGGTATAGGTGACCTTGTTACCGCCAACATAGTTGATGATGAAGGTCCAGCCGTTATCGTTCGAAGCCTCTTCCTTGACCCAGTCCAGGTCTGCACCGGATTTCGGAAGGTAGGTAAGCGAGAAGGAATGCTTCGCCGGAACCTTGATGTAGTCTTCGCCGTAGAAGGTTTCTACGGTGGTGGCGACTTCGGTTTCACCTTCCTTGAATTTCGAGAAGTCGGTGATTCTGGAGCCGTCTTTGACGAGAGTAAAAGAAGAAATTCTCATGGTTCACTCCTTACAGGTAAAGGTCGATGGTGGAATAGATCTGGTTCAGGCCAGGCACGACAGGGGCCGGAATCTGGCAAAGCATGCGGCCAGGTACGTTCGTCGATTCCTGCGTGACGAACTGGTCTTCGTATTCTTTGATGTAACGCAAGATTTCTTCTTTTTCAAGGTCTTCGGCCACCTTCTTGTTTTCTTCGTTGATGGCGTCCGCAAGGAGTGCATGGATAACCTTGTTTTTGAACTTCACTTTGTGCGTAGAAAGAATAGCTTCGCGGAAATAGTCAAGCGAAGCGATGACCCCGGTATCGTTGAGTTTATTCCATTCAGAACCGCTATTCTTTGTACGAGTGGTCACGGCACGCACGATGCAGAGCTGGCTATCTTCTTCGACGAGAGGAATCACGCCGCCGTAGAGAAGCAGATCCTGTTCTTCGCCACTCCACTTGTCTTCCAAAGCCGGGGTGGCAAGGCCAGGAATGGCTACGCTGTTCATCGGCACGTTCGGCTTGGAGTTGCTGGCAAAAATCGCACCGAGACCAGCCGCGATTTCCCACACGGTAGCGTTGATCTTGTTCTTGACCGCAGCGATATGCAGGCGTTCGTAGTTCTGGTCGAGCGCTTCGGCCTTGGCTTCCGTAGCCGTAGCCGATACCTCCGCGCAAATAGCACGCTGGCCGCGCTGTTCGAGAGGGGCGGCAGCGGCATCAAGATGAACCTTGAGCTTACCGAGGTTGGAAGGATCACAAACAGGGCTCACGATGATGTGGAAGCGTTCCGGGAAGGCTGCAGCAAGTGCAGTTGCAAGATCCACGTCGCCGACACCCGGAGAAACGGTAACAGAACCTACGGTAATGCCTTCCGCGGCACTCTTGGCTTCCACACTATAGCCACCGCGAATGGTAAAGGTTCTTTCCGAAGCACCAGAACCGGTCGTGAAGGTGCCGTTAGCAATGTGTTCACCCTTGCACTTCGCGGTAAGAACCACTTCGCCGGTCGAGACGCTGCTGGATTGAGTAGCGACAGCGGTAAACGGTGCGTCGGGGGTATTGTTGATGACTTCAGCAAGGTTTTCGGCGACGGCCTTGTAATCATCGGGATTCGTAGAGTCGTAGGCGACGCCGACGGCATATTCAATGCCGTTGCAAATGACGGACACCTTACCCGCCTTGGTAGCAGTTCCTGCAAAGGTAAACGACCAGGTGGCTGCAGAACCGGTCACGGCACCATGGCGGAGCATCGTGATCTGGGCATACTTCCAGGCCTTCTTGGCGGCCTTGTACATCTGCATGAGCACGGACCCCGCACCTGCAAATTCATAGGCCTCGGTCTCGGTGGCAACTTCGGTGGGCTTGTTCGCGGCAAGCGTTCCCGCAGAAGAAATGTCGCCGATAAGCAGCACCTTCTGGATGTTGGCGGGGAGTCCGTTCGGGCCCGCATAGTAGTTGTAGGCCGTGTACGAACCCGGGATTTTAGTTTCGGGGATATTAGGGGACAGGTTCATTGTTTACCTCTTTGAAAATGACTTCGCCCTGGGCAAGTACCTCGTGTTCGGGCGTTTCGCTCTGGAACGTAGAGCCGATGGAGAGCAGTTCCCTGTAGTTTTCTTCGGCGGCTTCGGGCACGACCGTGAACTGCGTCTTAAACTTGATTTCAAACAGCGTCAGGGCAATGCCAAGATGTTCCGCAGTAGAGACATCGTTCCAGCCGCTAACGGTTAGGGGCTCCATCTGAAGCCCGAGATCGTTATGGTGCAGCTTCTGCACCACATAGGACACCATCGGGTGAATCATCTTCCTGCGCTGTTCCTCGTTCGCAAGGTTCTTCACGATGAGTGTCACCACCACCTCGACGGACTCCGTAATCTTGTCCATTCCTTCTGGCTCGAAATCGCCCTTGATGATGGCGACCGTAAAGCTCGGGTGAGTGATGGTCTGTAATTCCTTCTGGATATCGACCGCCTTGAAGACCATCTGCGGGACATTTCCGCCTTCAATCAGGTCTTTGACAGCCTTTTCTATCACATAGCAGTTAGTAACGGCAACCGGCGTACTCATCAGAACCTCATGGATTCAAGCGAAAACATGGCTGGTCCGCCGTTCAGCTTCGAAGCGACGGAAAAGCCAGATTCGACGACAGGTTCATCAGGATCCACACCGATATCCTGTTCGCCATCGGCAATGCGGATAAGCAGCTTGATGGCGTTATCGTAGCGGAGCTTCATACCGTCAGTGATATTCAGCTCCGTCACGCGTTCGTACAGATTGTAGATGCTCAGGTCAATGCAGACCATGCGCAGCACTTCCGGGACACTCTGGAACGGACGTGGGAAACGCTTCCTCACGTAAGAGTCGATAAGCGTGGAACTTTCCTTGATGGCCTTTTCCACGATTTCGACATTGACCGTGCCAGTCGCGTTCGGCGAGAGGTCGTCAGTGACCTCTACCAGACGCGCCTCGGGCACATGGCCCTTGATGTCCTCGTAAGTGCAATAGTTCATAGGAGCCTTAGCCTTGCGGCCTTGATGATATTCTTCAGGAGGAAGCCTGCATCCTTGGCGACCACGACTTCCTTCTGGTAGAAGCCGGCCTTGATGATTTCGGCACCCTTGAGGCCAATCTTTTCGTCTTCGATGATCGTTGCGTAACGGTCACCCACCTGTGCGGTCATACCCCAGGCGATGCCTTCCTTGAGCGTGGAAAGCGGCTCGGTGTAATGGGCCCAGATGTTGTTGCCCCAGCAACGTTCGAGCTGCGGATTCTTGGCGTTCTTGGTGGTGTTCACGCGGGCTTCACCGACGAGGATGTCATCGACTTCGAACAGGGCCTTGATCTGTTCGCGGGTAGCGACGCCAGCGCCGTTGGAGTTCGGGTAGATAGCGCGGAGTACGTTCGCGTCGGTGCGGAGCTTTGCCCACACGACGGCGTTCATGCCAAGGATATTCGGACGGGCAAGCGGCTTTTCGAGATAATCAAGAATGACTTCCACGATATTGAAGCCGTCGGCACCGATACCCTGGTTGTCTTCGTAAGTATGCGAAAGACCGGTTCCATAGTTCGAAGTATTCTGCACAATGCCTGCAACACGCATTTCCCTGCCCAGAAACACCTGGTTCATAAGATATTCAAGGTTCGTATTGACAAAGCGTTCCTTGTTCTTGATCTGGTCGATATCTTCCTTCGGAACAATAGTCTGCAAGCCATGGGCTTCGGCAACAGAAGCCTTTTCTTCGCCGGAAAGGTGGATGATATTCGGCTCGGAAGTGCGGCCCACATGGGTATCAGGTGCGGCAAACGAATCGCCCTTGGTGCGTTCGTAATACTTGAACGCAAGTTCCGGGCCGTCGAGCACCTTGACCGGCATCACCTGGTCGGCAATCATCTTGCCGTTCTTGTAGGCGGCCACAAGGTCGGTCTGCTGCACGCCAATCGGCAAGAGCAGGCCAGCGGCAAGAGCGCCACCGTCGGAGCCAAAGGTATTGGCGAAAATCTGCGGAACGCCGCAGGCGGTAAGCGTGTCTGCACCTGCGAAGGCTGCTACAGAGCACACGAGAGCGAGGAGAATGAGCGGGATTTTGGTCATCTTCTTCATGTTGTTGTCCTTGTTAAAGTTTAAAGCCCTGCCGCAGTCTTGCCGCTGTAGCCAAACGCGACCGTGATAATGTCGCCAGAGGCACCTGCAGTGAGAGCCACGCCGTAAGTTTCGGCAGACGCGCCAGCCGCGACAGCCTTGCCGTTCGAATCGACGGCGATAAGTTTACCGACAGCCACATTGCCGCCAGCGAGCACCTTCACGTTGCCGCTGGTCTGGATGACGATATTCGCACCGCTTGCGGTATCGGAATCGCCGCTTACGCCGAGCGGAGCAGAAGCAGCAGTGCCGACCTTGACCTTGTTCGTGTCGGTTCCAGCCTTCACGAACAGGTGCTTGCCGATGGTTTCTTCGGCCTTGAAAGTAGTTTCGTTAGTTGCGGCACCCTTTTCGAGCTTGATACGCACCAGGTCGCCGTCGCCGGTTGCGGCATCGAGAGCGATAGCCACGTAGGCATCGCCAGCGGCAGCGGCAACAGCCTTGCCGTTCGCGCCGACCTTGAGCTTTGCGCCAACGGCGAAAGCACCGCCAGCGGTCACTTCGGCAATGCCGTCAAGCTGGACATCCTGGCGGCCATCCTGTGCGGCATCCAGTTCGTAGCTCACGCCAACGGCATCGCCGTCAGCGGAAGCGAGTGCGACAGTACCTTCGGTTGCGCCAAGAGCGACAAATCGGAAGGCGGGGACGGCATTAGACGCCGTAAAATTGAGGACATTGCCCTTCATAGGATTCTCCTTGATTGTTTAAACTTTGATTCGACCGTATTCTTCCGCAGCTTCGGCAAACGAAAGCACGCGGCCCTTAGATTCCTGCTCCGCCTTGTACCTGGCAAGAGCTTCACCAGCCGCAAGCTGCGGCGTATCGTGCATGCCCTGGGATTCGCCGAACTCCACGATCTTCGGGAGCGCGGCAACCGTCTTGGCAAGCACATTTGCAACATTCACGCGTTCATCGCCTTCGCCGAAGCAGCCTTCGCCATCGACGGGCACTTCCTGGCAGAAACCGAAAATCTTCATCAGGTTGTCCTTGAGTTCCTGATTGCAACGACCTTCGGAAATGGCGTTGTCCAAAGTCTCAGAGAATGCCGCTCCGGCACGGAGGCGCTGCGCCTGGAGCTTTTCGGCCCTGAGCGTCTCGTTCTCTGCCCGGAGCGCGGCATTCTCTTCGCTCAGCCGCGTCGCTTCGCTAGAATTACCTTCCGGGATAGAATCGGTCGGTTCGTCGCGAGGGGGCGTTGTAGGCTGAGGATCCTGATTCCCGTTCTCCAGCGAATCAGAACCGCTTTCGTTCGGTTCACCGAAAGAAGCTGTAGATTCAGAGGGCTTTTCCACGGCAGGCTTGGGCAGCTGCGGGAAATCCTTCGCATCCTTCAGGACACTTTCGATTTCTTCGATGTCCTTGATGGTGTATTCCGGGAAAACTTTGTCGGCGGCCTCGATGCCTTCCTTTTCAATGAGCTGTTCGCGCTGGCTGCGGAACAGGCGTCCAATGCCACCAATCTTGTACACCAGCGACTCGAACACGGATCGCGGCACCAGGCGGTCCCATGCGAACGGCTCTGCAAAGACGCTCACGTCCTGCTCTGTAACGCCCTTGTCGGAATCGGCGAACATACCTTCGCCAAAGCAAAGCGGGGCCATACCCTTCATGGCAGGGCCGACCGCACCGAGAGCGCCCAGGTGTCGCAAACCTTTTTTCAAGTTGCTGTAAACGGCAGCCGAAAGATACTTGAAACCACCCTTCTTCACCTCTTCGGCAAAGTCCGGGTCAACATCGTCGAGCTTCACCTTCAGCACCTTGTCTTCCACCTTGGAATCGACAATGGAGCCGACACGCGGATCGTCAACCTTCGGGTGGCCCTTGACCATCGGCGGCTGGTAGCCTGCGGCGAGCTGGTCGTGGATTCCCTGGTTGAGTTCTTCGAGGTCCGCTTCGCTAAAGTCGTGAGTGTTGCCCGCCATATCTACGACGGGGCCGGTCTTGAACGCCTCGACCCACGGCTCGCGCAGGTCGGTGGATTTCAGAATCTTCGGATGCTTATCTTTCATGGCTCCAAATTTACCCGCTTGCCCGCGAAAGAGGGCATGACAATGTCATGCCCTTTGTCAGTGTTTTACGGCTACATTTGCACGGAGGTATATTCCATGGATAAAACTTTCTGGCAAGAGGCATTGAAACAGTTCGGCGTGGGCATTGTCTTCGCCGCCATGCTCGCCATCTTCTACACGAACGAAAACGCCAAGTGGGAAAAGAACGCCGCAAATGACCAGGTGCGATGGGAAGCCGTATTGAAGCAATACAGCGACGACCAGAAACGAGCACTCGAAGCGATACGTGCATGCTGCACCGAGAACCACGCAACACCCGGGAGAATGCCATGAGCAAGGCGGAACTCAAACCAAAGGCGAAAGAGCTTTACACCATCCACCAGCTGAGTCTCGCAGACATCAGCCGACGGCTCAACATTTCCACGCGCACCCTGCAGAACTGGAAGGCAGAAGACCGTTGGGAAGAAACCCGCGCCGAAATCAGCGGCAGCGAAAAGAACTGCCATGCGCAACTTTTCGAGCTCGGTGAAGTTATGGCCCGCAGAATCAAGCAGGACGAACTCGACGGCGTGAAGGTTGCCCCCGAACGCTACGCAACACTCCAGCGCATCATCGACACCGCAGAACACGCCCGCAAGTACGAGGCTGTAGTCCCTAAAAAGAACAAATCCGAACTTTCCCCGGAAGAACGCGCCAAGAAGGCGCTTGAAGCCATCAAGAAAGAACTGGGTGTCGCGTAATGGCTGAATTAACCGATTTTTTCTTTCCTTACCAGAAGCGCTGGCTACTTGACAAGAGCAAGGTCAAGATTTTCGAGAAGTCCCGCCGTATCGGCGGAACGTGGGTTCAGAGCTTCGAAGACGTGCAGGACTGTATCGAACAGCCCGGACTGAAAGTCTTTTTCAGTTCCGCCGACATGACGGCTGCCGCCGAATACATCGACTATTGCGACTCCTGGATTCAGAAGCTCAACGCCATCGCCAAGGCGCTCGCCGAAGTCAACTGCGAAGACATCGAGGACTGCGTTTTCGCCGACGAAGACAAGGGCGTCAAATCCAAGCTCATCGAGTTCTGCAACGGCTCCAAGATTTACGTGCTCTCCAGCAACCCCAAGGCATTCCGTTCCAAGGGCGGCAAGATCGTCTGGGACGAAGCCGCCCACCACGAAAACGACCAGAAGATGTGGGCAGCCGCGAAGCCCGCCGCCATGTGGGGCTATCCAATCCGAATACTTTCCACACACAACGGCGTGAACAGCCTTTTCTACAAGCTCATCGACAAGTGCAAGAAGGGCGAACTCGACTACAGCGTCCACACCGTGCCCATCCAGCTCGCCGTCGAAGAAGGCGTCGCCGACCGTATTTGCGGGCGAAAGCTCACCAAGAAGGAACGCGAGGAATGGCTGGAACAGGAGCACAAAGGGTGCCTTACCGAAGCCATCTGGCAAGAGGAATACTGCTGCAACCCGCAGGACGAATCCAAGGCCATGATCAGCTACGAGCTCATCCACAGCTGCGAACGCCAGGGAGTGCTCGGGCTCGACAAGGCGACCGGCCCGCTTTACCTGGGTTGCGACGTGGCACGCCACCGCCACCTCTATGTCATCTACGTTCTCGAAGATGTAGGCGGCACGCTCGTTTGCCGCGCCGTCGAAGCCTACCAGAACAAAAAGTGGAGTTTCCTGGAACAAAAACTCTACAAGTACCTGATGCTCCCGAACCTTGTCCGTGCCTGCATCGACCGCACCGGCGTGGGCGACCAGTTCACCGAACGCGCCCAGGAAAAGTATGGCTCCGTCAAGGTCGAAGGCGTGCTGTTCACGAACACCGTCAAGGCGGACCTTGCCATCAACCTCTTGCAGGCTTTCGAAGACCAGAAGATTGTCATCGAGAAGTGCCCCAAGTTCCCCGGAGTCGAAGGCCGCATCGAGGACGAACAGGCCGAAAGCATCCACGCCGTCCGAAAGATTGTAACCACCGCCGGAAACGTGCGCTATGACGCCGCGAGCACCGAGCAGGGCCACGGCGACTTCTTCTGGGGGGCAGCCTTGGCGTACCACGCCAAAAACGCAAGCGACACGGGCCCGATATTCGTGCAAACGACCAATCCGTTCAAGGGGAAAAACGTGGATTTCAGCACCTTCTAAAAAATCGCACAGAAAGGCCCTTTCTAGCCCGTTTTTGTTTTGGACTAGTAAACGGTCATCCGAGTTTAGAAAATCAAAATTCAACGAATTTGAACGGCCATTCAACGAGATTAGAAATACACCGAGGACTGCATGAGCAAAAAGACCAAAAATAACCCGAACGAACCCAAGGACAAGCGCGATTTGCAGCTCGCCAAGGAAGTCGCCACCCGGAACGTGGCGGAGTTCGTCACCGGGCTCGACTACCTCCCGAACCCCGACACCATCCTCAAGAACAACGGCGGCAACATCAAGGTCTATCGCGAAATGATAGACGCCCACCTTGACGCGGTGAAAAACAAGCGCTTCGCATCCATCACCAGCCGAGCCTGGACAATCGACGGAAGCAAGGGCGACCAGAAAAAGGCAAAGTTTGTCGAGGAATACCTCTGGAACATCGACCTCCGAAACGTCATATCGCAGATGCTCGAAGCAATCGGCTTCGGATATGCCGTACACGAAATCGTGTGGAATACAGTCCAGACCGATCTGGGCACGCTCATACTCCCCACCGCAATCAAGGACCGCAAGCAGGAATGGTTCAAGTTCGACAGCGACAGCAAGCTGCTCTTGCAGACCAACGACGGTTCGCGCCGTGAAATGCCCGAGCGCAAGTTCCTTGTCACCCGCAACCGACCCACCACCGCGAACCCCTACGGCAACGCGGTATATTCTCGCTGCTTCTGGCCACTCGCCTTCAAGAAGGGTGGTCTCAAGTTCTGGATGCTCTTTGTCGAAAAATACGGTATGCCCAAGGCAATCGGCAAGGTCCCGCCGACGGCAACCGAAAAGGAACAGCAAGACTTCCTCAAAATGCTCGTGGGCCTTGTCCGCGATGCCGTCGCAGTCATCCCGCAGACCGGCTCCGTGGAACTCCTGGAAGCAGGCGCGGCAAACGCCAACCCGCACAAGGCAATCGTCGATTGGGCAGATCAGGCGATGTCAAAGGCGTGGCTCGGCGAAACGCTCACCACCGAACAGACAAGTTCCGGTGGCACCCAGGCGATGGCCACCGTCCACAACGATGTCCGTGCAGACCTCGCCCTCGACGATGCCGCGATGATCGAGTCCAGCATCAACCAGCTCATCCGCTGGATTTACGAAATCAACTGGCCGAACGAAAAGGAAATCCCGTGGATGAACATCATCCTCCCGGAAGACCTTCAGGAAGCACGACTCAATCGCGATATCAAGCTCACGCAGCTCGGCGTCAAGTTCAACGCCCAGTATATCACCGACATTTACGGAATCGACGAAAAGTATTTCGAGATGGTGGAACCCCAGCCGCAGGGCGGCATGTTCGCCGAAGGCCCCGAAAAGAAAGGCAAGGTGCGCAACACCAGCCACGAACTCCGCAAGCAGGTGAACGCATTCACCGAACACCTGGAAGACGAATGCGAAAAGGTTGACATCCTGGCACCCATCCGCGAACTGGTGGAAAACGCGCACAGCCTCGAAGAAGTCCGCGACAAGCTCATCGGCTGCTACGCCGAAATGCCCATGGACAAGATTGCCGAAGAAATGGAACAGGCGTTCCTTGCCGCAGACCTTGCAGGCAGATTCTCCATCCTCAAGAAAGCGGGCATAGTCAATGACTAAACGCATGGATTTCAAGCAGGGGGCGTATAAGGAAGCCGTCGATTACTTCAAGCAGAAAATCAACCTTCCTACAAAGCGCTGGAACGACCTTGAAGGTGCAATGCACACAAGGGCGTTTACCGTCGCAGGCGCAATGCGCGACGACATCCTGAGCGACTTCCGCAATGCCGTTGACAGGGCAATCGAGAAGGGCGACACCCTGCAAGACTTCCGCAACAACTTCTACGACATCGCGAAGAAGTGGCGTGCCGCAGACCCGAGTTTCGACGAGAAGATGGACAAACCGAAATACGGTGCATGGCGTTCAAAGGTCATCTACCAGACGAACATGGCAACCGCAGCGGCGGCAGCCCAGGAACGGCAGGCAAGGGCCATGCCCGACGTGTTCACCCATGCAAAGTACATTTGCCAGATGCTTCCTGGAAGCCGCGAAGAGCACAAGGCTTGGAACGGAACGGTTCTTCCAATAAAGCACCCATGGTGGCAAAAGCACAGTCCGCCAAACGGCTTTGGCTGTCTCTGCGAAAAGGAGTATATCAGCAAGTACGAAATGGATGCCGGGGACGAAAAAGTGACAAAGGCGCCGACCACCGCAAACGATACAAACAAAATTGGCGAAAATTGGGACTACAGCATAGGCGATGCCGACATGGGATTGATTTACGCAGACAAGCTGAAGAAGGACCAAAAGAAATGGGGGCAAGCATCGACACAAGGTCTATACCAATACGCCGAAGAAAAAATGCCTGCGAGTGCCCCCGTCCTTCCAGCCATAGATGGCGGGAGATTTTACACCGAAGACTTAAACGAATTTACGAATAATTTCCAGTCGCTGCTAGAAACAGAACTGAAAAACATGAATGGTTTCCAGAAATACGAAAACGGTGTTTCTGTAATCGCCAAACTAAACGGAGTTGACTATCCGTTGTACATAAACCCGCGAATGGTAGGCAAGCACTTCTTGACCCATAGCGAGAGCGACGATGAATGGAGACCTGAACGAACGGCTTTTGTTAGGCATTTTATAGAAACGCTCAAGAACCCTGGAGCCGTTTATATCGAGTTTCTGAAAAACAAAGGCACCAATCAAGCCGCCATAAACGTAGACTTCGCGTCCGTTTTCCAAGGCGACAAGAAAAACAGTGCCGTAAAACTTGTTTTCAGAGCTTTGAACGGGAGACTTCAACTTTGGACAGCTTTCAATTCCAGCAATGCGAAAATCAAGATGAAGGGGACCAAAGTGAAATAGAAAAAAAAGACCACCCAGGCTATACATCAACAAGGGATCACCCGGCTACCTCATTCTGGATGTATCAGGGGATAACCGAGATCACCCATAATATACATCTTTTTTTAACGGAAGTCAATAGGAAATGTCAGATTTTATCAATGCAGACGTAGACATAGGCAAATTTAACACGCTAATCGCCATAATGCGGCGAAATTCGGTAAATACAAGGCCCGTCATGGCTGCCGTCGGCAACCTGGTAGTCAAAAGCGTCCGCCAGAACTTCCGCGAAGAGGGCAGACCCGACAAGTGGGTCCCCTCGAAAAAGGCGAAAGGCAGGACCCTTCTTGCCACAGGCGCACTCATGAAGAGCATTCACTACGAGCTCGATAACGACGGCACAGCCGTCACCGTAATGACCGGCCCCATGAAATACGCCCGCATCATGCAGAACGGCGGCAAGACCCCAAAGCACGACATCGTTGTAAGGAACCGCAGGGCGCTCAGGTTCACCGTCGGCGGCTTGACACTCTACCGCAAGAGCGTTCACCACCCAGGCTCGCGCATACCCGCCCGCCCCTACATGCTGCTCCAGGACGAAGACGAAGTAAAAATCAAGGATATGCTGGTGGACCACCTTGTCGGCGAAATGAAAAAACGCGGAGGATTGAAATGACCCTAGAACAGGCTAAGCTGCCCCGACTGCTCGGGCTTCTTCTCGACAAAGTTCATATACCTGTAGATCGTGCGCTCGCTGAGACCCGTTTCAAACGCAAGCTGGTGAACTGGCTTGTCGAAATTGTCGCGCATGTAGCGGCGCACTGCGTTGGGCGTCATCCGGGCTGGGCAGGCTACATGGTTGCCCGCGAACTTCTTCCAGATACGTTTGGCGACATCGAGCCCCAAGGACTTCGCGACCCATTTCAAGTCCTCGTTAGGCAAGTCATCAACTGTAAGGGAATCCCAGACGCTCATTCTGTATTGCAAATATAATCAAATTGCGCGAAAAAAACAACAACATAAAAAATTCTTCCGAGGAAAACCATGCACGACTTCACGACATTCGAGCGCACCGTACCCGTCGGTGACGACAACGACCCCATAAGAAAGCACATGAAAAAGTTCAAGTGCCAAGCCTGCAAGAAGGACAAGTTTCACATCCCGCTTAAAACCGTTGACGGGCGCACCGTCTGCATCCATTGCTGCATGACCGGCAAGGGCCAGGACATCGTTCTGGACAAGCGAACCGTGGACGCCCTGGAAGCCGTCGCCAACCGCATCAACGGCACCGACAACTACCCGCCAAAGGAAACTAATCAAATTGAAGACAAGGAAAAGAAATCAATATGGAAAACATTTAAGCAGGATTTTCGTTTTCTTTTTTCGTGGCGCACGTGGAAAGACATCTTCAGTTACGCCAAAGAAAAAACAGCCTGCTATCTTAGAGATGACGCCTTTAGACGCTGCTTGGAATTGTACGGACTCATTTTTTTTATTGCCTTTTGCGCCTGTGCAATAAGGTTCTCAAAAGCATTAGAACCTTTCAGACAGTTCTTTTCTTAGGCCAGTAATGAACGGGTCAAATTCTTCGACAAACTTCTTGATTTCGGCATCGTCAATGTCGTATATACGGCACCGGAATTTGCCCAGCTCTTCATAGAGGTTTTTGCAGACGGTAGCATTGAGTTCTGGGTGGACTACGGAACCAAAGAACCTCACCATCATTTCTTTCACGGCAATTTCAACCAAGGTAATATGGACAACATCAAATTCGTCATTGACAAACTTGACAAGGATGTGATACATCCTGAGGGAGTTGTTGGAATCTTCCGTTATCTTGGCTTGCGCGAGAATAGCGAACAGCATTTTGTTCGTGACGGTCGCCGACCTCAACGAAATGGCGTCCATTTCCTTTCGGCATTTTTCCAAGTTCTTTTTCTGCTCGTCCTCAAATCTTGCGATAGCCTTGCTGGTTTCGTCTTCAACGCCACGCCTCGTTTCTTCCTTTATCCGACCTATAGTCCATCTAGTATTTATAAGGTAGGCGACTCCTACGACAGCGCAGAAAATGGAAACGAAAACGCCAAGCAAAAACTTGACATCATCGAACGCATTTACATAGAACTCCTGCGACTTGTTCAGAAGGTCAATGGTGAAGACAGAATCAAGCTGCACCTTCACGGTGTCGAAGGTGTGCACCGTATCGAACGAAACGGTGTGCACGGTGTCATAGACGAACGTGCGGATGGTATCGCCACGCAGATGATGTTCCCTCTTACGCGGTAGCTTGGGCGGGGGGTGTTTCGGGTTCGGCGGTGGCCTGGGTGGTGGCGGCGTGGCGGGAGCTCAGGGCGAGGGCGACGACCTTTTATGCCGAGGCTTGTGATTCCATTAAAGCAAGAATTTTACGAATGCGTCTTATTTCATCATCAGTAAAAGGAGGCTCAACAGTCTTTTTCTTCAATTTTTCATTTTTGTGGACAAAAAAAGCCTTCCACCCATATTGTTCCAAACGTTTTCTGTTCCTGTAAAAACTTTTGATTGTGATTGTATCGTCAGGATGATCTTGATTCCAAAAGTCAATATTCATCTGAATGTTATTAGAACCTTTGTAATTTCTCCAATAGGTCAAAATGTGCACCCACTTATCAACAAACTTTTTTGTTCGTTCAGATGCAGAAAAATACAAGTCCACCGGAAAATCAGCCGGGTATTTAATTTTTTTCTTTTTCATATCAAAAGTCCACCCAAATAATGTTTCCGACCTTTTTTATCACCCTGCTACGTTCTTCGAACCACGTTCTTTTAAAAGTTCCCGTATTTGAAGCACTTCATCATCCGTAAGAGATACTTCATTATGATTATAACTACCTGGATATACCATTTCACCTTTACCTGAAAGCAACCAGTTAATATCGCAACCGGCTTGCAGGAACCTCAGAAGAACATCTATACTAGGACTTTTGGCATCTGAAGTATAGGCAGACATCTGGGGTTGAGTCATAGAACAGGCTTCTGCGAATGCCGACACCGTTCCATACTTGTTTTTGGCAAATTCCTTTAATCTTTTCCCAATCATATGATTTTTTTACAAAAAATTTATTATAACCACTTGACTATTTATAACCAAGTAGTTATATTTTGTAGTAGGTTCAAACAACCACTACAACCAATTTACTAAAAACAGGGAAACCTTTCAAATGGACAATAATCTTACAGTGACGAAATTCTCATGGCGCAAGGCCGCCGAAAGGGTTTCCGAAATCGCCGGAAAGCCCTACAGTGCCCAGTATATAAGGGAAGTAGCCACGGGCTACCGCACCAACAAACAACTCGCTCCCATCCTCAAGGACCTGGGACTCACCACCAAAGGAGTAGCATAATGATCAAGAAAATTTTCGACGAAGAACCCGAAAATGCCGAGACCTGCTCTAACGAATCGTTAGACCAGCTCCCCGAAAAAGAACCCGAAATCCAGGGCGAGGGCGATACCGACTTCGACCGTGAAGTCCGTGGCGAAACCCTGCCCGCCGTCAAGGAAGAACCGCCCAAGGCCGAAGAACTCGACCCGACCACCGCGACCGCGCTCAAGCTGCGCTACCGTATCTTCAACGGAGCCGATATCCGTATGGTGCAGGACGAGAACAAGGAAGTGTGGTTCGTCGCCGATGATGTCTGCAAGGTTCTCGGCTACAAGAACACCAAGGCGGCAATCGCCGCCCACTGCGACAAGGTGACCGACTCGAAGGACATGGTGGAAGGCGAAACCGAACTCTGCAAGAAGATCACGGTCAAGGACGCCAACGGACAAGGCCGTGCGATGATCGCCATCAACGAACCCGACCTCTACCGCCTCATCATGCGTAGCCGCATGCCCGACGCCCGCAAGTTCGAGAAGTGGGTCGTCGAAGACGTGCTGCCCACCATCCGCAAGACGGGCAAGTACGCCGTCAAGCGCAAAATCGACTACGCGCCGGCCACCGACGCCACGACGGTCGCCCCTGCCGAAGAGTCCGTCCAATGCGAACTGTTCCCCAACATGATGCCCTCGATGACCTTCCCGAAACCGCTCACCGAGAAAATCAACGCCGCGAAGCTCAAGCTCTACAACGAGGGCCACACGTTCCCCAACAACAAGGAGTTCGTGAAGTTCCTCATCACCCGCGCACTCGACCAGCTGGAATAGCCGACCGCGCACGCCCTTAAACTTCCACTCACAAGGAGATCCACAATGACTACTGCAACATGTCCTATCCACACTCTCGTAACGTCCACCCCGGTCCGTCACTGCGACATCTGCGGCGGCATCGCCAACATCACCGTCAACCGCGACCATTTCTGCGGTGACTGCATGAGGGCAAAGCGCGTCCGTGCATTCCTTATCGGAAGGGCTAGCCGCTAATGAAACCGATCTGGATTAGTTCAACGAAGGCAGCGGAGCTTCTCGGGATTTCCGACAGGCAGGTTCGCCGTAGCGTCTCCATGTGGAACTACCGCTGGAGCGAAAAGGACGGGCGCAAGGTTCTCGAAATCGATGTCCGCAGCCTTCCCGCCGAGGCCTCGAACCGCTATGTCCAGGAGACCCTGCCCGAAGCCCCCGAAGTCGCCACCCGCGCAGAGGACGTGGAGACGGTCATCAGAAGCTATGACCGCGCCACCGACCGCGCAAAGAAGAACTTCGACAAGTGGACTCTCATTTTGCTCAAGTGCGAAGGCATCACGGGCACCAAGGAACTCGGGCGTTTCGTGGACGAGTGGAACAAGGCCCACCCCGAAATGAAGACGAGCATCAAGAGCATCTACCGCCAGCGCGCCTCGGTCGAGGACGGCGGCAAGATTTCGCTCATCAACCACCGCGAGACCATGCGCTCCACCGTGACCGACACGATGTTCGACGACTTCAAGACAGCCTACCTTACCGCAAACAAGCTGAGCGCGTTTTCCAGCTGGATGATTGCGTTCGGCAAGGCGAAGGAACGCGGCGAATGCAAGGGCGAAGACGATTTCCCGAGCAAGTCGGCATTCGTGCGCAGGCTAAAGAGCGAGTTCGCGCCCGACGTCATCTACTTCGCCCGCGAAGGCAAGAAGAAGTTCTACGATAACAAGGGCTACCACCTCGACCGTGACTACTCCGACCTCAAGGCGGGGCAGGTATGGGTGGGCGATACCCGCACGTGGGACGTGTTCGTGAAGGTGCAGGGCCAGGAAAAGCCCGCCACCTGCTACATCACGCTTTTCATGGACTTCAAGACCTACATGCCCATGGGCTGGTGCCTGCACCACGACGCACCTGGCACCGAGAACACCCTGCGTGCCATGCGCAACGGAATCGATCGCTACGGTCTCCCCGAAGAAATCTACGTGGACAACGGTCGAGAATATCGTAACCGCGACTTCTCCGGCCAAAGCCGTGGTCACCAGATCGTGGAAGACGAACAGTACGCCGAATCCATGGCAAGCCGCCTCGGCATCAAGATGCACTTCGCCATAGTCCGCAACGCCCGCGCAAAAATCATTGAACGCAACTTCTTGATCATTAAAAACGGCTTTGACAGGCTGTTCAACAGCTTCAAGGGCGGCACCGTGGTCGAGAAGCCGGAGCCCCTGAAGGGCGTGCTCAAGCGTGGCGACTTCGCCACCTGGGAAGAGTTCTACGACATGGCGCAGGACTACATGCAGAACGTGTTCCCCGGACTCCCTTGCCAGGGCAAGCACCACAACGGCAAAACGCGTTCTCAGCTCTGGAACGAAGAAATCGTCAAGCGCGAACCCATGCGCCGTGTCTCGAAGGAAACGCTCTCCATGCTGGTGAGCCGCACCGTGTCGGGCCGCATCATGCACATGGGCTTCCACCTTGCACAGCTCGACACCTGGTACTGGGCGGAATGGATGCCGGTATGGAAGGGCCGCGAGGTCATCTTCCGCTACGACCCCGACGACATGCGCACCGCCTGGTGCTACGACCTGAACAAGAAGCTTATCGGCGAATGCACCTTGCAGAGCGCCGTTGGTGCCATGGTCAAGGACGACGATGCCGTGGGCAAGGCGCAGATTGCCGAAGGTGTCGCCCGCAAGCGCCACGAAGAGAAGCTCCTCAAGGAAATCTGCCCCGACATGACGAAGGAGCAGGCGGCGGACTACATCAGCGCCATGCGCTCCGCCGTGGGCCCGCAGGACATCTTCGTGCCGCAGGGCCCCACGCACCTCACTCGCCACGACAAGGACGCGCAGGAACTCAAGGCAGACCGCAAGGTCGGTAACGCCGACATCTACAACATCTTCGACGGCGACGTGGAAGAAAAGCCCAGCACCGACCTCTGGGACGAACTCACCACAAGCGAGGCAATGTAATGGACAAGAACATCGACCCGGGCACCATGCTCAAGATTTACCACGCCGTGGCAGGGCCCGTCGCCAAGAACAACGTGGAAAAGGCGCTCCGCATCATCAGGAACGGCGGCAAGATGCCGCCCTGCCTGATGAAAAGCGAAATCCGCACCTACTTCCGGGTAAAGGAACGGCTCGCCGAACACGGACTCATCTAAAGCTTTGCACAAGACTTCGCCGATGGGGGCAGGCACACTTTGCCGCAACACAACACTTGTCTCCCTGAAAACCGCCCCCGGAGGCACCCCTTTTTAACCCAGCAACCATAAAGGATAGAATATGGACGCAATCATCAAGCAACTCAAGGACTACATGGCCCGAAACGGGGCATCGCAGACCAAGGTGGCGAACGCCATGGGCATAAGCCCCGCCACGCTCAGCTACTTCATCAAGGGCACCTATACCGGCGACATCGACGCCATCTGCGACAAGGTGAAGGACTTCCTCGAAATCGAGGCGCAGCGCGACACCATCAAGCAGAGCGAAGGCATCGTGCAGACCAAGTGCTTCAAGACCATCCACAAGTTCTGCTCGCTGGTGCTCAGCCACCAGATCTGCGGGATGCTCACGGGCGACGCGGGCTGCGGCAAGACCACCGCGCTCAAGGCATTCGCCAAGGCCCACCCGAGCGTCATCCTTATCGAGGCTGACCACGGCTACACCGCCAAGGCTCTCTTCGACGAGCTCTGCGCAGAACTCGGTCTCGACGAACGCGGAAGCCTGCACGAAAAGCTCGTTCGCGTCGTGAACAAGCTGAACGACTCGGGCCGTCTGGTCATCATCGACGAGGCCGAGCACCTGCCCTACCGTGCGCTCGAACTAATCCGCCGCGTCCACGACAAGGCGGGCGTCGGCATCGCCCTCTGCGGCATGCCCAGGCTCGAAAAGAACGTGCAGGGCGACAAGAACCACTACGCCCAGCTGAACAGCCGCATCAGCGCACCGTGCAGGGCGAAGCTCCTGGACAACGCCGACGTGAAGGCGTTCATCGAGAGCCGTTTCCCCAAGTACGAAGGCAACTGCATCGAACGCGCCGCCCAGATTTGCCGCCGCAACTTCCGCCTGCTCTCGCACCTTGTAATGTGGAGCAAGGAACTCATGCGCAACAACGACCGCGACACGCTCGACAACGAAATCCTCGAAAGCGCATCCCAGATGCTCGTGGTGGCCCGCTAATGACTACTCCAGCCGACAAGAGAGCCGAACAGTACAGGCAAATCCACGGCCTTGTGCGCCTGCTCGGGATGAACGACGAAGCCTACCGCGACATGCTGCGCGACCGCTACCAGGTCGAAAGCTCCAAGCAGCTCTCGACACAGCAGCGCAGCTCGCTCATCAAGAGCCTGCGCGAACAGGTCCACGGAAAGGTCCAGAAGTTCAACGAGCTCTCCGGCAGGGCAAGGCACAAGGCGAGCCCCGCGCAGCTCCGGGCAATCGAGGCGATGTGGGCGCAGGTCAGCCGCGCGGAGACTTCCGAAGACCGCCGCAAGGCCCTGAACGCCTTCTGCAAGCGGCTCACCGGCGTGGAAGTGGTCACCTGGATCTGCAAGGACGACGCAAAGGTGCTCATCAAGGCGATACACGCCATGGGGGCGCAGAGCCCCGAAGAATTTAACCGAAACAAGAACAACAACCAGAGGTAAACCTATGGCAACAAAAGACAAAGACGGGAACTGGCTCGACGAGAAGGGACGCCCCATCCCCGAGCAGTACATTCCCGCGACAGACAAGAAGCGCGACGCCCTTGTCGAGCGCACCTTCAAGAAGGTCGTAAAGCTCGCCGAGAAAATCGCGGAACACCGTATCGAAATCGAAGGCAGCATCGACAAGTACCTCGAAGAACTCGCGAAGGAGAACCGCACCCGCGAGAACTGGAAAGGGAACATCCTGCTCTACAACTTCGACAAGTCGCTTGTCATCGAGCGCCGCATCAACGACCACATCGGCTTCGACGAACGCCTCCAGATGGTGAAGACCCTGGTGGACAAGTGGATCGCAAGCCGCCTCGACGGCATCGACGACAACCTCGGCAAGGTCATCGCCCAGGCATTCAACGTGGACAAGCAGGGCCGCGTGAACACCGCCATGCTCATGAAGCTTCTGAACCTCGAAATCGAGGATTCCGAATGGAAGAAGGCCATGCGCATGCTGAAAGAGTCGATCATCGTCAAGTCCTCCAAGCAGTCCACCACCTTCAAGCGGAAGGTGAAGACCGAGGCTGGCGAGACCTGGGAAGTCATCGTGCTCAACTTCAACGACGTGCCGCGCCCCGCAGCACCCGCAAAGAAAAAGGAAAAGGACGATGGCAAATAGCGAAACCCTCAAGACGCTCGACCTGTTCCGCGACCAGCTCGTTCTCGAAGCCGACTTCCAGTTCGGCTACGCGGTCACTCTCCGCCAGAACGGCGGGAAGGCGCTTATCAGCGGCGTAGGCTCCAGCCCGCAGAAGGCCATGGAAGACCTTGCCGCGAAGTGGGAGAAGGGCTAGTGACCAAACAACAAATCTTCCCGCTGGTACTCATCATCCTCGACCTTTTGGCAGCCGTCGTCTACGGAGTGGTGGACATGAACGTGCGCAAGATTGTCTACTGGGTGGCAGCGGCAGTCCTCACGATTACCGTCACGTTTTAAGCCATTGTCGTGGCGGTAGTCCCCGGGCGGTTGCGGTTGGCCACGTCGGAGGAGTTGTGAAGCCTTCGGCGGCGGGGTTCGAGCCCCCGCACTGCCCCTATGCTCCGGGTGGAGCAGAACCAAGACCCATCGCAGGGATTCAGCGGTGGCTCATCTTTTCGAAAGATGTGTTTTCCATAGGGGCGTCAGCAGGTTAAGTCCAGACGCCCGCGAGAAATCCGCTCTTATACGAAGCAGCGATGGAAGCCACAGATGACGAAAAGGCGTGAAACCACGCCCCTTCGGGGACGTGAGTGTTCGTAAAACGAATACTCGAAGTTAAACGGTCACCTAGCCTTGCGGGTTATGTCATCCGGGCATCACGGGCGGCAAGGCAGATGCAGGAACCGCTGGACGGTTTCGGTAGATTTCGAGGATTGGCGGCGGTCACGCACCTCGGTAAAACAACCGCCACAAGTTTTTGGAGAATGATATGAAAATCAAGAGAGAATACCCCGATTACGTTACATGCAGCTGGTGCGGTTACAAGAAATACTGCAAGCTCGAAGGCCACAAGTGGGTCTGCAAGGCCTGCGACACCACCCACCCCCAAGGAGTCGAACGCAAATGAACCTCGCCTACAGACCGGAAGTCCCAACCTGGGACAAGTATTCCAGGTGCGAAGAAATGTACAGCATCCGAAACCCGCTCCGCATCGAGATCCAGGCGAAGTGCGTCCCCGGCACGCTGGTCTACCAGATACGCCCCAGCTACGTCACCGACTTCCGCAGCGGCCCTTCCGTCGTGAACCCGCTTATCCCGAAAATCGGCGACATCAAGCTCGCGCTCGCGTGGCTCATCCACGATGTCAACTACCACGGCTTCCTCTCGAAGAAACTTGCCGACCGGCTCCTGCTCGAAATGCTCGAACACGCAGGCATGGGCGCTGTCAAGCGCAACGCCGTCTATTACGCCGTCAAGTTCTTCGCCGGTTCCCACTACAACACCCTGGAAGAGGACCAGGGCGACATCTACAACCGGAACAAGACGCTGGTGCGCCTGCAATGGCTCGACCAGAACGGCATGACGCTCAAGCGCTTCAACGGCAGGACCATCACCGAAAACGCATTCAGATGATTACGGCAAACGGCATAATCAAGGTCATAAAGACCACGGCAAAGGCGGCCTACTGCGTCGCCTTTGTTGCACTCGCAATAACCGTGCTCTACATGGTTGCAACCTCACTATAGGAGTCCAAATGAACAGCCCGCTAGTATCGCACACCGAGATAAGCCCGAACAGGACAACGCCCCGGAACCACAAGATAGACACCATCACCATCCACTGCACCGCAGGCCACATCAACGTGCGTGCGCTCGGCAAGCTCTTCTCTGCCAAAGGCCGCATGGCGTCAAGCAACTACGGAATCGACGACCTTGGCCACATCGCGCTCTATGTCGATGAAGCCGACCGCAGCTGGTGTTCTAGCAACGCCGTCAATGACCACCGTGCCGTCACCATCGAGGTATCGAGCGACGAAAAAGCACCTTACCGTGTGACCGATGCGGCTTTTTCCAGCCTCATCTACCTGGTCGCCGACATCTGCAAGCGTAACGGCATCCAGAAGCTCCGCTGGTTCCACGACAAGACCCTTCTCGGCAAGCTGGATGACAAGGGCGAACCCGTCCAGAACATGACGCTCCACAAGTGGTTCAAGAACAAGGCCTGCCCAGGCCAGTACCTGGAAGAACGCATGTTCGAAATCGCCGCCAAGGTCAACGCGCTACTGTAAAGGAGTCGAAAGATGAAAGAAATCCTGATGAGCATCCACCATGAATGGGCAGAACTGATCTACAGCGGCGAAAAGACGCTGGAACTCCGCAAGACAGCCCCGAAAGCACTGGACGGCGATGGTTTGAAGGTTTACCTCTACGACACCGACCTGAAAAGCATCACTGGCGTCATATACGTGAATTTTTGCCACGAAATCACCGGAATAACGCCCAAGATTGTCGAAAATTCGTGCGTTTCTCTCGATGAAATCGAGAAATACAAGGCAAAAGGCAGGGGTAAGCTCTACGGTTGGGAGATTTGCGGCGTCGATGAATACGGTCCCGATTGGCTCTATCCCGAAGATCTGCACATCAAAAGGGCCCCGCAAAGCTGGCAATTCGTGAGGTAAACACCATGGAATACGTCATGAAAGTCAAAAAAATGAACTTTGAAGCGCTCATGAACGGCGACTTGACCTTCGTCATCCACAAGGTTGACAAGTTCTACAGTGCAGGCGACCGCCTGGTGCTCTTCGAGACCGACGGCGGCAACGAAACAGGCCGCAGCCTTACCGTGCGCATCACCTACATCATGCATTCCGAAGACTCCCTGGGCATCAAGGACGACTACTGCGTCGTGTCCGTCAAGCGCTCCGGGAAGAACACCCGCACGAACGTGGGCAACCGCCCAGCAAGCGAAGACGAAGCCGTCGAGTATGCCACAAAGATCGGCAAGTCCGCAGACTGCGCAAGGCGCTTCTACAACTACTATTCAATGACCGGCTGGAAGATGAAATCCGGGCTCCCGCTCTCCGACTGGCACGCCGCACTCAGGAACTGGAAGGACTTCCAGGGCACGCAGAAGACTCCCGAACAGGCCGAAACCGACAGCCAGCTCGAACTATTGCTCCCCATGCTGCTCAAGAAAACGGCATCGCTCGCCAAGCAGAAAGAAAAGCTCGTTTTCCACGATCCGCACATCGGCACCGTGCTCCAGTTCTACGGCTTCGACCGCCTGGAATACCCCTTCAACGCCTTCGAAGTCCGCGAAATGGTCAAGCACTACGCCACCAGCAAGAAACTCGGCACCGGCTGCCCGCAGATGCGCTCCCCGAACCCCTACGGCAAGGGAACGCTCCAGGTGCCAACCATCGAAGAGTTCTCCGCCATACTCCAGAAGAAAAAAGCGGAAAAAACCGAAGGCTAGTTTCTCCATCACCAAAAAATTTACGGCAGGATCTAAAATCCTGCCTCTTTTTTTATAGTTTCAAATCAATACTTACATTCAATTTGTCAATTCTGCGATTGGTGCTCTCAATAAATTGTTTCGGAGTCATACCAGCATATTTCTTGAAAAATTTGAATTCTTCTTCTGTTAAAATAATCTTATCTCCAAAAGTAGATGCAACTATTAAACCGATGAATTTTTCCGAGTATTCCTTAAATTCTTCTTCAGAGAGATTACTAGCAATATCCCGACCATAAATCATTTGTCGAAATTGCTCTTTCATTACATCTTTTGAATACGACCTTAGATCTGGACAATCAGCCTTTCCAGCACATACTCTATTGAATGTATTTTGAAGATTCTCAATAATGCTTTGATCATCAGATTCAGCCTTTTCGGCATATTTACATTCTACGAATCCATCTATCATATTTTAAATATACTTTATCTCACGAAATGCGACAAGCCTCAAAAACATGTCCGCACCAAATGTCCGCACCCCAATTTTCAAGAAAAATTCAAAACGCCTTTAACGGCTCAAAAACGCCAATTCACATAAATAAAAATTTCTCACAAGTCGTGAGAAATTTTCGAGCTCAAAGAACAAACCGCGAAATTCGCGAAAAAACGGCAAAATCAAAAAACACACTTTAATCGGGTTAAATGAGACAAGCAAACCCAATAAAATCAAGGCTTCCAGCCATATTCACTGATTTATTGCTTGTCTCATTACTTCCGCTTTGGCATAGTCTGTATGCCGCTGGGCGTATAATTCTGGACAAGGTTTGTAGGGATAAAGTAAAAATTAGGATGCTCCAAATATTCAGCCAAATCGGAGTAATAACC
>CACWNW010000031.1 GCA_902762305.1 Fibrobacter succinogenes | reverse complement strand
GGCCGAAGCGAGCTTGTTGCGAGGGATCTTTGTCATCAGGTTCCTGAAAAAATGCACCGTGCAGCGTTGCCATTTCGCATCCGGGAACACTTCCGAGGCTGATTCCAGGAAGCCCAGGTGTTTGACCGAGACGCTGGTCATTTCGCCGCCCCAGCTGCGCTTCAGGTAGATGCCGTCAACGAACACATAGGGGTATTCCCCGCCTATGGCCCTGTTTCGCCATTGACGCCCTTGGCGTCAAGCTGTGGGCTCAGTCATATCGGCAAATGAATTTGCCGATGCGACATTCGCCCTGTCAGCCATTCCTCGATCTTGCCGTATACCTTCTGGTTCAGGTTGCTCACCGTCGATGCACTCACGCGAGAGCCCCACAGGAGCTCCGTGACGTCTTCCACGCGGCGCACGGATACCCCCGCCAGGTACATCTCGATGAGAGACTCCTCCACGGACGATTCCCTGCGCCTGTAGCGCTCGATGATGGCGGTCTCGAACGGGGCCAGGCGCAGCTTGGGTACGGACAGGTCGACCTCTCCGGCGGAAGTCAGAAGCTTGCGGTGGTAATGACCGCTGCGGTAGTTCCTGCGCTCGTCTGTCCGCTCATGCCTTTCCGCGTTGCACAGCTCCGCGGCTTCCTCGTTTCTTTTAGGTTGATTTGTGGTTATTTCAAATCTAAAAATTGGAACATCCTATTTTTTTACCCCCTTAGAGGAATTTGCGAAAGAAAATATACGTTACCAACAGCCAAGGCGAGTTTCTGGCATTCCGCTCAACTACTACACATTTGTTCACCACCAAATATAAACAAACGCGGGGCGGTTGTCAATACCCCGGCATATTTTTGCAATTTTTTTTCGCGGCGGCGCGACAGACATTGTTGAATTTAGGGCGTTCCCCGGCAAGGCCGGGCATCCTTCCCTAACACAGAGCATCCGCCATCTCCCCGTATCCTTCTTCTTAAATATACGCTCTTTGAAAAACTTTCTCCGCGATCTCGCGTTCCTCGGCGGAGGGGTTGGGCTTTCCCCGCAGGATACACAGGACCCTATCCCGGTCGACGCCCTTCAGGTTCTCAACAAACCTCAGGGAGCCTTCGCGCTGGTTGCGGAGGATGGACTCCCTGAGACCCGGCAGGAAGTCCGGGAACTCCCCCTTCCGGATGCATTCGGCCCACTTCCCGCCCACGTCGACGCAGACGATATCCAAGCCTCCTTCGGCAAGGCCCGCCACACCAACGAAATCATATATACTGCGAAGAAGAACGACCACATACATCATACGCACAAATAGAGTAAATTATTTTCACTTTCGCAATGGCGTTCCCTGCTGCGCAGGGGCGGGCTCTCGCGGCACGGAACCGTGGCGTTACCCCACGGTTCCCCCGCCTAGAGGGCCGAGCGCAAGGTACGGGCGGCCCTCCCGGCCCTACGGGCTTCCATCCCTAACGCGAAATGATAAAATATAACTGCTTCAGGAACGAAGAGAACAGAAAAACATTTCTACTAGTTATCATCCTCCGCGAAACAAACTTTTTTACATTTTTGTGAAAAGAAATCATAAAAAAAAGAAACCGAGGCGAAAATGTCTACTAAAGAAGACTTGTTACAGCGAGACGAATATATAAACCTTCTCGAAAATATTGTCTGCGAAAAAGTAAAGCAGCACGAGGGATTATCACTAGCCATTGACGGCAAATGGGGTTGCGGGAAAACATTTATTGTCGAAAAACTGGAATCAAAACTAAAAAAACATAACTACTTGATTTTGCACTACAATTGTTGGGAGAACGACTTTTATGACGAACCATTAGTCGCCATAGTTCATTCAATTATAGATGCAATTACTGGCAAACGGAAGGAAGACCTTCCTATCTCAAAGCAACGGAACTGGAAAAAAACTGGCAAAATAGCAGCAAAATTCCTAGGAAAAGTCGCTGCAATGATATTAAAAAACAAGGTTGGAGTTGATCTAGGGGAATTAAAATTTGATGTTGATTTAGAAAAAATAGCTTCTGCCAGCCAAGAAGCTCTCAACGCAGACAAAGAAGAAGTTTTAAACACAGACTTTGACTCCAATCAACCGTTAAAGCAGGCTATCCTTCAAATCAGAAAAGTCTTACTCCTTATGAAGCTGGAGTTTAGAGGAGTTATTTTCATTGTTGATGAACTAGACCGCTGTTTACCAGAATACGCCATAAAAGTACTTGAACGTTTACATCACATCTGTTATAACACGCAAACCGATCGGAATGTCTTTATTCAAATCGTCGCTTTAAATAAAACAGAATTGCTAGGATCTATAGCAAAAACATTCGGCAAAACATTTGATTACCAAATGAAAATTGATTACCACTATTCCTATTCACGCGAGCCAGGGCCATCATCAGCCGAATTAAAAAATCATACTTTTTACAAAAAACAAAGTTTATTCGCAGATTATTATTTCCAAAAGTTTTTTCAAATAATTATCCCAGTACCTTTAGGCAATATGCTCGACAATGAATTATCATTATTAAATGGCTTTGAGAAGAATTTTACAGTCCAAAGTGTTGTTTCAAAAGAGTATATTGCAAAATTTCTTTGCGATGTAATAAATCCTATTCCCATACGCATCAAAAAAGAATATCTTGATTTTGTCAAAACAGCACACCAAATAACCGCCCTACAAAGCGACATGCCACAAGAGATAAGTCTCGGAGTTTTAGGCGTTGAACTTGTTGACTGTTTATTCCGAAATATTTTTAAAGTGCCTGGACCAGTCTTATCCATTCATGACACACCTAGTCAAACATTTAGTTATGCAATTTCAAAAACTTTTGAAACCGAGTATATCGAAAACAAACAAGATCTCATTAAGGCATTCGTTGAATGGGGAGAATCTAAATACACCCATATACCAGCAATGTATTCAAGCGACTTAAAAAAACATGCGCTTAACGAAATGCAAGACCCTGCGTCATATATCAAAGGATTCTATTCAAGTCGAGATGACGATAATGCTATAATCAATAAAAGTAATCCTAGTGAGAATGACTCTATTTTTGTTTACGCTTTTCGAAAAACATTAGATATCATAGCCCCTCTTAAATAGCCTCCCCCAAAAAAACGTTCAAATCAAAATTGACACTTCTTCCTTTAGCCGTCATCTTTTTTTTCATTTAGTATTTTTTCGAAATACTCGTCAATTAAGGCGTGATTTTTAAAGAATGTATGCAGTGTCTTATACAAAACATTATCTGATGCATTTTTTTCAAATGGAATTGCGGCATTATCAATTTTGAATGTTTTATACCTCGTATGACCATGTTTTCTAATATCTTTAAGTTTTTGGTCATATGAATCCACCGTATAAAAGAAGAACTCGTGATCCAGATGAGTTATTCTTTCCCCCTCATATTGAAGGTGAACACCCTGCGTTATAACGAAATCAGGTTCTACTGTTTTAAAATCATAAAGAAGTTCTTCAAATACAATTCCTTCTTCTCTGCGAACAACAAAATAGTCCTGGGAATCATAATCCAATAAGCTAGTCACCTCAGGAATACAATCCAAATGTCCCTGAAAAAGATTTCCACGAATCACGGCTTCATCGATTCTAAATCGAAGATGTACTTTTTCGCCGCATATGTTATAATTAGGCCGAATAGCTAAACGGAGAGCATTCCTTTCCTTCAATTTGACAAGATATTCAATAAAATCATCAGGCAACAAACTCGATATAAAAAGATCTGTATCATTTTGCTTATCATGCAATTTAAACTTGACATTCTTTTGTATTTCAAAAATTTCGCCACATTCCACTAACCCATAATTAGCAATGCAACTTCTAAGAACTTTTTCATTTTTCTCCTGATAAAATTTTTTAAAATTACTTCCATCCAACATTTGAAAAGGTTTTTTTTTACTTTTATAATAATTGTAAATATTACCAAGCAAATGGATCCTGTAATCACAGACCATAGGATTACTTTTTATCGATTCTACTACCTGCTCAAAATCATACTCCAAATTTTTCCCATAATTTTCTTCCAAAGCCTTTTTTATCAATTTTCGCGTTTCACTTGGAGCACTTTTAAAGCCGTCATATTGACGATTTATTTCATCCCGTATGGCATTTTTCCAATCATACAGAAATCCCGTTTTAAATGAATCTTCTTTCAGTTTTTCATCAATCTCTTCAAGAATAGGCCGAAATCGTTCTGGATATCTATCACATAATTTTCTTACAGAAGGCGGGTACTGACATTCTATATGTCCTTGATGATATTTCACTTTATAGTCTATTTCAATCTGATCAATAAATCGGAATACTTCTTTTGCAAAATCATAGTAAGCCATAAAATTTCTCCAAATACAATCAAATACAAATTAAGTGACAATCATTTTTTACAACCTAAAATATGTATTACATTTTTCCAGCAACTATTTCTTTTTCTCAATCACTTACTCTACTGGCTTTTCCTTTTGAATTTTTATAATTCCGACAGAATAACCCATATCCTCAATATTTCGCTTCGTTTGTCGATAGGAGATTAAAGAGAAACGTGGCAACCTAAATTTTTGTACATCTTTGCTTATAATCGCAAATTTTACAGAATAGTCTTTCGCGTGGAAAGTATCAACCGACGCAAACATCTTTCCAGAAGTAAAAAGATTTTCTTTCATCCCTTTTTGCTCAACCTTCTGCCGAAAATTTTTACTTTGGCACAATCGTGTTGCAGAAACCAGCCCTTGAAGAAATAAATGGCTTAACACTGCAGAAGATGAATATTTCTTCACATGAATAAATTCTTTTCTCTTAGACCACAAATCACATACTTCTATTCGATTCACTAATTGTTGATCCCACAAATCGAAATCAGGGCTCAGCGCGCATTCATTGTTATAATCTTCTTCTTTATCACAAGTGCATGCCGGCAAACCAACCAACGAATAAATTTCGCTATTATTCCGAATATCTTCGTCTAACAAATCTAATTCTTTCTCAAAGTCCGTTGATATCGAATACCATTTGGCGTTATTTAATATATAGGATACATTTTCCAAATGAACTTCAGCCGTAGAGCAATAGTATGCATTCTGTTTATACAAGCATTTTCCTTCACTGGAATAACACTTTATATAAGACTTTTTAAGAAAGTCTATTGTTTTATTTTCATTTCCATCTATTACTTCGTAGAATTTCTCAATACGAACATCGTCTTCCTCCTCATCATCAAGATATTTTATATATTCAACATTTTCCCAATCCAAAAAGTCCGGAATACACATCCAAACATTTTCATCATGATTTCTTATTTTTTGAAAAAGTTCTTCATCCAGTTTCTTTAACACAGATTTTTTATTTACAGGAAATATTTTATCGATAAAATCATACTGTCGTTTATAATCATCCGAGTAGTACGCATCAAGTAATTTTTCACATACAGCGTTAATGTCACAATTTTCAAAATCTATCTTTATTGAAAGAGAATCAAAGCCACTAACATTCTTACCAAACCACTCATCATCAACCTGTCCCGTAACAGACTTAATCATCTCATTTTCAATATTTATTGAAAAATCATTCATTTCACTCCATGACGAACGAGACTCTAGTTTTTGAACGCCATTAACTTCAAGTGACTGAATTTTCAAATTCCTAAACTTATCCGAAGTCTGCATATTCAAACATGTTTTCAAGCCAAAACGATCTTCCATCTTGTTTTGGTCTAAATTATAGCGGCCGGAAGCAAAACTTAATGCCATAACACGATCTTTTACCTTTAAGGCAATTATCGCACCAGAAGATGCAGATTGCAATATATTCCTCCCTTTTCCTTCAGGCAGAAACTTCTGTACCACACCCGACCACGCAGGCAAATTGCATGCCCGTGACGTTATATATATGCGGCAACCATTTCCCTCCAAAACATTTGTTTTATCAACAAAAGCGTCATCTATCGATGAATATTCTTGCTTCAGCAAAAACACAGAAGTATTTATTTTCATAATGACCCCCAAAAGCACTGGTTCAATTGAGCTTTTTCACCCAATTGAGCAAGTTCCTTATTCAGTAATATAATCTCAATTCATGAATAAGGATACACCCCATAACCCTTTATTCCTGAAAGGGCAAAATGTTTTCTAACAATTTCCTTCGACCTCGCGCTCCTTTTACATTTTATGTAAAGCATCCTAATACTCTCCTAAATCGCTTTTTTTCATCCAAAACACCCAAACCCCGCCAAAAAAATATTGCGGGGGCGCGTTAGCGCCTCCGCAAAGCTTTTCTTGGCGGGGATTCACCCTACCTCAGTGGGTTCTTGTCGCTCTTGTACCACTTCATGAACTCGGCGATGCCGTCGTGCAGGCTCCAGTGCGGCTTGTATCCGCATTCGGCCTCGAGTTTCGTGGTATCGGCGTTCGTCTGGTAAACGTCGCCGGGCTGCATCGGCACCTTGCAGCCGATGTTGTATACTTTGTACGGAACGCCGTTCGAGCACTTTTCCGCGACAGGCATGTGGTCGAGCGCATGCACGCTGCCCTCAGCGATGTCATCGATGTAGGTGAAGTCGCGGATCATGTCGCCGTTGTTGAACACCTTGATGGGCTCGCCCTCAGGTTGTCAACCTTGTCGTCTTCGCTGTAGGGCACCTTGCTGTTCAGGCCATAAACAGAACTGGACGACGCATAGAGCAGATGCTTTGAGAAAACCGACCATGTTGCTCTGCATGTAGGCATACGGGTTCGTGATGGAGTAGCACACGCCGGCCTGTGCCGCGAGGTTTACCACCTTGCCTTTTTCATATCTTAACAACATCAGGCAAATTGCATCTGCGTATTTCCAACCGTCTTTACACAATAATCAACGAACTTAACCTTCGCATCATCAAACAGTACTAAATTTTTTCCACTTGGATGTACCGCGCTATTAAATAAAATTCCATCAAACCCCGACTGCTTTATAAATTCACATACGAACTGTGTTGGAACATACTCCAAATCCTTGTAATCATAACGACGCATCGGTTTAGAAAGATTCTCTCCAATATGCTTTTTCAAAAAATACCCTTTAATAACACTCGGCAAGATATCATTTTCATAGGCTTCGAAAAGCAAGGGCTTTTTATCAAAATCAACAACACGCAGTGTATCAGTAGTTTCAAAAAAAGCTATTGAGATCTTATCACCAAAAACCGAGCGTAATTCATACATAGTTGTATCCAACTTCGTTGTCAAATACAAACATGGGATTCCGTGAGCATTTGCGCGTCCATTTGGCGTTATTCCTTTAGGCGGCATACCCAATTCTTCCGGCAAATGGTACTCATAATTCTCTTTTTCGTTTAAACGGCCTCGATAAAAGCGACATCCCGTTGGAATTTCTTCATTATACTCAAAATAATCTTTCCACGCCAACTGACCCGTTTTATTCCCAGAAAAGAACCGAAACCTGTATTTCAGCGTTTCCTTAAGTTCATTCCATTCCCCTATTGGTTGCAAAACAGATGCTTTATATCGGTAACCCAAATTGCTTTCTGCACGCAATTCGTTCTGAAAATGCCAATCAAAAATAAACTTAACGACTTTTTCATTTTTCGCAATGTCAAAATCATTTTGAATCAGCACCGACAACGGTTTGCCATTTTCAACAGGCTCAAAAAAATCCAAAAGGTTTTCTAGTACGGCATGCAGGTCAGAAAGATCAACTGTATAATCTGATTCACATTTACAACAACCGCACCGTCCTGGCGCACCATAGGCCTTAACATGTTCTACCCAATCTTGAGCTTTAAAACATTCTGCGCATATTCTCATCTTCCAGACTCCTCTCTTAGAAGATGATCCACTAGTTGAATGTGATGTTTTATGGAAAGTTTCTTGATACTTCCAAGACCAGGATAATGTCCATCCTCCAAAAACTGAACGAGTTCATCTACAGCAGCCGTTCTGTCATTCCTTTTAGCAAAGAACATTTTTACTTTTTCCGCCGCTTCTGCGAACTTTCTCTGAATATTTTCGCGCCCCTTAGAATTGGAATCTGACAAGAAATGGCGAACCCTAATTTCATCATCTTTGCCCAAATATGTTAAATGAATTGCCACAACATACGGCAAGGCACCGCCATCAGTCAACATTTTTGTCAAAAGCGTATAATCGGCGAAACCATCGTAATGATCATCTTTGTAAAAGAGATATTCCTCAGAAAAAAGCTGATCTTCATTATTGGGCGATTCGTCCGTATTACGATAATCATCATTACGCTTAACAGAAGGAAACTTGTCATCCAAACGAATCAACATCGGTTTTCTTTTTAAGCGCTGAATTTTGCGCATATTCCTTTTTGATTCAGGGGCTACGAAATACTTGACCATTCCAGAAGCAAGCCATTCTTCGAATTGATCAAATTCTGCATCTTCTTGAGCAACAAGCATAATATCTTTTAGTCGACATTCCCTAATTATCGTCCTGGCCAAATCAACATTAGAGTCCATTAAGAATGCCGGAATCCAAGACGTGCTGCCACTTTCCCGGATAAATTTCAAGGATTCCTGTGCAAATTCACCCGAATCACGTCCAAAGTCACCACGAAAAGGATTCAATATCAGAGCAAACCGCATGCCACAGTTCAACATCGCACCAATAGCGTTCTGATTGGCGGAAACGTCAGCCTTAAGTGGTTCTAAAATAGGACAAACATGACTATAGTCGGGCAACGCGCCCGTTTTGGACAGTTCGCGCAGCGCCAACAGTTCAAACTGTTTTCCCCTCAAATACGGATAGTACATATGTACCCCCTACATTTTTATCGGTTGACTATATAATTCATTCAACTTTGCAAAATAACGTTCATTCCAATCCATGGACAAGCACAATAAATTCGCGGATCGAGGAACAGATTTCAGAAGACCTGTTGAATTTTTTCTTTTTTTGACAGCATCCAAAAAAAGCCGCTGCAATTTTATAGACGACAATCGATTCAAAAGGTCTTTGCAAGCATCAAACATTTCAAAATCCGACACATCCGGCAAACTACCATAAGCCGTCTTGACCATCCACCTATATTCGTCACACCTAACAGATGACATAAGGATATCGATATCGACACAACTATTTTTCCGAGCCTTGCGCAACCGTTCAATCTTTAACGAGCGCCCCTGTCGACACAAACTAATTATCCCAACCGATTTATCTACATCTGACCGATACTTATCAACTAAATCTGCCGAAACGACTAGATACGATTCCTCCATCAACCTCGCATATTCACCAAGCTGAGAAGCCAACCGTTTGTCGTTGTCTAATTCGGTTTTTATTTCAAAAGCCTTACTTGTTCCATTAAACATCGCTAAATCAGCAATGGACGACCCTATCCGGAACTCATTAAATACTTTCGTCTCTTTTAACGAATATTCCTTTACAATATACCCTTTGATTAGAGTATTCTTGTAGACATACTCATTACGATAGTTTTTTTCCAGAATACGATAGACATAGTCGAAATAATCCCAGTATGTTAGACCTCGACTCATCAAATCAGAATCATACCTATGCAAGCACTCAAAAATAGCTGAATAATCATTATACTTCAAAGAACGCTGAACCACATTCCCCGAGAAAAGGGAGGCGTAGTAATGAAGCTGTTCTATGTCATACAATTTCTTCATATGCTAAAATTACAAAACTTATTTCGCCATAAACTGACAGACCACCAATTATTTTCAAAAAAATCAACATATTACACATTTGTTCACTATCAAATATAAACAAACAGAAAGCGGCTGTCAATACACCGGCTTCATTTTTTTGAAAAAAATTTGCGGGGGCGCGTAGCGCCTCCGCAAAAATTTCCTTGGCGAGGATTCACCCTACCGTAGCGGGTTCTTGTCGGGACTTACCTGTTCCCGTACATTTTTTCGTAATACTTCTCGTAGTCGCCGCTGGTGATGTTGTCCAGCCATTCCTGGTTATCGAGGTACCAGCGCACCGTCTTCTCGATGCCTTCTTCGAACTGGAGGCTCGGTTCCCAGCCCAGTTCCTTCTGGAGCTTGGTAGAATCGATGGCGTAGCGGGCGTCGTGGCCAAGGCGGTCCGTCACATAAGTGATGAGGTTCATGTCCTCGCCTTCGGCGCGGCCGAGGAGCCTGTCAACGGTCTTGATGACGACCTTGATGATGTCAATGTTCTTCCATTCGTTGAATCCGCCGATGTTGTACGTCTCGGCAACCTTCCCGTTATGGAAAATCACGTCAATAGCGCGGGCGTGGTCTTCCACGAAGAGCCAGTCGCGCACGTTTTCGCCCTTGCCGTAAACCGGGAGCGGCTTCTTGTGGCGGATGTTGTTGATGAAGAGCGGAATCAGCTTTTCGGGGAACTGGTACGGACCGTAGTTGTTGCTGCAGTTCGTCACAATCGTCGGCATGCCATAGGTGTCGTGGAATGCGCGCACAAAATGGTCGGAACCCGCCTTGCTGGCGGAATACGGGCTATGCGGCGTGTACTTGGTGGTCTCGTAGAAGAAGTCATCGCCGTAGGCCAGGTGGTGCTCGCTGGAGCTAGCCGTCGTGGTGAACGGGGGCGTGATGCCTTCGGGATGGTTCATCTTGAGGGCGCCATAAACTTCGTCGGTCGAGATGTGGTAGAAGCGCTTGCCCTCGTATTTTTCCGGCAAGGATTCCCAGTAGAGTTTCGCGGCCTGCAACAGGCTCAAAGTGCCCATCACGTTCGTCTTCGCGAAGGTGAACGGGTCCTTGATGGAGCGGTCCACGTGACTTTCGGCAGCCAGATGGATGATACCGTCTACATGCTCGTCCTGCATGAGCTTGTAGAATTCGATGTCCTTCAAGTTCGCGAGGTTGCCCGCATACGTAAGCTTGTCGAGGTTGATAATCTTGTATTCGGGATACTTGTTCACGAAAAGGCGAACCACGTGGCTCCCGATAAAGCCTGCACCACCGGTAATGACGATATTCTTCATAATGCGTTCCTTCGCGCAATCATTCTAAAGCGCCGTTATATCAATTACAGTTCGAAAGCGAAGTCCAAATCCTCAGCCTCTCATTTAAATCTAAAACTTTGCAAGTTGCCAGTTACATCACTTCACCACTTAAAACCCATTCTTGCATAAACTTTAGCATCATCCACAAAAGTCCATTCAAGAGCGAAGTTTGTAAAACGACCTTCGTATCCCAAAATTGGGGTTATGGAATATTGCATTTTTGCACCACGCAGGAAAGACTTGTTTATATGAGCATGATATGCAGGCGTAGGATCATCCAAAGAGCTTCCCGCATCAGTACCCTTCCAAGACCATCTCTGATGCAAAGCAATCATCCAACAATCATCTAACCTTGAATAAAACAACCAATCAATGGTTCGACTATTAGGACCGTTCTGATTACCAAGAGGGACCTCTAAATGAGCCATTTGTGCTGTATTACTTTTAAAATGGGTATACACATAAGGTTCAACACGAGCATATTCAGCAATCATTCCCAATTCCAGCAAATGCGTTTTATATTCAAAATCATGCCCAACTTGCAAACCAATCATCCAGGCCCATTTCGACTGAACATCCTTATTTTCGATAAGTTTATTTGGACTATGCAAGTCATCTAAAAAGAATTCAGTATAAATACGAGCCATGTTAAATAGGCGATAATTAATATCTAACGAAATCGCACCATTATTAGAGCTTTCTGTATAATTACCCTTTTCTATGAAAAGCGGAACAATTGGAACAAAAAGCCAAATATCATTATCGTCGTAAACAACTTGTAATTCGCTAACACCAATAATCAGGTCTCCAAAATTCAATTCGTAACGATGCCCATATAGATTTCTAGCATTTTTATTGCCTTCGTTAACATATCCTTTATAAATACGCAAATCGCCATAAATAGAAACAACAGTAAGAGGACCAGCTTGCAAGTCAAGCGACATTGAATTAAAAGGTAAGGAAAATTGGTTTAACGCCAAATTATTATAATAGCCAGGTCCCCAATGCACCACATCTCGTCCCACATCAAAACGAGCAAAGCCCATATTTAAAGCGATATGACCTCGATATCGAGCATAACTGGCATATTCTATTCCATCATTATTTTCGCCACTTTGAATATCTATATATTCACCATCAAAAGATTTAGGAATTTTTGCTGAATGACCTTCTGAATAAATACGAGCATCTAATACAAATTCTAAAGAATCAACATACCCTCTCAAATACAAGCCACCATCAAACCCAGGCCATATGGTATCACCCAAAATTTCACCACCACAATATTCAACTCCCCCTACAACACTTGCTGCCAAGAAAACCTTATCCGAACCATATTTCAACAAAGCATTCCGCTCGCGTTCTGCAGCATTAGCATGCCAAGTTGAATCTCTTTTTGGGAAATAAAACTCTTGTTTTACCGAAGTTGTTGTAAGTCTATGGAATTCAAATAGCAAAGGCGCCGTTTCTAGCAGCTTGAGATTATATCGTTCCGGAGAAATAACAGGTGCCGCTAAAGCAGTATTCCCCCAAAAAAATAGCAATAGCATAATCAGTTTGCGCATAAATCTACTAACCTATTTTTTTCGGAAAAATAAATTCTTTTCATATTTATTAAAACTGAACAAGAAAGACAACAAAACAAAAGCAGTTCCGAAAACAGCCATGCCCAACAGCAAAAAGGGCCACGAGTCAAAAGTTACTTTTTGCTTCAAATAAAAAGACAGCCAAACCAATATAACAGGAATTACAGACAGCTTCAATATATTTCTCCAAAATTTCATGATATCAATATGTTCAACTCTTTGGTAGTATACATTCAAAATAAAGCCTTCCATTAAAATAAGAGAAAAACCTATTGGAATTGCATTACCCATAATACCAAAATATTTAGATCCCAAAACCTGCGCAATCAAACAAGATATAGCAATTACAATATAGACATAGGTCCGAAACTTTAAATGATTTCTTGCTTTACACACAATCCATCCAATCTGTTGAGTTTGCGCAGGCAACAAAGATACGAAAAAAATCAGAGTAATAAAATAAGCCTTTTCATAGCCATCACCAGCCCACAATAGAATAAATTCTCGTCCAAAAACTATAAATCCAGAGATAATCAAAGAAATAATTATATACTGCAAACGACCTATTCTATTAAAAAGATTTGATATTTCTTCGTTTGAATTTTCTTGCACCGACAACAATACAACTTTTGGGAAAAAAACAGATGAGATAGCACTAGAAAAATGTTTAAACATATTCACTAACTGAATGGCAATAGCATAAACAGCAATGAGTTGCGCCCCCCAATACATGCCAAGTATAAATTGTCCAGAAAACCAATAAACATGACTTATGCAGCTATTCAAAAAAATAAAAATCGAATAACAACCAATTTCTTTCAAGTTATACCACGGAAGATTACGAAAATGCACATGCACATTAAGTTTAATCATGCAATAGAAAAAATTCATCAACATAATCACAACATTTAAAATTGTCGTAACAACAACTAAAGCAACAGCCTTAAATCCGTATTGAAGGAGAACAATCATTATAAATGTATTCAAAATAATCCTGGCTACATTCAATGCACGAACAAAAACAAATTGTTCATAAGCATCCAAGATTGCTTTATATATGCTAAAGAAAAACGTAACAGCCAAGTTTCCGGCAAGACATAACAACATAATTCTTGCTCGAGATATTTCCGTTTTCGACATTGTATCAGAAAAGAAATATTCTAAATTAAACGAAAGTACTAAGCCCAGAATTAACGCTACAATAGCAATAGCGAAATAAATCATGGAAAACATCCCAAACATGGAATATTGCTCTTTCGTTTTCCCCTCAGCTCGAAATTTCGCCGTATAACGAACAACAGCATCACCGAAGCCAAAATCCAACAACGTTAAATACGAAATAATTGAGGTTACAAGAGAATACAAACCATAATCAGATTTGCCAAGCATTCTCAATAAATAGGGCGTATATAAAAGACCTACCAAATTCTGTAAGCCTATCGTCGCATAAGAGAGTAAAGCACCTATTTTACGCTGATTCATATATAATTATTCTTTGTATTTTACAATTTTTGCGGGATTCCCAGCAACAATGCAATTATCAGGGACATCCTTAACCACAACAGCTCCTGCAGCAATTGTCACATTATTACCTATACGGATTGGCCCTAAAATAGTAGCTCCCGTACCAATATAGCAGTTATCGCCAATAAAAATGCAAGGAGCCGGAATTCCCGGGTGTTTTTTTCCCAAAAGAACTCTGGGAAGAACAGTACAGTTTTTACCTATTCTAGAGGATCGGTCAATCCACACATACCCAGGATGAACTAAACAAAGTCCTTTATCAAAAACATTGGGACTAATAAATAAATTACTTTTTAATTTCTTCCTAGCATAAGTATGTTTGTAATACAAATATCTCAACTTATAAAAAAAAGATTTTCTTTTTCCTTTCGATAGAAAGTACTCATATTTTCGCAAAAAAATCATATGGTTGAGAAGCATTACAGAATCAAGGTTCCCCTTTAAAAGTTCAATCAACCTGGATTTTTTTTCAAAACCCATAGCCACACGATCTGCCGTAAGAAATTCTTTCAATTCGTGTTTTGTAGAAATCATAATCTTTCCTCAAAAATTATTTTTCAACCAGTTATTTATTTCATAACTGTTTACAATGTTTTCAGAAATCTTTTCGTACGGTCTGTTCATAAAATTTTCTATTCCATCCAAAGACATGTTCCTTATTAAAAAAATATTTGCAGGATTATAAAAATCAGCATCAACAACAGCTTCACAATTTGTGATTACCTTCTTTTCCAAGAAAAGAGCATCCGTAGATCTCAAAGATAGATTCGCCTGTCCATAAGCATCTGACACTAAATCAACTATGCACCTACAATTTTCAGAATTAATTCGGTTTTCTTCTTGTGAGATATAATCTTTTTTACCTCGAACAAGAATAAACTTTGAAGAAAAGTTCTTTTTCAGCAATTCTTCCTTCATTGTTTCCAAAAAACATTCTCGACCTTTAGGCAATCCAGCAAAATAAAAATCAACAATCTTTCTCTTTTGATTAAAAGATATTCTTCTATTTGGACTTTTTAAAAAAGCTATTTGATATCTTTTAGAGTCTTCTAAATCAAACGTTTTTAAAACAAATCCCATTTTTTCCAGTTTTTTCAACAAGAATTTCGCTTTATTTTCATTAGACTGTCGATATTTAATAGGATTCCAAAAATAGATGTATTTCCCTTGTTTTTTTTTCATCAGCGTATCTAAAACAAAATATTCTTTCAATAAGACACAATCAAAAAAAATCACTTTTTGAATTTTTCCTGATTTTATTTTCATGCGAATATTTTTTTCAAACCGAAACAGAACAGCAATCTTGTACAAGTGCAAATAGAAAAATATTTTAAAAAACAATTTTGAAAAAAAGTCCTTTTTCATTGCAAGGCAAACCGTTTCTGCAACATCGTGATTCACACCTTTCATCACAAAAGATGCAGATGGAGACTTTTCAGAATAGACAACAATTTTTTTCATAAAATCCATATTAAATACCCAATATTGAAGAGCGATAAGGAATTGTATTAGCCAAGCCATCAGGTGATTGTGAATTATACAAGAAATAAACAAACATAAATGCGACTAGCAATACAACATGCCTATTTATTCTCCATTTTTCTTGAAAAGCCGGGAAAAAATCAAACCAAAGAACTAAAATCAATAAGAAAATATATTTTGCGACACGTGACGCAACGTCATTATAAGAACCACACAATTCAATCATAAACGCACAGATCGACAAGGAACATATAAGAACCTGCTTATATTTTAAAAGAGGCGTCAAGTTCTTAATTTTTGAAATAAGGAAGAAATAGAAAAATGTAAACGCAAAAAAGGCCATATTATTCTTATGAGTTGAAAAAGAATCATCCACATAACGCATATACTTAGGTTCTATTACTCCTATAGAAATTCCCCAAGGAACTAGAGATGGGAAAAAGAAATACAATCCAACCCCAAGAAGTGCTAAAACCGCATACCATGGCACTTTGGGATATTTCTCTAGCAGGATTGGTACAAAATACACTGGATAAACAAATAGAATTGACTTATGAAATAAAAATCCAATAAAAATAAATAGACTATATAAGAAAACTTTTCTATCTAATAAAAATCTAATACTAACAATAAAAACCGCAAGTGCAATAGATTGTCTTAACATGCTAAAAGACATACAATAATTAAACAATAAATACATCAAAAAAAGCCATTGTGGTTGCTTTAGATTTTTCTTCAAAAGTTCGCATCCAACAACAGTCAATACCAAAACAATAAACTGCAAAACAAAGAAAAGTACATGATATGATGTTGAAAAAAAGGACACAATCATATTAACAATAATATAGCCGATTTCAATAGCTTGATCTCGAAAAAGATCAAAAGGATTAGCAAAAGAGTTTGATTTAATCGCCAGGTCAAAAGTCTGCAAGCCATACGTTGCAATATCTTTTCCAACATCTAAATCTCTAAAAGCAGCAACCAAAGATGGGATTATCACCGCAATCCCTTTAAGAAAAAAAGACACCACCTTTTTACGAAAGTAAAAAGAAAAATGATACGAAGAAAACGATATTAAAAATGTCAACCAATAAATAATCATAATAAATCACATCTACATTATTGTTTTCAAATAGTTTTCCCAATTCTTATATATATTCTCCGGCAAAAAATCATGCAGCCTACAGCGTCCATTAAAAATGCACTTCTTAGCCAGTTCCACATTTTCAACAATTTCAGTCATTTTTTGAGATAAAACCAAAGGATTTTGAACTGGAGCCAATCTACCGCATTCATCGTTGCCGATTAAGAATTTGGCCCCTCCAGGACTGCAATTAGTTGACACAACGGGAACGCCCGCAACAAACGCCTCCAAGATTACATTAGGAATTCCTTCATAATCTGATGTTAGTAGCAAGACTTTTGAGTTACAAATTTTCTCAGTTATATTTTTTACAGATCCATGAAATACAACCTTGTCTATTAAACCCTTTCGGGAAGTCATTTCCTTAACCTTATTTTGATCACATCCATCTCCGTAAATGTGAAGTTCAAAATCAGGATGTTTCTTTAAAAAAAATTCAAAGGCTTCAATAGCCACATCTTGTCTCTTTTGCGAGATAACAGTCCGTCCAACAAACGCTATTCGAAGAGGTCTTTTCTCATACGGGATAATCTCATTTAACTCCCCTGCATATTCAATTGGGTTCGGGATAACAACACTCTTATGGTATAATCTCCCATAATATTTTCGAACTGACTCCAATTGGAAGACTCCTCCATCAGAAAAGCCACAGACAAAAGATGAAATCTTTAGAAAAAAAGAGGTTTCTGTGAAAGGATCAGTACGCTCACTAAAAATAGTTTTCACTCTCAATCCCAAGGATGCAATTTTTGTTAAGCACCCCGCATTGCACCGCCATGAAACAACAACATTCGGCTGAATTCTCTTTATCTCACGCCTTATACAAGCGACAGAACGTAAATATTCTACAATTTTATTCTGCGGGACATTATCGGCAAAAGAAACCGAAACCGTTGAATTTAAGACTTGTTCAATATCTTTTGCACAATACACATAAATCGAGACTTCATGTCCAAAATTTGACAACGCATTAGCTAGTAGAGCAAGTTGTTTGCTTGCGCCACCATATCCCAGCGTTCTAACTATAAATAATATTCTCATTTTATCACAATTTATGCATTCAAATTATTTTTCGAAACAATTAGATTTTACGTACTTTTGTAATCACCTCGATATTTCCAATCAAGAACATGATAATGAATTTTATTCTCAGGAGGTATTTTCATATAATCACCATATAAATGTTTTAAATATTCATCAGGATTTGCAACACCCCAAAAAAAAGTATTTTCAAATACATATTTGGAAGGTTTTCCCATAACTTCTGCAGGAACAATTTCTTTATTTATCCATGCACCCCAATAATTTGTAATACAATTTCCATTATTGGTCACCAAATACTTTTGTATAATCGAGATAAGAAAATCTTTCGGAAACGGGGAAAGAATTATCTTATATATATTCGACAAGGCCCTTTTTATAAGAGGTTTTGATCTATAATCTAAAAAACGGCATAAATTCAAACGAATTAAATTTTCAATTAAACCATTTTTTGAAAAAAAACTTTTTCTCTCATTTGTGTAATTAAGAGGAAAAATGTCAATATTGATTCCAATAATATCATTTTCACCAGCTTTGTCTGTTTCCTGTATGATTGTTCTAACATCTTCAATCTTTATAGATGGATTAGAAATACCTCTGGTGTTTTTTATATCACGAACCCTGTAATATTGAGGCAAGTCTTTATTTAGCACCTCAATCAATTTAGGCCAATCTTCAGCCATAACTCCAAAATCCATATCGTCATCCCAAGGAATAAACCCTTTATGACGAGTCGCCCCTAACATGGTTCCGCCAAGCATATAGTATTGGATTTTATTGTTTTCGCAGACCTGATGGAAAGATTCTGCTATTTCCAATAAAATTTCATGAATTCTTTTTAGACCAGGATCGAAAGACATTTTAGCCTCGCAAAGATTCCTTTATTTCCGAAGAACTGACTCCTTGAGTACGAGGAAGGTATAAGACATCGCACTCAGTTTTCAAAAAATCAAACTTACCCTTCCAATCATCTCCCATAACAAAAACATCGCATTTTTCTCTACGAATATCATCAACTTTTTGCTCCCAGCACTCTTCTTTTATTACTTTGTCTACTACTCTTAATGCAGCAATAATATCACGGCGATTTTCGTACGAAATTGCACACTTCTTCCCTTTTAACGCATTAAACTCGTCTGAAGAAACTGCAACAATTACTTTTTCAGCCATATTAGAAATCCGCTCCAATAGTCGTAAGTGTCCGATATGGAATAAATCGAATGTTCCATATGTTATTGCGCATTTATAAGGTTTCATACAAACTCTTCCATTTGTTTTTTTAACATTTTATAATCAGTAAATACACGTCCCTTTGAGTCATCCGTTATATATTCCTTAGCAGCACAGCTATTTGATACAATACAAGGCAGTCCAATCGACAAAGCCTCACGAACGCTTAATCCATCCGTTTCATACCACCTTGACGGAAAAACTAGTGCTCGAGCGCTTTTCATATATTCAAAGACTTCATCACGAGATTTCCATCCAACAAAATCAATATTAGCTTTGGCGAACTGTTTTTTTATTAGTTCAGACTCAGGGCCATCACCAACAACCACACCTTTTACACCGCTATCGTTTATTGCTTGACAGAAAATATCGATTCCTTTTTCTTTAGCAAGTCTTCCAACATACAAAAAATATTCATTTTTTTCAGGATGTATTTCGGGTAGGTTGACTTTATCTATTGGGTTGCTGACTCGATGAAACGTGGTATTTTGCGGAAAATATACTTGTAATATTCTTTCGCTAAAATCAGAAATGGATATAAATTTTGCAGTCTTCTCAAAAATATTCACAACTTTATTCTGCACAAAACAACGAGCAAATCGATAAAGCTTTATAGCATAATTTCGTGAATCACAATTACATTTTAGGCATTTAACAGACAAAGGCTTTCGAAGACAAATTTCTAATTTTTGGTAATCAAAGAAACCGCCATTGGGACATATTGAAAAATAGTCATGACATGTTAAATAAACAGGAAAATGCAATGCATACGCAACATTCCAAATACTACAAGACAAAGCCTTTGTCCATGTATGAATATGAATCAATGTTGTTCTATTATCCAACTTTTTCAAAAGCTTTTTAAATTTTCTTGCGGCCTTAAAATTATACAATCCATTCAAGGCCCCACGAATGATATTCGGATCTAAAAGTGATGGGTATTGATTCACTGAAATGTATTTTAAGCCATCTATCCTAGGTGCATTCTCATTTGAAACAGCCGAAAATAAATACGTATCATAGCCAGCTTTAACTAAAGTTTCCGCAGTCATGATAGCTACCTTAGCAGCACCACCTTCAATATAATCGAAATCATTTACAACAATGACTGTTTTGATGGTAGAAGGAATATAATCCAAATTAAGGCTCATTAAATTTTCCTCTAATCATCAACATATTCAACCAATAAAGTATTAGCATTCTTTTTTACGCAAAATAGCGCACCCCTTTATTTTGCAAAACAACCATGCAACGAAAACAGGGACAAATGTACCAATCAACAAATATGGAATTGCCAAAACATACTCTTTACCAACCCCAGGAATAAGTTCTGCCAAAGGAATCGACATACCGAAGCAACCATTTAACAACATCGTGCAAATTTTAAAGGATAACAAATGTAGAGCCATAATAGCAAAAGAATGCCTCCCAACTAAGGACAAAATCATTCCCAAAAAATTATGTTCAATTTTTTTTGCCATATAAAGCAACATATATGTCGCAGCCACCCCACCACATAGCAAATGAAAAACCCCATTAAAAGCATTATTATTTAAACTTATTCCCCCATGAAAAACAACCTCATGAAAGAATAGTAACGCCGCTCCAATAGCAAATAAACCTGATTTATAAGAGAGACGCAACCGAACATTAAAAAGTTGACCAAAAAAAATCAAAAGCATTACTGCAACGGAATTACTCAAACGATTCAATGTCAAAGAGTATTTCTGCGTTAAAATACTCGACACCATAGCCAGAGCAAAGCAAAGCAACCCTTTAACGATCCAATATTGTTCATCCTTAAAAAACTTTCCAATAAAAAATGATAAAATAGAATAACCAACCAACGCAATGAAAAGAACATATGCAAACCACAAAGGACCAACAATCGGTTCTCTTCCTGCAAGCAAAACAGACTCTATAATTTTCTTTACAAAATCCAATCCAGAATAAAGCACCATTTTTTTCCCCCCATAATTAACATCCACAGAATAAAATCCAATCTTTATTAGGATATTATGGAGTAAAACAGCGGGAATATAAAAGCACAAGGTTTTCAAATACAGCGATTTAACTTTTCCAATGGTAAATGACCATGGCTTCTTTAATTTTTCATCATTTAGAAAGAAACCTGAAAGTACAAAAAAAACGGCAACATGCCACATACTATAGAGCAACACCCCTGTATGAAACAATTTAAACGCAGGAAGCGTCACACCAATGTGTCCCAAAACAATACCCATAATGGCGAGGCCTTTTACAATATCAATGGCATCGTCTCGCATTCCAACTAATTGCATTTGCGATTCATTCATGAATAGTGTTTCTCTATTTTTTAAACAATGTGTTAAACAAACATAAAGAGCATAAAATCAAATTACAAAGCCTAAACTCACGATAATCTCCATCCCCACTTCATGAAATACTTCACCAACGAAACGGCATGGATTCGCATCAACTTGAAATTGGTATGGCTGGCCTTTTCCCATTTATGCACAACGCGAGTTTCCGGATGCACCACAACGCGGCTAAACTTGCGAATAGTGCGGCAGAGGTCGGCATCTTCGGCGTACATAAAGTAGCGGTCGTCGAAACCCCTGACCTTCTTGAAAATTTCCGTACGCAAAAGCAAGAAACTGCCCTGGACGAATTCGCAATCGAAATCCTTCGTCTTGTCGACATCTTCCATGGTGTGGTAATCGATTCTTTTCTTCAGCAGATTTAGATGCACATAGCGGCACAGCAAATCTAATACCGTGAGGTCCCGCCTGTACACCCGGAGAACATTGTTGTATTCATCCGTCAGTACGGGAGCCGTCATACCAATATCTTGATTTGCGTCCAAAAAAGATGTCAGCGAGGTAAACACATCGGAATAGAGGACTATGTCGGGGTTGACGATGGCGTGGTATTCCGAATTCAGACACGGAATTATATAGTTATGCCCTTTACCAAACCCAAGGTTCTTCCTCGTATCCACATATTCCACGTCGTCGTATTTCGAGAGGCTCTCCAAAAAGGCACTCTTGTAGTGGTTGTCGTCAGCATAGCAGCTGTTGTCGACCACGTACAGCCTCTTGGACAGGGATTTGTCCGTGAAGCGTTCGATTGAATCGATTGCCAGGAGGACGTCGTCGTATTTCTTGTAGACGACAATGGAAATGGACAATTTTACGGATTCTGTCACGAGAAACTCCGCTTATTCCCCCAGTCCACGGGGAACTGCGGCCTGCGGTCCATTCAACAAAATATCACTGTTCTGCATCATCGCGAGGGGGCCCGAACCTATAGAAGACAACGAAATGCGGCGCTTGCAACAACCTGTTGTAAGTTATTCGTAAAAAAGTTAGAAAATTATGCAAATGCTACAAGGGGCTGACATATAAATTGAATTACCTATTGACATTTGTTTAGAAATAGTATACATTTGTGTATTATCGTACTATCCGTCAAAGGAGATGATATGAGTGAAAATGGACTTGTTGACTTGACTTTTTGGCAAATTAGTGTATATTTTTACTATAATTCTGTAAAAACTTATATTTTACAGAATTTAGGAAATAAGATGATACTGACCTTCGCCCAATGCATTGAAATGTTCGGCTCGAAATACTTGATTAAAAAGGCCATTACCGAAGGCCGTCTGTTTCGCATTGCAAAAGGGTTCTATTCCGAGAGCAAAGATGTTTCCCAGGCTTCGCTTATCTCCGCAAAATACCCCAAGTCGGTTTTTACGATGAATACCGCTTTTTATCATTACGGCTTGACCGATACCATCCCCGAGAAATACTATCTGGCAACCGAGCGTGGGGCAAAAAATTCCGACATTCGTATTGTGCTGAAGTTCGAGAACAGCGACATCCTGTTTCTCGGTGCCGTACAAGAAAAAGCCAACGGCGCTACCGTTACAATGTATAACAAGGAACGAATGCTGCTTGAACTGATCCGCAACAAATCAAACCTGCCTTTCGACTACTACAAAGAAGTCATCCTGAACTATAGAAAGGTAGTTGACGAACTGGATATGCAGCTCGTGCAGGATTATTTGCCGCAAATGCCGAAAGCGGATATGATTAGAAAGGTGCTGGAAGCGGAGGTGCTATAATGCTGAACCTCAAAAGCATGGTCGCTGTAGAAATCGAGAAAGGATATAATGAAAACACGGCCCCCGCGAAAGTCTGTCAAGACATTGTTTTAAAAGCTATTTCCATGGGGACTCTGCATCGCAACATCACTGTCAAAGGTGGTGTGGTCATGAGGAGCAAGACTGGGAATATCCGACGTGCGACCCAGGATTTGGACATGGATTTTCTTCGCCTTCCTTTATCGGACACAGCCATTGACGACTTTGTAGCGAAGATGAATTGTCTAGACGGAATCCGTATCGAAAGGTTTGGGAATATCGATGAACTAAAGCAACAGGAATACAAGGGGCGGCGAATTCGCATAAAAATTCGAGATTCCAGCGGCCACGAACTTGAAAGCAAAATTGACTTGGGCGTGCATACCAAGTTAGATGTAACTCAAGAGGAATATTGTTTTGATATCTCCTTTGATAATGGGAGTGTTAGCCTATTGGTTAATTCTAACGAACAGATGTTGGTCGAGAAATTGCGGTCGCTACTGAAATTCGGAGCTTTATCGACCCGGTACAAGGATCTTTTCGACATCTACTATCTCAGCCAGCATGTAGACTATAAAAAAATGCATGTATGTCTAGATTCATACATATTTAATGACCAGCAAATGAGAGAATGTAACGTCGCCGATGTGGTAAAGCGGATGCGAAATATATTTTCCGACAAGTTATACATCGGAAGACTTTCCGCCAGCGGCAAAAACTGGACCGGAGAAAATGTCGTGACAATTACGAATAGCATTGAAGCCTTTCTCGAAACATTGTAGTCGTAGACTTGGGATGTCGGAGGAACTGTAAAGAAATTCTTTATAGTTCAACAGGAGGGCAAAAGGGAAGTCTGGCGAGATTACAGAAAATGTGGTTGTTCGGAAATTCCGAACAACCACTCTGTTTTTCAAAAAACATCATGTAAACAAAGTTTTTCGGCTCATTTTTGCCGCGAAATCGTCTTATAGGTAGATAGACCATTCAAAAACGGAGCTGCCCATGAGCGACTTTTACGCCGAATCGCGCGCGATCCTGGAATCCAGGGCAAACACGCTGTCGAGATACACCTACGAGACCTACCTCTCCCACCTGCACAAGCTGCAGCTATACAGGCCCGCGGTGGAATGCAGCGACGTAACCGAGGCGTTCGTCATCGGCTACATCGACTTCATGCACTCGCGCAAGAACAGCGCCGGCTGCATCTACCGTTCGCTTTCCATACTCCGGATGTTCGTCAAGGAACTGCTCCGCAGGCGCAAGATCCGCCGCAACCCCATGCAGAATATCACGCTCAAGAAGGTCCGCAACCGGCGCGAGTTCCTGGAAGTGGACGAGCTCGAAAAGCTGTACTCCGGCTTCATGGAACATTCGGACAGGCTCAATTTTTCTGAGCGCGAGGCGCTGCGGGCGTTCCTGTTCTCGTGCTTCACGGGCCTGCGGTTTTCGGACCTCAAGGCGCTCACCCCGCACGACATCCACAACGGCAAGATACGGATTTTCACGCAGAAGACCGGCGCACAGGTCTACATCCCGATTCCCGCCCAGGCGCTGGCCCTGCTGCAAGGCGCAGGCGAGACGTTACTGCACGTAGTGGACAATTCCACGTTCAACAGGAACCTACGCGCCGCCGCCAAGAAGCTGGATTTCCACAGCCACCTGCACGCGCACATCGCGCGCCACACCTTCGCCACCTCGTGCGTCTCCTTCGGGGTGCCCATCGAGGTGATATCGAAGGTGCTCGGCCACGCCAACATCGAGACGACGCTCATTTACGCGAACTATTCCAACAGGGTCATCGACCGCGAAATGGAAAAGTTCAAGATAAACGTCCCGACAGGGTAGCAAAAGAGCAGGGGGAGACATTTTGTTTTGTTTTTTGACAAAAACTACAGAAAAGTATTTGTATTTTTGACAAAAAGTTGTATATTTTTATTGTATTTTTGACAGAATGGCTCAAAAACAGCCCAAAAAAGGCCTTACTCGTAAAAGGTGCCCGCCAGGTGGGGAAAACCCACGCCATTCGGCACGGACTTGAAAAAAGGGCTCCATTTTGATCGCGTGCAAAGCACGTTCCTCTGGTTAAAAAACGCAGGCGTTGCACTATCTGTTTTCAACAGCACCGAGCCAAGGATTCCGCTCAAGTTGAACGAAAAAAGCAGTTTATTCAAACTTTATCTTGCGGATGTCGGCATGCTCACTTCAGAATACGGGATGAACACGAAGTCCATGCTGCTGACAAAAAATCAGAATCTGAATGCAGGCGGAATTTACGAGAACGCCATTGCGCAGGAACTCTATTCAAAGGGATTCCGGCTTTACTATTACAATTCAAATCGTCTGGGTGAGCTTGATTTTGTAATCGAATACAACAATCGCGCATTGCCCATCGAAGTGAAAAGCGGCAAGGATTACACCATACATTCCGCCATGAACAACTGCCTTGAAAATCCCGAATATCAAATGCAAGAAGGGTTCGTCTTTGCAAATTGCAACGTATCCCAAAAGGGAAAGGTGACATACCTGCCCATCTACATGGTCATGTTCTTGCAGCAAGATTCAGAACTGATTGTTCTGGACAAGATTGAGTTTTGACAAGTTCAAGATAAACGTCCCGACGGGGAGGCAATAAAAAAATCCGGAGGCACACTCGGCACCTCCGGAATTTTTCCCGTATCAGATCGACGAGACACGGGCCTCCCCTCGTTTTTGCTTTTCTCCTTCTTACCCCCTTTTTTTGGTCTCCTCCTCCCCCTTATTTATACTTGTGCGGCAGCGAGATTGAAGGCCTCCGGGTAGGCCTTGGCTGCGCAGTTGTCGCAAAGCACGCGCATGCGGGTCTCGGCGAGCGTATTCACGCGCACCTGTTCGCCGCAGTGGGCGCACTTGTTGATGAACACCACGGAATGGTTCTCGGCGACGGGTGCCGGGTCCTTGGCCAGCACCGGATCACCTAGGCGGCTCACCGTGTTGCGGAAAGTTATCTTGCCGTTCTCATCCTGGACAACCTCGCGCGAAAGGCAGCACTTGAAGCTGCGCCCCTTGCGGTTGCGCATGCGGAAGATGAACTGCGTCTGCGAAAGGTTGTCGCAGCTGCTGAAAGTTTCCCAGTCGCCGTGGTAGCGGTAGCAATCGGTAATGTAGTGCCACACGACTTCGGATTCGGTGAACCCGAACATGCGGCAGAACCGCTTGTTTCCCGAAAGGATACGGCCGCTCTGGTTGACTTCGAAGCGGGCTATATCGAGGTTGTTTTCGTTGTCGATCATATTTCACCTCCCTTGAGATAGTAACGGTAGAGCACGTCGGATTCCCCTATGGCCGTCGTACTCAGCCGCACATCGTCTAGTTTGAGATTCACTTCTTCCTTGCCGAAGAATATCGGCTCAGGCGAAGTACCTATCTGCGTCACCGAGACTGCCTTTTCGGCAACCTTCACCCCATTCATAAATAACGCAGAGGTTTTCCCGTCCCAAATCGCTGTCACGTATACCCATTCGTCGAAATTCTTGTAGTCAGCAAACACGGCGTCTTCGCATTCGAGCGAATTGCTGGATCCGTCGGCGATGAAGAAGCCGAGCGAGACCTGTTCGCGGTCGCATTCGCCCTGCACGAGAGCGAGGCTGAACACATCGTTGTCTTCGCTGGAACCGAACCCGAGCTTGCCGATGAGGTTCCTGCGGTAGTCCTTGGATTCGGGCTTCTCGATTTGCACCCAGGCTTCGAGCGTCAAGGCCTTCGCGCTGTCGAGTATACTGCGTTCGCCTTCGATTACCCCGAACTGGTCGCTGCCGTAGAGCGCGAGCGCCTTCTCGGCCGGGCCCTCTTCGAGGGAATCCACGCCGTAGAGCAATATGCCATCGGTACCGCCGCGGGCATCGTTCACCTTCTTGGTGCCCTTCTGCGTGCTGGCGAGGTAGTCCATCGGCCACCAGCTCCTGAGCCCGTATTCCGGGGAGAGCGGGAACTGCAACTTGGTCGCGTCGCGTTCGTCGACATCGTCGACCATGGAGATGACGGGAGCCGCGGTGGACTGCAGGGTAGAATCTTCACCTTCTCCGACCCGCTGCGAGTTCACGGAGAAGTATCCGAACATGCCCGTGGGCACGGGGCCGCGGAACGAGGTAGACTTCTTGGTCACGTACACGACGTACACGGCGTCGAGGTAGTGCACCGGATCCGGGGACTTCGCGAGCAGCGGCAAGACGCCGGCGGGCGCGTTGCCCATAGAGAAACGGCCGTTCTCGTCGGTAAAGGTCTCCCAGTCGGAGCCCGGAATATAAATCCTGATATCGCTGGCGACGGTGTCGGGGCGGAGGTACATGTCGCCCGAAATTTCACCCGCCTTCTCGAGCACCGCCGTGAACTTCATCTCGGAGCCGTTGAAGAACAGGGTGCTGTAGTATGCCAGGGAATCCTTCTGGGCGCTGAGGCCGTACTGGCCCTGGAGCGTAACCGGCAGCCCGAACTTGCCTTCGGAATCAGTCGTGTCGGCATAGACGACCGTATCGAGCACGAAGTGGCGGGCGCACACCGGGACGCCGCCCATCGTGTGCCCGGCTGCATCGACAAGGACGCCAGCAATGGTATTCGTCTGCTCGTCGATGCCGCCCTCCGCAACCTGCGGACCGCAAGCGAGCATAACCGTGCAGGCAGAAACGCCGGCAATCGATGCACATAGCCTGAATATGCGGTGCAGGTTAAGCATTCTTGACTCCCCCCTTAAACTTCTTGGTCAGCGGGAACAACTGGACGTTGAGGCGGTAGACGCGATCTTCGTCAGCGTCCTGCAAGACAATCGACGCGACACGGCGGCGGAAATCCTCGATTTCCTTCGTGATGCGGCCATATGCATCTTCAGAAATGCCCACGGTGAGGCCCGAGATGTCGCGCTCGTTCACGGGGACCTCGTCCAGGGAACGAACGGCGAGCTCGCCCATCTGGCGGTGCATCTCGCGCACCGAGAGGCTCGTAACCTCGATATTGCCAGTGGTAATCGCCTTGGATGACTGTTCGAAATGGCCGTCGGGAGCCTTGCGCAGAAGCCCGACCTTTTCCAGGAGCTTGAGTGCCTTCTTCACTTCGGCTGCCTGGGTATCGAATGCGAGCATGTCAGCCACCTGCGCCGGGGTGGCTTCGGGTACCTGCGGCACGAGTTCGCGCAGCGCAGGGTTGATCCAGGATTCGTAGTAGTCGTACTGGTCTTCGCCGACGAGGGTCATCTCGTTTTCCTTGGCGATGGCGCGGAGTTCCTTGAAGACGACCTTCTTCTTAGAGGAATCCTTTTCCTGGTTGAAATTGACGAGGGCGCGGAAATACTGCAGGTCTGCACCGACCAGCCCCATGGCGTTGGCCACGCGCTCGATGCCCACGTCGCTCAGGTTGGCCTTGCCGTCGCAGACCAGCTTGAGGAACACCGGAGAGGAATACCCGGCCGCCTTGGCGAAGTCACGCCAGGTGAACCCGGAGCGGATTTTACGCTCCGTATAGAAGTCGCGCACATAAAGGCGAAAATTCTGGTATTCCATCACACGTTTCATACAACATTGAATATATACTCTTTTTTTTCGAAACGCAATAGGTCATGATACAAAAAATCAATTTTTTTTGAAATATCGACACTTTTTCGCGATTTTCGCGTTTTTACAATTTTCGGCATGATACAAATGTGTTGAAATTGTATGATATTATACACTAGAATATTGCAGGGAGGAGTAATTTTAGTGATTAAAATCGATAAAAAACGACAAAAAAAACGGCGGATTTTAGCCATCCGCCGCCATGATACAATACGCTATGATACAACTATATAGTGAAAGCGCTATATACTGAGTGCGCTATATAAGGAATGCGCGGGCAACCTACCCCGCGACGTCCTTGACGACCATGATGCCGCCCTTCTCGATTTTCGGGTAGCTACGCATGCCTTCCCCGCCCTTGCCACGGTCGAGCACCTCTTCGAGTTCGCCCTTCACGTTGTACAGGTGCAGCTCCCACGGGCCGTTGGGCGCGTTGAAGTAGCCGGAGTTCTTCTGCACGTTGCGCTGGAAGGTACGGTTGAGGCGGTCGGCGATGCTACGGGCCTGCACGAGGCTGATATCGGCAAGCGTCCACGAAATCGGGCTCCCGCCCATGTCGAAGATGAGCAGCGCGTCGGAGTCGGTGTCCTCCTTCATGGTGAATTTCCAGCTGAAGTTCTGCCAGCTCGTACTCAGGTCGAGGATACGCCCGTTCGCGTACGGGGTGTATTCCTCGGAATCACGCTTGATATTCACGTTGAGCGTGCGGGGCTTGTCGGCCTTCGCGCGCATGCTGAAGATGTAGGTGATGCCGTTGCGGAGCACCAGGTGCTGCTTGAACTGCAGGCCCCAGGTCTCCTTGCCCGCCTGCTTGATGTCGAAGCGTATGGCGCCGTCGTGCGCGACGACTTCGGCCTTGCCGCCCCAGAAGTCGGTAGTCCAGCCGTCGAGCGGGTTCTCGGCGGAGAAATCGCCGTTTTCGATGATGTTCGCGCCGCCCCCCTGGGAGCCGGTCGTGAAATCCTTGTTCTGGATGAAATTCGGGATGACGCTCGTGTTCTGGATGCCAAGCGGGCTGTCGACAGCGACTTCCTTGCCCCAGCCGACAAGCGTGTTGTACGAGCCGTGCTCCGTCATGTCCATTTCGGGGCAGTCGGAGTTGCCCGGGCCCCAGCTCCAGCAGAGCCACCCGATGTTCAGGCGCTCGCACTCGCTCATGATGTGGCGGTACGGGATTTCGCGCACTCCGGCGACGGCCATCGGAGCGAATTCACCCACGACAAGCGGAATATTCGCCTTGATGGATTCCTCGAGGCAGGCGGTGACGCGTTCCTGGACGGTCTCGAAGCCGGTCGACTTCGCGTTGTGACGTTCGCTGGGCCACCACATGTGGATGGAAAACAGCAGGTTGTGTTCCGGGTCCGCCTGCAGGAGCCTCGGGCCGACAGCGAGCAGGTTCTTCTCGTTCTGGCCCCAGTTGTCGGCGTCGATCATGATGGGCACGCGAATCCCCGCGGCGCGCATCCTGGTGACAATCACATTGTACGTATCGAAGAACTCGCCCGGGTCAATCTCATGCGAACCGGGTTCGTTGCCCACGTTGAGGATGAGGTATTCCTGGTGGTTGTTGATCATCTGGAGCATTTCGTCGCGCAGCCAGAAATCGACCACTTCGGGCAGCTTGTCCCAGTTGCCGGTGGTGTCGTGCAGTTCGACGATGGGAATCATCCCGTTGCTGATGCTCTGGGCGACGATGGAATCAAGATCGCTGATGCGCCCGCGGGTGTTCCAGACGATGCGGACGCAGTTCGCGCCGGTCTTGGCCATTTCGGGAATCGTTTTGCCTTCGCGGTCGGTCCAGATGAACATGTGGTTTATGCCGCGCAGGATGACCTTCTCGTTGTCCTTGCTGTAGAGGAAACGGTCCTGCACAAAGAAACCTGGTTTGGCGGTGGCTATGTTCATGCCTAAAAACTCCAAAAATCTTGTTTTTCGCATATAAATATATATAAATGGGCTGCAATATATAAAAGGGCCGCGGTCGAGAGCTGAAAAATTGGTCTAAAAAAGGGGGAAATGCTTGGCGGGGCGAAGTAAAAATGCAAAAAAGGGTGAAAATGGGGACTAAAGGTACGAATTGAGGGATGTTCAATCCCCATTTTGTTAATTTGTTCAAACCATTTTGAAGGAAATGCGCGCAACAGTGGGGATAAAAAAGCCTTTTCCGAGGAAATCAATCCCCAAATTCTTTAGAAAATCATGCTTGGCCGTGCATTTTTCATTAGTTTATATGTAAAAATGGGGATGAAGAGGAGATTTTGAAGGCTTTTAATCCCCATTTTTCTAACTTTCGGACTTTTTGGAGGACAAAAAAGACAAAAACCAGACAAATCTTCCCTTTGGGGCGATAAATTTCTATATTTGAGCAATGCTCCGGGGATACTCGGGGTTAAACATTCGGGGGTGCTCTGGTTTGCCAAAATCCCTGCTACTCGCAGAGATTTTGCCCTTTGGGCCTTTCGCACACATTGTGTGCTCAAGGGCCTAAATGCTCGCCTGCTCGCATTTAGTCGACAGATCTCAACCAGAGAAGTGTTAGTTGCAAGCCGAGGTCTCAGACGAGGGCACTCGTAAAAAAGTCTGAAAAAAAATAAGTGCTGACGAAAACTACGCACTCGCTGCCTAATTAGCGGCAACGCCGGGCCTCGTTCCGCTCCCATCGGGATGAACGTCCGGACGAAATATGGGATAGGATTCTCGCATGCCTGGGGCTAGAGTCCGAGATTCACTAGGCTGGCTGAAATCTGCGCCGACCTTCTTGGGCGTGGACAAGGCGAGACCTTAAATGCGAAGGGAAAGCTTGTAGGAATGGACATGGACGTGATTTTGGACAGGGGTTCGACTCCCCTCACCTCCATAAAAAAGACCCACTTCATGTGGGTCTTTTTTTATGGAGGTGAGAGTTACAAAACCGCTCGCGCTAAGTTTCGGTATTAAATTACTCCGGCATGCGCTCGCTCTCGCCCACACGGCCCGTTGATACGGGCCGCTTTGGGCTCACAGGAAAACCGCAGGCAATTCTCGAAGGCCGTTCGTTGGCTTTTCCGGCGTAGGGCCCTCGACTAAACGGAGCCATTTTTTCTATCTTTACGCGCGAAACAATTAACTGGATCCTTCGACTCCGTTTCACTCCGCTCAGGATGACACCTTAAGAACGATCCGACAACCTAAAACCTAAGACCTAAGACCTAAAAATGCTTTTCAATTTCGACATGATCCAGGGCGTCTATGCCCGCATTCCTGCCCGCGTTGAAGCTGCACGCAAGCAGCTGGGCCGTCCGCTCACCCTCGCCGAAAAGATTATCTACAGCCACCTGATCGATGGCGCCGAGAACAGGACCTACGAACGCGGCAAGGATTTTGCCGAATTCCACCCCGACCGCGTGGCCATGCAGGACGCCACCGCCCAGATGGCCCTTTTGCAGTTCACCACCGCCGGTAAGGCCCGCGTGGCAGTGCCTAGTTCCGTGCACTGCGATCACTTGATTATCGCCCGCGAAGGTGTCGAAAAGGACCTCCCCCGCGCGAAGGAAGAAAGCAAGGAAGTGTACGACTTCTTGCAGTCTGTCTCTGCCAAGTACGGCATTGACTGCTGGCTCCCGGGTGCAGGCATCATCCACCAGGTGGTGCTCGAAAACTACGCCTTCCCGGGCGGAATGATGATTGGTACCGACTCCCACACCGTGAACGCTGGCGGCCTCGGCATGCTCGCGATTGGCGTGGGCGGTGCAGACGCCGTGGACGCCATGGTCGGCCTCCCGTGGGAACTCAAGTACCCGAAGATGATCGGCGTGAAGCTCACCGGCAAACTCCAGGGCTTCGCTACCGCCAAGGACATCATCCTCAAGCTCGCTGGCATCCTCACTGTTAAGGGTGGCACCAACGCCATTATCGAATACTTCGGCGAAGGCGCACGCAGCCTCTCCGCAACAGGCAAGGCAACAATTGCAAACATGGGTGCCGAAGTGGGCGCCACCTGCTCCACCTTCAGCTACGACGATTCCATGAGCCGCTACCTCAAGGTGACTGGCCGTGCCGACGTGGCCGCCGCTGCCGACAAGATTGCAGAACACCTCAAGGCCGACCCCGAAGTCGAAGCAAATCCGGAAAAATATTTTGACCGCGTCGTGGAAATTGACCTGAGCACGCTCGTGCCGCACTTCAACGGCCCGTTCAGCCCGGACCGCGCCTACGCCGTGACCGACATGGCAGAAAGCCTCAAGGCCACCGAAACCAAGCCGGAATCTACGCCGGTCGTAAGCGCCGCCCTCATCGGCAGTTGCACGAACTCCAGCTACGAAGACCTCTTCATGGCCGCCAACATGATCAAGCAGGCCCTCGCGAAGGGTCTTACCCCGAAGTGCCCGCTCCTCATCAACCCGGGTTCTGAACAGGTGCGCTACACCGCCGAACGCGACGGCCTCATCGACTTGTTCAAGCAGTTCGGTGCCACCATCATGACGAACGCCTGCGGACCTTGCATTGGCCGCTGGGACCGTGCCGGAGCCGACAAGAAGGAACTCAACACCATCGTCCACAGCTTTAACCGCAACTTCGCAAAGCGCGCTGACGGCAACCCGAACACCCACGCCTTTGTGGCTAGCCCGCTCATGGCCGTGATTGCAGCACTCAGCGGCGACATCCGCTTCAACCCGATGACCGACACCCTCGTGAACAATGAGGGCAAGGCCGTGAAGCTCGACCCGCCGGAACAGTGCGAACTCCCGCCGAAGGGCTTCGAAGTCAAGGACGCCGGCTACCAGGCTCCGGCCGAAGACGGTTCCAAGATTACCGTTTCCATCAACCCCGAAAGCAAGCGCCTTCAGGCTCTCGCTCCGTTCGCGGCTTGGGACGGCAAGGACATCACTGGTGCCCCGCTCCTCATCAAGGCCAAGGGCAAGTGCACCACCGACCACATCTCCATGGCCGGTCCGTGGCTCAACTACCGCGGTCACCTCGAAAACATTTCGAACAACATGCTCATCGGCGCCGTGAACGCTTTCAACGGCGAAACGAACAAGGTCCTCTGCCAGTGCGGTGAATACAAGGAAGTCCCGGAACTTGCCAAGATTTACAAGGCCAAGGGCACGGGCTCCATCGTGATCGGTGACGAAAACTACGGTGAAGGAAGTAGCCGCGAACATGCCGCCATGGAACCGCGCTTCCTCGGCGTGAAGGCCGTAATCGTGAAGAGCTTCGCCCGCATTCACGAGACGAACCTCAAGAAGCAGGGCATGCTCGCCCTCACCTTCAAGAACGCCGCCGACTACGACAAGATCCAGGAACAGGACGTGTTCGACATCGTTGGCCTCACCAAGTTCGCTCCGGGTTCCGAGTTCACGCTCGTCGCCCATCACAAGGATGGCTCGGTCGATAATATCGCCCTCAGCCACACCTACAACGAACAGCAGTGGGCATGGTTCAAGGCTGGCTCCGCCCTCAACCTGATTCGCGCGAACAACAAGTAACGATAAAGCGCAAGCCATATCGTCATCCTGAGTGACCGTTAGGGAGCGAAGGACCCATAAAAACAAGACATTTAAAGGACGGAATGTACTATTCCGTTCTTTTTTATATATATTCATTGTTAACTTGTTGGGGGAAGACAATGAAAATAAAAGTTCTCTACCTAATTGCGGCATTAAGCCTTTTTGTGAGTTGCTCTGAAGGCCTAATTGATTCCACGGTTTTCTTCGAAGACATAAGCACAGAAAGTTCATCCTCCACGGATTCGTCAAGTTCCATTCAGGATTCTTCGGCAACAGTCTCAAGTTCCGTTTCCGCATCAAGTTCTTCAAATCAAGTTTCATCAAGTTCTACTACAAGTTCATCTTTTTCGAGTTCCGTCACGCACTCATCATCCAGCAACATTCTTCAGCGCAGTAGTTCCAGCAAAAAACATAATGATATGGTCGATCCCGGCATACCCCTGAGTTCTTCCGGTAGCGATGTTGCAATACCATTACGGTCGCTTATCGATTCAAACGAAACACGCGCTGTAAACGTGCGTCTGCTCTACCCCGTAGAAGATGGGAAACTCGACACGGGCTTTTTCCCTCTCGGACAATGCCTTTTATATGAGGACGGCAGTTTTAAATGCAAGCAGGCATCGTGCATGGAAGAAGTCGGCGGCACCATCGGTATTCCGTATGGAGGAATTACAATATCAGTTAACGCTCAAAACAAGGACAGCAGCGCATACAGCAGATACTTCCACGAAAGTACAGAAACAACATATCTCTTCGATTTGAATCTCGGAGACAGCGCCGTCACGTCGTACATTCCTTACTACAACATTCCCGAATTTGACAAGGCTCAAGCCAAAAGCCATCTAGAAACACTCTCGGCCAACGGATGCGAAGTCCTTTTCCGCTACGAAGGATACTACCGGCTTTACGCCGAAGGTCTTCCCGAGGGAATCATCTTCTACCATGACGGAATCGGTCTCAATCCTACGGTTAGTTACTCCCCACTTGCCTTGGAGTATTCTATACCCGTTGAAAAAGTAACGGAACATTACACTTGCCTTTACGATCAAGAAAAGGCAGACTCCATAACAAATGAAATTGCCACTATACAATGGTTAGTCAGTTATTGCGAAAAAGAACATGGATCACATTGCAACAACGGAATATTCGACGTATTCACCGAAAAGAAATTCGCGAATTACCCTTACTATGAAAAGGATTCTATCGAATATTCTATTTCCAGGAATGAATACGGTTGCAAGGTCATTTCGCATTCCTATTACAAATACGAAATGGCGGGATATTGTCATGGTTGGGAACTGCCCGACCTCCCCAAAAGATTTTCCAGCCGACTCATCAACATTTCAAAAAAAGTTCCCACTGGCCCCATCCATTGGACCCTCATCTACAAGGACCAATACGGACGTGGCGGCTCGGTACAAATCACGAGCGAATTCAAGTAAGTTTTTCTAAATTTGGCGGCGGAAAAAAGGACCTGATATGGACTGGAACCGCTGGAAAGACATTTACAGGAACATGAGCCCCGAGATGAAGGAGCAGGCCATGAAGATGGCCAAGGCACAAATCAAGGAAAAGCTCGCCCGCTGGTTTTCGCAGCCGATACTTGTGGTTGCGGCCCTGTTCCTCGGTGCAATCGTCGGTGCACTTACCGCCTTCTTCGGGCAGGTGCTCCAGCGGGTGAACGACATCCGCGACATGCATCCGGTGTACTGGATTCCGGCCTTGGCGCTGGCGGGTGTCGTGATTGTATTCACGTACAAGAAGGTCGGCAAGGGCACGGAACGCGGCATGGGACTCGTGTTCGATGCCGCGCACGGCAAGGAACGTGAGATTCCCCTGCGCTTGATTCCGCTCATCATGGCGGCCACCTGGATTACCCACCTGTTCGGCGGGAGCTCGGGGCGCGAGGGTGTCGCGATGCAAATCGGCGGCACGCTCGGGCACAACATCAGCTCGAAAATCCCGGTAGAAAACGCACCGCGCATCTTGCTCATTTCGGGCATGGCCGCGGGCTTCGCGGGCCTGTTCCAGACCCCGATGGCCGCCATCGCCATCTCGCTTGAAATCCTTATCGCGGGTCACCTGGCCCTTACGGCCCTGCTCCCCGCCACCGTTGCCGCCATCACGGCATACAAGGTTTCGGAAATGCTCGGGATTTCGCGCTTCACGCTCAACCTGAACAGCTTCTCGCCGGACTGGAATCTCGCGAGCCTTTTGTACAGTGAATCCGGTCTAAACGTTTACTTTATCCTAAAACTCGCGGCCCTCGGGCTTATTTTCGGAATTGTCGGTGGCGGGTTCGCGAAACTCCTCTCGCTATCCAGAAAATTCTTCGCCGAAAAGTTCCCGAACCCCCTCAAGCGCGTCGCCATCATGGGAGCCGTGCTCAGCGTGTTCATGCTCCTGCTTTGGCAGGGCCGCTATTCCGGCCTCGGCACGAACCTGGTCGACATGTGCTTTGCCAACCCGGCAGCGCTTACCGCTGGCGATGCAGGCATCTATGCCTACGACTGGCTCTTTAAACTCGTGCTTACGATTGTCACGCTCTCGGTCGGGTTCCAGGGCGGCGAAGTCACCCCGCTGTTCACCATCGGGGCAACGCTCGGCGCAGTAGTTGCGACCATCGTAGGGGTCCCCCTCCCGCTTGCCGCAGCCCTCGGGTATGCCGCCGTCTTCGGCGCTGCCACGAACACGCTTTTCGCCCCCATCTTCATCGGGGCCGAAATGTTCGGGTTCGATACCCTGCCGGCTTTCTTTATCGCCTGTACTATCGCCTACCTGTGCAACGGCAGCCAGTGCATTTACGGACAAAAGAAAATCCGCCTCCGCTAGCCCATAAACGGGCGTTAATAGCCTGTAATAACAATCCCCTGGTTGCCAAGCCATATAGAATGTCATAAATTTATGGCATGGAAAAAAATCGTGAAAACTGGGGCTCCAAAATAGGAGTCATCCTGGCTGTCGCTGGTTCGGCGGTCGGTCTCGGCAACTTTTTGCGCTTCCCTGTCCAGGCGGCAACAAATGGCGGCGGCGCATTCATCATTCCCTACCTCATCGCATTCGTTTTCCTCGGGATTCCCCTCGCGTGGATAGAATGGACCCTCGGGCGCTACGCCGGCTACCACAACTACGGCACCTCCCCGAGCACCTACCACGTCATCTTCCACAAGAAGAAACCCTGGGCAAAGTACCTCGGCTCCCTCGGGCTTTTGCCGCCCATCTTCATCATCTTCTACTACGGATTCATCCAGTCGTGGATTCTCGCATTCGCCTTCTATTCGGCTACCGGCACGCTGATGGAAGTCGTTGCGCAGGGCCCCGAAAAAATGACGGAGTTCTTCGGCAACTACATCATGCTCAAGACCTGCGTCGGCGGCATCCCCGTGGCGATCATCTTCTTCCTCGTGACCTTCGCCGCGAACATGGTCGTACTTTCGTTCGGCGTGCGCAAGGGCATCGAACGCGCGAACAAGATTTGCATGCCCATCCTCTTGATTTTGGGCCTCGTGCTGGTGGTACGCGTGCTTACGCTCCCGGGCATCGGCAAGGGTCTCGCATTCATGTGGAACCCCGACCTCTCCGAACTTGCAAGCCCCAAGGTATGGATGGCGGCGGCCGGCCAGGTGTTCTTCACCATGAGCCTCGGCATGGCCATCATCTTCTGCTACGCAAGCTACCTCAAGCCCAAGGAAGACCTCGTACTTTCTTCGCTCACGGCTAGCGCCACAAACGGCTTTGCCGAAGTGATTATCGGCGGTACGGTCGTCATCCCGATGGCGGTGCTCATCGCGGGCGCAAACATCGAGGAATGCGCGAAGCTCGGCACCTTCGGGCTCGGGTTCCAGACGATGCCCTACGTGTTCGGCACGCTCCCGCTCGGCGGGTTCCTACAGACAGTCTGGTTCGCCATGCTGTTCTTCGCGGGCATCACAAGCGCAATTTCCATCATCCAGCCGCTCATCAGTTTCTGCGAAGACGACCTCAAGTTCACGCGTAAAAAGTCGGTGACCACGGTCAGCACCATCACGTTCATCGGTAGCCTCACCGCCATCTTCGGCCTTGCCGCGGGCACGGTCGACGAACTTGACTTCTGGGGCGGTACGTACCTCATCGTGTTTGTCGGCATGATCCAGGCAGTCCTATTCAGCCTCGTGCTCGGGCGCCGCAAGGCTAAGGAAGCGCAGGCCAATGGCGACCTCCCGGCCGAAGTAGATATCGAACCGGGCGAAAACGAAGCATTCGCCACGATGAACGACGGCGCGCAGATCAAGCTTCCGCGCTTCTTGCGCCCCATCATCATGTACGTATGCCCGATTTACCTGATCGTGCTGCTCGTCTCGTTCACGGCGACAGACGGCCTTCCGTTCATCACGCTCAGCAACGTGGACCCGACCGCAACCGTCGAATTCCTCGGGCATACCTTCCCGAAAGTCGGCTTCACCTGGGCTTTCCGCGGGTTCCTGCTTCTGCTCTTTATCCTCCTGAACGTCGCCATCGCCTACGCCTGGCGCAAGGGCGGCCCCGCCGAGAAGGGGCGCAGCAAGGACATCAAGAAGATGCCTCTCGGCAATTCCGACGAAACCGACAACGCGGCCAGCGCCGTAAAGGAGAACTAGCATGGACGCTGAATTCACTACCGGCGGGCTCATTTTTATGATTGCGTCGTGGACGGCGATTACGGCCCTTTGCGCATTCTGCTTCACAAGGGTGCTCAAGAAGAAGTAAGTTTAAACCAAGTCCCCGCCTGGAGGCAGGGACAACAATCCCACGCGAGGGAAAAAAGGAAGGACAAACTATGGATATTGTCAAGAAGGTTTCTGAACTGGGACTCACGCTCCCGCAATGCCCAGCACCGCTTGCGGCCTATGTTCCGGCCGTCCGCTTCGGTGACACCATCGTCGTATCGGGCCAGCTCCCGAGCGTCAAGGGCGATTTTTCGGCCTACACGGGAATCGTCCCCAATGAACTTCCGGCCGAGAAGGCCACAGAAGCCGCGCGCATCTGCCTCTTGAACAACATCGCCGCCGCCATGACGCAGCTCCAGCAAGGGGAATCGCTCAAGCTCGTGCAGATGCAGGGGTTCGTGCAGTCCGCTGCCAATTTCCATGAGCAGCCGGCCGTACTGAACGGAGCGAGCGAACTCGCGGTCCAGATTCTCGGCGACAACGGCAAGCACGCCCGCACCGCCGTGGGCGTGAGCGCACTCCCGAAGAACGCCGCTGTCGAAATCAGCTGCACATTCCAGGCCATACCCGAAGAAGTCCAGTTCACCGGAAGAATGAACTGGATCGAAGGCTAGACGACGGTTTCCCCGATTTCTTTGAGGTAGCGGGAAAGAGCATCCTGCCATGTGGGCAGGGGCTTGAACCCGTTTTTGACCAGCTTGGACTTGTCCAGGCGGCTGTTGAAGGGGCGTGCCGCCTTGCTCAACCCGTATTCCGCGGTGGTTACGGGCAATACGTTCGTCCTAAGCCTCACCAGCCTGTAAATTTCCTTGGTAAAAGTATACCAGCTGATAAACCCGCCCTCGTTTGTCGCGTGGTAGTAGCCGTACTTGTCCGTCTCAATCATGTCCACGAGCAGGCGGCTCAAGTCGAGCGTGTAGGTCGGCGTCCCCATCTGGTCGTTCACGACCCTCACGGTATCGTGCGAGCGGCCCACGTTCAGCATCGTCTTGACAAAATTCTTGCCGTTCAGGCCGAACACCCACGCGATGCGCACGATAAAGAACTTTTCAAGAGTCCCGCTTACCGCAAGTTCGCCCTCGAGCTTAGTCTGTCCGTAAACGTTCAGGGGCTTGTAATCCTTGCAGTCGGGTTCCCACGGTTTTTCGCCCTGGCCGTCGAAAACGTAGTCGGTGCTGATGTAGACCATCTTCGCATCGAGAGCCTTGCAGCAGAGCGCGATGTTCTCCGTGCCCTTCGCATTTATGGCGCGTACCTTGGGCTGTTTGTCCTCGTCTTCGGCGAGGTCAACCGCAGTCCATGCGGCACAATGGACCACCACGTCGGGTTTGACTCTATTGAAAACCGACTTGACCGCGACAGAATCGGTGATATCCATCTGCACGTAAGGCATGGTAGTCACGGCGCTTCCGTCCGCAAATCCTGCATAGGCCGGAGCGATATCGCTGCCGACGCCCTCGTAGCCACGTTTGGCAAGTTCGTTCATCACGTCGTGGCCCAGCTGGCCGCCAACACCCGTCACCAGAACCTTCATACGAAACCTCTTGACTAGTCCATGTCCAATTCGGAAAGACGCTTGTGCAATTTCTCGTTCTCGCGGGCGAGCGAATCCGCCTTCTCGCGCAGGATACCGATATTCAGTTCCAGGGAATCCTTTTTCGCAGTCAACACCTTGATTTCGGCCGCCTTTTCGGGGTCCGTACAGCCAGAAAACGCACAAAACGAGATAACAAACAACAAAATTCCAATAGCTCTTGTCATATTCAAAATTTAATTATAAATATGATAGAGGAAAACTCAAAATTTGGAAAAGGTGTTATGATTGATAATGTTTGGACGTGGTTCACGAACCTGGATTACAAAGGTTCCGTTTCCGTAAGGAATCCCGATTCAGGAAATTCCGGAGCGTCGGGCATATTCACAAGCAAGGCGAACACCCCCGACGACGACATTTTCATCCACGAAGCCCTTTACGAGATGGACCCCGACTACACCGTGGTGGCCGTCATCAAGCAGGCTGGCGACAAGGCGGCCCGCGACTGGGCAAGCGGAGCATTCCCCGATGGAATCGACGAGATTTCGTTCGAAGGCAGCCCCGAAGATATCCAGGAAAGGCTGGACAAGGCCATACTCGAAGGCCTCGCCCACCGCAAGGTCCTCATGGTGCGCGAATCCGGAGCCGTAGTAAAGTTCGGATACAAGCTCGAAGACCTGATATAGGCATAAAAAAACTCTGGGGGGAGTAAATGAAGAAGGCAATCTTATTCGCTATCATATGCATTCTTGCGGGAGCGTGCTCGTCACCGAAGGACCAGGCAAAAGCCTCGCCCGACGGCACCATGTTCGAGGACATTCCCGCTACGTTTGACAGCAGCCAACACAGGCCATTGCATATGGCGGTCGCCCTGAAAGCAGACACCTTCCTCGTAATCGGTGCACGGGGCGGGTTCTTGCCGAACACCTACTACACCACCCTGACGGAACACATCAGGCCGTCATCTGCTGATTTTCGCAAGAGAAAGCCTGACGTGCAATACGCCGCCATCCACAAGGAATCCGAAGAAGACCCGGGCAAGATAATCTGGGCCCTTTACTACGATTCCAGCAGGACTTATCTCACCGATTCCAGCGGAGCCTTCATCGCGCTCCCCGGAGAAGGGAACGCCGGCGGAGAACCATCCGATTCGCTCAAGGCCATCCGCGACAAGGATTACCCGGATGCAAGCATAAAGCCTCTTTCGGCATTCAACGTAATCGCCAAGGACCTAGTCACAGCGCACAGGCGGTTCATCGATTATCCCGATATCGACTGGATTGTCCTGATACTGGAAGACGGCCTTAACAGGGAACACCTTTACGAACTGCTCCCCCTTATGCACGCAATCAAAATAGCCGGATTCAAGCATATCCAGCTAGGGAGGAATCTCGGCAACCTCGACACGGCGAGAAGCATCATAGGGACTTACCGCCTGTACGATTTCGAGGAAAAGGAACTCCAGGGATTTTACGAAGAACTCTACCGTCCCCTGAACATGAAGATGCCGCGACAAGTACCGGAGAACCAGTAAGTCCCGACCAGAGAATAAATTATCTTTGGCTATATGAATTCGAGTACGAGGCCAACTCCGGAACTTCTCCTGCCCGTGGGCACGCGAGAGATGCTCGAGGCCGCCGTCGCAAACGGCGCCGATGCCGTTTATTTCGGGGTTCCGCACTGGAACGCGCGCGGCCGAACGGAAGACTTCTCGTTCGACGATGTCTACGACATGATCCGCTACGCGAGGCTCCGCGGAGTGCGCACGTTCCTCGCGATGAACGTCCTCGTATTCGAGCGCGAACTGCAGGAACTTCCCGAATTTCTGGAAAAAATCATTGCGCTGGAACCGGATGCATTCATCATCCAGGATATCGGGCTTGCACGCCTGATTCGCGCCATCGCCCCCACGCAGGAAATTCATGCGAGCACGCAGATGACGCTTGCTAGCGCGGAGGCCGTCAACCTGGTCGCAGGAATCGGGTTCAACCGAGCCGTACTCGCCCGCGAGCTTTCGCTCAAGGAAATCGCACGCATCAAGGAAGCGACCCCGCTCGAGCTCGAGGTATTCATCCACGGGGCGCTCTGCGTGAGCTATTCGGGGCAATGCCTCACCAGCGAGAATTTCGGCGGCCGCAGCGCGAACCGCGGGCAATGCGCCCAGAGCTGCAGGCTCCCCTACCGCATATTCGTCGACGGCAAGGAATACCGCGATACAACGGCGCAGTACCTGTTCAGCACGCGCGACCTGTGCGCCCTCCCGAGGCTCAATGAGCTCGAAGAAATCGGCGTAAACTCGCTGAAGGTGGAAGGCCGTCTCAAGAGTCCGGAATACGTGGCAGCAGTCGCAAAGGCCTACCGCAGGGCATTGAACAACATCATGCTCGACGGCAAGGACATGGAACCGCTCGAGGTCCTGTTCAGCCGCGGGCTCAACACAGGATGGCTCGACGGCGACAACCACCAGGAACTTGTGGACGGTACGTTCAGCAACCATCACGGGCTATACCTCGGAACCGTCGCGAAAGTGGAACGCGGATGCGTCGTAGTGGGATTAGATGAAGGCTTGGAGATCCCCGCCTTCGCGGGGATGACAAAACAGGACAAGGGATGCGCCGACGATGTTGCCGCGGGCATGGGGCCGCGGCCGGGTGACGGAATCCTGTTCGAGAACGCAGCCCTCGGGGTAAGTATCGGAAGCCGCCTGTATGCATCGCAGGAGGCGCACCTCCCCCACACCAAGCGCGGCGACCCGAAGTACCTGCGGCTCGAATTCGGGCGCGACTTCGACACGCGCCAGATTGCCGTCGGCATGAAGGTTTACCGCAACGACTCGCCTGCATTGGAAAAGGAACTGCGCCGTTCGTTTACCGACCGCGAGCAGGCGAAGCGAATCCCCGTGAACATGGAACTTTCGGGGAGCATCGGCGGCCTGCTCAAGCTCGCTGTATATGACGTACCGCGTAACCGCGTCGAAGTCGAAAGCGACACGGTGCTGGAAGCCGCAAGGAATGGTTCCGATGCGGGCAAGAATGGAGCCGCGGACAATCGCAAGGACGCCGGTAAGAGCTGCGCCGCAGATGATAAACTGCGCGACCTCGCACAGAAGGAACTTTCGGGCCTGAGCGCAACCGCCTACAGCCTCAGGAATCTCGAAGTCGAAGTGGAGCGCGGAGCATTCATCCCCGGGAAACTCCTGCGCACGCTCCGCCAGAAGGCGATAGAACTGCTCGACACGAAACGCTGCGAATGGAAGGTACTGAACCCGAGTGCAACGGCGGGCCGCGCATTCCTCGACTCCGTAAAATTTGGCACGAAAGTTGCGAGCGAAAATGGCAAGGAGATTCCGCCTCAGATCAAGAACGGCGCGCGCCCCGTTATCTCGGTCCTTGTCCGCAATCCCGAGCAAATCGAGGCACTTCGCGGGCTCGACATAGACAATGTCGTCATGGATTTCGACTGGGGCGTAAAATACGAAGCCCCGCTCCAGCGCATACGCGACCTCGGTTTCAACGCTGCGATGGCGACGCTGCGCATCCACAAGCCCGGCGAAAACCACTACCTGAAAAAAATCCTGGAACTTGCCCCCGATTTCGCCCTCGTACGCAGTCTCGGCGCCCTCGCCATATTGCGCGAAAGCGGAATCCCGCTCGAAGGGGATTACAGCCTGAACGCCTCGAACAGCGCCACCTTCGACTGGCTTTTGACGCAGGGAGTTTCGACGTTACACCCCTCGTGGGACCTGAACAGCACCCAACTTTTCGACCTGCTGAAGAATATAGACGCAAGCCGTCTTGAAATCACGCTGCACCAATACATGCCCGCATTCCATTCCGAATACTGCGCCTTCGCGCGCGCCCTCACCACAGGGAGGCGGTTCCCGGAATGCGGCAAGATATGCACCCAGCACAAGGTCGAGATCCTGGACCACAAGGGCGAAAGTCATTTCTTGCAGAGCGACGCGGAATGCCGCAACACGCTTTTCGTGGGCAAGCCGCAATCCGCCCTCAAGCTCTTCCCCGAGTTGCGCAAATCCGGCGTTTCGCATTTCAGGCTCGAAATGCTCCAGGAGCCGCCCGAGACAGTGCGCAAGAAGGCGCTTGTCTACACGCAGGCCATCCGCGGGAAGATTTCCATCGAAGAAGCCATCCGCCTTGCCGGAGTCGAAGAAAAATACGGCCTGAGCGAAGGCCAGCTATTCAACGAAAGCGTGTGGAAGGATAGAAAAAAAGAACCCTCTGGTTCATAAAAAAAGCAGCCCAATGGGCTGCCTTTTTTCTATTTGACTATTTTGCTTCTGACGTCGATACCGATGAATGCCGTTTTTGATCCCGAAGCTATATTAATGTTCTTTCCAACAAATCTTCCATAAATGTCACCTCCGTTGGATCCCAAATTCAAATCGGCGTTAGGGGCGTAGATTATACCATACCATCCAGATGTAATATTTAGGGGAGCCGTTCCATGATGAATCAGTTTGAGGTCGGCCGCATGGGATTTACGAGAATCAACAGAGGAATTGATGTTTTTGGCTTTCCATGTTACATCTCCCTTGATGTGAATTATAGTAAGTTTGCCGCTATACTCAACTTTTGCTCCTTCATTAAGAACAAGGTTTTTGATATATACTTCGCCAGGTTCGAGGACGAGCGTTGCACCATCCATAACTCTGAGAGACGAATATTTAGCCCCGTTTTTCAGTGTAAAGGTCTTTCCCGACTTAACCACAGTTTCATTTATCCCGCAAGAAATGGATGATAGATCTGTTTTGACCTGCCAAGCCCAATTCTTTCGAGCATTGTTATCTTGGAATAACTCAATCCGGCTTCCATTACTCAAGCTGACGTTAACGCTGTTATTGTCGGAGAATTTTTCCAGAATCTTGATTTGTGCGCCTCCGTTAAAAACAACACTACCTTGAGTGTAAAGTTTTACACTGCTGCTGGAATTTGCAGATACCGTGACAGTCGTTCCAGACGAAGCTTTTTCAGCAGCCATGGAAACATAACCTAACGACACGTTACTACCGACATTGATTTTTTCGCGAGCATAAATATCAAAGCCCCTAGGAACATCGTCTGTCGCATAAACAGGACGAGGGTTGTAATTGTTACTTCCATTTTCATTCGGATCATTTTCTGCATTTGTCCCGTTATGGTTTGCATCTGCCCAGAAATTCTTTCCAGCACTAGTAATGTAAACGTTATTCCACATATTGTAGGGGTTTTCGCTTGGATCGCTACTTACGCCACCATCTACATATTTGGGTAGGGCACGTAATGTATAAGCACGAATTTCGTCCTTATCCCAAACGCCGTCTCTATCAGAGTCCCTATCCTTGATACTAGCGTATTTTGTATGGAATCTGTATTTTTCATCGAAATCCATCAAGCCATCAGTATCGGCATCTTGAAAGATTAGCGGGTCAGAATAGGGGGGATTGACCTGATTTTGAGGGACAACTGCGATTCCGCAAATATTGACGGATTTAAAAGTTCTCCACTGGAACGAACCATCGTTATTGGGGTTCAGCAAACGAATCCACATTTCTCCACTGTTAGAGAATGCATAGGCGTCAACAACCATGATATGCTGATTTTCTCCGATAACTACGGGAGCTTTGCTCAACGCAATCGTTCTGGTGATGTAGGTCTTTACGTTGTTTTTGCTACTCCAATTAGCAAAGTCTTGACTCCCATCAAAGTCTCCATAAAACTTTGTACCTGTTGTCCCTAAGGCAAAATTCAGGGCCTTTGTTATTATTTCATTGGAGGCAGAACCATCACCGCCAAAGGGGAAGTCGTCGACCGGAGTATAGTTAGGATTGTTCTCTTCGTTGTGGAACATACGGTACTTGATCTCATCCTGGGTCAAGAGCATCCTGTCGGGCTCGTGCTCGACAAAGTCATTGCCAAGCTTTTTCCTCATATAAGCATGGTTCATTTCCTGAGCGGCGACAACCCAGCAACGGTATTCTTCTTCGTAATCCCAATGACGTCTGTTCATATGCGAAACGTCCCAGCCATAGGATTCGATGTGCTTCCCCCAACCCAAGACAAGAAGTTTTGTATCCTTACGAGCTGGCATGGGGGTAGCGTAAGGACCAAATATTGATGTAATGGCGAAATTGATATCCTGACCTACAGCCAATGTATTTGCATCTGGCTGACGAACCTTGAGTGCAGCGCGTCTAGATGTAGGGAAGCTGCTGTATTGATAGTAGTCATCGGTTACCTGAGCCTTTGACGCAGGGATATTCTTAATAACTCGTTGGGCAGTTACCTTATCGTACTTGCGGCCAAGAATGTCATAGACCTTGCTTGCATTTTGGATTTGGGGTGAAGTTGCGAATGCATTGGCTAAAGCCATCGCCGTGATGGTGATTATCTTTTTTTTCATTGTTTCCTCCTAACTCGGGAAACTCCTAAACGGAGTTTCCTTTATTATGCGAGAGTAGATTGTGTAAATAGTATTACGAGTTCCATACAAAGTACTCGTTTACCAATATAAATCTAACACAAAACTTGTAAAAAAAGTCAGACTAATCATTAGTTTTTCCAAAAATCTTCGGATAAACTACGAAAAAAAGCTCGTTAGAGAACGAGCGTAATTCATTTGTAAGAAAATAAAAAAGAAAAAAAACACCCACCCCGAAGGGTGGGCCAGAAGTTACCCGCAACGGGTCTTGTGGTAGTCGTTTCCGATATAATCCGGATAATCGTTGTCGAAGCAGGCGGCGCAGTAGTGTTCGCCATCGCCCGTGCATTCCTTCATGCCTTCGACGCTCAGATAACCGAGGCTTTCGACGCCCAGCATCTTGGCGATTTCATCGGGAGTCATCGAGCTTGCGGCAAGTTCGCCCTGGCTCGGGAAATCCATCCCGAAGAAGCAGGGATGTGCCACCGGAGGCGATGCGATACGGATATGCACTTCGAGCGCACCCGCGTCACGGAGCATGCGGGAAAGAATCTTGAGCGTAGTGCCGCGCACGATGGAATCTTCGACGACGCACACGCGCTTGTTCTTGAGCACACCCACGATGGGGTTAAACTTGAGCTTCACCTTCTGCTCGCGCACGTTCTGCGTGGGGTCGATGAAGGTTCGGCCCACGTAATGGTTACGCAGCAGGCCAATCTCGAAACGGATGCCGCTAGCCTGCGAATAGCCGAGCGCCGCGGTCGTCGCGCTGTCGGGCACGGAAATCACGATGTCCGCATCGACGGGGCATTCCTTCGCGAGTTGCTTGCCCATCTTGCGGCGCACCTTGTCGCAACTCTGTTCAAAGATGACAGAGTCCGGGCGGCTGAAGTAGATGTATTCGAAAATGCAATGCGCCTGACGTTCCTTGTGCGTGAAGCGTTCCGAATGCAGGCCGCTGTTCGTGATGGTCAGGAATTCTCCCGGCTGAATATCGCGCACATAGTTCGCTCCAAGCAGGTCGAACGCGCAGGTTTCGCTGGCAACGCACCAGGCCTTCCCCATACGCGCCAGGGAAAGCGGGCGGAACCCGAACCCGTCGCGGGCGACGTACATCGTGTCCTTACTGATGAATACCAGGCAGAAACTCCCGGTGAATTTCGTAATAGCCTTCTTGATGGCATCGCCCAAAGTATCTGCATGAGTGCGCGCAATTTCGTGGAGCAGGATTTCGGAATCGGACGTGGTCTGGAAAATGTGACCGTCGGCCTCCATCTCGGCGCGGAGTTCGTTCGCGTTGGTGATATTGCCGTTGTGCGCGACAGCAAGCTGCCCCCATTTGCAACTCACGAGAATCGGCTGCGCATTCGCAAGAGTGCTTGCGCCCGTGGTGCTGTAACGCACGTGCCCGATGCCTGCAAATCCCTGCAGCTCGTCGACATTGTGTTCTCTTAAAAGCGTGGAAACAAGACCCATGGATTTACGGACGCGGACTTTTTCGCCATCCGTTACCGCGAAGCCAGCGCTTTCCTGACCGCGGTGCTGAAGCGCGTAGAGACCCATGGTGACATTACGAACAACGTTATCGCCGTTATAGATTCCGATAACGCCGCATTCTTCATGCAATTCTTCGAGCATATCGCCTCTTTGAATTTTAAGCCTCCCCTACCTCGAAGGTCATAGCCCATCCGTACGGATGCAAGCAGGGAAGCGGAACGCGGAAAAATATAGCAACGAAATTCTCGTTCAACAATGCAAAAAAAACAAAAATTTATGGGGTAAAAAAAGCAGATTATATACAAATTAACCATGTTTTACATTTTATGAATCTTTTCCGTTTTTCGAAAAGTAAAAAGTGTAAAAACTTGGTCCGCCAACCACCCCATTTTCTCCGAAAGGCCAAAAATATTTCATTTTCACGCGCAAAAATGGCCAAATTTCGTCATTTTCGACATTTTGCAATTTTTTGGCACGGCTTTTGCATAAAGGCGAACGAATCCATAATCCATTGGACTTCTAAAAAGGAATCAAAAATGAAGCTTGTCACGGCATACATACAACCAGAACGGTTAAATCTCGTAAAGCAAGCCCTTTACGAAAAAAACATATTCAAGATGTCTGTCACGAACGTACTCGGCTGCGGCCAGCAGAAGGGGTACAATCAACGTTTCCGTGGTGTCGTTACCGAAGTCAACCTGCTTAAGAAAATTTGCTTGAAGATCGCGGTAAACGACGACTTTGTGCAGCCCTGTATCGATGCGATTATCGCGGGCGCTCGCACAGGCGAAATCGGCGACGGAAAGATTTTCGTCACCAGCCTGGAACAGTAACTGTCGTACCTGTCAGCGACGCCATCTTTATGACAGAAAACATTTGGATCATGATCAGCGCCATGCTGGTGTTTATCATGGGCCTGGGCTTTGCCTGCGTTGAAGCGGGCCTCGTTCGCGCCAAGTGTGCAGCAAACGTCGCCTTCAAGAACATCGCGGTTCCCGCCATCGGTATCACGATGTACGCCCTGCTCGGCTTCGGCCTCATGTATCCGGGTACCTTCAACGGAATTCTCGGATTCGCCGGTTTCGGTATCGGTGATTGGGCTGACCCCTCCAAGTTCACAGCGGCCTATAACGGCCACTTTACGCTGTTCGCCGACTGGCTTTTCCAGGCCATGTTCGCCGCCACTGCCGCGACAATCGTGTCCGGAGCCGTGGCCGAACGCGTGAAGCTCAATTCCTTCCTCGTGTTCACGCTTATCTATGTGGCTCTTGTCTACCCGATTGTGGGCAGCTGGACATGGGGCGGCGGCTGGCTCTCCACCATTGGCAAGGCTGGCTTCCATGACCTCGCCGGTTCTACCCTCGTGCACTCCGTGGGCGGCTGGGCAGCTCTCGCTGGCGTGATGATTCTCGGACCGCGTATCGGCAAGTACGTGAACGGCAAGGTTCACGCCATCCCGGCACACAACATTCCGCTCGCTACTGTCGGTGTGTTCATGCTGTGGTTCGGCTGGTGGGGATTCAACGCCGGTTCCGCACTCTCTGGCGACCCGAAGGCTACTAGCTGGATTCTTGTGACCACGAACCTCGCAGCGGTTGCCGGTATCATTACTGCAACTCTCACGAGCTGGATTGTTTCGAAGAAGCCCGACGCCACCATGGCCCTCAACGGATGCCTTGCCGGTCTCGTGGCAATCACAGCCGGTGCCGACGTGGTGACTCCGCTTTCCTCCTGGATTATCGGTGCCATCGCTGGCGTGCTCGTAGTCGGTGCGGTGTTCATGTTCGACCGCCTGCACTTGGACGACCCGGTCGGTGCTCTCTCGGTTCACCTGGTGAACGGCGTGTGGGGCACGATTGCCGTGGGTATCTTCGATATGACGGGCGATTACAGCGTGCTCACTCAGCTCATCGGTGTCGCCGCCTACGCTCTCCCCTGCTTCGGTGCCGCTAGCCTGATATTCTTCGTCATCAAGAAGACCATGGGCCTGCGCGTCACGGAACGTCAAGAACTCCGCGGCCTCGACCAAAGCGAACACGGACAAGAATCCTACAGCGGGTTCCAAATCTTCAGCAACATGTAATGGTTTGTCCCTAACACATCCTCCCTCACTCCATGATAGAAGCCCCGAGACAAAAGTCTCGGGGTTTTCTATGCATTTTTTTATCGCCATTGTTCATGGCGATTCGATTGAGAGAATTTTAATCGTGAATTGTCGAGCTAGAACCAGTCAGATGCAGAGGCGTCGCTGGGCATGCGCCAGTCGGCGCGGGGCGACAGCGAGATGGTACCGACTTTGGGGCCGTCGGGAATGCAGCTGCGCTTAAATTGCTGCGTAAAGAAACGCCTGATAAAGACGGCGAGCGCCTTGTCGATTTCTTCGTCGGTATGCTGGCCATTGAAGGCGTATTTTGCGAGGTAGCGGAGTTTTTCGGGAGTGGCGCCGTATTTCGCGAAATGATACAGGAAGAAGTCGTGAATCTCGTATGCACCGAGAATGCTCTCCGTCTTTTGCGCAATCTGGCCGCTTGAATCGGCGGGTAAAAGTTCCGGAGAGACAGGCGTGTCGAGGATATCTCGGAGAACGGCGGCGAGGGCCTCGCCTTTTTCGCCGGATGCCAAATTCGCTTTTTCGCCGGCATCTAGATGCGCGCCATTTTGATTCGGGATGGATTCCGCGCCGGACCTGTCGGCATACCAGCTTACGATATGCCGCACGAGGGTCTTGGGGATATCGCAGTTCACCGCATACATGGACATGTGATCGGCGTTGTAGGTACTCCAGCCCAGCGCGATTTCGGAGAGGTCGCCCGTACCGATAACGATTCCGCCTTCGCTGTTCGCGATGTCCATCAAAATCTGCGTACGCTCGCGGGCCTGCACGTTCTCGTAAGTCACGTCGAGTTTCTGCGGGTCGTGCCCGATGTCAGCGAAATGCTGGAGGCATGCCTTCTGGATATCGACGGTCCAGGAGTTTCGCAAGTTCAACCGCATTGTTCTTGGTACGCTTTGTAGTGCCGAATCCGGGCATCGTGAGCGCGAGAATTTCTTTTGCCGGGCGGTTCAACAGCTTGAACGTTTCCGCAACTACAAGAAGCGCGAGCGTAGAATCGAGCCCGCCGCTCAGGCCAATCACCGCACGCTTGCTGCGTGTCGCCTCAAGGCGCTTAGCAAGCCCTGCACATTGAATGTTGAAAATTTCGGTGCAATTTATATCACGGGTTTCGGTGTTTCCCGGCACAAAAGGCGTAGGCGAAACAAAGCGGTACTGGAGCGTATCGCAAGCACGCAGGCCATCAAGTGTTGCCGCCCGCGCGATGATGGCACGGCTATCAAAATCCTGGAACGAACCTTCGCTCAGGCGCTGCATATTCAACCGTTCCACATCCACGTCGGCATAGACAATTTCGGTTTCGCGCGAGAACGGCTTGCTTTCGGCAAGCATGCTCCCGTTTTCCGCAATCATCAAATGACCACTGAAGACCATGTCCGTCGTAGATTCGTGCACTCCGGCAGAGGCGTACACGTAGGCCGCCATGCAACGCGCCGACTGGTTCATCACCAAGTTTCTGCGGTAATCGCGCTTGCCTACCAGCGCATCGCTCGCGGAGAGATTCACGATGACGTTCGCGCCCGCAAGAGCAAGTTCCCCGCTGGGTGGCGCCGGTGTCCACAAGTCTTCGCAAAGTTCCACGCCGATGCGAACCTCGGAACCCGAATTACAAGATGCGCAGCCCTTCACAGTAATAAAATTCGTGATAGGTACTTCGCCCGCACCTTCGATAAAACAACGGAGAGGAGCGCAGCCATTGCCTGCATCACCGCGCAACAAATCGCGCCCGCTAGAAAAATGCCGTTTCTCGTAGAATTCACGCTGGTTCGGCAAGTGTATCTTGGGCGTCACCGCAATTACCTTGCCGCGCTGCACGAAGGCGGCGCAGTTATACAGTCGACCAAATATACGCAAAGGCAGGCCAACCGCAATCACGGCGTCGCTATCTTTCAAGGCTTCCGCAATTTTCAGCAAACTGCGGGTGCTGTTCTGCAAAAGCAGTTCTTGGTGGAACAAATCGCTGCAGGTATAACCCGTAATGCAAAGTTCCGGGAAAACAACAAAAGCCGCCCCGTTAGAGGCAGCAATTTTCACGCTTCTGATAATTTCCTCGGTATTGTAGGCGGTATCGGCCACCTTCAACACCGGAGAAACGCATGCGAAACGGTAAAATCCGAACATAATTCCGCGCGCAGTTTATATTACAATAATTGATTGCAGTTTATATCACGACAAGCTGTAAACCATTACTTGAGTGCCGCGACTTTCGCCTTCGCGTCGGCCATGGCACGCACCACGAGGGAAGCGCCATTCGCACAGTCGCCCACCGCATGGATGTGTCGGGCAGAATCTGCAATAATCGCCGTACGCGGAGTGAGTTGCAGGCCCAAGTCGTTCACGATGCCTTCGGCAGGCACGCCGGTGAATCCCATGGCGAGCACCACCAAGTCGGTATCGATGACTTCGGTAGAATTCGGGACTTCGTTCGGCTTGAGCGGGCGACCCTGCGGGGACATTTCCCATTCCACGCGAACCGCTTCCACGCCGGCCACGCGGCCGTCCTTCACGATGAACTGCTTGGAAGAAACATTCCAACGGCGCTCGCCGCCTTCGTGCTGGGCATAGCTGGTACGCAGCATGTACGGCCAATCGGGCCACGGTGTAGACGGGGAACGTTCCTCGGGAGGCTTGGGCATGAATTCCACCTGGAGTACGCTTTCGCAGCCTTCACGGATGGCCTTGCCCACGCAGTCGTTACCCGTATCGCCACCGCCAATCACCAGAACCTTACGGCCCTTCGCGCTGAACTTTTCGGGATTGGTTTCGCCCGGCTTTTCGGCACCGTGCAAGAAGTCGAGAGCGAGGAAGATTCCTTCGGCTTCGCGACCCGGGATTTTCAAGTCGCGGGCGTTCGGCGTACCGATAGCGAGGAACACCTCGTCATAATTCTTGTGGACGTATTCCGCGGCAATGTCCTTGCCGATTTCGGTATTGTAGACGAACTTGATTCCGGCGGCTTCGAGCAAAGCGATGCGGCGGTCGATAATGGACTTGTCAAGTTTCCAGTTCGGGATACCGTAGCGCAGCAGGCCACCCGCCTTCGGTTGCTTTTCGAAGACCGTGACGGCATAGCCCTTGCGGCGCAATGCCTCGGCTGCGAACAGGCCCGAAGGACCAGAACCGATGACAGCGGCAGACTTGCCGTTGGGTTCAGCCGTCGGCAACACCACGCGACCTTCCTCGAAGGCGGTCTCGATGATGAACTTTTCGATCTGGCGCACCATCACCGGGTCGTTATGCACGTTGCCGGTACAGGCGGACTCGCAAAGCGCGGGACAAACGCGGCCCGTAAACTCCGGGAAGAACGCCGTCTTGCTGATGATATCGTAAGCGCGTTCCGCATTCCCTACGGCAACAGCCGCATTGAATTCGGGGACGAGGTTACCGAGGGGGCAACCCGCACCATGGCAGAACGGGATTCCGCATGTGTGGCAGCGGCTCGCCTGATTGATGACCTCTATCGAAGTGAGCTTGCGTTCGACTTCGTTATTGTCCTTGACACGCTCTTCGACAGGGCGGTAGATGTCTGCGATTCGGTTGATTTCCTGCATATTAACCTCAAATCCCTATGCCTTTTGGGCCTTCAAAAGAGCGTTCCTATAATCCACCGGGAATATCTTCACGAACTTCGGACGTTCGCTATTCCAGTTCTCGAGAATGCGTTTGCCCTTCTCGCTACCCGTCGCCTGAACGTGCTGGTTGATGATGTCGAGCAATTCGCTTTCGCTCTCGGTACCGGGGAGCACGCTTTCAAGGTCGGCAGAATCCACGTTGCAGCTCAGGTCAAAGTGACCCGTTTCGTCGTACACGTAGGCAAAGCCTCCCGTCATACCTGCGGCGAAGTTCACGCCCACGCGGCCAAGCACTACAACGCGACCGCCCGTCATGTATTCACAGCCGTGGTCGCCCACGCCTTCACTCACCAGGAGCATACCCGAGTTACGGATACCGAAGCGTTCACCAGCAAGACCGTTGATAAAGATCTTGCCCGAAGTTCCACCGTAACCGATGACGTTACCTGCAATCACGTTGTCTTCGGCCTTGAAGCTTGCATTGCTAGGCGGGCGCACGATAATCTTACCGCCCGAGAGGCCCTTGCCCATAAAGTCGTTCGCTTCGCCTTCGAGGTCGAGCGTAATACCCGGAGCGAGGAATGCACCGAAGCTCTGACCCGCAACACCCTGAAGGTGAATCTTGATGGTATCTTCGGGGAGGCCCTTCACGCCGAAGTGTTCGTCCACCTCGCCGGAAAGTTCCGTACCCACCGTACGGTCGACGTTGTGCACCACCGTGCAGAGTTCTACGGCCTTGCCGCTCTTGAGCGTGTCGGCCACGAACGGCAGGAGTTCACGACGGTCGAAGTTTTCAAGCGGTTCCTTCACAAAGTTCTTGTCGAAGGACTTGATGCCGCCATTGACGGTCTCAAAAATCTTGGAGAAGTCGAGGTTGTGAGCCTTGTAGAAGGCAATCGCCTCGTCGCGTTCCAGGAGGTCGCTGCGGCCGCAGGCTTCGGAGAGGCTCCTGAGGCCAAGGCTTGCGAGAATTTCGCGGACTTCGTCGGCGATGAAGAACAGGAAGTTTTCCACGTATTCGGGCTTGCCCGCAAAGCGCTTGCGGTAGTCCGGATCCTGCGTAGCGATACCCATCGGGCACTTGTTCGTATGGCACTTGCGGTCCATCACGCAGCCAAGGCTTACGAGAAGGTTCGTTGCAAAGCCGAATTCTTCGGCACCGAGGAGGGCGGCCACCACAACGTCGCGGCCCGTCTTGAGCTGGCCATCGACCTGCAATTTGATGCGGCCACGCAAGTCGTTGAGCACGAGCGTCTGTTCCGCTTCGGCAATACCGAGTTCCCACGGGAGGCCGGCATGCTTGATGGAGGTAAGCGGAGATGCACCCGTACCGCCATCGTGACCGGAAATCAGCACCACGTCGGCATGGGCCTTCGCGACACCCGCGGCAATCGTACCCACACCCACTTCGGACACGAGCTTCACGGAAACACGGGCCTTCGGGTTGGCGTTGCGCAGGTCGTAAATCAACTGCGCCAAGTCTTCGATGGAGTAAATATCATGGTGCGGCGGCGGAGAAATCAGCGACACATTCGGGATGGAGTGACGGATACGTGCCACGAACTCGTTCACCTTGTGAGCCGGCAACTGGCCACCTTCACCGGGCTTTGCGCCCTGGGCCATCTTGATTTGCAAATCCTTCGCATGGCGCAGGTAATCGATGGTCACGCCAAAGCGGCCCGAGGCAACCTGGCGAATCGCAGAACTGCGGATATCGCCGTTGGAGGCCGGAGTATCGCGGTCAGGGTCTTCACCACCTTCACCGCAGTTGCTCATGGCACCGATGCGGTTCATGGCAATGGCAATGGTCTCGTGGGCCTCGGGGCTCAAGGAGCCAAGGCTCATCGCGCCCGCCACAAAGTGATGGATAATCGATTCGCGAGATTCGACTTCGCTAATGTCAATCGGAGTCGCTTTCTTGAACTTGAAAAGACCACGCAAAGTCGCCTGACGTTCAGACTGGTCGTTGATGAGCTTGCTGTAGACCTTGAACTTCTCGTAGTCGCCACCCTGCACCGCCTGGCGGAACGCGGCAAGCGACTGCGGAGTCCACAAGTGCTTTTCGCCTTCCTTGCGGAATGCATACTGGCCGCCCGACTGAAGCACCTTGCTTGCATCGGCAAATGCAATCTTCTGGCGCTCGCCCACTTCGCGGGCAATCTCTTCGAGGCCGATACCTTCGATACGGCTTGCCGTACCCGGCAGGAACTTCTCAATGAGTTCGTGGTTCAGGCCCACGGCTTCGAAAATCTGTGCACTGCGGTAGCTGCGGAGCGTGGAAATACCCATCTTGCTCATAATCTTCAAGAGGCCCTTGTCCACCGCCTTCACGTAGTTCGCGGCAGCCGTCACCGGATCCACATCCAGGTCGCCGTTGTGGCACATGTTGGTAATGCTCTCAAACGCAAGATACGGGTTGATGACCGTCGCTCCGTAACCGAGCAGCAGAGCAAAGTGCATCACTTCGCGAACTTCACCGGACTGAACAATCAAACCGATTTCAGGGCGCACGCCCGCTTCCACCAGGGCGCGGTTCACGCAAGCCGTCGCAAGGAGCGAAGGCATAGGCACGTAGCCCCAATCAATGTTCTTGTCCGAAAGCACGATGATATCGTAATTGTCGTTCACCGCACGCACGGCATCGCCGGCGAGGTTCTGCAAGGCAGCTTCCAGCACTTCGCCGTTTCCGCCGAGCGGGAACTGCATCTTGAGCACTTTCGCCTTGAAAGCCTTATCGCCAATATTTTCAAAGCGGCGGATTTCATCTTCGGTCACAATCGGGCGCGGAATCTTGATGAGGTGTGCCTGCTCCGGAGTCTCTTCCAGGATGTTGCCGTGGTTCCCAATGTAGGTCGTAAGACTCATCACCAGCTCTTCGCGAATCGGGTCAATCGGCGGGTTCGTCACCTGAGCGAACAACTGCTTGAAGTAGTTGAACAGCGGCTGCGGCTTGTCCGAAAGTACGGCAAGCGCGGCATCGTTACCCATGGAGCCAATCGGTTCGGCACCGTTCTTGGCCATCGGCTGCAAGATGATGGAGAGGTCTTCGGCAGAATAACCAAAGCGCTTCTGCTGCACCAGGATATCTTCGGGAACATCGGACGGGTTGATTTCGCTGAAGAGCCCACGGACGCTCATCTTGTTTTCGGCAACCCAGCGGCGGTAAGGCTTGGCTCTCGCCACCTGAGCCTTCATCTCCGCATTCTTCAAGATACGGTGGTTTTCAAGGTCGAGGTAGATAATCTCACCGGGTTTCAGGCGGCCCTTTTCTTCAACTTCGTCGTCGCGGAGGTCGAGTACGCCCGTCTCGGACGCCATCACGAAGAGACCGTCTTTACATAAAGTGTAACGTGCCGGACGAAGACCGTTGCGGTCGAGAATTGCACCAGCATTCACACCGTCAGAGAAAGCAACGGCGGCAGGGCCATCCCACGGTTCCATGAGCATGGATTCGTATTCAAAGAACCCGCGCACGTCGCGGCCCAAGTAATGCTTCTTGCCCCAGGCCTGAGGCATGAGCATCATCATCGCATGCGGGAGGCTACGACCCGCTGCGACGAGGAGCTCAAACATGTTGTCAAGGCTAGCCGAGTCGCTCTGGCCCGCCGGAACAAGCGGGAGAAGCTTCTGCAGGTCATCGCCGATAATATCGCTCTTCAGGTGCGGCTCGCGTGCACGCAGGCTGTTGAGGTTACCGCGCAGCGTATTGATTTCGCCGTTATGAGCGAGGTAGCGGAACGGATGCGCGAGCGGCCAAGTCGGGAAAGTGTTCGTGGAGTAGCGCTGGTGAACAAGCGCAATCGGGCTTTCGAAATCGAGATCGTTCAGATCCTTGTAGAAGCCCTCGATCTGGCTTGCCAGAAGCAGGCCCTTATATACAATGCTACGGCGGCTGCAGCTGCAGATGTAGAGGCCCTTGCAAGCCTTTTCCATCAGGCGGCGGGCCACATAGAGCTTGATGTCGAACGCGCTGTCGGATTCGAAAGCGGAACCATCGAAGAACGCCTGGCGGATATGCGGCAATGTCTCACGGGCCGTGCGACCAATCTTGTCGGCATTCACCGGAACCTCGCGGAAGTTCAGCACCGGCATGCCCTCGGCAGCGGCAATCTCCTTAATCTTCGCGTCAAAGGCGGTAGCCTCGAGCGTATTGTCCACAAAGAACATCGCCACGCCATAACGTTCCGGCAGGTTCGCGTTCACCTTGCGGAAGAACTTGTGCGGCATAGAAAGCAAAAGACCCGCACCGTCGCCGGTTTCCGGGTCTCCACCTGCTGCACCGCGGTGCATGAGCCTTTTCAAAACAGTAATGCCCTGCAGCACAATCTGGTGCGAGGCAACATTATTAATATTAGCGACCAGGCCGACACCACAGGCGTCGTGTTCGTTCATCGGATCGTAAAGAGCTTGAGCGTTCATAAAAGTCCTTTTCTTGCTTTTTGCGCTCTTTATTTGCAAAAATCGTGCCAAACATGTAAAACACCCGCCAATTATTGAAAATATGGTCAAAAATGTAAAAGGCCTAGATTACAAAGGCATTTTCGCGATTTTCGAATTTCAAATTTTGTAAAATACTACAACGCATTTACATTACATGTAAAACAAAAGGACGGCATTTTCGCTGCCGCCCTTTACGATACTCGCCCCTCAAGAATCTACTCGAAGACCTTCTTTTTGCGCTGATTACGGCCAATCAGCACGAGGCTCACGACCACACCGGCGAGGAGTGCCACCGAGGTTACAATCCACGCGGTAGAATGCCCGCAGGTCACCTGGAAGAACAGTACCGAGAGACTCCAGCCAATGACTGTCTGAAGCACCATCATAAGTGTCCCATAGAAGTGCCCGAGTTCGCGGAAGGCGGTTCCCATGGCGGCAAGGCACGGCACATAGAGCAATATAAATAACAGGTAGGCCAGCACCTGGAAACGCCCGAGGTTGAAATGCGCCTGCATCGTCTTGTACGCGCCTTCGTTTCCGGCACCTTCGGATTCTTCAATCGCAGCCTTGACACCCAGCGGGTTTGCAATCGATGTAAAGACTTCCACCAGGTTCGCCGGAACACTCACGAGAGCCTCTTTTATAGTGGATTTCAGGCTAAAGCCATTGTCCGCCGCGGTTTCGGCAGCAGTCTCTGTCGCGCCGGCCTCCCCCGCTTTTACGGCAGTGTTAGCGTCGCCCGTGCCCTCAATGGCATACAACGAATTGAGCGTACCGACAATTGCTTCCTTCGCAAAGAGCCCCGTAAAGAGCGCCACCGAAGCTGGCCAGTTATCGCGTTCGACACCGAAGGGTTCGAACACCGGCGTAATCACCGTACCCACGGCACTCAACACCGACTTTTCGTTGTTGTCGTTACCGAAACTTCCGTCCGTTCCAACGGAACCCATAAAGCCGAGCACCGTCACCATAATGAGCACGACCTTGCCCGCGCGGAAAACGAATTCCTTGAGACGGAGCCATGCGTGGCGGAAAAGGTTGCGCACCTTGGGCAAATGGTAAGGCGGCAGTTCCATGATGAATGTCGATTCCTTGCCCATGAAAACCGTATGGCGCAAGAGCAGGCCGTAAATCAGAGCAATCACAATGCCCGTCAGGTAAATTCCGAACACGAGCGTCCCTGCGCTTTCGCCGAAGAACGCCGCACCGAACAGCGCATACACCGGAAGGCGCGCGCCGCAGCTCATGAACGGCACCAGGAACAAAGTAAGGAACCTTTCGCGCTTGTTTTCGAGCGTACGCGTGCCCATGAGCGCCGGCACCGAGCAGCCGAAGCCCACGATCATCGGCACGAACGCCTTGCCCGGAAGCCCGAGGAACCGCATAAAGCGATCCGCTACGAACGCCGCACGCGACATATAGCCGGAATCTTCAAGGAACGAAAGGCAAAGGAACATAAAGAAGATGACCGGAATGAACGTCGACACCGTCTGGATACCCGTACCGATGCCGTTCGCCAAAAGCGCCACGACAACCCCCGGCGCGCCAATCTTCGTCAGGAGTTCAGTCATGCCGTCCACGAAAATTCCGCCGAACAGAATGTCAAAGAAATCGATGAACGCGCTGCCGACCTTTACCGCAAACCAGAACACCAGATACATGGCGATAAGGAAAAGCGGGATTCCCAGAATGCGGTTCAGGAAGAGCTTGTCGAGTTTGTCGGTTCGCGTACGCTTATTGGTGTTGTCGCGGATGACCGCCTTCGCGATGTCGCGGGCATAGGAGTAGCGGGAATCGGCCAATGCAAATTCCACCTCTTCGCCCAAGTCTTCTTCAATCTTGTCATGCGGGATTTCGACACCGAGTTCGTCGGCAAGTTCCAGCACTCGCCCACTATGCTCCAGGTACTGCACCGCCGTCCAGCGCGGGCTTGCGCCGAGTTTATCGGCCACGGGCTTGAGCGGCACCGAAATTTCTTCAATCAGCTTTTCCAGGACTTCAGAATGCTTGACCGCCTTCGGGAGCGGAAGCTCGCGGCTGTTATGCAGCAGCTTGTGCAAGTCGTTCACGAAGCCTTCGCAGCTCTTGGGCGAAACCGCCGTGAGGCCAATCGCCGTCACGCCGAGGATTTCTTCGAGCTTGTGCAGGTCCACATGGATGCCGCGACTCGCCGCGATATCCATCATGTTCACCGCCAATACCATCGGCACACCCTTTTCCATCAGCTGGCTCGTGAGGAACAGGTTGCGCTCCAGGTTCGTGGCATCCAGGATGTTCACCACCAGGTCCGCCTCGCCCTTGAGCAGGTAATCAAGAGCGGCGCGTTCGTCTTCGGAGTTCGCGAAAAGCGCATAGATGCCCGGCAGGTCCACCACGCGAATCGTGTGGTTGTCGAGCTTGAACTGACCTTCCTTCTTTTCGACGGTCACGCCCGGCCAGTTGCCCACAATCTGGTTCGAGCCGGTAAGCGAGTTGAACAATGCGGTCTTTCCGCAGTTCGGGTTACCCGCAATCGCAATCGTGAAAATCTCTTTCTCGATAGGCATCAGACCCTCCTCAGCTTAAGCACATTGGCTTCTTGCTTGCGGAGCGAGAGCCTGTACGAAAGCACACTGACCTCGACCGGGTCGCCGAGCGGAGCCACCTGCAAAACCTGCAGCACCACGCCACGCACCCGTGTTGTATCCAATAATTTCGGCCTTGTCGCCTTTTTTAAGTTCCGAAAACTTCGGTTCGTTATTCATACACCAACGATTTACTTTTTCGTAGATTTAGCGGTCTTCGACTTTTTCGACGGCTCATTGGGCGTGTTCACAAATTCCTCGATTTTCTCGAGAGTCTCCGCCGAAAGGATGTGCTCCATGCAGCAGGCGTCCTTGTCGGCAATCGCCTCGGACACGCCGAGCTTGATCAGGAAGCCCTTCAACAGAATGTGACGGTTCAGAATCTGGGACGCAACGAGCGCACCTTCAGAAGTGAGTTCAATGCCACTGTAAGGCTCCTGCGTCACAAGGCCTAGCTTCTTGAGTTCAATCACCGCCTTGGCAACCGACGGCATCTTGACCTTGAGCGCCGCCGCAATGTCGCGAACACGGGCAATCCCGTTCGCAAGGCGCAGCATATGCACCATTTCCAAGTAGTCTTCAAGGCTCTGGCTTAACTTGACTTGTTCCATAGGACGGCTCCGTTTGGTCGAAAATTAGACCTTATATATTAGTCATAGCTAAATTTAGAAAGCCTTGGCTAATTAGTAAAGGCAAAACTATGGAAAATGGGGGTAAAAACAGGGCGTTCCCCACAGGCGTGGGTCGGGCTATACTCGCTTCGCTCACGGAGCCTTGCAAGCAAGTCTCCGCCCCAAGGGGTAACTATCCCTAACGCTTTTTCGGGTAATTCACCTTCCCCTGTGCATCAATTTCAAGGAACTTTTCCTTCTTAAGCGACTCGACAATTCCATCAATAAGTTTTTCTTCGTCTTTTTCTAGCCACTTTGCAATTGCTGTCCGCAAAGTCTTGAGTCGGGACGGACTAGAAACATTCAAAATTCTGTCCTTAATAAAAGCAACTGGGTTACTCTCTATCGCTTTCATTTTCTTGACCAAAGGAATTTCATCTATTGACTCTACACGATCAATAAAAAGTTTCCGTTCTTTCATAAAGTCTATCAGGGCATCAAAGCCATCATCCTTAGAAACAATATGAAAAAACACCTTCGGATCATTTTGCACCATTTGTCCTACATAATACGCAATATGGAAATCTAAGGCATTATATCCTGGCCGACTAGTTTTTATCCACGTAATTCGCGATCCAAACTTCTGCGCACTCTCAATGAGTTCAGCAGGAAGTTTATTTTGAGTCGGGCCACGAAAAACATAGATATCAGCATCTAGATGATAAACATCATCAAGATTTCTCACTTGAAGATTTTCATAATCTATAAGGATGATGTTTTTCATATCAAGTACCGAATTTATCCTGCTACAAATTTGCTTTATTACGACCGAAAGCGTAAACAAGTCTCTCTAAAATTAGATAAATATGCATAAAAAAGAGATGCAACTTCAAGTACGGCATGACATCTTGGGGTTTTAGGGGCTACGCCCCTAGGAGAAGAGGTAGCGGAAGACCCGGCTAGGGCGGGTTTAATAGGAGATGCCCGACCAAGTCGGGCATGACACCAGGGAGGGGCCGGGGCTGTAGCGAGGGGAAGGCTTTCCCCTTTTATCCAAAAATTTTGTATATTATCCCCTAACAGGCACTGGCAGCGGAATTCCGTCTGCAAGCCATGACTGACGAATAAGTCGGCCTTTTGGTATATCCCCAACAATTATTGGGATTTTAATATATCCAAAGGCCGGCTTTTTTTGTTTATTGGAGTAAAAAATGAACGAAAATGAAGAAAAAGGTGAAATCGTCCTTTACCAGCCGGAAGGAGAAGTCCGCTTGGAGGTGCGCGTTGAAAACGAGACGGTCTGGCTCACGCAAGCGCAAATTGCCGATTTATTTGGCACCAAACGACCGGCCATTACAAAGCACTTAAAAAATATCTACGCATCGCAAGAACTAGATGAAAGCAGCACATGTTCCATTTTGGAACATATGGGCAAAGACTCAAAGCAGGTGTATGAAACCAAGTATTATAATCTCGATGCAATTCTTTCAATCGGATACAGAGTCAATAGCAAAAACGCAACATTATTCCGTCGTTGGGCAAATAAAATCCTGAAGGAATATATGCTCAAGGGCTATGCCGTGAACCAACGAATGGTTGCAACAGGAATGCAGATTGCCAATCAGTTTCAGGAACAAAGGCAATTAATTGAAAAACAGGGATCGAAACTTGAAAATGTAAACACTCGCCTATCGACCGTCGAAAAACACATTGATTTTTTCGTTAAAGCGGCACAAACACCGACTGGAGGCATTCTTGCAACAGGGACTCGGTTTGACGGGCTTGTACTGATTGCGGATTTAGTGAAATCTGCGAAACAGTCCGTGGTGTTTATCGATCCGTATGCAAATATCGAGGTTTTGAAATTTGCCGCGATGCGTGCGAAAAATATTAAGGCGGTCATTTATTCCGCACGCATCACACCCGAATTCAAAGCAGCCAAGGACATGCACAACAAGCAACATCCCGGCTTGGAACTAAAAACTATGCGCACCATCCATGACCGATTCCTGCTAATAGATGATACCGTTTATCATTTTGGAGCCTCGTTCAAGGACATGGGTAATGAAATGACGGCTTTTAGCATTTTGAATTTTGTGACACCGGAGGAGGTTATTGCCAAAATTCAGGCAAGTATGAAGGGAAAATAACCACGACCTCCCCTTCTCAAAAAAAACAGCCACCCCGCTTTCGCAAGGTGGCCGTAGGTGATTGGACAAAATACTTATTTAGCGTTACAGCAGCGTCTGACGTCATAGAAATAATCTACAATCGGGACGATGTAGTAGGCAGTTCCGGTGGTCACGTCCATTTCCTTAGTGACCTTGCCGCTGGCAATATCGTAGCGGTAAATGGCACCGCCCTTGCTGTCAGCGTGGCCAACGAGGACGCTCTTGCCGTCGGCATCGAGGTGGATAGAAGGAGCAAACCACGGGATGGTCGGAGTAAGGCCCTTGACCTTTTCAACAGTCTTCTTGTAGACATCGACCACCACGAATTCCCATTCGTAGTTGTTGAAGTTAGTCGGATCGGCGAAGTTGCCAAAGAATCCGAAGAACTTGCCGTCACCAATGTAGGTGCCGCCGACCATCAGGCTGTTATTGTTGGTCTTCTTGCCGTCGTAGGCCGCATCGTGCATGCGGAACACCCAGCTGGTATCGAATTCGCTTTCGCCACTCTTGATACGTACCCAGCCTTCCTGGTATCCTTCAATAAAGCTGTAGGAGGCGTTGGAATAGAAGTAGATATCGCCATTTTCGTCAACAAAAGAGGCCGTTCCGTTCATGTCGTCCATACCGCCGAGAGCCGCCACCTTGTCGGTGTAGATGACCTTTTCCACCTCGTCGGCATTCAAGTCAATAATCGCCACGGAACCGCGCGGGCCGGCAATCAAGTTGGTGAAATCGACGAACTGGTTGAGCGACACATACATTTTGTCTCCCTTAATGACTGCAGAACCCGGGACCGTACTCATGGCTCCGCTTTCTTCATCAAGATAGCCAGAAAGGTCAATCGTCTTAACCGTCTTGAGCGTCTTGATATCAACGACAGTAATCGCATCGCCCAAAGCCTGTTCCACATACAGTTTTCCGTCAGACTTTTCTGTATGCAAGAACTTCATGGCGATGGCGTTTGTACCCGTAAACTTGGCCGTGGCAGCGGGCTTGTCAGCCATCTTGTAATCGTCATCAACCTCGTAACGAGAAAGCGTACTGTTCATGGCGTCGTCTGTAGCAAGTATATAGACAGAGCCGTTGAAATAGGCGACGGAACCAGCGTTCGGAGCTTCGATAAAATCCTTGACGACCTTTTTCTGGTCGGCAGAAAGCGGAGCGATACCCACAAACTGCGAAGTTTCCATAATAAAGGAGAGAACGTACTTGGATTCTTCCTGCTTTTCTTCCTTAGAAGAGCTAGACTTATCATCTGCCTTAGAAGAACTAGAACTTTTGCTTTCTTTTTTAGAAGAAGAACTCTTTCCCTTCGAAGAAGAGCTCTTGTCCTTAGTCTTTTCGACAGAACTGGAACTCGTCGGCTCATCTGTAGAGGCACTGCTAGAATCATCGCAAGCGGCAAGGCCAAAGACAAGGCTTGCCGATGCCAAGGCCATCATGATTTTATTTTTAAAGAGGTTCATTTGACTTCCTTTTGTTTATAGTGTAAACTTGATTTTTGTTGCAAAGGCGCGACCGGGCTTGGATTCACCATACTTGTCGTAGACGAGCCTATCCATGAAGTTGCGCACTTCAAAATTCCACGAAAGCTTATTGGCAAAGATCGAATATTCGACACCCAAATCCTGCGAGAAGGAACTAGGAATGGTTCTGTCCTGTTTGTTGGAGACCTTCCACGAGTAGTAATATTCGTCGGTGTAGTTTGCAAGCCAGTAAAGCTTGAAAAAGTCATCACGGAAAAGCAAGTCGCCGATATGGAATTCTGCACCGAAGTTCATGTAAAGCGTGGGAATATTCGGTACGGTCAAGCCCTTCGCAATTCCAAACGCCAAATCGGTTTCGCGGCTTTCAGCATCTTGCTTAGTCAGGTTATAAGAAAGCGATACATACTCGTTGATATCGACAGCGGCATCGATTTCAAAGCCGGTCGTCTTGGTACCGACGCTGTTGTAATACGGGCGCGGAATAGCCGCATAATTGTTCCAGAAAATGCGGTCATCCATAAGCATATAGAACCAATTGAATTCCAGATGCAGCTTCAAGAGCAACGGAATCTCTCGCAGGTCGAGTTCGGCACCCGCTGTAAAGTTGTCCGACTTTTCTGGCTTCAGGTTCGGGGCGCACTGCACATACATGCCGTCGCCAAAGATTTCTTCGCGAGTCGGGAATCGCAGGCTATGCTGGTAGCCGCCCTTGACCGCAAACTGATCAACAACGGCAACCTGATCCAGAATTTTCACGCGCAGGTTTTCGCTGTAACCAAAATCCTTATTGTCGGCATAGTCATCGGCAAGCTGCTGGATTCGATTTTCGCCGTCATTTTCGGCTTCGATGATATAATAATACCCCTTGATGCCCGCCACGTTCTGGATTCGTTCATTCCAGAAATTGTTTTCGAGCGAAAGGCCCGATACCAGCGAATGGCTGTGGCCCGGGAATCCGGCATTGTTGAGCCTTTGTCCTTTAACGGAGCGCTTGTCAGTCGGTTTCTGGGATTCATAGCGATACAGGCCACTCCAGGTAAGAATATGATTCTGGGTAAACGCATAATCAAAATTCCAGGGAGCAACAAAAGTCTGGTTCTTGCGTTCTATATGCGAAGCCCCGCCCATCGTGATTTCGCCATAGGCCTTTTTGCTTTCGCGGGGATTCTCTTTACTCCAGCCATAATAATACGTGTGGCTCGTATCGACAACCGCCTCCTTGCCGAAGGCGTAGCTCAGTGAAAGTCCCATCGAAAGCCCCTTCACAAACAGGTTTGCCTTTTCGAGGGAAAGATTCACGCCGTACGACTGCGCATTTGCGGTAGCCTCTTCGATGCGGTGGGCATTCGACTGGATTTCCTTATCCATTGCGTTGTAAATTACGCCAAGGGTCATGCGGTCAAAAAAGAACCTTTCGAACGAGACATACGGCAGCACATTGTAACTGTAATAGCGGTCGTGATCACGCGTTACGGTCGTATCCATGTAGGGCGTGGTAAATTCGTAATCGTTGTCGGAGTAGTTGAAGTAGGCAGAGATTCCCGTTGCAATAGAGCGACTCTTAAGCGAATCGACCACCCACACATACTTTGCGTCGAGCGAAGCCTTGTGCGTATTGAAACTCCCGAAGCTGTAGGAACCAGTCACAGAACTCTTGGGCAAGTCATGCGTCACAATGTTAATCACACCGCCCATGCCGTCAGTCGCAAAGCGTTCGGGCACGTAACTCTTGTATATCTCAATGCGGTCAATCTTGTCGATTGGGATGTCGTTGACCGAGAAATTTCCGTTGCCGTTATCGACAGGCACGCCATCGACAAGCACCTTCACGTTCTTCCCTTCCATGCCGCGGATATTGATTTTGCTTTCGCTGCCCATGCCGCCCGACTGGCGAATTTTCACGCCCGAAGAACGATTCGTGGCGTCGGCGATAGTGGCGCTGGAGCCCTGAAGTTCCGTAGCATCCATCACCTTGACCGATTCCGCCTTTGTCTTCTTGTCGACAGGAGCGGCTTCGTTGATTCCTTCACCATCAACGCCCATCTCGTCGAGAACCGTCACACCAATTTGCAAATCATTTGCAATTTCATTCACCTTATCACTGCCATTAGTATTTTCAGAGGATTCTTCAGCAAAAAAGTCATCAAAATTCGTCACTTCTTCAGCAGGCTCGCTCGAATTCGCGCCTATCGGTTCCTGTGCACGCGACGCAACCACTGCAACGGCAATCAAAATAATGACGATAGTTATCAATTTATATGCAAATAAGTGTTTCATCGCCCCCAAATTGAGAAATCGAGTCAAAATACATCTACTCCAAAAAGTTTAATGAAAAACCATTTGGAGTAGAAACAAAAGTTTATTTTTCCAAAATTTGGGTTCAACCCATTTGGGGAGGAAAAGCAATGAAAAAGAAATCTCTGCTCTCTTGGATTTTTCTGTTTGCCAAAAACAAGAAAAAATACTACATCGCAAGCATTTTCTTTGCGCTTTTGCGCGTCGCTTGCGGAATCGCTCCTTACATCATTATCGCAAACATCGTGCGCGAACTGCTTTCGGGCGTGCACGACTGGGATGTTTACCTTAAGGAATGCCTGATTATTGCGGCGTTCTGGTTCGGGAATGTCCTGTTCCACAGCATTTCGACGACGCTTTCGCACGTAGCGACGTTTAACGTTCTCGGCAACATCCGCAAGGACCTTTGCGACAAGCTTTCGCGCGTGCCGCTCGGTTCTGTTCTCGACATGCCCTCGGGCGCGCTCAAGAACATCCTGGTAGAACGCATCGACAGCATGGAAACGACGCTTGCGCACGTAGTCCCAGAATTTACCTCGAACCTGATTCTCCCTGTGCTCATGTTCGTCTACCTTTTCCATATCGATTGGCGCATGGGACTAGCCTCGCTTGGAACGCTCCCGATCGGTATGATCGCCATGGCCGTCATGTTTGCCGGAGCACAAAAGTGGTTCGACAATTCTATCCAGAAAACGAAGGCGTTGAACGACACCGCGGTTGAATACATCAACGGCATCGAAGTCATCAAGGCGTTTGGCAAGTCAAAGTCTTCTTATGACAAGTTTGTAGTAGCCGCAAAAGAAGGGAGCGACTGTTTTGTCGAATGGATGCGCAATTGCATTTGGCCGCACGCCCTTGCCATCACAGTCGCTCCTGCCACGCTATTGACGGTTCTGCCGTTCGGTGGTTACTTCTATTACAACGGTTCCATTACGGCCGTCGATTTTATCACCGTCATCATCATCTCGGTAAGTATCATGATGCCACTCCTTACCATCATGAGTTACAGCGACGACATCAGCAAGGCGGGCGTCATTTTCGGCGAAGTCGGCTCGGTGCTCGAAATGAACGAACTGCAACGCCCCATTGTCGACTTGCGCAAGCCCGCCGACAATTCCATCACACTGAAAGATGTGCGCTTTAGCTACCACAAGGGCATCGAAGGCGAAGAAAAGAAGGAAATTCTCCACGGCATCAACATGGTTCTCCCCGAAGGCAGTTTTACCGCATTCGTGGGTCCGAGCGGTTCGGGTAAATCGACGATTGCACGCCTTATCGCCTCACTTTGGGACGTTGACAGCGGCGATATCGAAATCGGCGGCGTAAACATCAGAGACCTTTCACTCGAAGAATACAACCGCCGCGTCGCCTACGTTTCGCAGGATAATTTCCTCTTTGATATGTCTGTCCGCGAAAACATTCGGCTCGGGCGGCCTTCGGCATCGGATGCCGAAGTCGAAGAGGTGGCGCGCCAAAGCGGCTGCTACGAATTTATCATGAGTCTTGAAAACGGTTTCGACACGATTGTCGGCGGCTCGGGCGCCCACCTCTCCGGTGGCGAGCGCCAGCGCATCGCCATCGCCCGCGCCATGATGAAAAACGCACCGATTGTCATTCTCGACGAAGCAACCGCCTACACCGACCCCGAAAACGAAGCCATCATCCAGAAATCCGTGGCAAAACTCGTACAAGGCAAGACACTCATCGTGATTGCGCACCGTCTTTCTACCGTCAAAGACGCCGACAAGCTCTACGTCATCAAGGACGGCAACATCGACAGCTGCGGCACACACCAGGAACTGCTCGAAAAGGGCGGTCTCTACAAGTCCATGTGGCAAGCCCACATTAGTGCCAAGGATTCCGAGGAGGATGCATAAATGTTCGATACTCTCATTAAATTCTTTAACTTCTGCAATGCAGAAAACCGCCACAAGTTCTACGGCTCTATCATCGTGGGAATCTTCAATTCCTTCTTCATGGCACTCCGCATCGGTGCCATGGCAGTCATGTTGCAGGGCGTCATTCGCCACGTACAGGGCGTCGCCCCGTTCACAATGGATATTGTCTGGCTTTCGCTTGGAATCATGGTAGCAAGCCTTATCGGAGCAACCGTCACCAAGCGCATCATGAGCATGTGGCAAACCGAGGGCGGTTACCGCACTTGCGCCTCCAAGCGCATCGAAATCGCCGAACACCTGCGTTACCTGCCCATGGGCTACTTCAACAAGAACAGCCTCGGCTACATCACCTCCGTCACCACCAACACCATGGAACAGCTTGGCGATGTGGCAACACGCGTTGTCATGATGGTCACGCAGGGCATTCTCGACACCATTCTCATCATCGTGATGATTGCCTTTTTCGATTGGCGAATTGCGATTGTCGCAACCATCGGCTTTGCGATTTTCCAATTCATCAACACGCTCATGCGCATGAACGTCCGCGCCGTTTCTCACGAAAAAGTGGAATCCGACAGCAAGGTGGTCGAAAAGGTTCTCGAATACATCCAGGGAATCGCCGAAGTCAAGGCCTACAACATGACCGGCAAACGCTCCAAGGAACTGAACGAAGTCATCGACAAGTGCACAGCAGCAAACATCAGCATGGAACTCAAGTGCGTCCCGCTTTCGAACTTGCAGACTTTTGTCGCCAAGCTCACGGGCGTTGCCATCATGATGTTCTCGATTCATTTCTACTTGAACGGCTCCATGGAACTTGCCTACTGCGCCGTCATGCTAGTGTGCTCCTTTATGCTCTTTGCGGCCCTGGAGCTGGGCGGTAGCTACGCGGCACTCCTCCGTGCCGTCGACATTTCGGTCAACCGCGCAAACGATATCTTGAACAAGCCCACCATGGACATCGATGGCGAAGACATTGCCCCCGCCAATCACGACATCAAGGCCGACGGTATCGATTTTGCCTACGACAAGCGCAAAATCATTGACAACGTGACGCTTTCCATTCCCGAAAAGACGACTACGGCCATCGTGGGCCCGAGCGGTTCGGGCAAGACGACGCTTTGCCACTTGCTCTCGCGCTTCTGGGATGTAAACGCAGGCTCGGTGACTCTGGGTGGCCGCCGCGTGCAAGATTACAGCATGGACAGCCTGATGAAAAACTTCAGTTTCGTATTCCAGAACGTGTATCTGTTCCGCGATACGATAGAAAACAACATCAAGTTCGGGAATCCGAGCGCCACGCACGAGCAAGTCGTAGAAGCCGCCAAGAAAGCCTGCTGCCACGACTTTATTGAAAAGCTCCCCGACGGTTACAATTCGGTCATCGGCGAAGGCGGCGCAAGCCTCAGCGGCGGTGAACGCCAGCGCATCTCGATTGCACGCGCCATCATGAAGGATTCTCCGGTCATCATTCTGGACGAAGCGACCGCGAACGTGGACCCGGAAAATGAACGCGACTTGATGCTTGCCATTCAGGAACTGACCCGCGAAAAGACGGTCATCATGATCGCACACCGCTTAAAAACCGTGCGCCACGCCGACCAGATTACCGTCTTAGACAAGGGCCGCATCGCAGAACAGGGCAAGCACGAAGAACTCGTGAAGAACGGCGGAATCTACGCCCGGTTCATCGATTCCCGCCGTGAGGCCGTCAGCTGGAAACTGTAATGCAGATTCAGCTTTCGGACCACTTCACTTACGGAAGGCTGCTTCGCTTCGTCTTTCCGTCTATCTTGACAATGTTTTTTACCACCATCTACAGCATTGTCGATGCCGCATTTGTCTCGAACTTTGTCGGAAAGACTTCTTTTGCTGCCGTAAACCTCGTCATGCCGGTCCTTATGCTTATTGCCGCTCCCGGCGTGATGATGGGGGCCGGCGGCAGCGCGCTCGTCGCAAAATTCCTCGGCGAGGGCGATAACGAAAAAGCGAACAAGGCGTTTTCAACAATCGTGTATGCGACAATCGCTTACGGAATTACCGCAAGTATCACGGCATCCTATTTTATGGAAGGATTAGCCGCATTTCTGGGTGCCGACAGCGAATTCCTTTCACAGGCGACACACTACGGGCGCATTGCAGCCCTTGGCGGAATCGCCTTCGTTGCGCAGCACCTCTTTTACTGCTTCATGATTGTTGCAGAAAAGCCTAAGCTGGGTTTTGCGCTTACGGTTTTAGCGGGCATCACAAACGTTGTTCTGGATCTGTTGTTCATTGTCGTTTTGGAATGGGGCATTTCCGGAGCGGCCTTGGCGACCATTATCGGGCAGTCCGTCGGAGGTTTCACCCCGTTCGTATTTTTCCTATTGCGAAACAAGACTCCTCTCCGAATCGTAAAACCCGTTTTCGATGGCCGCACGTTGTCAAAAGCCATGTCGAACGGAGTTTCCGAGCTGGTTACAAATATCGCCATGTCCATCGTAAGCATGCTGTACAATTTCCAGCTTATTAGAATTGCCGGAGATACGGGCGTTGCCGCATACGGGGCAATCATGTATGTAAGCTACATTTTTTCGACATTCTTTACGGGCTATTCGTTTGGACGCGCTCCCATCATAAGCTACCATTACGGAGCCCGCAACACAAGCGAACTCAAAAATCTATTCCGTATGGATTGCGTGATTGTCGCGGTTGCGGGCGTCGTGCTTACGGCCTCGTCAGAAGCGCTGGCGTTACCTTTGGCAAAAATTTTCGGCGGCTACGATCCAAATTTATTCGAAATGATTCGCCACGGCATCGTCATCTATTCATTCGCCTACTTGCTGATGGGCGCAAACTATGCAGGTTCCTCTTTCTTTACGGCCCTGAACAACGGCCTGGTTTCGGCTCTCATTTCGTTCTTGCGGACATTCGTGTTCGAAATCATCGCCGTGCTTGCGCTCCCCATTTTCTTCGGGCTTGACGGCATCTGGAGTTCGTGCGCTGTCGCTGAAATCGCCTCGTTTGCGGTTACTGCAATCTGCGTCGTGGCCTTCCGTAAAAAATATGGCTACTGTTGATTTAATATTCATGCAAAATTCTACATTTAAATCATGGACAAGAATGTCATTGCGATTGGTTATGCTATAGCGGCGGCCGCATTTTATGCACTGAATGTTCCCTGCTCCAAAATGCTGCTGGCCCACATTTCGCCTGTATTCATGGCAGGGCTGCTCTATATTGGTGCGGGGCTCGGCATTGGCATTCTCTACCTGTTCCATGTCAGGCGCGAGCCTCAATCGGAACGGCTCTGCAAAAAAGATTTCCCCTACACGCTGGGAATGATCCTGCTCGACATCGCCGCACCCATATTGCTCATGTTCGGCGTCAAGTACGGAACATCCAGCAACGCATCGCTGCTCGGGAACTTCGAAATCGTCGCGACAACGTTGATTGCGCTATTCATCTTTAGAGAAAAAGTGTCTACACGTTTGTGGATTGCGATTTTATTCATAACGATATCCAGTTTCATTCTTTCGTTCGAAAATGCCGATGGATTCAACTTCTCGATTGGCTCCATCTTCGTTCTCGGCGCGACCATCTGCTGGGGGCTAGAAAACAACTGCACCCGCAAAATTTCGGACAAAAGCACATACCAGATTGTAACCATAAAAGGCCTCTGTTCTGGAATCGGTTCCATCGTCGTTTCGCTTACCACAGGCGAAATGAACTTCGCCGCAAAATACATCCCGCTCGCCCTGCTGCTCGGCTTTGTGGCTTACGGCCTGAGTATTTTCACCTACATCCGCGCGCAACATTACCTGGGAGCCGCAAAGACCAGCGCCTTTTACGCCTTTGCGCCCTTTATCGGCGTCCTGTTTTCTGTCGTGCTCCTGAACGAAAAAATCACGCTGCAATACATTGTCGCGTTCCTGGTCATGATTGTCGGTACCATTTTTGTGGTTTACGATACGCTTGTCCGCTCACATTCGCACATGCATCAGCATATTTTCACGCACACGCATGGCGGCATAACCCATACACACGTTGTTACGCATTCCCATTTGCACAACCATGTCTTCTCCGATGCAAAGCACAGCCACAGCCACAACATCAAGGACCTAGAGAAAATCTCGACACACTGATGAAGAATTTAATCGCCGATTACCCCTGCGAGTTCACTTTGCGCAGCGGGGTTGTTTGCGTAGTTCCGCATGACAGATTTCATGTCGAGGAGAATGCAGTGGATTTTGTGATAAGGCCGGTTTTCGTCCTTCACGTTTTTCCAGTCACCATAGATATAGCCGAGGCGTTTCATTGCATAAACGTCATTGCGAGGCGAAGCCGTGGCAATCTCATCCCATTTCCCAGCATCCGCGCAATATGGCATAATAAAGGCATTGTATATGTCGCTCGATGTCATCCCTGCGAAGGCGGGGATCCTTTTTTACACAAAAGTCCCGCGAAAAAACCGCGGGACTTTTCCATTTAAAGGTCTTTCTAAAAAAAATAAGATGCAGATTATCCTAATACATCTTCCAGCGATTTCCAATCGTCGCTGCCAATATCATCGGAATAATTTTCGATACAGATGTAAAGTTCCATGTCGTTTTTGTTCTGACGAACAAATCCTCCCTTGAGATTATGTTTTGCCAAATATTTTTTTAAAGCCTCGAATTTGAACTTTGAGAATTTGTCGATATCTTCACTATCTCCAGACGCTTTGAAACCACCCTTGGTTTCTATTATCCATGTTTTGCCATCATTCGTTCCGATAATGTAGTCAGGATAAAACGACTTCAGTTTGCCAAAGTTGTCCCTGTAGACGATAGAGAAATATTCGCTACCCTTATCTCCATTTTTATAGAACCACTTGACAGAATTGTTTTTTTCTAAATATTTTTCAAACAGCTTTTCGGGCGCTGAACGAGGTGCCGCAGAATTCAAATATCCTTCATATACATTCTTTTTACTCGTTTTGGGTGCTTTCGCCTTTCCATCGTAGGTAAACAAGAAATCCCGTGGAATTGTAAAATCAAATGTTGTGATTTTATCTGGATTAGGCATTTGAATTTGTGTAAGATAATCGGACATTGAATCTACAATGTCAAATCTCAATTTATCACTGTTGTTAAGAACAAAAGCGTATAGCTGTTTAATTTCGAGGGACAAAATTTTCTTGGAAAACGAACTTTCTTTTCCAAATAGGCGACGAATAATGAGATTCATCTGGTCATACGGCAAGCCTATTTTTAAACCGATATTCGAAAGTTCATGATGGAACATACGACCGTGTTCATGAGTATCCAATTTCGTGATGTAGTCTAATTTATTAAGCTTATCAAAATCAGATTTTTGCGTAAGACGGACTTCGCCTGATACTGTATGCTTTACGATATTCTCGCTAAAGGCATAACCATGAGTTTCAAGAATTTTCAGATTCTCTTTAACGCTTTTACCAACCTTATAAATCTTCTGGAAATGTTCCGCGATTGCTTCTATTGCAAGCGTTCCATCACGAGGAATATTTTCCAAATCAGTCTTGTATTCGCCTTTCAGCGTAAAGTTCTTAAACTCGGATTTGAGATGCAATTTTGCAGCATTTAGTGCACTTTCGCCGAGTTCTCTCCGAGCTTCTTCTGTGAATTTTTCATCAAAGGTGTATAGATAACAGTTATCAAGCAAGTCATTTTCGTAATGCATTGCTTCAGGCATACGGCGAATTCTTCCAATAGTTTGGATTTCGAATGTTTCGCTCATGTTGTCACGTAGTTTTACAAGAATATGTGCTCTAGGGCAGTCCCATCCTGTTGCAATAGCCTGTTTGATGATAACTGCAATAGGGAACGCGTTCAGATTTTCAATACCATCAAGATTTTCTTTCTTTTCGCTGAGCCAAACAGCTAAAGATCCATTTTCATAGGAAATCTCTTTATTTTCAAAATAGCGTTCCACCTGTTCCAGCAAAACATCATTCTTATTGGGGATTTGCACAACAATCAACGGATTGATATATGCATGAATTTTTAGATACTCATTGCGCAAGGTATTTTGTTTTGCTACAGCCTTTTCCAAAAGAAACTCAATTTCGTTTTTGACGTTTTCCTTTTGCTGAATATCTTCGTTTACGATAAGAAGTTTCTTAATAAGACCTTCTGCAATAACGTCTTCTTCTTTCACTTCTATTAGCGTCGCATCTGTCACGTTTTTTGGAGTCGCGGAAGCACGAATGATTTTATCGGCTCCGAACAGGTCTATAATTTCTTTAGCCTTGATGCTGTCATTCTGATGACTTTCATCAACAATCACCTTGAAAACTAGACCGTTTTCAAGAGCTGTTTCAATATGTTCCTTGAAATTCTTGCGTTCCCCCTCTTTTAGAGCATTATTGCCGCTTTTGGTAAGCATTTCCCAGTTGATAAAGCAACAGTCGTTTTCTTCGAAACCTGCTGTCATCACATCGCCAATAAGTTTTGTATTAGCGTTTGGAAAATACATATCCATTTTCTTTTTGCTCTGTTCCTCCAAGTTGCCCTTGCCGGGAGTGAGCCAGACAAAAACATTTTTGTGGAAACTTCGACAAAAGTCGTTCATAAAATAGGTCAGCATCAAAGTTTTGCCACTGCCGGTAGGGCTTTTCAAGACGATATTTTGCACAGACGTATTCATAGCGCCTTTGAGTTTGAGGACAGTTTCGTATTGAAAATTCTTAAGTTCCATAATATGCCCTCCTACTTTTCAAGTTCCTGATAGTAATAGTCAGGGATGACATTGAGTTTGATGTTATGTTCTTTCATAAATGCGGCCTGTGAGCCAGAAAGTAAGACATTGTGACCGTAGTAAATCTTCTTTATTTCAAGGTTCTTTTTCTTCTTATTATTCTCAACAAAGTCCGACATTTCTTCATCGGTGAGGATGATGGCAATTTCGGTGTTGTTGTTTAAGTTAATTCCGTTTTCAAGTTCTACCAATTCACGGATATGTAAGAGCAATTCGTCCGCATATTCGTAGTAAAGTTTTTCGGAGATGGGAACATAGTCTATGCGGAAATACTTGAGAGAACCTGGTATTGCTTGATATAATGTATTAGAGCCACTCTTCACAGAAAGTTGTAATCTACAATCATTTGTAAGTTTTATCTGACAGACCCCTCTGTCGATTTTATTTTGTTCGATAATAGATTCTATTTCTTCGTTGAAATCTTTTGCATGCCCAAGATTTGTCTTGGTAATTTTTTTGTCATATAAAATTTTTTCTTCGGGTATTTTAGATTTATACCCTTTCAAAATATTCTTTATTCTTTGATGGGTGACAAATTTACATATCCCTAAGGAATCATAAAAATCATAATGCTTTTTGACCAATTTTTCAAAGCCATCTTTTCCATCAACAAATTCCGCATAGATTTTCTTTTCTATGGCATTTTCCGTTGTTTGTTTATTTGGTACATAACCTTTCAACATTCCATAGGACTGAATAAATTTTAATTTTTGTCTAGCGCTTACTTCATTATTTGTACAAAGAATAAACTTTCTTTTCTTTGAATCTTCTTTATTTAGTTCTAATACAGCTTGAGCGGTTGTTCCCGATCCTGCAAAGAAATCAAGAATTATACTCTTATTTTTGAAAAAAGTTGCCCCCTTAATGACTTCCTTCAAAAGTGATACGGGCTTTGGATAATCAAAATAATTTTCCAATCCCATTGTAGCAAGCGTATTTACACCATCAGCATTTAAGTGTTTGATTACAGAATAAAATTTTGAGTAATCACTATCCACCCTTCTTAATTTTCCAATAATTGTTTTTCCCTTTTCTTTCGGAACAAGGATGTATTCGTTATTCTTAATTCCGTCATCAATCTGTTTTTTGAATTCTTTTCCTCTTTTTGCAAGCACGTCTTCATAATAGAGATTTCCATATTGACCAAATGTTTCACGAATAGCATCTTCTTGAATCCAATATTCAACATCATTAATAAAAATTCGTTTTCCACGGATATCTTTATCTTTAGCCAAAGGTTTTGCTTTTGTAATATCTCGTGCGTATACAAGCAAAAGATCATGTCCTTTTACAAGATATTTGGCCATTCCACCGCCTTCCGCCTTGATGACAGCAAATACGCCCATACAATTATTTTCGGTAAAAATCTCATCCATCAAAACTTTTAATGGATACGCTTCATTGTCATCAATGCTGGCCATTATTACGCCATCTTTTGCAAGAACCTTCTTAGCAACTTCAAGTCTTTCTCGCATAAAAGACAGCCATTTTGAATGGCGATATTCATCATCCAATCCAACACGGGTGTCGTTATATGTTAAACTATTTTCTGTATTATACGGCGGATCAATGTAGATGACATCAATTTTACCCTTGTGAGTTTTCTCCAACAATTTCAATGCAGCAAGGTTATCTCCTTCAATTAAAAAATTCTGCTCACCGCCATTATCAATAGACAACTTTTCCTCTTCGACCAAAACAGGAATATGCGATTCCAGTTTTTCATCAATCGCTTCGCGGTGTTCTTCAAAAACGAGACCATATTTCTTGCCCTTCACATCCTTTGCAATTTCGTTCAGGTAACGAAGCAGATTGGTCGAATTTTCATCGCGATTTGTTTTTTCAATAAATTTGCGAATCTGAGAAATTTTGTCGAGTAATTCATCCCGATGCAACTTCGAAATATTGGCCATGTTCGTGTGCTCCATTTTGAAAGTGAACGAGTTCACTCTCGCGGGAGCGGTTCTGGCCGATTCGCTTGGCCGGGGTGCGGACAAAAAAGAAACGGCGGGGAGCCGACTCACTCCTCGCCTAAAAGCGCGACATTTTCAAAAGAATACAATACACCCGCAAAATCCCGAGCGGATACAGTACGCCCAGGGTACACTACGCCCATGCAGCCCACGGGCGATGGCGAGTCATTGTCTTATTCTCGTATTCGTGAAAGTGTCTAGTTTCCAGATGAAGAACAAGAGCGATACTCAACGAGCGTTCACCCTCGTTCCCGCAGACTCTTCCAAACTTTTTTGGTTACAAAAAAGGCGTGGAGTTGAATGCACCTATCATCTGGAGGCCTAGACTGCCCGAATACAATAAGCACAAACAACTCACGCCCCAAAAGGCCGTTTGCATACAGGCAAACTGCTATTTAAACAATAGACCATGTAGCAAAACGATGCGGCGGGCATACGCCGGTCGCAGACGTGAGCGTTCGCCTCATTCTCCGTATTCATGAAAGTGTCTAGTTTCCAGATGGAGAACAAGAGCAAAAACTCTATTTTCATTCAAAATATAGATTATTCCGCTGTCAAAAGGTGACGCCACGCCCGGAAGGCAAGGAAAAAGCGTAAAAACGCAGATTTCAACCACCTGCGGGGGTCGAATTTCGTCAAAATTCCCAAAATATCCGCAAAATTCGCCATATGTCATAATATGACATACGAGGAATGTATATTTGCATCGAGAACACTTTGCCTCGCCTTTTTTGCTTGTAGGTGGAAAGAGTAGAAGATGAATGAAGTTGAAAGCAAAATTCTTGTGTTGAGAGATCAGCGAGTTATCCTTGATTGCGATTAGTTAATGTTGCCGAGAAAAAGGAGGTGGTCAAAAATTTTGACCACCTTGCCAAGCTAAAATACAGTCCTGTTAATCCGACAGCCTTTACTGAACGCGGTCTCTACATGCTTGCGACAATTTTGAAAGGGCGTGTCGCAACGCAAACAACTATCAACATCATCAATACATTCGTAGAAATTCGCGAGTTGTCTCGTGCCATTGCTCGCGTTCCTGAAGTTGTTGATGAAAATGAAAAGAAGTCTTTGTTGAAAAGAAGCGGCGAAATCATTTCCAATGTCCTCGCCTCGGATTCTACAAGTTTGGAAAGCGAAACGGAAATAGAATTGAATTTGGCGATGGTCAAGATAAGGCACAAAATAAAGAAAAAGTCAAATTGAATCAGAATGGCAAAAGATGACACCTGCCGTTTTTGTTGTAAAAAAGCGACCTAAAACGGCAAAAACCGGCCCCTGCGGACCGGCTTTAGATAAAAAAAACGTTCCAAGGCCCTAGTTAAAGGAGTCCGTGTTGTTTGATGCACTCACATGCACTCTACATAGACCAAATCAATTCGGCCTTCGATAACGCGGTCCATTTTGATTTTCCAGCCGTTCAATTCCAAGAAGGCCTTGTATTCTTTTTCGGTCCATTCGTGTGCGAAGCGGATGCCGACAAGGCTCAGGAATTTTTGCCAAAGGTTCTTCTTGCCGCCTGCACGGAAAAAGAAATTCGGGGCAATCAGCAGGCCGTCATCCTTCAAGACGCGACGGATTTCTGCAAGCGCCTTTTCAGGATTTGGAATGATGTGAAGCGCATTTGCGATGACTACGACATCGAAAGAATTGTCCTCGAACCGTAACGAAGTCGCGTCCGCCACTTCAAAGCTCAAATTTTCAGGATTCTTTGCCTTAAGTGCAGTTTCAATCATCTTCGGCGCAAAATCGGTCGCCACCACGGACTTTGCCGCAGGCGCAATATGCCGCGCAATCATCCCGGGGCCGGTCGCAAGCTCAAGTACGACCTTATCCTTGGCAACTTCACCGATACGCTCATACAGATAATCATAGATATTCTTCTGCGAGCGCATCGAGAATTCGTAAACCGGCGCGAAAACATCCCAAATATTCTTGTTCATAGCAACCTCTACCGAGGTAAAATATAGTTATAGGCAAATACCGCATTTTTGCGTGCTACGGCATTATCGAGAAATTCGAACATTCTGCGGTAAGCGTAATCGCGAACGTCCCTACGAGAAAGGAACAAATCATGCATACCATCTTCAACCGTTACTGTCGTGACATCGGGCCCTAACTTAGGGGCCCATTTTTGCAAGAGACTTACATCAAGCATGCAATCGCAACGCATGTAGTCTTCGTCCCACTTGACATTGTTGACCGTACAGCCGCTACGCATCATAAGGACGGGAGCCTTTATCTGCATTCCCGCGTGAATCCACTTGATGCCTCTCGTGGTGGCGCGCAAGTAACCGAAGTACTGTTGCGGCCATTCGTCACTTTTTAATTCCGTGTTGAATTCCCATTCGCCTTTTTCAGTCTTCAAAAGCGACATGTTGTATTTGGGCGATTCCTGTTTTGGCGCAGGCGCGTCAGGCATCAGGAGTGCAATGTCCGAAAATACGGGGAAAGCCACGTTGCGGACAAACCAGCTGTTTTTATAATCGAGGAAAGGGCTATTCAAGACAAGCGCCGCAAAATCTTTGCTATTGCGCTCGTTCAGATAATTCGGCGTAATCAAGCCTCCTTGGGAGTGTCCTATAATGACAAACGGCAAGCTGCTAGAAATGGAATTCCCTGCAATTTTCTTGCTGAGTGCCACGGCGGCATCCAACTCGGCATAATATTCCTTGACGCTACGCATATCGGAGCGCGGATCTCCATCACGATACGAACGCCCGTTGTAATGCAAGTCAATGGCGAAAAAAGCAAATCCTGCAGAATCTGACTTTTCGGCGAGTTCTTCTTGGAAAAAGTAATCGTTGTAGCCGTGAACATACAAGATAATTCCTCGCGGGCTGGAATTCGGTGCTATCGAGCGCGGCGAACTTCCAAAGGGATATTCTACCAGCGTTGAATGGAAAACCTTATCGTAAGGATTTACTTCTATCGGGTATACCTGATAGGGTTCGCCAAGTTCTGGGTCTGTCGCCTTTTGGGGCAGGGCTTTGCCAATGATTGTTTGCAGCGTTGCAACCGAGAGCGGTTTGCTGTAAGCTTCGTCGCGTCTCTTTTCCTTGCAAGCGGCAAGGCAAGCATTGGCGGAAGAGGCAGAAATTAATACGGTCAAAGCCGTAGCAACGGTTATTTTTACTTTATTCATGCTCACACAATAAAAAAGTGAGCAACATTGCGCTACTCCAAATAGGCCAAAGAAAATCCACTACGCATTTAGCATCGTTTCAATTAATTTTCCCTGGTTACCCTGCAGCGGGTACTGTTCCGCAATTTTTCCGTGTTCCATGCGGATGATATTGCTACAGCAATTCAAGATGAATTCGGGATCGTGCGTAATCACAAGAAGCGTTTTTCCGCTTGCGGCAAGTTTCTGAAGGGTCGCCGAGACGGCGAGCATCTGCCTGTAGTCAAGACCGCTGGTGGGTTCATCGAACACAACGATATCTCGGCCGCTAGAAACGCCGCTACCGATAGCGACGCGCTGCTTTTGCCCGCCCGAAAGAGCCATCGGGTGTTCGTATGCATACTGTTCCAAATTCAAACCGGCAAGAATTTCAAGAGCAGCCTTTTCATTTTGCGGACGCATGCCCAATAAGACTTCTTCAAGCACGCTTTCAGTAAAAAGCTGGTGGTTCACATCCTGCATGATAAGGTATGCACCATACTTGCGAGCTTTACGCTTTTGGCTCCATGTTCCGCACAAGCCGCACATTACCTGCGCAAGCGTTGACTTCCCTGCCCCATTATGGCCGATAACGGCAGTGATTTGATTGCGATGGAGTGAAAGCACCGGGATGTCTAAAACCGGAAATTTGCGGTTGTAGGCGAAATGGAGATTATTGAATTTGATGTCATCCTGATTGGATCCATAGACCCTATCGCCTTCGGCTCCAGGGTGACAGTTTTCACCCAGTTGTTTCAAGTTCATGCAGCGCAATCCGAGGCTTGCCGCATATTCCGGGCCTTTCGCTTCGAGTTCCGCAGGAGTCCATTCGTGCGCAATATGACCATCTTTTACATAGCAGATTCGGTCCGCGATTTCGCGCAGGTAATGAATGCGGTGCTCTACGACAACGACGGTCTTTCCGGCTTTTTTCCAGCGGGCAACAATTTCCGTCAAATCCGCAACGCTTTTGAGGTCAAGATTTGCCGAAGGTTCGTCCAGCACAAAAATCTCGGGACCCGTCGCCGCGACCGAAGCACAGGCAATTTTCTGCTTTTCTCCACCGGACATGTGGAAAATATTGCGTCCCATCAAATGTTCTAGCCGAAATTCCCTTATAACGCCATCTACTCGTTGCAAAATTTCTTCACGAGGCTTTCCCAGATTTTCGCAACCAAACACAAGTTCGCTATCGGTATCGATGTTAAAAAACTGCGAACGAGGATTCTGGAAAACGGACCCCACATAACGAGAAATATCGGCAAGCGTCATGTCGGCGGTATTCTTTTCGCCAAGCAAGACGTCACCGCCCATCGTTCCCGAATGGTAATGCGGAATCAAGCCGTTAATCAGCTTCGAAATCGTCGTCTTGCCACAGCCCGACTCCCCCGCCAAAATCACGCACTCCCCCGAATAAATTTCAAGGTTCAAATCACTGATGACGGCATCGTCCAAGGAATCAGTGTAGGAAAAGGAGACGTTTTTTAAGGAAATGTTCATGTCAAACGAGAAAGGAGGTCCCCGACCAGGTCGGGGAAGACATAGCAGATTAAAACAACTGCCATACAATACACAAATACCACAGCATCCTGCACATGAAAACCTATCGTCGCGACACAGGTGCGCTTTGTTTCGGGTGAAAGCCCGCGGGTGACTGCAGCAATTGAAAGTTCATCGCCAATTTTCGTGATAGAAACAAGCAGCGGAACCAGGCGGTATTCAAGAATCGAGAACGGGTTCTTCAATGTTCGCAAACTAAACAGCCGGATTCCGCGCATCCGCATGGCATGCCCGATAGCGCGCGCCTCGTCGAAAACCGTCGGGAAAAAGCGAATCATCACCGTCAAGGGAATCGTCAATTTGGTCGGCACATGTATTCGCGCCATTGCCGCCAAGAACTCGTTCACCTTGGTCGACATCATAACATAGTAAAGCACAATGGTAATGGGCATCATGTGGGAAATAATCATCATCGTCGAAACAACAAGCGTGCCTATCCGACCGACATCCATCGTCTTGAGATGTTCAAATCCAAACGCCGCAGCCAAATACACAGAAAAGAAAGCTAGAACGAATTTCCATTTCTTTTCAAACAACAGCAAAATTGCCGGAACAGCAAACATCAACGCGCTATAAGCAACCGGAGCCGAAAGAATCACGCTGTTCGCGACAATGGCCAGGAACAACTTTGTCCGCGGATCAAGCTTCACTTGGCAAGCCCGATGCGTTCAAAATGTTTTTTCATTACACGGCGTGCCACAAGCCCGCCCACAGTCGCACCCAAAATGCCAAAGGCATAGATTGCAACCAACGGCCAGGGGCTTTGAGCAAGTTCAGCCAATTTCGCCACATAGCCTGCATCGCACATGGTACGCGTGTATTCCAGGTATTCTTCGGTTGATGTCCAAAGCGGAAGCATCATTGAAGAAGACATGAGGCTCATTACGATATTTGCAGAAAACAGCCCCGCGAAAGTCTTGCCGACAACCTTAAGAATCGCCCCCGCAAGCAAACCGACAAGCAGGCTGATGGAGAACATCAAAACGCCCTGGCCCATAATAAACATGGCCGTTCCGAAAAAGCCGCAGAATATAAGGCAACAAGGAATGGAGCGTTCAATCTTTGAAAAGAACAGGAACAGCGGAATACTTGTTACTAGGCCAATACTACCTGTCGAAAAGACAATCAGCGCCGGAATGTAGCCAATGCTCGACGACAAAAACGCGAGTACAATGTAGAGTGCCGCAAAAATGCCTACGTTCACCAGGTCGCGAACCAACGTATTCGATGATTTTTTCCCGGTCGATCTTACATTACTCATAAAAGTCTCCAATTGCAAACATATGCACGCCAAATAGAGTTTTTTGATGCACTTTTTTCTACTCCAAATAGACAGAAAAAGGACCGTAGCTTTCGCCACAGTCCCTTTTGAGGCATTCTATGAAGCAATTAGAAGCTGAACACGGTTTCGAGACCGAGATTGAGGCCAGCGTCATCAGCATCGTCACCGACGGGAATGTCGACCATCGCGAATCCTGTCACCTCAAGACCTTCGATCGGAGTAAAATAGGCGCGCACACCGAGATTGAACGTCGAGAGGTCATCGTTCTTGTCCTTTGTATTCGTGTGGTATTCCAGCGGAATTCCCAATGCAAGCGATTCGAAGACGCTCACGCTCGGTTCAGCATAGGCAAAGAAGTATTCAGGAATCTCGTCATCGTGAATAGTCGGAGCATCTTCGTCGAAGTAGGCGTAGAACACAGAGCCCTTCACGTTAATGCGACCCAAGGCAAGCGAGGGTTCAGCAAGGAACGCGTGAGTCGGATCCGGAGTATCTTCGCCAAGGTATTCCGCGTGCAATCCATAAACGGCATGCAGGCCGAAAACACCGAAATTCAGATTCGCATCGAGACCAGCGTGCAATTCGTTATGCTCCGCTTCCTGATAGGACTTGTAGTCCACATAGGGGCGCAGCACATGTTCACCGAGGCCGAGTTCATAGGCGATGTGGGCATCGTAAGCAACACCTACGCATTCCTCTTCACCATCTTCTTCGGTGCATACCTGGTTGTCGTTATCACCACGGCCAAAGCCGAGTCCAACAACCAAGCCGCTGAAATCGACTTCAACGCCGCGGATATCGTGTTCCGTCATACCGGCGGCATTGTCAGCTGGGTCGTCATAATCATAATAGTTCAGGAATGCGCCTTCCGAGAAAGTCAAGTCACCGAACTTCACAGCCAATTTTTCATTATGGGTGTACTGGACAAACGCACCGTTATAAATTGCCATTGGGTCGGTGGTTTCACCGTCAGCTTCAAGCTGTACAGATGCAGACCATTTTTCATTGAATTTCACATCAACGTTCAGGTCGAAAGTCGATGCATAAGTATGGCCCTGCAAATCATCGTTAATGACATCACCCGTATAAGCATCAAATTCTACTTCGCCAGAGAACTTGACTTCGGGGCCCTTCGCTGTAGCTTCGGCTTCCTGGGCAAGCGCCGGCATCGCAAAGAATGTGGCGGCAGCAAGGCCGAACAAAAGGTTAGACGACAAACGATTCTTCATATTTCTCTCCTATGACGGATTATTTTCCCGTTTCTGTAACACTCCGTCAAGATTTTTACAAATAGTGCTACAAAAACGCTTGGCAATCGCCTTCTACGTGAACTTAGTGCAAAATGCGTGCCAATTTTTTTTTTGTTAATTCATTTGTTAGTTTAATCTAACTCAAGCCTTTTAATTAAGGGCTGGCAGGTTTCGGGCCCACCAGCCCTTAATGGTTCTTGATTCTAAAGGTTAGTCTTCGAAGCGTTTCTCCTTGTTAGCCTTCATACCGAACAGCTTGAGGAAGATTCCAGTACCCACGAGCACCACGATAGCGGCGATAATCCATAACATGTTTCCGCCAACCGGCACTTGGTAAAGGAGCACAGCAATCGCCCAAGCAAGGAGCGTCTGCACCGTCGCCATGAGGACTGCGAGGCCGAGGCCGATTTCGCGGGCAACGACACCCATCGCGGCAAGGCACGGCACATAGAGCAAGATGAAGATCAGGAACGCGAACACCTGCCAGTTAAAGCCATCCACCGGGTTACCGTTCTTGTCCGGATTGTGGAAGTAAGAGCGGAGGTTGGCGTAGATGTCGGCGGTTTCGGAAAGGTCGCCTTCTTCGAGAGCGCCAATTTCGTCTTCAGAGAGTTCAAGGCCAGCGGCGGCAAGCTTTGCAAACACAGCTTCGCGAGTCTTTTCGTCCTCTTCTTCTTCGCCGAATGTTTCAATGGCAGCGTATTCTTCGCAGGTCAACACCTTGACGTCGGTAATCTTGTCAAGAGTTTCCTTCTTGAGTTCGGCGGCTTCCTGGCCTTCCAATTCGCCGGAAGTTCCGAGCGGGTCGGTAAGCGAGCCAAATACTTCGGCAAGGTTAGACGGGATAGATTCCAAAGCTTCGACGAGGGCTCCGATGATATCGGGAGCGCCGCCTTCTTCCTCTTCTTCGGCGGGGCATTCGTCCACACCGGCGATAAGGACCTTTTCTTCTTCGGCATTTTCTTCGGCAGGTACTTCGGCAGTTTCTGCAGGGGCAGCAGCACTGTCTGCGACCACGGCGCTATCGGTTGCAGCGGAATCAGCAGCAGCAACCTCACTGGATCCTTCACCCTGCTCAGGATGACGTTCTTCGGCACTGTCAGCGACAGCAACCTGTTCCGGAGCCAGTTCTTCTGCGGCAGGCGCTTCAGCCTTCGGCTCTTCTGCAGGCTTCACCTCCTCAGCAGCATCCGCGCTCTCACCTGCCATGGAGTACAGCGAGTTCATTGTACCGATAACGGCTTCCTTGGCCAAGAGGCCCGTGAACAGGGAGACAGATGCCGGCCAGTTTTCCTTTTCGACACCGAACGGTTCGAACACCGGCGTGATGGCCTTACCGATCACAGAAAGCAGGCTGTTTTCAGAGTCAGCGTTACCGGCAGTGAATTCATTAGCCTTCACCACCTTAGATTCATCGACAACAAAGCCTTCGGGGAGAGCGACATTTTCAGATTCGCCTTCCTCGTTTTCCTTGACCATCTGGTAGCCATCTTCAGACTTGACGATTTCAGTCTCGGTGCCGTTCACATTGACATACATCTTTTCGACAATACCGAAGCTATTGAGGAAGCCTAGCACGGCAACTGCAACAGTAATCACCTTACCGGCACGCCAGATGTAGTCACGCAGGCGCTGCCAGCAGTGAATCATCAGGGACTTGAACTTGGGCAAGTGATACGGCGGAAGTTCCATCACAAAGTTAGAGGCCTGGCCCTGGAACAGGGACTTCTTCAAGAAGAGGCCGTAGGCAACGGCGAAAAGCACGCCAGCGAGGTAAAGCAGGAACACGACAGTGCCCGCCATCTTGCCAAAGAACGCCGCCGCGAACAGCGCATACACCGGGAGGCGTGCGCCGCAACTCATGAACGGCACCAGGAAGATGGTGAGGAAACGTTCACGCTTGGATTCCAGCACGCGGGAGCCCATAATGCCTGGCACACCGCAGCCGAAGCCCACCATCATCGGCACGAAGGCACGACCCGGGAGCCCGAGGAATCTCATGAAGCGGTCCGCGACGAAAGCCGCGCGCGCCATGTAACCCGAGTCTTCCAAGAACGAAAGGCACAGGAACATGAAGAAGATGACCGGAATGAAGGTCGAAACCGTCTGGATACCGGCACCGATACCG
>CACWNW010000030.1 GCA_902762305.1 Fibrobacter succinogenes | reverse complement strand
ATCAAGGTGGAAGACCACGAAATGGACGTGGGCCACTCTGACCGTTCCAAGACTGTGATCGAGCCGTACCTCAGCGACCAGTGGTTCGTGAAGATGGACGTGCTCGCCGAAAACGCGATGAACGCCGTAAAATCCGGTGAGATCAAGATTATCCCCGAACGTTACGCCAACAAGTATCTGGACTGGCTCGCCGAAAAGCGCGACTGGTGCATCAGCCGTCAGCTCTGGTGGGGCCACCGCATTCCTATCTGGCACACGGACGCTAGCGAAGACGAACTGAAGGCCGCATTTGCCGGCCGCGACGACATCTTCTTCTACAAGGCCGAAAACGGCGGCTACCTCGTGTGCAGCCAGGAAGAAGACCTCAAGGAAGACGCTGTTCCGGGCCGCGTGCTCAAGCAGGAAGAAGACGTGCTCGACACGTGGTTCTCCAGTGGCTTGTGGCCGCACTCCACGATGGGCTGGCCGGAAAACACCGACACGCTCAAGCGCTACTACCCCACCAGCGTGCTCGTGACGAGCCGCGACATCATTACGCTGTGGGTCGCCCGCATGGTGCTCTTCAGCCAGGAAAACATGGGCACGGTCCCGTTCCACACGGTGTACATCCACCCGAAGATCCTCGACGGCAATGGCCAGACCATGAGCAAGTCCAAGGGCAACGGCGTGGACCCGATGGATATCGAAGAGAAGTACGGTACCGACGCTCTCCGCTTTGTGATGGCAAGCCTTTGCACCGACAACCAAGACGTGCGCCTGCCGGTGAAGAAGGAAAAGCAGCCGGATGGCCGCGAAATCAACACCAGCGAAAAGTTCGAAATCGGCCGTAACTTCAGCAACAAGCTGTGGAACGCCTGCCGCTTCCTTTACCCGCAGCTCGAACAGGCCGGCGCACTTGCCGCCGAACTCCCGATGGACAAGAGCTTGTTCGCGCTCGAAGACAAGTGGATTCTGAGCCGCCTGCAGACGACCATCAAGGACGCCACCCGCATGCTCGAAGAATACCACTTCGCCGAACTCGCCGGGTTCCTGTACCGCTTCGTGTGGGACGACGTCTGCTCCAGCTACTTGGAAATCAAGAAGGCCGTGATCAACAGCGAAACGCTCACCGCCGAAAAGAAGAACGCCATGGCTATTCTCAGCTACGTGCTGAAGAACGTGCTTGACTTGCTCCACCCGGTGATGCCGTTCATTACCGAAGAACTCAACAGCATCCTGTTCCAGGGCAGCGAAATGGTCATCAGCCGCGCATGGCCCAAGGCCGACGAATCGCTCATCGACGCGAAGATCGAAGCCGCATTCGACCAGGCATTCGCCGTGGTGGAAAGCGTGCGTGGCGTGCGTGGCCGCTACAACGTGAGCCCCGCCACCAAGCTCAGCGCCGTGGTGAGCGTCGACGACGCCGCAACGGAAGCCAGCGTGAAGGACTGCATGGCAATCATCACCGAGCTCTCGGGTCTTTCTGACCTGAGCGTTGCCGTGAAGGCCGCCAAGCCGAAGTTCAGCGCGAGCGCCGTGGTGCCCGGTGGCGAACTCTACATCCCGCTCGAAGGTATCCTCGACCCGGCCGCAGAAATCGCCCGCCTCGAAAAGGAAATCGAAAAGGCCAAGGCATTCGCCGCCAGCATCGAGAAGAAGCTTTCGAACCAAAAGTTCGTGAGCGGCGCCCCCGAAGCCGTGGTGAACGCCGAACGCACCAAGCTCGCAACTCAGCAAGATATTATTGCGAAGAATGAAGCGGCATTGAAGGAACTGAAGTAAGCCTCCGCTCGTCATCCCCGCGCAGGCGGGGATCTCCCAAACAATTTAAAAGAGGTGTTCCTAACGGAGCACCTCTTTTTTTGCATTGACTTATCGTTATCAAACGATCCTTTTTGATTACCTATCTTTTTTCAATATATCGTTCAGTTTATCTCTATATTCATCAAATTTGGGTATTGTCGCCGAGTAGTGAGGCAAATAGAAGACTTTGTAGCCATCTTTTTCAAGAGTCTGCTTTAAAAAATTTTCCGTATCGTGACCAAGAGCTATCAAGCATGGCTTTTTCACCCCACAAAGAAGTTCAATCTCCTTTTTGAGCGTGTCAATATGTTTTTTAAGTAAAGCTCTATTTTTCTTGTATTTATTCACCCTTTCTTTAGCCGTCTTCGATTTGTCATTTTTGATTAAATCTGTAATGTAAGACCCTTTAGCATCATCACATCCTAGAATTGCATAGCGAAGCTTATGGTCCCTACCATACTTATAACTACTATGGAAATTTGACCAATAAACATTTTGTCCATGGCCTGTTCTACCATCATGTTGGGAAGATCCATTAAAAGCAACAAACACAAATTTCGTTTTTATCTTCTTTATTAGAGCATCTTCATCACTCGCCCATTCCATAGAGCCAACATTTTCTCTTGATTTTGGATTTTCGCAAGCTTTATCCCAGAGCGCCCAGCTAGCAAGAGATCCAAATTCCTTTTTCAAACGTTGGTATCGTTCCTTTGTTATACCCATAACATGGCCTCATTATTGATTTGGTTACCCAGCATATTCATACATTTCAAATATATACCATAATTTACAAAGCAAACAGAAAATGATTTTTTGCGTTAGGGATAGTGACCCCTTGGGGCGGAGACCTGCGTAGCAGGGCTCCGTTTTAGGAGGCGGGCGACAAGCGAAGCGAAGGCGACAGCCCCTAAATTATAGCCCGACCCGCACGGGCAGTGCGGAGAACGCCCAAGGAGATCCCCGATCAAGTCGGGGACGACAACCCCACGCGTGAACCTCTTCTTTTTACCCATCTTTTACAAACTGTCCCTTGCCAGTTTCCGCATATAAACTATATTCTCACCCGCGTCCGGCATAGTACGCCAAGGCATCCGTCGATTTGGATGTCTTTTCTGTTTTTAACCCCTTGATAAAATTTTTCATTTTTAAAAGGGAGATACTATGCCTAGAGGAAAAAGCAATAAGACCAAATCGGCCCGCATCGTCAAATCACACGATATCCATATTGACAAGGATTATGTCAAGTGGATTGCCGAATTAAAACAACGCTATCGTTCAGCGCAGACCAAGGCCGCAGTCAAGGTAAACGCAGAAAAACAGCTTTTCAACTGGCAACTCGGGCGCGACCTGGTGCAGAAAAAGGCTGAAGAACGCTGGGGCGTCGGCGTTGTAGAACAAATCAGTCTTGACTTGAAAAGGGCTTTCCCAAACGCTGACGGATTTTCAACTTCAAATCTGTGGTATATGAAGAAATGGTATCTTTTTTACACCCAAAAACTCCAACGACCCGTTGGAGAATTACAATCTAGGCAAAAACTCCACCAATCTGGTGGAGAATTCCCCCAACAATTCGCTTTTGTCCCTTGGGGCCAACATATTGAAATCATCACAAGATGTAAAACCGTCAAAGAAGCCCTATTCTACATAAACAAGGTCATTGAACAAGGTTTAAGCCGTCCGGCCCTTATAAACTGCATAAAAGCAAATCTCTTCAAACATCAGGGCAAAATCGAAAACAACTTTACAGGCAATTTACCTGCATTGCATAGTTCATTAGTTCAAGAAGTCCTGAAAGAAAATTACGATTTCGGCTTTGCAACTGTAAATCATGAAATCTATGACGAGACCGAACTCGAAAACGCGCTTACCGAAAACGTGACAAGCCTTCTGCTTGAAATGGGAACAGGCTTTGCATTCGTCGGTCGCCAAAAAGAAATCCTTGTAGGCGGACGTCCCCGAAAAATTGACCTTCTATTTTACCATATCCGTTTGCGATGCTACATCGCATGCGAACTAAAAGCCAAGCCCTTTGAACCAGAATTCATAGGCAAACTCAATTTCTATGTGAATGCAGTCAACGAATTGCTGAAAAGCACCGAAGATAACCCCACCATCGGCCTTTTGATTTGTTCTGACATGAATAGCACCGATGTGCAATGGTCCTTTCAGGGCATCGGCACGCCAATAGGCGTAGCCACCTACAACAACATCCGCATCAAAGACGCCCTGCCCTCCAAAAAGCAACTTGAAGACCGCATGCGGCTCCTGCAAAAAGACTTACAACGAACCAAACGGCTAATAGACACGAATAAATGACCTCGGCCGCTCCTTTTCCCTGATTTTTTTATTATTTTCTCTATGAAGGTTTAAAAGGAGAAAAGACAATGAATTTCACTTCATTTCTATTTGCCGGCGTTTTTGCCACAGGCTTCGGAGCAACAATACTACATGCGGCGGAATGCAACGTAACCCACCATCAAGGCACGGGTGGCAGCACCGATATCTACATGGGGTATCCAGCGACAGCTCTCTACCTGTTCGAAGGCGACTACTTGGACCTCTCCAAGATGAACTTGCGCGAACCCACCGTCAAGAACGCCTCCGGCACCGATACGGCATGGGTGTACAGGTCCGAACTGGATTCCACCATGATCGTAATTGTCTCCGAGAAGGTGGTCAAAGTCGCACGAGTCACGTATTCCGAAGACGAAAGCACACGTGCCGACTCGCTTTTCACCGTGAAGCACAAAGACGTGTACAAAGATGAGTTCCCGCGCCTGCAGAAGGCGGGAGTTTTCAAGGGTTCTGCCGAACAGGCAGATTCCCTCGTGACGCACGTGTTTGAATTGTGCCAGCGATTCTACAGCAAAGATTACGGTTACGGTGGCTGTGTATTCAACCCGCCCGAGCAGAGAGGAAGAAACGGCGGGAAGGACGTTGACATGGTCGACATGCCACTTGCACTTGCAGCCGTTGCCGGCGAATTCACCATCCTTCTCGATACGCTGAATACCTGTCCGGAGCTCAAGTTCCCTGTCGACACCATCATAGACATCGCGACTCCATTCCTGAGACTGCCACAGGCGAATGCAAGCTTCGTGAAACTCGGCCAGAACCGTTACCAGATTGCGGGCATCAAGCCCAACTCCACGTACAAGGCTTTCAGTCTCAACGGGCAACTCCTAAAAAGCGGAAGCCTTGAAGGAAACGTTTTTGCAGCCCCGGCACTCCCCGTCATCCTGATGCTGGACGGCGGGCGTAGCATTTTCCTGAAGGACTAGGTCATTACTTGCCGCGGACGCTCTTGCGCCAGCGTTCGCGGATGAGTTGCAGGTCGTGCTGGTAGGGGTTGCGCTTGAAATCGTCGAATGCCCACGCCGTCGGGTGGAATTCTCCCTTCGCGTAAGTCAGGAGCATGTCTAGCCACACGCCCTCGCCCGCATACAGCTTGAACGGCCCGCGCTTGTAGCTCGGGAGCACGACCTTGTCCAGGTCCATGTAACCGATATCCACATTCACGCACCTGTGCTCGGGACTTGTACATTCAAACGCGAGTTCGAACTCGTTGCTCCGAGCCTTTTCCTGCGCAATCGTCTCGGCCGGAATGCACTTTTCGAAAGACAGCACCCCGCGATAGAGGCCAGAGCCCATCTCGGGTTCATAGTAATCCGTCTTGTCGAAGGGAAAGAGTTTTCCCTTGTGGCGAATCGCGCCCCAGGTTTCCTTGAGCTTCTGGAGCAGTACCGCATTCCATTCGGGCCCACGCTGGAGCACGAAGGCTATCAACTGCACCGGTTCGCAAAACTGTTTCTTTTCGGCCATAAATCCTCAATCAGTGCGGGAACACCATCAAGTTCTTGCGGACATGCGCCAGCTGCTGCGCAGTAAAGCCGTCCATTCCCTCATCATTAACCGCAGGGAACATCATATTCCGAGAATCGGGACACTGATCCACGTTGAACTCATTGTCCGATGTCGCATACGTAATATGCGCAAGAGGCAGCACAAAATCAGATGCAGGACCGATGTTCCGCTTCAAGAGGCCCGATTTCAGCAAATCGGCGCAGTACGGAGTATCGGTAAAGCCGTCTTCGTAATTCGAGAAGTCGGAATCCACTTCGAAATCGGCCTGCGTCGCAGTCGTATGCCTGAGCCCGAAAAAGTGTCCCGTCTCGTGAATCGCGGTCGAAATCATCGACGCGGAAGGGAGTCCGGACTCGCCTGAAGGCGTCTTGTTGTATGCGCCGATAACCACGGTGCTGCCCGGTCCGCCGTACAGGTTCCCGCTATACATCAGGGAGTACCCGAGCACCCACTCCATTTCGATACGGTGCACAAGCACGATGTCTAGGGCATTTTTCAATCCAGCTTCGGGCCAGCCGCCCAGTTCGCTCACAAAATAATCGCCAGACGAACGCCCCGCAATCCAAGGAACATCGGCTGGGTACTTTCCGCCAAGGGTCGGATGCTCATGGGCATACCGAACATACAAAGTATCAATAACAATCGAGGTATAGTATTTCCTGAAATTTTTAAGCAGCATCTTCGCAAAAAGTTTCTCGTCCATGTCGCTTTCGTAAAAATCGACACGGCCCGTCACTATCAGGTTGATGGAAAGCGTATCGGAATAGGGGCCGGAAGCTTCAAGCCTTGCATGACGCGTCGTACCCCTGTAATATTCGCCATTGAGCGACAGGGTTGTCACCCAAACGTTGCGGTCGTTCTCTTCGCAGAGGAATTTATAAACCAGGCGCCCGTTTTCTTCGTGCGGGCGTAGCGTGCGCACATGCTTCGTCATGACCTTGCCGCCGTCGACCTTCGAGCCGAGCCTAAAAAGCTGTAACGTCGGATTTTCAGCGATGGCAGGGTCCTTGTCAAAAGAAAGCGAATAGGTGACCTCGGGGTGCACCAGGAGCTGCAAGCCGTTCGCGACATAGGAAGACGCGGAATCGTTCGCCGCCACGTCGTTCGGATATAGCGCAAACGCGGAAATCCGTTCGGGCAGCAAGATAGGCTCAGATTCGGTCCCCTCAAAGCAGCCCGAGACAGCAAGCAAAAAGGGAATCCACAGCATGTAAAAAACTTTTTTAGTCATATTTTGGCTCATTTTGCGTTTTCAATCGTCTTATAAGTAGGGACATCTTTTCTCCTAAGGTATAAAATGATACAAAAAAAGACTAACAGGAAGCAGGTGTTTTTGCAAAACATCCGCGATTTGACAAACCCGATTGCAGGGAAACCCGCATTGGCCGCATCTTTGACCGTCATGGCCGTTTACGCCAGTCTGGACGCACCCCTTTACGCCATTTTCCTGCTCGTTCCCGTCGCATTTGCCACGCATTTTTTCCCGAAAAGCGTCCAGTGGTGCATTCTGGGGGCGCTCGTGACCGCGGTTGCGTGCCACAGTCTGCTGGGAGGCAAGCGATATTCAAGCCCTACAGGCGATGTGCCGGCAAGCGCATGCGGGAATATCGAGGCCGTTTTGCCCAGAGGGAACGGGACTGCATTCATCGTGAAGGTTACCGGTAGCACCGTCAAGGAAGGCTTCGCAAACAAGGAAGGCGCGCAACCCCGCGTCAGGATAACGGAAAAAAGGGACATGCCCGAACTGCCGGAGCCCGGCGACAGCATCTGCTTCGAGGCGAAATGGTACCCGGTAAGCGACCCGACCGTGCCCGGAGCATTCAACACCCGCGAATGGCTTGCAAGCCAGGGGTTCGCGGCCTACGGGAAGTTCGTCCACTGGAACGCATGGCAAGGGAAATGGATACCCGAAAGGAGCTTCTACGCATTCCGCAAGTGGATAAAAGGGCGATTCGAAGAATACCTCGAACCCGCGGAAACAGGGCTCCTGCTCGGGCTTTTGGCGGGCGACAGGAGCGGCATTCCCGAAGCGCTCCGGAACGACTTCCAGCGTTCGGGGCTCGTACACGTGCTTGCCATTAGCGGGTTCCACGTGGTGCTCCTCGCCGGAATGCTCATGGTGTTCCTGAAGGCAACACGGCTCCCCCACAAGGCGACAAGCATCATAGCGATAATCCTGCTCGCCGTCTACGTGCCGGTGACCGGAGGGTCTCCCGCCGTGCAGCGGGCGGTACTGATGTTCGCCGTACCGCAAATCGGCCTGCTTTTCGAGCGCCCCGCCAACACGCTCAACAGCCTGGGGGTAGCGCTCCTGTTCATTCTACTCCCGAAGCCTTCTGAGCTGTGGAACCCGGGATTCCAGCTTTCGGCCGCTGCCACGGCGGGAATTCTCATCGGGAACACCTACAATCCCCAGAAAAACCTTCCCGAGTCCTTACAACGTTGTAAGGCATGGAAATTCATCGAGGGTTTCGCAGTCTCGCCCACATACGTGACCCTCTGCGCGACCCTCGCCACATCGCCCTTCCTGATTCACCACTTCAAGACGCTATCGCCCTTCGCCTGGCTCGGGAACATATTCATCGTGCCCGCGATTTCGTGGGGCATGCAGGCGGGGCTGTTCGCGCTCCTCTCCCCGATTGATTTTCTACGCGAAACGTTCTGCGACGCAGCAAGCTTCTTCTTGCGGCTCGCGTCACTCCTGACGCGTATGCTTTCGGATTCCTCGCAGGCATCCGTCACGGTCGGACCCCTCGGGCCCTCCGTCCTCCTGCTGCTATCGTGCCTGTTCCTCGTGTTCCCTCTATACCGCAAGAACCTCGTCGCGCGGGCCTTCTGCGTTTTCTGCCTGCTCCTCTTTTCGGGCATCTTCTGCTTCCAGGGCTACGAAAGACTGTTCAAGCCCACATGGAGCATGACCGTCATCGATGTCGGGCAAGGCGACAGCATACTCCTCCGGACACCCGGGAACCGCTACATTCTGGTCGACGCGGGCGACAAGGACAGGAACGATTCCGGCAAGGACATCATCGTGCCATTTTTGCACCACATAGGAGTCCAGCACCTCGACGCGCTCGTGATAACCCACGCGCACAAGGACCATTTCGGGGGTACAGCAAGCATACTGCGCATGTTCCCCGTCAAGGAAGTCTGGACAAACGAATGCTCGCGCACTGTAGACGGTGCGGAATGGCGCGATGTAGTCGAGGAGGCGGTAGAGCGCAAGGTTCCCGTGCGCGAAATCCGGCGCGGCTTCATATGGCGGGAAAACTTCTTCGAACTGCAAGCGGTCCACCCGAAAAAACTTTCGGACGCCAGCAAGGAATGCCGCGACCTGAACGAGGCGAGCATCACGCTACGCGCAAGCGGGCTCGGGCATTCCGCAATCGTGACCGGCGACCTGACCGTCCCGGGCGAGAAGACGATACTCGGGTCGCGCGCCTATATAAAGAGCGACATCCTCAAGCTCGGGCACCACGGGAGCAAGACTTCGAGCAGCGGGAATTTCTTGACGGCGGTCGGCCCGCAAGTCGCCATCATCTCGAGCGGACGCAGGAACAAGTTCCGCCACCCGCACAAGCAGGTGACCGACAGGCTGGATTCCCTCCAAATCCCCTACCTCAATACAGCAAAGAACGGCACCGTCACGGTGACGTTCTCGGAAGATTCTGTAAATGTGGAAACGATGCTGAAATAGGCCCGCGCTGTTTATCGCTTCAGACTATCGAGCACGACATCGTGCAAGGCGCCATTCGTCGCGACACTCGTGAAGCCTTCGTAAATCGGGGCTACCGGCTTGCCGTCTGCGCCGAAGAGTTCCGTCTTGCCGTCGATGGTACTGAACTTTCCGCCCGTTTCCTTGAACAAGAGCGGATACGGAGCGATATCCCAGAGGGAAACGACCGGGTCCACCATCACTTCGGCACGGCCAGCGGCCACCAGGTAGTAGCCGTAGCAGTCGCCCCACCCGCGATGGAGTTTTGCGCTACGACGGAGCTTAGCGAAACCTTCGCCGTAACCCGTCGTTTCCATGGTGTTTACCGTACCCGAAAGCACGAGCGCCTCGTTCAACTGCGAAACGCCCGAAACGCGCACCGGACGGCCGTCCAGGAAGGCTCCCCCGCCGTTCACCGCCCACACGGCGGTATTCATCGCCGGAATGCGGACAATGGAACATACAGGAACGTTCTTCTTGTAGAGCGCGATAAGCGTACCGAACAGCGGGACTCCATGCACGAAGGCCTTGGTACCGTCAATCGGGTCGATGACCCACTGGTATTCCGCATCGGGACTCTCGATCCCGAATTCCTCGCCAATCACGCCGAAACCCGGAGTTTCCTTGGCCCAGAATTCACGGGCAAGTTCTTCCGTGCTCTTGTCGGCAATCGTTACCGGAGTATTGTCCTTTTTCCACTCGACGCCAACACCGGACTGGAAATACTTCAGGATGTTCGTCTGAGCGAGTTCAGCCGTCTTGAGCGCTATTTGCAGCAGTTCGTTGTTGTCGAGCGACATACTAGGCCTCCGCTTTCCACTTTTTCACAAGCGCCACGAGGAAGGCGTTCTCTTCGGGCTTGCCCACTGTAATGCGGATGTGTTCCGGCATGCCGAAACTTGTAAGGCCACGGACAATCATGCCGTTGCTTTCCAAAAACGCGACGAGTTCCTTCGCGCGTTCGCCAATGCGCACGCAGATGAAGTTCGCCTGCGTCGGGAGCACCTTGAAACCGAGGGATTCGAATTCCCTGGTCAGGGCCTTGGCGCCTTCAATGTTCATGGTCTGCGTCTTCGTGACGTGTTCGCTATCGGCAAAAGCCGCAATCGCAGCAACCTGCGCCGCCTGGTTCACATCGAACGGAGGCTTGATTTTCCACATGGCCTTCACGGTAGCTTCGCTAGAAACCGCATACCCGATGCGCAGCCCGGCCAGCCCGTAAATCTTGCTGAACGTGCGATTGATGAACAGGTTCGGGAACTGTTCCAGTTTCGAAGCCAAGTGCGGGAAGTCTTCTGCAGTCGCAAATTCGGCGTAGGCTTCGTCCAGGAACACGAGCACATTCTGCGGCACCTTGCCCAAGAAGTCGACAATCTCTTTTTCGGTGTAGTACGCACCAGTCGGGTTGTTCGGATTGCAAATGAAGGCGACGCGCGTCTTCGCGTTGATAGCCTTCGCCAGGTCGTCGAGCGAAGCCCTCTGCTCGCCTTCGCCCACACCCACGAATTCGGCACCGTTCGAGAGCGTCGTAAACTTGTACACCGAGAACGTGGGCGTAATGCCGACGCAGTTGTCGCCCTGGCGGATAAACGCCTTCCCGACCATATCGATAATCTCGTCGGAACCGTTACCGATGATAATCTGGCTCTTCTTCACGCCATATTTCTGGGCAATAGCATCAAGCAGTTTCGGAGCGTCGCCACGCGGGTAAAGGTGCAGGCTATCGGCAATCTCGTGGAAAGCCTCGATAGCCTTCGGAGAAGCCCCGAGCGGGTTCTCGTTCGAAGCAAGTTTTACAACCTTATCAAGCCCGTAGCGTTCACGGATTTCCTCGATGGATTTTCCGGGAACGTAATCGGACAATTTCGAAAGTTCTGGACGCGGTTCAATCATAATCACCTCTTTTCGCGCATAAATCTAGAATATTTGAAGGCAGATTAAGTTAAATTTGTGGAGTATGAATCGATTCATCGCCCTGTTGTTAGCTATCCTGTGCGTAAACGCGTTCGCCGTTGACCACATGTGGGATATCCGCTATACGTTCGGGCCCGATACACGACCTTCGCCGAAATGGGCTATAGGAATCGGAGCGATGAACAACTACGGTTCAGACCTTCTCTTTCCGGTGAACTTCACGACGGCGCTTTCCAAGGAATGGAACATCGGCGCAAAGGTGAACGTGAAAAGCATCGACATGTTCGAGCATGTGATTGTCTCGCTCGACATCGGCGGGCGCTACCTCATCAACGAGAACAATTTTATCGAGCTCGACGGTAACTTCGGCCTGAACCGCAACAACAGCACTGCGGTCGTAGTGACCTTCGGTAACGAGCAGTTCATCTCGACAAACTTCGCGAACTTCTACGAATTCCGAGCCGGCTTTTTGCAGGGGGTCGCCGGAGAAAACGGGTACGTAAAGCTGTCCGGTTCCATTACCCCGACGCTGTACTTCACGAGTTTCTTCCGCACATTCATCGAAATCAACTTGTCTGGAAGCGTCGGGAATATCAAGGAAGACTTCATGATTGACATCATCCCGAAATTAGAGCTCAACCTCGGCTCCTTCCGCCTCCGGCTGGACTTCGACATCGGCGTGATGCAAGAAAAGAACAACGACGTACAGACCATCGCCCTTTACGTCATAAAGGCACTATAACAACATGTCATCCTGACGACTATAAGGAAGAAGGATCCAGACCATAATTCTGACCTGGATCCTTCACTGAGCCTGCGGCTCGTTCAGTTTCTTATTTCACCATGAAAGCGGTTCCGTCGTAGTCGATGACTACCGGCTTTGCGGCACTCACTTCGCCAGCGAGGATTGCATGGCTCAGCGGGCGTTCCACATTCCTTTCCAGGTAACGCTGGATCGGACGGGCGCCGAATTCCGGCTGGTAGGCACCATCGGCAATCGCTTCGAGCGCCTTGTCGGTCAGCGTGAGCTGCAAATCCTGACGGGCGGCACGTTCGGCGAGTCCCTTGAATTTCAGTCTCACGATGTCCTTGATCTGCGGCTTCGTTAAGCTCTGGAACACCAGCACTTCGTCCAGACGGTTCAAGAATTCCGGCCTGAAGAAGCCGCGGAGTTCCGGCTCGATTTCCTTCAAGGTCACAGGCTTCGCATCACCTGCGCGGTTCTGGAAATGAGCTGCGCCCAAGTTCGACGTCATCAGAATCAAGGTGTTCTTGAAGTTCACGGTACGGCCCTTGCCATCGGTCAGACGACCATCGTCAAGCACCTGCAACAGCGTGTTGAACACGTCGGGGTGAGCCTTCTCGATTTCGTCGAGCAGAATCACGCAGTACGGATGCGTACGCACAGCTTCGGTCAGCTGGCCGCCTTCTTCGTAACCCACGTATCCCGGAGGCGCACCAATCAAACGGCTCACACTATGCTTTTCCATGTATTCGCTCATGTCGATACGCACCAAGGCCGCTTCGCTATCGAACAGTTCAGTCGAAAGCGCACGGGCCAGTTCCGTCTTGCCGACACCCGTCGGGCCAAGGAACAAGAAGCTGCCGATCGGCGCATTCTCGCGGCTAAGTCCGCTACGGTTACGGAGAATTGCTTCCGAAACCGCTTCCACGGCTTCGTCCTGGCCAATCACGCGGGCATGCAGGCGTTCGTCCAGGTGCAACAACTTGGCCTTTTCGCCTTCGCAAAGCTTCGTGACAGGGATTCCCGTCCAGCGGCTCACCACGAGGGCAATCGTCTCTTCGGTCACCTCTTCGCTCAGGTCGCCGTCGCTGGCGGACTTCTTGATTTCTTCCGTCTTCGCGGCAATTTCCTTTTCGAGGTTCACAATCTTGTTGTACTTGAGTTCGGCGGCGCGGTTCAAGTCGTAGCGGGCTTCCGCCTGTTCCATCTCGTCCTTCGCCTGCTGCAAGGATTTCTTGAGACCCTGCAACTCGGCATTTTTCGCACGCCTCTCCTGCCAACGGTCCTGCATCAGCTTGACCGCCGCATCCGTCGTCGCGAGTTCTTCGCGCAGCTCTTTCAGGCGCTTCACGCTGGTGTCGTCAGTTTCCTTCGCCAAGGCCTGCTCCTCAATTTTCATCTGGAGTTCCTTACGCTGCAAGGTATCCAAGGCTTCCGGCACCGTATCCATCTGCGTCTTCACAAGGCTTGCTGCCTCGTCAATCAGGTCAATAGCCTTGTCCGGCAAGAAACGGTCACTGATGTAGCGGTTCGAAAGCTTCACCGCCGCCACGAGCGCGTTGTCGTGCAGACGCACGCCGTGGTGCGCATCAAAGCCATCCTTGATGCCACGGAGAATGGAAATCGATTCCTCTTCGCTCGGTTCGTCGACCTGCACAGGCTGGAAACGGCGTTCCAAGGCGGAATCCTTCTCGATGTACTTGCGGTATTCCTGCGTGGTCGTCGCACCGATGCAATGCAGTTCACCACGGGCGAGCTTCGGCTTGAGCATGTTGCCCAAGTCCATGGAGCCTTCGGTCTTGCCCGCACCCACGATGGTATGGATTTCATCGATGAACAGCAGCGTGTTGCCGTCTTCTTCAAGTGCGTCCAGCACCGCTTTCAAACGTTCCTCGAAATCGCCGCGGTACTTTGCGCCCGCCATCAAGGCAGACAAATCCAGCGCGAACAACTTCTTGCCCTTCAGGGCGTCAGGCACGTCGCCGCGATAGATTCGCTCGGCGAGCCCTTCCACAATGGCGGTCTTACCCACGCCGGGTTCACCCACCAGACACGGGTTGTTTTTCGTCTTACGGCTCAAAATCAAGATGACACGGCGGATTTCCTCTTCACGGCCAATCACCGGCGAAAGCTTTCCGTCGGCAGCCATTTCCACGAGCTCACGCCCGTAAAGTTTCAGCGGAGACTGTTCCTGTTTCCACGACTTCCACGGAACCCAGCGCGTCTTCGAACACCTTCGCAAGGCCACGGTCGCCCGAGAACTTCATCAAGGCAACGAGCATATCGCCCGGGGTCACCATGCGGTTCACCTGACGCGCCGCCTGCACAGAGGCTCGCAAAATACGGTTCAAGTCGTTATCGGGTTCCACGTCGGGGTTCACACCTTCCATACGCGGAATCTTCTGCACGAACGGTTCCAGCTTGCCGCGGAGCTCGTTCGTCTTCGCGCCTTTGGATTTATAAAGTTTCTTCAGCGTGGCATCCGGGCCTTCGACAAGCCCCACCGCCAAATGCGCCGCACCCAGGTAGGAATGCGAGCAGCGGTCGCGCAAGCTCTGCGCCTTCGCCAAAACTTTTTCTGCATCGTTATTGAAATCGGACATAGTGTTTTTCCTTTCTTTTTTACCGCTTTTTAGAGGCAAAACCCGTGCCAAGAAAGGATATCGGCAAGAAATACCGAAATTTGCCTAAAAACAAAAAAAAATGTCGCATTTTACTGCAACATTTTTTTCAAAAAAAGACGCTCGAGCGTTTATTTTGGGAACAATTAGTGGTGTCCACCCAGTTCTTCGCAAGACTTGCCGTTGGCATTCAGGATCTGGATAGCGTCACCGCTGACCACCGGGCGAATAATGCGCCAGAGCCAGAAACCGAACCTCTGGGAGGCCTTGAAGTTAGCAATGGAGTTACCGCCCTGGCCTTTCACCTTCTGTTCCAGCTTGGGCTTGAGGCCTTCGGTAGAACCATAGAAACTGCCACCCACGACAGCCCTCTTGAGCACCGTAAACGCGGCGCCATTAGGTTCCGTATCGAAATAGCAGAAATCATTGAACAGTTCCACCTGCTGACCTTCGGCCAGAGGAGCCGGGGTATAGACACGCGGTTGGTAGTTGGAACAGGCCTGCAGAGCGAAAGCGGCAGCGGCCAAGAGAAGTATACCTTTGAGATTCATAAAATTCTCCTTTTATAAAGCGAAGACAAAGATATAAAAAAATTACACATCGTTTTGTAAACCTTCATAAACACTTTTTCGTTAAAACCGAAAGTTAGACATTTAGCGCAAAAATGCTGTTTTTTATAAAAAACAAGGCATTTTGCTGCGAAAAATTTTCAAAACAAGGTAATTTGGCGTCTTTATTCCTGCCTGTCGATAACCACCAATGTCTTTTATCATTAAAAAAAGTCCCTAACAGGATTCATCCGTAAAAAATTAAAAACAAACAGGCATAAAACGATAAATAAACCGCATTTTCGAGCCAAATGAGGCTTCTCGCCATTGTATCCGTTGTAAGTGTTGTAAAGTGTTACAATGGATTTTAGTCCATAAGATATCCCGACTAGCGTTTATAATCTACATTACATCATGTAATCCAAACATCCCATACACCAACAACGGCATCTCCTCGCGAGGTGTCGTTGTGGTTTTATAGGGTTCTGGATTATTCGGGCCGATTAACGCCCGCCGACGAGAATCTGGTCGACCTTGATGGAAGGCTGGCCGACGGTCACGGGAACATGGCCCGAAGAAGCTCCGCATACACCGGCAGCAACATCCCAGTCGCTCCCGACCATGCTTATGCGCGGCATGATTTCGTGACCCTTGCCAATGAGGGTTGCGCCACGGACAAGTTCGCAGATCTTCCCGTTACGAATAACATAACCTTCACCGACGGCAAAGTTGAATTCGCCGGTCGCGGGGTTCACGGAACCGCCAGCCATGCGCGCGGCGTAGAGCCCGTTGTCGACACTCGCAATCATCGATTCGAGCGTATCCTTGCCGGGCGCAATGAACGTATTGCGCATGCGGCTCACGGGCGCATACTTGTAATTTTCGCGACGGGCGCTACCCGTAAGGGCAATACCGACCTCGGCTGCACCCACACGGTCACTCATGTAGGTCTTCAATATGCCATTTTCAATAAGCGTCGTACGCTGCGTCGGGGTTCCTTCGTCATCGTACTTGAGGCTGCCCCACATGCCCTCGATGGTGCCATCGTCAATCGCGGTAAGGCAAGGCTGTCCAATCGCCTCACCAATCTTTCCGCAGAACGGGCTTGCCTTACGGCGTACCGATTCCGTCTCGAGCGGGTGCCCGCAGGCCTCGTGGAAGATTACACCGCCAAAGCCGTTCCCCATCACCACGGGCATCTGGCCGCCGGCGATATAGCCTGCATCGAGCATGCGGAGCACGCGTTCACCGCATTCTGTCGCGAGCGACTCGGGGGAATAATTCTCTATCAGTTCGTAACCGCCAAGCGCACCCGGAGACTCGTGGGTCGTAAGGCGCTCGCTGCCGTCGGTCGCGGTGACATTCACGTTCACGCGCAGGCGCCCGCGGCTCATTTCCAAATGCAGGCCCTCGCTGTTCATGAGCGTGATGGTGCTGCAGCTGTCCGTAACGCTCGCGCCCACCTGCGCTATCTTCGGGGAGAGCGCACGGGCCGCCTTGTCGGCGCGGAAAAGGAAATCCTGCTTGATGGCCTGCCCCAGCACGCGCGGGTCCTGGTATGCGGCCGGATTGTAGTCGCAGACCCGCTTCTCGGGCGCGAACTCGAAAGGTTTTGCTCCTGCGATCCCGGGCGCGTTCATGCCGGCGATACGCCCGAAGGCAAGAGTCTTGACCAGCTTTACGAGAGCTTCTTCGCTGTCGTCGCTCGTGAACCCGTACAGGACTTCCGTCCCGTAGAGCAGGCGCACGCCTATGCCGTATTCCGTGCCCGCGGTCGCCGTATCTATCTGGCGGTCCTTGAGCCCGAGACTCGAGCTGCGGGTTTCCTCTTCGAAAATTTCAACGAAATCGGCACCGGCACTGCGGCCAGCCTCAAAAATCTTTACCGCGGTAGAAGGATTCACGCTACACCTCGCCGTTCATCTTCTTGCGCACCGGGATTCCCGCAGCGAGCATTTCGGACTTGATTCCGGGTACGGTGTAATCGCCAAAGTGCACCATCGACGCCACCAGCGCCGCATCGGCAGATGTTTTGCGGAACAAATCCACAATATGTGCCGGAGTCCCGGCGCCACCACTCGCAATCACGGGCACCTGCACGGCACGCGCCACCTGGTCGGTGATGTTCAATTCGTAACCATTGCGGACACCGTCCGTATCAATGGCGTTCAGGCAGATTTCGCCAACGCCCAAATCTTCAGCCTTCTTGGCCCATTCGACGGCGTCGATGCCCATGGCCTGGCGGCCACCGCGGATATACACCTCGTATCCGCTCTTAAACTTGTCCGAAACGCCCACGAACTTCGCGTCCATGCCGAGCACCACGCACTGGCGCCCAAAGGCCTTCGCACCGTCGGCAATAATTTCAGGGTGCAGCACGGCAAGGCTGTTCACGCTCACCTTCTCGGCACCGGCCAACAGGGCCTCGTGCATGTCGTCGAGGTTGCGGATACCGCCACCCACCGCAAACGGGATAAACACGCGCTTTGCAATCTGGCGGATCATCTCCATGTCGCACGGGCGGTTCTCGGCACTCGCCGTAATATCGTAAAACACCAGTTCGTCGACACCGTCGGCACTGTACTGCGCCCCCATCTCTACGGGGTCGCCGATATCGATATTTCCCTTGAACTTGACACCCTTCGTGACCTTGCGGTTGCGGACGTCGAGGCAAACAATCAAACGTTTAGTAAGCATAATAATAGTCAGGTCATTCTGTGCATTAGCGAAGAATCCAGTTTTTCACTTTCACATCTGGATCCTTCGACTTCGTGCTGCGCACTCCGCCCAGGATGACTCTTCTAGACCTTAGATTAGAGATTGCGGTCGATGACGCCCTTAACGGTCGCCTTGGGTACGGCACCCACCACGTTGTCGACTTCCACGCCGTTCCTGAACAGCTTCATGTTCGGAATGTTCGTAATGCCGAAACGGGCGCAGATGTCCTTCGCACCATCATCATCCACGTTCATCTTGGCGATAATGGCCTTGCCGGCATATTCATCGGCGAGCTCATCCACGATCGGGCCCATCATCATGCACGGACGGCACCAGGTGGCCCAGAAGTCTACGAAGACCAGCTGGCCAGAGGTGATGGCCTTGTCAAAATTTTCTGCGGTCAGGTGTATAGCAGACATAAGAATCTCCGTTTTTTTCCCTTAAAATAGCAAATTCCCGGGCATCAGTAAAAGAGACGCATCTCGTCAACCCAAAGAGTCGCCCCGACCGTCCCCTTATAGACGTTTCCGAGCGCACTGGAGGCCACGACAACGCGGATATGCGTCACGGCGAAATCGTCGGGAGAATCGGTCCGGACCATGGAATTGTTGATTCCGGCAGAATTCTTCAGTTTTGAGTTAAAGACGCTGGAATTGAAAATCGGCGAGCCTTCCAGGGGTTCCCCGTACTTGAGGGCAAGGCGTATGGTCTTGTAGCCCGAGCGCTTCGCATCGGTAATGGAGACCACGTCCGGGTCATCTTCGCTTTCGACCGTCGTCGCGCGGTACCAGGCAGAGGCGACCATCGTATTCACGTCGCTGGATGTCCTGTACTGGTTCTTGCCCTCGTTGCTCGTGCGGCTGCGGTTTTCGAGAATCACATAGAGGTCGCAGGAATCCTTCTTGCCATCGTACTTCACGTCGAACTCCACAAACTTCGGGCGGCCATAGAACGGCCTGCCGAAATCGATGAGTTCGTTGCCGTCATCGTAGCCAGTCAACTTGAGCGTGCCTACGCCCTTGGGATTGAAATAGCCGATAAACATGTTGCCACTCGCAAAGCGGCCTATGCCTAAAATAGAGGCATTTATCGACTCCATCTTGATAACTTCTTCATTCTCGTTCACAGTAAGCGTCTTGGTCGAAGATATGGCATCGTTGTTACCGTTGTCCCAGCCGTTGATGTCGTTCTTGTTGTTAAACGCATCCTTCACCCAGTGGTTGAAATCGCTGCCCGGATACTGGTAGCCGGCCTTCACGGTATAGGTCCGCTCGCCGCCGTCACTCGTAAGCGTAACCTTGTAGCCATGCGTAAAGTCGTAGGATTTTCCCTTCTGGATATTCACTTTAGCGCCTTCGGAAACTTCGAGCGACTTGACCACCAAATTGCGGAGGTCCAAATCCGTCGCATAATCCATATCCAAGAACACCGTCCCTGCGTCCTGGTCTATATTGCCGACAACGTTGCCTTCACCAACCGATATCTTGAGGAGCTTCGGTGCATCTGCCGGAATTTCTGAAGAAGAAGATTCCGGTTCTTCGCCACCTGCCGAAGAACTGCTCTCGCTGCTTGCCGAATTATTATCGGAGCCCTTGCTGCTGCTGGAATCGCCGCCCTTACTGGAAGAAGACGACTTGCCCGAAGACGAGGACTTGTCCGAATCCTTCGCAGAAGACGAACTGGAGTCGGAATTCTTGCCAGCAGAGGACTTGCCGGTGTCTTCTTCCGGATCATCCTCCGGGTCTTCGTCCTTGCTGCTGCTCGAAACTTCCGGCTTCTCGGGAATTTCGAAGGCTATCTGCCACAGGTCGGGAATGCCGCTCTCCGAAACGACCACCACATAGATGACCGCGCTCGAAGGAATGCGGAGCTTGTCGCCTTCACGCAGGCGGTCCTTGGAATACGAGACTTCCTGCGCGAGGGAATCGATAGCGACGGAATCTTCGGGGAATTCCTTGAACTTGCTCGTCACCAGGTGGAGCGTCGCCATGGAGCTGATATCCAGGTTACCGATGGTCACGGAATCCCACGTATCGAGGCTATCGGGAATTTCTGCAAGCGAGACGACAATCTTGCGTTCTGACTCGTATATGGACGGATTCCCGTCCTGTTCCTCGAAGCCGATTTCATTCATCTTGTGGTAATCGGACGCACCGAACGTATCGTAGTCCGCCGTACAGCCCGCCAAAACGAGCAACGCCGTACAAATGGCGAACAGGAATTCAAGAGGCAAAGCAGCAAACTTCTTCATTTATTCCCCCAGGTATTCCAGTTTAAATTCGTCGAGCACGAGCGCCGAATTTTCGCCGCCACGGTACTTGCCCGAATTACCCGCCGTTCCGCCGCTTACGACATGAGCGTATGCAGAAGAAGCGAACATCACGTGAATGGAGGTAACATCCTCGTCGCCCTTGCCAAGCGTAAGGCCTTCCGCAACCGCATAGCCGCCATCCAGGAGCCCGAACGGGTCCTTGCCGTAGGAAAGTTTCACCGTGCGGGTATTCATCTCGACGCTCTCGCTGTCCGAGAAGGCGCCCGTCGCGACCACCTTGCCGTTTTTCCCAACGAGCATCACGTACACGAGGCTCTTCTGCGGGTAATTCGTGGACGTATTGGCTTTATGGATGTAGGAATACTTTACCGTGAAAGCTGTAGGGCGCGCCGTAAAGGGCTTGCCGAAGGTCATGTCCCTTGCGATGTAAGAATCGCCTGTCGAAGGCGTCCCGCTCGTATAGCCCTGCTGGTAAATATCGAGCGCCGTCGTGCCCGCGTATTCCCCGCTAAAGTAGAAGCCGCCCGCCATCTTCCAACTGCCGTCAATAATCACAAGCGAGCCCTCAACCTCGCGGGTCGTTATTGTCGCCGTACCGCCATCAAATTCAAGATTCGCCGACGACGAGACCGTAATTGCCGCAGCAGTCTTCTTTGTCGCCATCGCATCGCTCGTAGTCGCCCAGAAATCATCGCGGGCACTGAAATTCGAACCGGGCAACTGCACGCCGGCAACCACGCTGTAGGTGGCAACGTTGCCTTCATCGTCCGCAAATTCCATTTCTACCGGCCGGCGCAAGTCGTTCACCGTGTCGAGGGGCAAAAGTTCCACCCTCGTGAGGTTCGTCCCATAGGGCAGTTCCACGTACACAAACGAATCCTTCACCGAGACCGTCCCCTTCGCGACAGAAAGCTCGGACAGTTTCACGGCCACATTCGCGCTAGATGCGGGAGTCTCGCTGCTGGAAGATTCTTCCACACTGCTGGACGATTCCTCGCTGCTCGAGGACTGCTCGACACTGCTAGAAGAAGGCTCTTCCACGCTAGAGGAACTTTCGGCGGGTTCTTCGCTCGAAGACACCGTCTCTTCCGACGAGGACGATTCCTCCTGCGACGAGCTGGATTCCGCAGCCGAACTCGCCGGCTCCTTCTTGCTGCTCGAGGATTCTTCGCTTTCGCTGGAACTGGACGCGGCCTTTGCGCTCGAAGAGGACTTCTTCGTGCTGCTGGAAGACTTCTTTTTGGCGCGGCTCACATGCCACACGGCGACAACGCGCTTATCGCCATCGAGAATGACCAGGTTCAGGCCGTCTTCATCGACACCGAGCGTCGTTCCTGTCGACACCTCGCTATCCCAGTCGATTTCGGGGTCCACAGGGTCATCGTCCAGAGCAAGGTAGCACGAACTTCCGCCCAAAGCCGCGACATTGTCCACCGTGAAGGAATCCACACCTTCCGGGAGCACAATAGAATGCGATTCCACATCGATTTCCGCATCGTCCATATCTTCAAGGAAATCATATGCATTAGGAGGGATTACCGGGACACTGGGCCCACCGTCACAAGAACACAGGCAAAACGCGAATGCGCACAGCGCCCCCGCGACAACCAATTTCTTTTTCAAAAGATCGAACTTCATCTAGGCCCCCTTAGAAGAACGTCACCAGCGAGAATTTAAGCGCCAGGAGGTTGATGGTAAAATTCACGACATTGTACACGACACGGCTCTTCGTCTCGTTGTTCTCTTCCACATCGACAATGCTCGAACTCAGGCCCAGAAGCCCGACGGAAGTTTCGAACGCGATACGGTTCAGCACCATCACGCAGATACCCGGATTGATACCCGCCTCGATAGACCAGCCCCTGTTGCGCGTCTTCTTCATATCCTCGCCGTTATCCGTCTGCGAAATACCGTAGGAATACTCCACCATGATGGAGGTCTCGTTGAAGAGGTAGAACAGGCGGGAATCGAGCACCTTCAGGTAATTTTTCAGGAGCGGCTGCACGAAGAACCCGTTGCTCACGTACTTGCGGTGTTCCTTGACATCCATCAAGTCCTCGAGAATCGAGAAGTCTATATCGAACCAGGTGCGCGAATAGCCGGCCCGCACGCCGATTGCCATCGCGTCTCGGAAAAAGTACCCGCCAAAGGCCTCCACCGTGAACGTGTAGCCGTAGGCCTCGTAGACATCGCCGATAAGGATGTTCAGAGCATCGTCCTCGGTGTTCGCCTGGATAAGCGAAAGCGTCGCACCGGCATAGGCATGCCCCTTCGAAATCATCTCGTCCGGTTGGACCGGGAAAAGCGCATCCAGAAGCCCGCCCTTCTTCACCGAATCCGCAGGGGCCTTTTCCACCTTCACGGAATCCGGTTCAGTAAGTTTGACAGCCAAGGCTGCCGAATCAGGCGCAGGCTCTACCGCCTTGGGGGCAGCGGGCGCAGTCGTCGCAGTATTCTGCGAAACCGACGGGGTTACAGAATCCTGCGAAACAGGTTCCTGAGAAACAGATACAGGCGCCTCCTGAGCCAGGACAGACGCCACTGCAAAAAAGACAGAAACAAAAATTCTCCGCATATATACGAATTTAGATTATTATCGCACCTATGTGGAGTCCTGTATTACACGCCTGTGAGGAATTTCAACTAATTTAATCTATCGGAAACATATTCCGGCTATTCCCCATCACAATCTATGAAAATTTCACCTTGATTTGAATTTTGCAGCCAGTTTATAGGCGACAGAAGACAAAGGCCTGGAATAAAAACTATTTCTTCTTGTATCTCAGGTACAGTCCCTCTATTTCGGACCGGAACGCCCTAAAAAGAGTAAGGCCGTCAAGCGCGTCAGAAAAGTATTCGACCTCGATTGTCGCGGGGGAATCGACTTCCGCATTCTCCATGTCGGATGTCATCTGGATGTAGTTCGACGGGTCGCTCACCACGACTACGAGCATCGTCCAGTCCGGGCCCACCGGCATCGAGAATTCCGACACGAAATCGAGTACGAGCTTGCCCTTCGCAAACGTCGCCTTGAAATCCTTGATACGGGCGACCTTCAAGAAATCCGAACCCGCCAGCACGTAATTGTAATAGTTTTTTTCCGCAATCGGGTCCAGAATGGCAGCCTCGAGGCCTTTACCCTCTTTCGGCGACAACTTGCCGTCACCGTTCTTGTCGACCGATGCCACCATCCCGGCACTGTAAATCTCGTCGAAAACCCAATGGTTGCGGATTCCGCAGAAACCGGCCTGGTCGTACAGGACCTTCACCTTGACGTCGGCAAACACGTGCGGATGCGCAAAAGCCTGGCCCGCAAGGAAAGCCAGGACAAAAGCAAAAAGCCATTTGCGCATCGGAAAAATCCCGCTAGAAGGTGAAGACAATCCCCGCCACAAGGAAGCCTATACCCAGGGCCCCAAGCCCGGCGGCAATGCCACCCTTGATATCGCCCTGCTTGTTCAGGTCGTGGTTGTCCTTGATGAGCTGCTGGGCCTTCTCGCTATCGAACACGGAGCGGTTGTACTCATGCTTTTTGTCGGCGGCGTTGCTCCAGTTGCGTTCTGCCAGGTACCAAAGCACCCCGCCCGCAACAATCGGCGCAATGGAACTGAACAGGAACACCTTGCCCACACGGCGGTCGCTGCGCTTCTGGTTGAATTCCCTCTGCCCCTGAATGTATTCGACATCGTCGACAGATTCCAGTTCCACATTGATGAAATTCGGCATGAACGCCTTGACTTCGGTAGTAATCGAGGTATCGCGGTAGCCCACCTTGCGGAAGAATATCTGCAACTGCGGCTGCGGCTTGACTTCGTTCACCACGACATCGGTTTCATAGTCCGGCATGTGGTTCACCGAAGGCTCCTCGCCGATATAGACTTCGACCGCTTCGGGGTTCGTGTTGAGCGTAAGCTTCGTAGACGGGCGTTCCACTGCGATTTCGACCTTGTTCAGACTATCCGCGTTGATTTTCACCGTCTTCGTTCCCCACCATTCCACGTCGCGCAAGACCCTCATCACGGAGATGGTGTACTTGCCCGGCTTGATGTTCTTGATGGTGTCGGGCGCAATCTGGTGGAGCGGAATCCCGTTCACAAAAAGGGAACAGGCTTCGGGGTTCGATACCACGAGCAGGTTCGCCTTTCCCGGAGGATACAGTTCTATCGTCTCTTCCTCTTCCTTCACGACCGGGACCGCATAGTTCGAGAGCGAAAGGTCGATCATCACCTTGTCTTCGAGGTTGTAGAGGCGTTTCAGGTCGAGGCGGAAAATCTTGATGTAGGGGTTCTCGACCACGTTCGCAAGGCTGTCCTGGATTTCGCGTTCGCGGATTTCGGCTTCGACCTTCGCGACCTCTTCCATCTTCAGGCGCTTCTCTTCTTTCTCGAGCGCAGCCTCAAGGTCATCTTCCGCATCGGCGGCAACTTCCGCAGCCTTTGCCGCCTCGGCGGCCGCGGCAGAATCAAGTTCGGACTGAGCGGCAAGCGAATCCTTCACGGCATCCGTCATGATGATGTCGGCCGGCTTCTTCTCTTCCGCCTTGTCGTCATCCTCGAATTCGTCTTCTTCCTCGACCTTCTGGCCGTTGCTCTTCTGCAGGGCGGCTGCCTCGGCCTCGTAGATGGCCTCGAAAATCTTCTGCGTAGATTCGTCCGGAGCCCGCAGGTAGACGGTATCCTTCTCGATCTTCACGAAGATGGCCTCCTGCTCCACGGAATCCCCGATGACCCAGTAACGCACGGGCACTTCGCGGGTCGTGGCGGTATCGGCCGGATTGACAACTGCGGGTGCAGCCTTGGGTGCCGCCTGTTTCGCGACAGGAGCCGCCGGAGCCGGCGAACCAGCGGTAGGAGCGGATTCTGCGGCAAGGGCAAAAGGCACAGCAAAAAACACGAAAGGAAGTAATCGTTTCAGCATACCTTAAAGATATATTATTTGAACAGGAAAAGATACGCGAAAAAAGCCCAAAATCGGGGTTTCGTGGCCGTTATGTGCCCGATTTCACAAGCCTCGCACAATATATGGGGCCACGCCCCTCGGCATGGTCGGGCAGGATATGCACGCCGCATTCGGTCCGGTCCGCTCCCGCAGGTATCTCCGCAATCTCGTCAAGGCGCATCGCGGGGCGCTTCTTGAGGATTTTCTTCACCACGTCGTCGTTTTCCATGGGCGAAAGCGCACACGTGCTGTAGATGAGGGTTCCGCCCGGGGCAAGGGCGTCGACCGCCGAAGCCAGAAGCGAGCCCTGCTCTACCGCGAGGCGCTTCACCCGCTTCACCGACCACACCTTGAGATGCTCGGGAGCATTGAGGACATGGCGGTCCGAGGAACACGGAGCGTCCAGGAGGATCCTGTCGTAGCATTCCTTCTTGTGCATGCCGAACTTCACGCCATCGTAGCCGGTCACGGAGATGACAGAGCGCCACTGTTCGGGCAGGGAATTCTCGAGCACGTGCGAAAGGCGGATCCTGCGGTCGGGCGAGCGGTCGTTGCTCTGCAGCGACCCCTCCCCCTTCAAGCCGGAAGCGAGCACCAGGGACTTGCCGCCGGGAGCCGCGCACATGTCGAGAACGCGGTCACCGGGAACTACCCCGAGCGACTCGGCCGCGAAGACGGAAGCCTCGTCAAGGTAATACGGCTCGAGCCCCTCGCCAAAGCGGAGTTCCGTAGCGCAGCCCTCGCCCTTCAGGGATTCGAGAAGGGCGGGCCAGCGTTCGCCAAACAAGTTCGAGAAGTAGTCAAAAAATTCCATGCTAGTTACTGGTCATTGGTCAATGGTCATTGGTTATTAGTTGCAATCCGTTGACCTGTGGTATTTTCAAGATAAAAAAAACTCTCTGCTCACGAGTATGAACAAAGAGTTTTCGTTGAGCTACCAGGATTCGAACCTAGACAAACAGAGTCAGAATCTGTTGTGCTACCGTTACACCATAGCTCAGTGTGCGCACAACTTTAGAAAATATTCCTCAGTTGTGCAAGGGGTAATTTCAATTATTTTGCAGATTTCGGGAGTGTCGGCGGGGTGTAGGTCATCCCCTGCCACTCGAGGTCGTCGCCTGTCGGCAAGTTCACGAACGTGCTCACCACGTATTCCTCAATCGGGGTCTCGGCCGCCTGCAGCGTCGAAATCACCTTCGTATCGCCGGAATAGAGCAGAAGTTCCTGTTCACCCGAGGGCATCTCGTTGATTTTCAAGGAGTTGTAGGTCACCGTGCGGACAAAATGCGCCGTTCCCTTCGCGCCCACGACCACGCTGTTCACCATGAGCGGCTGCGTGGAATCGCTCGGGCCAATGACCAAGGCAATCGTGCTGACGAGTCCCGACGAGGCAGTCAGGTCAACCGAGCCCACGTCCAGCGTATCCTTCAGGCCATCGACTTCGGATGCCTTCACGTAGCGGCTGAGTCCCATCATCACGGTATCGCCATTTTCTGCGCGGAATTCCACGCGGAAGCTGTCGTAAGGAACCTCGGCCGGCACCGGGAGCCACCAGCGCCCATCGCTGTCCGTCACCGTCTGGGCTTCGAACACGGAGGAATCCCCGACGAACTCGAACCCGTAGATATCAGTAATCGCCATGACCTCGATGCCCGCGCATGCTATGACCGAATCACAGTTCACCCGGCCGGAAATTCTGGACAGGTTCTTCGCATCGCCGTCCTTTTCCTTCATGAGGGTATCGACATCGAACTCGGTGCTCCAGAAGAACGGGCCCACATCGAGCGTATCGCCCGCATCCACCTCGGTGGAACCCATGCTCCACACGCGGTAGATAAGACTGTCGGCGATGCCGGAATCTTGCAACTTGGCAACCATCTGCGGGTCACCCGGGCAGAACCCGAACCACCAGGAACCGGCGGGTATCAGCATGGAGAACGAATCCTTCGCAAACACGTTCTGCACGAACGGCATGCCCGGCATGTACACCAGGAAGTGAGACCCGACCTCGACCGCAGGCTCGGACTCGCGATCGTAGTAGAGCACGCTGCTGAACACGGCAGCCTTTTCGAGCTTGATGTTCTCGAGACCCTTAGTTGATGCAGCCGCCACGCGGGGCAGGTAAGAAATTTCTTCGGCATTCTCGTCGATGACCGCAAGCTGGAAGGTATCGGCGATAGCGGAATCGAACGCGAACACGCCCGCCGTATCGGTCCTCACCTCAACGAACTCGGGAATGCCAATCGATTCATTTTTGGAATAAACACGCGACATGCGCACGACGACAGAATCCGCGCGCGTCCCGTCGGAACGCTTCACAAGTCCCGTCACCGAGGCCGTCATCATGTTCTCGGTATCGGTCGCCGTACCGCCGACATCCTTGCCGCCGGTACAGGCCAAAAGTAAAGCGCCGCAAGCTATGGCCATGGTCAATGAGTATCTCATTTCGCGTCCTCCCCGTCCTTGAGGGACTTGGATTCCTTCTCCTTGCTGAGAGGGAAAAATTGAACGTTCAACTCACACACCATGGTTTCTCCGCTATCCGACCGCACAATATCCAGCACCTCCTTGCGGAACACGTCGATCTTGTTGATGATGCGTTCGAGCCCTTCGGCAGACACGCTCATCGTAGTACAAGATACATTTCTTCGTTCGGTGCTGTAGTGGTCCAGAGCGCCTTTTGCAAGGTCAATCATCTGTTTCTGGAACTGATGACCGAAAAGCGGAGCGATTTCGCGACCGCTCGATATGGTCTTGTTCACGGAACGGTAGAAGCCGTCTTCGGCGAGGTCAATAAGCCCGAGGTCGAGGAGCAACTGGATAGCCTGCTTCGCCTGCGGGAGCGTAATCTTCGGGTTCAGGAACAGCGCCACTTCCTGGATGTTCCTTTCGTTTATATCGAGTACAGAAAGAGATTCACGAACGGCAACATAATACCACTTGCTGTAGTACTCCTGCTGGTTCTTGGTGAGCGTCTTGACGGTTCGCGGCAGAAGCGCCGACATCTGGTCGAATATCTGCTGCTTGGACGCGGGCGTCGTCGCATGGGTGAAATCCACCATGAGGCTGAAGTAGCGACCCTCGCGTTCATTCAAGCCCAGGGCGGCGATAAACTTCGGGAGCATCTGTGGCGTAAGCGATTTGCGCCCGCGGATGAGGTCGAGGTAAAGCCCAGACGACGAATACCCCGCCTTCTTTGCGAAAGAGCGGTACGAGAAATAACGCTGCACGGACTTTCTGTACTCGTAGTAGTCCTGCAGGTATTTCCTGTAGTTATAGTAAGCGTAGACGTTCATTATGAAATAAAAAATAATTTTTTATTTTTCTGGGAACACCCCTGTTTTTGAAAATTTGCAAAAAATCACGAATTTTTCAAGAAAAAAGCAAAAAAGAACACTTAGGGAACACTTTTTGTTAAAAAACTATACCCTTTTGCGAAAAAATTGTCTAATTTTAGGGAACACCCAATCCCATCCCTCGGACCTTCGCTGATACTCCCAGCGAAGGTCCTTTTTTAGACCGTGCGTTCGACGTTTCAGGGACAGAACCTCCGGTAACTCACGCACTCTCGCCTTCACGGCCGGTTAATACCGACCGTTCTCGGCTCACGGTGATACCGTTCGCGCTTCGTTTGGGGTATTAAATAACTCCGGTATGCGCTCACTCTCGCAACCGCCCCTAGTTAATACTAGGGGCTTTGTTGCTCACGAGGAGGCCGCTCGTTCGGCGTTTCGGGTGTCAAGACCGCCGGTTTCTCACTCGCTCTCGCCCTCACGGCCCGTCAATACAGGCCGCTCAGGGCTCACGGTGATACCGCCTGTTCAGCATTTTGGGGGCGGCAAGACTGTCATTGTCGTGTATTTTCAGGTTCAAGGTCTACCATTTGTTCGTCATTTTGAGGATTTGTTAATTCATTTATTCAGCCGTACGGTCAGCTCTCGGAGGGCGAACGCCCGGCCATAAAGGCCGTCATTTAAGGCCCAGGATTTTTGTTACATAAGTTTTACGCCCAATTTTGACACATTTTTTTCTAAATTTGGCGCATGGATGTTAAGAAAAAGGCTTTAGGGATAGGCTCACGCCTCCTCCGTATCGCAGGCGCCCTCCTTCTCATCTACGTAAGCATGGTATTCTACCTCGCGCTCACCGAACGCCGGAATGCGTTCCCGCGGGCCATTACGCATAAGGAAGCGCGCGAAGCTATCGCAGGCAAGGCCAAGTCCATATCGTGCACCGTAGAAGACGGCACCGTTCTCGAAGGCTGGACCCTCGGGAATCAGGAAAGTCCTGCACTGCTCTACTTCCCCGACGCCGACGAAGACGCGGCGCAGTTCCTCGCCGAAGTCCAGGAAATAGAGGGAACGGCCCTCGTGGCCTTCAACTACAGGGGCTCCGGCGAAAACAAGGGTACACCTTCTGGCGAGACGTTCGAGCAGGACGCCCGCGGCATCCTGGAATGCGCAAGCCAAGTAAACGGCCAACCCGCCTACCTTGCAGGGCGCGGGACGGGCGCAATCCTTGCAACAAACCTGTCCGCGAAAGAAAAAAAACTGATTCTTATCGATCCTGTGGCAAGCATCGCCGATGCAATCAGCGGAAAATACAGGCTGCTTTACCCCAAATTTCTCGTCCGCGCCGATGTGAAAATAACCCCCGAAACCCTAGGAAATGCAAGGCATCACACGTTTTTGCTTGCAGACAGGAAGATGTTTGGTGACAGAAATCACAGGTTTATTGACAAATTTGGGCAAGTTAACACGATTGAACGCGGTGAAAACACTCTCCATAGAACTTTGTCTATCGTAATAAACGAATGATACAAAAATATGACAACCCCTTATTTTACAAGGCTTCCAGCTCGATTGCGTCAAAAAAGTAACAAAAAATTTTACAGATAATTTTGTCAAAAAATTACAGAAAAATGATTTTTTTTCGTATGACTTTTCTCACAGTGGCACTTGACATTCCCTCACCAAATATGCTAACTTATACGGCAGGGGGCAAATAACAATCAAAGATGAGGTGTATAAAAATGGACAAAATCAACATCAAGATGGATATCCGCGGATTCATCCGCTTTTCCAACCAAGCTATGAAGGAGTTAAAGCTCGACAAGAATCCCTATGCGGATATCGAAGTCGATACCGAGGGCAAGCGCATCGCCGTGACCCCCACCAAGACGCTCAAGACGTCCTCCTTCCGTTTCATGCCGAACGGCGCTGGCTACCTCCTGTACTTCAAGGGTGCCATGAACGCCACCGGTTTCCAGATTGCCCCCGGGCCTTACACAATGGTCAAGGAAGGCAACAGGTTCGTGTTCACGGGCAAGGCTCCCGCCAAGAAGAAAGGCGCTTGGCAGCCGTTCGCCTGCCGTAACTCCGTCGGTATCCCGATGCTCTCCATCGATTCCCGCGGCACCATCATTTTCGACAAGCGCACCAGCACTGCCGTCGAAACCGCGAAGAACGACACCATGGTCGCCGAATACGACGCCAGCAAGAAGACATTCACCCTGACCTTCAGCAAGAAGGGCTTCATCAACGTCCGCACCATCGCAAGCCATGCGAATGCCTCCTTCATGGGTACGCTTTCCTCCCACGGTATCGCGCTCCCGACCAAGAGCTTCCGCACCGCCTGCAAGATCGATGGCAAGGTCGTCACGTTCAGCGTGGCCAGCTTGGTCGCTGAGCAGAAGGCGAAGTCCAAAGCCGCTAAGGCCAAAAAGTAAACCACAGGCGCAATTATGATAGACGTTCTGAAAGCTTTCTACAGCGTGCACTACAATTTCGGCATTCTTGCCATCATCATCCTGCTGTTGGCGATTTTCTTCCTATCGAAGAAGATTTACATCTTCGCCGGAATCACCCTGCTCGTTGTAGTGGCCTTCAACATCGCGATTTACAAGATGACGGACGGCAAGTCCTGGACTCTCGAAGCCGCGGTAGTGAAGGACCAGTTCGGTATGGAAAAGAAGGGCGACCCCATGACCTTCTCCGTACACAAGAATTGGGTCAACGAGCAAGGCATCATCGTGGACCGTGGAGACACAATCCACCACTGGTGCTGGGTCGACCAGCTCTGGGAAAACTTCTCAGAAACAGACGTCATCGGTGCGCTTTGGGGTGAAAACAAGAGCAAGAAGATGATCAAGGCATCCGAATCCCACGCAGACGATTTGTCCGAGTAGGATTCCCTATAACATATCAAGGATAAGCCCGCCTTCTTCCATACGGAGGACGGCGGGTTTCCATATCCACTCGCCGGGAGAGGCGACAACCCCGTTCTTCACATTCCAGATGCCCGATAGATGGTGGTGCCCGTGGACGCAGATATCGCAATTTCGGCGTTTGAGGACGGACTCACCCCATTCGAGATATTCATTTATATTGATTTCGCGGGATTCCCCGATTTTTCGGCTATTACGGCCAACAAAGCGGGCAATCGCCATGCCACGATCGGGATGAATTTGTTTAAAAAGCCAGCGATTGAGCGGCAAATCGAGCACTCGGCGCATAATACGGTAACCGCGGTCGGATTTCGCGACACCGTCGCCATGATGGAAAAACACGCGTTTGCCCTGTATTTCGAGCACGAGGCTCCTGTGGACCTGCACACCGAGCGTTTTCGGGAAAAAATCCCCATAGGCAAAATCGTGGTTCCCGCGCAAGACATGAACTTCGCAGCCGGAACGTACAAGCTCGCGCAATACGAAAAACAGCTCAAAATGATTGCGGTTCACGTAATCGCTGTATTCGTACCAGAATTCAAAAAGGTCGCCCACTATAACCAGGTGCGAAGCCCTGCCCTTGATGGATTCCAGGAACTGCACCAAGGCCTTTTCACGCCCAGGAACGGCTCCCGGAGGGTTTACCCCGAGATGCACATCGGATATGAAGTAGGCAGGCATGGACATCGTGGATGAATATAGTAATTAGTTATGCATGTCATTCGGAGCATAAACCCGAAGGCATGAAGTCGAAGAATCTATATTTAAAGCGATGAGATTCTCCAAGGCAAAGGCTTTCAAATCCGTGGCGTTCGCAGGCCTGCTGTGCACGCTTTTTGCGGGTTGTTCCATGAGCCTCACGAAATACGACCTGCAGGAATACCCGAAGACGGTCCCCTTCTTCGAGCCGATTACGATTACGTACGCCGGAAAAACCGCATACCTGGACACGAACCTGCAACGCGCCTACACCCGCGTTATCGACACCGTGAGCTACCCGATGGAAAGCTGCCGCGGAGTGGCGCACATCGACGCCTCCGTCAAACAAGACGAACCGCAGAGCGCCTGGAACATAGGTTTGGCATTCTTCCCCTTCTGGCCGGTACTCCCCGTAAGCGAGACATGGGTCTACAAGATGGACGTGCGCATATTCTGCAATGGTTCGCTCACTTTCAAGGCAGAACTCGAAGAAAGCGAGCACGTGGAAGCCCTCTGGTACGGCAAATTCCGTGCCGACCTCGTAAACGACGCCTCGCAAGAAATGCACCGCAAACTGCTGGAACGCATCCGGTACGAAACGCAGCTCGGGAGACGCACCGACCTCAATTCTGCGCAGGACTTTTAGCATGCACACTTTATACATAGTCGCAACCCCCATCGGGAACATGGAAGACATCACCTACCGTGCCGTGCGGATCTTGAAGGAAGTCCCGCTCGTGCTCGCCGAAGACACCCGCCATACGCGCGTGCTGTTCGACAACTACGGTATAAACACGCCGATGGAAGCCTACCACGACTTCAACAAGGAGAAAGTGACCCCGAAGTACGTGGAATACCTGAAGAACGAAGGCGATATCGCGCTCGTGAGCGATGCAGGCACACCAGGCGTTGCCGACCCGGCATTCAATCTGGTGCGCCAGTGCGTGCGCGAAGGAATCGACGTGCGCGCCATACCCGGCCCCTGCGCGATGATTACCGCACTCGTATCGAGCGGCATGCCCACCGACCATTTCACGTTCCAGTATTTTTCTCCCAAGAAGAGCGCACAGCGCATCCACCTTCTGGAAAAACTGAAGGACGAGGAAGCGACCCAGATCTTTTACGCAAGCCCGCACAATATCGACAAGTTCGTGGAAGAAATCGGGCAAGTTTTCGGTGAAATCAAGATTGCCCTGATGCGCGAGCTCACCAAGAAGTTCGAGGAACACCTCATCGGCACGCCAGCAGAAATCACGACGCATTTCAAGGCGCACCCGCCCAAGGGCGAATTCGTACTGATTTTCAACCCGAAGGATAAAAGCGGACTGTAACTAAATGTGAAGTGTGACAAATGCGTAAGGCGAGCGCCGCGGCCAAGCTTGCTTGGACATGGCCGAGCCGAGCATTTGGGACTTGAACGAAGTGAAAGTACAAATGTGGAATGTGAAATGAGAGATTTTTTGATTAAAATAAAATCGCAGGTTAGTGTTCTCCCGAAAATCTATCGGGTTTATTTCGCGGTTCTCCTTCTGGCTGAGCTCTTTACATTCTCTATCCGGCCCGACGAACCGGGACTCTACTCGGACCTCATGCAATTCCTCCCGTTCGCCATCGCGCTCGGGTTCCTGTGCTCGCGCGAATCGCGAATGCATTTCCGCCGCCACATCTATACCTACGGCATCTTGCAGTTCATTTTCCTCGCCCTCGACTACACCCTCGGTGACGATACCGGCACGGGGCATGCGGGCCTGTACCAGATAGCCACCCTGTTCATCCCGCTGTTCATCTTCTGGCTCGTACTGTTTGCCCGCTGGAACGTGGCCCGCTTCCGCGAGTTCGATTCCCGCCGTGCCCTCCTCCTGAGTTCAATCGCCTGGGGACTTTTCGCTTTCGCCTTCCCGCCGCTCCCGCTCGGGCCCGCGTCGCTTGTGCTGCTCGTACCCTGGTTCATCGTACTCGACCGCTACAACAGGAACACCGCGATTTTCGCGACTTTCTGGTCGGGAATGATTTACAACACGATAAACTACTACTGGATTTACAACGTAATGAACGTGGATTCCGCGCCCTCCGGCCTCATTTGCCTCGGGGTCATGCTCCTCATCGCGTTCTTCAGCGCCTACAGCGTGTTCGCCGCATTCATCTACACGCTCGCCAAAAACATCAAGTTCGGCGGCCGCGCCTGGCTGCTCGCACTCTACCCCATATTCTATGCGGGCCTCGAGATGACGCGCACCCGCGGGGACTTCGCCTTCCCGTGGAGCCACCTGGGCTATGTCTTCGGCAACACGCTCGAACTTTTGCAGGCGCTCTCCATCATCGGCATCTTCGGGTACACCGCACTCATCATCGCATCGAACATGATTGTCGCGAAGGCCATCGAAAGCCCGTGGACACGCAATACGCGGGACATTCTCGCAAAACTCCCGCTCGCCGTACCCGCGCTGATATTTGCCATTCTGGTTATCCACGGGAACATCGTGCTGAACAAGCCCGAGGCTCAGCCCTTCTACGGGGCCGACACACCGGAAACGCCCCGGATGGCAATGATCCAGCCGAGCATCGAGCAGGGAGAAAAGTGGAGCAAGGCGCGGTTCGATTCCATCACGGCAAAGACATTCGGCATGGTGAACGACAGCGTGCAGAAAGGCACCGACCTCATCATCCTCGCCGAGACGGCCGTCCCCGACCACATCCGCAGGCAACCCGCTACCATCAAGGAACTGCACCGCTTGTCCGAAAGGCACCATGCAGGCATCCTCACGGGCGCACTCGACTTCCACCGCAACAAATCTGGAAGCCCGCGCAAGTACGACATCTACAACGCCTCGTTCCTGTTCACGCCCGAAGACCCCTATTCTTACCAGCGCTACATCAAGAAGCACCTCGTGCCATTCAGCGAGCGCATCCCCTTCGACGAAATATTCCCCATCCTCAACTACGTCGACCTGGGCGAAGGCGATTTCGTTCCCGGCAAGGAAACCCCCGTGTACGAACCGTTCATGTGGACGCCCTTCATCTGCTACGACGCCATCTTCGGGGACCTCGTACGCGAGGCCATCAACGCGGGCTCGCGCCTGATGGTGAACATCACGAATGACGGCTGGTTCGGCCGCAGCACCGCCCCCTACCAGCACCTGAACCTGGTACGCTACCGCGCCATCGAAAACGGCATGCCCACCGCAAGGCTTGCGAACAGCGGCGTCTCGGCGTTCATCGACCAGTACGGCCATTACGACCTCAACACAGACATCTTCGTAGACGCCGTCATCCAGCGCAAGATGCAGCTCAAGACCCGCGATACGCCCTACCAGCACTACGGCGACAGCGTAGAGACCGCCCTCCTGTGGTTCTTCCTCGCTTATGTGCTAGCTTGTTTCGGCCTTGTTCTCATAAACTCTCGGAATAAACTATAATTTTTAAAAACAACCGGAGAACAAGATGAAAAAGATGCTCATTGCCCTATCGCTCGCCATTGCAGTCCCCTCCTTCGCGCTCGAGACCAACTGCGACAAATACAAGAACTCCTATGACAGGACCTACTGCTTGAGCAAGCTCTTTGTCGAATCCGACAAGGAACTGAACGATGTCTACAAGGAACTGAGAGAAAAGCTGAACAGCGACGGACAGAAGGCCCTGAAGGAAACCGAACTTCGTTGGATCAAGTACAGGACCAGCCGCTGCGAAGTCATGCCGGGCACCATCGATGTCCGCTGCAGCTACGAAGTCAACCGCGACCGCACCAACTTCCTCCGCGACCGCCTGCGCGAATGCAACAGCCGCATGTGCGATTATTCCACGATTGGCAAGCAGAGCTGGTAACAGCGGGCCCGCAAGTTCCCGCCACTTAAAAATTCAAGGCAAGCAAGATACCATAGCAATTATCTACAGGATTTGCCAAAGGCAATACCTGTACGGACAGCGATTGTACTTCTGTCCCGCCGTTCTCTAATTCCCTGCGTTTTATATAATCTTCCTTTTTCATGTAGTACAGATTATAATTCTTCTTACGGATATTCTTTGCCACAGTGAAGCTTCCGTAGGTTATCCACGACGGCAGAAAGAGAAGTAGCGGCACAGCAATCCCAATGTCCAAGGCCGATGCACTGCAATCGTTATCTCCGTTCACATTGCAACCCATCGATCTTGCTCCAAGCAGCATTGCGGAAACCGGAGCAAGAGCACTCAGCGTAACGCTCGTCCAGAAAAAGGCATCCGCAACAGATTCGTCTGCTCGGAATTTCTGGTAATTGTAAGCGTACATTTCTTCATAGTATGCAACAGAATCTGTTTCCGCAAGGGGTACCGCTGTATTTTGAGCTAAAGCAGCCACCGCAAAAACGCACAAAACGATAATGAATCTCCTGACCATGGCACAAATATATTATTTAACCAATTCCTTCCATGGTAAAGACAATTTACCCCGACAGAGATTACAAATAAAATGCACAAATGAGCAAATTTTACTATATTTGGCGCAATGGATTTTGGAAAGTACGGGAAAACTTGGTGGTGCAACAAATGGCTGGAAGACCTTTTCCGGTCGTGTGACGAGCAGACCGTACTGCAAGGCATGCGCTTCGTGGAACGCGGGCAGGTCACGAGCATCGACATCATCGACAACCGCGTCATTTCCGTAGTGAAGGGCCCGAACGGCGGGCTCCACAACAATTACATCGTATTCCCGAAATTCCACGACGAAAAGATTGGCGTGTTCATCAACCTGCTAAAACAGCAGCCCTCCGAGATGCTTGCGCTCGAAAACGGTGCGATGAACCCGCCCACCGAGCTCCTGCTCGCAAAGAGCGGCATCAACCTGTTCGACAGCAGCGACGACGTGAAGATGGGCTGCGACTGCCGCGATCCCGTCCCGTGCAAGTACATCGCCGCGACCTTCCTCAAGATTGCCGAAATGGCAGGCTCCGACCCGTCGCTCCTGTTCAAGCTCCACGGGCTCGACCTCGCCCACTACAAGAACAGCCCCGCCATCCAGTCCGACCTCGACGCGCCCTACGAGAAGAGCCTCGTGCGGACATCGGGAATCAAGAACAAGATTTTCGAGGAGAAGGTCGACAACAGCCTCGACTTCGCCGAAGATGCTAGCGCTAGCTTGTTCGCAAATTCCCCGCAGAACGTCTCGCGCACACCGCCGCAACGCCTGCCCGTATTCAACTACGACGAGTGGAAGGACTATTCGCGCATACTGCCTGCCATGCTGCAGAACTTCCCGTCGTTCTGCACTGCGGGCAACTTCCGCAAGAGCTACACCGACGAGCTCGAGGGCTGCCGCAAGTTCTTCTTGAACTACGAGAACTTCGACGTGTTCGCCGAGCACTTCCGGGCAAACAACGCGAAGACATTCCTGATGGAAAAAGAGAGCCTGCGCCTGTTCCATAAAGACGGCTGGCGCTGGTATTTCGAGCAGTCGGGCGAAAACGGGAACGTCATCAAGAGCGGGCTCAACGTCTCGAGCGTGATGGGCGCCCTCTGCTGCCTCGACAAGGGGAACCTCTCGTGGCACAGCTACTCCGTGCGCTACCTGCTGCAGCTCCTGAACGTCGCATTCCACCTGGTGAGAACAGGCGCCATCTACCCGCAGGTCTTCTGGATCGGCAAGGATGTCGCGCAGATGCGATGGATGCCTGCCGAAATGTTGCCCGATATCCTCGGGATTGTCGCGGACATCGAGGCCGCCGTCCCGCCGCATTTCGCCTTCACGGCAAAAGAAGACGAATTTGTCGAAATTGCGGAACCCGCGGAACACGTGCTTTCGCTGTTCATCTCGCAATTGCTGCGTTTCGCGCACACGTACAAGCCCGCGCTCAAGACGAACCACGGGAACCTGCTTTCGTTCTTCTTCAACTGCGTCTCGGGCAAGCTCGCCAACAGCGCGCACGCCATCCCCGGAAAAATCCAGAAGTGGTTCTCGGTCTATTCGAGTTTGGATTTCCGCACGCAACTGCTTTTCAAGTGCTACGAGACCGGCGAACAGGTCGCTCTCGAAGTTTTCGTTTTCGATGCCGACAAGCTCACGCCGCTTTCCACCCTGTTCGAAGAAAACGATGCGCGGCTCCTCTCGATTCTGAACATCCTGAACGGCATCGCCGATTCCTTCAAGCCGATGGGCACATACATCGAGAACCGTGCGGCCTCCCCCATCATGATGCAGGGAGCGGTGTTGCTCGAATTCTTGCAGGATTGCCTCAAGAAGCTCGAGATTTTCGGCATCAAGACCGAAATCCCCAAGAACCTGCTGAACGTGAGCAAGCCAAAGCCCAAGATGCGCCTGCAGGGCAGCATGAGCTTCGGCGCGTTCACCGCAAACGACCTGCTCGATTTTGACTGGGAAATCGCGATTGGCGACGAGAACGTGTCGGCGGAAGAATTCCTGGAACTTGCCGAAAACGCGGACGGACTTCTGAAATACAAGTCGCAGTACGTGACCGTATCGGAAGAGGATTTGAAAGCCATCCGCGAAAAGTTGGAGGGCAAGAACGCCTCGGGTTCTTCTGGTAAGGAAGGCGCCGGCAAAAAAGGTTCAAACGCAGGCACAGAAAGCGCCTCGGGCAACGACGGCGAGAACTCCGACGCTGGTAAGGACAGCACAGGCGACGAAAGCGCGGACGACGCTCCAGTCATCACGCAGGCCAAGCTCGTGCAGGCATGCTTCACGGGCGAATGCGACGGCGTTCCGGTCGAGATGGCGGGCGAATTCAAGCAGCAATTCGATGCCTGGCGCGCCGAAACCGAAGTGCCCCTCCCCAAACACCTGAACGCGACCATGCGCCCCTACCAGGTGCGCGGCTACTCGTGGATGTACAAGAACCTCGAAATCGGTTTCGGCTGCATCCTGGCCGACGACATGGGCCTCGGAAAGACGCTCCAGGTCATCGCGTTCCTCCTCAAGATGCACGAAGAAGGCAAGCTCGCCGAAAAGAAGGCGCTCGTCGTGCTGCCCGCGGGCCTGTTGTGCAACTGGCAGGTCGAAATCAAGAAGTTCGCGCCAGAACTCACGTTCTTCGCCTACCACGGCGGAAGCCGCGACCTCGAGAAGTTCCACGCCGATGTGCTGCTCACGACCTACGCCACCTTCCGCAAGGACTTCGACGAACTGAACGAACGCCCGTGGCAGGTCATCGTCATCGACGAGGCGCAGAACATCAAGAATGCGGACAGCGAGCAGAGCAGGCTGTTGCGCCGGATGCGCGCCCCCATGAAAATCGCGATGAGCGGCACCCCCGTCGAGAACCGCCTCATGGAATTCTGGACCATCATGGACTTCGCAAACCGCGGGTTCTTCCCGAGCGCCGCCGAATTCCGCGAAAAGTTCGAGACGCCCATCCAGAAAATGGGCAACGAGAAGGTGGCGGAAACGTTCCGGAAGATTACAGCACCCTTCATGCTGCGCCGCCTCAAGACCGACAAGAGCATCATCAGCGACCTGCCCGACAAGATTATCCAGGACGAATACGCCGAACTCACCAAGCCGCAGGCGGCGCTGTACCAGAAGACGCTCGAGCACTTTATGCAGGAACTCGAGATGGAGCAGGCGCTGAGCGAGAAGGCGAACGACGCGCACGCGCTATTCAAGCGCAAGGGAATCATATTGCAGATGATTCTCGCCCTCAAGCAGATTTGCAACCACCCCGCGACATTCCTGAAGGGAGCGACCGTTGCACCGCAGGAGAAGGTCGCCGAGGCGAGCGACCCGCAGGCAGAAACTGCAGAAGCGACGCCAGCAGAAAATGTGCCGGCCACAAGCGCGCCGGCCCTTTCCTCCGGCAAGATGCAGATGCTCCTCGACCTGCTCACCTCCATCCAGGAACAGGGCGAAAAGACGCTCATCTTCACGCAGTTCGCCGAGATGGGATTCCTGCTCGAAAAGACCATCACGGAGGAACTCGGGCTCCGCACGCACTTCTACCACGGCGGATGCACGCAGACGCAGCGCACCTCCATGATCGAGGACTTCCAGAAGAACCCCGAATGCAAGGTGCTCATCCTCTCGCTCAAGGCGGGCGGAACGGGCCTCAACCTCACCGCCGCATCGCAGGTCATCCATTACGACTTGTGGTGGAACCCCGCCATCGAAGCGCAGGCCACCGACCGCGCCTTCCGTATCGGGCAGACGCGCAACGTGCAGGTCCACAGGTTCATCACCAAGGGAACGTTCGAAGAAAAAATCAACGCGCTTTTGGAAACCAAGAAGTCCATCGCGAACATGACCGTGAGCGCGGGCGAAACCTGGCTCGCCGACATGGACGACAAGCAGCTCGGCGAAGTCTTCGGGCTCGACAACACCCTCGTCTAGCAAGATTTCAGCACAAACTAATCACAGAAAAAGGCCGCCGGGGCGACCCTTTTATACTAATGATTACATCAAAAAGGAAATTGAAGATAAAGCCTTTTTTTTTCATCAACTTATCTCTAATTGCAACAATCCATGATGTAAGACACACAATCGGTTCTGCTAAAAAATAAAAGCTGACCTCATTTAAACTGATAACTCCGTTATTACACAAAAAAGAAAAAAGGGTAACGTATATTTTCTTTCGCAAATTCCTCTAAGGGGGTAAAAAAATAGGATGTTCCAATTTTTAGATTTGAAATAACCACAAATCAACCTAAAAGAA
>CACWNW010000029.1 GCA_902762305.1 Fibrobacter succinogenes | reverse complement strand
TTGCATCCCGATGGGTCGTTGAACAAGAAAGGGGTCCCTATCCGCCATGTGGAACGTTACGTGGTTCCCGACAATATCGTGGCGCAAGACTTCATTGAAAAGTATTCGTTCGTCATCGACGACTTGATGCCGCACCGCATGCGTAAAATCTATATGAACTTCAATTTCCAACAGGAACTCGCTTGGGAATGCGATATAGAAAAGGATCCTGCTGATAATACTGCCTGTAAGGTATATAAGAGAAAAGTCGGGACGCCATGGCCGGCAGAGCCGCAGATGACTGTTCGGCACCCTGTGTTAAAAAATGGACGGTTTGATTTTAATGCGAAGGATTATTTTAACGAAAGATTCGGTGATAACCTTTCCGCTATACAGAAGGGAAACCAGAATACAATCATCATATCTCTCATAAACAAGATTGGACTTTCGAATACGCAGCGATTCAGCTATCTGTTCGGGACGGCCAGGGCTCCATTTCAGCCTAGCTGGCCATTACAGGATATTGTAGTGAACAAGATAGAAGGGTTCGGTGGAACCGCGAGCTATCAAGGTCTTGGCATTGTGGGTGCGAAGGATTCTATTTTCCGTTGCTTGGATAAAGATTGCCGCTCGACGAATTCCGTTACCTCGAGGAGTGCGATGACCATGTCGGTTACGCAGGCGGATAATCATTTTGCTTCGGGCCAGGTTGTGAACAATCCGGCGGAGGGCCAGTTCTTTTGGGCCTTCAATGCGATAGTCGATAACAAGGGTTCGCTCGATAGCAGCGATGTGAGCCTGGTATCCTTTGTTGTGGATACGACAGCCCCGAAGTTCTCATTGTGGACGGACAATCACAGCGTCAACCCGGATAGTTCCGTATTTTTAGCCCGTGTAAATGTAAATGACGATGGTTCTGCAACTTCAGGGAAAAAAGATGCCGCCGACATTCGTGCCATGCGCTGGATACTGGAACGGAAGAACGGCAGTGTATTTAACAAGGTTGCGGACCTGCCTTATCTTTACGATGTCGCATCGAAAAATTTCGCCATAGGCTGGGATGGTGTTGACAAGAAATCGTTGACTGACGGCGTTTACCGTGTGAAGGCGACGGCGATAGATTACGCCTTGCCGAACATGGATGCCTATGACGCGGTGAACGCCCTTTCCGAAAAGATTATTGGTAAGACCGTAAGCGGAACGGATTGGGACAATGTCATCCTCCACCATAAGCTGAATGTGGCCCGTGATTCTGTGGAATTTCTCGTGGATAGGACTGCGCCGTCTCTGCGAGGGATTGATCTGGGGGTAGTGCCGGTAGAACTGGGAAAAAATCCCAAATATGCATTCCTGCCGAAACCTGCACGTCAGGGGAACCAGTACGTGTATGTTTCTAAGGACAGTCTCTTGAATATATCGTATACTGTCTATGAAAAGCAGGAAGACCATAGAGCAACGCCTGTATTCATCAACTGGAGCCTCACGCATATGCCCGACAGCAATGCGGTTGAACATGCCGGAGATTCAATATGGATTACTAATGATACGACTTCGGGAATGTGGGGTGAAAAAGCGGAGCTTTTGCTGAAGGATGGAGAATATCGTATATCCGCCGTCGTTCGCGATCAGGCCAAGAATGTGTCGACTCCGACGACGGTGCCGAAGAGATTACGTATTGACCGCACTGCACCGCAGGTTGAAAATGTCATAAGCACGCTTCCTGTGTATGATTATGCGTCTAACAAGCCGTTCAAAGCTTCCGTCACGGTGTCTGAAGGCGGAGATGTTGCCGTCAATCGCACCGGGATGAGGTGCAGCTACAGGGTTATCGGCGGGGGATCCGATAATACCTGGCGCGAGATTTCCGATTCCGATTTGCATTCAGGAACGCATGCGTTCAATGTGGACGTGAATTTGATAGGGAGAAATGACGGAAAACGCTATCTCGAAACTGCTTGCGTTGACATGGTAGGGAATGTCGGCGTGGCGACAAGTTTGTTCCATGCTGGCAAACGGCATCCGAATATCGTCTTCCCGACAGAATCGGATTATTTGCAAATGCCGGTTATTCCGATTGTGGGCATTGCCCCGCCTGATTTTGGCGATGCAGAAAATACCGCTGTTTATCGCCTGAGGTATAGGGAAGAAAATTCTAGGGATTGGAAAACGGACAAAATCATGACTGTCGCTTCTAACCGTTCGAAGGACAAAGCGAACATATCGAAGATTGCGCAGAGCAATGAGGGGGTGTTGGGGTATTTCTACCGCGACTCCATCTACGACAAGCGATATGTTATAGAGTTGGGAGTCAAGCCTTGTGAATATTGTAGCTGGCGTACGGATTCTGTTCGCGTGACTTTGGGTAAAATCGCAGCAGACAGTATAAGGCCCGCTGTTGCGTTCAAGATATCGAAAACGTCCATGGTTATCGGGAGGGATTCTGTAGATATGTCGCTCCGTGTGACAGGGAATGCTTCGGGGACGTACATGTTGCGTGTTTATGCAGAAGACGGGAGTGGTGCTGGTATTTTTGATAAGTCGGTTGAGCGTGCGTGGGCGAATCCGTATTATGGCGAGCCATACGATGTGACTGCCGGTTTGACTTATGATGCGACAAAGCCCCCTGTGGGAGTGTGGTTTTATCAGGTTGATAGCCTGTATCACTTGAGGTGGTCTGGCTTGCCGGATACTTCTGATTTGCGCGTTTTGTTCCTTGGCTCCACTTTTGGTGAAACGTGCTTGGCGTTGAGAGGGGAAAATATTATGAATCTCAACAAGGGGTGCCGCGTTGAACCGCTAAATAATCATTCCTTTGATGTTGCCTCGGAATATTTGAACGATTATCCGCTGCTGGTTTTGCCGACGTATACTGATAGTGTCATGATTCTTTCGGGAGAATCGGGGCATGTCGTAATGGAATCTAAAGGCTCGTTCAGGGTTGTCGGAAAAAATGTTGGCACGGTGGGTTCGCATAATATTCCGGTGTATTTTGGGTCTAGCGAAATGGCTGGCCTGCCTATTTCGGGACAAAGCGCCGGTGCAGATGATGTGAATGTGCTGAAGAATGGATGGAATATACATCCGAACAAATTCGGTTTGTCGTTTACCTGGGATGGATCCATGGATTCGAAGTCTTTCCCGGCTGAAGGAACGATGAAAGTTTACGCCGAAGTGACCAGCCTTGATGGAGGAAATGCTTTTGCAGACGTGAAAATGCAGGAAATCGCCCTGAGTCCGGATACCTTGAGGATAGCTTTGGACAGCTTGCTTCCAAAATTCTCGTTGAGGGATCAAATTGGTTCGGTGATAACGCTGCGAGCTGTAAGTATACCCTATGGCATTCTTTATAGGGATGCACTTGTGACCATTAAAATTAAAAATTCTTCGGGCATATATGTTAGGACTTTGCTGAAGGATGAATTTGTCAAGGCGCACCCGGATGAACAGGCTCATTCGGTAATTTGGAATGGAAAGAATGACGAAGGCAATCCCGTTGACGTCGGCACTTATACAGTCGAAATTTCTGCACGTCCGGCTGCAAATGCTAATGACACCACAGAAATAAAGCAGGCTTTTGCTATGTTGCCGGTGACCGCTGGTAGAACACTAATCGACATGACTCCAGGAGATCGGTCACATACGGATTCTGTAAGTATCTATGTTTCTGAAGCGGTAACTGATTCGAGTTCAGGGAGAGTGATCAACAGGTACGAACCTATTGCCGACTTCATTGTGGATGCAGAATTGAGGGGTAAGTATCTCCCTGAGAACGCTCGCACGGCGGAACTCGTTACGGAGTTCACCGGAACGCAGCACCCGCTGCGTTTTTTACCGGAACGTTTTAGCTTAGACATCAAGAGGCAAAGGGAACATTTGAAATTGGTTGCCGTTTATTGGGTGGATCGATGGATTCAATCATGTACAGATGTTTCCTGTGATACGGCACGTTCTAAAAAAAATCAACCGCTTGTTGACGTCCAGGAATTCAATTTCAATGCGCACCACTTGCAGGATACTATAAATGTTAATTATGATGCGCCGGACAAATTCGGCTATTTGGGAATAAAGGATTTGCAATTGTATGGTGAACAAACAGGATTCCACATGTTTGTTATTTCTTGGAAGGATTATGCGCAGTGGAGGGAAAATAACGTTTGGGAAAGTAATCCTGAGTTTTTCCTGAAAATGAAGGAGGATTTAGGTGAAAATATCTTATGGGATATCTCTAATGCGGGTGTAGATGAAGTTGTTATCCCAGCTCCCAGCATGGGTGGGTACATACCGTTGTTCCCGCAAGATCTGAAGTCTTGCGGACCGGATGGTAACCCCTTTATAGTGGAACTTGTCGGAAATTCTGAGAGCAATTTTTATGACAACAAAGGAAAAATAAACCCTAAATGTTCTAACGAGCGCTACAGGACACTGAATTTCAACATTGTTCTATCGATTCCTTCTGTTTACTGGAATGCAGACATCGATTGTGATAACCTTGTGAACCGAACTGTCCACTTTGGTTCGGATAATGAGTTGCTTTATGATGAGTCTAGTGGATATTTCCATACGCTTGCGGCAAAGAAAGCGAATTCAAGTAGGGCGGTAAATTTATTTGATGGGTCGCATTGGCTACGTGAATCGGCTTATGGTTTTTTGACTCCGTTCGAGGTGCAGCATTTGCCGTTCTTTAGTGTTAATGATTTTAATGAGGAAAATCTATTCCGCTTCCCAGATGAGTATAACGGTTATGCCCAAAAATCTCGATTTACATTGAAATTTGGAATGGATCAGAACGATGCTCTATATAGAAGTCGGCACTTTGTTGCACACGTGTTCGCTCCGCTGGCGGGGTATCCGCTAAGCCTAACGAATAATGGAGACAGCTTGGTGACTGAGTACATGGATGCTGGTGAGATAGATTTTTATGTCAGCATGAACAAGACTTATGGTGCCGTACTTGCTGAAAATGCCGATAAACCTGATACGGTCGTATATCCTGCAAAGGGTGTAAAACCGGCGAATAAGGAAGAAGGTAAATATTACCTGCTTGGTTCAAAAATACATCATTACTATAATGACTATAGCGATAGTGCCTGGTTTAAGTTGTTTACCTTGGGCGGGAATTCGGCAAGCTATTTCAAGAATCTTTCCAATTCAGGCGCATCTTCTGAAAATTTCTACAAAATACCTAATTCGCCAAATGATCCGGATTCGTTGAATTTGTTGATTCCTGATATGTCAAAGATGACGACAGACAATATTCTTGTCAGGCGCTTGTCTCAGGATGTGTTTTTTGATCCAGATTCCTATGACGAGAGTACGAATAAATTTAGTGTCAATGTGGCACTGCCGGCTCCGATAAGCGGTGGTATTGAAGTGAAGGATACGACATACCTTAGGGTCGATGGTCTCCCGACTGTACAGAGCAGTTTTGCCAATGATACGCTCTATATAGATGCGGTTGATTGGGCACAGAAAGTGCGCTACCGCCGTTCCCTGGATTCTACGTTCCAGTTGCCGGAACGATCCAGTGCCGTAGAACTGCCGTTGAGCCATCTGTACCGATATCAAAGCGATGTGACGAGTAGGACGTTCTCCGATAGCAGCCTGTATTTTGGCGAAGCGACCTCGAAGGAATGGACGCGAAACAGGTGGATTAAGGATGTCGATGTCATAGCATCGAGATTGACGCATCTGGATGATTCGGAACATTCCCATCTAAATGCTATAAGGAATGCAGGTACATCGTCGAGCCTGAATATTCAGTACAGAAATGAAATCAGCGAAAATCGGCCTTTGGAGTTGGTTGAGTTGCGGGCGAATTTGGTTCGTGGCAAATATCGTCTGCAGTATTTGAAAGATTCGGTGTACTATACGATTGTTGATACGGTCATTGAAACAAATGGCAATTACAGGCTTGCCTGGTTCAATGTGAATAGATTGCAGGGAAATACCCAGTTCCTTTTGACATGGGCCAATGATACGACCGAAGAAAAATATAGTTGCAGCCATTATAACTTGGTTGTAGGAAAACTTGTCAAGAAAAATACGCAGGGCACAGTTTCTTCTTTGTTTGGGGAACTTTCCGTTTCGTTCCCTGAAGGCGCCCTTAATACAAACGATGATTTTACGGTTCGGACAACTGGTGCTGACAAATATGATTTCAGTGTTTTCAATGGTATGCCTATAACAGGGCCCATCATGGAAGTGCTTCCGTCAATGACGTTCCATAATAATGCCTTGCCGCGTATACAAATAAAAATATCCAAGTCCGAAATGGTTAATATGAAGGTCACGCCGAGTACATTGAAACTTTACAAGGTTGACTTTGCCAAAAAGATGTTTGTCCCATTGGACAAGGTCCTGTACGGCTATCTAGATAAAGACGGGCATGCAGCGGTTGCCAATGGGTTCGATACGGCGAAATGCGAAGCTTGGAATGATTCTACATGTTATCCGGGTAATGATGATTTGTGGGAATATATCTTGATTTCTGGCGTGACAAAGACGTTCTCGATTTTCGCCGCGATAGATTCAAGATTGGTTGAAAGTTCTGGTTTTGATCTGGAAATTCTGCCTGTTGTTGCGACTACGCCAGAACGCGATATCCGAATAAATGGTTTGGCTAATTTTGACCTGTATGTGGATAATGATTCCTTGTGGAGTGACAGTAACGATATAACTCCGGTAAAGCCTTTGCCGTATACTTTAAACGCTGACGGGATTGCGCATGTGCAGTTGCCAAGACGCGGGACAGGGATAGATACGAACTATGTATTTGTCATTGCTAGGAACGATACCGCTCAATTGCCTTTAGCTCCTGCCGTTGCCCGCGCGTTGACTGTCCCTACTGAATTTGCGTGTTCTGTTCCGTCTGATTCCGTATGGCTTGGCCTTGATAACGGCTACATGGCGTATGGAGCGACTTGTAACCAGCCTGGCAATGGAACGCTCTCGTTGTACTTGAATAATAAACTTGTGACGGAAATACGTTCTGAAATTCCGGATACCATTATTTACGATGGCTCGAGAAAGATTGGGTCGTCTGTCGTGGGAAAGATTGGCAAGGGCGTGTATGAATCGCGTTATTTGGGAATGTCTGTTCTGGGGAACGAGATGCAGATGGTTGGGCCGAAGGTTTATACTGATTCTGCCCGTCCTAAAGTATCTCTCTGGAATGTCGCAGATTCCTCGGATGTCCTGAGCAGAATCTTTGTGGTTTCTGCGAAGATTGAGGATTCTGAATCGGGAATTGCCAAGGTTGAAGTCCGTCCGACATTAGGCTCTGTGCCGCTTAAGGCGGTTATGGTACAGCCCGATTCTAATGGAATGATATCGGCTGCAATTCGGTTGAGCCGTAAGCAACTGTCAAATTGCGTTGGATGTAATCTCGCGATTACCATGCGAACGGAAGATTATGGCCATAACTATGAAGAAGAGACCTACATGTCCCAGAGCCTCTATCCTTATCCGAAATCGCTGGCATTGTGGTACCCTGCAAAGGAAGGCATTGGATGGGTTTCTCGAGAAATGCTTGGAACGCAGCATGATTTGAGCCTGGCAATGTACAAGCCCTGGCTTAACGATGTCGGCCTGTATTTCTATCGGGACAGGGATAGGGCAGTTGGTGATGGAAATGTTTCCCTCGGAACGTCCAGTTCGTACACGTTCGAATCCCGTATAAACTTCGGTTATCCTCAAGAGAGCAAATGGCGCCGTATCATGGGCTTTTCTGGTGTTAACCTTAATGTGGAAATCCAGGTTAAGGATAGGGATTTGCGCTTGGTGGAACAGAACCGTAGTTGGGTTGCAGAGAACGTGTTGCCTCAAGAAAAAGCATGGAGCCATATTGTTGTCTCTGTTGATTCTAATGATGTCAACTTCTACGTAGATGGAAATCTGGCCAAAACTAGGCCGTCAGGTATTTTCGCGAACCGCGAATTCAATGGAATATTCTCGATAGGTGAAAGTTCGACCATGGAAAATTTTGTTGGCCATATCGCGGATGTCCGCATGTATCTGTCGGCTTTGAGCGACGAACAAGTGATGGAGTTGTCGAAGCCGATTTCGGACGAGGGCGTAGAAGCGCAGCTGATAATAGTCAATGTGAATGACATGAATGTTGTAAGCGGTTTTGACCGCCAGTTTACCTGCTCGGTTGTCGGCAATAATTTCTACCGTTCGAGCCGTGAAGGCGCTACACTGAACATGTCGGTGGATGTTGCTTATGCTGGGGTATACAACCTTGTGCTTTATGCCCGTTCTGCGCAGTTGGATGCTGCTGAGGTTGAGTTCGGCGGTTCTTCAAAACAGAAGGGAATAATGCCTCTGGCCTCTGTATGGAAGGCCTATATGGTGCCCAATGTGGCTCTTGATATTGGTTCGGGATTGCAGAACTTCGAGTTGTCTGTACCTGCCGGAGTCGATATTGCAGGCTTGGCCCTGGCCACGGAAGATGTCCCTGCGCAGGATATTGCATGGAATGTGACAGATGATAGCGGGATGCCGCCAGTACAATCCAGTAAAGTGAAGACTCTGGTGCGTTATGAAAGTTTTGCCGATTCGGCAATGTTGCGCCCGCGTATTCGTATTGTGAACATCTCTGGCGAAGTGATTCACGGTTATTCTGTGCGGTACTATTTCCGGGGAGAGAATCCCTCAAGAGTTCGTGCGTCTGCGTTCTTCCCGACGGATGGCTCGACACTGTCGGTTTATTCGGAAAGCAATAGCACCGGATACGTTGAATGGAGTTTCGCGGATTCTGTAATTCAGGTGAACGGTTCTCCGTTCTATGGCAGTGGTCCGCACTTTGGGTTGAATGATATTGACTGGAATGGTTGGTATTCTGCCGATGATCCGTCGTTCGTCCCGAATGCATCTAATAATTTTGTGGAAAACAAGGGAATTATTGTCCTCGATAATGAAAATAATTTGATAGGTGGCTCCTGTGCCGAAATGGAAGATGAAATCGAGGAACCTGGGCATGACGGTTGGATCCTGTCCTATGGAATTGATTTGATGCCTTCCGTGAAGGACATGTGGATAAAGGATTAAAGCAAGGTAAGCATTATGAAAAAGATGATTAGATTTGTTGGCGTTGGAGTATTGCTGATGGCGGCTCAGTCGTTCGCCTTGGATTTGAAGACCGTATTTGACAATCAGGCGAAATCGGCATTCCCGGATACATGCGAAATGCAAATTCGGACTACAATCACGCTCCCTAATCAAAAACCGCAGTCTGTCGACATGTCCGTGATTAATGCGGGCGATGATAAGTCCATGACGACAATTTATTCCCGCATGATACAGATGAAGACCATTCAGAATGGCGATAGAATAAAGGTCATTGATTTAAAATCGGGGAAGACGCTTCCTGCTCAAAGTGTAAAACAGCAAAATCCGGCTGGCATAACGAAAAAGATGGGTTCTCCTGCCGATTACAAGAATCCTGTCAAGGAAGGAAGTCTCTGGAAACTTGTCCCGAAGGATGATTCAAGACCGACTCTATACTATTCTGCTGCAAAGAAGCGCGTCGTAAAAATGACATCGCAATTTAACGGGACGAATACTGAAAGTTCATTAGAATATTGCGATGATTCATGCAAGCTTCCCGGTACGCTCAAGAAGGTCGAAATCAATACGTTCCTTGCCGATGGCAATACGACCAAAGTCGTGATGGATATCCTGGAAGCGGAAAGGAGAAGAGTTCTCCCGCCCAAGATGTTCGATATGGAATAGAATCTCCGTTCTGATTCGGCGAGACAGGGAATCCATTTTTACACTGCCTTGCCGGCCTTGATGCCGGCATCGCTTTTTTTTGCGATGCACTTTATCCGTATTTTTTGCTGATTATCAGGAACTTTTTTTTGACCCGAATTTTTCGGGAAATAGGTGTATATTACAGGTATGCGTTTGTTGAAGTCCATCGTTTGTGTATTGCTTATGCTCAGCCTTGTCGGCTGTGCAGTGAGCCGTAATCCGAATCCCATGATCCGTTATGCGCTGAATACGGGAACCACTCTGGCGGGGCCGGGCATGGCCGCATTGTGTTTCGCCGGGGCGATAAGCGACGAAGACCATCCCGATGAGGAAGCCGACATGATTGCCGGGTTCGGGTTGCTTGGTATTGCCGCGGGTTTTACCACCGGTTTCGTTCTTGGCGGTACCGTGGGCTTTTTCAAGTGGATGTTCAACGGGTTCGAAGACGACATCTTCGCAGGCGCGGAGCCCTTGCCCGAAGAAATCCTGCCGCCTGAGAGGGCCGACGATTAGCGTGCGAGGTGCAGTTTGCGCAGCACTTTGCCGAGGAGTTCGTTCAAGATGTCCTTCGCGTCCTTGCTGCCGAGGTAGCGCTGGATAATCAGCGTGAGCGTGAAGAGCGCGATGCCCGCGGCGCAGGCGTAGATGACGAGCAGTACAAGGCTCGTGTTGCGGACGAACTCGCCGGAGACGCGGTCGAGGCCGATGGCGGCGAATATCATGATGCCGAAGGCGACGAGCGCGCGGACCATGTTCAGGAGGGCTTCCTTCATGCCGTCGGTGCCGTTCTTTTTGGCCCACATGAATATCATGGAGAGTACCTGCAGTATGGCGCCCGTGGCACCGATGATGGGCACGCTCTTGATGCCGAGACCCACTTCGGGAGCGCCGAGCAGGATGTACGCGGGAATGGTCGCGGCGAAGATGCCGGTGTTGAGGAGGGTCGGCACCCACATGCGCTCGCAGGCGTAGAAGCTGCGCACGAGTACGGCCTGCAGGCAGAGCCCGAGGCTTACGGGCAGGTACCAGCGGAGGATTTCGGAAATGGCTTCGGTGGTTTCGCGCTGGAATGCGCCGCGCTCGAACAGGATGCGCACCGCCGGGAAGCTCAGGGCCCATACGGCGACGACGGCGGGAATCAATATGCAGAACATGCGCGAGAGGCTCTTCCAGATTTTGCGGTTGAGCTGCGGGAAGTCGCCTTCCTTGACGAGGCGCGCCATGTCGGGGTAGCTCGTGACGCTTACGGAGAACCCGAAGACCGCCACCAGCGTGTACATCACTCGGTAGGCGTAGTTGAGGCTCGAAATGCCGCCCGTGCCGAAGTTCGCGCCGAAGCTCCTGATGATGAATTCGAGCCCGAACATGGAGCCCACGCCGAGAGACATCGGGAGCATCATCTTGAAGTAGCGCACGATATCGGGATGCTTGGGCTGGACAATGAATTCGTAATGCACGCCGCCACGCCGGGCGCCGAGAATCTGGAGCGCGAAGAAGCCGACGAAGGCGCCCACCGGCACGCCCCAGGCGAATCCTTCCAGGCCGTAATCCGTGCCGGTGTACTTGCCGAGCGCGATACCCGCGATGCCGCCGAGCACGATGGCCACGTTGTAGATGAGGCCCGTGAGCGAGGGAATCAGGAACTGCTTGCGGGTGTGCTGCACGGCCACCAGGATGCTGCCCACGAAGATGAACACCTGGCCCGGCAAGATAATGCGGCCATAGTACGTGGCGCGCTCGATAAGTTCCGGCGTGGCGCCGTCTACGGTAAGCAGCTGCAGGAGTTCCTGCATCCAGATGAAGGCGGGAACGACGAGGATAAGGAGCGCGATGCCGAATGTGTTCAGCACGTTGCTGAAGAATTTCCAGCCGCCCTTCTCGTCGCCTGCCACCTTGTAGCCCGTGAAAATCGGGATGAAGATGATGGAGAGGAATCCGGTACTCACCACATGGTTCAGGATGTCCGGAACCATGAAGGCGAGGTCGAGCGCGTTCTTTTCGAGAGAGACGCCCGCTGCGTGGGCGAGCAGCATTTCGCGGAAGATTCCGAGAACGCGGCTCAGGAGCATGGATACGGCGACGATTATGGCGGCTTTGTTCATGACCCCATAAGATAGAAAGTTATCGCGCGTACCTGCCGGCGGTTACGGGATGTCGTTGGGCGTGATTCCGAGTACGCGGGCATCCGCCAGGGAGAATATGGAGGATTTGCCGTTTTCGAAGTTGCCCGCCTCTTGCTGTTCGGCGAATTCGGTTACTGCCGATGTGAACGCATTGGCGAATGTCGCGTTGTCGTGTGCGAGCATCGTGGTTTCTATAAACCCGATGTCTGCCGAGCCTTCTTCGATCGACCAGCCGACGAACATGTGGCTCGGAATATTTACGATGTAGACGTCGAACCCGATGGCTTCGAGTACGGATGCCACGAGGAACGAGAATTCGTTACATACGGCCTGCTTGCTGCGCAAAACTTCGACGGGGTAGTTGATCTTCTGGCCTATGCTGCCGATGCCGTCGTTTTCGATATACTTGATGCCCTTCTTCTGGAGCACTTTGAACACGGCGTCCATGACGCGCATGGAGCTTTCCGCTATGCTTTCGTCTTCGCTGTAGCGCTGGTAAACCTTGAGCGTCTTGTTCGGGAGCAGGCTTGCGATTTCGTCGAGGATGGTCGCGATGGAATCCATGCCCGGGGTAATCCACACGGCTTCGAACCACCGGCGGTTTTTGACGTTCACGAGTTCTGCGCCGTTCACCTGCATGGGGTGTACCGTGGTCGGTTCCGATGCCGAGAAGAACAGGATTTCGTGGTCGTTCTCGAGGGCGTAGGCGCGCAACTGGATTTGCGTTGCCTTCGGGGCCTTCAGTGCGATGAGGGCATCGTTGTCGAAGGTGTATTTCGGTGCGAGCGAGAGCTGGTCGTCGGGGTTGACGTTGCCGGTTACCACCGCGGTATCGGTGAACCCTTCAACCCAGGACTTGAGCATGATTTTTTTCCAGCGGCAGGACTGGCTGGTGCTCCTGTCGCAGGTGTGGCGCACCTTCACGGAAACGGGTACCGGGAGGGGGTCGCCATTGGAATTCTTGTAGTCCGCGTACATGATCGGGTAGAGGTTCGCGTATGCGCCGTAGATATCTTCCTTGGCGAAGTGTACCCAGGCGTCCAGCGTGCGGGTTACGGTCCGGGAATAGATGTCGGCATAGACGCTGTCGTAGAGCTTTTCGTAGAGGGAGTCGTAGTCGGCGAGCTTGAGGCTGTCGAGCAGCGCGTCGCGTACGGAATCCATCCAGGCTGTGGCGAATGCGTTGTCGAAGAGGATGTTGTAGACCGTGTCGACGTAGGGTTCGGCGTAGAGGCTGTCCCAGAGGGTGCCCGTGATTTCTTTGCGGAGCACGTTGGCGAGGGAATCGACGTTCACTTCGGCGGCGTCCTTGCCATCCTTGCCGTCTGCTCCGTCTATGCCGTCGGCACCGGTACAGGCGCTGAGCGAGATTGCGAGAGCCGATGCGATTGCCAGTTTCGGGAAAAGCTTTTTCAGCATTTTATTCTCCTTCTTTTTTTCTGCTTGTATGCAATTTACGATTTTTTCGCCTTCATGGCAACCCGGTTGTAGGTCCCGATTTGCCGTGAGACTATGCCGTCCCAGGTGAAGCATTCGGCGATGCGTCTTTGCGCGCCGGCGAGCAGCTGTTTCTGCAGTTCGGGGCTTGCGGCGAGGCGCTTGTAGGCGCTTGCGAGGGCCTGCGGGTCCTTTTCGGGGACGAGGATGCCCGAGACGCCGTCCACGACCACGTCGGGGATGCCGCCCACGTTGCTTGCCACCACGGGGAGCCCGAGTTCCATCGCCTCGATGAGCACGACGCCGAGGCCTTCGGTGTCGCCCTTGCTGTCGACGATGGCGGGGAGCGTGAATACGTTCGCGGTCCTGTACTCGTTGACGAGCGCTTCGGGCGAGAGCTTTCCGGTGAAGATGATTTCTGCGTTGCCTTCGTCATGCCGCAGCTCCGCAGGGGCAAGGGCATCCACTTGGGCTGCCTGCTCCTTCAGTTTCTCCGTGAGGTCGCCTACGCCGACGATGCGGATTTCGAACTTGTCGCGGGGCAGGTACTTCGCGGCCTCGATGAGGTAGCATATTCCCTTGCGCTCGATGTGGCGGCCCACGAACAGGATCTTGAACTTGCCGTTTACCGGGTGCGGTTCGGGGCGTTGCGGGGTGCCCTCCACCATCCGGGGACCATGCGCACTAAGCGATGAATCGCTAAGTGCTGTCCGCCCGCTAGAAGGGGTAGCGGATGCCGCGTCTGCGGCAGGAGCGAGGGGGAGGCTTCCCCCTTCCAGTGTCGTGCCGTACGGGCTCCATTCCACGTCCACGTTGCGCAGCGCCTTGATTTTGCCTGCGGTAAAGCTCGAGTTCGCGAATACGGCCTGCGCCTGCCCGATGGCGAATTTCAGGAGGGGCTTCACCCATTTCTTTTTGCGGATGAGCAGGAGTTCGGCGCCGTGGAAGTTCAGCACGAGCGGGATGCGGAAGAGCTTCGCGGCTCCGAGCGCGATGTAGGCGTGCGGGAAGGGCCAGTGGGCGTGAATCACATCAGGCTTCCACTTGCGGCAGATGGAGAGGCACCTGAAGAACCCGCTGATGATGTAGGGGATGGCGAGCAGTTGCAGCCAGGGCTTGCTTGCCATCTTGGAGGGGGCGCCTTCTTCGTGCGTGAGGATTTCTAAACTTGCGGGCGCGTAGCGGAAGCGGTTCACTTTCACGCCGTCGATTTCGTGGCTCTTGAGGCCCTTGTAGGCGGGGGCGAGGACCTGGATGCCGATGCCCGCTTTCTTGAGGTGTGCAATGGAGGTGCGGAGCCACGGGACTTCGGCGTCTTCGTGGAACCTGGGGTAGACGGAGCCTATGACGAGGACTTTCATTCTATGTCGTGGAGGCAGCGGCTGCTGCGTTTGCGAGTTCTTGCGAGACGGCGGTGATGGCGTTCAGGTCTTGCGCGTCGGCGATGCAGGTGGGGTAGACGATGGGCTTCACGGTGTTCGCGAGCACGCTGACTGCGGACGGGAGCCCAAGGCTGTCGGCCTTCTGGAGGATTCTGCCCCTCACGCGAATCCAGCCTTCGATCTTGGAATCGAGCAGGAGCATGCCGAGTCCGGTGTCGTTCTCGAGGAACCCGAGGATGTCGCTACCGCGGTTGTTCTTGTTCAGCGCTGAGAGGAATACCTCCCAGAATAGCGAACTCTCTTCTTCGGTCGGGAGGATTTTGCGTATGGAGGAAAAGTCGAATTCTATATAGACGAAGGAACTTTTATCCTCGTCGCTGCGGATAATTTCTTCTTGGCAGCGCCTTTCGAATATTTCCGACGTGTATATGGAAATATTAAAGTGGTGCTTTCTAATCAATTTGAAGAGTTCTTGCTTCATCGCACACGTAAAATTAGTCTATTTTTTGGATATGCAACGTTTGCTCAAATTGAAAAAAGTGCTGAAGAACAGCGTTTTGTCGTCGCTTTCCGAAGGATTGAAGGCGGCGAAGGCCAACGGCGGAAAGTTCCGCGCCCTTTCTGCAGAGGAGGTCTCTGCTTTGGAGAAGGACGGCAACCGTTGTGAGGACTGGAGCCGCGTCCTGGTCGATGCGAATTTCGCGCCCGGCCGTATACGCAATTCCGTCTTCATGGGCGATGTCCGCCTGCCCGCTTTCTACGGCACTCTCCTGCTGCCGGGCGATGTCTCGTTCCCGACGGGCATCTACGACAGCCTGGTGTACAACTGCATTGTCGAGAATGCGCTGGTGTACAAGGTGGGCATGCTCTGCAACGTGCTGGTACGCAACAGCGCGGTGGTGCAGAACGTGGGCTCGCTAGTGAGCAGCGGCAAGATTAACTACATGATCGGTTCTTCCATCGCGGTGGGCAACGAGATGGGTGCGCGCAAGGTGCGCGTGTTCCCGGACATTACCGCAGACCTCGTGGACGTGCAGCTTTTCCACAAGGGCGAACCCGACGTCGAGGCCGCGTTCGACGAGCAGCTGAGGCTGTTCCGCGAAGAGACGGCGCTGCCGTTCGGCGTGGTGGGCAAGGGAGCCGTGGTGAGCAACACGAATATTGTCCGCAACAGTTGGATTGGTTCGCATGCGCGCATCGAGGGTGCGGCGAAGATCCGCAATACGGTCATCTTGAGTTCGCTCGAGGAATCGACGCACATATACGATTCCGTGATTATCGAGAATTCCGACGTGCAGATGGGCGTGAAGGTGCATACCGGCGCCGAGGTGCAGGGCAGCGTGCTCATGAGCCGCGTGAAGGTGGGGTGCAAGGCGATTGTCAAGTCGTCGATTATCGCCCCGTGCTGCCATATCGAGGAAGGCGAGGTCAACAGTTCCTATGTGGGCCCGCTGGTGCAGATGCACCACCATTCGCTCTTGATTGCGGCGCTCTGGCCCGAAGGCTGCGGCAATATCGGCTACGGCGCGAATGTGGGCAGCAACCACACGGGCCGCATGCCCGACCAGGAGATCATGCCCGGGCAGGGGATGTTCTTCGGGCTCGGCGTGAACATCAAGTTCCCGGCGAACTACCGCGAATCGCCCTACACGCTTGTGGCGAGCGGTGTGACGACGCTCCCGCAGCGGCTCAAGTTCCCGTTCTCGCTTATACGTCCGGGCGACCCGCAGCTCATGGGGGTGCCCGCGCGCCTCAACGAGATTGTCCCGGGCTGGAACTACATGCGCAATGCCTATGCGCTCGACCGCAACTTCTACAAGTATTCCATGCGGGGCAAGGGCTGTGTGCCCGCCTCGTTCTTCGGCCTGTTCAGCCAGGAGACGGTGCGCCAGGTGTTCGACGCCTACAACCGCCTGCAGGTGACGCAGGTGCGCGACCTGTACACGAAGGAACACGTGGACGGGCTGGGCGAGAATTTTATGCGCGAGCGCGTGCGCCAGGGTGCGCTTACCGCTTACGGCGAGTATCTGGAACGCTATGTGCTCGATTCGCTGATTGCGCTCGTGGAAGGCGACGATTCGCTGCTGAAGCAGACTCCGCGCGAGTTGCGCAAGCTTTTGACGGGGGACCTCAACCGCGAGGTTGCCCGCGTAGTCGCGCTGCCCGATACGCTCGACGAGCTCGTGAAGCGCTTCCGCATCCTCGAGAAGAACTGGTACGAGAACGTGTTCCACGGGCTCGACAAGGATACCGAGCGCGGCCGCGCGATTTTCGACGATTACGACAGCGCGCACCCGGTGGATTCCGCGTTCCTGGAATGGGAAAAGGGCCGCTTCGAGGAATCGGTGAAACGCCTCTCGAATGTGCTCAAGAACATCGGGGCGTAATTCCGCATGTATCTCACTGCATTCATTTGGACAGAATTTATACTCCGCGTAGTGATTGAAGTGCGCGAGGCCCGTGCCGTGCAGCAACGCGTAAGCGTTTTTACCTTGATGCGCCTGCTCCCGCTTATAAACGACTTTGTGCCGCTGCCGGAAAACCGCGAACCGCCCGCGCTCGGCAAGTTCGTGGAGATGCATGAGCAGGGCCACAAGGTGTTGCACCATGCCCTGCTCCGGAACTTGGTGAAGGTCGCTTTCGCGCTTGTCGCCATCTGGTTCCTGGCCGCGCTGATGATCCGCTGGCAGATGCAGTTCTGGGAGGCTGTGCTGTGGCTGCATGTGGTTGCCATCCCGTTCCGTACCCTGTTTCATTTTTACTGCTGGACGCAGGAATACGAAGCCGACCGCTATGCGCTCGAAAAGACCGACAAGAAGCTCGCGAAGAACAACCTGCGTGAACTGATACGCTGCGAATACCCGCACACGCCGCTCTTTGCGCTTATCTACAGGGAGCACCCGACGGCGGTACTCCGCATGGAACGGCTGCTGAATAAATAGGGCCCGCGATTTTTTTCGGGTAAGGGGATGTGCGCGGGTTAAAGATGCGCACTTTTTGCGGGTGAAAAAATGCGCCGCCTGTGTTATTTCTTTTCGCGGCCGAACGCGAGGATGACCGCGTTCACGATGAATGCTGCCACCATCAGAAAGTCGCCCGTATGCGCGCCGAGGGCACCCGGGAACGCCGGGCAGAACTTGCCGGCGAGGGCGAGCGCGCCGCCCGCGATGATTGCCGCGCCGACGAACTTCGGTTTTGCCTTGAGCCCGAGAAGCCCCCACAACACGGGGACGGTGAATGCGCCCGCATAGACGGCGAGCGCAAGCAAGAGCGTGCCGATGATGTCGGTGAACACGAGGGCGATGAGGAGCGCCACGATGCCGTTCAGGAGGATGATGGCTCGTGCTTTGAGGAGCGATTTGCTTGCCGCCCCTGCGGTTTGCGGGGCGCGTGCCCCCCTCGGGTCCGTGCCTATGCGGAACAGCCCGCAGATAATGACCGAGCTGCTGAGGAGTGTGGTATCGGCGCTGGAAAGCACGACGCTCAGGAGCGCGAGCGCGAACAGCGGGATAAGTGCCGGCGGCAATACCGCATTTGCAATCGCCGTGATGCGGGCTCCCTGCACTTCACCGAGGCTCACGCCATAGACGGCGAGGAACCCGATGACGAACGCGACCGGGATGAGCACGCAGGCGGCACCTGCAATGGCCTTTTTCGCGCTTTGTACGTCCTTCGCGCAGAACATGCGGCTGAAGATATCGGGGCCGGCAGTATATGTGGTGCCGTAAGTGAGAATCAGTAGGAACAAGTCGAAGGGCGTGAAGTTCGCATGGAACGGGAAGGGCGGCGCACTTGTAGGTGCACTTGTTACCGCACTTGTTACGCCTGCAGCTGTCGCCGCATCGCCTGCGCCGTTAAACAGCGCGAAGCCCGCGAGTACCAGCAGGCCCGCGATAATCAGGCAAGCCTGGAAGAAGTCCGTGCGCAGTATGGAAAGCTGGCCGCCCGCGAGCGTGTAGCCCGTAAACACCGCCGCCGCGGTGATTGCCGCCGCCGTGTAGCCCATCGGGGTGAATGTCATCAGGAGCTTTGCCGCGGCGATAATCTGTGCCGCCACGATGCCTGTCCAGGCGACGGGAATCACGATGGATGCGACTGTCCGCGGGCCTTTACCATACAGGTTCTCTACCAGGTCGGGGAGTGCGTATTTCCCGTGCTTGTATGCCCGCGAGGCGAACGGGATGAGTGCGAGGAGCCCGAGGGCACCCGTAAGCATGAACCAGCTGGCGGCCCCGCCGAGTTTTGCTCCGGAATCTACGGCCCCGATTACGGCCGAGCCGCCAAGAATCGTCGCGACCAGGCTCCCTGCCACCGCTTTTGCCGAGGCTCCCTTGCGCGCCACGAAAAAGTCGGGAATGTCCTTCACGCGCCGCGCACTGCGCACGGCGATCAACACCAGGACAACGAGATAAATAATCAGTGCAATATTCATAATTCGTGCGGGACAAAAATAATTTTTATTGCCGCCGGACAGTTATATTTGAAACCATAAAAGTATAGCTAATCTATGTTCAAGAAATGGGTTCTCATTCTGGCTGCCGTCATCGAGGTTATCCTCGTTGTCGTATTTTTCGCGGCGGGAGCAAAAATCCAGTCCTATCATCTTGGCTTCGTGATAGACAAAACTTTCCTGGAAAACCTTGCGGCGTGCGAGTTCTATATGACCCTGCGCGATGGCGTATCCGCGTTTGCCTTGTTCTTCTTGGCCGCCATCCTCTTTTATTGTTGGGGCTTGCGCAAGTCCACAAAGGAGGGGGAAAACAGGGACAAGGGGCCGCTCTGGGGAACCGTCATTTTCATAGTGACAGCCTTTGTCTTCGCGGTTCCTGAATTGAGCGAACTGCCCACGAGGAGTAGCGAAAGGGTGTTTGTACAGACGGAGAGGCTCAAGGACAAGGATGTGGTGCACCATAAATCCGGGAGCTCCTATTACCTCATATTCAGCGGCGGGAAGGACTTGAGGGTGACCTCGAAACGTTACGATTATTCGCGTATCGGGAATGTCTATTACACGTTCTACCAGGGCGACATCCTTATACAGGCGCTTCTCGCGGATCAGTACCTCTTGAAAGACTTGGGGGACTCGTACCGCAATTAGCCTTTTCGCGAAAAGCGCTACTACAGGCTGAACGGCGCGCGTGTCGAGTAGTTTTTTACTATCGCGATTTTGTATATTCTTGGCGAAGAGGTTTTTATGTACCGTTTTTCGCGTTTTTTTGCATTTGTAGCATTCCTTGCCATTCCTGCGCTCGCTTTTGATGTCTCGGTGAAGGCCAACGTGGATAACGCCCAGGTGTTCGTGGGCGACATGTTCAATTACGAAATCCAGGTGACGGCCCCCGAAAATGCGATTGTGGACCTGCCGAGCTTCGTGGGCAACCTCGGGAGCTTCGAAGTCAAGGAGATGAAGAACGAGAAGGTGGTGGAAGGCATGCCCAAGGGCACGGCGAAGTTCGTGTGGTACGCTACGCTCAACACCTTCGTGAGCGGTGATTTTCTGATTGCGCCGCAGCAGGTGAATGCCGTGGTAGGCAGCGATACTGTGAAGGTGAATACCGATCCGGTGGCCGTGAAGGTTTCCATGCGCACTACGGGCGAGGAGACGGACATCTTGGAAGTGGAAGACCCGCTCGATGACCCGCGCCTCCCGCAGTGGCTCTATATCGTGCTGATTGTATTGGGTGTGGTGCTGCTCGTGTTCCTCGGGTGGTTCCTGCACAAGAAGTTTGCGAAGAAGGGTGAGGCCCCGCGCCTCCCGCCGTACGAAGAGGCCGTGCTCGCGCTCAAGGAACTTCGTGCCAAGAATTACCTCGCTGAAGGTAACCAGGGCGACTACTTCATGGCGCTCGGGTTCATTGCCCGCCGTTACATCGAACGCCGATTCGACGTGGATATCCTGGATGCGACCGTCGCCGAACTCAAGCAGCGCATGTCGCATGTGGCTGGCCTCCCGCAGGCCTACAAGGAATCGGTCGTGACGCTCGCCGTCGAGACCGAGCCGGTGAAGTTCGCGAAGATGAAGCTGGAAGGCGAACGCTGCCGCTTCTGGGACGAATGGGCCGACCGCCTGCTCGAGGATACCAAGCCGACGCCCGAAGAGGAAGAGGCCAAGAAAGATGCTTTAAAGGCGGCGGTGAAGGAAGTGAAGGCCGCTCGCTCCGCTAAGAAATAATTTTTTCGATAAGCTTCGTATAGCTTCGTTCTCAGACACTCGCTGTACGAGTTGTACAGCTTCGGTCCTGCGGCCTTGCTCTACTCGCTTCTCAAAAAAATTTGAGATAGGTGTAGTATAGTTTTTTCTTTAAATTTCAATTGTCAGGCCAGTGTGCATTTGCTTGGTGCGCTCGCCAAGGACATCCCGCAGTATTCCGTAGGCGCGGTCGCCGGTGCAATGCCCAGTGTAAATCTTCTGCACATTGAGTTCGCGTAGCCTTTCGGCGAAGGCGCGTACGCGTGCATCCGGATAGCGGAAAAGGTGGAACCCGCCGAGAATCGCATAAATATTCTTGCTGGGGAAGGCTGCCTCGATTTCTTTCACGATGTTGTCTGCGCCCGCGTGGCTGCAGCTGTTCATGATGAACAGCCCCTGCGGGGTATCGAAAACTAGGCTCTGCTCGTGGTCAAAACTGTCGTAGCGGTACTTGCCGTTTTCCTTGACGCTCAGGTGCGCCATCTCGCCGATGCGTTCCAGGCCCGCGGTGGAATGCGGCACGAGCGTTATGCCCGGCGCAATTTCGGCAACGCCTTCCACGAAGCGGATGCGGTCGGCGAATCGCTCGAGCCACCCCTTGTGTATGCCGATGTATTCGTGATAGGTAAAGCGCCCGAGCAGCTTGTGCGTGTGGTAGCAGTTTTCGGCGGCGCCCTTTCGCAGGTAGAAGGGCGCGCTTGCGTTCAGCTTGAAGAATTTCGCCATGCCGTTCGCGTGGTCGTAATGCGCGTGGCTCAGCACGCCGATGTCGACCTGCGAGAGGTCCACCCCCATCACGTTTGCGTTTTTTGCGAACAGGTGCGAAGCTCCCGTATCGAGCAACACCTTGTGGCCTTCGTATTCCGCATATACGGAGAGCCCCCATTCGCCGAACAGCTTGCGCGCGTGCGGTGCGGCCCGGCATGCGCTGCGGCCTTCGAAGCGCTCTCCGTCGGAGCATCCGGCGATGTTGTCTATGAGGATGCGGACCTTCATCGCATTGTGCGGGCTAGTCGCAGTCTAGGCAGGTCCATTCCACCACGCCGTCGCAGTCGCCGTTGGTAGTGAACCTCTTGCACGAATAGCTCTCGATATCGATAAGGAACCCGAGATCGCCGGCATTCTGGGTGCAGCAGCCGTTGCAGTCGCTGTCGGAACACATGTCGTAGACGACGGCGTCGATGGTGCGGCCGTTCTGGCGCAGGCGCAGTGTCTTGAGCTTGTACTTTTTCCAGTCCTTCTCGTGGACGGCGATGATGTTGTGCTCGCTGACCCACTGTTCGGTCTGCTGGTCTTCGAGACCCGCGAACCAGCCTGCCCATGTGCAGCCGTTGTAGTCTTCGCATTCTTCGCTGCCGGGTTCCGGCCAGGAGGTGTACCACGTGAGGTAGGCCTTGTTCCATACGGTGTCGCCCGCTGCCGGCCCTGCCGAGGTGCTCGATTCCGTCGGGATGGTGGCGCTGGACTCGGGAACGGTCGCGCTGGATTCCGGAAGGTTTGCGGTTTCGCTACTGGTGTTGATAACCGCGGAACTCGATTCCGGCAGTGTCGCACTGCTCGATTCGATTTCCGTGTTGCTGGAATTGTCGTCACCGCAGGCGGCGAGCATGGTGAGGCATGCCGTGCCCGCGAATGCAGCAAGGTTTACGCTGTGTAGAAACTTCTTCATGAACATTTCGGTCTCCTTAAAGTGTCTTGCCGTTTAAATTTCCTGTCTAGAGCGTCTTGCCGTCGCTGAAGGCGTTCCCGACGCGGCGCTCCATCACGTAGTAGCCGTGCCCTGCGGAATCGTAGCATACGGGTTCAAGCTTTTCGACCGAAAGCTTGCCCTCTGCATCCAGCGCAGATTCGTCGGCGGTGACGTTCACGATTTCGCCGAGCAGCAGTTCGGATTCCTCGTCGTAGCTCACCATCTTGCATTCGAGGGCGAGCGGGAGCTCCGCGATGAGCGGGGCGTCGACGTTCGCGCTCTTGATTGCGGTGAGCCCGGATTTCGCGAACTTGTCGGCGACCTTGTTGCCGGAGGTGACTCCGAGGTAGTCGATGGCCTTGATGTGCTTTGCGGTCGCCATGCTCACCGTGAACGCCTTGCGGGCGAGGATGTTCGGCATGGTCCTGTGGCTCTTGGCCACGTAGATTGCCACCTGGTTAGAATCGCTGATGGAACCCCATGCGGCGACCATTGCGTTGGGTGTGCCGTCTTCGTTGTAGGTCGCGATGACGAGCGTGGGTTGGGGGTAAAGGAATGCCTTGACTCCGAGATCTTTGCGCATGGTGAAACCTCTTTTTTTTACAAGATATAAAACTTGAACCGAAAAATTATATACTTTTTTCTTAAAACGATTATCAAAGGAGCCCTTATGACTATCGGAATTGTCGTTATCGTTGTAGTTATCATTGTGGTGTTGTTTGCTTCCACGTACAACCGTCTCGTGAAACTCCGCAACAACCGTGAAAACGCCTTCGCGAATATCGATGTGCAGCTCAAGCAGCGTTTCGACCTGGTGCCTCAGCTTGTGAATACGGTCAAGGGCTATGCCGGTCACGAGAAGGATGTGCTCGAGAAGGTGACTGCCGCCCGTGCCGCCGCGATGGGGGCCACCACGGTCGACGAGAAGGTCGCTGCCGACAAGGCGCTTACCGGTGCTCTCGCCGGGCTCCGCGTGTCGCTCGAGGCCTACCCGGAACTCAAGGCGAACCAGAACTTCTTGCAGCTGCAGACGGAACTTTCCGACATCGAGAACAAGCTCTCCGCTGCTCGCCGGTTCTTCAACTCCACTACCCGCGAGTACAACAACGCCTGCGAGGTGTTCCCGAGCAATATCATCGCTGGCATGTTTGGCTTCCGTCGCGCGTCCATGTACGAGGCGAGTGAAGGCCGCGAAGTCCTGAACAAGGCTCCCGAGGTACGTTTTTAGGAATGAAAAATGTGGAGTGTGGAATGTGAAATGAATAATTACACACCTCACATTTCACATTACACATCCTTATGAAGTACGTCGGTATTCAGACCCAGATCTGGCGGAATAACCGCAATACGGTTATTCTGCTTTTGATGTTCCCGGTGATCCTTCTGGGGATGGTCCTCGGGACTATTATGCTGCTCGACTGGCTCGGGTATTTCTGCTGGGACGGCGTGTGCCCTCCGGGCCTGCAGGCGACTACGTTCCACTGGGACATCATTTGGCGCTATTTCTTCGATGCGATGCCGTTTACGCTTTCGATGACGGCTATCTGGTTCATTATCGCGTACTTCACGAACGTCTCCATCATCAGGCACGCGACGCATGCGCGCCCGCTTGAACGCAAGGAGAACGTGCGCGTCTACAATATCGTGGAGAACCTCTGCATTGCGGGCGGCATCGAGATGCCGCAAATCAATATCGTGGAGGATTCCAGCCTCAACGCGTTTGCAAGCGGTATCGATATCAAGTCGTATACCATTACGCTCACTACGGGAATCATAGAAAAGCTGGACGATGCGGAACTTTCCGCTGTGGTGGGGCACGAACTTACGCACATCAAGAACCGCGACACGCGCCTGATGGTGGTGTGCATCGTCTTTGTGGGCATATTCTCGATGATGGTGAACGTAATAACGCGCATTTTGGCGAACATGTGGCGTGTACCCCAGCGACGTTCCAGCCGCAAGAACGACGGCGCAGGGGCGGGCATCGTCTTGGTTTTGATTGTCTTGCTCGTGTGGGCGACTATCGGGTATTTCTTCAGTACGCTCACGCGCCTCGCCATCTCGCGCAAGCGCGAGTACGTCGCCGATGCAGGCGGTGCCGAACTTTGCGGCGACCCGCTTGCCCTTGCTTCGGCCCTGAGGAAGATTTCCGCCGACCCGGGGCTTGCCTCCGTGCAGCGCAGCGACATCGCGCAACTCTACGTGATTCACCCCGACGAGGAATACGACAACGAGATGGGCCTTACGGGCCTGGTCGCGAAGGCGAACATCCTGTTCTGCACGCATCCCGACACTCCGGAACGCATCAAACTTCTGGAACAGTTCTAACCCCACGTCACACCGCAGGTTCGAAGACGCGGCAAAAACCCCACGTCATGCCGCAGCCCCGTAGGGCAAGGGTGTTTTTTCATTTTATTTTGTAAATGACATTTTTTGTCACAAACAAAATGTATCTTTCTAATGAAAAGAGAGGTACATTATGTTGAACATGAACAAGATTTTCGATTATGCGTTGCGCATGGCCCTGGTGGCGCTTTCTGTGGCCGTATTCGGCATTGCCTACCTTGCGTTCGGTAATGTGATTTTGGGGCTTATTGCGAGCGCCTTCTACGTTTACGAAGTCGCGCGCATCTAGAAACCCGCATCTAGCCGCCCGCATCAGAACGTTCGCGTTTAAAGGCGCGCATCTAGAAACCTGTGTCTAGTTGCCCGCATCTAGCGCCCCGCATAAAGGCCTTAAACGACAAAGCCCCGCAAAATTGCGGGGCTTCGGGTTTTGATTCTAAATTCGCGTTGATCTTCTGTGAACGGAAAAGGCTCGTCTTAACGAGCCTTTGCAGTGAGAGTGAGCGCCTGCCGGAGTAATTTAATACTTGAGTGAAGCGCGAACGGTCGCTTTAATTAATACTTCTTCTTCAGCACGTCGGGGCATTCCACTTCTTCGTAGTTGTGCTCGGGGTTGCCTGCTGCGTGCATCCATTCGGCGAGGAACAAGCATCCCTTCTTGGCTTCGGCGTCATTGCTGAACACGCTTTCGCACTTCTTCTGGAGGCATCTCTGCATTGCGCTTGCCTGGTAGTTCGATTCCACTTCGCACTTGGAAAGCAGACCGCCGTACTGTTCACCCTGATCGCCCCAGCCCATGGTGGATGCGCATCCGTTGAACATGCCGACGCCACCACCCGGAATCATGATGTCGAACTGTCCTTGCTGAACGTCGCCACCGATGTTCGTGGTCATGATGATGAGCTTCTTGCCCTTGATGGCCTTGGTGTTTGCGTTGGTGGAGTTGTAGTGGCCTTCGCCTGTGAAAGTCAACTGGAAACACTTGCCGCAGTCACCGCCGTTGCTTGCGGGCACGGCAGCGAATGCGAAGCCGTATTCGTCGCAGCCGTCAACCGTGAACGGAATCTGGCTCGTGCAGGTCATGAGGCCGCCGCCGCTACAGACGCTCTGTCCGCCCCAGTCGGTACTTTCATTCTTGCCCTTGTTGGTGCACTGCTTGGAGTAGTTGCCATGTGCGTGTTCCGGCCAGGAGCAGTGAGGCTTGCAGCAATCCCAGTAACGGGTTGCCCAGCCGCTACCCCTGGAGCCGCCCTTCGTCTTGATGGTCGGGCAGCCGCCGGTCGGCGTGCTGGAAGAGCTGCTCTTCACGCTGCTGGAAGAAGGCGTCTGGCTGCTGGAGCTCTTCGGCGTGCTGGAAGAACTGGCCTTTTCGCTGCTGGAAGAGATCGCCATGCTGGAAATGGAAATGAGGATATCGCTCGAGGATTCGGGCTCGCTGGAGCTCGATTCGGGAGCCTTGGTGAACTTGTCGCCCGGGGAGAGCGTCTGGAGGCCGGCGAGGTTATCCACCACGGCGAGGACGGTGCCGGAGCCGTCGGATGAGATAATCTGGTTTGTCGTGAAGTCGAACGTGCCGACTAAGCTTCCGTTCACGTCGGTGACAACGCCGAACTGGCCGCCGTCTGCGGCGGGGTAGATGAGGTATTCGGTATTGCCGTCATTGAACAGCCATACGGTGCTGACGATGGCGTAAACCTGCGTATTGGGCGAAAGGAGGGTGAGCGTGTTCATATCGAGGCCGTCGATGATGACATCGCCGTTGTTGTTCCTGAGCACGCCGACGAGCGAGCCGTCGTAGAAAACGATGCTGCCGATGACGTCGCCCTGGGCGTTAGTTACGGTACCGTCCAGATAGATGATGTAGTCGGTATCGAACGAGAAAAGCCATGCGGGAGCTGTTACGATGTAGTCCGGAGTGCTGGGACCAGAGGGTTCGTCTGTGCAGTTCCAGGCGAATAACAACGCTCCTGCGATGAGCAATGACTTAAAAAAATTTTTCTTCATAGATCTTCCTTTCTCTCTCACTCCCAACACTTTACCGACACAAAGATACTTTAAAGATGTCGAAATTCCATGTAAAAAAACGGCAAAACTTTATTATGCGTTCCTTTTATGTTCCCGGTCACACTGAGGGCCGCCGGAATGTAAACTAATGTAAAATTTTCAAATGTAAAATTAAAATTACAAAATAGAGGCGCCGGGCAGGCGTTCGAGCGGGGTCCTGTTTTACACAGGTTGATTAATTGTTGATAAATTGGATTTATCCTATTCTCAAAAATATTGAAACCTCGAAATTTCACGAAAAACGGCAATTCGTACGCTGCTGGGCGAGGCGAGCGGAAAATCGCCGCGGAGGGGGCCTTAAAATGTGGATAACCCGCCCTTTTTGGGGTTTTTCGGTAAAAAATGAAAAAAAACGCTTGAAAAAAAAATGTCATTTGCTAAATTTGTGGCTCAATTTCGGAGAGTACCGCTTCCTATGCTTTCCGGGATAACGGAAGTCCTTGAGACTTTTTGACTTGAAGCGATAAACCTTCTGCTGAAGAAGAGGATAAAATGGCAAAAGAACATTTTGACAGAAGCAAGCCGCACTGCAACATCGGCACTATCGGCCACGTTGACCACGGCAAAACCACTCTGACCGCCGCAATCTGCACGACTCTCGCTGCACGCGGTCTCGCCAGCGCCAAGCGTTTCGACGAAATCGACAACGCTCCCGAAGAAAAGGCTCGTGGTATCACGATC
>CACWNW010000028.1 GCA_902762305.1 Fibrobacter succinogenes | reverse complement strand
GGGTGCGGCGCTTGTCACGACGGGCGGTCGAGGTTTTTCTTTTAGGTACTGCCATTTTTAACTCCTATTTTCCATTTTGCTCTTTAGAGCCTTGAGTTTTTCCCAGCGCGGGTCCAGGGGCTTCGCCTCCTCGGAACCTTCGTCGGGTTGGTTGTTTGACACAAAGATAAAATCTTCGTCAGGATTTTTCACGGGTGCGACTGGCTCTTGCAGTATAACCAGCTGTCGGATGCACTCGGATACATCTACGAAGTCCTGCCCCTGGGGGATTTTGTAGGCGAAAACATCTGCATCGTCTTCGTCCAGCTCCTGCTTTGCGACAGAAAGCCTCTCGACCTCCACCACGATTTCGGTCGAAAACGGGCGGTCGAACAAATCCAGGGTCCTGGAACAGGTCAGAGTTTGCACTCACTTACCGGGGCCTTCGGGGCTCACCAGCACCTCGGCTACCAGATCGCCCTTGAGGTGCAGTTCGTCGAAGATTTCGGGAGCGTCGGCATGGGACCAGACCACTCGGCGATCTTCGGGTTCAGTAAGTTTCTGTGCGATATCTATTCTCAAAGTGGCCCCAAATCTAATAAAATCGGGAAACAAAGTCAAGGATTTGGGCCTACTTGCTCGGGTCGGGTTTGTCCCAGGGGTATTGATTCCCGTCGTTTTCGGGCGGCATCACGGGTATCATGACCTCGGTCGGGAAGTATTCCGTAGTCGTGGTGATGTATTCCAGGGGCAGCAGCGCTCCGGCAGCGATGCCCAGAGGCACCCCGACCGCCTTGGCTGCATCCTTGGCCGTCCCCTTGTGCAGCATAGTCTGCGTGCGGTACCCGCCATCGCCACGGTGAATCTCGACCTCGCCATACACGACACCGTTCTTTGCGGCCTCTAGGTACATCACGTCGCCTCTGGCAACCGGGACATTGCAGTTCCTGGAATCGTCGCAGACCTTCACGCCGTTACTATATATGGCGTAGCCTTCGCGGGCATCGTCCACCTCGACCTTCACTGTCGCACATCCATACAGGGCGGCGCTGCCGGCAAGCATCGCAAAAGCCAAAAGGAGCCTTCTCATCGGATTTTCTCCTTCGATACACGGCTCACTATGGGGATGAACTCATTCGGGTCGTACGCGATGTGGCGGTAGGCCCAGATGAGGGAATTGTCCTTCGCCTTGCGCATCTCGAAAACGACAACGACACCCGCCGTATCGCGGACCAGCTGCAGTTGCAGCGTCCGGTCGCCCTGCTGAGCGTCGTCGACCAGAGTCACGTGGTCATCGATGGCCACGTACTGCCTGGTCAACACGCGCAGGCGTTCGCCGTAATCCGAGTGCACTCCTTCTACCTGCACCGGCGGCATATACACCTTGGAACACCCGCAAAGCATTGCGGTACAAAGCAGCATTGCCGTAAATACGCAACGAACAGACAAATTCATCGCTCCCAATATAGATTAATCCTGCGGTCCGGCGCCGTTTTTCGCCATGTTTCGGATAAACGGCATTTTTTACGGACAAAAAGACACAAGCGGCATTATTTTTCCACGACGCGGCCCGAAAGCTCGCGGAAATCGTCCTTCGCGTAGAGCGTCACCCCGGGCGACACGATATGGAACACCGACTGTTCGGCAAGCGTATCGAGATTGAACTTGAAGGAATCCAGGCGCACGCGGTAGCTGTCCACCGTATTGTCGAACGAGACCATGTAGGGCGGGCGCTTGAGCCTGTTCTGCACGAACATCCTGTGGAGTACGCAGCCGACCTCGTCGTTCACGACCACCCAGGCATCCGTATCCTGCGGGACACCTTCGGCAAGGCGCGCCACGATGTTCTCGAAATACGATTGCGGCTTGTCGCTAAAGTCGTAAGGGCTGGCATGCTCGTCGTCCACCGACTCGATTACGCGAAGTCCCGACTTCTTGAGTCCGTTCAGGCGGTCGACGGACCAGGAACTCAAATGGTACGGCGATATGTAGGCGACCTGCGAGCAGCCCTTCACCCTGAGGAACCGGCCCACGGCTCGGCCCGGGAACTCGCCGAAAGCGAGGTTGAAGAATGCATACCGCGGCTCCTTCTTGAGCGCGCGCGGGATTTGTTCGAGCGGGTGCTCCCACCAGACCGATATCGGGAATCGCGTCCGCGAGAACCGCGTGAACAGGCGCTGGGGCTTGAAGATGAGCATCGTGGAAAGTATCGCCCCGAAATAGTCGCGGAACGATTCCGGCGAAACGGCATTCCCGACACTATCCAGGAACATATCCGCATCTTCGTTGTAACCGAGCACGCGGACACGCAGCTCACGCTTTTCGGCTTCGGCATACACCTTCTGCATGAATTCGAGTTCGCGGTCGCCCAGGCAATAAAAATCCCCCGTCGGGTTCGAGCGCATCACCAGCAATATTTCCTTCGCCTTCGGAGCCTGCTCCGTACGGAAGTAGAAACGCCCGCGGCCACGGCGCGAGAGAATCCCGCCCGCCTGCAGTTTCTCGAGGGTGCGCCTCATGGACCCGACCGACGTCCCGTAACCCATGCAAAGTTCCTTGATGGAGGGGAGCGGGGCATCGGCCGAAAGCCTACCCGCCTTCCAGTCTTCGAGCAAAAGGCGCTCCAGGCGTTCCACCACATGTTCGTGCACGGGAGGTTCCGGCGGAGCAACCTTCCCGCTGCCCCAGAAATACCCGTTGCCCTGCTCGCCGTAGACCTTCTTCTTGCCGATGAGCTTGCGGTAGGCGCGGAACACCGTGCATGTCGATGTCGAGAATAGTTCCGAGACACTACGTACAGAAGGCAGCCTGTCGCCTTCCTTGAAGTTGGACGATTCAAGCCACTTGCAGATTTCTTCTACCGTCATTCAAGCCTCCTTTGCAGCGCCTCGAGATTGCGAACAACATTATTCCCTTGTGCAGAATATTACCGCCATGACGAGCGTCACAAAATAACTTGTCTGTAGCGTGTTTCAAATCACACGAATTTAAAACACTAGATACACTTTGGAAAATAATAAAAAAAGCAGCTATCCGTCAAGTAATCTTGATAAAATATCTTTGTAAAAAAACAGGAGATGCTTATGACTAGGAGATTTAAGATTGGTGCATGGGTCGGCGGAGCAGGTTCCTACCCGCAGCCTACGGCTGACAACATCCAGGCGTTCCAGACATTGCAGGGAACACATATCGATTTCGTGAGTCTTTTCGCGCTTTTCGATATCAACACCTGGTCTTGGGTGGAACCCTTCGCCGATACCGCGTACAAGAACGGGTCCACGCTCGTCATCACATGGATGCCGAACGGCTACAACGCCCGCAACATCACCGACGGCCAGGCCGACCAGTATATAAGGCACTTCGCGAAGGGCGTCAAGGAATACGGCAAGGAAGTCTGGCTCCGCCCGCTGCACGAAGCCAACGGCGACTGGTACGACTGGGGTACAGGCAAGAACGGCGAATGCAATACCGAGGAATGCGTGGCCGAGGCCTTCCGCCACATCGTAAAAATTTTCAGGGAAGAATCCGCCAACAACGTCAAGTGGGTCTGGACGACCAATTCCTCGAACGTCGGCGAAAACACGTCGTTCACGGGAACCTACCCCGGCGACGACTACGTGGACTTCATCTCTATCGACGGCTACAACTGGGGCAACAAGAAATGCTGGTCCCGCTGGAAGAGCTTCACACAAGTTTTCAAGAAGTCGTACGACGCGCTCGCCAACATCGACAAGCCGCTCTTCATCGCCGAGACCTCGTGCACGGAATCGGGCGGCAACAAGGCGCAATGGATTGCCGACATGTTCGAAGTGCTGCCCAAGCAGTTCCCGAGGATTTTCGGCCTCATGTGGTTCAGCCAGAGCAAGAGCTTCGAGGCCGACTGGGCGCTCGACACCTCGAACGACGCGCTAAACGCCTGGAAAACAGGCATCAGCGCACTCGCAGTTTAACTTCATTGTTCATCTCCTGAATAAGCAACAAATCCGGGGGCTTTAAAAAGCTCCCGGATTTTCCTATCTTTTAGCTTGGTCAGTTCGAGATTCCATCCTGACTTTAGGCGGCAACACGCAGTACCGCGCCGGCCTATAAACGAAAACTAGGAGACTTACATGCGTTCAGAAGCAGAACTCGAAGGCGTCACGCTGCTCGGCAACAACAAGACCCAGTACAAGACCACCTACAGCCCCGAAGTGCTCGAGAAATTCCCGAACAAGCACCCGGGCAACGACTACATGGTCACCTTCAACTGCCCGGAATTCACGAGCCTTTGCCCCAAGACGGGCCAGCCCGACTTCGCCGAGATCAAGATAAACTACATTCCGGACCAGTACCTGGTGGAATCGAAGTCGCTCAAGCTGTACATGTTCTCGTTCAGGAACCACGGCGACTTCCACGAGGACTGCGTGAACATCATCATGAAGGACCTGGTGAAACTCCTTGATCCGAAGTACATCGAGGTCGAAGGGCTGTTCATGCCGCGCGGGGGCATCTCGCTCTACCCGTTCGCGAACTACGGCAAGCCCGGCACCGAATTCGAAGCCCTCGCCAAGACCCGCCTGTTTGCGGCAATTGACCGGAGAAAGTAACCATGCAGAACGAAATCATCCTCGTCGCCTCCATCTTCGCGTTCTTCGGGGGTCTCGTCGCCTTCTTCCGCTTCTTCGGCAAGCAGGGAATCTTCGCCTGGACCGTCATCTGCACCATCGCCGCCAACATCGAGGTGCTCATCCTGGTGCACGCCTTCGGGCTCGATACCACGCTCGGCAACGTCATCTTCGCCTCGACCTTCCTCGCGACCGACATCATGAGCGAAATCTTCGGCAAAAAAGAGGCCAGCCGCTGCGTCAAGATAGGCATCCTCGCGAACGTCACGTTCATATTGATTTCGCAGAGCTGGTTTTTGTACATCCCCGCCGAGGGCGACACGATGGCAGGACCCATCCGCGCCGTGTTCGCAAATACGCCCCGCGTGATGCTCGCAAGCCTGTTCGCCTATGCCGTGTGCGAGCTGTTCGACGTGTGGGCCTACCATGCCTGGTGGAAATGGACCGAAAAGAAGTTCGGCGACAAGAAGCGCTTCTTGTGGCTGCGCAACAACGGCTCCACGCTCGTAAGCCAGCTCATCAACGTGGTGGTGTTCAACCTGCTCGCCTTCGCCGGCGTGTTCCCGTGGAACACCATCGGGGAAATCCTCATCTTCGGGTACGGCATCTTCATCGTGACCTCCCTGATGGACACGCCGTTCGTGTACCTCGCCCGCCGCATCGCGGACAAGCACCCCGAACTCCTGAAGGAATAGCCTTTTGCACAAAAAAAGGGCGATTTTCGTCATTTGTGGCCTCCAAAGGCCACTTTTTGATACATTAACATATATATATGTATCGAGAAAACCTAGCCCCTTTCCTGCACCCGCAGTCCAAAAATCCGACACGATGAACTAAATTTTTGCCCGAAAAAATGATTTGGACGGTTCTGACATACGTGGTCATCGGCCTCTTGGCCATCTTCGGACTATTCTACATAGTCCTCCTGGTGCGGTTCTACCGCGCCCTCGGCACGGTGCGCGACGGAGAGTCCGACGTGGAGCCCAAACCGTACGTGAGCATCCTGATTTCGGCCCGCAACGAGTCTCAGGGAATCCGCGCCACCCTCGATTCGGTGCTGTCGCAGGAATACGAGGGGCAGTGGGACGTATGGGTCGCCGACGACCGCAGTACCGACGACACCCCGAAAATCCTCGAGGAATACGCGGCGCGCTACCCGCGGCTGCACATCCTCACCATCAACGAAATTCCCGACGGGGTGAGCCCCAAGAAGCACGCCCTAAGCAAGCTCATCGACGTCTGCGACGGCGACATCCTGTGCCTCACCGACGCCGACTGCATCGTGAAGCCCACCTGGATCGCCGGCATCGTGCGCGAATTCGAGCCGGGCATCGAGCTCGTGGCGGGGCATTCCTACATCCCGACCATCCCCGGCAAGTCGAGCGTGCTCATCTGCATGCAGGCAGTCGAGACTCTCATCTACCGCGTGGCGGGCACCGCCGGCCTCGCGATGCACCTGCCGCTCACCAGCACCGGCAACAACTTCGCCTACCGCAAGAGCTTCTTCAAGAGCGTCCACGGGTTCGACAACGTGCTCAAGATCCAGAGCGGCGACGACGACCTCCTGATGCAGAAAATCGCCGACGACCGCCCCTGGGCCATGCGCTACTGCATCACCGAATCGACATTCGTGACCACGAGCGGCAAGGAAACCCTCAAGGAACTCTGGGAACAGCGCAAGCGCTGGGCCTCGGCCACTATATACTATACGCCGAAAATCGTGTTCGTGCTCAGCATGGTGTTCCTGTTCCTCCTGATGCAGTGCATCGCGGTGGCGCTCTCGCCGTTCAGCTTCGAAATTCTCATCGCGACAATCGTCGCATCTGTCGCCAAGTGTATCGGCGACCTTGTCCTAATAGTCCGCGGGCTCCGGATATTCCGGCAGGAGCACCTGCTCAAGTGGTGCATCCCCGTTGAATTCATCCACGCCCCCTTTACCGTGCTGGCCGTGCTGTTCGGCCTGTTCGGGCGCTTTAAATGGAAATAACTGATGGCAACAACGACTAAGAAAACGACTAAGACCGAAACAACGAAGGTAGCAAAGACTCCGGCAAAGACCGCCACCAAGAAGGCGGCAAAGGCGACCGGCGAGGGAATCACCCTCATCATCGCCGAAAAACCGAGTGTCGCGGCCGACCTCGTGAAGGTGCTCGGAGCAAAGTCGTTCAAGAAAAACAACGGATACTACGAAAGCGACACGACCATCGTGAGCCACGCCATCGGCCACCTCGTGACTATCGCCGACCCCAAAGATATAGACGAGCGCTACAAGGCATGGGACATGAAGACGCTCCCGATGCTCCCCGAGAAGTTCCCGCTCGTCGCCACCCCCGCCACCAAGTCGCAGCTTTCCATCGTAGGCAAGCTCATCAAGAGGAAAGACGTCACGACCATCGTGAACGCATGCGATGCTGGCCGCGAAGGTGAACTGATTTTCTTCTACATCCTCGACTACGTGCTCAAGGGCAAGTTCACAGGCAAGACCATCAAGCGCCTGTGGATGCAGAGCATGACGCCAGCCGCCATCAAGGACGCCTTCGAGCATCTGCGTACCGCCGAGGAGATGGAAAACCTGAAAGACGCCGCCCTCTGCCGCAGCGAGGCCGACTGGCTCGTGGGCATGAACGGGAGCCGCGGGCTCACCGCCTACAACAGTTCCATGGGCGGGTTCCAGATTACGCCCTGCGGACGCGTGCAGACCCCGACGCTCGCCATCATCGTGAAGCGCGAAGAAGACCGCCAGCAGTTCAAGCCCGAAAAGTTCTGGACTGTCGAGGCCGACTTCGACAACGACGGGAACGCCTACCAGGGCAAGTGGTTCACCGCTAACAAGGAAGACGGCAAGGACCGCGTCAAGCAGATTTTTGACGGGAAGAAGGCGGAAGAAATCCTCGCGAAGTGCAAGGGCAAACCCGGCAAGATCGAGGAGACGACCGCCCCCAGCCAGCAGAAATGCGGGCAGCTCTACGACCTCACCACGCTCCAGCGCGAGGCGAACAACCGTTTCGGTTTCAGCGCGAAGACGACACTCTCGATTGCGCAGGCCCTGTACGAACGCCACAAGGCGACCACCTACCCGCGTACCGACAGCCGCTGCCTGCCCGAAGACTACGTGCCGACCGTGAAGGCGACACTCGGGAGAATCGAAGGCCCGCTCCAGAAATTCGCTCTTGAAGCGCTCGACAACAGCTACGTGAAGCGCACCCCGAAGGTGTTCGACAACACGAAGATTTCGGACCACTTCGCCATCATCCCCACGGGTGTTTCCCCGAAGGGCCTGACCGAAGCCGAAGAAAAAATCTACACGATGATTTGCCAGCGCTTTATCGCGGTGTTCTTCCCGCCGGCGCAGTACCTCAACACCACCCGCGTCACGACCGTCGAGGGCGAGACGTTCATCACCGAAGGCAAGATCCTCGTGGACCCGGGTTTCAAGGCAGTTTACGGCAAGGACAGCGACGAGGAATCGAACATCCCGAAACTGAAGGGCGATACCGCGAAGACGCTCGACATTCGCGCAAACGAGGACTTCACCAAGCCGCCTGCGCACTACACCGAAAGCACGCTCCTTTCCATGATGGAAAGCGCAGGCAAGCTCGTCGAGGACGACGAGCTGCGCGACGCCATGAAGGAGCGCGGGCTTGGTACGCCTGCGACACGCGCCGCCATCATCGAGAAGCTGGTGAGCGACAAGTACGTGGTCCGTGACGGCAAGGAAATGATCCCGACGGCGAAGGCCTTCGACCTTATCAAGGTCCTCTCGGCAATGAACTGCGAGGCGCTCACGAGCCCGGAACTCACCGGCGAGTGGGAATACAAGATGGACCTCATCAGCAAGGGCAAGGAATCGCGCGAGAACTTTATGCAAGGCATCGTCGAGATGACTAAGACCATGGTGAAGAACATCAAGGGATTCAAGGAAGAGAACACCACCGGCGAGGCTAAGTTCAGCCCCGTGAACGGCAAGAAGGTGTTCGAGACCGTGAGCCGCTACACCACCGAAGACGGAATCGTCATCCGCAAGATTATCGGCGGCAAGCACCTGACCGACGAAGAAATCGTGGAGCTTTTGACCAAGAGGAAAATCGGCCCGCTGACCGGTTTCCGCAGCAAGCGCGGTGCAGAATTCTCGGCAGTGCTCACCATCAACAGTCAGAACAAGATTGAGTTCGTATTCGACGAGAAGCCCGAAGAAATCGAAATTGGCGAGAAGGTCGGCCAGTCGCCTGTCGACAATACCGACGTGTTCGAGACGCTCACTGGCTACGTGAGCCAGAGCTACATCGACAAGAAGCCCTCGGGCCTGAACCTGCCGAAGGTGCTCCTCGGCAAGGAAATCCCGCTCGAAGAAATCAAGAACCTCCTCGCCGGCAAGAAGACAGCACTCATCAAGGGCTTCCGCAGCAACAAGACGCGCCGCCTGTTCGACGCCTATCTGATGCTCGAAAAGGGCAAGCTCAAGTTCGACTTCCCGCCGCGCGAATTCAAGCCGCGCCGTTTCGTGAAGAAGACCGAAGGCTAGCAGCAAAAGCAACGCAATCAAAATGCGCAGTTATTGAAAAGACTGCGCAAAAATCGTTCGAAGCTCGTTGCAAAATTTAAAATAAAATAGCAAACCTCAAGGCCTGTAGTGCTTGAGGTTTTTCACTTCTTTCAGGATTTTTTCGGGCCCGATTTTCGCATAGGCCATCTTCAGGATTTCGGCGCACGCGAGCGTGTCGGCCATCGCCCTGTGGTGGTTGAAGTCGGGCAGCCCGAGGGATTCGGTCAGGTTATGCAGGCTGTAGCTGGTGTGTCCCGGGAATACCTTGCGCGAAAGCTTCACCGTGCACAGGCGCGGCGGGTCGAACGCAATGCAACAGCGCTTCATCTCGGTCCGCAAGACCTTGCTGTCGAACTGCACATTGTGCGCGACAAAGATGCGCCCGTCCAGGAGCCCGGCGATATGTTCTGCGACTTTTGAAAATTGCGGCTGTCCGTTCACCATCTCGTCGGTAATGCCGGTGAGGTTCTGCACGAACGGCGTAATGGGCACGCCCGGGTCAACGAGGGTATGGAATTCACCCGCGGGCTCCGTGCCATCGAGCAAGAGGATTCCTATTTCGGTAACGCGGTTCTGGTCACCCGCACCGCCGGACGTTTCCACATCCACGACGGCAAATTTCAGGTCGTGCGGGCAGTCCATCACTTGACCGGGACTTCGATATCGAGCGTCGCGTGGTTCCTCAGGTCTTCGACGCGGGCCTTCATGACCTTCGCCTTGGGCCTTCCGTAAAGCGGCACGACCAGCAGGTTCGAGACTCCAGCATCTTCGCTCGCGGTAGCCTCGGTATCGCGGACCGTCTTCGTGAAGATGGCGGTCTTGCCCGTATCGAAAATGGAGTAGGTCAGTTCGCGCGTCATGCCCGGCTTGATCTGCTTCGTCGGGACCTGGAAATAGATGTAGCCGCCCTTCGGCACCTTACGGAGGCTGTCCTTGATTTCTTCTTCGGTCGCGAAGTCGGCCTCGAGCGCCATGCGCACGTTCTTCTTCACCTTCTCGGCGGGCTCGTACAGCACTGACACCTCGAAGCGGGCATCCTTCGGCACGGCCGATTCACGCACGTCCCTGATTTTTGCGTTGTTCTGGTAGTATTCCCAGCGGCCGTTATCGTGCAAGATGACGGTAGAGCCATTGGATGTCGTCGCGACAATGTCTTCGGCAAGGGAGAACTGGGCAAAGGCAAGCAGGCAAACAAGCAAAAGAACGCAGCGGACTGAATTTCTATGTTCCATACGTTAATCCTATAAATTCTGCATCATCCGGGCGGGAGCACCCGATGCAGCCAGAATATAAAAATTTTTGGGAAAGCAAGGCGTTTTCGCCCCGAAAGGGGTAGCAAAAGCCTAAGTTTTCCCACTTCGAACATCCAGAAATTTAATTTATACACAATCACACGAGAAAAAAAGTTCCAATTTAGGGTACCGGGCGGCCTCTCCGGAGCAATTCGGCACACAATTTCACGAAAAAACAGCATTTATCGGGCAGCGTACGCCCGCATTCGCCCTGTTTTCTTTTTATATTCCGCGCATGTCCGGAAAAACACGATTTGCGCCGAGCCCCACAGGCTACCTGCACGAAGGCCACCTGCTTTCGGCGCTCTACGTGTGGGCCGCAGCCGAGGCATTCGGGCTGAAAATCCACCTGCGCATCGAAGACCACGACCGGAGCCGAGCGCGACCCGAATACATCAGGAGCATCTACGAAGATTTGGAATGGTTCGGGTTCGAATACGACAGCGACAGCATACAAAGTAACCGTAATCCAGTCTACGAAGAAGCGCTTGCCAAACTCGAGCGCGACGGGCTCGTGTACCCCTGCTTCTGCAGCCGCAAGCAGCTCGAGGCCGAAAATCCCAAGAGCGAAACCGGCGAAATCGTTTATAGCGGGAAGTGCAGGAAGGTAAATACTTCCATGGACACCCTTGTGCCTTCGGCACTGCGGTGTGACGAGCAGCCGCATAACCTGCGCGTCATCGTTCCAGACAAAGTTATTCATTGGCACGACATGCGCCTGGGCGACTTCGACGAGAACCCGAAACAGCAATGCGGCGACTTCCCCATCCGCGACCGCGACATGCAATGGACCTACCAGTTCGCGGTCTGCGTCGACGATATCGACGAGGGCATCACGCATATCGTGCGCGGCGAAGACATCCGCAGTTCCACCGCCCGCCAGATAGCCCTCATGCGGCTTCTGGGGCGCGAAACGCCGCCCGCCTACCTGCACCACCCCCTCATCGTCGATGCGACAGGCAAGAAACTTTCCAAGCGAGAACGCGCGCACAGCCTGCGCCAGGACCGCGATGCAGGTCAAAGCAAGGAATCCATGCTCGGGCGTGTATGCTTCAAGGCGAAACTGCAACCCGAAAACACTCCGCTCACTCTCGCAGAGGCGATTTCGCTGGCCAAACAGGCTCTGTAAAAACTACCATACAATAAAATAACGTATATTCATAGTATGTCGCACGTTACACCTTCGTCCGTCGTTTCTAAGATATGTCAAGAAGCCGCCCTTTATGACAACAAGGACCGGTTACTACATTTTTCGACAAAGTACGAATTCCAGACGCCGCTCCTGCTCGAAGCGGGCGACGCCTTCTATGAAAGGTGGCTACAGTCCGGCACGACTCTTCCGCTCGACTCGTTCCTCCCCGAATCGCAGGGCTTCAACGCCCAGCAGAAGAAGGAACGCATTGAGCTCTTTACCCGCGTACTCAAAGAGAAGGCACAGGACTTCGCCAAGTCCGACCTGTACCTGCTTCTCGGGTTCCTCAAGTGGGACGGCAACGCGCTGGCGCCCAGCCTTCTCGTCCCCGTCGATGTGAGTCCCGATTTCAAGTCCCTCTCCCTTTCGAAGATACCGCCCCTCGAAAACATCGTCCTGCGCGAAAGGCTCGCCGACATGTCGCTCCCGAGGGCCGAAGACGCAACCGTAAACGGGCAGTTCAGCATCCCGCTCTATTTTTCACTTTTTGAAAAGTCGATAGCCTCCGAGCGCAACTGGAAATTCACGCGCCACGGCATCTGCCTCGCCTTCCTCAATTCCAGCCGTATCCGGCTCAAGAAGAACATGGAGGAATTCTATGGCGACAAGAGGATCGACAGCAACGTGTTCATAAAATCGCTCCTGGGCGAAGACGGTTTCCAGATAAAGGAATCCACCTTTGACGATGGCGATTTCGACCAGCTGTACAACCCGACGGAGCACCACTTCCTCTATACGACGGATTCCCACACCACGAAGGTGACCATCGACGCCCTCCAGGAAGACACGCAGGGTTTCGCAATCCAGGCGCTTCCGGGAACCCAGAAGATGCGTGTCGCGGCGAACATCGTCGCCGAATCCCTCTCCAAGGGCATGAACACGCTCGTCATTACGCGCCGTGCGGTAACGCAACAGACGTTCTTCCAGACATGGAAACCGCCGTTCAGGTCGTACGCCGGCCCCGAGCGCCAAACGCTTATCGACCAGGTGAACACCGCAAGGAACTATTTCGCCTCTTACTACAGGGCCGTAAACCGCGAAGTCGAGCCCTCGAAGACGAGCCTCACCAACATACTCGCCGAATTCACGCAGACCCCGAAAATCCGCGGCAAGTTCATGGATTCCATCTTCAAGGAATCAAACAAGCTTGACTACGCGAAGTTCAACGAGCTGCGCGAAACGCTCCAGCAGATCGTCAACCTGTACTTCAGGCAAAACGGAATTACCGCGCGCAAGACGTTCGAGAACGTCACCATCAGCGAGCTTTCGTCCGAGAAGAAGCAGGAAATCCTTTCGTCGCTCCGCGAGGCGCTCGACAAGGCCGACAAGATTTCCCCGCTGGTCAAGCTGTTCGAACAGGAAAGCTTCTTCCCGACAGGCATCTACCTGCCGCTGCTCGCCGAAGTCATCGCGCTCATCCGCAAGGACTTCGATTCGAACACGCCCGAATTCGAGAACTGGGACCTGAAGTCCTCGAGCTGGGACGCCTACCAGGATACGATCCGTGCGCTCCCCGAAGCCGGCGACAGCTGGGTCCGCTACCACAGGCAGACCTCGGACATCTACACGGACAACGCAGTCGACGAGAACATTCTCTCGTTCCGCGACGAATTCGAAGATAGCCTCAAGGCGACCCTCAAGGGGCTCACCGACCGCTACCGCTCTTCCAAGAAGCAACTGCTGAAGGTCCTCAAGCACCCGAAGGAAGTCACTTCCGACGCGCACCTGCTCGACCTCATCGACACGCTCCTCGAGCTGCAAGACAACAAGCGCGCCTACAAGGACACGGCGGTCCTCGGCAACCACCTGCTCGGCAAGGACTGGCTCTACGAGAAATCCAACTGGGTTTCCCTGAACAAGAAGATTTCGTTTATCTACAACTTCCGCGAGAAGTTCAAGAACGACCCGCATTACGACCTGCTGCTCACGCTGCTTGCGCACTGGCACCAGCTCAAGCCGATGCTCCCGCATTTCGAGGAATTCGAACAAATTATACAGGACCTGCTCACGACATCCCGATACCTCACCAAGGAACTCGGGCTCGACACCCCGCTCGAAAGTTTGAGCCTGGACAAGTGGCTTTCGAGAATCCGCCAGTGGAGCACCAGCTGGGAAAGCGTCGATGCGCACCTGCACCTCTCCGTACTTTTCGAACAGGTGGAAGCGTACGGCTGCAAGAGCCTGCGGCAATACCTGCAGAACCCAGGCGCCATCAGCGACGAGATTGTGCACGCCTGCACCTACGCATGGGCGGGCACCCAGGTGCAGCTCATCAACAAGAACTTCCCCGAAATTTTCGCATGCGCACCGAAGGCGCATACGCAACAGAGCAAGCAGTACCGCACGCTGCTCGACCAGTTCTGCAACGCGAACTTCCGCGAAGTGCATGCCATCGCCGATACCGGCAAGCTCTCGGTCATGAACGTAGACGAGGCTTTCACGCAGAGCAAGGACTTCCAGTACGACGTGGTACTCCTGCTCGATGCCGACTGCATCTCGGTCGCCGAGGCCATACCCCTCATACTGCAGGGCAAAAAGACAATCCTTATCGGGAACCCGCACGTGCCCGCGATCGAGGAACATTCCTACGACGCCTACCTGGACGTGGAACCCGCGCACACGACGTTCTTCCTCGAGAATATCATGGCGGCGGCACTCCGCAGGGGAATCCCCACGCGCGAACTGTGGTTCTCGGATTTCTACTCCGACCCCACGCTGTTCCGATTCGCCAACGAGCGCATCTACAACGGCGGTATCAAGCAGTTCCCGCTGCCGCAAAAGAAGACCGCCCGTCGCGACACCTTGAAGATTGTCGCAGATAAAGTAAAAGACATTGCAAAGGCCGCCGTACAGCACGCCGAAAAGCACCCCGGACAGACGCTCGGGATTGTCGCCTTCAGCGAGACGCGCTGCCACGAAATCGAGAACGCAGTCAGGTCGCTCATCACGAAGGACTCGACGGCAGAAACATACTTCGCGCAGTCCAGCCCCGCCATTTGCTTCTTCGTGAAGACGCCAGACAGGGCTACGGACAAGTTCCGCGACGTCATCTTCGTGCTCGCCGAATCCGAAGGCGTCGACAGGACGGGCGAACGCAAGCTCGCTGTTTGCACCACGCTCGCACGCCACGAAATGCAGGTGTTTGCCACGAAGCACGACATCGACATGCAGGCGAAGGCAAAACCGAGTCTGTTCCGCGACTGGCTAGCGCACCTCGCGAAAAAGACCGTGGCCGAACCGAACGATTCGCATATCGCCGACTCCGTATTGCGCCCGCAGGTCATGGAACTGCTGCAGCATGAAAACATCCATGTGGAGCCCTGCTTCGCAGGGAGCGGCATACCCGTGGGCCCGGTCGTCGTCGACGCGAACAACGAGAACCGTATCCTCGCAGTCATCGAAGACGACTGCACTACCGAGCGCTTCCGCGAATCCGTAGAAGACCGCGAATACGTGCGCCCCGTGATGCTCCGCCAACTGGGCTGGAAAGTCATCACCATCTGGATTCCGTTCTGGTACGTCTCGTACAACGACGAAGCAAGCCACATCATCACGACTATCGCCATCGAGCAGAGCGTCGCGCCCCCGCCGTCCGAAGACAAGAATGCGGACACGGAAGAGGCCGACAACGCGCCGCAAATCGAGTCCGTGCCCTACCAGACCGTGCACCCGAAAATCGAGGGCACCGCGCACGACAAGCCCATTGCCGAACTGGACGCAACCGCGCTTATCGTGCAGATGAAGTTCTATGTGGACCACGAAGCGCCCATCCACGAAGAGATGCTACTCTCGCGCCTGTTGCAACTGCACAACGTGGACCGCGCAGGCCCGATGATTCTCAAGGCCCTGAACGAAGCTATCAAGCAGGGCTGCCAGAAGCACAGGTTCATCAAGACGGGCAAGTTCTTCTACTCCACGAAGGACGTGCCTGTCGTGCTCAGGGACAGGAGCGCACGGCCCGCAAGCGAGCGCAAGTTCGCCTACGTGTCGCCCGAAGAACGCGCGCTGCTGCCGGCATCGATGGACGAATACGCCCAGAAGCAGATGCTCGGCGTATTAGATTAATGCGGTAGAAAAAAGACACGCCTCGTCAATACCAGGCGTTTGTTGCTCACAGACAAGACCGCACGCTCGACGTCTCTGGAACTGGATCTACGGTCACTCGCGTGCTCTCACTACAAAGGCTCGTTAATACGAGCCTTTTCCGTTCACGGGCAAGGCCCGTTTTTAGCGCAGGGACGTGATGTGATTAGCGCAGTTTGACTACGAGCGCGTTAATGTTATAAGCAGAGAGTTCGCGGGCCATATGAGACCGCACGCTCGACATCTCTGGAACTGAACCTACGGTCACTCGCATGCTCTCACTACAAAGGCTCGTTAATACGAGCCTTTTCCGTTCACGGGCAAGGCCCGCTTTAGCGCAGTTTGACTACGAGCGCGTTGATGTTGTAGGCAGAGAGTTCGCGGGCCTTGTCGTCAGCAGCCTTCTTGCTGGTCCAGCCACCGCCACGGAGCTTGTAGAAGGGCGCGTCGAACACGACCTGGATGTTGTAGCCGGTAGAGGCGGCAATCTGCGCCCTGCGGCGTTCTGCTGCGTCGAAATCGCCAACAGCTTCGAACTGGAGCACGTAATAGCCGTTACCCTTGGATTCCTTGCCATCCTTCGCCTTGGCCGGGAGAGACGATACATTCGTCGTGTCACGGAGCGACGGGCTCAATTCGGGCTTGTATTCCTTACCACGGAAAAGGGAATCGATATCGGTGGGTTCCCCCGCCCACACCAGGGTCAGGAGGGCGCTAGCAAACAGGCTAATAGCAATCTTACGCATGCAACAAATGTAGAAAAAAGAAATCCCCGGTTCAAGCCGGGGATGACTGCAAAGCAGGCTTGCGATGGACTCGCAAAGTCACTGCATGTTACTTTTTCACCTTGCCTTTGCCGCGCTTCACGCCCCAGACTTCGGTGAGTTCCTTCTTGGCCTTCTTGCCCTTGTCGCCAAGTTTCACAAAGGAGCTGTACTTAGCGATGTAAGCGCCAGTACCCACGAGACGATGCTTCTTCGACATCATGTTCCAAGTAATGAAGAAGTTGCGCGGATTCTTCACGCAGTCGCCCTGACCATCGAGCGTATGCTCCGGATCAGGCGAGAAGAAGGCATCAGTGCACTTGATCTTGCCACTCTGGCGGGCGACAAAAGCACCGAGGTTCGTGAAGTAGTCCACCTCATAAGAGAAGAAGATTTCGTTCTTATCGATACTTACGTAAGCATCGTCAGACCCGATGATGGAGCCCATATCGGACTGTACGTAGTGACCGACCACATTCGGATACTTCTTCTTGACGTCATCAAAACTCTCGTTGAGTTTCACGGGGTAAACCATGCCCACAGGATCCTTGTCCGAAATCACCTCCGGATCAGCATAGGCGAAGCTGACAGTCTTCACAGAAATCTTTGCATCACCCACAACCTGAACCCAAGGAGACGGCAGGCGATCCGTAGACTTGTAATCCGTCGGGGAATTCCAGTGCATGTTCTTATCGGTAGACGGACGGAGCGTGTCGCCCCCTGCCACATCAAGCTTCGTCGTATCAGCCCACATATTCACATCGGCACGGAAGCGGATGTAGTCACCCACATGCGGAGTCGGGTTATCCACCTTGCCATTATAGAAGCGGATCGTGAGCGTATCCTTGCGGAGGCTCGGAGCCATCTGAGACTCAGAATGCAGAAGGCGCTTGACATCGTCCTTAATGTCAACGGCAGAATTCAGGTAATACGTAAATGCCGTAGTTCCATTTGACGATTCGGTAAAGATGACCGGTTCAGAAATAACAATCCTCAGCTGGTCATGTTCGCCATCCTTTTCAGCAGAGGCTCTCGCCGAAAGAATCACCGGAGCGATACGGTCGGTAAGTCCCTTCTCGAAGAAGGTCCTCACAGGATTGTGCTTCCATTCGTATTCCGTAAACGAAGCAATCTTGTTGTCGCGTTTCACAAGGGTCTTGACATTGGCGCTTAATGCCGTATCCACAGAGAACACGAGCGTGCGACCATTATCCGGACTCCTGTTATAAGCATTCAAGACCATGACGGAATCGAACTGCGTAGAGCATTCCATCAAAGTGTCCCTATGGTTATTCGAAAGTCCCTTCTTGTAGGGGTTGATGCTTACCAGATTTTCATCGTCAAAATGCAAGCAGATAAATTTCGGTACGGAGTCCGGATCAATCCTGCGGTCATAAATGATTGCAAGGGAATCCGCACGGCCATCCAAGTAGTCGGCACTCGCATTGTGGTATTGCGACGGGATATTCAATTCGCCAAGCGGAGCGCCCTTCACGTCGAAGATGTCGACAACGAGCGGCATCGGTGCAGGCGGCTTGTAGAAGTGCATGTTGCCGTACGGGGCAGCAATGGCATGGTTGTCCGTAGAGCCGACCTTTATAAAGGCGGTGTCAGTAGCATACTCCTTAGACGAACGGACGCGAACAAGTGCTACACCCTCTTCAAAAGCGTGCACATCGACGCTCAATCCGGTGGATGCTTCTATCACGTCAATCGTGAAATTACATTCCTTGCAAATCAAGCCGGTCGACGGATCCTTGACCACCAGGTAGAAATCCACATCGGCACCCACCCAGTGGAAGTATTCCTCGCCATCTTCGTCCACGCTCGGGTCACTCTTCACCCATTCCCATTCCGTCACGTTGCCGTCGGCATCCCTTGTCTTCGGGTTCGCGAAGGTGAGTTCAGGCGCATAGAATATGAACTCCGCAGACGACTTGCCGACAGTAGCCGTAATCTTCTGCATCGGGTCCGTGAGGCCGGCAAGCGGCACATCGAGCCAGAGGGTATCGATACCCGTCGAATCCACAGTGCCGGAGTACGGGACAACAAGAGGTGTCGTACCGTCCTGAGTTTTGTAGAGGTTTGCACCCGCAGTGAGTGTAAGCATGTAGTTCTGGCCCGCAGCGGAGGCCAGGTCCACACCGCCCTGAGCATCAGGAGCAGAAATGTAAACCGGGATGCGCGTACCGGCAAGCGCCGAGTTCACAAACGTCCACCAAGTACCATCGGGGTATACACTTGCAATTTTGTCAACGTTTTCAAATTTAACATTAGTCGTGACGATGCCTAGCTTACCCTTGATAGAGAAAGGTTCGGAATCCTTCTTACCGTCGCCAACATCGTACCACAAGCGATAATTTCCCGGAGGAAGACCGGTTATCATATCGGGATGAATAACCGGCTTGCCAGGAGACGAAAGGTCTATACCGCCATGAACCCATCCGCCCTTAAGCAAATCGGCACAGTCAGAACAGCCCGGCGGTGTTTCGTTCTTGCGTGTCGTAATGTAATAATGAATCGGGGTTGCAATATCGGCACCACAAGTGGTATCGGGTTCCTGAGAATCGTCACCAGACATGCCAAGAACCATAGAAGCACAATCACCACCGCCCGTCTTTTCCACACAGATGTCCAGATGCTTAGCACCATCCGGCGTTATTTCGCGGTTAGCGTAGATACCGACGGACTGCTTGATATACATGTTCGTCTTGATAATCACATTAGTCATGGTCCTGCGGCGGTCGCAGAAGAAGATATCAATCGGATAGTCCTTGCCCGGAACAAGGAAGTTTGCACCGTATTTATCATTCAGATTCTTGAGCACCACGTGGCCGGGGGCTGCAAGGTGCGCACCACCGTTATCCACGGCAAGCTTGTTGTTGATGAACACCCAGATGTCGTCATCGCCACGGAACGTGAATTCCTGACTTTCGTAGTAAGTGAAGGTGGCATGCGTCTGGAAGCAGTACTGCTGGTTGCGCAGCAGCTTCTTGTTCTTGTTCATCTTCTGCCAATCTTCGCGAATACCCCAGTTCCACACCGGAGGCGCACTACCTTCATGGAACTCATGAGTCGCACCACAATCAATACCGCCGGTCCAGCCAGCCGTGTTGCAATAATGGTCAAACGCCTTGACCGTATCGTAGAGAGGCACCGGAGCGGCAGCTTCTCTCTTCGTTCTTGCTGCCGGGGTCGGGCCCATCTTGACGCCATTGATTTCGACAACACCAGCATCACCTTTGACACCATGGGTAACGGTTGCTTCATCGGCCGTATACGTGTACGCATCAAAATCTTCAGGCCATTCCAGCGGGTAGAAACCACCAGAAAAAACGCAATTCGAGGAATCAGCGTTGCAGCCGACCGTACTCTGCGGGTTACCGGCCAAGTCGTAATGCGTAGAATCGGAATCGAAGCCCCAGCGGGAATCCTTGCCGTAATGACGGAAGGGCATGTCGTAGCACTGCATCTCGTTCTTGCCGGGGACATAATTGAACATCGCGTGGAAGTTCGAGTCGGCCTGCGCCGGAGTGTTACCAAAGCACATCTGGGCTTCTGGAGAACCGGAATATTGAGGCTTGCCGTCCGGACCCAGGTCTTCCTTGACCAAGCCCGTAAACACGCCCACGCACTGGCCCGGACCAACCGGGTTTCCGTCCGACGTGAATGCCGTGTTCAGAGATTCGTCGGTATCGTAGATGATTGCCGCAAGATGGAAATCACAGTCCCCATAGACATTTTCGGGGAATTCCGTATGCCAGCCGGAAGGAACTTCATCAAGTCTCTGGGACTCGTCAGGAATGAAGAACACATTGTTGCCGTAGTAGTCAAAAACCGCTTCCAAGTCGATTGGTTCGAAGTCGACCACTTCGCTTGTCATACCATAACGCCCAAACTGCTGCGTCGGGTTATTCCTAAGGTAAATGACAACATCAGTAGGAGCCGTACCAAACACCATGTAGTGCCATCCGCAGTAATCCGCCGAAGGAATCATGGAAGTATCCTTCTTGACACCATTCTTGGTGTAAGAAATCCACAGTTCATCGGTCTGCCATATCCTATCCGAGGGAAGAAGCACATAGAAGAACTTCGCATCGGGCGCAGTGCTACCGATATAGGTCTTGCCCGGATTCAGCACATCTTCCGCAATATACACCTGACCGTCGTCAGAACTCGGGCACGGGAGCGTCGTCATGTTAGCGCGCGCATTCGCATCGTACGGATTCTGGACAGTCCAAGCGGTATCGGTCACGATATAGCTGGTCATGCCCGAAGACATGCTGTTCGTGATGCTGAACCGGTTTGCATAGTCGAAAGCGCCAATAGTCGACAGATCAATCTGGAAATACCCTTCGGCATTCCTCTCGGTGACCGTCTTGGCGCCTGCGGCATTATTCTGAGCCGTAAAGATCGCCTGCGTCCAATCGCTCGGGGCCTTAAAGAAGGCTGTGCCCATACACCCGGCAAATGCAGCCTGAACTCCGGCTACAAGCATAGCCAACCCAAAGACACTCCCCCAGAGTTTTTTTTCGTTTTTATTCATAATCAGCTATCCACTGGATTAAACATTCCAAATAGCATCGCAAACAAAATGCTTGCGCCACTACAACCAAACCAAAATTTACCTTTTTTTTATCCCTCATAATCTGTTTTTTTTGCGCCATAAACCGAAAATTCCCGTTTTTTGAGCTTCCGCACATTTCAGGTGCTAAGTATCACGCCTTTCCGCATACGAAAAGCGCCCCCACTTATGTGGAGGCGCTTCTTTCAAGTCTGTCTAAAGCTTCGGCTGAATTACTTCTTTACAGCCTTGTGGCCCTTTACGCGCTTCACACCCCAGACTTCGGTGAGTTCCTTCTTGGCCTTCTTGCCATAGTTGCCAACCTTCACGAAGGATGAGTACTTGGTGATGTACGCACCGGTACCCACGAGACGATTCCTCTTCGACAACTTATTCCAGGCAATGAAGAAGTTACGCGGATTCTTCACGCAGTCACCCTTACTCAGTTTATTATCCGGTTCGGGCGAGAAGAACGGATCGGTGCACTTGATCTTGCCACTCTGGCGAGCGACAAACGCACCGAGGTTCGTGAAGTAATCCACTTCATAGAAGAAGTAAATATCGTCCTTATCGATACTCGCGAAGTTATCGTCAGACCCGATGATGGAGCCCATATCGGACTGCACATAGTGGCCGAGCACGCCCGGATACTTCTGCTTGACGTCTTCGAAGCTTTCGGTCGTTTTCACAGGGTAAACCTTGCCCACCGGTGTCGAATCCGTAACGCTAGACGGGTCGGCTTCGGCGAAACTGACGGTCTTCACAGAAATCTTCGCATCACCCACGACCTGCACCCACGGGGACGGCAAGCGAGCCGTAGAGAGGTAGTCCGTCGGGGAATTCCAGTGCATGCTCTTATCAGAAGCCGGACGGAGCGTATCACCGACCGTATCAATCGTTACAGCATCCGTCCAGGAGAATGCGTCGCCACGGAAGCGGATGTAGTCGCCCACATGCGGAGTCGGGTTGTGAACGTCGGCATTGTAGTAACGGAGGGTAAGCGTATCCTTACCACGCTGCGGTGTAGCCTGGGACGTAGAGTGCACCAAACGCTCGAGTTCTTTCTGAATATCGATAGCAGAGTTCAGGTAGAACGTGAACGCCTTTGTACCGTTATTAGCATCATTAAAGATTACCGGTTCAGAGGCAATAACCCTCAGCTGGTCATAATCATCCTTCCCAGATTCCGAAGTAACTCGAGCCGAGAGGATAACCGGAGCGATACGGTCCGTAAGTCCCTTCTCGAAGAAGGTCCTCACAGGCTTGCGCTTCCATTCGTATTCCGTGAACGAGGCAATCTTGTTTTCGGAATTCACGATAGTCTTGACATCGAGAGAGAACGCCGAATCCACAGAGAAGACAAGCGTACGGCCGCCATCTGGGCTCTTGTCGTAAGCCTTCCTAACCATAGCAGAGTCGAACTGCGTAGAACATTCCATCACGGAATCCCTCTCGTTATTCGAGATTTTCATCTTATAGGGATTAATCTTCTTGAGGTTACGTTCATCGAAATTCAAGCAGATAAAGGTCGGCACGGAGTCCGTGTGAATCTTGCGGTCATAGATAATGGCCAGAGAATCCGCACGGCCGTCCAGATAATCGGCAGACGAGTTATAGTATTGAGACGGAATGTTCATTTCGCCAAGCGGGGCACCCTTGACGTCGAAGACATCAACGACAAGCGGCATAGGTGCAGGCGGCTTGTAGAAGTGCATGTTCCCGTAAGGAGCCACGATAGCAGAGCATTCCAAAGAACCGATATACATACTAGCCGGATCCACAGAGTACTCCTTGCTCGAACGTACGCGAACAAGAGCAATACCATCGACGAAATCAGACACCTTAATTTCAAGGCCATCGGAATTTCCGCGAGTGTCTATCCGGAAGTTGCACTTCGTGCAAATCGAGTTCGCCACCGGATCCCAGGCAACCACATAGAAGTCGACATCAGAATTCACCCAGTGGAAATATTCCGAGCCATCTACATCCTTATCAGGATCACCAGTTGTTCCCTCCCAGGTTATCAAGTTGCCGAGAGAGTCCTTCTGTATCTTCGCAAAAGTGATTTGCGGTGCTTTGAACGTGAGTTTCGCAGAGGTATTACCGACAGTTGCGGTAACCTCAACTACGCCATTTTCTGGGAAACCAGCCAGCGGGACATCCACCCAGAATGTATCAATACCATCCCTCGCGTTAACAATACCCGGATACGGAATAGAAAGAGGAGTATCATCATTTTCGTTCTTATAGAGGTTTACACCTGTGCCCGCGTTGGTGGACAAAAGCAACTGGTAAGTCTGTCCACGAGCCGAGACGAGGTCCACTGTACCATCTTCGGCAGGTGCCGAGATGTAAATCGGGATACGGATGCCGGCAAGGGACTGATCCACGAACTTCCATTCGGTCTGATCCAGATAGGACACCAAGGTATCGCCATCGACATTCTCGAACTTGACATTGCGATTAACAATACCGAGGTTTCCCTTGACCTTGAACGTGAAATACGCTTCACGCTTAGTATCAGAAGTCGAGCCCGAGCCATCATCAACAGTGAAATACAGACGATAGGTACCAGGAGGGAGACCCGTAATCCTATCCGAATAGACAACCGGCTTTTTCGGGTTACTCAGGTCGATACCGCCATGAACCATGCCACCCTGCGGAAGGGCCGCACAGTCGGCACAGTTAGGAGGAATCTCCTTCTTGCGAGTTTTAATCGAGTAGGCAATGTTCGTAGAAATTTCGTCGCCGCACTCGGTAGTCGTAGACGACTGGCCACCAGCGCCACCACCCATAGCAATAGCAGAGCAATCGCTGGCGCCAGTCTTTTCAACACAGATATCCATCAGCAAGCCACCATTACCCACATCCAAGGGCTTAAAGTCGATACCGGTAGATTGCTTGATATACATGTTCGTCTTGATGATGACGTTACTCATCGTGGTACGGCGGTCACAGAAGAAGATATCGATCGGGTAGTCATTACCCGGAACGAGGAAGTCTGCCCCATAGGTGGTATTCAGGTTCTTCAAGACCACGTGGCCCGGGGCGGCAAGGTGCGCACCGCCGTTATCCACGGCAATCTTCCTGTTGATGAACACCCAGATATCGTCGTCACCGCGGAACGTGAATTCCTGGCTTTCGTTATAAGTGAATGTAGCATGGGATTCGAAGCAGAAATGCTGATTGCGCTTTTCGTTAGTCCTGATGGTGCCGTCCAAGCCCCAGCGTTCGAATCCGGGCTGGCAGTAATCGCCCCAGCACCAAAGGTCCGGGTTCTTAAATTCATCACCATCAGCAAACAGGCCCTGGCAATTCTTGACGCCATTGGTACGCGTAGAAGGCCAGCCCGGGGTCTCGCAGAAGTAGTCCAGTTCCATGCCAAGGGCCTCCTTGGCATTGTTCGGCACCGGGCCAGCAGCTTCGCGCTTCTTTCTAGCGGCAAAGAGCGGACCAGCCTTTACCTTGGTCCCGTTAATCAAAAGTTCGACAACGCCATCATCACCAGACTCCTCCAGCGGATAGAACCCGCCCGTCAAGCCGTTCGTAACCATGGAGTCGGAATCGAATCCCCAACGGGTATCGGTTCCGTAATGGCGGAAAGGCATATCGTAACACTGGACTTCGTTCTTGCCCTGTACATAATTAAACAACGCCTTGAAATTGGCCTCGGCCACATTGGCACCACCGAAGCATGACACGGCATCAGCAGAACCAGAGAACACAGGCTTGTTATCGGGGCCAAGATCCGTCTTTACAAGGCCATGCTTAACGCCCACACAAGCTTCGACACCCGTGGGGGCATTGCCCTTGTCCGAGCCGCAGCAGTCAGAGAATGCAGTATTGAGGCTCATATCGGTATCGTAAATCACAGCGGCAAGCTTAAACGCGCAGGTTCCCGTAACGCCCGGATCTGTCGTATACCACCCCTTGGTGTCGGTACCAATAGGCCAGTCGGCATCGTTCGGGATAAAATAGATTTTGTTCACACCATAAGACGTGAAAACCATGTTCAAGTCGATCGGCATAGCAATCGAATCCTCACCCCAGAGGCCGTTAATGCCAAGCTGAACGTCCGGAGAGTTCTTGAGGTAGACAACGGCGTCTTCCGGAGCATTATTGAATACCAAGTAGACCCATCCGCACAATTCGTTATTGGGAACAAGCGCAGTATCCTTCTTCGTTCCGTTAGGCATGGTATAGGTAATCATCAGGTCGTCGGATTGCCACTTCGGATCGTCGGGAACCAGCATGTAGAAGTACTTTGCATCGGGCGCATACGTACCTGTATAAGTATAACCGGAACGGCGGGGATCCTCGGTCACATAGATGGAGTTACCTTCGCCAGGGCAAGGAATACTGGCATCGTTCGTAGACCAGCTCGGGTCGTTGGCGCCATTCTTCGGTGTGACGTTATAGCCTCTCTGCGTAACCAGCATAGCTCCGGCTCCAGTCTGGTTGCCAAAGCAGATTTTGGAGTTGTTCTGGTCCGTTATTCCCAGACGAGAAACGTCGAACTGGTAATAGCCTTCGTCGTTCTTCGTCATCCTTTGAGGTATCTGAACGTTATGGCCGCCAATATAGGCAGCACTCCAATCTTCGGGAGCCTTGAAATAGACGATTCCCTTACACGTGTTAGTCTGAGCCATCGCACCTTGAATCCCAACAAGGAGCACCATGAGTCCCAAAACAAACCCAGTCAACATGGTTTTGTGTTTCTTCATAATGAGGTTTTCCATTTTAGTTCTCCAGCCAGAGCATAGCAAGAAAAGCATACCCAAAAGGACCAGCCTCTTGCGATGCCACACCGCCCTAAAATCTATCCTTTTTTTAAAGGAAAAGGCAAATTTTTTTGCAAATAATTTAATAACTAAAGTATGATAATGTAAAAGCCACTCTTTTTGTGCAAATATCACATTTTTTTGCAAAAAAGCCGGCTTCGCGGTATACAAAACTTTACATTCAAAGTTTTCCAAGGACAGGGAAAGGGTACACAAAAACACCCCAAGAGACACTTATTTTTTTATAATATATACCGACAAACATCGTTTTAGAATTGGATATTGTATTTTAAGGGCAAAGGCGCACTACGGAGACCAAAATGCAGGACATCGACCAGACCATCGTCACACCGGGCAAGACCCTCAAGTTCGAGAAAATCGAACTGAGGCCGCACTTGATTATCCTGTACCCGCAGACGCAGTTCAAGCAGATCGCCCTCGAAAAGGGGACGGTGACGCTAGGCCGCGGCCAGGACGCCGATATCAGGCTCGACGACGAGCTCGTGAGCCGCAAGCATTGCACCCTGACATTCGACGGCATCCACGTAACAGTCGAAGACCTTGGAAGCACCAACGGCACCTTCGTCGACGGCCAGCCCGTCGTGCGCGCCTCGCTCGATTCCGACAACCGCCTGCAGCTCGGCAAGATGGTGATGAAAATCGAGTTCAAGGACAAGAGCGAAGAGGCTTTCGACCGCGCACTGTACGAGGCGGCCACCATCGACCCGCTCACCAAAATCAGCAACCGCAGGAACTTTTTCGACAGGAGCCTGGGCGAACTCGCGCTCGCCCGCAGGAACAACTACTATGTCCACACCATCATGGTGGATGCGGACCATTTCAAGCGCGTGAACGACACCTGGGGCCACCAGTGCGGCGACATGGTGCTCAAGGAAATCGCCAGGATACTTTCCGAAGAAAAGCGCGAATGCGACTTGCTCGCCCGCTACGGCGGGGAGGAATTCCTGCTCTTGCTCGCGGGCATCGGCCCCGAAGACGCACGCAAGAGCGCCGAACGCCTGCGCGCCTCCATCGAGAGGCACCGCTTCTCGTGGAAGGATACCGTCATCCCGGTGACGATTTCACTCGGGCTCTGCACACGCCAGGGCGAAGAAATCCCGAAAATCGAGGAAATGATAGCGGAATCCGACCGCATGCTCTATACGGCAAAGGAATGCGGGCGCAACCAGGTCGCCTTCAGGTAAAAGAATTCCAATGGATGCCCTTGCTTTGCGGAGCAAAGCTGCGGCATGACGATGGAGGAGGCAGCCTCTAATGCCGCGTGACGTCGGGGCGTCGCCACCAACGCGAAGGGTTATTCCTCCAAGCGGTAAATCTTGATATCCTTGATAAAGAACTTGCGCACCGAGCTACCGAGGTTCAGTTCGAAGCGGGCGAACGGAGTACTCTCGAGCGGAGAGAATTCCTTCTCGAACGACTGGCCCGACGTCTTCACGAGCGGGTGTTCCATGAACCCGACTGTCTCGTAGTCATCGTAGGTACCGATGCGGGCCGTAATCCGGCCTTCGACATTGGACCATATGGTGAACACGCACTTGTACCTCTTGCCGGCGACGAGCGCCACGTCTTCCTGGATGAGCTGCACGCTATAGGACTTGTTACCGCCGTTCGTGACATCAACTTCGAGCGTGTAACCATTGCCCTTGGAGCCGACGACTTCCGCAGTCGCCTCGCCGTACATTTGGGTAAAGAATATCCAGTTCGAAAGTCCATGCGAGAAGTCTCCATTCTTGATGGTATTATCCTTCATGGAGCCGATGACGCCATCCCAGATGTCCTTCACGTAGTCTTCGACGACCATGCCCTGGGCATCCGTATAGCTGTACCGCAACGGACGGAAACTCGGCACGAAATTCTTGTTCAAGGCCTGCCATACAGCGACGTTGTTCGCGTTGTCCAGGTGGATGATTCCGTCTTCGGAGACCACCGCCTCGGAGAAGTCGACACCCTTGGTAAAGCAGCGCACGTGGAACACTACAGACAAATTCGCAACGCTATCGACCGACAAATCGATCTGCGACAGGTGGTAACGCATGCCTACGCGCTGGAATCCGTTCAAATCGTATTCGAACGGGACGTATTCGCCATCGAGCAGCACGCGGCCACGGATGAGCGAGTTCGGTCCTTCGGGCTTGAACGATACGCCGATTTCCTTCAGGTAGCCCTCGTCGTCGAGGTTGATGGACTTGAAGGGTTCGTCAACCGAGGTGCCCTCCGTGAACGAAATAGGCAAAGTTGTTCCGGAAGCATCCTCTTCGGGCCAGACAGGCAGGCCATTTTCCTTAACTTCGGGAGAGACCGCCACATAGTAACTGGAATACGTAAGGACTTCGGTCAGGGTCATGGTAAAGGAATCCAGCAGTACCGGTTCCTTCTCTTCCTTGGCCTGCTTGCGGAGCGAACCAGGGACCACCTCGGCGTAGTCCACCGAGAAGTCTGCAGTCAGGGCGAGTGCCGGGTTCCCTATCTCGATTCCGGCAAGAGTCTCAGAACCCCCACCGGAAGAACATCCGACAAGTAAAGACACCGCAAGCACGGAGCACGCTAAGAACCCATAAAACCGCATCACACTCCTCGAGTCAGCGGGAACAGCTGTATATTCACCTGCACCACATCATCACCCTCACCGGGCTTTGCAGAGAAATCTAGTAGTTCCTTGCGCATGAGTTGGATATGTTTCTTCAAATTGGGGAAATCTTCGCGCTTTATACTGAACGTCAGTGCAGATATATCGCGTTCCGCACTCGGAAGCTGCGAAAGCATATTGGCCGAGATGCGCAGCATCTGCTGGTGATAGAGCTTTACCATCATGTCCTGCACCTCGTCGTCGGTGGTGAGGAGCGGGTCGCGCTGGCGATAGCCGTTGGCGGTCTTCACCAAGAGGCCGGTTTCCAGCAGAAGTTCGAGGGATTCGGTGACCTGAGAAGGCGTCACCATGCCGTGGAGGCGCCTACTGACCAGATCGGGAATGGGCTTGAAGCCCTTGAGGCCCACCATCTCGAGAATCACGGAATGGTGCCATTCCCTGAAAATGCGTAACTGGGCCTTGTCCATCTTGTGGAGCTTGGAGCGCGGGCTTGCCTTGAGGAGCTGTGCGTAGTAGACCTGCTTCTCGGTGTCGTTCTGTGCTTGGTTGAAGAACACGAGACTTTCGAAGTAAGCAGCCCTCTGCTTTTCGAGACCGAGACCCTGGATAATCTTGAGCACGGTCCCCTTCGTGATGTTGCGCTTGCCGTCGATAGTAAGCTTCAAATGGGCGTGGCTCGAAAGGCCCGCCTTCTCGGCAAAGAACCGCAAACTGAAGGAGGGCTGCGTCTGCTTCTTGTACTCGTAGTAGTCGCGAAGGTACACCCTGAAATTGGTGTACTGCAGCACATCCGGTTCGGTTGAAATTATTTTCTCTCCGTTGTCCATACCTATAAGATAGTAGCATCGAAAAGCGAATTGCTAAAATAAATGTACTTTCGCGTATACCCTAGTAACCAATATTTAAGAAGTTTTTGGCGTTTTTAGCGAAATTTTGGCGTTTTTCGTAAAAAAAAAAGGCCCCGGCGGTATGCCAGGAACCCTTTTTCAAAAAATTTTGGGACCCACGAAATACGGGATTACTTGAGAATCACGTTCTTCGCGGAAACCAGGCCGTTCTGCTTGACGGTCACGATGTAGCGGCCGTTGGGCACGATTCCGGAATGCCATTCCAGGGAGTGGAAGCCCGGCTGGAGGTTCTCGCGGGCGATGTTC
>CACWNW010000027.1 GCA_902762305.1 Fibrobacter succinogenes | reverse complement strand
GTCGACCACGAAGTAGAACTTGTCGAAGAACCCGCCTTCGGGGCCGAGCCTCGGGGTCACGTGGCCGTAGCCGTCGTATGCACCGCTGGTCGTGCCGTATGGGAAGCCGTTCGAGGTATTCAACGTGATGGTCACAATACTGAACGTATCGACAACGGTCACCTTCGTGGTAGAATCAATCCACTTGTCGTAAGGCGCAGAAAGGGAATCCTTGATTGTCCAGAAGTTATCCTTCGGGACAATCTTCCCCGAACTGGTATCCGCCTTCGTGACAAAACTCCTCGTGATGTTCTTCATGCCCCAGTCCACAACGAAACTGTCAAGCATGTCCCTAGGACGCAGGCGTTTTTCGAACAACATATAGATTTCGTCAGCATAGCCGTCGCCTTCGAAGTCACGCATTTCAGCAAGTTTCACAGGAACAGGCCTCGGTGTTTCAACGACACTAACCTGTTTGCACGCTGCAGCAGGGTCGACAGCATTCATGCCGTTGTCCACCACACTGAATCCGGACTTAATGGACACATTGGCTCCAATAGGAATGTTGGCACCATCCGTATTGCCCGTCACCACATACAGCCAGCTCTTGCCGCCGTTATTCGTAGTCGCCTTGCCCACGACATTGACTGTCCCTGTGACACCTGCAATCTCGACAGGCCACGTTGTCAGCGACTGCAGTTCGACCGGTTCGGTAAACGCAATCATCAACGTATCTTCGGCGGAACGCGGCGCAGGGTTCTCGAGGACGGTCACGCTCAGGAGCTGCGGGCCAATGCCATCGGTAATCCTCGCGTTTTCGCGGGATACCTGCCCCTTGGTCTGGAGGTATACTCCGGCCATGCCGCTGGGAGATGCTGTCTCGGGGACGTTTACGCCCGTAAGCGGGATGGTGACTTCGCTCAGGCCCGAGACCGGTTGCGGGACGGCGAGTGTCACCGTGTCGACCATGCCATCGAGATACACGCGAACGCTATCGAAGGCGTAGTTCTCGTCGAATGCGTTCGAGAAGCTAATCGTAATCTTGTCGGCCACGTTGTCGCAATCGCTGTCCTGCGCGAGCACGCGCTTCGGTGCAGGGTAAGTGGACTCGGAGTAGAACGACTGCTTCGATACATCTTCTTCGTCTTCAGGGTCGATGTAGACGACCTGGATGGTGTCGCCCGCGAAGAACGAAATCTGTCCGTTGGTGCGCTGCTCCTTCGGAACTTCGATTGCTGAAATCGCATGCTCACTCCGGAACGAACCCGAACCGGCCGGGTCGGCGACCATCCTGACCTTAAGCGTATCGTTTCTCCTGTTGTTTATCACAAGCACATCAATAGGCTGCGTGTACTTCGCCTTGTCCTTGTCGGTCAGGAATATGTTGAAGCGTGTGCCCGCTGGGTCAGCCGGGCTCTTAATCGGGTTTCCGGCCTCGTCCTTGATGGTGAGCGCCGATGCGGTAGCGTCGCCCTTAGTGAACTGCACATAGTAGGAGCGGTTTTCGAACGCGCAGCCGCCGTTCTCTGTGCACGCATCGCATTCCGGGTCAGGACCTGCGAATACCGTAATATCTACCTTGTTACTTCCGATGCCCATCTTTACCGGGATGTTCAAATCCCAGAGGTCAGTCGCCATGTTATACTGCGCGACAACCATGCCGTTGTAACCCATGTAGCTCACGTTGTCAACCACGACGCCCTCGGTAATGTGGGCGTGTCCCTTCACGAACACGGTGCTGCTCGGCTGGTCGATTTCCACGTAACTGCCGTTGGAAACATTGAACGGAGCATCCAAAGAAACTTCCATCTTGTAGTTTGCGCGCTTCGTTTCCATTTCGCTCCTAGACGGGCTATACCCCCACACGAATTCGTCCTTGCGGTAAACAGAAACGTAGGGATTTATGGGAGCAAGGTCATCGTCGCCAAAATTCTTGGGCAGGCACGGGATACCTTCGAAATCGGCATAGTCGCCGTTGGCCTTGCTATGCGGCATCCAGCTCCAGTCACCCGGATTCTGCGGCAGATGGTCGCCCGCCTGAGATTCCCAGGTCCCGTTGTCGTTACAGTAGAATCGTTTCTTGGGCGTATCGTTCATCAAATCCAGATGCGGTTCCCATTCGCTGCGCCTGTCGAACACCACATCGATTCTCATGCGGCTTGAAGACTTGATGACAGTCGAGCCAAGCGGAATCGGGAAATACCATTGCCACGTACCATCCGTCGGGTCATAGGTGTCCTCAATCTTCTTCGGGAACGTCACACGGAAAAGCCCGTCTAATTCAGCCTGGGTTTCCGGAGAGCAGGGCAAGTTAAAGCCCGCCTCGCTGTAGGCCTGGCAAATATCGCGCCTAATTCCGACATCGTAATAAATTTCATCAGTACCGCGCATATAGAGGCGAATAGTCAGGCTGTCAAACGGACGTTCCTCGTTATTGATGACATTGATTTCCAGCGCAGGCATCGGAGCCCACACATACTGGGACATGCGAACCGCAAAGTCGTACTGCATCACGGGCGTCGTAAACTTCAACATATTGGTGCCAGAAGAATCGGTATTCGTATAGACACCGTTGCTCTCTACCGCGTAATAGTAGGTGGTCCTTTCCTTGAGCCCGCCGATTTTCACGTAATGGAACTTGGTCGGCACGCCGGAAACATCCGCATTGCCCGCTCCGGTATTGTGGGCAAATTCGTTCGGATTCGTATGCGGAACCGTATCCCAGTACACTTTAGATTCGTATTCGCCGTTCGGGGTGTACCACATGATTTCGGCACTGTCCGCACTCAGGTTGCAAACCGTAACATTCTGGATGTCCGCATTCTCGACCATATTGAGAGTCGTGAAACTGAACGGAACCTGCAAGCTATCCACCAGCCATTTTTTCGAGGTATTTCCGCTTCTCGGGTTCGTCGACATCGCATAGAAATAGTAGGTGGTTCCCGGCAACAAATCGCGCAAGATAATCTGGTGATTGTTAGACGGTGTCTCGGAAGGAATAATCGTAGGTTGAGCGACGTTGTCCACAGTATCAAGCGCAATATAGGCATATCCGTTCAGGTCGAGTTTCACGACAACGATAGCCGAGTCCATGCTCACGTGACGGATTTCCACCTTCATCGACGGTGCGCGATTGAGGTCTTCTGATTTAGAAAGAATGACCGTAGCCGGCAAAAAGTTGGAAACGGCATCGATACAGGTATTTTCCGTCAGGTGATAGTCATCGAAATGGACAGGCAAGTCATCCATTCCCGACGGCGACACCGCCGGGCCCAAGCCGCCCACCGGCGGGCGGTACTTGTACGTATCCGGTAATCCGGCGACATTCTTCCCTTCTGGGTTGGAACCGCGGTGATGCGGGTGCGAATGGTTCTTGTCTCCCACACCATAAATAAGGGATACATCCCACGGGTTCATGCCAAGGAAGTAGTTCATGTGCTGAACCGCGAGATTCAGGATTTCTTCCGATTTCCAGTCCTGGAACGTCCCTGTCTGGGGCATGGATACATTTTCCAGGTCCTTCGTTACGTCGTAATACGCCAACAGTTCAAAGATATTGGAAGCTTCGTATTTTGTCCACCATTGCTTAGGATTCACGGAGTTTGTCAATCCCCACACCGGATCAAAAGACACCTTGGCCCCGACCCAACTGGCTTGCCCCGGAGGAAGCAGGATGGAATCAGTTCCACCCGCCATGACACCGCCAAGATTTGCCGCCATGGTAAAAGCGACATCCTCGACGTAAATCATTCTCTGCTCGTCCGTAAGGCCATAGGATTCAGCCTTTTCGCGGGTTTCCAGAATCAACTTGTAGAAGGCGTAAAGAGCACTCGTGAAAAGGCTCGCCCAGTCGGATGCAGCATTCCCTTTAAGGAAAGAAGCCTCCTGAAAAGCGAACCATCCGCCATTGAACATCCCAGCGCCCTTCTTGTCGGCATTGGCAAAGTCCTTCTTCGTCTGCCCGCCCGCCAGGGACGATTCCTCCACGGCATCGTTCAAGTACTTCTTCTCGCCAGTCGCATAGAAAAGGGCTATTGCGGCCAAGCCCATTTCATCGTGGAATTTACCCGAGCCATTATAAGCTTTCGTACATGCGCTTTTCTTCTTCGACTTGCCGTATTCATAAAGTTCCTTCGCCACCTTCAGGCACTTCTGCGCAAATGCAGAATCCGGAGTAATCAGAGATGTCGTATCAGAATACCGCTTGGCCAATATGGCCAGGCCTGCGGCGAAGTTGCCACCGGCAGAACTCAAGAGTTCTCCACTATCATCGGGATGATCATCACTTCTCAGCATTCTGCTCGTAGGCCCGCCCCTAGCATCGATAGTTCCGTCCTGAGCCTGGGGAGGGCCCCACCATAAATGATCCTTGCCATAATCACCAACAGAGACCGGCATCGCAGAAATCACGCCGTTCGCAGCATCGTATGCCTTCAACACATATTCAGCACCAAACCTCGCTTCCCTGAGAATATCCGGCACCCCGTCGGTATTCTGCGTTTCGCTCTGGTTAAAAGCATAGTTGTCCTGATCACGTTCCGCATAGACAGCATCCATGAGCGCAAGCTGGACAAAACTATAGGCAATCGTCTGGCCTTCCTTAAGGTGGTCACCACAATCGTACCAGCCGCCCGTCATATCCACATTGGCAAGCGCACCGTCTTTCAGGTGGCTCGGCTTATGGAGCCACGATTCGGAATTGCCACTGCGGTTCACGCCATAGAACTTGAGTACCGCATCGCGCAGCATGGAATACACCCGGTCGCTGATGATAAACGTAGACGAATACTCGTCGCCCACCTTGATACGGAGGCGTTCGTTTTCAGGCAAACCATCGGGGAGTTGGCCCTTCTTGAGGGCCCCCGCAGGGCCCGTACCAGAAGCCGTATAGCGGGTATCGCCACCAGTCGTTGTTTGGGCGTTATTCGAAGCCCTGATAGTCAGCGAAGACGAAACGCTGCTGGCGATCGTCTCGGAAAAAGTCCCCTGCCCCACGACATCGCCAGCCGCATTGACCACCTGGAAATTCGTTGCCGAACCGACGTAATAGACCGGCTTGTTGACATCTTGCGGGCGATAACCGGCCTGGTTGACGCGTATGGGCGAAATATCCACCAGCATGGCATCGATGAACGCCTGGTTCAGCGAATCAGGGATAATCTCGTTGGGTGCATACGCCGCCGGAGTGTTTATGTCCGGCAGGGATTTACGCTTAGGGCCAGCAACAAAATGGTTAGTGAATACGGTACTGTCCCACGAAAGCGGCCATACCGGCCGAATTAAGTCATATGGCGTCGGCTGTTCCTGACCTTCAGCCAAAGCCGCCATAGCAGTGAGTAAAATGGCAATAAAACCATTCTTTATGGACATGCGTCCCCTCCTATTTTTTTCCCAACGGCATAAATCTATTTTAAAAAAAGTCAAACATATCCCAATTAATCAATTCGTAACAAAAAAGTGTTCTCAAAAAGTTCTCTTTCAGGTTATCCTATCCTAATTAGGGGGGGTCGGTCAGTAGAATTCAGTTTGGGGCGTCCCATTTTTAGAACGCCCCGCGAGAAATTGCTGTTTTTTTTTGTTTATTGATGTGTTGCGAACTTCACGCAGTCGGCAGCACTCTGGGCGGCACGACGCCCCCACTCCCCGCAGGCACCCGCGAGGAGCTTCAAGAAAAAGCGGTGCTCGTTATCGAGCGAATCGGGAATGTGCGCAATCTCGCCATTATTGTCGTAACGCGCGAGACTCACTGTGTAGCTAGAGCCCGGAAAATCTCCCTGCCGACCATAACTGACGGAAATCGTGCGCACGTCAACATCACTATCGCGATTCACATAGAATTCGGCGGCAACACCTTTGTAGGGGCCTCGCACGACCTCCAAGCGCATCCGAGATGCATCGGCATTGCCCAAAGCGCTTCCGGAAACTTCGACATCTTCATACTTGAACAAAGTGAAGAACAGACTAAGATCGTGTACCAGCAAATCAAGACGAACATCAACATCGCGACAACGCGGCGAATACCGGTGTTCACGTCGGAACTCCAGTTGAACCGAATTCCTCCCCTGCGAAAGTTCCGACATAAAATGCTTGCGGAAATTCAGGTACAGCGGGTTGTAGCATTCCGACTGCGCGACAAAAAGGAGCGTGCCGTTTTCTACAGCCAAGTCGACAAGTTCCTGGGCCTCGCCCGCCGTAGTGGCGAGCGGCTTTTCCACAAATACGGGGATTCTCCGTTCCACAAAGAACTTCGCGTAGGCATAATGCGTCACCGCAGGCGATGCGATTACGACAAAATCCACGGGCAGTCCACCCGCGGTGCCAGAATTTAGTTTATCTGAAATCCCGTTAAATTCGTCAAGGTTATCCACAACGGCAGCAAACTGCACGCCGCACGCCTCGAAACGCATGCGGTGGCGCTTGCCCATGGTCCCATTCCCGACAAGGATTGCCTTATAGGGTTTCATCGCACTGCCTCGTTAAACTGCGAGAAATCCTCGAGGTTTATTTCATGGAAAATCGCGCAATGGTCTACGGGCATATCCTTCAGGCAAAACGCATAGCGGTAGCAATCCCCACCAGGCAACCAATCGCCTGGCAGTTCAAAAAACTTGTACTCCGGCCGCAGGCCTTCGTGCTCCAGCTTGATGCCATCCGGAGCCATAACCAGCGTGAACTTGTCGGGCGAAAGCGACATGCCGCGGCCCGTGACCTTCATGTAGCATTCCTTCAGCGTCCAGAGCCTGCAAAATGCGATATCCTGAGCCTCACCCTCCGGGAACGAACGGATCCAGCGGTTTTCGGGTTCCTTGAAAAAGCGTTCCGCAAGCCGGGAGCGGCCTTCCTTGACACGCTCCACATCGCAGCCCGCTTCGCAAGGCGAAACCACGCACATGACGCGCTCCTTCGAATGCGAAAGGTTGAAATGGACATCCGGAAAATCGCGGAATTCGGGCTTCCCGTTTTCACCGAGCACAACATTCTCGTCGGCACCTTCCATTCCAAGATTGCGGCAGGCAAGGCGCAGCAACAGGCCGACGCCAAGCGACTGCATGCGCCCGCTCTGGAACCTGAAACGCATCGCCTTCTCGCGGCGGTACGCGGGAACACCCGCGAGCAATCTTTCGAAAACCTCCGGGGCGTTCAATGCCGAAATATCTGCCGTGTAGACGAGCGTATCCATACCGCGCAATATAGCAATTTGGACCCGTTGCACGCCATACCGCAAAGATTTATATTTTATAGAGATGAATGGAGATCCCTGGTCCGAGCCGGGGATGACAATGCAGATGGAAATTAAAAAGACAAATGCCGCGCGGATTCTGGACCGCCAGAAAATCAGTTACGAACTCATCCCCTACAAGGTCGACGAGAACGACCTCGGCGCACAGCACGTAGCCGACAGCCTCGGCGAAGACATCAACCAAGTTTTCAAGACCATCCTCGTTCACGGCGACAAGATCGGTTACCTCGTATGCGTCGTACCCGGAAACCTCGAAGTGGATTTGAAAGGGGCCGCCAAAGTGAGCGGCAACAAGAAAATCGATACCGTCCCGCTCAAAGACCTGACACCCCTTACCGGCTACATCCGTGGCGGTTGCAGCCCGCTCGGGCTCAAGAAGAACTTCCCGATTTTCATTCACGAGACAGCGATGCAATACCCGTTCATCTACGTAAGTGCGGGCGAACGCGGCCTGCAGTTGAAGGTGGCTCCCGCCGACCTCGTAAAGGCGACACGCGCCACCGTGGGCGTGATTGCGAGAGTCCCGCCCGAAGCCCCGCAAGACTAAGCATACATGCAAGCCTACGTGTAACGCAAAAAGCCTCTCCCGAAGGAGAGGCTAATTCTTTGGCGTAGCAACAAACCGGATTACTTCACCGTGATGCTACGGACGGTTCCGCCCTGCTTCACCAGGAAGGCACCGGAATGGAACCTGGCCTTGATCGCCGTGGTCAAGGACGCATCGTTTTCCGTTTCAAAGGAAGCGAGGAACTTGCCCTGAGCGTCAAACACGAGCGACGTCTTGCTGCCGATTGCCATAGAGCGAACACCCTGGATAGCCATAACCGACGAGCTGGATCCGGGAACAACCGCCGAACTGGGCGGAGCCACAGAAGAACTGGATTCGGCCACAGAAGAGCTGGACGCACCTTCGATATAGACCTTGGCATACGGGAAGTCGTACTCGCCACGGGCATTCGAACCCGAATTGCTTCCGGCTTCGCCAAGAATCTTGGCCTCGTGCATCTTACCCATTCTCATGCCGAGTTCTTCCCACTTCTTGAAGTGGGCGGTAATGTCGATGGTACCGCAATCGCGCTTAGTCTTACGTACGCTGAAATACTGCTTGAAGTACTTGTTGTCGCCATCGATAGAATAGGAGGTGCGGTCGCCTTCGTAAACCGTATACGTGGCACCATCGATTTCGAAATCACCGTGATTCTTTGCAGAAGCACCCTGGGCAACCCACGAGCCAGGCATATACTGGCTACCGGAGTTATCTACGATGTACCATTCCACCAGGGGTTCACGGGTCCAGCCGTAAATGCCGATGTACGAGTAATCGATTCCGGAAAGATTACCCTTAATCAACTTGAAGTCTGCCTTCATGTGGCCAAGTTCTTCATGAGTCTTATCGCTATTGAAAGAAAGGCCCGCGCGGCACAGGTAGTCCTTGGCGCCGGTCATCTTGCAGCTGAAGGAACCGTCGTCGTAGAACGTCGCGGAACCACCATTGCCATCCTCATTCCAGAGTTCATAGCCAATACCATTGGTGAACGCCCCTACCTTATTCGAGGAGATATCCACCTTGGAACCGCTATGGGCGGCAGTTTGACAGAAATCCTAAGCAAAAGCATTTGCAGTCAGGGCACAAGCGGCAACTAAGCCATATTTGAGAATATTTTTCATATAAGCTCCCTTTATAAGGAGATTTAGTACAAAAACTTTATTTTACAGAGTGCATACATCGCACCTATTATTCCAAGTTGGAGTATTCCACGCCCTGAACCAGAATTATAGGCTATATTTAAAGAGTGTTCGACAAAATCGCAGCGTCCCTTATAACCCTCTCGGCTGCAAGTGCAGTTTTTTTCGCGTGCTCCGATAATCCGAGCAGTTCCGGACCGGCAGAAGATTCGTCCGCAGCATCTTCCTCCAGCATCGACTTCACTGTTCAATCCTCCGACGATGCAACATCTTCATCCGCCACCGAACCCGAATCGTCAAGCATTGCTGTACCAGAATCCAGCATTGACGTGCCGATGTCGAGCAGCAGCGAGATTGCCAAGAGTTCTTCGAGCTCTCGCAATGACGAACACACCATCGTCACACCGCAATCGAGCAGCAGCGAGACAAGTGTATCCAGCAGCAGTTCTTCGCCCTACTTGTGGAACGACGAGTTCGATACCCTCGACACCACCAAATGGACATTCGAAATCGGCACAGGCGCAAGCGGCTGGGGAAACAACGAGAAGCAGTACTACACAGGACGCAGCGAGAACGCCTACGTGCAGGGCGGCATCCTCCACATCAAAGCGAACAAGGAAAGCTACAAAGGCTCGGGCTACACCTCCGCCCGCATGATTACCAAAGGCAAGTTCAGTTTCACCTACGGCACGGTCGAAGCCCGCATCGCTCTACCTACAGGCAAGGGAATATGGCCCGCGTTCTGGATGCTCGGCGAAAACATCGACCAAGTTTCCTGGCCCGCCTGCGGTGAAATCGACATCATCGAATCCATCAACGACGAGAGCATTGTCTACGGGACCAACCACTGGGCCTATAACGGCGAGCACGCCAGCTACGGCAACAACACAGGCGACTTCCACGGAGCCAAAAAAGCTATCGACATCACGGATTTCCATACATACAAATTCACTTGGAATAAGAAACTCATCGCGATGTATGTAGACGATTTCAAGTACCACGAGATTTCCATCGAGAACAACGCCGGCGGTACGGATTCGTTCCACAAGCCGTTCTTCTTTATCCTGAATGTCGCCGTGGGCGGGAACTGGCCCGGATTCGAGATTGATGACGCGCAATTCCCGAACGAGATGCTCGTCGACTACATTCGAGTGCTCGCCAACGAATAGCACCCCAAAAAGCCGCGATCTCGGGCCACGTTTGTAAAAAATTAAACACACATGTTCCTTCCTGGCGCCGAATAATTATTTTATATCGAAAGGAGGAAATATGGGCAAGTACCTGCAAAAGGGATGTTTGGTATTTGCAACTTCTGTTTTCTGGCTTTCCATCTCGATGGCTGTATTGTCGGGCTGCGACGACGATTCCGTCTCCCCTGAACAAAAGGAAACTTCTGAACTCAACCTAAGCAGCGAAACCTCGGAGAACTCGCCAGGCGTTTCGACCGATTCCGGCGATACAAAGTCTGATAAAACAAAATCCGGCGACTCTAAATCAAACGGCTCGTCCGATGAAATGTCCACGGGCAACTCATCCGGCAACACTTCAAGCGATGCGACCGGAGATGCGTCTGAAGGTGCGTCCGGCAACTCCTCGGGCAACGGCAATAGCACGACATCAAATGGCGGGAACAGCGCAGGTTCCACAAGCGCCACATCCACCACATCTAGCGGCACAAATGCGAGTACAAACAGCTCCAGCAGTGTTACAAGCGCAAGCAGCGGCGGTAGTGGCGCTAGCGGCGGCTTCGGTGGCAGCGGCACCTACAATACGTTCGGCACCGAGTTCACGCTCGATCCCTCGCAAATGCAAGGCTGCATCATGGTCACGGACGACTATTGGAACCGCACCCTAGTCGGCTTTGAAGATCCCGTTTGCGTCGTAGACCAGCTCATCTCGGCGCTGGTCGACACTCTCGTGAACCGCGGCGACAGCCCGGAAGTGGCCAAAGAAAAAGCGACCGAAAAACTCTATTCCACATTTATCACCGACCCCTCCGAAATCCCGGAAGACAGCTACAATGCGGCATACATCGGAACCGCGCTCATAGAACTTGTACCCAGGGACACTCTAGGCTATACCTACAGGAGCGACTTCATCAAGGCGCTGGCGCAAGACAAACCCATCGATAAGGCCATGAGGTGCGTATCCTTCACGAACCTCCCGTCAATATATGCCTCGTTCTTGCACGGTCATCCCATATCGCTCGGAGCGCCTTACCCCACCGGGGCAATCGTCAAGCGCCAAACATTCTATTACTGCGGCGAAGTTCCCGCCTGCGACGACGCTCATCAAGACATCATCATAACGTACATGTGCAAACCGGATATCCCCCCTTGCCTTAGCGACGGCAACAGGCTCCTTTGCCAGAACGGCACATGGGCGCCACCGACCCGCCTCTACTACGAAACGCACAACCACGCCTGCACCGTCAACAACACGCGCATTCCCAGCGATTCCGTTCCGGGAGCATTCTACGTGTGTCACAAGGGCAAATGGTACTCGTCCGAGACAAACAAGCTCGACACGCTGCCGCAGGAATACTTTTTCAACCCGGACCTAAGCTACGGAACCATGACGGACCCGAGAGACGGGAAGCAGTACAAGACCACCACCTACAAGAACCAGGTGTGGATGGCCCAGAACATCGACTACTACAGCGAAACGGACTCCCACGTAAAAGACGGTGCCAAGTGCGCCCCGTACATCCAGTGCGACTACGGGCGCTTCTACAAGCGCAACGCCGCCAAATACGCGTGTCCCACCGGATGGCGCCTGCCCACACAAAGCGACGTGTCCCATTTAGTCGACATGGCATACACCGACGCCAACAACTACATGCCAAAGCTGTTCTCCCAGCTTTCGGGCGTCCGCAAGGCCTCCGACGATTTCGGGCTCTCCATATTGAAAATGTACGGCATCGATTCCTATGGCACATCCACGACCATGAGCGGTTACGGACTTTTCTGGCTGGACTCGGGACTACTGCTCTTGCTGAACACCAATGCGCGTATAGAAAAGAACGACTACGGCGAGTACTTCCCCGTACGCTGCATCAAGGAATAGCGGTTAATCTTCCTTGCGGGTGCGGCCCCTGTAACGGCGGGCCGCCAGCAGCCCCGCCTCGAACAGCAGGTACGTCGGTACACCGAGTATAACCTGGCTCACCACATCGGGCGGCGTAAGCAATGCCGCCACCAACAGAATCGCAACCACCACGTAAGGGCGTTTGTCGCAAACGGTCTCGTAACTCACGATGCCCGCACGTATAAGCGCATATGTCACCAGCGGGAACTGGAACATGCAACCAAAGGCAAGCGAGAGCCAAAGTGCAAGCGACACGATGTTCGAAATCCCGAACACGGGCATCAGAGAATCGCCCGCAAAGCTCATGCCGAACTGCACCACCAGCGGGAAGCACACCACCAGGCAGAAAGCCACACCCGCAATAAACAACAGGCTCGTGAGTGCCGCAATAGAACGGATAAAACGTTTTTCTTTTTCGTAAAGCGCAGGCAGAACGAACTGCCACGCATTCCAAGCGATATATGGGGAAAACAGCACGCAGTCAAGCAGGGCCGAAATCTTCACCTGCAACAGGAACACTTCCATCGGTGAAAAATAATGGAGCGCTATGGCGCCCTGCAATGCAATTTGTCTGCAAAAAAATCCAGCACGTACAGCGACGCAAGGAACATGGGCACAAAGCCAATGGCAAGCGCCACAAGCGAGCGGATGAGCGCCCGACGCAACGCATCCAAGTGCGAAACCAGCGTAGCCTCTTGATCCTGTTTGCTTGTCATAGCGGTTAGTGGTTAAATTACAGGCCAGGATGACTTGGTCTTAGCCACCACTTACTGTTCGCTTTTTTCGGCAGCCTTCTCGACCGTTTCCTGCAGGTCCTTGGCTTCTTCCTTCAGGGCGTCCTTCGCCTTCTTGTATTCGTTCTGGGCCTTGCCCAAGGAGCGGGCCAGTTCCGGAATACGCTTGGCACCGAACAGGAGCAAGACGACCACCACGATGAGGATTATTTCGGGAATTCCAATAGACATTGCGTACCTGCCTTTTGGGTAGATATACTCACTTTTTCGCGGAGGCCTGCTTGTCGCCCTTCAAGAGGAATCCCACCACGCTCTTTTCGCGCACAAACGTCTTCTTCGCGACCGCCTGCACATCGTCAGCAGTCACCTTGTCGAGCATATCGGCCCACTTCAAGAATATGTGGTAATCGCCGTACATCTCGTACCAAGCAAGCATTGTCGCCACGTTCTCCATGTCGGTAAAGCTGCGCATCAGCCCTGCATAGGCATGGTTCTTCACCTTCTGGAAGTCATGTTCGCTCACGGGTTCGTTCTTGAGCTTCTCGAGTTCTTCCCAGACAATCTTTTCGACCTTCTCGGCATCGGCATCGAGCCTCATGCTCACGCGCACCGTGAATTCAGAGACATACTTGTTGGGGCTGTTGCCCGCACTCACGCTCACGGCAAGTTTTTCCTGTTCCACCAGGCGCTTGTACAGCCTTCCCGAACGCCCGTTCAGCACACCTTCGGCAATGTCGAGCGCATAGAGGCTCGAGTCGCCCACCTCGGGCGTCTTGAACACCAGGACATACAAGTTCGGGGCATCCGCACGTACTTGCGTAAAGCGCTTTTCCCCTACCTGTTCAGGGTCGCGGATTGTAAGCGGGGGGAACGCCTCCCCTGCCGGAATATTCCCGAAATACTTCTTCACCATTTCCATCGTGGAGGCAGTATCCAGGTCGCCCGCCAACACGAGAATCGCATTGCGGGGCTTGTAGTACTTGCGGTAATGTTCGTCGGCCATCTCGCGGGTCAAGTTCATGATGTCGCTCGGCCACCCGATGGTCGGAACGCGGTACGGGAAAGCCTCGTATATCAGGGAATTGAGCGTCTCGAAGAAGCGGCCCGTGGGCTTGTCGTCGTAACGCATGCGGCGTTCTTCGCGCACCACGTCGCGCTCGGAATAGAACTCGCGCAAAACCGCATTCTGCATGCGGTCGGATTCGAGCCACATGAAAAGTTCGATTTTGTCTTTCGGGAGCGTCACGATGTAGGCCGTCATCAGGTCGGTCGTGAACGCGTTGAGGCCGGTACCGCCCACGGACTGGTAGGCCCCCCAGAGTTCATCCTTCACGAACAACTTGCGCTGCTCGTTCAAAAGCGAATCGTGTTCGGCAGTAAGTTTCTTGACGGTTGCGGAATCGCCCGCAAGCTTCGCCGGACGGATAAGCGCCTGCAGGCTGTCTTCGCGGACCATGAAAGCGGCATCGGCAACGCTGTCGGTAACGCCCACCTTGTTGGTTCCCTTGAAGAGTTCATGTTCCAGAATATGCGCCAGGCCCGACTTGCCCGGAACCTCGTGCACGGAACCCGTCACATAAAACAGGCGGCAGCTCACGGTGGGCGCCTGCTTGTTCGGGTGCAGCAACACGGTAAGCCCGTTCGGCAGGACTTCCTTATGGACTTTCAATTTCACTTCGGCATGGGAAACAGCACAAAAAGAAAGCGTCGCCACGGCAATCGCGGCGAGCTTCCCAAAATTTTTCGGTAAAAAGCTCATGCTCTAAATTTACACTTTTTTCGAGCGAAAGCCCACCCGCAAATCAACGGACAACGAAGTTCTTCGCGCGATTGCCCGATTCCAAGCGCACAACAAGCGTTGTACCACGGGCTACAGCCCCGATGTCAAGGCGATACGAAGTTCCGGCAAACGAAACCGAAGCAAGCACATTGCCCTGCAAGTCAAAAATGCGGACAACCTTCACACCCATTTCGGGCGCGACAATATCTAGAACCCGGCCGACAAGCGCAACGCGGAATTCCGCACCCGTCAAAACATGATTCACGATTGTCGTCGAGGAACTGGACCCAGGTTCGGAAGACGAACTTGTCTGCGGTTCAGAACTGCTCGAAGATTCCGGCATGGAACTGCTAGTGGGCTCACTTGTCGAGCAGGAGCTCGACTGCGGTGTGACGCTAGAAGAGGATTCCTCGCTACTCGAGCTGGACTCGGGTTCCGAACTGCTCGACAAAGGCATTACGAACACGCACTCATTGATGGCGACATTCGAGTCTAGCACAAAACACACATTCGTATCAGGTTCGGTGATATTGAAGAGCCCTGCAAGCACCTCGGAACTGTCCCACGCGAGCACCGGCGAAAGCTTCGTCACGTTCTGGCTTCCGGGGAAGGGGTCGTCCGCCATCGTTGCACCTCCACCATAGATCCTGTAGCCACCCGACTGCGAGTTCACCCGCAAAGTACCCGCCTCGACAATATCAACACGTTGATGACCCGGAATATCGTTCAACGCATCCATCCTCCACGCCACACCATCATACTCGATATGCCACACAAGCATTCCATGATTCGGGAGGCCGCTATCCCACTTGACCAGCTGGCGGTTCTCGAACACGTACCATTCCTTATCGTTCACACTCACGCGGTATGCAAAGTTATTTGTACCAAGCGGTGGGAGAGCCTTCACCAGGGTATCGATCCCGAGATTCGTGTAGTCAAGCCAGCCCATAAAATTTCTCTCAAACGCACTGTAGTTGGGCGGTTTGCGGTAATTTCCATTGTACAAGCCCGTCGCCATCACATCCCACGCATGCGCACCCGGAGCCTGGTAAGCGCTGTCGGCATAATTCACCGTGCAGCCACTAGAACGCACACAATAATGATCCATGATTCCCATTGTATGGCTGAACTCGTGAATCAGTTGCACGATATGACTAGCACCCTGGTCGATGATGAAGCACATGTTGAACGATTTTCCGTCAGCAGTCTCGACCGTCGATTTGTAATTTGCAAGTTCCGTCTGGAAACCGCCCAGGTGATAGCTCGGATTTTCTGTAGAAAAATACCTATCTCCCGCATACAGCACTCCGAACGCATCGACTTCTCCATCGTTGTCGGAATCGTAGAGCGACGCATCGAACGAAGAGTACTTCTTGAGCATGGAGCGGACAGCACGCGCCATCAGTTCGAACTCCCTGCCTATATAATTTTCGAAGGCTTCGCTCTCGCTCACCAGGAAGACATCGAACTGCGGAGTAAACGCTCCGGAAGACTGGTCCGCAAAGTAATCACGGACGCTCCCCAGGTAAGCATCTTGGGAGTACCCCTCCTCGTTCAGCCTCGCGTAAAAGCCCGAGGAATCGAAGTTCGCCCTGCCGTCCGCCTCTCCCGCCACGAGAATTATCGGAAAGCGGAGATTACCCCTAGAATGATGCGATGTCGGCATCACCAAAAGAGACGGTGGTCGCAAAGTCGGCACCCAAGAAGCACGTACTTTGCGCCGTTTCTCTACGGATTCATCCAGGAGTTTTGCCGCCCTGCTACGATGGGCTCGGAACGGCTTTTCGCGGCCAAGCCCATTCAAGAAAGATCTTTCCGCATTGCTGCGCTTGCGCACATCGCGCGCCTTGAATTTCGAGGGTTCACCGTTCTCGTCGGCATAATAGAGAACGCCCTTGCCGTCTCCGACGACCAGGTAACCATCCTCCGTCCGCGCGACGCTGTAAAACTCGTCACCCAGATGCTGCAATGTTAATGTATCGCCGTCGTTTATGACGACATGACGCTCGTTAGGATCGAGCGGAGCTGCCGTTGCAGCCGCAACGGCGAAAAGCAATGAACCCAGGGTCTTCGCCCCAGCCATTAATTTACCCATCAAGCACACCCTTTTTTCGTCCACACTAGCGGACAACAATCTTCTTTGCGCCGTAACCCTCTACCTTCACCAGGTAGGCTCCGCTCTTCACCAAAGAGAGGTCCAAGAGCGCATGGCCCGCGTTCAGCGCACCCGAGGCAACCTTGCGGCCATCAAACCCGACAACAAACACCTTTGCCGCCTTCGTATTAGGCACGTTTACTGCCAGTGTTCGGCCAGCAACTGTCACCTTAAAGTCTGTAGAAACAGCAACACTACGTTTGATGGATATGGGAGGCTGAATCGATTCCGTCTTCTCGTCGTAGCGGGTAGCGAGCGCCATCAGGAACCACGTAGTATGCGGAAGCCACTGTTCGTCCCAGCGCCATACCTGCCACGATTCCTTCATCGCATCAAAGCCGACAGCAGCGACACCGTCATCGGTCCAGGCGATTCCCGAGCCGTCATTGTTCTTGCCGGTAATGCCGTTCGCGATACCGCCCTTGAGTGTAGCATCGTATTCCGACTGTCCGTCATACTTCGCCGGGTTCTTCTTGCCGATGCCATACATCATGCAAGTCGCATACGGGTTCTTGCCCAAGATCCAGTCCAGCTGGTCTGTCGCATATTTTTTAACGCTGCTGTCGAGAGTTCCAAGTTCCCTTGCCGCATAAACCGATGCCGCCGCAAGGCTTGCGATTCGGGCATCTTCGCCCTGCCACCAGTAGTTGCTCTCGTTGTCATGCGGAATGAAGAATCCGTCCTTGATGGAACCCTGCGTCTTGTAAGTCTGGCGGGCATAGCCGAACGGATTGTCCACCTTGTTCGTGATGGAGACAAGCCAATTGCAATGTTTCTCGATGGCATCCAAGGCCGCTTTCGCATTGACATTGTAGCAGGAAGCCCCAATCATATCCACGCAGTACCAATCGATAAGATTACTCGGTGACGACACCGTAATCTTGCTTTCGACTTCAGCATAGCGGACAAGTGCAATCAGCGGGAGGCCTGCATCGCTCGCATGCCAGAACGGGCGACTCTTCGCATCGTCGCTCCAGAAGTACCCGTCATCGCTCAGGCGTCCAATAAGATTTTTCGCACGTGCGCGCGCATCTTTCAAGTAATCCACCTTATCCGTCGCCACATAGAGTTCCGTTGCCGCAAGGAGCGCTGTATAGTCGTCAATGATGTTTTCCTTGTGGTCATCGCAGTACTCGCAGTTTCCGCCGATGCTCTGCTTCTGCGAAAGGTGTGCATAGCCCTTTTCTGCAGCGGCCAAGTACTGTTCGCTCGTAAAGTCACCCTTCACGCCGAGTTTCGACACGCGTGCAAGGCCCGCAATCGCCATGCCGCCACCTTCGCGGAAGGCCGTCTGATAATCGGTGCTCTTGACACCATCGGAACCGGTAAACGCGCAAAGTTCGCGCTTGTCCAGCGGGTTGCCCCACTTGTCGAACACGGTCATGTAGAAGAAGCCCTGTTCATCGAGCATGCGCACCAGGAAGTCCGCACCATAGGCAGCTTCTGCGGAAGTTTTTGCCTTGCTGGAGGTAGAACCGAGCAGCGCCGGAATGCGTTCCGCCGTAAAGGCGAGCGTCCACACCGTGAGCGGAATCTGCTGCGGGTTCAGGTAGTTCGCATAAGAAAGGTGAGAGAGGTACTTACTCACGTCACCGCTCGCGTCGTACCAGCCACCATGCACATCCAGTTTCTTGTCGGATTTGTACACCGACATGCTCTTGTCCCAGTCCACGACAGGCGCCTTGTCGGCACGGTCGTCGTAGAAATAGTCGAGCACCATGGATAGCGTCTTCTGCGCAAGCGCCTTGTCGCCGACATAGAAGCGGTCGGAATTGGACGGGCTCCCCTGCGCTACACTGAGATAGTAGTTACCGCCACTGAGGGCAGAACCAAGATTCGCCGTATAGTATTTGCCGCCCTTGCTCCAGTTATCGGGGTCTACCCCCTTGCCGAACGTACCACTCGCAACGGAAGTCCCGGACGAATTCTGGCCGCCAGCAGCAGAAAAGAGAGTCCAATTCGAGCCCTGCAATTCATCGGTACTCTGCACAACGATGGTAACGGGTTCTCCCGTATCGAAACCAGCTTCGTTAAAGAAAAAGGTATTCGCCGCGAAAGCCGAGGAACCCAAGGCCAGCAGCGCAGGATAAGCAAACATGTAGATATTCTTCATACCTCGAAATCTAATTTCTGCACAATCAAAATACACGTAAACAATTATATATATATGCCGAGTCGGTGACAAAACGCACTAACTTGCGACAAAAAGAGCCCATAGGCCACTATTTCGAAATTGAAACCCCGTTTTTCGGCAAAAAATGAACCCCGCCTGACAAATGCCAAACGGGGATTCAAGAGCGGCGGACCGGGATCGAACCGGCAACCATTAGCTTGGAAGGCTAAGGCTCTACCATTGAGCTACCGCCGCATGTGTCCAAATTTACTAAAAAACGTCCATTTTTAAAGGGGTTCGCCGAAAACTATTGGAAAATTTTTTAAAACTTACTAAATTTTCCTCACGTTTAACATTCATACAGAGGTCATACTTGTTCCCCAATCCGCGCGATCGCCGCATGCCCAACCGTCCCAGCGATGGGACCCGTACAAACGAAGACATCCACATTTCCCCGATTAGACTCGTGAAGGAAAATGGAGAAGCCGTTATCATCGAGACGAGCAAGGCGCTTCAGATGGCAAAAGACGCCGGACTGGACCTGGTGGAAGTCTCCCCGAACGCCAAGCCGCCTGTATGCCGCATCATCAACTACGGCAAGTACAAGTTCGAGCAGGTGAAGAAGGCGAAGGCAGCCAAGGCCAAGCAGCACGTGGTGAAGCTGAAGGAAATCAAGATGCACCCGAAGACTGCGGAGAACGACTACCAGTACAGGATCAAGCAGGCTGGCGAGTTCTTGCAGGACGGTATGAAGGTGAAGCTTATCATGCAGTTCCGTGGGCGCGAGATGGCGCACATGGACTACGGCAAGCGCCTGATGGAACGCGCCAAGGAAGACTTGGCCCCATTCGGCGATTTGGAAATGGATTCGCGGGTGGAAGGCAACACAATGCTTTCTATCTACGGTCCTAAACGTGGTGCGGGTTCTGCCAAAAAGCAGGACCAGGCACCGAAGCCCGCAACCGAGCCAGAGGCAGCAGGTGAGGCTTAACATTAACCTAACGAGGTAAAAATGCCTAAAATGAAAACACACAGCGGTGCTAAGAAGCGCTTCCGCGTGACGGGTTCCGGCCACGTCAAGTTCAAGCGCGCTGGTATGCGCCACATTCAAGCCAAGATGACCACCAAGCGTAAGCGTAACCTGCGTAAGGGCGCTCTCGTCAAGAAGGTCGATACCTATCACGTCAAGCGTCTGCTTGTAGTAGCATAAGGAGAGTAAGAATGCCACGCGCTAAAACCAGAGTTCCTTCCCGCGAACGCCGCAAAAAAATCCTCAAGGCCGCCAAGGGCTTCTACGGCCGTCGCAAGTCGAACCTTCGCCTTGCCATCGACGCAGTCGCCCATGCTGGTCAGTATGCCTATGCTCACCGCCGTGACAAGAAGGGCACGTTCCGCTCCCTGTGGATCGTCCGCCTCAATGCCGCCGTCCGTGAACACGGCATCAGCTACAGCCAGTTCATTTACAAGCTTTCCAAGGCCGGTATCCAGATGAACCGCAAGGTTCTTGCTGATATGGCCGTCGCCGATCCTGAAGCATTCGCCAAGGTCGTCGAAGTCGTGAAGGCTGCTTAATAGCTGCTGTTAGCACAACGCGAGAAATTGTCCCCTGCCGGTAAAACGGCGGGGGACTTTTGCATTTAAGGCGGCGGCCATGTGTGAGCCGGAGTCGCCAAGCGCAAGCTGGCGATGTAGGCGAGAGCATGCGAATTACCGCAGGTCTCGGTGCCCTAGATGATGAGCATGCGGTCTCATACCGCCGTCGCCGATCCCGAAGCTTTCGCCAAGGTCGTCGAAGTCGTGAAGGCTGCTTAATTAGCTGCTGTTAGCACTACGCGAGAAATTCGCCCTGCTCCTTGCGAGTGGGGCGTTTTTTGTTTGAATGCGCGACGGTCGGCAAGGCCATGGTGAGCCGGAGTCGCCAAGCGCAAGCTGGCGATGTAGGCGAGAGTGAGGCGATGTCGGAGATGCCTTGCCCAATATAGAGCCGAACGGTCGTGTCCGTGAGCTGAAACGGCTTGTATTAACAAGCCGCGGAGGCGAGAGCATGCGAATTACCGCAGGTCTCGGTGCCCTAGATGATGAGCATGCGGTCTCATACCGCCGTCGCCGATCCGGAAGCATTCGCCAAGGTCGTCGAAGTCGTGAAGGCTGCCTAATTAGCTGACTTAGCGATAACGCGAGAAATTGCACCCTGCCGGTAAAACGGCGGGGGACTTTTTTATTGTCTGTTTAGAAATGCGCGGGGTGCAAGTCGTCTTAGAAAAAGTCTACGTCCAGTTCGGTCTTCTTGCGGCCGGCGGGCTCGATGACTGCGGCGGAGAACTTCGCGGCGTTGAACAGCTTGTTCGTAGTCGCGACGACTTCGTCCTCTGTCATGGAGGTGATGATTTTTTCGGAGTGTTCCATCGTGTGGAATTCACCGAGATGCAAGGTCTGTTCCGCCATGCGGACAACGCGCTTCTCGGGGCTGTCGGCGCCGAGGTACATGCCGCCCAGGATGTTCGTCTTGGTGCGTTCGAATTCGCCCTTGTTAAACCCGCGCTTCAAGAAGTTGCGGGTCTCGTTCAGCGAAAGTTCGAGCGCCGTCTTGAGCTGGTGCGGTTCGGTGGCAAGCGACACGCCCCAGTCGGTGCAATCGCAGTAGATGTCCGCAGTGGAATATACGGAATAAGCGAGTCCCTTGTCTTCGCGAATTTTCTGGAACAGGCGGCTCGCCATGCCCGCACCCATCGCCACGTTGAACAGCGAAAGAGCGCAACGTCCGCGCTCGTCCATCAAGTTGCGGTCAAAGCTCAGGCCCCAGAAGAGGTTCGACTGCGCGATGTCCTGCTTCTGCACGACCTTCACGCTGTTATGCGCACGATAAGCATCTGCGGGCAATACGCCGCGAGTCTTTTTCTGCGCAAATTTTTCCGCACAAAGTTGCACGAGTTCTTCGTGGTCCACCTTGCCCGAAGCGCAAACGAGCAGTGGGATTTCATCCGTGACCTGCGCCCTGTACTTGAGCATCTGCTTGTGCGTGAGGGCCTTTACCTGCTTGATGTTCCCGGTAATGGAATGCGCAATACCGCACCCCTTGAAGTGAATCGCATTGAACACGTCACCCACGATTTCTTCGGGAATGTCGTCGTAGCAGTGGATTTCCTCGATGATGACGCGGCGTTCCTTCTCCATCTCCTTCTTGTCCATGCGCGGATGCATGAGCATGTCCGCGATCACGTCGACGGCGAGCGGAAGGTGGCTGCGTTCAATCTGTGCGTAGAACCCGGTCTCCTGCCTTGTGGTATAGGCTTCCAGGTTCCCGCCCTTGTCCTCGACGGAACGAGCAATCTCAAGCGCGGTGCGGTTTTCGGTTCCCTTGAACACCAGGTGTTCGTAAAAGTGGCTCAGTCCAAATTCGTCTTTTGCCTCGTGACGGCTCCCGCGCGGAATCCATACGCCCATGGCCACGGAATAGGCATGCGGCATATAGTCCGAAAGAATGGCGATACCGTTATCGAGAACTGTCTTCTTTACAATCTGCTTCATTGTGCGAGGCTAATATAACACTTTTTCAAGAGCACTACACGCGTCCGAAACGGCGGGTCTTGCGGAAAGGCTTGTCGCCGAAACCGCGTTCGTCGTGTTCCTTGCGGAACGGGCGGTCTTCGCGATTGCCGAACTTGCGGTCACCGAACATCTTTTCGCGGCGGGCCCTGCGGTTTTCGAACGGGCGGTCGCCTTCGAACTTGCGTCCACGACGGTCGCCATCGCGATGGAACCCGCGGCGGCCTTCGCGACTTTCACGCGGGCCGGTAGGCGGTTCGTCGGTCATCAGGCGGAACTTGGAATCGTTCCCGCGGATTGTCATCCCGGAGAGGATGTCCAAAACTTCTTGCGGGAGCGTCTCGGGCAGTTCGACGGTACTGAACCTGTCGAACAACTTGATGCGCCCGATGTTGCTGCTGCTGATGTTGCCTTCGCCAGCGATGGCGCCCACGATGTCCTTCGGGGTAACGCGGTCCATGCGGCCGACGCCCATGTAGTAGCGCAAGAACCCTTCCTCGACCCCGTTGTTGCCTTCCTTGCGTTCCTTACGCAGGCGGCTCTTTTCTTCGCCGCTGAATTCACCGGCGGCCCTTTCGGAATCGCGCCCGAGGAAATCCCTGCCCCCGAGTTTCTTTTCGCGGCGTTCCTTCGGCGTATCGAGCGGAGCGAGTTCCGGGAACAGCGGCTGCTTCTTCTGGTACATCTTGATGACAGCGGCGGCGACATCTTCGGCGGTCATTTCGCGAACGGAGCCGTCTTCGAGCACCACGCCATTTTCCATATTGCAGCCTTCCTCAACCATCGCATGGACGAGAGCCTTGAACTTGTCGAGTTCGCCGTAGCTCACGACGCTCTTGACCTTGTTCTTGAAGGCCGCGACACGCTTCTCGCTAATCTGTTCCGATGTCGGCATCGTCATGGCCTCGATGGGCTGGCGGGTAGCCTTCTCGATAGTCTTCAGCAGGCGGCGTTCACGCGGGGTAATGAACAGGATGGCGTTACCGCTCCTGCCTGCACGGCCCGTACGGCCAATGCGGTGCACATACGATTCCGTATCGTAGGGAATATCGTAGTTCACCACCAGCGAGATGCGGTCCACGTCGATACCGCGGGCGGCAACATCCGTCGCAACGACGATATCAAGCTTACCCATCTTGAGACGGTTGATGGTGCGTTCGCGCATGGACTGCGCAAGGTCGCCGTTGAGCGGAGCCACGTTGAACCCGCGGCTTTCCAACTTCTCGGCAACTTCGGTGGTATTCTGCTTGGTGCGCACAAATATCAGCACGCCGTCAAAATCTTCGCCTTCGAGCACGCGGGCGAGCGCCTCGACCTTGTGCTCGTTCTTCACCAGCAAAAAGCGCTGGCGGATATTCTCCACCGTCGTCGTCTTGCCTTCGATGCGGGCTTCCTCGTATTCACCCAAGTGCTGCTCGATAATCTTCTTCACGTCGGCCGGCATGGTCGCGCTGAAGAGTGCTCGCTGGGCATCCGCCGGAATCTCCTTCAGGATGGTTTCCACGTCTTCCATGAAACCCATATCGAGCATTTCATCGGCTTCGTCAAGCACGATAGCCTTCACGCCCGAAAGCACGATGGAACCGCGCTTGATGTGGTCGATAAGGCGACCCGGAGTCGCGACAATGATGTTCGCCTGGCGCTTGAGCGCACGCATCTGGATAGCGATGTCCTGCCCGCCGTAAACCGGCACCACATGGACCTTCGGCATCTTCACCGCGTACTGCTGGATAGCTTCGGCCACCTGGATGGCCAGTTCGCGCGTCGGCGTGAGGACGAGCATCGAGGTCTCGTGACCATTAAACTGCAACCTGGAAAGAAGCGGGAGCGAGAACGCGGCCGTCTTGCCTGTACCCGTCTGAGCCGTTCCCAGCAGGTTCGCTCCCTGCAGCAGGGCCGGAATCGCCTTCGCCTGAATCGGGGACGGCGTCTCGTAGCCCGCCTTCTTCACCGCCTCGAGCACCTCGGGAATAAGTCCCAGGTCGTCGAAAGTCACAAGCGATTCATCGCCTTCGTCGGCATCCATGCTGTCACCCTGGAGCGGAGCGATAGGATCGGGGATAGGGTCTAGGGTTTCCTCGGGCTGCACCTCCTCTACGACACTTTCTGCGCAATCCTTCTTGGACTCGGCGTATTCCTTGTCGTTTTCTTCGGCGATTTCCCCATCAGCATTTTCCTGTTCGACGTCACTTTCCTCGAACTCGACCTTCGTGCCAACCTCGATAGCAGACTCCGGCCCCTTCTTGAGCACGTCGCCGTCTTCGTCGACAACGACCCCGTTCGGGTTCAGCGCCAGGAACGCCGCTTCATCGGCCTCGTCTTCGTCGGCACCACCGGCAATAGCATCCAAGAAGGCATTCGCCTCTTGAGCAATCTTCGATTTCGGATCAATATTCTCTTCAGGGATACTTCTTTCGGTATCTTGCTTCATAATACACCTTCGGGGCCGGTAAACTTCATCTGCGGCCCATGCCGCACTATCGAAAGGTTCTTGTAGCGAACCCAGAAAAGCCCCGAAGCGCACTCGCGCTTATAAACCAGAAGTCTTTTGGCCCTAGAATTTGCGGCCAAATGTAGAAATACGGCAAGTTGTTTCAAAGGGTGGCGGAAAAGAAATAAGCGGACAAGGCAGAGACTGTCTAGACAAAACAATAAAACTTTACTACATTATGCGAGCCTTGGAGAGATGCCAGAGTGGTCGATTGGGCCGGTCTCGAAATCCGGAGACTGTCACAGGTCCGAGGGTTCGAATCCCTCTCTCTCCTTGAAACGAAAACGAGGCTGCAAAGCCTCGTTTTTGTTTCAATAGGGCAATGGGTCGAACCCTCGGAGAGGGTTCGATTGACTGCGGGTAAGCGAAGCGAACCAGACGCAGACAAGGATTACGGCCATGGGCCGTAACCCGTAGGGCAACAAACGAATGTAATGAGTTTGTTGTCCTATCCCTCTCTCGCAGAGAGAGGAGGGGGCCCGTAGGGCAACAATGAACGTAGTGATATTGTTGTCCCATCCCTCTCTCGAAGAGAAGAGGGGCAACTCTCGCAGAGAGAGGCTTCCCCAAAACAGCGTTTTCGCCGTTACATCGCTTGGTAAATCTTGAATATCGCGAGAATTTTCCCGATAATCGCCGGAATTCCCGGGCACAAGAAGCAAAGAATCACGCGGGTCACACGGTTCTTCCACCAGCGCTTCACCTGCCAGATATCGTCAGAAAGCGTCTCCATCTCGGACACGCGCGGGGGCCTCATGTACACCTGCGTAAGCGCCGTAAAGAACCCGACCCCGATAAGCGGAGTGAGCCCCGTGAACGGAGCGACCAGCAGCGCCACAAGGATTGTGACCGGATGTCCACCCGCAATAATCGTACCGAGCATCGCGCCGCCGCCGGTGAGCATCGCCCACTGCAGACTCAACTGCCCTGCCTTCTCGACGCCGGCCTCGTACCCCACAAAAATAATGCTTGCAATAATCGCAGCCGGAATAGCCCACCCGATAATCTTCCAGATGGGAGCCCCCTTCGGGATAACCGAGATGGATTCCTCGCTCGGGAGTTCCTTGTTCTCCCGGATAATGGAAGCAATACCCTTCACATGCCCCGCACCGACGACCGCCACGACCTTCTTGCCCGGCGCATTCTTAATCTTGCTCGCGAGGAACTGGTCGCGCTCGTCGATGAGCACCTGCTTCACTTCAGGGAAACTCTCTCCGAATTCCTGCATCATGGAGTTGAGGGCATCCTGCTCCTTGATTTTAGCGAGTTCTTCTTCGCTAATTTCCGTCTTGTCGAAAATACTTCCGAAAAGCCCGCCCAGCAGGCTGAACTTGCGGTACCAGGGCGTGCAGGCCCATGTACGCTTGAGGGTAATCTTGATGTCGCGGTCCGCCAGCACCACCGGAATGCTCTTCTCGTCAGAAACGTTTATCGCTTCCTTGAGTTCGGAACCGGGTTTTACGCCCGTCTGGTCCCCCATGCGTTTCTGGTACGACCCGAGCACGAGGTTCGCAATCAACGTCGCGAGCTGCTTTTTCCTGATGACTTCCTTCAGGTCGGTCTTTTTCCAGCGGTCCGGATCCTGGATGGACTTGGCACGGCCCTCGTCGAGTTCGACGCACACCGTATCGGGGTTCTCCGCCTCGATTGTCTCACGCACAAGCTCCTTGGACGCCTTTGAAATATGGGCAGTGCCAATAAGAATAATTTCTCGTCCATCGGGGGTGCTTATACGGTAAATATCTGCGTTTTCACTCATAGTGGGCGAGAAAATAGAAAAAACAAAAGAACAAAGACATCTTAAACATAATAATGACACAGATTTATGAGAAAAAAATGTCGTTTTTCCGTTAATTTTTTAAAAAATTGTTATATATTAGGGATGGGATAATTTTTTAAGGAGGTTTCTCCCTATGAAAAAATTTTTAATGGGTCTTGCATTCTTCGCTTTCACACTGGTCGGCTGTGCCGGTACCTCGGATGATCCCGAGGCGCTCGACAACGCACTCGTCGCCTTTACTTCCTGTGTTCAGAGTTCGCGCTGGCAGGAAGCTCTCGAATACGTCACTCCCGACGAAGCAAACCAGATTAGCAGTGATGGCTACGAATTCAAACAGGAGTATCAACTCGCAGCACGCCGTTTGCCGCTTTCCACCCTGCGTAAGGCAGGCCTCCAGGTCGATGGCAAGGGACGCCTCGTCGGCATCAAGGACGCCATGGACGAAGCGAATGAACGCTACGTGATGTCCGAAGAACAGGCCAAGGTCGGCACGAACCTCGAAGAAATGGAAAAGGAACACATCAAGCGCCGTCTTGAAGAAGGCCAGAAGATCCTGAAGGAAGAAGAGGAAGAGGCCAACCAGGAACAGCAGGTCGAAGTGCTGTCCAACAAGCTGACGGACGAAGAAAAGCGCAAGTACGGCAGTACGCGCGATCTCCAGGCTCCTGAGGAATTCCGCGACGAGAACATCGAAGAAGCCGAAGAGAAAATCTTCAACGGCGACTACGAATCCAACGACTAATCGAAGACTTTTACGCAAGAATCCCTCGGCTCAGTCGAGGGATTTTTTATAGGCGGGTTTTACATATTATGAAAAAGCTCTTACCCTATCTAGCCCTTGTCCTGCTCCTGACCGCCTGCGGCGGCGACTGGACCGCGGGTTCCCCCCATGCGGACGGAGCCATTTTCGACCGTTCGTTCAGATACTACTATGTTAAGGACTGCCGATACGACTCCTTCGGGCTGTACGACTGCAGCCTCGCCGACCCGGTAAGCCCCGCCTACACGGCCTCGCTCCGGATCGATTCCGACGAACTGGCGACGCTCAACCTGGACGGGGGGTACAACCGCTACTACACCATCCGCGAATACACCTCGGGCAGCGACGACTACGGCAGGTACTACTATTTCTACGATAACGACTGGGAACTGACGCTGTACAGGGACGGTTCGGAACTGATTTTCTGGGATACACGCGAAAATACTGCCACGGTTTACCTCCGCGACCTCGAATATTAAGGTGCTTAGCACGTTTATACGTGCTTTTCTAGTAACTAGTAACTAGTAACTAGTAACTTATATTGCTATATTTGCCTCCACTCATGAGTAGTTCTGAAAATTTTGTCATCGCCCTCGACGGCGGTTCGGGTACCGGGAAGAGCACCACGGCCAAGATTGTGGCCAAGACTCTCGGCATTACCTACTTGGATACCGGCGCCATGTACCGCGCGGTGACGCTCGCCGCCCTCGATCACGGCCTCCCTGCCGAAGAAGGTCCCGCGATGGACGAGCTGCTCTCAAACCTCACCCTCGGGTTCGACTCCGAAAACCACGTGCTCATCAACGGTGTCAGCCGCGAATCCGAAATCCGCGGCATGAAGGTCTCGAGCAACGTGAGCATCTACTGCGCCCTCCCCTCCGTCCGTGCCGCCATGACTGCCCAGCAGCGTGAAATCGGCAAGAGGCAGAGCTGCATCCTGGACGGCCGCGACATCGGCACGGTCGTGTTTCCCGACGCGAAGTACAAGTTCTTCATGGTGACGGACGTGAAGGTCCGCGCCGAACGCCGTTACAAGGAACTCCTTGAAAAAGGCGAAAAAGTTTCCCTGGAAGAAGTCCTCGAAAACCTGGTCGAACGCGACCGCCTGGATTCTTCCCGCGCAAACGCTCCCCTGAAGAAGGCGGACGACGCAATCGAAATTGACACTACACACATCTCAATCCAACAACAGGTCCAAAAGATTCTCGACTACGTAGGTGTAGTGGCGTAGCCTGAATCCTTTGTTCCACAACCCAATCTAAACAATATGTCTCAAAATCTCAAATTCGGAACCGCTGAAGATCTCGCCGAAATCCTTGCCGCCCAGGGTGAATGCTCCCCGGACTTCCGCAAGCAGAACGCCGACGTGTATGCCGGCATGGGCTGCCTCGAACAGGGCAAGCTCGTCATGGGCAAGATCAGCCAGGTCAACGACCAGGAAGTCCTGATCGACGTGAACTACAAGAGCGAAGGTGTTATCGACCGCGCCGAGTTCAAGGAAACTGACTCCCTCGAAATCGGTTCCGAAATCGAAGTGTTTGTCGAGAAGCTCGAAGATGAAGACGGCCGTCTCATCCTTTCGAAGCAGAAGGCCGACTTCGTGCGCGTGTGGGATCGCATCCACGCGGCATTCGAAAACAACGAAGTCGTGCGCGGCACGCTCACCAAGCGTATCAAGGGTGGTGTGGTTGTCGACCTGTTCGGCATCGACGCCTTCCTCCCGGGCTCCCAGATCGACCTCCGTCAGATCCCGGATATCAACGCCCTCATCGGTCAGGAATTCGACCTCAAGGTCATCAAGGTCAACAAGGCTCGCCGCAACATCGTCGTGTCTCGCCGCGTCGTTCTCGAAGAAGAACGCAACAAGCAGCGTGGCGACGTTCTCGAAACTCTCGAGAAGGGCCAGGTTCGCAAGGGCCTCGTCAAGAACATCACCGACTTCGGTGCGTTCATTGACCTCGGCGGCGTAGACGGCCTCCTCCACATCACCGACATGAGCTACAAGCGCATCAACCACCCGACCGAAATGGTCCAGCTCGGCCAGGAAGTCGAAGTCATGGTGCTCGACTTCAACGACAAGAAGGAACGCATTTCTCTCGGCATGAAGCAGCTCAAGCCGCATCCGTGGAAGGACATCGCCGAACGCTACCCCGAAGGCGCTATCGTCAAGGGCAAGGTCGTTTCCATCACCGATTACGGTGCATTCGTCGAACTGGATAGCGGCGTCGAAGGCCTCATCCACGTTTCCGAAATGTCCTGGACCCAGCACGGCAAGCACCCCTCCAAGATCCTCTCCGTGGGTCAGGAAGTGGAAGCCGTTGTGCTCAAGGTTGAAGAAGATGCCGAACGCATCTCTCTCGGCATGAAGCAGCTTGAAAGCGATCCGTGGGATTCCATCGAAACCGAACTTCCCCCGGGTGCCCGCGTGGTTGGCGAAATCCGCAACATCGCTTCCTTCGGCGCATTCGTCGAAATCAAGGAAGGTGTTGATGGCCTCATCCACGTCTCCGACATGTCCTGGACCAAGAAGATCACCCACCCGAACGAAATGGTCAAGAAGGGTGACAAGGTCGAATGCGTCGTGCTCGCTGTCGATAAGGAAAAGCGCCGCATTTCCCTCTCCATGAAGCACCTCACCGAAGACCCGTGGGATTCTATCGAAACCACGTACCCGGTTGATGCCGAAGTGAAGGGCAAGATTGTTCGTATGCTCGACCGCGGTGTCGTCGTTGAACGACGGTATCGAAGGCTTCATCCCGGTCTCCAAGCTCACCGCTGAATACATCAAGGTTCCGGCCGATGCATTCAAGGTTGGCGACGAAGTTCCGGCTGTCGTGACCGAGATCGACCAGAACAACCGCAAGATCTACCTCTCCGTGGTGGACTACTTCAAGAACCGCGAATCCGCAGAACTCAAGGCTTGGATGGATTCCCACAAGCCGGGTGAATCGGGCACGACGATTGGCGAAGCTACCGCTCCGAAGAAGAAGGCTACCAAGAAGAAGGCTGCTGAAAAGCCGGCCGAAGAAGCTGCCGCTGAAGAAGCCAAGTAAGTTGCTTTTGTGCACTCCGTAAGGAGTGCGGCAATCACTTGCAGCATTGAAAGTCCCGTGGGTAAAACCGCGGGATTTTTTGTCTTAATTTTTATTGACAAATTACTGCTATTTACATAAATTATTCATTACATTTTATTCATCCGAAACAAATTAGCGTTCCTATTTCTACAATACAAGGAGAAATCGATGATCGGGAAAAGCAAACAATGCTGGGGAGTTTTCGCAGCAGGAATCGTCACTTCCATGTTTTGTCTCGCCGCTTGCGGCGACAACATTACGGAAACAAAAGGCGTAGAGTCGGTAGCCACGTTCAAGAAGCTTGGCGACTGCACCAAGGATAACGCCGACGACATGGTGTTCGTGGCGGATTCCGCAATGCTCTACTACTGCTACGAAGGCGAATGGACAAGAGTGAAGGGCCTTGACGGCGAAAAGGGAGAAAAGGGCGATAAGGGCGACAAGGGTGATGACGGTGAAAAGGGCGACAAGGGAGCAAAGGGCGATGATGGCGCCAAGGGCGATGATGGCGCCAAGGGTGACGACGGCGCCAAGGGCGACGACGGTGCTGATGGCAAGTCGGCCTACGAACAGGCTGTTGCAGCCGGTTTCACAGGAACAGAAGAAGAATGGCTCGCTTCGCTGAAGGGTGAAAAGGGCGAAAAGGGCGATGACGGCAGCGGTTGCACCGTTGCTAAAACCAGGAATGGGGTCAAATTCGTATGCAGCGGAGACACACTCGATGTCTCCCTCCAGAACGAACAGGAATATCCTCTTTGCGGCGGCATTCCCTTTAATCCCTCGACTAGCTTCTGCGATGTGCGCGACAGTTCGCTGTATTACTATGTTACCATCGGTAACAAGAAGTGGATGGCCGAAGACCTCAGGTACATCGATAGCGTCCAGACCCCCAGCCTGCAGAACAATTTCTGGTGCAAGGACAGCTGTGAAACCGGTGGCCGCTACTACAAGTGGGCGGCAGCCATCGATTCCATTTACACTTACGAGAACAGCGATATCAACTGCCATGATTCGGTCAACTGCAATCTCCCCGAAACGCTGAGAGGCATTTGCCCCAGAGGCTGGCACCTGCCGACAATCGAAGAATGGGAAGGCTTGTTCATCCTTATTGGCGGCCTCGAAAATGCATCGTGGGTTCTCAGGGAAAGAATGGAATGCTACGGACAGTGGTACGACCATGGAGGCATTCGCGGCCTGAACTCGTTTGATTTTACCGCAGATCTTGGTGGCCACATGGAATACATGGATTACTACGGCTACGAGCATGTCCAGAACTACGGTGGCATTGCAGAATACTGGACCGCATCGACTCCGTTCCAGGAGGCCGACAAGGGTTACGGCGTCCAGTTCTCGTGCGAAAGGAAAGACGCCGTCTTCACAAAATACAAGAAGGATATTGCGCTTCCGATTCGTTGCGCTAGAAATTAGCCGCTAGCTTGCAAGAAATATTTCCCTGAAAGGGCCGGCCATGCCGGCCTTTTTCTATCTTGCATTATATGGAACTAGCTGGAAAGAAGATTCTCCTTGGCGTTTCGGGCGGAATCGCCGCCTACAAGAGCTGCGAGCTGTTGCGCCTGTTGCAGAAGAAGGGAGCCACGGTACGCGTATGCATGACCGATGCCGCCACCGAATTCGTGGCGCCGTTAACGTTCGCAAGCCTCAGCAAGTGCCCCGTGTACCTGAAGAACGGTGCCATGGAGGCGCGGCCTTTCCAGCATATTGATTTCCCGCGGTGGGCGGACCTCTACCTGGTGGTGCCCGCAACCGCGAACGTTATCGGGAAATTCGCCTGCGGTATCGCCGACGACCCGGTGAGCCTCTGCTTCATGAGCTGCACATGCCAGCGCGTAATTGCGCCTGCAATGAACGTCGCGATGTACAACAGCCCCGCCGTCAAACGCAACCTCGAAATCCTCCGCAACTTCGAAGACACGACTGTTCTCGAATCCCCGGCCGGTGAACTCGCCTGCGGCGAAGTCGGGCAAGGCCGCCTGATGGAACCCGCGGAGATCGTGGAATACTTGGAAGGGGCAAGTCTGCCCCTACCTCGCACTGCGTCGCTCGCTACCCCATCTAGCGGGGGCCACCCCCGCAACGCCCCCGAACCGCCGGCAGTACCCGTCGCAGTGGACATCCCGCCCACGCAAGACAAAACGCTCCCCGGCTACGGCAAGAAGGTGCTCCTCACCGCGGGCCGCACCGAAGAAGCGATTGACCCGGTCCGCTACATTTCTAACCGCAGCAGCGGCAAGACCGCCGTCGCGCTAGCCTCGGTATTCTACGCGAACGGCTTCGAGGTCGAAGTCGTCGCGGGCCCGATGGAGGCGGCGTTCCCGAGCGGTGTCGCAGTCACCCGCGTGCAGAGCGCCCGGGAGATGCACGACGCCGTCATGGCCCGACAGCCCTCTGCCGATGTCATAGTCCACTGCGCGGCTGTCGCGGACTACCGTCCGAAAACCGCAGCCGCCGAAAAAATCAAGGACAGCAGGAGCCAGCTCACCATCGAGCTCGTGCCCAATCCGAACATACTGCGCGACTGCACCGCGGCCCGCGCATCCCAGGCAAGCAACAACCGCACCGCAAACCAGGTCATCGTGGGTTTCGCGCTCGAGACCGACCACTTCAAGGAACACGCCGCCGAGAAACTCGCGAAGAGCGGTGCAGACGCGCTCCTGCTAAACGCCCCCGTCGCAAGCGGCAGCGGTTTCGGCTATGACGACGTCCGCTACACCCTAATCCGCCCGAATGCAGAAATCTGCGAGATGAAGATGGGCGGCAAAATCGATCTCGCCACAGAGATTGTTGAATTTGCCTTGAACGAACTACACGAGCGCCAAGGAGGCTCCGATGCCTGAAGAATTTGATTTCAGCGAATTGCGGAACTATTTGCAGGGCCAGATAGACATGGGCCTTTCCGACGTGTACCTCGACGAGCCTTGGACGCTATCAAAGCCCCAGCGCCCGGCGGCCATGCCGGTACACAAGCCCGCCCCCGCGGCCCCCACAATCCAGCCGCCGCCTGCGATGCAGCCGGCGGCAAGTACCGCAGCAAAGGCGCCCGAAGCCCCCATCATCCCCGTCGCGGCCATGCCCGCCGCGCGCCCTGCCGCAAAGAAGGCCGCAGCCGCATTCGAATCCGCAGAATCCCTGGACGCCTTCTACGAAGCCATCCAGAACGAGGCCATCTATTCCGGCATAAGCAACCTCGCGCGCTACGAAGGCCCCGAGTCCCCGAAACTTTTGCTCCTGATGCCGAACCCACTTCCCGACCAGGGCGGCTACCTCTCTTCCGAAGCGGGCCAGATGCTCATCCGCCTTTTCTCCAACCTGAAAATCACCGCGGATTCCATCGGAGTCACCTACTTCTACAAGGGGCACACCGCAAGGAACATCCCGCCCCTGTTCGAGGCGGCCCTGCGCAAGATGCTCACCAAGGAACTCTCCTTCGTAAACCCCGGCATCATGGTCTCGTTCGGCGAAGGCCTATTCCACCAGCTCTTCGGAAAGGGCAAGAACTTCAACGACCTCGCCGGAACCGACCTCGAATTTTCGGGCACCAAGACGTGCTCGCTCGTAGACGCCGTCGCAATGTCGCAGGACAAGCAACTGAAATGGCTCACCTGGAAGGTCCATCTCCCGAAAAGTTCGTATTTTTGCTGAAACTAAAAATTATATTTCCACAAGTATATGTCCGAATTTGCAAAAGAAGGTGGTAACTACGAAGGTCGCCAAGTCCCGATGGACTGCGATGCCGAACGCTATTTGCTCGGCGGAATCCTTCGCGACCCCAATGTAATCGCGCCCGTCATCGAGATGGTGACAGAAGACGATTTCTTCTACATGGAACGCCACCAGCTGGTCTGGCACGCCATGAGAGATTTGTACAGCCAAGGTACACCCATCGACATGTTAACGCTCCCCGCCCAGCTCGAAAAGATGGGGAAACTCGCCCAGGCAGGCGGACGCGAATATATTTTCGAAATGATGGAAAGCGTAGCCTCGTCGGCGAACGTGGAATGGAACCTGGAACACCTGCGCAACAAGTACGTGCTCCGCAAGCTCATCAAGATGTCTTCGGATACCATCAAGAAGGCGATGGATGCGGGCAACAACCCCGACGAAGTCCTGCAAGCGGCAGAAAAGGACGTTTTCGCCATCGCCGAAAAGCAGGTGAAGAACACGCTCCGGCCCATCGAGAACTTCGTGAACCCGCTTCTCGACCGCCTGAACAACCGCAAGGACGGCATCACCGGCGTGCCCACGGGCATCAAGGAACTCGACGAGCTCACCAACGGCCTGCAGGATTCCGACCTGATTATCCTTGCAGCGCGTCCCGGTGTCGGCAAGACATCTTTCGCTCTCACGATTGCAGCAAACGCAGCCATCAACTACCACAGGAACGTCGCCTTCTTCAGCCTCGAAATGGACGGCGTGCAGCTCGCCCAGCGTCTGCTCTGCTCCAGGGCTCAAATTGACCAGAGCAAGCTCCGCAACAACAAGCTTTCTCCCGAAGAGATGCGCAAGCTCATCGCGACGGTCGCCCCCATCAACCAGGCCCCGCTCTACGTGGACGACAACGCCGACCTCGGCATCATGGAACTCATGAGCAAGGCCCGCGACCTCAAGCGCAAGGACAAGCTCGACATGCTGATCATCGACTACCTCCAGTTGATGAAGACCGGCGGCGAAGAAAACCGAGCCGTCGCTATCGGCGCCATATCGCGCGGCCTCAAGATTCTCGCCAAGGACTTACACATTCCCGTCATCGCGCTCGCACAGCTCAGCCGTAAGGTCGAAGAAAAGGGCCGCGACAGGCCGCAGCTTTCCGACCTCCGCGAATCGGGCTCCATCGAACAGGACGCCGACATGGTCTGGTTCGTGGAACGCCCCTACGTGCGCACCCACAAGGACGAGGACAAGTTCAAGGCCGAACTCATCGTCGCCAAGCACCGTAACGGTTCCGTGAGGGATATTCCCCTCGCGTTCGTTCCCGAATACACCACGTTCTACGACGCCGAGAACGGAGAAGGCGAAGGCGGCGGCGAAGATTCTGAATACAGCTACGGCGACGACGCGGCGGCCGGCGGCTATTCCTTCGGAGATTACCAGTAATGTCTATCCTGCTTCAACCTGCGGTATGGATCGGGCGCGTCATTGTCGACGGGATTTCGAGCATTGGCGAAGTCCTGTGCATCCTGTTTCTCACGCTGAAACAGCTTCCGCACGTGTTCAAGAATCCGGACCTCATCGTGAAGCAGATGATATCCATCGGCGTATCCAGCCTGCCGCTCCTGTTCGTGACCTCCATATTCACGGGCATGGTGGCGACCGTTTGCGCAGAATTCGAATTCCAGAACCTGGTGGCCGACAAGTTCGTCGGTACGGCAGCCTGCAAGATGGTGCTCATCGAACTTGGACCCCTGCTTACGGCCATCGTGCTTTCGGGCCGCGTGGGCAGCGCTGTCGCTGCAGAACTCGGGAGCATGAAGGAGAAGGAAGAACTTTCCGCCTACACGGTTCTCGGCCTCGACCCGTACCGCTACCTCGCGCTCCCGCGCTTTGTCGCATTCATGACGATGATCCCGTGCCTCACCGCCATATCCAACTGCCTCGCGCTTATCGGCGGCTGGATTGTGTGTGTGCTCGGCCTCGACATCACCACGTACACCTACACGACAGGCATGCAGTACCTGTTCAATTCCATGGACCTCTGGTCGGGCATGATCAAGTCGCTCGTGTTCGGCGTACTGATTTTCGTGCTGGGTTACTACCACGGGATAAACGCCAAGCCCGGTGCCCGCGGCGTGGGGCTTGCGACAATGAACGTGGTGGTCTCGAGCTGCCTCATGATTCTGATTTCCGACTTTATTCTTGATGCCATCATGTTCTTCTAGTTTATGCAGGTGCCACTATGCCGAACGTAAAGATAGACCCGAATGATATCGCCATCCGCCTGAAGGGACTCAAGAAGTCCTTCGGCCCGCAGACCGTGCTCGAAGACGTGAACCTGGATATCCGCCGTGGCGAGACCATGGTCATCATCGGCAAGTCCGGCGGCGGCAAGTCCGTGATCCTGAAGCACATGATCGGCCTCCTGCAACCCGACGGAGGCGAGGTATCTGTCGATGGCGTGACCATCAGTACCCCGAAGTTCTTCGACACGCATACCATCCGCCGCAAGATGGGCATGCTCTTCCAGATGGGTGCGCTTTTCGACTCCATGAACACCGGCGAGAACATCGCGTTCGCCCTGCGCGAGCACCATCCGGAACTCTCCGAAAAGCAAATTCAGGACGTAGTGACCGAGAAACTCCAGATGATAAACCTCGTCCCCGAGTTCCGCACCAAGATGCCCTCCGAACTTTCGGGCGGTATGCGCAAGCGCGTGGCCCTCGCCCGAGCCATCGCGTTGAACCCCGAAATCCTCCTTTACGACGAACCGACAACCGGCCTCGATCCTATCACGAGCGACGTCATCAACGACCTCATCCTCGACATGCAGAGCAAGCTCGGGGTGACCTCCGTCGTCGTGACGCACGACATGGTGAGCGCCTTCAAGGTGGCCGACCGCATCGCGATGCTCTACAACGGACGTATCATCGAGGTTGGCACCGTGGACGAAATCAAGAACACCAGCAACCCCTACGTGCACCAGTTCATCACCGGGCAGCGCAAAATTTCTGTCGAAGAGGAGCAATAAGGGTGCCGAAACTGCTTTTTCGGGGCGAAAAAGCGTTTTTTTCTGTGTTTTCTTTCACGAAAAATTGTTTCTTTTGCTCTTTTTGACAAAGATTAATGTAAATTTCCTCAAAAGAGGTTTTGTATGAACAAGAAACTTTTGATAGGTCTTTCTTCTGTTGGCGTTGTTGCCAGTTTTTGGGCCTGCGGTGGCGGTCCCGTCCAATCATTCGATGACGACAGTTACCCTGCAGGTGGTGTCCAAGCACTTATCGATCTAGCCTACGAACAGGGAAACTCCTATGATTTTGCCTTTCCCGCCAGCATAGACACCATAAAGAAAAAGTGTGCCCAAGACTCCGTGTGTGCAGACGAAATGGTAAGAGCCCAGGGCAAGTTGCTCGAGATGTCGTCCAGCGAGATGCCGGAATCTTCCGAAGCCGTGCCACAATCGTCTTCCAGGGGACTCAGTTCCTCTATTCCGTACAACTTTTCCTCCAGGGGTCCGATTGGCCCTGCAGAGAGCAGTTCTTCTGTAGCTCCTCCGCCTTTGCAGTCTTCCTCGTCGATTGACACGCCGCCTGCAAACGGTCTCGGCACTTGCGCCCCCGCGGCTGCAACGGCAGAACTCAATGCGCAGGTCACATGGAAATTCGCCGCCAACAGCAACATTCTGGAGCCTGGCGAAATGATGGGGCTCAAATACGATTGGAACTTCGTGGATGGTACACCGGGAACATCGAATGCGAAGTCTCCTGTTGTAACGTACGCAACCTCCGGCACTAAGACCGCCACCGTGAGAGTGGTCTCTTCCAAAGGCGCCGAAACCGTCACCTGTTCTCCCGTCAACGTGAACGGTTCCCCGATTACGGGTTGCGCGTGCAAGGGAACGAATCTTATGCCCGATGTCGCGGCCGGTGAATCTGCCACATGGACTATCTCAGGCTGCAAGACGGGTGCCAACTTTACACTTTCATACGCATGGACGGGCGCAACAGCCGATGCATCCGGCCTTACAGCAACAGCTCCGGTCACCAAGAAGGGCGATGTCGTTTCCGGCGTTTCCGTCTTGGTCGCGAATAACGACAACACCAAGGTGTCCGTGACTTGCGATGCAGCAAAGGCAATCGACTCCCGTATTCCGGATTATGAAATTAAGGCTGCACAGGCTGCAGGAAAGATCAAGATTCCTGCGGGTAGAACCCAGGTCCACTTGAACGTTTCTGTTGGTGGCGACAAGTGCATTGTATTCTGCGAAACACAGTGGACGCAGGAATTGCAGGGCGCACTGACCATGACAGTTGGTGGACAAAAGAGTACTGGTTCTTACAATGTGACCGTAGGCCTTCCGGTATCTAATTGCGATGACGACATGGTTGACTTCGTACTTTCTGCCGAAGCAACCTGCGGTATTCAGTAACCTGTTTAGTTATGTATATAGAAAAGGGCCGGCAACAATGCCGACCCTTTTTATAATCATCAAATCCTTAAAGAACGAGTAATAAGTAACAGTCGTTCCTTCTATTAATCCTTTATGCAGCGAACATAAAAGCCCGATTTCTTTTCATAAGGTCCAGTGCCAGTCGCCTCGAAATCACAGGGGATAATCAAGCTGAACGCGCGATCCTTGATGTCCTGCTCCTTCTCTTCTGTTGCACTCCAGAATCTAGCCCAGTAGCCTTCCGCGCTAAATTCTTCATAGCTAGCGTTTCTGTAACCTCCGAGCATAGCGGAAAAGCCATAAGCGTCCAGCCCGACGATTCCAGTCCCTCCACCATAATCATAGCAGCCCGTCTTCGCCCTGAGCTGCACGCCAGCCTGCTGTTGTCCGCCAACAAACTTAAACAGCACATTCCACTCTTCCTCTTTCGGCAGGTGCCAACCATCAGGGCAAATACCCTGTACGGTATCCGGAAGCGTACAGGAAGTTGCAAAGCTCGTGCAAAGGACGCCTTTTTCATCGTAGAGTTTCATGGAATCAATTGCAGCAAGCCAAGTATACAGGCGACCATATTTATCGCATTTCTTTTCTTCATTGCCATAGCACCACGAGCGCTTCTGCAGGCTAGGCGTTGCCACGCTGTCGGAATAATTGAGATTTTCCGACATCCATGTCTGGCCTCCAATAGCCGTAATCCTGTACAGACTGCCATCGCGGGCATCGCATAGGCGTTTTGTCGGATCGTAGGGTTCACCATTACAGCTATAGAGTTTCGATTCATAGCAGAAACTCTTCTGGGGATTATAAGGCTTGTCACCGCAAACATGCAGGGGGAACTTCGCCTCGTCGTCACCGCATTTTACAATTACGGAACCTTCCCCATCCTCTTCGAACGTGCAGTTCTTTCCATTCTTGCCGTTCAGCACAACTGCAGAAGAATCACCGGCGCATTCCAGCTTGTAGCCGCCGTCAATCGATTTGACGGTGCAGGATTCACCCGTGTCCCCCTTATCTCCCTTGTCGCCTTTATCTCCTTTATCGCCTTTGTCTCCCTTATCACCTTTATCGCCCTTTCCCCCATCTTTTGCCTGAGGAACCATCGGCTTCCACTCATCGTCCATGCAGAAATAGACCTCGGCAGAATCTGCCACATACTTCATCTCGCCTGAGTTGTCTTCGTTGCATTCAGGAAGTTTCTTGATAGATGCCACGGAGCCGATGTTGGAGGATTCTGTAATATTGGTCGTATCGCCACAAGCTCACAAGCCTGCAATAGACGAAAGAATTCCAACGGAAGCCAGTCCCCATCCAAGAGTACTTGTTTTCATTATTTCTCCTTTATAATGTTCATGTTTTTAACATGTATTGCATCTGCAACACATTATTACAAGAATACATTTTTTTATAAACAACGTTGTCTTTTTCTAGACAATGTTGTCCAAAATAAAGGAAAACCGGCAGCCGCTATTACATAATCCAGAAACCGACACCGAACTGGAACGATTTTTGCTTTCCGCCGTCCATCGAGACGTAATCGCTCTTGCCATCCGGATAAGTTTCCGTAAGTCCCAGAACAAAACGGGCATCGACGGATATCCTGTCGAAGAAGACGAATCCGCAACCAAGCACCAAGCCAAACCCGAACGACGCCTTATCGATGTCTTCTTCGTATTCGATGTCAATCGGGTTTAGGTACCCGCCATTGTCGTCACTACCGAAATCCACCGTAGCCTTCGAGTAGAGGTTAAACCCGAGCTGTGCACCGGCTGTCACGTAGAACAGGTCCTTCAAGATAGCCCTCAGCATCAAGGGGACTTCGAGGTCCATCTGCGTAAAGCTGCGCTCGGCGGCTTCGTCCTTCTGGGTAAGCTGCGCATAATGGAAGTTGAGTTCGGGTGCAAAATGCACAACCGGCATCATGGGAATGCGTCCGCGGAAGCCCCCAGTGAAACCGATACCTGCAGGAGCTTCTTCGTCATCCCCCAGGTTCCAGTCCTGGGCAAGGCCGTAAAGGCTCACGATTTCGAACTGCCCGTGGATACCGAAGCCCATCTTGCTATTGATACTCGTCTTTTGGGGGGCCTGCATGCCCGCCTGTTCCACGACAGGGGCATCCGGCTGCGCGAAAGCGAACGATACTGCAAGCACCGTAGCGGCAAATACTCTGGAAAAGTTCATGTTTTCTCCTTATTCCGGCATCAAATATACGTTTTTTCTGTCCGGTATCAAATTTCGATGGTTTCCTCGTCGCCCAGGATAAAGGCCTCCAGGAGTTCCATGGTACGTTCGAAGTCGTTCTTGATGGAACATTCCCAGACAGTCGCCGTGCGGAACCCGAGCAAGGACAGCTTCCAGCCCGTCTTCACATCTCGTACAACGTTGTTTGTAAACTTGTCATTCCAGAAACTAGGATTGCTCTTGGGCCGGCTCGTGAACTTGCAGCCATGCTGGTGCCAAAAGCACCCGTTCACGAACACCACCACCCCGTATTTCAAGATGAAAAGGTCCGGAGAACCGGGCAGGTCACGGCGGTGCAGGCGGTAACGGAATCCGGCACGGAACAGTTCCCTGCGCACCCGTAACTCCGGTACGGTATCTTCCGAACGGACCGCCCGCATCATCTGCGAACGGGTCATGGGAGTACGCTTCTTTCCATTCCGTTTCATGTAAAAAAAATTAAAAATAAAGGCTCTTTTTGGTGTATCGATTTACAACGGAAATCGCTTTATAAACTCTTCTTTACGTGAGTTTAGAAGCACTTTTATCTATTTTTCGGGTGTAAATACCACTTAACTCCTTTTTTAAGGAAATTAACATGTTTTTGTTGACCCAATTTTACAGAAAAAGGCTCTAAATTTCGGCTTTTTTAAGTAGATTATGGGAACAAAAAGCAAAAACGATATAAATATGGAGATACTATGCTAGACCTTCTTGCGGTCCAATCTAGTACGACCAATGCAACGATCATCACGCTGATCTATACGCTTACATTGGCCTTTATCCTCTCTTCCATGATCGGGTGGACATACGAAAAAACGTTCCTCGGCCTTTCGTATTCCCGTAACTTCGTCCAGGGCATCGTCTTGAGCTCGGTTGCGGCTGCGATGATTATGCAGGCCATCGGTGACAACGTCGGCCGTGGCCTCGGTATGATGGGCGCCCTCTCGGTCGTCCGCTTCCGTACGAGTTTCAAGGACCCGCGAGATATCATGTTCATATTCGCATCGCTAGGTGCGGGTATCGGATGCGGTGTGTACGCCTGGGGCGCTGCCGCCGGTGGTACGGTCGCTTTCTGCTGTGTAGCATTCCTCCTTTCCCGCACGGGTCTCGGCACCAAGCATTTCTTTGACGGCATGCTCCGCTTCGCCCTCCCGAACGAAGGCCCGGTCCGCGAACAGGTCGAACATATCATGAAGACGAGCCTCAAGACATTCATCCTCATTACCATGCGCGAAGTCGATGGCGGTGCCCGCCTCGACGTGGCCTACCAGGTGCGCCTCCGTGCAACAAAACCCGCCGCCGAAATCCTGAACGAACTGTCCAAGCTGGAAGGCATCTCGGACGTGCAGTTCATGATGCAGGACGCCACGACGGAAATGTAGGAGGCCGAAATGAACAAGCTTGAAGATTTGCTCGATAATTTCTGGAACACCCACAAGAATAACGCCGGCGTGGCATATGTCTACAGCCACAAGCTTTCCATCGCATGGGCCCTGTGCGTTATCATCGCTATCGTACTCGGCCTCGTCTACCAGGGCAAGGCAGCCATGTTCCGCGGTATCGCCGAAGCGAGCGAAACCATCATCAGCGTGCCTTCCGCGACCGAAATCGTGAAGGTGCACGTGGTTCCCGGCCAGGAAATCCAGGTGGGCGACACGATTGTCGAAATCAACCGCCCCGACCTTACGCTCCGCATCTCCGAAGTTACCCGCGAACTTGACGCCCTCGAAGGCCGCAGCAACCTGAGTTCCGCCGAAATCGACCAGAAGGTGGCCGAAGTCAAGGCGAACCTCGAGACCCGCCGCCTGGCCCTCTCCGCCGAAATTCGCAACCTGGAAACGGAATACAACAGCAACAAGGCCATTTCCGCCAAGCTCAAGAGCCTCTCGAACTCCAAGTCCGGCGGTGACGGCAACGACGCGATGGCCTTGCGCATCAAGAGCCTCAAGAACGAACTTGCGCTTGCAACCAAGAGCGCGAACGAACAGATTGCGCTCCTCCGCGGCAGCGGCAGGCTCCAAAAAACCACCGGCAAGAGCGAAGCCGAGAACCTGAAGAAGGAACTCGAAGAACTCAAGAAGCAGCAGGAAGAACTCATCCAGATTGCCAAGGAAAACTGGGTCGTCGGTGACGTGAACGTCCGCGACGGTGAAAAGGTTTCGAGTTTCGCCCCGATCGTTACGCTCACCCACAAGCGCCCGACCTTGGTGCGCGGTTACATCAACGAACAGATTTACCAAAACATGAACGTGGGTGAAGCCGTGAAGGTGACCACGCTCGCCGGTACGGGAAAGGCCGTGGTTGGCGAAGTTGTCGGCCTCTCCAGCCGTATCGTCCCCTTCCCGACCCGTATGTGGAAGATGCCCGAACTGCCCGTCTACGGCCGTGAAGTGACCATCAAGATTCCCGAAGACAACCCGTTCCTCCTGGGCGAGATGGTGACCATCACCGAGACAAGCGTTTTACACCTCAAGAAAGACGGTAAAAAATAATGAAGCGCATTTTTGCACTCCCCGCATTGCTTTCGGCAGCAGTATTCGCTGGCCCTCTCACTTGGGACAGGCTCATACAGTCTGCGCAAAGCGACCCCCGTTACGAGGCGGCACAGAAGCGTTCCGAGGCAACTGCTTCCGGCAGGAGCACGAAACTCTGGGACAAGCTGGAACTACGTTACCAGTTGGACGGTTTCAGTTTTGCCAAACACGATTTTGAACTCCGCATGAGCCCAAAGACATTCGGCGAAAGTGCTGCCGACAAGGAACGTGCCGATGCCGTAAGAGACTACGAAAAGGCCCGCTTTGGCGTAGAACGTTCGCTGTTGCTCTACGACCGCTACGAACGTGGCGTGCGCTACGTGATGCGCAAAAAAATCAACGAAATCAACAAGCAGCTGTTGCAGGTGAACACCGACCGCATCGAGGTTCTGCACCTCAAGTCCGGTTCGGCGACGTTCAATGCCGAAGACCTGATGAGCACGCTCGAGAAAAGCGCGTCCATCAAGGCTGATCTGCTTTCGGACAGCACTGCACTCCGCGATGCGGAACTCAAGATGAAAATCTGGGTGCCCGACTTCGACGAAGTGAATCTGGATTCCTCGTTCCTCCCGACGATGGATGAACTTGCCCAGATCCTCTCGAACGGCGTAGAAGTGAACGAGAACTTCCCGCTGGTGGCGATGGCCCGCGGCAAGCGCGACAGCGAAGTGGCGCAGGCCAAGCAGGACGTGAGCAAGGGCCGCGACTACATCTCGCATATCGGCATCGGTTACTCCCTGCAGATTGAATCCCGCATGGAAAAGTACAAGACTTTGGACGCATCTGATGTGTTTGGTACAGGGCAGTATCGCGATTATGTAGAAGATTTTAAAACAAAAACGGGTTGCGCGACCGCTGTAAATTGTGCCGAAACAGCGGATTTTCTCGTCCCAGACAAGGACACCCGCAAGACGGCCGACAAGTTCTTCGTGAATCTCGCGTTCCGCCTGCCGTTCTTTGACAGCGGTAAGGATTCCGACCTCAAGCTCCAGGTGGCAAAGCTCGATGCCGAGAGCGACTATCTCGCCGACGTGCGTGACATTAACCAGAAGGTGGCGCGCCTCACCGAAGAAGTGCTCGCGCTGATTGGCCAGTGGAAGGTGCAGAAGGAATTCGTGGAACAGGTGGGCGCGAGCGGGTTCATGGAACAGTTCGCCCGCAATGCCGGTTCCGACCCGCTGCTGCTCCTGCGTGCCAAGGAAAGTGCGCTCGAAAGCGACATGAAGGCGGTCAAGCTCGAATACGATATCTTTGCCCGCTATCTTGAACTGCTCAACTACGCGGGAATCCTTGCCCGCGAAAACAGCGGGAACCACTTGCGCGAGGCTCTGAAGTAGTATGGCAGAAGCCCGCGGTTTTAGCCTCCTCGAACGTTTCGAGCTCAAGTACCACATCCCCGTCGAATGGGCGGACCGGATAGGTGCTTTCCTTGCCCCGTACTGCGAAGAAGACTACTATTCCAAGATTACTCCGGGCGGATTCTACTGGATTACGAACCTGTACCTAGATTCCCCGAAGTGGACATTCCTCGGCTGGAAAAAGAAGCAGCTCCTGGACCGTTTCAACATGCGCATCCGTACCTACGGTGAGCATCCGGCACAGGACGGCACATTCCATTTTGAAGTCAAGCGCAAAATCCGTAGCATCTGCTACAAGAGCCGTGCGACCATCAAGGGAATCAATCCGGGCGAAGTCTGGCACATGAAACCCGAAGAATGGCCCTGCAAGGGCGAAAAGGACCGCATGTACCTGAAGGATTTCTTGTACAAGACGGAACTCCACAACGCCCACCCGCGCCTTTTGACGCAGTACAAGCGTCGCGCCTGGTTCGGGCTGCGCGAAGAATACTCCCGCGTCACTATCGACACGGGCATGCGCTTCCGCGAGGAGAACGGCTTCGACTATACGGTCGACCCGCACTACATGCATTCGACCGGTCTTCCGAGGTTTTTCCAGCCGGGAATGGACGCTGTGCTCGAATTGAAGTGTCCCTGCTCACAAGTTCCTTACTGGATGTTCGACCTCATCAGATTTTTGAACCTCAAGCACTCCGCATTTTCTAAATTCGGTAATGCGGCAGCCGAATGGAAACGAGTTTACGAGAATCCGCGCCGATTCAAGTCCCCCTACTGGACAAAACTGGCCGGAAACTTCTAGGATTTTTATTACAGAGCGTAAAACCTCAAAAAGGATGGCCCTTATGAACATGAAAAAGTGGCTTTTGACAGGAACCTTGGTCTCGATGCTCGGAGCATTCTCCGCATGCGACAGTCCTTCTTCCCCAGATCCGGAAAGTTCCTCCTCTGTGCCGAACAGCGCGGGAACCCCCGGAAGCAGTGATGGCATTCCTGGCAGCAGCGCTGTCGATCCCGGAAGCAGTGGTTCCGTGGTGAAGTCTAGCTCCTCCATCGCAGATAATGCCCAGCCGCAGATGGCCTGTTCCGAGATCATGTACCATGCCAAGGATTCCAAGCTCGAATGGATTGAAATCTACATTGCGGGCGGCATGGACATGGACAACATGCAGAATTTCTTCCTTCATCTGAGCGGCGCCGTCGATTACACGTTCCCGGCAGAACCCCTCAAGAAGGGCGAATACGTGGTGGTCACGAACGACCCCACCGCATTCAAGGCCGCCTACCCGACATTTGCAGGCAGGCTTTTCGGACCGTGGAATGACGCCCAGAACGTGAAGCTCTTCAACGAAGGCGATGTGGTCAACGTGAAGGTCCAGGGCGAAGGCGACGTCAGCTGCGCTTTCGGTAACGAACCTCCTTGGCCGAGCCTTGCCGACGGCAATGGCCGTTCTCTCGTGTACTTGGGCGGCAATGCTGCCCAGCCCAATTCCTGGGCGGCAAGCAAGGCCGATGGCGGCACCCCGGGCGTAGGCGGAGACCAGTGGGTCGCCCCGACGAACGTGCGCATCAACGAAATCATGCCGTACAAGGCCGGTGAAGAATCCTGGATTGAAGTCTACAACGCAGGCGACCAGGCCGTCGATATTACGGGCTGGACTCTCGAAGTCAAGCGCCGCAACCAGACGCTCAACATCAAGTCGGGCATTGTACCTGCAAAGGGCTACCTCGTTCTCGAAGCCAACACGGCGTTTGACGAAGAACTGATTGTCGCTCCCGATGGCGGTGAATTCTACCTGCGCGGCCCGCAGGAAGGCGACGAATCGAGTATCTGGGTTCCGGCAGCCAACACCTCGAGCGGCGTAGTCGACCTCTCCGACGGTTCTACAGCCCAAGGCCCGCTTGCTACGCCAACCCCCGGTGCAAAGAATTCCGCACTCAAGGTCGGCTCCCTCTATATCAACGAAATCAACTACCATCCGGCAAGCTCCAATACCACGGTTCCGTTCGAATTCATGGAAATCGTGAACGGTTCGGACGCCGCCGTCACCCTCTACAGCGCCTCCGTACAGAAGGGCTGGAAGGTCGAAGGTATCAACATGGAATTCCCGAGCATGAGCATCCCCCCGAAGGGCCTGCTGCTCCTGATTCCCGAAACGCTCGAAGATGTGGATATGCAGACGTTCGGCATTACCACCTGGAACGCCGATTTCGTCCGCAGCACCTACTCGATTTCCGCCGATGTACAAATCATGACCTACAAGGGCAAGCTTTCGAACCGCGGCGAAACGATTGCGGTGAAGGAACCCTTCACCAAGGAAACCGACACCGATGGCGTAACCAAGTACTTCTACGTCTGGCACGATGCGACGCTCTATTCCGACAACTGGGACGGCCTCGCCGAGGCTGACGGCTTCGGTTACAGCCTGCACCGCGTAGACACCTCCACCATGGGCTACGAAGCCGGGGCATGGAAAGTCGATCTTCCGACTCCGGGCAAGCTCTAATCCGGAAAAATCATTCTATATTATCAAAAGGCCCCCCCGCACAAGCGGGGCCTTTTTTGTATACACCTCCAATCCAAATAGTCGCGAATAGCGCCAATTCGCTAACACATGCATCTGCCTGTATACAGACTAGCAGATAATTTGCACAAACAACAGGATGAATGGAGTTGCCTGGACTTTACAAAAAATGTATTTTTTCATTGCTATGAAAAAGTGCTTGTTTTACATCGTTTCTTTAGGCGCTTTAGCCGTGGCCTCCCCGCTCTCTTTGCAGGAAGCCATCGAAATGGCGAAAGCCAACAACTCACAGATAAAGGCGGAAAAAGCCAAGGTAGAGATGGCGGAAAGCGGCCGGGTCGAAGCCCGTTCCCGTTTTTTACCCAAGGTTTCCCTTTCCGCAGGCGTGACGAAAATCAACGAACCCATTACCATCGACTTGAGCCGCCTACAGGAACCGATGAGCGAAATGGCAGGCGCCGCAGCTTATTCCAAAGCGTATCTTTCGGCCTATGACATGGCCTATTCCAAGGCATATAACGCTGCCGTGGAGCAAGCTATGGCCGCAGGGCTTGACAAAGCGACCGCGAAGGCCATGGTCGACCAGAAGGCCAGCGAAATCAGGAGCGGAGTCTTGAGTAGCCCCGAAGCCAACGCCCTCGTCCAGCAGGCAGCCGACAACTACAGCGCAGCCGCCTCCCAAAAGATTGACGAGACCGATTTCGGCATGAAGGTGCAGGACGACGTGTTCTTCAACGCACGCGTGACCGTCGTGTGGCCGATTTTCACCGGCCTCAAGATCTATTCCGCCTACGATGCCGCAAAAGAGAACGTGAACGCCCGCAAGGCAGAATTCGACATGGCGCAGAACGCCATCCTGATGGATGTCACCACCAAGTACTTCATGCTGCGCCTGGCCGAAGAGCTCACGGTACTGCGCGAATCGACCATGAAGAACCTCGAAGGCCACCTGGAACGTTCCAGGAAGCTCGAAGAAGGCGGCCAGATTAGCAAGGCGGAACGCCTGCGCGCCGAAGTGGCCCTCGCCGAAGCACAGAACGCCCTCGAAGACGCCCTGCGCGACCAGTCCCTCGCCCGCATGGCGCTCGCAAGCCTGCTCCGCACGGACACGAGCATTACGGCGACAACCCCGGTGGAGGCGCCCGAACTCGACCGCAGCATGGAAGATTTCAAGATGATGGCCCGCGAAAAACACCCGGGACTCCGGCAGCTCCGTACAGAACGCAAGCGCAGCCACGATGCCGTGCGCGCAGCACGTGCCGACTGGTTCCCGACCGTGGCGCTGTTCGGCTACCGCGAACTCTATACGAAGGACTTGACCATTCTCGAGCCCGAATGGGCCGTAGGTGCAAAGGCACAGTGGGACCTCCCGATTTTAGGCGGTGCAGAATCCCGCGCAAAGGTGAGTTCCGCAAAAGCGATGGAACGCTCCCTTGCCAGCAAGGAAGAACAGACCCTCGACAATATCAACCTGCTCGTAGAAAAGCGCTGGCGCGAAATGGAACACGCGAAGAGCCGCCTTACGAGCCTCGTGAAGACGCGAGAACTCGCCGACGAAGCGCTCCGCAGCCAGACCCGTGCATACGAAGCGGGCCTTGCGACCGGCCTCGACGTGGTGGACGCGGAACTCTCGCTTTCGCGCCTGCAGGTGGCCGACCTGAAGGCACATTACGATGCCGTCGTGGCATGGCTCGGCCTGTTGGAAGCGGCCGGCGAGATTGAAGCCGCCGGAACCCTCATCGGCAAGGCGAAACCCATACAGGCAAACGCAACTGCCGAAAGCGCTGCACCCGCAGACAGCGCGACACCGGCAGAACCTGTCGCAGCAACGCCTGCCGACAGCACGGCAAACGGAAATACAGCTGCACCTGCAGAACAGCAGGCGGCAGAAACACCGGCACAGGAACCGGCGAACCCGGCGGATACGGCAAGCACCACAGATTCCGCAAAGAAAGAAGAAACTTCGGCTGAAAAAACGGAGGCAAAGTAATGAACGTGCTTAAGACACTCGGTAAAATTATTATTGTCGCAGGGCTGATTGCACTCGTCGTTCTGGGTGTAATTCAGTTGCAGAAGTTCGCAACGGCACCCCGCGAGCAGTTCTTGCAAGGCCAGATGGAAGCACGGCGCGTGCTCGTGGCCGGGAAGGTCCCCGGCCGCATCGAACGCCTGTTCGTGCACGAGGGCGACATGGTGGTGAAGGATTCCATCGTTGCCATCATCTCCAGCCCGGAAATCGAAGCTAAGAAGATTCAAGCTCAAGGCGCCCTCGGTGCAGCACGCGCCCAGGCAAGCAAGGCCCGCAACGGTGCCCGCAGCGAAGATATCACTGCATTGAAGGCCATGGCGGACCGCGCCCAGGATGCGGCAACCCTCGCAAAGAATACCTACGACCGCGTGCAGAAGCTCTTTAACGAAGGCGTGCTCCCGCTCCAGAAGCGTGATGAGGCCGAGACCCAGATGAAGGCAAGCCAGTCCGCCGCCGATGCAGCGATGGCGCAGTACAACCAGGCCGTTGCCGGCGCCCGCAGCGAAGACAAGGCCGCCGCAAACGCACTCGTGATGCAGGCGAAGGGCGCCACCGCCGAAGTGGACGCCTACCTCGAAGAAACCAAGATCAGGAGCCCCATCAGCGGCGAAGTCTCGCTGAAGCTCGCCGAAGAAGGCGAAGTCGTCGGTTCCGGCATGCCCGTCATCGCGGTGACCGACCTGGACGATTCCTGGGCGGTATTCCACCTGCGCGAAGACATGCTCAAGAACGTTTCCAAGGGCAAGAAGTTCATGATGCATATCCCGGCGCTCGACAAGGACGTCGAAATGGAAGTGAGCTACATCGCCTCCGTGGGCGACTACGCCACCTGGCGCAGCAGCAAGGAGAGCGGCGGATTCGACCTCAAGACGTTCGAAGTGCGCCTGCGCCCCACGCAGAAGGTCGAGAACCTCCGTCCCGGCATGAGCGTCCTTCTGTCCGCCGATTCCATCAAGTAACCCGGTCGCGCCATGATATTGAATGGCCTGTTGAACACCATCCGGAAAATCTATTTCAGCCACAACATCGTTCTGTGGATGATTCTCGTGGTGTTGCCTATCGGCGTATCCCTTTTCACGATGGGGATGTTCTCCTCCGAAATCGTGCAGCACGTACCCATCGGAATTGTCAAACAGGACAACAGCCAGCTTGCCGACAAGCTTGAATCGAAATTGCGTTCGAGCCCTGTACTGAACATCAAGATGATGTGTTCCGACATGGGCGAATGCGAGCATGCCGTCATCCGGGGCGAAATCCAGGGATTCGTCGTACTCCCGAACGACCTGGAACGCCGTACGCTCCGCCTCGAAGCGCCCGTGATTCCCATCTACTCGAGCGGCCAGAACTACCTTACCAACATGTTCGCGACAAAGGAAATCCGTTCCGTGCTCGCGGCCGCAGGGAGCGACCTTTTTACAGCCCAGATGGAAGACCCCGTGAAGGTGCAGATCCACTCGGTCGGAAACCAGCAAGGCAATTACCAGGGATTCCTCGTTCTCGGGCTCGTCACCGCCATTTTCCACCTGGCGGCGATGATTGTGGGCGTGTACGTGACTTCGTTCCCGCTCCGCGACCACCGCGTAAAAGAAATTCTCGGCTATGCGAAAGGTTCGCGGCTCACGCTCTGGTTCGCAAGCGTATTCCCGATGAACATCATCCTCTGGCTCGAATCCCTCGGCTGCTATGCCTATTGCCATAGAATACTCGCCCCGCTTTCGTTCGAAGAGTTCGTGATGACCGCTGCGGCCCAGCTGTTCATGATAACGGCATGTTCCGGCGCGGGCATCGTCTTTGTGGGCGTATTCGGCCTGATGAGAATGGCCACCGGTGCCGCAGGCATTATCGGAAGCCCCGCCTTCGCATTTGCCGGCCAGACCTTCCCCGTGATGGCGATGCCTTTCGCGGTACGCTGCTTTGCGTTTGTCTTGCCGCTGACCCATGTACTCATGATCCAGTCGACAATGATGCTTGGCAACGTGGATATGGTTCCTGCATGGCATAGCATGGAAATCCTTATCGGGATGGCGATATTCTGGAACGTACTCGGCGCATTCCTCATGTCGATGCGCTGGAAACAGCACGTGCGCCTGGAAACCAAGCGCGAAGAAGCCGCAAAACTGGAGGCGCAGGCATGCTAAAACGTCTCTTGAAAGTGGCCTTCGCCGAATGGAAGCTCATTTACACGGACCCCGCCGCGGTGCTTCTGCTCGTGGTGGCAGGCATCATCTACGCGTTCTACTACCCGGTTCCCTACATTCACCAGACCGTAACCAAGGTCCCCGTGGCGGTTGTCGACCTCGACAATACGGCCATGTCCCGCGATTTGATTCGAATGGCATCTGCCGCGCAACAAATCGAAGTGAAGTCCATCTACCCCGACATGCAGCAAGCCGAGGCAGCCATGGCCCGCGACGAGATATACGGATTCATGGTCATCCCCGAAAACATGGAGAAGAATATCCGCGGCAAGCACCAGGTTTCGGTGAACATCTTTACGCACGGCGCCTACGTGATGTTCCATGGAGCAATCGGCACCGCATTTTCTACCTGTGCGCTGACACTGGGCGCAACAAACAAGGTCAAGCAGATAGCCCTGGAAAAGAAGGTCCCGTCGGCAAAAGCGATTGCCATGCGCGACCCCTTCCCCGTCAGCATACAGACGCTCTTCAACAGTACCGGCGGCTACGCCAACTACGTGGTGCCCAGCGTGCTTGTCGTAATCCTGCAGCAGTCGCTCATCATCGGCATCTGCGTGCTGGGAGGTTCCAGAGCCCACCGCCGCTTCCGTAAAAAATTCCGTGACAGTCCGGTCGAAAATGAAACTGTTCCATACCGCTATTTCGGCCGCAGCCTCGCCTACTTCGTTCATTACTGTTCTTTTATCCTGTTCTACCACTGCGTCGTCTACAACATCTTCGACTTCCCGCGCCGCGGCGAACTCTTGCCCATGGTGGTGTTCTCTTTAGTATTCCTCGCATCGGTCATCAATCTCGGCATGGTCGTCTCCCAGATCTTTTTGCGTCGCGAATCGAGTATGCAGTTATTCCTATACCTTTCCATCCCGGTGCTGTTCCTCGCGAACTTCAGCTGGCCCGCCTACCTGATGCCCCGCTGGATGACGTCGATTTCGTACATACTCCCGAGCACCTTTGCCGTACCCGCCTGGCTTTCGATTGAGCAGATGGGCGCCGATATCTACGATGTAGCTCCGAAACTTTACCTGCTGGCCGTCCAAGCTGTCGTATATGCGGTTCTAGGGCTGTTGCTGACACGCATCCGCGACAAGGCGAAGATAGACATGGGCGACATGTAGCCCGCCATTTTATGATGGAATGCGAATACGCCGGATAGGAAGCTTTCCTTTCCGGCTCTGTTTTTATACATTTATGATGTAAAATATCTTATCGAGGAAATACAAATGTACTTTGATCCACTTTACATGATGATTCTCATTGTGACACTCGCCCTCTCGGGTGGCGTATCGCTGCTCGTCAAGTCCCGTTTCAATGCGGGCCAGAAGGTGAACATCTCGAGCGGCCTTACCGGCGCCGACGTGGCAAAGGCAATCCTCATGGATGCGGGCATTACCGACGTGAAGGTGCTCATGCACCAGGGATTCCTCTCGGACCATTACAACCCGCTGAACAAGACGCTCAACCTCTCGAAAGAAGTGTACTACGGGCGCAACGCGAGCGCCGCGGGTGTCGCCGCGCACGAAGTGGGCCATGCCATCCAGCACGCGCAGGGATACTTCCCGATGTGGCTACGTTCTTTCATTGTCCCCGCCGCAAACGTGGGCAGCACGCTCGGGCCGTGGCTCGTGATTATCGGCATCATGCTCATGGGACTCGGGAAGGCGTTCGGCCAGCCCATCGCCATCATCGGCGTGCTCCTGTTCGCCCTCACTACGATTTTCACCCTCGTGACCGTTCCCGTTGAATTCGACGCGAGTTCGCGTGCCAAGAAGGCGCTCGCCCGCATGGACGTGGTGGCACAAGGCCGCGAATACAATACCGTTTCGGGCGTGCTGTTTGCCGCGGGCCTCACCTACGTGGCGGCCGCCATCAGTTCCATTCTCCAGCTACTCTACTGGGCATACCGCGCAGGCCTTATCGGCGGGCGAAGGGACTAGGAGGTTTTATGGCGGTAAAGACGCTTACCATCGAATGCCCCATGTGCAAGGGCGAAATCGTGGTGGATGCCGATACGGGCGAAGTGCTTTCACACAAGGAATACAAGAAGGAAGTCAAGTCGTTCGACGACTTCCTGAAAGAACAGAAGTCCCGCTCCTCCGATCTGGAAGCGAAGTTCGCAGCAGCGAAAGAAGCGCAGAAAAACCGCGCGGAACTCCTAGAAAAGAAATTCGAGGCAGCAAAACAGAACAAGGACCTGAAGGATCCTCCGCCGAGCATCAACTGGGATTAATTAATTCCGCGCAACCTCTAGTCGTCGCCGGAATGGACTTCCAAGGACGGGAATTCGTCATCGTCTTCGGGAGAACCCGAATCATCTTGAGCCTGGGTGTCGTAGAACGCCTGGGCCTTTTTCATGAACTCTTCGAATTCCTCGTCGCTCATCTGCGGTTCTGCAGGCGGCTCGGGCAGTGAACCCGATTCTTCGGCGGGTTCTTCAACAGGGGCCGGTTCTTCGGCAGGCGCGGCATAGCTATTCTCGGGTTCGGCTGGCGCCGGCTCTTCAACTGGAGCGGGATTTTCGGCGGGCATTGTTTCGGCAAGCTCCGCTTCGGCAGGAGTTTCTCCTGCTGGTGCAGCGGCGGTATCGGCCGGCACTGATTCAGCAGGCGCCGGTTCAGCAGGAGCATCTGCAGTCGCAACGTTCGACATCGCCGCCTCGGCAGCTTCGTCTTCGCGCATCATCTCGGCGAACGGATTCTCCTGGACTTCGCTCAGGTCTTCGCGGCCCTCGAGCATGGCCTGCAGGTCATCTTCGGTCACGTCCCTGCCGCGCGTAGTCCAGAGCACGGCTTCCTTCATCACGGCCGCGATATCGCCCACGCTACCGGCCTGCGAGCGCGCCAGCGCCATATTGCGGATTTCCTCGACAAGGCCCGGCTTCACATCGGGGTCCTTCGAATAGAACACCGTCTCGCGCGCCATCTCGTCGGCATACTCCGCATTGTTCTTCTTGCGGTAAATCCAGATGGGGCCGAAAAGTTCGCTCTGGCGGAACACGACATCGTCGGTCTTGATCATTTCCAGGAGAGCCATGAAGGTCACCGCCGCCACGATGGGGTGGCTGTCGTTGTCGAGCAGGTCCTCAAACAGCGCGCGACCGTTCACGCTGAGGTAGTTGTTAATCGCCTGCTGGCGGTCCTGGATGGTCACGTAGTCGAGTTCGATATGGTGGACCGTATCCGAAATCTTTGTCTTGAGGCTCTTCTGGTAAGCACGGAAAAGCTGCCAGATATTCGCATCGGCAAGCGTATCCTCGTCGCTCTGCGTCTTTTCAAGGCGGCCACGGCTATATGTACCGAAGTTCTTGCCTTCCATGTCCTGGAGTCCGCCCGCGACCTGCTTGTAGCGCTGGTACTCCAGCATCTCCTGCATGAGCTTTTCGCGGTCGGCATTATATTCTTCGACGAGTTCGGGGTCGCGTTCTTCGGCCGGGAGCAGTTCCTGCACCTTGAGAGCCATCAGGCGGCTCGCCATATAGAGGAAGTCGCCCGCCTTCGAAAGGTCGGTCACCCCGATCTTGTTGACCCAGGCGAGGAAGTCGTCCGCGATTTCCGCGATGGGAATCTGGTCCAGGGACATTTCCTTCTTCTGGACCAGGTACACGAGCAAGTCCATCGGCCCGTTGAACGAACCAATGCGTACCTCGTAGTCTTCCAGATCTTCGATATCAGTCATCCAAACCGAAATGTAGAAATAAACTGTTTACACTGGAGTCCATTTATATACGCCCGGTGCCGCCGATTCGCCCATAAAAAGAGTATTTTGGATGTGTAAGAGGTACAAAATGGACAACAAGGTTCTCCGGTTCGGAATTCTAGGATGCGGGCACATCGCGACCAAGATGGCCGCGGCGGTCAAGACTCTCGAAAAGCGCGGCATGGGCGTAGAATGTTACGCCGTGGCATCGCGTACGCCCGACAAGGCGGAAAAGTTCGCCCGCGAATACGGGTTCGGCCGTGCCTATGGCAGCTACGAAGAACTCGCTAAAGATACGGATGTGGACCTGATTTACATTGCAACCCCGCACTCCGAACACTACAGCAATATTTTACTTTGTCTAGAACACGGCAAGAACCTGCTCGTAGAGAAGGCCTTTACCGCAAACGCATTGCTCGCCTCTGAAGTGACCGCACTCGCCGAAGAGAAGGGAGTATTCCTGTGCGAGGCCATGTGGACCCGATTCTTGCCCGCGGTGCAGATGGTGAAGGACTGGATTTTGGCCGCGAAAATCGGCAAGGTCGAAAGCGTTGAGGCAGACTTCTCGATGCCGCTTTCGCATATCGGTCGCCTGCACAAGCCAGAACTCGCAGGCGGCGCCCTGCTCGACTTAGGCATTTACAGCCTCACGTTCGCGGACCTCTTCTTGACGGACGATGCTATTTGCAGGGTCGGTCGCGAAGATGCTGTTTCGGGAAGCGTCGCCGGTAAGGACTGCGTCGCGAACCATATCATACAGACGAAGACGAAGTGCGTCAAGTTCCATACGGGTGTCGATGCTACGGACTGGATTGACCTCACATATGCCGGCGGGCAAGTTGCGCATCTCAAGACGTCCATGGTGGCACCGCTCCATAACGAAGGCGTGATTTACGGAACCGCGGGCTTTATCCGCGTGCACAACCTCAACGACATGGAAGAAATCCAGCTGTTCGATGTCGCCGGAAACCTAGTGGAATCCGTGAAGCCGTCCCGCATCGAGAACTGCTACGAATACGAAGTGCTGGGCTGCAAGGCCGCCCTCGAGAAAGGCCTCAAAGAATGCCCCGAGATGCCGCACAGCAAGACCATGCAGATAATGACGCAGATGGATGGCCTCCGCGCACAGTGGGGTGTGTCGTACCCGTTCGAGCTCAGCCCGGGCGAAGTCTGGGACCGCAGCGGCGACAAGTCCTTCCTCGAAATTTTCGACATCGAGACCGGCGAATCGAAGCTGCTCAAGGAATTCGACTGCGTAATCGAGGCTCCCAACTGGAGCGCCGACGGGAAGTTTCTCACGTACAACAGCGAAGGCCGCATCTACAGATTTGAAATCGCCACGGGCACGATTACCGAAGTACCGAGCCACTTCGTGAACAACTGCAACAACGACCACGTGCTTTCCCCGGATGGCGAGGGCCTGTACGTAAGCCACCACACCAAGGAAGACGGCCTTTCGCGCATCTACAAGATTTTCTTCGACGGTCGCATGCCGGAACTCGTGACGCCGCTCGCCCCGAGCTACCTGCACGGCATTACCGCCGACGGCAAGACGCTCGCGTACTGCGCCGAACGGGACGGTGAATACGACATCTACACGATTCCTGCCGCAGGCGGAAACGAAGCGCAGCTCACGACTGCATTCGGGCTGAACGACGGCCCGGAATACGACTGCGACGGCGAATACATCTGGTTCAACTCGGTACGCACGGGCCGCATGCAGGCCTGGCGCATGAAGGCCGACGGTTCCGAACAGACGCAGATGACGTTCGATGCGCATTGGAACACCTGGTTCCCGCACATCTCCCCCGACCGCACGAAGGTCGTGATGCTCGCCTACCACGAGCGCGACGTTCGCCCCGGCGAACACGTACCCAACAAGACTGTGGAAATCCGGCTCATGACCGGCTGCGATGAAACCGGCTGGAGCAAGCCCCGCACCCTCCTCAAGCTATTCGGCGGCCAGGGAACCATCAACGTAAACTCCTGGGCGCCCGACAGCAGGCGATTTGCCTACGTGAGGTACGAGAAGGGATAAACCGCAAAAAAATCCAATCTGAACAAAACGGGTCCGCCTTCGGGCGGACTTGTTTGTATTTGGGTAATGGAGATTGGGCGGACGCCTTACTTCTTCTTTTTCTTCCCCGGGGGGCCGGGCATGAAGGGGTTGCTCGTCGAGGACTTTTCGCTCTTCGCAGCGCTGATGGTTTCCTGGCTCACGACCACGGAATCGCCGACGGAGAGTCCCTTCAGGATTTGAATATTCACGCCATCGCTGATGCCGGTCTTGACCCTGCGGGGGGCCGCCTTCCCGTCGATGCTGACCCACACATGATCGCCCGAGGGCTTCTTTGCGCCGGTGCGCTTCTTGAATACGGCCTTTCCTCCCTTGCCGCCACCCGGCGGGCCGAATCCGCCAGGGCCGCCTGGGGGCGGGCCGCCTGCGCCCATGTCGGGCGGCGGGGGCGGGAAATCTCCCTTCGCGAAATCGCCACCTTCGGGGCGCGGCGGGCGCGGCATGTCCCTCGGGTCCGCCATCGGGGTCCCTTCGGCGGGCGTGAACTTGAGCGCCTTCACGGGAATCGCGATGGCATCTTCGACTTCCTGCGTCACGATGGTGCAGGTCGCCGTCATGCCGGGGAGGAGTTTCTGGTCCGGATTCTCGGCAGTAATCACCACGGTGTAGGTCACCACGTTGCTCGTGGTGGTCGGATTCAGGCGGACCTCCTGCACGGAGCCCTTGAACTTGTCTTCCTGGAAGGCGTCGACAGTAAACGTCACGCGCTGCCCCTGCTTCACCTGCCCGATGTCGGCCTCGTCAATGGCGGCCATCACCTTCATCTGGCTCAAATCCTTTGCAATCACGAACAGCGTAGGCGTACTCATGGAGGCGGCCACGGTCTGGCCCACTTCCACGGCGCGCTTCAGCACCACGCCATCGATGGGGCTCTTGATAGTCGCGTAGCTCAAGTTGAGCCTAGCCTGGTTCACCTCGTTCTTGCTGCGTTCCACGGAAAGCTTCGCCGAATTCATGTTGTACTCGGCGGTCTCGAGTTCCACCGCGCTTGCGGCGTTGCTCTCGGAAAGTTTCTTCACGCGGTTATAGGTGGATTCCTTGTACTTGTAGTCGTTCACGGCACTGCGGTAGGCGATCTCGCTCTGCGTGAGCGTCGCCTTCAGCTTCGACTTGTCGAGCTCGGCGATGACCTGGCCCTTCTTGACCTTGGAATTGAAGTCGACGTAGATTTTCGCGATATCGCCCGAAACCTGCGTGCCCACTTCCACCTGGTCCACCGGCTCGAGCGTACCCGTCGCAGAAATCGTAGTGGAGATCGTGGTCTGCGTGACCTTCGCGCTCACGAGCGAACCCGCGGCGTCACTTGCCTTCTCGGTAAAGAAGAAAAATTTAACCCCGTAGGCGATGCCTGCGAGAACGGCGAGAACGACAAGCAATTTCAGAAACTTCTTCAAAAACTTATTCATAAGTGCGACCTAAAAATAGAAAGTACCATACCGTTTCAACACACATTAGATGCACGGCTTTACCGCAAGGTTGCACCGGATAGGCTTTTTTGCTAGTTTGAGGGGCAATGACGCGCGTACGCAAGGAAGACAATGGCGGCGATGTCCGCCGCGTGACCTGGGTAGGGCTCGGCTGGAACGCCGCGCTCTCGGTAGGCAAGTTCTTTGCGGGCTATTTCGGCGGGTCGCAGGCACTCGTGGCCGACGCCATCCACAGCGCATCGGACTTCATTACCGACATCGCGATTATCGTGGGGTCCAAATTCTGGAACTCGCCCCCGGATGCGGAACACCCCTACGGGCACAGGCGCTTCGAGACGCTCATTACGGTGGGCATCGGGCTTGCCGTATGCGCCGTAGGCCTCGGGCTCGGTTACAACGCCATCATCGCGCTCAAGGACGGCGTGCAGTCGAAACCCGAATGGATCGCAGCCGTCATGGCCGCCCTTTCCATAATCATCAAGGAAGTCCTGTTCCGCTATACGAGGAACAAGGGCAAGGCGATCCGGAGCCAGGCGCTCGAGGCAAACGCATGGCACCACAGGAGCGACGCCTACAGTTCCATCCCGGTACTGGTCGCCGTCGCCTTCGGGATAGCCATGCCGCAGTTCTGGTTCGCGGATTCCGTCGGCGCCATCATCGTCTCTTGCTTCATCCTGCATTCGGGTTTCGAAATCGCATGGCCCGGAATCCACCAGGTGGCCGACGCGGGCGCATCGGAGGACGTGGCCAGCAAGTTGAAAGAGATTGCGCTTGCCAGCCCGAACGTCATCAGCATCCACGGGTTCCGCTCGCGCTATGTAGGGTCGGACCTGCACGTGGACCTGCATGTGGTGGTCCCCGCCGAGATGTCGCTCCTTGCGGCACACGACCTCGCCGAAGAGGTAGAACGCCGGCTTATCGACGCGGGCGAGAACGTCGTCGACGCGCTGGTGCACATCGACCCGTACAGCGAGGAGCGCGTAAGGCGCGGAGAAATCAAGACCATCAGTCGCTGAGGTCGGACCGGCACCCCTGCTTTGCAGTCGACTTAACAAAATTCGAACAAACAACGAACAAACAAAAAGGCCTGCAACCGTTATAGTTGCAAGCCTTTCGTGGGACCTCCGGGACTTGAACCCGGAACCCGCGGGTTATGAGTCCGCTGCTCTGCCCTGTCCCGCGTAGATACTGGGTTTTCGATTAACGTCTCACAAAAAGCTCACAATTTAAAACCCTGTTTTTGCCTTAAAAAGCCCACTTTTTGTGACCTGGTTTTGAGCTTTTTGCTCATCCCCAGACGTCAAAAATTTACAAAAAATTAACAGGTTGAACCAGGGGGTAAAGACCGTCAAAATTTTTTTTGTACGGCCATTGACAAACCTAACTAAATTAGGTATATTAAGTAGTGAACAAAAGAGCACTAAAACTATTTAAAAATGACCATAATGTTGACTAGAAATTTGATGATTCCAGACGGGAAAAAA
>CACWNW010000026.1 GCA_902762305.1 Fibrobacter succinogenes | reverse complement strand
AATGACGAGGAGAATAAAGAATTCTCGCATGCCGAATTTATGTTTGTTCATCTGTAATCCCTTAATAAGGCATTAATACGCATTTAGTTGCGGGTCAAAGATAGAAAAAGTTCCTAGTTCCTAGTTATTAGTTACTAGGAATGACTGCATAAAAAGCGTCCGATTGCCTAAAGTGGGCCGTATGGGCAAGTCGCGCCGCCGGGAGCGGGGCGATATTGCTTTTTTTCGCGGGGGGCTACCGTTTGCGCGGGGCGGGACTATGCCACATGTCGAGCGAAATTTCTTTGCCGTCGAGCGATAATTCGAGCGTGAAATTTTTTCCTTTGTATGTGCGGATTGCCGCAAAACCATGTTCCGTGCGCTCGAAATGTAGCGAGCCGTACCGGAGGGCGGGTTCTTCGCGCCGAAGGAGGATGAGCGCTCTCAGGACTTCGTTGATGCGGGCCTTTTTCAGCCTGGGCAGGTTCTGCCAGGGAATGGTGCGGCGGCAGTCGGGGTCCTTGCCGCCTTCGAGCCCGAGCTCGTCGCCGTAGTAGATGCATGGCGCGCCCGGCAAGAAGAACATGAGCGTGTAGGCGGCCACAATGCGGTCGATGCTTGCGCCTTTCTGGCTTGCGATGCGCGTGGTGTCGTGGCTCCCGAGCAGGTTCATCTGCACTCCGAAGCGGTTCTCGGGGAATGCATCGCGGAGCCTCTGCAGGAACTCGTCTGCGCTGCCCTTCCGCTCGAAAAGGTAGTCCATGACCGCGCGCCGGAAGGGGTAGTTCATCACGCCGTCGAATTGGTCGCCCTGTAGCCAGCGTTCCGGGTTGTCCCAGATTTCGCCCACGATATAGGCGTCGCGGTTGATGCGCTTGACCCGCCTGCGGAATTCCTGCCAGAAACTGTCATCGTCGATTTCGCTCGGCACGTCGAGGCGCCAGCCGTCGATTCCGCGCTTTGTCCAGTATTCGGCGACCCGGAACAGGTATTCGCGTACTTCGGCGCAGTCGGTATTGAATTTCGGGAGCGCGGGGTAGTTCCACCAGCATTCGTAATTCGGTTTGCCCGAGTAGGCGTTGAGCGGCCAGCCCTTCACGTGGAACCAGTCTACGTAGGGGGAATCGGGCCCGAGTTCCATGAGGCTGTTGAACTGGAAGAACCCGCGGGAACAGTGGTTGAACACTCCGTCCAGGATGATGCGGAGCCCGAGTCTGTGGGCCTTTTCTACCAGACGGTCGAAGTCGGCGAGCGTGCCGAGCACCGGGTCTATCTCGAAGTAGTCCACCGTATGGTAGCGGTGGTTCGAATTGCTCTTGAAAATCGGGCAGAGGTAGATGGCGTTTGCGCCTAGCCCCTTGATGTACGTGAGCTTGCTTTCGATGCCGGCGAGGTTTCCGCCGAACATGTTTTCGCGGGTGGGCTTGGTATCCCACGGCACGAACTTCCCTGCCGCATGGTAACGCCCCGAACGGCAGAACCGGTCGGGGAATATCTGGTAGAAGATGGCGTCTTTAACCCAGGCAGGAGCGAACATGTTAGTAGTTATTAGTTAATGGTTACTAGTTGCTAGAATTTCTAGTGTCAAGTAACTTCTAGACGCCTATAACACTAGTAACTAGTAACTCAGAACTCGGAACTTAAATCTTCCACATGGGGCGGCGCCTGCGGGTGTCGACCAGCTTGCGGATTTCGGAGTTCAGCGCAGTGAAGGTCTCGAGATCGTCGACCGTAAGCGGAAGCCTGTAAGTCCAGTTGTTGCCGCCGACGGTTCCCGGAATATTCACGCGTTCTTCTTCGGGCGGGATTTCGCAAAGCGTCGAGGAGAGCGCGAAGTAGTCCTGCACCGGCAAGATGCAGAACATGCTGTTCGACGAGAACACGTGCGCGATGATGTCGCGGACCACCGGCGGGGTGAGCTTTTCGGGCGCCCTGCCGGTCATCTGTGCGTGAGCCCAGTACAGTTCGCGGTCGAAGTCCTTCTCTTCCCAGAGCCCGCGGAGGCTCGAGGTGTCGTGGCAGCTCGTGGTGCACACGGAGAGGCGCGGGTATTCCGCCATTTCGTAGTACGGCGAATACGGTGCGTTCCAGTTGCGGGCCCAGCGTTCGATGCGCAGCGAAAGGATGTTGAGCTTCTTGAGTACCACGGGCACGCAGTTCGGGACTGCACCGAGGTCTTCGGCGCATACGAGCATGTCGGTCTCTTTCGCGAGCACGGTGAGCAGTTTCGTCGCGTTCGCCTCCCAGAGGCCTTCCTGTGCGGCTTCGTTCGCGTGGATGATGTCTTTGAGCTTGTCCTGCTCGTACTGCGGGAGCGTACCGAGTACGGGCTGGTTGTACCAGTACCAAAACGGGTAGAAAGTATTCTCGTCGCCCGCCGGGATGAAGATGCGGTTCCAGTAGACCTTGAGGAGCGCGTCCTTCACGTTCTGCGGCTCGTCGAGGGTCGTGATGGCGCGTTCGTTGTAGAACTCCGGCTTGAACACGAAACGGGTAGGCTCGTTCGGCAGGCTTTCGAAGTAGACCGAGACGAGGTTTTCGGTCTCATCGCCGAGGAATGCGCGGAGCTGGTCCACGGAGTAGTTCGGCCTGCGCAGGTATTCGAGTGTCGCGCGGCTGAATCCGGCGCTGTGGAGGGCGTCCCACGTGAGCGGAATGCAGGGGTTGAAGCGCCCGAGGATTCCTGTGACTTCGCGCTGCGGAATCGACCAGATTCGGAAGAATCCGAGCACGTGGTCGATGCGGTAGGCGTGGTAGAACTTGCTTGCCTGCGCGAGGCGGCTTTTCCACCAGCGGAATCCGTCTTTTTCGAGGACATCCCAGCGGTAGGTGGGGAATCCCCAGTTCTGCCCGCTGTAGCTGAACATGTCAGGAGGTGCACCCGCGCGGTCGTCGAGCGAGAAGTAGTTGCGGTTTGCCCAGACGTCGGCGCTGTCCTCGTTGATGAGGATAGGAATGTCGCCCTTGATGTGGACGCCGAGCTTGGTGGCTTCGCCCACGGCCGCGGAGAACTGCAGCTCGGCAACGAACTGCATCCAGGCCTGGTATAAGATATCCTTGTGGTGCTTGGTCCAGAGTTTGTCGAGGTCTTCTTCGGTGGGCTCGCGAAATTTTTTCCAGTCTTTCCAGCTGGATTCTCCGTTCTGCGCCTTGAGCATGCTGTAGGCGCAGTAGGCCTTGGCCCACGGATTGTTGTCAATCCATTTCGCGAGTTCCTTGTCCTTCTTTATCTGGTCGTAGCGGTTGTCGAAGATGCGGCGCATCATCGTGCGCTTCCATGTGGAAATCTTGTAGTAGTCGATTTTCGTCTGGTGGTCGAATTCGGACTTCGCTTCTTCGATTTCGTTCTCGAATTCGCCGGAACCTTGCACCGACTGGATGTTGATGAAAACCGGGTTCAGCGCGAAGGCACTCCGCGCGCTGTAGGGGCTGGCTTCGGCGCCCGTGTCGTTTACCGGCAGGAGCTGGATGATGTCGAAGTCGCACATCCTGCACCACTTGGCAAACGGGATGAGGTCGAGGTATTCGCCGATGCCGATGCCGGCTCTGCTGCGGAGACTGAAGAGGGGAACGGCAACGCCGCTCTGGAAGGAAGAAATATCACCGTAACGCATGTGGGTAAATATAGTAAAGAGGGAGAAAACGTATTTGAGGGGGCGCTGGCTGTTTGCGGGTTGCGGGAAAGCGGGGCGGATGCGGGCTGGATGCCGGTGAATTGCGGGGTGAGGAATGAGCCGCGGGCCGGATGCTGGTTAGTCGCTGGCTGAGGAATGCTCCTCGGGTGTCGCGAGTAGGGAGGATTGTGCCGCCGGTGTCGGGATGCGGGCTGATTGCGGGGCGAGAAATGTGCCGCGGGTGTTTTTGGGGTGTGATGCGGGTTGATTGCGGGCTGAAAAACGCGCCGCTGGTGCCGTGCCGCGGGCGTTTTTTGGGGGTGGATGCGCGCAGGGAGCGTTTTTGCTGACTTTTTGGGGGGTTCTGCATGGGAAATAGGGCAAAATGCAGAAAAGTGGCTGACTAAAAGCGGAAAAATGCGGTTTTAGTCAGCCGCATTTTGAACAAAGTATGCGGTTTTGTGTCGAAAAGTGTCGTAAATTTGATGCCCGCAGGGGCGCTGCTCATGGATATCGCGAAAATGGCTGACTAAACTGCGGAAAACCTGCTTTTGGTCTGCCGCGTATACAGTAAAATTTGTGAATAAAGTAATAAAGCGGCTGACCAAATTCCCGAAAATGCGCTTTTAGTCCGCCAAAATTTCGAAAACAGGCCCCGCAGGCGGTAAAAATCCCGAAAATAGGCCCCGCAGGCGGTGAAAAACCTGAAAATCGCCCGCTGTACCGCGCGAATCTTGCCACCTGCAGGCGGATGGCGATGGTGGAGTCTACAAGATGGCGGAAATTGCACGAATCAAGCCTTCCGCAGCCCGGCCTGTGCGGTTTGCCGCTCCGGAGGCAGCTGCGAAACACGCTGCCGGCAATCCCTTTACTTCGGGAGGCCGCAGGAATAATTATATTCATCTGCATGAGCTATGAATGCAGGTATTTGCGCGGAACGTTCTGCGACAAGCGGAAAAAGGAATGCGACCCGGGGGAGCCGGGCTGCGTTTTGCGCGGAAGGGTGAGCTTCCCGCTGAAGGAACCTGCGCCCCGTGCGAAAAAGACGGCCACCCCGCGTACAAAGTCCCACAATATATAGGCGGCTCAGTCCTCTTTGCTGCGCAGATTCGGCAAATCACCCTCGAGCCTCGCGGGCATTTTATTCCGGCATTTCGCCTTCCCGCGCTTTTTGCAACCTGCATCTAGAAGAACCCGAAACTTCATCCCTCCTCGGCAACGACATCCCCGATTCCTGCGAATTCATCCCGCCCTCAGCAACGACATCCCCGCGGAAGCAACTTCGTCCCCGTACCAGCGATTTCATCCTGCCTTCAGCGATTTCGTCTTGACCCCAGCAACGACATCCCCGCGCCAGCGAAATCATCCCCGCGGAAGCAACTTCATCCCCTTCCAGCAAATCTCCACTATATGATATAAGGCGGCCCGCACGGGCCACCTTGATATTGCAAATTGCTGTTGCCTTAGATGAGGCGCAGGATTTCTTGCGTGGTCTGCTCGGCAAAACTGTTGTCCTGCACGAAGCGGCGCACTTCGGTCGGGTTGATGCGTGCGTATTCGGAGAGCGCGCGCCCGATGCCGTTCCTAATATAATAGTCGTCTTCCTTGGCGCAAGTGAGGCAGAACTGGCGCAGCAGCGGCCAGTCGGTGCGGTCCTTGTACTGGATCTGGAAGATGATGGCGCTACGGCGGACCCAGATGTTCGGGTCGCGAATCCATGCGGTTATCTTGCTGCGCAGCGCGGGAAGCCTGAGGGCGAGGTCGCCCAGGATGCATGCGGCGAGCGTGTCGACCGTATCCCTCCATGCGCGGGTCTTGATAAGCTTTTTCAGGAAGTTAAGGTGCTGACCGCCGAGAAGGTCCTTGTGGCGGAAGAGGTAATCGCATGCCGCGTACTGAATTTCGCGGTAAGGCTGCGACCACATGTCTTCGACCCTGGCTACGAGTTCGGCGTCGTCTTTGGGCGGGTTCCTGTCGAATATCGGGTAGGTTACTTCGCGCCGCGGGACTAGCCTGATGCCGAGGAAATCGAATTGTTCCCTCGTCTTCTTGGACATCTCGTGTGCTTCTTCTTCGTTCGCGATAGCACGTAGTGCAAGTAGTATTTCTTGAGTGAACCTTAACATGACCCCACAAAAATAGTCCCAAAAGTTTTTTTTTTCTAGGTCTTGACAAAACTTTTTTTCAAAATTTTTTATTTTTTCTAAGCTTTTTTGCAAAAAAATGACAAAAAATACTCTTGACAACGCTAATTTTTTGATTTTTAAGGCTTTATGGCTACTGAAAACGGCTCCTTATATAGTGATGTAATTGAGGTCCCGCCCGAACTTCGCGGCCCTTCCAATGAAGAAATTTTGCAGATGTCGGAGCGCGAAGACTCCGAAAGGCGCCGCCGTGCGGCCGCCAGGCCCTCGAAACGCGAAAGAATGCGCCGCAAGATGAACAAGGAACTCGCTACCATGTCGCAGATCGGTGCGGGTATCGCGCGCGCCGGTTCGCGCCAGCAGGCTCCCATACAGCATGTGTCCGCGAAGAGCGGCGAACCGAAGGGGGAGGAGGGCTTCCGCAAGAAGCAGCCGTCCTTCGCCCGCAAAAAGCTCGAATCGCTGTTCAGCGCCGCTTTCCACAGGGACCGCCATGTGGACGAGGCCCCCGTCCCGGCTCCGGTAAAGAAAGAACCGAAGTTCACTCCGCCCGCAGTCCCGTCGTCGGGTCGCGTGCTCAGGGGCTCGTTCGGGGCCAAGCGTTCCGACGAGGCCAAGGCGCAGGTCTATTCCGTCGCGGAACTCGAACGCATCCGCATGGAAGAACGCGCCAAGAAAATCCGTGCCGAACTCGCCCGCAAGAACAAGACCGTGGCACCCGCGGTCGCGGAAGACGGCACCCCGGTGAAGCGCCCGCGCGGCAGGCCCCGCAAGAACCCGCTGCCCCCGCCCGAACAGCCGTAACCGCCCGCGGCAAGCATCCCGCGACCCGCGCAAAACAATACAGCCCCGCGATAAACGGGGCTACCCAGAGATAAACCTCTCGCGACCCGCGATAAACGGGGCTGCCCCGCAATAAACAACACGGTCCCGCGATAAACATCTTGCAACATCTTGAAAATCACAAAAAAGCCCGCCTTCTTTCGAAAGCGGGCTTTTAAGAGGCAACGATCAGACTCGAACTGATGAATAAGGCTTTTGCAGAGCCGCCCCTTACCAACTTGGGTACGTCGCCGATTGTGAGCGCTAATATAGGTAATGAATCGGGTTTTATCAAGGGGCAAATGCGAAAAAAACTAGATTTCGGGCATGTTCGGTGCAGTAACGCGCGCGTTCGGCGCAATAAAGGTGAAATTGGCCGCCCTGCTCGGGGAATTGTGGATGCGCAGCCTGCGGGTGCGTATCGACGCCCCTGCCGATTTCGGGCCCGGCATCTTGGGTTGCTGGCACCGCGACCTCCTGGCGAGTTTCGCTGCGTTCAAGGGCAAGGGGGTGCACGCGCTCGTCTCGGAATCGCACGATGGTGAATTCCTCGCCCGCGCCATCGGGCGCCTGGGCTACAAGGTCAGCCGCGGGTCGGACACGCACGGCGCGCTCAACGTCCGGCATTTGGTACAAACTCTCAAGGACGGTGGCACCGTGGGCATGGCGCTTGACGGTCCGCGCGGTCCGGCACTGCAGGTCAAGCCGGGCACCCCGTGGCTCTCGAAGGTCTCGGACCGCCCGGTGTGGCTTATCTGCCCGCACTACGGTGCGCATTTCTGCCTCAAGACCTGGGATAATTTTGTCGTTCCCCTGCCGCTGTCATCAATTGACATCCGAATTAAGTATTTTTGCCTAGAAGAAACAAAAAAAGAAAAGGAGTAACCGTCGTGATTACATTGCCGCCAAAATTTGTCGCGTTTGACCTCGAAACGACCGGGCTTGTGAATACCAAGGACGAAATCGTCGAAATCGGTGCCGTGAAGTTCACCGTTGCCGTAGAGAAGGGCAAAGTCGTGCCCAAGCTCATTTCCGAGTTCAACACGCTGGTGAACCCGAACATGATGATCCCCGAAGAGGCTTCGAAGGTGAACCACATTACCGACGCCATGGTGAAGGATGCTCCCCCGGTGGGCGAGTGCCTCAAGAAGTTCACCGCGTTCTGCGGCCAGGGTTCTATCCTGCTTGCGCACAATGCTCCGTTCGACGTTGGATTCTTGCGCGTGGCCTACTCCAAGAACCCGCAGTACGTTCCCGGTAACCCCGCGATAGACAGCCTGGTGGTCGCCCGCACTATCCTGCCCGAGCTCGAGAACCACAAGCTCGGCTACATGGCGAACCTGTTCATGAAGCGCGGGGAATTCACGATGAAGATCGACCCTGCCAAGATGCACCGTGCCGTCTACGACTGCGAGATGCTCATGGAAGTGTTCGTCGCCCTCATGCGCCGCCGTTTCAAGGAAAAGGACTGGGAAATGGCGAACATCATGGCGAGCCTTGCCAAGTACAAGGGGCTCCCGCTGTTCATCAATAAGTAGTCACTGGTTAATAGCCAATAGTCAATGGTCATTGGTCAATAGTTACTGCCCAATAGCCTTTGATTACTGGCCGTTAGTCGATAAAAAAGACGCCGTAGGCGCCGTCTTTGAGATGCTTACCAAAAACTGACTACGGGAGACTAGAATACACAAAACACCGCCAAGGGCTGCCTTGGCGGTTAAATTTCGTTCCGAAACGGGAATTAGATTCCGAGTTCCTGGGCGACGGCCTGGATGCCGAGCTTGCTGATGGTGCGCAGACCGGCAGCGCTCACGCGGAGGGTTACCCAGCGATCTTCTTCGGGAATGTAGAAGCGCTTCTTCTGGAGGTTGGGAAGCTGCTTCATCACATGTTGCCCACGAGGCCGGCCTTACCGGTAACTTCACAAATGCGGCTCATAATAAACTCCGTTGTTTTTTACGGACTGCAATTTTAGATAAAAATTGGTGAATTGTCAAGGCTAAACTTAATCTTGCAGTTCCTTGGGTAGGTTAAATTTGGTCGATTCGACCAATTTTATGAAATTTTCGATGTTTAGGGGGGCAAAATGGGCCTTTATCCATTCCACGACCTCCTGTACCAGCACCTCGGGTGCAGATGCACCGCTCGAGATTCCGACCGATTCGATGCCGTCGAACCAGGTGGGGTCGAGGTCGTTTACGTCGGCGATGAGGTGGCTCTTGATGCCCTGCTCCAGCCCGAGCTCCATGAGGCGGCTCGAGTTCGAGGAGTTCTTGGCGCCTACCACGAGGAGCATGTTGACCTGCTTGCACAGTTCGAGTACGGCGGCCTGGCGGTTGCCTGTCGCGTAGCACAGGTCGCCCGCGTCGGGCCCGATGATTCCTGGGAAGCGGGTCTTGAGCGCTTCGATGATCTTGCGGGTCTCGGCCACGGAGAGGGTGGTCTGCGTGATGTAGGCGAGTTCCTTGCCCTCGGGGACGTTCACGGTCGCGACGTCGGCCTCGTTCTGGATGAGCGAGATGGCGCCTTCGGGGAGCTGGCCTATGGTGCCTTCCACCTCGGCGTGGCCCGCATGCCCGATAAGGATGATGTGGCGGCCCGCGTTGTAGTGGCGCTTCGCGCTGTAGTGTACCTTGAGCACCAGCGGGCAGCTCGCGTCGAGGACCTTCAGGTTGCGCTTTTCGGCGTCGGCGTAGATATGTTCTGCTACCCCGTGGGCGGAGAATATGACGACCGAGCCTTCGGGAACCTCGTCGACCTCGTCAACGAATATGACGCCTTTCTCCCTGAGGGTATCGACGACGAACTTGTTGTGCACGATTTCGTGGCGCACGTAGATGGGGGCGGCGAATTTCTCGAGGGCCTTCTCGACTACGTGGATGGCACGGTCGACTCCGGCGCAGAACCCGCGGGGGGTGGCGAGTACGATTTTCTTCATGGCTGTTTGGCGATTGGGGGTGGGAGCAGTTCGCGTACGAATTCTACGAACTGCCTGTACGAATCTTCTATTTTTTCCCGCTCGTGGGCGAGGAACCGCTCGATGTTCCTGGTGTCGGTGATGTTCCTGCGGGGGTAGTCCTCGGGCCCGTGGAGCTGCGTGAGCACGCCTTCGCGCACGAGGGAGGCCACGTTCTCGGCCTGGCCTGCGGAATAGGGCCCGATGCTGGTGCGGACTCCGGCCTGGAGCGGCTCCCAGAAGTCGTGGACTCCGAGCCAGCGGCTGAACGAGCCTCCGACGACGGCGGTCCTGGAGACGGCGAACACCTCGGCGGTGATGCCGAACTTGCTTACCATCGAGACGGCGCCCTTCTGTACCTGGGGCCATTCGACGACCGGGATTTTCTTCTCGGCGAGAGCCTTGCGGAACAGGCCCACTTCTTCGAGCCTGCGCGGGGCGAGCACCATGGATTCGTTGTGCAGCGCGGAATACGATACCATGCGGTAGAGGCTCGCCCATTCGGAAAAGTGCATCGAGACGAAGAACGTGTCGACCGTCTTTTCGGCGGCATCGCATGTTGCGGGAATTTCAGTTGCGGCATCGTTTGTCTCGACGTCATTTGCCGAGGGCTTATTGCCGCGTACCCACGGGAGGAGCTTCCAGTCGCCGCCGATAATCGGGCTCCCGATGTTCGAGCGCGAGGCCACGTTCATTAGGCGCGAAAGGTCGGCGCCGGTCTGCATGCTCGCGAACCCGACGGTAGAAAAGTCTATGCCCGGAATGGATGCGTGGTAACGGCCCGAGACGATGGCTACGGAAGGCCTGTAGCTCAACCGCTTCATGGTGGAAAGGTAGCCCGGCCATAGTTCGTTCTCGCCCAGGACGAGCGCGATGGGCTTCGCCCTTTTTGCGAATTTCGCCATTGCTGCCGGCGTGTCGGCCGGAGCGATGCTGGCCTCGATGTTGTTGCCCGCCTTGCGAAGGTATTCGAGCACTTCGGCCTTCTGCGTGGTGATAAGGATTTTCGGGCAATCGGGAATGTCTGCCTGCAGCGCCTTCGCGAGGTTCAGGAGCATCTTGCATTCACCGAGGCTTGCACCGTGCAGCCACAGGAACGGGCCTGCCGGCCAGGGACCTTCCAGGCGTTCGTTTATACGAAAATGCTTGTCGGCAATAGGGACCTTCGCCACAGCCTTTGCGGCTGTGCCGATAGCGGAGCGAGCGATGTCCAGTGCCTTAAACATTGTGGTATTCCGTGGAGAGCTTTATTAGAATAATTATCAAATTAAAAAATACGAACCAGAACCACGTGGATGCGTCGGCCTTGAAAGCCTGAAAAAAGGTGCGTTTGGGCGCGGTGCCTTTTTTGGGGAAAAGGACTGCCGGATTATAGGGAAAAACGGGCGTTTTCTTTGACCACTCGCGCCAGGTGTCGCCGAACTTTTCTTCGAGGAAGCGGTCTTCGGCGCGGGCGAGGAGGTATTCGAAGGCGAGAATGGCGGTGATGAAGATTATGCCGGGGTAGGCGACCTTGAAATCGAGGTGGAAAAAGATTGCGCCCAGCGCGATGTAGGAGTTCGACGTGTACAGCGGGTGACGGCAGTATGTATATGGCCCGTCGGTGACGAGTTCGCCCACCTCGTGCGTGGACCCGCGCGTGTGCTGCCCGATATACTGGCGCGCCCGGATGCGCAATAAAATACCCAAGGCATAAAAGAGAAGCGCGGCGATGTACGGGACGAATTCGGCTATGCGCGAGAAACCCTGCGGGAACGGGTTCGCGGGGCAGGCGATGAGCGCGATGGCGAACAGCGCTAGGATATAGCCTCGGAAGCGGTAGAGCTGTTTGCTAGCCTTTCGCATGTTCCATCTCCACGATGTTGAAGCGGGACTCCGCCGCGTCGCTGAACGGGTCGTGGCTCGACATGATGACCCACTTGTTTTGCCTGGCGGCGGTGTCCAGGAACTTGAGGAGGATGTTCTCGCGGTCGGCGAGCGCGATGGCTGCCATCGGTTCGTCGAGGAGCACCACGGGAGCGTCGGAGGCGAGCGCCCACAGGAGGGCGATGCGCGAACGTTCCCCGCCCGAAAGGCCTTCCTTGCGGAGCAGGCGGTCGGTGCCCGCGGCCTCTATGAATTCGTGCAATGCGCCCGCGCTGTGGCTGGATGTTCCGCCGTTTTTCTCGAGCTGCCGCAGGAGCATGCGCCGCGGCGGGAGCTCCAGATCTTGCGGGATGAAGAACACGTTTGCAGGCTGGCCGATTCTTTCTGGCATGTCGCTTTTTTCGGACAGGGACTGCGCGCCGTTGTTGTCTCGGGTCGCGGCTTCCCATTCCTCGAGTCCCGCGACGAGTCGCAATAGGGTTGATTTCCCGATGCCGTTCCTGCCGCGCAATAATACGGGCTTGCTCCTGTCGAGCGCCAGGTTGAACCCGCAGAACACGGGCGTGTTCGCGCCCTCGTAGCGGAAGTTGCCTCCGTGAATTTCGAGACCCGCGGCATTGGGGGCGACGCTGTTTAAATTCTGATTAGAACTGCTCGCGGTTCGCTTCGGCAGTTTCCCGAATTCGACCAGCACGCGGTAGGCGCTGGATGCCGCGCGGAACTGCGGCAATACCCGCGAACATTCCTTGACCGGCTTGTAGCACAGCAGTAGCGCCGAACAGAAGAGCACGAGCCCCGTACCGTCCATCCACCCGCGTTCGATGAGCAGCGCGCAGAAAGCGAGTACGATGACCATCGCCGTTACGGACAACGTTTCCATCGCGATCGAAAGCCCGTTCTTGCGCACGCTTGCGCTGAGCCCCCTCTGGCTGAGTTCCTCCGCATCGGCGTCCAGTTCGCTTGCGACCGAACTGCGTTCGGTTTTCCCGCTCCAGTTGCGGTAGATTTTGCGGGCGGCGTTCAGGCTGAGCCTGAAATTCGACCGTGCATACAGGAGCGATTCCTCGGCCGGCCCGAGGGACTGCAGCTTGCGCTGCATCCATGCGACAAACGGGACCACCGCCGCGAACAGGAACAGCGTGAGTGGCCATGATATATATATGAGTACGGGCAGGAAGATGGCGAGCTGCAGGATCGCCTGCACCATCTGGAAGAACACCCCGCCGTTCGCCTGCAGGGATAGCGTCGATTCGTAGGCCGCCTCGACCTTCGCGTCGCCCGAGCCGTTGTGGAACAGCCTGGGCGAAAGCGTTTGCAGTGAACTCAGGAACCAGCGGGTGATGCGCAGGCTTGTGTGGTACAGGAACGTCTCCGAATTGCGGACCTTCGCGAACATGAAAATCTGGCGCAGCGCGGCGACGAGCGCCATCAGGAGCGCCCATTCCCAGAGGACGAACGGCGCATCGCCCGAAAGCAGCTGCATGAACGAGCGGATACCCCACAAAAGCCCCGCATCGGCGATACTAGCCAGCAGAGCGAGGGGCAAGAAACGTAAAATTCCGAAAAAAAGGGATTTCTTAAGCCAGGTTTCGATATCCACGAAAAAAAAATAAAAAAAATCATGTTATCCCCCTTTACAAAACAATCCAATTAACTATATTTGGCCCTACATAAGACGCCCCTATCGTCTAGTGGCCCAGGACTCGGGATTTTCATTCCCGCAACAGCGGTTCGAAACCGCTTGGGGGTACGAAAAAGGACTCACGCAAGTGGGTCCTTTTTCTTTTTGGTTGTGTCCAAGGTTGGTCTTATTTTTTTATCTCAACCTTACTCCGCACTGTCACCCCGGCAACCCGCACTGTCACCCTGGCGGACAGCACTTAGCACTTTAGTGCTTAGTGCGCATGGCCACCATGGTGGGAGTGGCCGTAGGCCGCGATAGGGTCCACTCATACAAAAAAAGTACCCATTTGGCTCATTTTGCCCCCTTTGTCCGTCTTATAGTATAGTCGAGGAATCTATGTTGCCCGGGATTTCGATCCGCAGGTCCTTTCCGCGAAGGTCCGGACGGATTCGTACATATCGTTCGGGTCGGCGCTTGCTTACCACAGGCTCATCGGCACCGAGAGCCCGTTCTTGGTGAGCTGCGTTGTGCCGTCGCGTGCGAGCGAATTTACAGGCGATGTGAATCTTTCGTATGCGAGGATCTCCAAGGAGTTGATTTTCGGCATGGTAGTGCTAGAAAACGGGGTGAAAATGGCCGATGCGGAGAAGGCCGTGCTGGACACGCTCTATTTTTACCAGCACAAGAGGGCTTTTTACTTTAACGTATTTCAGGACATCGACTTTGCGGCTCTTTCAAGGGAAAAGATGGACATGTACCTAGAGCGCTACGCGAATCCTAAATTCAAGGTTTTTGCAAGGAACACCGTCTATGGAAAAGTTTGAAAACACGGAAGCTCTGCTTGCTTGGATTGTCGACTTCTTTTCAACGAGTTTCGGGAACTCCGCGATATTAAAAGGCGGGATGGCCTTGCGGTTAATGCATAGTCCGCGTTACACGAACGACGTCGACTATATATTCATTCCTTTGCCCATAAGATCGCTGCATGGAACGAACGTGAGTTGTTGCGCGACCTGTACGACATTTATCAGTTCGAAAGCCTGTTCAAGGTCAAGCCAAGAATGGATATTCTGCTGATGCGCCTAAAAAAGGCGAGGTCGTACAAGGGCGTAGTTGCAGCTCGAGAAATGGGCGAACTTGTAGATAAGTTAATGCGAATGGCTGAAAACCTAAATGACGGTAACTTGTCTGAATTGCGCTCGCTTTTGAACGAAGAAGAACTCGCTGGGCTTGCTTTCCGAATGAGGCCCGCCATATTGGGACTGTGTGAGGGTTTGTCATCCCCGCGAAGGCGGGGATCTCCCTTCTAAATGACAAAACCGTGACAATTCGCGCGCGAGTATTCCGACTTGGAATATAAATTTTGTGGCGGAATTCCCTTTTCCAGAAAAATAATCTATAATTGTATTCATCCAAATCACCCCTGATATGGCGATTTTGGCCGAAAAAGCGATATTTTTGCCTGCTCCATGTGAGTTGTGACACAATTATGACAAAAGTTTGACAAAAGTGTTGCTTTCCCGGAAAAAATTGTGTATATTAGGAAACGTAAACGAGTTGAACGCCCACTGACGGGCCGGAAGCTCAAACAAGTGTGTCACAAACAACAAGGAGTACACTATGAAGAAACAAGGTTTTACCCTTATCGAATTGATGGTCGTGATCGTGATCATGGGCATCCTCGCCGCCGTCGCAGTGCCGAAACTGTTCGGCATGATCGCCAAGTCCAAGGCCTCTGAAGTTGGCCCGTCTGCAGGCGAATACATCAAGCTCCAGGACGCTTACGTTGCTGAAACGGGAGTGTACTACGGTTCTTGGGAATTGATTGGCTTCACGATGCCGACGTCTTCCAACTTCGACTATGATGGCTATAAGGGCGCTAACGACAAGACCTCCATTACGACAGCTAAGACTGATGCATGGAAGGCTACTGCAAAGTCTACTTTGAATGACTGTCCGGCCCAGAGCAAGTGGCATCTCGACATCGCTGCTAATAGCTCTACTGGCGGCTCCGTTGTCTATAATGCGGGCCTGACCAACAAGTCCAAGTGCCTGTCTCTCACGCCGAACTTTGCTGCGTTCTCTTCTGACAGAACTACGTTGAACTAAGTTCGAAAAAAAATGAAAGAGCTCCCTTCTGTAAAAGAGGGGGGTTCTTTTTTTTCGTATAAATGCTGAGTGTTCTTCCGTCAATGAGAAAAATTTATTTCTTTATTATCCCTGTTTGTGCGTCTTTTCTTACTGGCGTAGCTTCTTTCTTGTTTGCTACGCCGCAAGGGCATGGATTCTTTTCCGTTGATGTGCTCTTTTTGCTGCTGTTCTTTTTATTGCCACGGGGAAAGTTTTTATGGAAAATGCCGTTTGTCATCATCGTATGGATTTACGCCATTGCGTCGAACTCTATTGACGCTTATGCTACAGCAGGAATTGTCTTCATCCTAGTTGTTTTGTCGGCTGCGATTCCGCGTAATCGCCAATTTTTGTTGCCAGCATTCATTGTGCTTGCCTTGTTTTCTTCGATTGCTGATTGGGCAAATTTCTTTTATGCAACATTTGTCCTTACTTTGTTAGATGTTTGGGGGTTGGCAAAGTTCTTTTGGTGGGGTCCGTGTCTTTTTTTGCTGATACCGTTATTGCAAATTTTATTGGAAGTTTTTTTTGCTCGCAAAATTTTGTGGGGAGAACGATTGGAAATTTCGCATTTGACGGCATATGTCATTGCAACTTTGGTAATTGGACTTAATTTTAGCATAAGTGCGTTACAGCTTAAACAGCCCATTCTAGATTTTTCAGTAAAAAAATGGATGTGGCAACTTTGTACTCCTGGGATTATTGGACATAATTTGTATCTGCAAGAAGATATTAAGGCGGCATTTCCTGTCTGGGAAAAAGAAAAAGCGGTGATTACTGATTTTTCAAAGCCAACGGTTGTTGTGCTCATTGAAAGTTTTGGTGTTAACAAATCTATGGCTTATACGGATTCTTTGCTTGCTCTGTATAAAAATTCAAAAGTTTCCTTTATTGGACTTTTCCCGCGCGATGCGGCTCATACACAGGGGGCTGAATGGGAGGATTTTGGCGCTCCGCAAGGAAGTTTAAATGAAAAAATAGTTCCTCAACAATTTAAAGCAAATGGATTAGAAACATGGTTCCTTCATGGATATGATGGAGATTTCTACGAACGCGATGAGAATTATGATAAATTCGGTTTCGATCACCTTCTTTTTAAAAAAGATTTTGAGGAACGAAATTTTTCGAGTTGTCAATATGGATTTAAAGGTATTTGTGATTCGTCTGTAGCAGTCTTTATAGATTCGTTGCTTGCGGATTCATTGCCTAAATTTATTTATTGGACGACTCTTGATGCCCATCCACCGTATGAATTTGCGAAGATTCGAGAAAAATCGATTGCTTGTGAATCTCTTGCCCTTTCTGACGTTGACTGTACATACTTTACATTACAACAGAATACGGCTCGATATCTGGTTCGACTGGCTCAGAAGTATCCGAAATATCGTTTTGTAATTCGTGGAGATCATCGTCCGATGGGGTCGCTTGAGCAATCGGATTTTGTACAGTCCTTTTATTTTAGATGGGTCCCATTGGTGATTTTGAACTAGATTATCTTAATTTAATGCAATGTATGGAACCCATCTTTTGTAAAATTTTTCCTGGAACGGGACGGGTGAAAGAATTGGGTTGTGGTCGCCCTGAATAATGAATCGAACGTCAGGATGCTTTTGTGCAAGGTTTGCAATCAATTGAAGTGTCTTTTCTAAACGAAATGAGTATATTGAATCGACCACGTCTGCATTCGCATAATAGATAGACTTTGTCTCGGTTATTGGGAATTTAGTATCTCTTGTAGTCCATGCGATGAAATGTTTTAAAGAGTCGTTCAACAGGTCGTCAATTTGGTTGGCGATTTCGGCATCGGAAGATTTTTCTATAAAGTGAATATCCTCGAATCCCAAATTATGAATGTATTTGAAACGTTGATGTTTTAAACTGTCTCCCCCGAAAAAGAATGTTGTCTTGCAATTTTTTTCAGTGAAAATTTGGGGTAAAAATGTTGTGTCTCGATGGCCGCTTGAGTCTCGATGTATTTCGTGTATGAGGTCCTCGCGTTCTGCAGTCCTTGTCCTGCTGTACATGCGATGATGGCTACCGGCAGCGGCAATTTTCCCATCGAATATTTTTAGTTGCTTATCGAAACGATTTATATCGAGTGGAACGCCCCAACTTTCTATAAGGATTATGACGTTGCTTTTTGTTGTGTCTACAAAATTTCGTGTAATGCTGGCAGAATCGGTCACTATGTACTTGTCTTTAAAAATATCGTCTATTTCTTTGCGTTGGGGCGGTTGCGGTGATGTGCGGGCAAAATAGTCTATTATGGGAAATTGTACTAGAGGTTGCGACGGAAAGAGATTGTATGCGGCAAAATATGTTATCAGCGTTACGAAAAGAATGAGGCTGATATCTGTTAAATGGAAGGTAGGAATTTTCCAGACTATCACGATTGCTAATCCGCAAGTGACAAATGGAAGAATCGCATACCAGCTGGTACACCATCCTTTTATTGCTAGAAGGTTCTGCAAATCGATCCAAGCGACGGAGACAAGGCCGATGATTAAGACTAGTAAACAAAGGAATAGCCATGTGGCTTTGTCCAATCGCAATGACGTTTTTGCTCTGTATAATTTCCCTTTAACAAAAACAATAAACAGCAATAAGGCGAAATATTCATACCCGAAAAGTCCGCGAACGATGTCTTGTCCCTTTTCGAAGGTGAACAGAAAGGGGACTATCGTTATAAGAGCGGTTGCAACCAAGAAGTACAATATTTTCTTCATTGTTCCTCCTTGTTGACGAGCCTGTATTTGCAGAAACTCATTTCATCGAAAGTTTTCAAGGTGTCTACTGCAACACTGTCGTAGTGGTGCCTTTGCAAGAAACCTGTTAGATGAGATGCGTCAAGGGCTATTACGTTATCGTTGATTACATTTTTTATCGGATTTGCAACATTAAAATCGCGCAGAGTTGCTTCTATTTCTGGAAGATAGGGAGTCCAGTAGCCTAAAGATATGGTTCTGCGATAACTCCCGATTGGTTCAGCCAAATATGGAGGATTTTTGTGGTGGCTGAACTTCATAAAGGCGTCCATGCTCAAGAGGAATAACTTGTCTGGATTTTGGTCAATGTATTCAAAGACTTGGCTGTAGTCTGTAGAATCTTTCGTTACTAATGTTCGTTTTTCGCCTGAGGATGGATCACGAACGATATTGCCTGAGTTTGCGTAGGTTGCAATATTGGAAAGGAAAATAATGGTTATAATTAAAGCGACAATTTTTGGGGAAATGTTGAATGTGAATCTGCCGAATAGGGGAATTGCAAGAATTGCTGAATAGAGCCAGAAACCATTTTCAACTCGATAGACTAGTCTCCCCATGGATAACAGATAGAGCATGAATGCGATTATTAGTGCAAGACTCGCCCAAATATAAAGTGATTTTGACCGACGCGTGTGAAAGAGCGCGAGACTGAAGAATGCCCATGTCCAGAATAGGGGGGCTTGGGATGCGTGCGTAATGGCGTCAAGTATCTTGTGGGGGAATTCCCGGATATGATATTCCCTCGTATAGGGATGAATCATGTTTGTATAATGTTTTAAACTGTCGACCGAGAAAACTTCTGTATCGTACCATATCCACTGTGTGAGCATGTGATAGTCTTGTCCGCTTAATCCCATTTCTTCAGCATCTTCGTATACAGCATTCTCATTATAATTGCCTTTGTCGCCCAATGTGGCTCGCGGCCCCTGAAATTCTACGAAATCCTGATATTCAGGAGCCTTGTAGATGTTCTGGTCCCAGCAGTGCATGGCAAAAGCGCATGCGAACATAACAGCGAGGCCTGCGGTTACATGCCACTTGACTTTCCAACAATCTTTAATTATAAACAGCATCCCGAGGAAGAAGAACGGCATCCCCATCAAGAACGCTTGCCACCGCATCACTGAGCCCCATAGCATCAGCAAGACGCCCAATGCAAAAGGAATTGCTTTTCGAATGTCATTCTGGAACCCCAGAGGGGCGATAGAATCCACATTGTCATTGCGAGCCCCGCTAGGGGCGCGGCAATCACTATCCCGCTTGTACTCCACAACCCCATATGCGAACAGTAGCATCCCCGCCGCACTCAGTATCGAGGCGCATTGCGTAAACTGCACAACTAAGTAAAAGTCGCTTGCAAATAGGGCTGTGAACAGAGCTGCGAGAATCGCACCCCAGCGCTCGCCACAACGCTGCAGCAAGACGTATCCGATAACCGTGAAAGAGAAAAAAACAGAAAACATCTCGCCAATGTAGTACCAGCCGATTTTTGGGAAAAGGTGGTATAGTGGCAAAAGCGCGTAGCCATAGATGGCGTTTACGAAAATCAGGTGCGGGTTGTAGTCGGTGCCCAATGCACCGGAGAGCCTAGCTGCCATAAAGTAGTCGTCAATCGCACCGAACTTGATATCGCCAAAAATGAGGCATAACGCCAAGAAAAATAGGTTGATGGCTACGGAATAGGTTATGGCTCGTCTGAAGGACATGTTGAAAATATATATTTAAAATAAGATGTGCGCCACTAAAGTTCCTTTAATCTCATTCGTTGTTCCTGTCCACAATGCCGAAAGGACATTGTACGACTGTGTCTGTAGTATAACAAGGCAATCTTTTGACGACATAGAGATAATTTTGGTGAATAATTGCTCTACAGATGGGAGCTTTCGGAAATGTAATGAACTGGCGAAGGAAGACGGGCGTATAAAAGTAGTTGACATCGCTGAAAAGGGTGTGTCGGCGGCTCGCAATAGGGGAATAGAATTAGCGATCGGCGAATTTGTGACGTTTGTTGATGCGGATGATTGGATTGATTCTAACGTTTGCGAAAAATTTTCCAGTTTAAATGCCGAATATGATTATGACTTGTTTTGCTTCTCTGCGCAATATCACAATGGGAAGAATTCTGTTGCTTCATATTTGTTTGGTAATGATGTAGATCTGTTTACCCAGAAACAGAAAGAGGAATTGCAGATAAAAGTATTTGCTCCGCAAGCTCCGATTTTTAGTTATAAAATGAATACCCGTTTTGCGGGAAGCGTTTGCGGTAAGTTTTATAAGCGTGAAATCCTATTGAAGAATAATCTCCGCTTTGCCACGGAAACTATTATCAGCGAAGATGTCTTGTTCAATACATTGACGCTAGATTTTTTCCATAGAATAGGTTACGCAAGAGATTGTTTTTATCATTATGAGCAAAGCGATGCTTCTGCGCAAAACAGATATCGCCCTAATAGCGATAAATATTTCTTGTTTGTGATAAAAAAAATACGGGAATGGTTGCGAAATACTGGGAAAGACCAGCGCTTCGTTGATGCGGCAAATTGTTTGTTTGTTCATTATTTATTTGGTGTTTTGAAAGAGGACCTGTGCCATAGGGACAATCCGCATGAGATTGCATATAGAAAGCGACTGTTGGAATGTGTACTGTCAAAAAATGAATTTTCTGTGCCGCTGAAAAAATCTCGGATGGATTACTTTTCTTTTCCTGAACAGATTCTTGTTAAACTGTTGCGGTATCGAAAAATAGGGACAATCTTTTTCTTTCTGAAATTCATTAAATAATGTCGGTGCATTATCATTTCATAATAGCGTGCTTTATATGTGAAGTCCTGTTTATTATCCTTCACAGAAAATCGTCTAATATAAGGCAATTGTTTGGACTAGCTTTTATCCCGGCTTCGTTATACTTTTTCTTGTATAAGTATTCTTTGCTGCCTTCGTGGAATGGACTTGAAGTGTATGTGACTTCAATAATATGTACGACAGGAACACTTTTTTTCTGTACATTAACATTCGAAGAAGATTATCCTAACAAAGAAAAAAAGAAAACAACAATAGTTTTTGCGGTGCTTTCTTTCTTTTTGATAGCTTTTACTTATGGAATTCCTTGGCTGGTTAATGCGTTCCCTCTTGATAATCCCGATGCAGTCTTGTTTACCTTGCTACAGAATAAAGCGGGAACGGAGGGCTTTGTGTGGAATATGGTTTGGAAAAATATTTTCTGCCCTGCATTATTTGTTTATGTACCAGTCTGTATTGCCTTAGTCTTGTTTGCGATGGTTATTCGGCTTTCAAAGAAAGCTTGGTGCTTTAGATTTTTTAAAATCAGAATGAGTCTGAATTCGGGCTCGAATATTTGGATTCCACTTTGGCAATTGTCAAAATTGCTTCTTGTTTGCTCGTTACTTGTTTTTTGTGCGATTGTTCCTAGATTGGTCTCCCCGCTGTATGAATTGTGTGGAACTTATTTTGAATCGAATAAAAGGTGTGAATCCCAGCTTTATTTAAATGAGTATGTTTTCCCTGATTCTGTGAGTATCGAATTTCCCGAAAAAAAAAGAAATTTAATATACATCATGATGGAATCGATGGAAGTCAATTTTCGGAAATATACGCCAGAAATAAATCGTCTCTCTGAAGAGAATGTATCTTTTTCGCAGGGGGGCATAGATGTGGCCATGACAACCTGGACCATGGCGGCGCAGGTGGCTAAAATGTGTGGTATTCCATTGAATGTGCCGCGGGATATGGAAAACAATGACTTTATTAATAGCTTCTTGCCGAAAGTTAAGTGTTTGTCAGATGTACTTGCCGAATATGATTACAACCAGGTTTATGTTCAGGGTTCTGATGGCACTTTTGCATCTAAAAGGCAATTTTGGAATCAGCATCATGTGGATGCTTTTCATGATTTCCCGTATTATACGAAAAGGAATATTGTCCGCAAAGAAAAGGAAATTTTTTGGGGCGTTACAGACAAAACCCTTTATGGCCTAATTCAAGAAGAGCTGGAAGGACTTGCGAATGATTCGGCAAAGCCTTTTGCTCTGTACGCAATGACTGTGGATACGCATTTCCCAGATGGATATTTGTCGGAAGGATGTGACATTACAGAGAACGAATCATCACAATTTCCGTCTGTATTGAGATGCTCATCGCAAATGCTGGATTCGTTCCTTAAATGGGCGAGAGAACAGATTTGGTATGAGCATACGACAATCGTCGTTGTAGGAGATCATTCTTGGGTGAAGTTTAATGATGTTCTGCAAATCCCTAAGAATGAGCCTCTTTATTGGATAAATTTCTTTATGAATTCGCAAGTAGTGCCGCCAGAACAAAATAGAAGGTTTAGCTCGTTTGATATGTTCCCGAGTGTTTTGGAAGGCATGGGCGTAAAAATTAGCGGACATCGTTTGGGGTTGGGAACGTCGGTATTTTCAACAGAAAAGACTCTGCTTGAAAAAATGCATATTGATTCGTTGAATGCGAAGATTCGAGAAAAAAGTTATCAGTATGACTATTTTATGAATGGGGGAGAATTTTTTAATGAATGAAAACTATCGTTCAATGCCCAAAAAAGTTTTGATTTTTTCGTAAAAGAAAAAATGGATTTTGAAGGCTCTCCATAAAGATGGCGCCTTGAATAGCTTTTTGTCTACGCCGGCCTTTAATTCTTTGTTCTGAATTACTTGCTGGTCGATTTCAATTAGTTCTTTGTCATCACGACAGCAAAAGAGCATTTGGTAGTAATATTTAACCAGTGTGTCTATGAAAATACGCTTGCATAAATAGTTGGATATTTCTAGTTCGTTGAAAAAGCGTAATATTATTCGGGCTAAGTGATTGTGATTGCGTGAGTATACGTCTTTATTCATGGATTGGCCGTCTCGGGTCCAGTCGTAATGATAGAGGATGTTTTTGGTAAAGACGATGCTGTGTGTTTTGCTTAATGGGTACAATAGATATTCTGTATCAGTATAGCAGATTCCTTCGGTAAGTTTTAATCCGACATCTAGTAGTATCGCCCTTTTGTAAGTGAATGCGTGCATGGCAAAAAGGCTGGGGCTCTGTTTGTTCCAGATGTCGCTGTCTTCTGGGGAGTAGTCTTTGTTATAATCGGTAATTTGGGGCTGAATTGTATATGTGCTATGATTCCGGTGGCAACAATATGGGGTGATGATTAAATCGGAGTTGGTTTCGCTCAATGCTTTAAGTAGTGCAATAAGTTCTTCTGAGTCAAACCAATCGTCTGCATCCAGAATACGAATGTATTTACCTGTTGCAATTTTTAGTGCGGCATTCACGCATGATCCATAGTGCCCATTAGGCTTGTCAATGATGTTTACAATGTCGGGGCGCTTTGCTGCATATTCTTGCATAATTGCGAGTGAACCATCCGTACTCCCGTCATTGACGACAATCAGCTCTAATGAGTCAGGAACGTCACTTCGTGTAACGGAATCTAAGCACCTACGTAAGTAGGATTCCATATTATAGGTCGGGATGACTACACTTAAAACCTTATTTGACATATTTTTCAAAGAATGATAGTATAAATTAGGTTTTTGAATCGATGGATGAACTTGGTGTTGATGAGTAGTAGGATCTTAAACCGTCAATATGTTCTTGCAAAGCATCATTAATCGGATGTCCCATAGGGTCAAGAATGAAGTCTATACCCTCCAATCTTGCGAGTTTGGCAGCCGGGACGAAATCACTGTCACCGGAAATCAATACAATCTGGTCAACCAATTTTTTATACGAAAGAGAGGCTATGTCCAGGCCAATCTTCATATCGACCCCTTTTTGGATTAAGGAAAGGGAGAAATCTTCTTCTTGCACGTCTTCTATTTTTAGCGAACGGTTAAATATTTTTTTTGTGACGTCTGCGTTTAAAGTGTAGATTGCGGCGTCAGCAGCAAGAAACCCTAGTCTAAGAGCAAATTTACGTTTGGTTTTTAGCTCCTTGAGAAAGTCGTTCATCCAGACGTATGTGGGGTGTTTTTTGAAACAAATAGTTTTTTGCGTTAAGGGGTGAAATACGTTCTTCTCTACTGGAGGGCAGTCGTAGTAAAAAATGCGGTAAAGGTCGGAATAGTGATATTGCTTGTTTCCGGATTCATCTTTTGTATAGTGGTCTACTTGTTTAAGATGACGCTTGCAATAAGAAAACAGCTCTTGGGCTCGTTCGACGGGACTTTTCTCGCCAAAGTGCTTTTTCGCCATCTTGCGGTAAAAGCCGCCATCGACCAAAATCGCCGTTTTCATCGTTACCTCAAAAAAAAATTCGTAACGTTGATGCAGCCCCTATAGTGGGCGATCGTTGTTACGAATATAATAAAACCTTTATGTATGTAACAATATATACTTTTTCGGCAGGGTTGTCAAGTACTTACGTTTTTTTTTTGTACTCAATTCTGCGACGGCGACCGCCATTGCCCGTTTACCTCAGTGTTACAGTGTCGCCTTTGGTTTGACAAAAGTTACCCCGAAAAGACCTGCTCCAATGAAGAGGTAATCAAACATAAAGTAATTCCTTTGACGCTAGTTATTCTTTTAATTTTAAATAATGTTCCCAAAATTCGAGAGAAGTGAGCTCGGGGGCTGCTGCGATAAATTCTTTTTTTATTTTATTCCATTTTCGAACGATTAGTAATTGTAGTGCGAGCATGTCAAAAAAAGCTCTTACCGCCTTTATTGGAGATTTCTTTAGGCAAATTCCCTCAGTTGTGTTTTCGGCGTTTTTCCAAACGATAAAATTATGTCCCAGAAGGGATTGGAAACAGAGATTGTTTGCGCAAATAGGCGCCCATTTTCCTAAAGGAGAAAATGCGTTTAAAATTGAACACATTAGTAAAATTTTTTGAGAAATTGTAAAATCCTGCATTTTTTGGTACGTCTTTTCGATCCTCTCCTCAGAAAGGAATCTCCTTGGCAATCCTTCACAAGTTTTCCTTTTTGTTTCAGCAGATTTCATAAGAGAAAAATGCAACTGAATAGGATCAGCTTCCTGAAAAAATTTTGCTCCTTTGCATAAATCCTTTATGGCGAAGGAAAAAAAATCCCAATCGTTATACATGTAACGACATACAAAGGAAATATAGTTTGCTGAAATAAATTTTAATAATTGATAGGTCGTGGTATTTGTTGATGGGTCTCTAATTATAGAAGTAATGAGTCTGTTTCTTGTGTCGTAATAGACAATAGATGGAGTGTATTTATTTTGAAATGAATGCCATACAGCGATTCCGTTTATAAGGATTATTTTATTTCCTGTCCTGCAACCATATTCTATGTCATCTCCATGAATGAACAAAGGTAGTGGTAAGTTATTTGGTTTGACCAATTTAAAAGGAATACAGCAGAACCACCAGGCGTTATATTCTGGTAGGATGGTGCGTGTTAGATCGTTTTTTAATACATAAAAGAAATTAGACAGGTTGAAATTGTAATTGTTTTGAATAATCCATTTTTTGTTAAGATTTGATGATCTTCTGGCTCCATATTCAAGTTGCTCGTCTGGTTTTTCAATTTTTAGCATTGCCCCACCAAGTAATTTGCCTTGGTGTTCTTTCCTTAACAATTGAAGAAGTTTATATGTTCTTGTCAAAACGGCTGGATCAAGGACTATATCATCGTCCATTAAAAGAAAATGCGTTAAGTTGAGGTCTTCTTGTGCTTTAATCGCCTCAATCATGCATCTCGTGAATCCGCCAGAACCACCAGCGTTTATGTTGGGGAATATTTTGATTTTTGGATGGGAGTAATTGTAATTTTGCAGCGTTTCGCCATTGTCAGAAACTATTATCTCCAAGTTATCGCGCAATTCTGATTCTGGATTGTCAAGTATTGTATCTTGAATGGCTTTCAGGTTTTTTAAAATGAATTGCTCTCTTTTGTAGGTGCAGATTCCTATTCCTATTTTTACTCTATTGATTGATTCGGAATTAATTTCTGTTCCGTAGAATCCATCTGTTATTTTACAGGGCTCATCATCGGAGGTTACTGTAAAATAGCAGATTCCGTGAAGGCTTTGAATCTCAGGAAAAGAAAGTGTAATTTCGGTTTCTTGAAAATTTGTGTCTTTGCTCAAAAGTAATCGAGCATGTACTTCACCATTGATTAAAGTTGCTTCGTACAAGTCTATTCTACATTTTCCAGTTACGTTTAAGTTTAAACTCAAATTTTCAATGATTGTGTACTCTTTCCATTTTTCAATGGAAAAACTATTGAAATATGTATCAAAAGAAATTGTTTGATTTTGGGGCAGAATGAGTTGGCTGCCGAATTGCTTTGACGGATGCCTGTAATACAGATTTGTTTCTTTACAGATATCTTCCCTAGGGAATAATATATTTTGTATTCTTATGAGCATTTTTTCTTGTGTTGCTTCTTCTTTTGGGGGACTATAAATGCATATATATGCTGATAGTATTGTATTCTAGAGGCTGAAAAAGGGTTATCGGTATTGTGTATATGACTTTTCCGGATCAAAGAAAATGCCTCCATGTAGTGAAGGTTCTTTTTGCGGAACTTTCCAATTTCCAAATACATTGGTTAATATTCTGTCATAGCCTATAGGAACGGGAAGTGAAAGCATTTCGAATGTAAACTCTATAGCGCTAGAATAATCTTCTCTTAATCTGGTTCTGTGTTCTTTGTATGGGAGTAGACTTAAATTTGTTATGTACTTTGTTGTGTTGTCGGAAACATACTTGGATGCACATTTCTCATATTCATAAAGAAATTTGTTGTATCCATGGGGGAAGAAAAATTTTGAGTGATAGTATTTGTATTTTATAAAATTGATTGCTCTTGCTATGAAGTTCCATCTAGGTAACAGTAGAAAGTGTTCTGTGTAAAACCTACAATCGTTAGCCTTTTCTCTGAATAAAGTGCACTCTGTTATTTGTTCATTGAAAACTTGTCTGTCATCGGGAGTGTTGTCTAAAACAAATATATCAATGAATATGCCTTGGTTGAATCGATAGTGTAAATCTCTTTCGCTTTCAAGAATTCCTGTTGTTAGGCTGTTCCTTATTTGCCCGTGCCCCCTTGCGGACCCAGGGTCAGATTCTTCTGTTTGAAAGAAATATGGGTGCTTAAATTCTTGAGGGGCTATTTGACACAACTTTTTGTAGTCTTCTCGAAACATTGCTAGGTCGATGTCGTCGTCCCAAGGAATGAACCCGTTATGTCTAACGGCACCGATGGTAGTTCCGGAGTCTGTAAAATATTTGAGATTGTATTTTTTGCAAACTCTTTGAAATTCATGGAGTAAATCCAGCTCCACTGCCCATATTTTTTTCATTTTTGGGGAAACAGTAAAACCGCATCTTTCTTCTTCGTCAAGAAAGTGATCGGGTAGTTTCATTTTTATTGGTAGCATAATTATAGCTCCAGAATTTTTACAGAAACATCTCTCATACAGCTGTTCCCGTAATTGGGAATCCAGTTGCCAAAGGGCTTTGTATGCGCTTCATCTACATAATTGATTTCAAAAGAAAAAACTTTGGCAATTTGGTCATATTCGGAACCATAATTAATGTAGTTGAAGTCGGATAGTTTGAGGTCAATTGTGTACTTGCCCTTTGCTAAATTATGGTGAGGAACAAGAACCTCTATATCAAAGACTTCTTGATTTTCTGGGGCTCTTACAGGGTCTGTATAACAGCATGCAACGCGTTGCCCGTTTCCATTGGCTATGAAAATTCCGACTTGGAAGGTTTTTTGCGAAAAATCAATGTGCTTAATTCGAAACCTCATTCGAATAGGTTCTTCTGTTGCCATGTTTTCGGGATCATTGAGAAACCAGGCTTCCAAATAGTCAAATCGGTGTTTGTTGATCTCTTCGTCAATTCGTAAATCGTCTGTGATGATAACGTGTTTCGTTGGAGTGATTTGGATTTCTGAGGAATAATGCTCGATGGCGTCATTGATGTTGCCGTCATAGTTTAAAAGGCCGCTCTTTAATACAATTCCTCTTTTGCACAGGCTTCTTACTGCTGCCATATTGTGGCTCACGAACAGCACTGTTCTGCCTTCGCCGCGGCTTACGTCCTGCATCTTGCCGATGGCCTTCTTCTGGAATTCGGCGTCGCCCACAGCAAGCACTTCGTCCACCACCAATATTTCGGGTTCCAGGTGTGCCGCGATGGCGAACCCGAGGCGTACGGTCATGCCGCTGCTGTAGCGCTTCACGGGGGTGTCCAGGTAGCGTTCGCAGCCGCTGAAGTCCACGATTTCGTCGAGCTTGCGGGTAATCTCGGCGCGGCTCATGCCCATGATGGCGCCGTTCATGTAGATGTTCTCGCGGCCGGTCATCTCCGGGTGGAATCCGGTGCCCACTTCGAGGAGGCTCGCGATGCGGCCCCGTGCGCGGATGGTGCCGGTGGTGGGGGCGGTCACGCGGCTCAGCAGCTTGAGGAGCGTGCTCTTGCCGGCGCCGTTACGCCCGATGATTCCCACGACATCGCCCTGTTCCACCTTGAAGTTGATGTCTTTGAGGGCCCACACGTATTCGCTTGCTCCCTTGTGCGCGCGGTCGTTGACTTCGCCCACCTTGAGGTAGGGATCCTCGCGGCGCAGCACCTTGGTCTGCCAGAACCTGTTCAGGTCGTGGCTGAGCGTTCCGGTGCTCACTAGCCCCAGGCGGTACTGCTTGCTGATGTTCTCGAACTCAATGGCGGTAGTCATTATGTAAGTAATATAGATTATCGGCGGGTCGCGGGGTGTGATGCAGGCCAAAAATACGCGAAATTGCGGCATCCGAGGCTCGGTGAAAAAAAATTCGGAAACCTATTGACAATGATGCCCTAAAAAATTATATTAGTGCTCAAGTGAGTAGTTGATGCCCGCGAGAACCAATTGATGCCCCGCCTTTTCAAGCATGTAGGCGGTGAGGAGTGAAAGATGAACAGGACGCAGTATCGCCTGATGGCGAAGGATGTCAAGGCCAATCCCGCTAACCTGGCCAAGTATCGCAAGATTTTCAAGTACGCATACCCGTTTGGCGACAAGGTCTTCAAGCGGCTTATGATCAACCAGATGAACCCCGAGAGGTTTATCGCCTTCCTGAACGCGATGATGGGGCTGGAAGGTCCGAACAGAATCAAGGAATTCACGTTCCGCATACAGGAAATTCCTACTCTGCCGACGCAGAAGAAACCGATTTTTGACATCGTGGGCACAAATCAGGCGGATGAACCGATTTTGGTTGAGGTGCAGCAGAACGCGAGCCAGATTTTCATCGACCGGCTGTTCTACTATGTGTCGCGCACGGTCTCGGTGCTCGTGCCAGAGGGGGGCAGCTACAGGCTGCCGCACATCTACGTGCTCTCCATCTTGACGGAGGACCTGTTCGAGAGCGAACCGGATACGTACTTCCATCACGTTGCGCTCGCGAAGAACGGGAGGCCGTTCTACAGGAAGTTCGACGGGTTCCTGGTGGAGGTGGACAAGTTCCGCGAAATCGACAAGCGCACGCCGGAAGCGCGACGCGAAAGGTCCGAGCGCGCGGATATGTTGCGGTTCCTCATCGATTTGATGGAGGAAAAACCGTTTTCTGACGATATTTTGCAGAATGAGATGTACGCAAAGTTCGTAAAAGATGTATCTTTAGAGAAGATCGAGGACGAATTGCTCCTTCGGGAGGTTGGCGACATGACTGATATCAAGTACGAAAAGGAAAGCTCTTATCTGGACGGGATCAGAGATACTGCCAAGCGGATGATTGCCGACGGCAAGCTGTCTAACGAGGAAATAGCTTCTTATTCCGGCCTTTCCATCGAAGATGTCGTCGTCCTGCGCAGCCAGGCGGAAACTTAGCGGTTTCATGAAATGTGTGGAGGCCGGTCATTTGACGCCTTCGGCGTCCGTTCAAACAAATCTTGAGTGCCGTCTTGGGGGACTTCTTGAGGGACATCTTGAGTGCCATCTTGAGTGCCATCTTGAGGGACAGGTCGCCAAATAATCTGCCCTTCGGGATGCTGTCCACCACTAATATTTCGGGTTCCGGCCACGGCCGGGCGATAAGTCATACTTTCCCTGTTCAATAATGAACAAATGTGTAGAAAAACAGGTGTATTTATTGAAAAATGTTAAAAAGCATTGCTAAAAATGATTGAAAAGTGTATATTTTTATAATAAAAAGTGATTGAAAAATGCTATACCGGAAGATTCAAAGGCGATTGGAAGAGTATTTCACGGCAGGGTCAAACAAGATCCTGCTGATTGATGGCGCACGACAAATAGGCAAGTCTTTCATCATCCGCCACATGGGGCAAAAGCATTTCAAGAACTATATCGAGGTGAACCTTTGGGAAGATTCACTAAATAGCCGCTTATTTGCCGATGTCAAGAATGTTGACGATTTCTACTTGCGCTTGAGCATGTTTGCCGGAAACAAGATGGGTGACGCCAAGGACACGCTGGTCTTTCTCGATGAAATCCAGGAATATCCCCACTTGCTGACCTTGCTCAAGTTCTTGAAACAGGGCGATCGCTTTACGTATATTGCTAGTGGCTCGCTTTTGGGTATTGCCTTGGCAAAGACATCTTCCATTCCAATTGGCAGCATCGAGACGGAACACATGTATCCGCTTGATTTCGAGGAATTCCTTTGGGCGAACGGTTTTAACGAATTCTCCATTCAAGGAATCAGGAACAGGTTCCTTAGCAAGGCCGGGCTTGACGAGCCGAAGCATGCCAAGATGATGGACATGTTCAAAAAGTACCTGCTGGTTGGCGGCATGCCCGATGCCGTGAACATGTTCATCCAGGAATCAAACATCGTCAAGGTTCGCAAGATACAGAGTGACATAAAGGAATTCTACGCCATCGACGCCAGCAAGCACGATGCCCAGAACAAACTGAAAATCCGAAAAATTTACGACATGATTCCATCGATGATGGAAAACAAGAAAAAGAGAATTGTTGCAAATAAAATAGAATCCAAGAAAGCGGCCAGGTTGTCAAGTTATCAGGATGAATTTGAGTACCTGACGAATGCCGGTGTTGCGCTTAAGGTTTCTGCAATAACTGATGTCAAGTTCCCCTTGATTGAGTCTTCAACCAAGAATCTCCTGAAATTGTATCTCAACGATGTCGGCATCCTTACCGGAGTGCTGTATGGCTCGAATATTTCTGCGGTGCTGAACGATGTCCCCAGTATTAATCTTGGGGCGGTTTATGAAACTGTCGTTGCGCAAGAACTGAAGGCTCATGGGAAGAAACTCTTTTATTACGATAATCGATACAAGGGCGAAGTGGACTTCTTGATAGACGATTTTGATTCGCTGTCCGTTGTCCCGATAGAGGTGAAGTCTGGCAGGGATTATAGGATTCATAGCGCTATTGATAATTTGCTTGCCGCAAATGAGAACGCAAAAGGAATCGTGCTGTCCAATAGCTCCAAGGTGGTGCAGAAAGGTTCGGTGCTGTATTTGCCGATATATTTTGTGATGTTCCTCTAAAGGGGTTGTTTCCAAAATGGAAACAACCACTCCTCATGGAAACCATGGCGCTTTCTCGGCACGTTGACGGCACCTCAATCAAACTTTTTTTGAAAAACGCTTGACTGTGACACACTGAAAATTTATATTTTAGTGCACAAGTGAGTAGTATATACTCGCAAAAACCGACTGAAGACCCGCAATTTCGAGCCTGTTTGCGGGGAGGAGTGAAAGATGAAAGAAGGTGTGACCGTTGTGTCGGTTAAGAAACCTAGAAATCCCCTTATAAGAACCTGCTCAAGCCGCGAATGTACATCATTCGCGGGGCAAAAACGATTGAATTATACTTGACGGGGATTTGTAAATTATGTATATTATAAATATAGAGATGGAACATATTTCCTCAAGACAGCTTTCAAAAGCCGTTTGTATCAAAGGAGGTTTGAAAATGGCGAACTCGAAATTCATAGATGAGCCGATAGATGACGAAGAACGCGCTTTGATGGAAACTGTGGAAAATGACGAAACAGTTCCGCTTTCGCACGAAGAGGAAGAACGGATTCGGGCTGACATTATGTCTGCTTCGGCGAAGAACATCACTATTCGTATGCAGCTCGATGATCTGAACGGCATCAAGAAAATGGCGAAGGCCGCGGGCATGCCTTACCAGACGCTCATCAATTCCATCATCCACCGTTACGTGACGGGTGGTATCGTATTCAAGGTCGCGGTATAAAACAACCTGTGCAAAAAATGCACAGGTTCGTGTAGATGATAAATTGACCGCGTGGATTATTCCCATGAATCTGATATGGGCCAGGGAACGGTTGATTCCATGTAAAGGTAGCTTCGATTTTTTAGGTTGTGTACGACTATTTTGACTGGTATTGAGTCTCCAGTGGTAAGTATTGCGTCGCCGTAGTATGTGGAATAGCTTTCTCTTTTTTTGATGTTGATCGTAGTGCATGTTAAATTGTCGCCTTTACGGTACTTGTTGAAGTGTTCCGTCGCTTGGGCTACAACCAATTCATTTTTTTCACAAGAAAGTGGCCCGGCAATGAGCGAAACTAGGAGGCCGACACCGATGATTCCCAGCCCTACGGCCCGGAGCATTCTCCTTTCCGGATCATATCGGGAGCCCTCAAAGATATTAATACACTTGAAAATAAGGAAGAACCAGGCAATCACTGGGACATGCTCGCGTACGCTGCCGATGAATGTGTCGGGAACTAAACCTGTGCTTAAATAGAGCCACGCTGTTCTGGAACATAATGCGAGGGCAACGATGTTGATTATGGGCCAGATGAGCGCTTTTACGGGGTTCTCTTTAAATTTAGTGCACCAATTCTTGCTTAATGTGATGTCTTTGGCTTTGGGCTGGGTGACAATTTTTTCTCCTTTGCAGGTGCTGCAGATTCCTTTATTTGCGCTGACGCCGGTCCCTAGGCAGTCGGGACAGTCTACTAGGTTGACGATGCCTGTGCCGTCACAAGAGATGCATTTTCTGTATATGCCAAAGGTCTTGCCTTTCCCATTGCATTTATTGCATTTGTACGAAGCCCGGATTTCCATCCCGTCTTCTGTGCGCGGGCAATTCTTGTATTGCAGCGTAACATTATGTGTCTTGGAGCGCGTCATCTACACCGTATCCATGAACGTTCTTTGGATTTTGTTGAACACGACAATGCCGAGTGTGAGGATGAACGCGGCAAAACCGGCGGTGTAGCCGAGGGCTGCCCAGCTGAATTCGCCAACGCCGAGCATGCCGAACTTGAACGTCTCCATGATGCTGGTGAGCGGGTTTGCCTGCATGAGCATTTTGAGGCGCGGGTCTTCGATGGTGCTGAGCGGGTAAATCACCGGAGTCGCGTACATCCACAGCTGCACGATAAAGCTCAGTAAAAATGTAAGGTCGCGGTATTTGGTGGTGAGGCTGCTGAACAGCACGCCAAAGCCGAGGGCGAGCGCGGCGATGAGCAATACGAGCACGGGCGTGAGCAGCGCGTACAGGTTAGGGTGCACCGGAGCGTCGGTGAAAATCAGGTAGTATGCGAACACCAGGAAAAACAGCCCCATCTGGATGCTGAGCCGCACGAGGTTGCTCGTCACAGTGGCAAGCGGCACCACCAGGCGCGGGAAATACACCTTGCCGAACATGTTCGCATTCTCGATGAAGGTTTTGCTCGTCTGGTTCAGGCATTCTGAAAAGTAGGTCCAGAGGCAAATCCCTGCGAGGTAGAACAGCGGCTGCGGCAATCCGTCTGTCGATATTTTTGCAATGCCGCCGAACACGACCATGAACATGATGGTCGTCATGATGGGCTGTATAAAGAACCACAGCGGGCCGAGAATAGTTTGTTTATACCACGTGACAATATCGCGCTTCACAAACATGCGGTACAAATCGCGGTACTGCCATATTTCGCCGAAGTCTACCGAGAGCAGGCTCGACTTGGGCTTGATGACTGTGGTCCATTCGCTCATCGTTTACCGCCTTGTGCTGGCCTAGAACGTCCGTTCGCGCACCACGTATTGCGGCGACTGGTTCATGCTGATGTAAATGCGACCCACGTATTCGCCGATGAGCCCAAGCAGTAGCATTATCATGCCGCCGATAAAGAGCAGGGTGGCAAGCATGCTGGTGTAGCCTACCGGGACTTCGGGGTGGGTGAATTTCTGGTAAATTATGAAGATGCCTGCAGCGAACCCGATGGCGGCACAGAGCATGCCGAGGAAAGTCGCGGCACGGAGCGGCTTGACGGAGAACGCGGTAAACCCGTTGATCCAGAGACCGATGAGGCCCGCGATGGTGTAGCCCGATTCGCCTTCGAGGCGGCGGCGGTGCTGTACCTCTACGTTGCCCAAGTTCTTGGTCGCTCGGAAAACAAGGCCGCTGATATAGGCGAAGGGGTGGGGGTAGCGCACGATTTCTTCGACGACGAACTTGCGCATTATAAAGAAGCTCGTAGTGCGCAGCGTCTTGGGTTGGCCGATGATGTTTTCGGCCATTTTCTTGTTGACCCACGTGCCAAAGTGGCGGAAGAGGTGCTGCGCGGAATGTTCGTAGTAGCCGTACACCACATCGTAGCCTTCTTCGAGTTTGTCGACCAGCTTGAACGTCTCGCTGGCAGGTGTCTGGCCGTCGTCGTCGAGGCTTATCACGTAGTCGCCGGTGGCTTGCCCGTAGCCGGCCATCAATGCGCAGTGCTGCCCGAAGTTCTTGGCGAGGCAGATTCCCTTGATGCGGCTGTCGGTAGCGGCGAGCCCCTTGATGACCTGCCATACGCCGTCGGGGCTGCAGTCGTTCACCAGTACGATTTCGTAGTCGGTGTCGGGGCGGGTCGCGATGGTATCGCGGATTTCTTGCACCACGGTTTCGATGGTATTTTCGCTGCGGTAACAGGGAATCACGAACGAAAGCTTCATACGTTCTCCCATTTGTTGCTCTGTGCGGAGCGTGCGGCCGCCTGCATCATGGCGAGGCCTTCGAGCGATGTGCGGATGCCGCAAACATACTGGCTTGTAAAGCTGCCGGTCTCGAAATATTGCCCGAGGCAGTCGGCGATATCCTTGTAGTAGTTCGCGAAGGCTTCGATAAAGCCTGCGGGGTGGCCCGCCTTGAAACGGTTGTAGCGCTGCTGGTTTGCAATTTTCACGTCGCCGGTGCGGTCGCGCAGGCTTACGTTGCCCCGCAGGTCGCACGTCTTGAGCGTTTCGGGCTCCAGCTGGAACCATTCGGCGCTGCCTTCACTGCCGTACACGCGAATGCGCAGGCCATTGCGGTTGCCGAGTGCCGTCTTGCTGAACCAGACTTGCGCGCGCATGTTGTTGGTGTACTGCGCAAGTGCCCCTACGTTGTCTACAATCTGCGGGAATAGCCCGAAGGTGGCCTGGTCGGCAACGATACGTTCCGGGCGCTCGCCTGTCAAAAAGTATATCATGTTGTGCAGGTGGCTGCCGAGGTCCAGCGAAATCTTCGGGATGACGGTATCCTTGAGGCGCCAGGCCTGCGGCTTGGGCGGCTCGTTGTGTGAACCCAGTCGCATAAAGCCTTCTTGCGGCATTTCTACTTGTACCTGCTGGATTTTGCCGAGCTTGCCGTCGGCGATAAACTGCTTGAGTTCGCGCACCATCGGGTAACCGGTGTAGTTGTATGTGGTGCAAAAGAATCCCTTGGTTTCGGCGACAACCTTCGCGATGGCTTCGCCTTCTTCGAAACTTGTGGCGAGCGACTTTTCGCAAATCACGGGGAAGCCTGCCCGGAGTGCGTCGATGACGATGTCCTTGTGCAGGTCGGTGGGGGCAAGCACTACGACGGCGTCGAGTTTGCCTTTTTCGGCTTCGAGGAGTTCGCGGTAGCTTGCGTAGGTGCGCTCGGCAGGTACGCCCCAGACTTCGGCGGTCTTCTTGTTTGTCTCTGCGTGGGTGCTGAACGCGCCCGCGACCAATTCAAAATGGCCGTCCATCTGGCTCGCCGCCTTGTGGACTTCGCCGATGGCGGAATTGATTCCGCCGCCGATAAAGGCAATCTGGTAAGGTTCCTTTTTCATATTTCTGAATATAGGATATTAGATGGCGGATTGTACCTGCCATGGCGATTTTTCCCGTCATTCCGTGCTTGACACGGAATCTCTGTGCTTTTAATCAATCACAATCCTGGCCAAATCGGTCATTCTGGCGGTCTTGTCTTGCATTTCGGCGAGGGTGTCGAACCTAAAGAAAACGATGCCGGCCTTGTAGAGTAGCGTGTCTGCAATGGTTTCGCCGGGCGTGTACCACAGCAATCTGTCGGCGATATTCCCCTGGATTTCGGGGTCGAAAACGACTTCGCGGGCGGTATCCCCGTTCTGGATTTCGGGGCCGGGCATTATGCAGTGGCGCAACCAGTAGCCCTGTGTGGGCTTGTCCTGGATGCTAGAAATATCTTCGCTGGTTTCTGCCATCACTATAAATTTCGGGTAGTCGATTCCGGTGGCGTACTGTACGAACTTGATGTACAAATCTCCGGGCGGGCGACGGCAGATTTCGATGATAACAGGCGTGCCGTCGGCTTTTTCGATATACTGGATGTGCAAAATCCCGTCGACGAGGCTCAGGTCTTTTGCGATGCGTTCGCAGTAGTCGCGGAGCTTCGCGAGAGTCTCGCTGCCCGATGTGCTCGGCGAGTTCGCTCCGCTCACCATGTACTTGTTCATAAAGTACTGCTCGTTGTCGGCGAATGCGAATGCGACTTTGCCCTTCACGAGCATGGCGGAAAAACCATGGTTCGTGCCGGTGACGAATTCCTCGACCACGATGTGGTCTTGCCTTGTGCGGCTGCAGGCATCCTTGTAGGCGGCGCGCGCTTCTTCGGGGGTGTTCGCGCGGTGGATTCCTTTGCCGCCGGTGAGGTCAACCGGCTTGACGATGATGGGGAAGTCGAGGCTTGCGATGGCGGCATCGAAGTCGGCATCCGTGTCTTTCGGGACAACAAGTGCGCGTGGAGTCGGAATCTTGAGCTTCGTTGCCAGCGCCCGGTACTTGTCTTTGTGGTGAATCTCTAGGCTTGTTGCATAGCTGTCGTGCCCGGGGAACCCGAGTTTTTCGCAAACATACACCGTCGAAAGCAGTGCGAAATCGTTACAGCCGGAGCAGACCGCTTGAACGCCTTCGGTACGCGCCAATTCAAGCATCGCATCCTTGTCGCTGAAGTCCGCGAATACGTTCTTGTCGGCATACGGGTGCCCGAGGCCTTTGCGGTCGTTACCTGTGGTAATCACATACCAGTCCAGTGCCTGTGCTGCCTGGATTAGCGGAATTTCGGCGTGGCCGCCGCCTAAAATGAGAAGCTTCTTGGACGTCATGCGCAGGCCCTTACTTTCCGAAGAATTCATTCACCTTGCTGCACACGAATTCCTGGTCGGCGGGCTTGAGGCCATAGAACATGGGCAGGCGCAGCAACCGGTCGCTTTCGCGGGTGGTGTAAACGTCTTCGCCGTAGAACCGCCCGAAGCGCTTGCCGGCAGGGGCGTTGTGGAGCGGCACGTAGTGGAACACAGCAAGAATCCCGTTCTGCACGAGGTACGCGATGAGTGCGGTTCGCGTCTTGAGGTCTGCAACTTTCAGGTAGAACATGTGCGCATTGTGTACGCATTCTGCCGGAATGTAGGGGAGGCTCACGTCGCCCGCAGTTTCTAGGCACTGCAGGCGTTCGCGGTAGGCGTTCCAGCTGGCCATGCGGTTGTCGTAAATTTGCTGCGCGTTTTCGAGTTCGGCGTACAGGTATGCCGCATTCAGTTCGCTTGGCAGGTAACTGGAACCAAGCTCGACCCAGGTATATTTATCTACTTCGCCGCGATGGAACTGCACGCGGTTCGTTCCTTTCTCGCGGATGATTTCGGCATGGTCGGCGTATTTCTTGTCTTTGATGAGGATTGCTCCGCCTTCGCCCATGCTGTAGTTCTTGGTCTCGTGATAGCTGTAGCAGCCAAAGTCACCGAGAGCCCCGAGCGGGCGGCCCTTGTAGGTGGACATCATTCCCTGCGCGGCATCTTCGATGACGAACAGGTTGTGCTTCTTAGCGATGTCGTTGATCGTGTCCATTTCGCAGGCGACGCCCGCATAGTGCACCGGCACGATGGCCTTTGTCTTTTCGGTAATGGCACCTTCGATGAGTTTTTCGTCCAAGTTCATCGTGTCGGGACGGATATCTACGAATACGCATTTTGCTCCGCGCATCGCAAATGCATCGGCGGTACTCACGAACGTGAACGAAGGCATGATGACTTCGTCGCCAGGCTGTATGCCGCAAAGCAGCGCCGACATCTCGAGCGCATGCGTGCAACTGGTGGTAAGGAGCGCCCGCGCAACTCCGGTCCTGTTTTCCAGCCAGGCGTGACATTTCTGGTTGAACTGCCCGTCGCCGCAAATGCGCCCGCTTTCGACGGCCTGCTTCACGTAATCGATTTCGGGCCCCACGAAGGGCGGCTGGTTGAAAGGAATCTTAATCATCGTTTTTGAAATATACACACTTGAAATCGTGCGGTCAATGAAATCCAAACGCGACTTATCCCAACTTGGAATGAAAAAACACCCCGGCTCGCGAGGAGTCGGGGTTGTTTTGAAAGACTGGATCCTTCGCGCTACGCGCTCAGGATGACGTCGGAATCATTGCGCTCAGGATGACGGTTACTTTTTCAAGAACTCGTTGATGCCTGCAGCAGCGCGGCGACCCTCTCCCATAGCCAGGATCACAGTAGCAGCGCCGAGCACGATGTCACCACCGGCGTAAACCTTCTCCATGAAGGTCTTGTTGGCGGCAGCATCTTCGAGAAGGATGTGACCCTTCTTGTCGACGGAGAGTTCCGGCGTGGTGTTGCTGATGAGCGGGTTGGAACCGTTACCGATAGCAACGAGCACGGTGTCGCATTCGATTTCGAAGCTTGCACCTTCGACCTTGACCGGACGCGGACGGCCCTTTTCGTCGGGTTCGCCGAGTTCGTACTTGTCGACGAGCATGCCGCGCACGTGGCCGGCTTCGTCGCCAAGAATCTTGGCCGGGTTCTGAAGGATGCAGAATTCGACACCCTCTTCCTGAGCATGGAGAACTTCTTCCTTACGGGCCGGAAGTTCGTTCATGCTGCGGCGGTAGACGATGCGGACCTTTTCGGCACCGAGACGGAGAGCCATACGGGCAGCGTCCATAGCGACGTTACCACCACCGAGAACGACCACGTTCTTACCGGGCCACATCGGAGTATCAGCATGTTCCTTGTCGTAGGCGCGCATGAGGTTAGCGCGGGTCAGGTATTCGTTAGCGGCGAACACACCGACGAGGTTTTCACCTTCGATGTTCATGAAGAGCGGGAGGCCAGCACCGGTACCGACGAACACGGCATCGAAGCCATCCTTTTCAATCAAATCCTTGAGCTTGCGAGTACGGCCGATGACAAAATTTGTCTCGAACTTCACGCCCATGGCAGCGAGAGATTCGATTTCGTTGTCAACGATCTTCTTGGGCAGACGGAATTCAGGAATGCCGTAGCGGACCACGCCACCGAGCTTGTGGAAAGCTTCGAAGATGGTCACGTCGTGGCCTTCGCGGCGCACGTCGGCAGCGACAACCAGACCGGCAGGACCGGAACCGATCACAGCCACCTTCTTACCGGTAGCAGGCTTGACGGCCGGCACAGAAGCACCACCGTTGTTGCGTTCGTAGTCGGCAGCAAAGCGTTCCAGGCGGCCGATAGCCACAGCCTGGTTCACGTCCTTGTGCATCTTGCCCATGGTGCAGTTCATCTGGCACTGGCGTTCCTGCGGGCAAACACG
>CACWNW010000025.1 GCA_902762305.1 Fibrobacter succinogenes | reverse complement strand
CGGTTCGGCAATAAAAATGCACAAGTGCATTTTTGCTGCTCTCACCTTGCAAGTATTTGTCCTCGATGAGATTGCCCGTAGTATCGTATACAAAGTTGCCGGAGACGTTCATGATCTCCATCTACGGCCATTTCATGAACCACACGACTAATGTTGCCATTATATTGAGGTTTACAATCCGACTTTCCGCAATCCTCATAATAGAGTGTTTCTGAGAATAAGCTGACACCATCCGGCAGTCTCTTCGCTTCGGCAGTCTTCAAGGCTCCACTAATATGATATATATAGCTGAGTTCAATTTGATTACCCAGGACAATCTTCTTTACCTCACCTGTAGGATAATACTGATAGGGGGGGGGGGCAAGGGCTTTTTATGCATGTTCTTGTCAAGAGTCCATGGCGTAATAATCCGAGTTGGAGAGAATTTTTTTTGTGAGCGAGAACACAGAAAAAAATGCAAAGTGCCGAAATTTGAACAATTTCGATACATTGTGTGAATCTTCTCACACTACAATTTGGAATACTTGCATTTGGAATGTATTTTTTTTCTTAAATAAACGTTTTTTTGACATGGAACATTCCAAATTGCAATTTTAAGGTTATTTTCTGGGAGTATTGGTTTTTGGTCTATGAAATTATTCGATGAACACATTGTCCTACGTTTTGCGTTGCTGTTTGCATGCTTCTTGTTTGCAGCCTTCGTCCCTGAAATCCTGAATCTCTCTGGCAGTGTCATCGGATTCATTCCGTACTTTATTGCGATTATTTTTGTCGCCTACATTTCGCTCTTCTACAGGTTCCCGGTCGAGGGAACGCGCCGCAAAATTCGCAACGATGTGGTTATCCCGACTACGGTCGGCGGCGAACCCGTGCGTGATTACGAAAAGGATTTGAACGACCAGTACGAACTCCACCAGATGATGATCGACGTCTCGCAGGAAGGCTTCTGGACTTTCGATGTGCCCACGGGCAAGGTCTACTGGTCGAACCGCGTTGCCGAGCTCCTGGGTGCGAAAGGCGGACTGGAAGATACGCTCTCTGCGCTCCGCTCGTACGTGATGGAGAAGGACTGGGAAAAGTTCAAGAACGAGGTGGGCAAGGCGCTGGACGAGGGCAGGAATTTCTCGCAGACGCTCCGCCTTTCGTTGCCGCCGAAAAACGGCTCCTCCGAAATCGTGGTCGCCGGCCGCCTGCAGATGGATTCCGACAACAGGCCCATCCGTGTCATCGGTTCGATTAGCCAGCCGGTAAATTCGTCTGATTCCGAGCGCGAAAAATATTTCTACGCCTACCAGGATGCGCTCACCGGCGTGTACAACCGCAAGTTCTTCCTCGAGAAGCTCAAGGTCGATGTGGAACTCGCCGCGCAGAGACCCGATTACTTCTTCGGTGTCGCGCTCCTGGATATCGATAGCTTCGGCGCCATCAACGCATCGTACTCCATCAATTTCGGTGACAACGTGCTCAGGGTCGTCTCCGAAAGGATCAAGGCCTCTGTCGGCGAGAACGACGTGGTCGCCCGCATCGGGCCCGATGTCTTTGCCGTTATCCTGCACGACATCCAGGGAACGGACGTGCGCGACAACCTGCTTTCCATCGTGAAGCAGATCCATTCGAAAATCAAGACGCCTATCCAGCTCGACGGGCAGGAACTCTTCATCGGGGTTTCGATGGCGGTCGTCGTGAACAGCGACGTGGACTGCGTTGAGGATGTCATGGCGAGCGCGAACGCGGTGCTCCGCAACCTCAAGAAGACGGGCAACCATGGCGGTATTCAGTTCGTGACTGGCGGCATTCGCGACAAGGCGATGAAGCTCTACAAGCTTGAATACGAGATCCGCCGCGCCATCCAGGCCAAGGAATTTATCCTGATGTACCAGCCCATCGTCGACATCTCCAATTCCGACAAGATTGTGGGCTTCGAGGCGCTTGTCCGTTGGAACAATTCCGAGCAGGGCATCGTGTCGCCCGCGGAATTTATCCCGCTGGCCGAAGAGACTGGGCTTATCGTCCCGATGGGGGCGCTTATCTTGAAGATGGCGTGCATCCAGACGAAGAAGTGGGTCGACATGGGGTACAAGGACATCCGCGTCGCCGTGAACTTCTCCGCGAAGCAGTTCTCGATGGAATCGATGGTCGAAGACGTGAAGCGCGTGCTGGCCGAGACGAATCTGAACCCGCGCAACCTCAAGCTCGAGATTACCGAATACACGGCGACATGCGAGGTCGAGAAGGCGGCGGATATCATGCGCAAGCTTTCGAACATGGGCCTCCAGATTTCGATAGACGATTTCGGCACGGGCTACAGCAGCCTTTCGTATCTCAAACACTTGCCGGTGCATACGCTCAAGATGGACAAGTCCTTCGTGGACCATGTGGCCGACGATGAGGAAGATGCCGCCTTTGCAAAGATGGTTATCGGGATTGCGAAGTCTCTGCACCTGGAGCTCATTGCGGAAGGCGTCGAGACTGCGGAGCAGCTCGAGTTTCTGCGCAGCGAAGGCTGCCACCATATCCAGGGATTCTATTTCAGTATGCCGCTTACGCCCGCAGATGCGCTAGAATATATGAAGGAACACTATGCGGAAACCTTCGCGCCGGTTGCGGTGACGGCCTAGATTCCGTAACAGCGTCGGGTGTTTTCACGACAGAGCCTGTAGATTTCCTCTACGGGCGTTTTTCTTGTCTCGGCGAGCGTCTTTGCGATGTAGGGGATGTAGCCGGAATGGCAGGGCTTGCCGCGGTAGGGGACGGGCGCCATGTAGGGGGCGTCGGTTTCCAGGAGCATTTGACCGTCGGGGACGATTTCTGCGGCTTCGCGCACGTTGGCCGCATTCTTGAAGGTCACGATACCCGTAAAGCCGATGAAGATGTTTGCATCGAGGGCGAGGAGGCGCTCGGCGAAATCGCGGGTGCCGGTAAAGCAGTGGACGTGTACGTTTACGCCCTTTAGGGGAGCGTTGCCGAGGATGGCGAGCGCGTCGTCATCCGCTTCGCGCAGGTGCAGCACGAGCGGCTTGCCGCTTTCGATACCGAGCCGCAGGTGTCTTTCGAACAACTTTGTCTGTGCTTCGCGCGTGTCGGCCCCGTAGTGGTAGTCGAGCCCGAATTCCCCGCAGGCGACGCATTTGGGGTGCTTGAGCATTTCGAGCATCCTGGCTTCGTCTTCGGGTGTCTCCGTTTCCACGTATTCCGGGTGGATTCCGTAGGCGGCGTACACGTTGCCGTATTTTTCGGAAAGTTCACGGGCGTAGTCGAAATCGGCCGGGTCGCATGCCACATGGATAAAGGCCTCGGGCAGCATTATGGCCGGGTCGCTGTCGTGGGGGAGGCGTGCGAGCAATGTGTCGAAGTTTTCGCCGGCGTGGCGCTCGTAGGAATCGATATGGCAATGGGTGTCGATGAACATAATTGATGATGGATAATTGATAATGGATGATGAGGGCAAATTCATCGTCAATCATCAATTATCAATCGTATATTACCTCTAGGATTTCGTACGTTATGGTGCCGCGGGGGGCCTGTACCTGCACGGTTTCGCCCTGCTTTTTGCCGACAAGCGCCGTCCCGATGGGGGATTTGAGGCTGATGCGGCCCTGCAGCGGGTCGATTTCTTTTTCGCCGACGATGCTGTACTGCTTTTCGCGTTTCGTCTTCTTGTCGAGAAGCTTGACGCGCGCGCCGAACCGGATGGAACCGTCTTCGGTGGGCTTGGTCTCGATAATCTGCGCGCCATCCAGGATGCGGTCGAGTTCGCGTAGCCTGCGGTCGATTTCGCGTACGCGCATGCGGCCGTAAGTATAGGCGGCGTTTTCGCTGCGGTCGCCTTCGGCTGCGGCCGCCTGCACCTGGTTTATCATGGCGGGGCGCTCGACGTACTTGAGCTGCTCCCATTCCGCCTTGAACTTTTCAAAGCCTTCTTTCGAAATCATGTGCTTCATGCCGCAAAAATACAAAAAAGCGCTATTTTCGTGCGTGAGGAAAATCATGATTCCCTTTGCAGTAGGGCCGAAATTTTTTATCTTTGAGCGCGCTTATGAAGGTTAAAAAAGAATCTCCACGCAGAAGACAAGAGTCCAAGTACAAGCGCCTTAGCCGCATATACTACAACCGCATGTTCCCTCGTCGCCAGGATGCGCTGAAGGTCGCATGGTCGGTGTTTATCGGTGTATTTATTGGCGTGTGGCCGACCATCGGTTTCGCCATCATCCTGACCGTCGCCATCTGCGCGCTTTTCCGCCTGCCCAAGGTTCCGGGCGTCGTCGCCGACTTTGTTGCGAACCCGGTGACGCAGTTCGGAATTTTCTACCCCTCGGGCTACTATATCGGCTGCAAGATTGTCGATCCGGCCCCGATCAAGTTCGACTTCCTGGGCGAGTTCGAGCGCATGTCCATCCGCAACTGCCTCGAAATCATCAGTAACCTCTGGGAAAATGCCGCTGGCCACCTGCTCGCTTTCATGGTCGGCATTACCATCGTCGCCGCCATTACCGGTTTCGCATTCTTCTTCCTTGCGTATTTCATTGTCAGCTACCGCAAGAAGAAGTGGATCGAAGGCAAGACCGGCTACATCCACAACCTCATTTCCGAGGACGAAGTTTTAATCAAGGAATCACACAAAGGAAAGAAGCCCATGATGCACATCTATCCGTTCAAGGCCCTTCGCCCGGTCAATCCTGCCGAGGCCAAGGACATTTCCGCACTCCCTTACGACGTGATGAACCGCGCCGAGGCCAAGGCCATGGCCGAAGGCCTGCCGCACTCCTACCTGCGCGTGACCCGCGCCGAACTGGAACTTGACGACAGCGTCGACGCATACGACCCGAAGGTCTATGCCCATGCTCGTGCGAACCTCGAGAAGATGATTGCCGAAGGCGTCATCGCACACGACAAGAAGGACTGCCTGTACGTTTACCGCCAGACGATGAACGGCCGCGAACAGTACGGCCTCGTCTGCACCGTGCCCGCCGCCGACTACTTCAACGGCATCATCAAGAAGCACGAATTGACCCGCGCCGACAAGGAAGAAGACCGCCTGCGCCACGTGCTCGACACCAATGCCAATACTGGTCCGGTGTTCCTCACGTACCGCGACAACGGACAGTTCGACCTGTTTGGTGCCGTGACCAAGCGCCCGCCCGTCTATGACTTCGTTAGCGACGGTGACGGCTTTGACCATACGGTTTGGATTATCGATGACGACGCCGAAATTGCCGCCATCCGCAAGAGCTTCGAAGAAATTCCGGTTAGCTACATCGCTGACGGTCACCACCGCAGCGCTGCCGGTGCCCGCGCCGCTAGCTACCGTGCCGAGCAGAACCCGAAGAACACGGGCGAGGAAGAATACAACCGCTATCTCGCCATCCTCTTCCCGAGCACGCAGCTCAAGATTCTCGACTACAACCGCGTGTTGAAGGATTTGAACGGCCGTACGCCGGAACAGCTCATGGAAGACCTGAAGCAGGTGTTCGATATTGAGCCGCTCGCCGAAATGCAACACCCGGCAAAGCAGAACCAGGTGAACATGTACCTGCAGGGCAAGTGGTACGCCTGCACGTTCAAGGACAAGTTCCTCAAGAACTTGGGCCCGGTCGACAGCCTCGACGTGGCCCTGCTCCAGAAGCTCGTGCTCAAGCCGATTTTCGACATTGACGACCCGCGAACCTCCAAGCGCATCGACTTCGTCGGTGGCATCCGCGGCCTCGGCGAACTTGTGAAGCGCGTCGACAGCGGTGAATGCGCCTGCGCGTTCGCTATGTACCCGACCACGCTCGACCAGCTCATGAGCATCGCCGATGCAGGCGAAATCATGCCGCCGAAGAGCACCTGGTTCGAACCCAAGCTGCGCGACGGCCTGCTGGTCCACACGCTCGACTAGTAAGGCGTTTGACGGCGTCGTGGCGGACTCGATCGCAATAGCCACTTGCAGTTTTACTGCTTAGTGGCTATGATCCTCGGCAACGGAAACGCCATCTCTGTGCAATTAGAAAACCCTGCCGCTACAACGGCAGGGTTTTTCTGTATAATGAATTTATTTCCGGCGTTTCGCTCGCGTGTTTGGCGTGTGCTTTGCTCGCAGGCTCAGCGGGCGCTTTGCATGCGGGAGTGGCGGGCGAGGATTCCGCCTAGTTCACCTTGCGCATTACGCCGATGACGCGGCCCGCGATGGAGAAGTCGTTGCCCTTGTTCACGATGATGGGGCGGTACTTCGGGTTGGCGGGCCTGAGCTCGATGTGGTCGTGCTGCGGCTGGTAGTACTTGACGGTCGCTTCGTTGTTGACCTGCGCCACGATGATTTCGCCGCGTTCGGCGGATTTCTGCTGGCGGGCGAAGATGAGGTCGCCGTCGAAGATGCCGGCGTTGATCATGGAGTCGCCCTTGACACGGAGCGCGAACACGTCGGAACGGCAGGCGAGGAAGTCGCGGTCGATAGTGACGGTGCCTTCGAGGTTCTGGACTGCGAGAATCGGCGTACCGGCGGCGACGCGGCCGACGATGGGAATCTCGATGGTGTTGCTCGGTGCGGAATCGGCGGCGGAACCGTCGGTATCTACAATCTCGATGCCACGGCTAAGGCGCGGGGAGCGGTTGATGTAGCCCTTCTTGATGAGGGCCGCGAGGATGGAGCGCACGCCGTTTGTCGAGGAAATTTCGAAATGGTTTCCGATTTCGCGGACAGTAGGCGGCATGTGGTTCTCTTTAGAATACTTCTTGATGTACTCGTAGATTTCTAGCTGACGGTCTGTCAACTCTTTGCGCTTGCTGTTTTCCATGTTAAACCTCGCAATGTGAATTTATACTTCCTAAATATAATGCACAATTGGGCAAATGTCAATAGGTTCACTGCACAAAATTGCAATTTTTACAAAATAACAAAATTCCTATACGATACATGATGTACTATATAGGATAAAATATTGTTTTGATGTTTGTAAAATATGTGAAATCATTTTAAAAACGCAAAAAATGTTCTATAAATTATTGACGAAGTGTTTTTTGAATTGTATATTCTTTCATGTATGAAACCGATTCTCGAATATCAAGATTACCACGCTTTCATGAGCGACTACTACGAAGAACGCAAGAGGACTTCTGCGTTCTCGTGGCGCGAGTTCGCGAAGATTGCGGGTTTCGCCTCTCCCTCGTACCTCAAGATGGTCTGCGAAGGGAAGACTAACCTCAGCAAGGTCTGCATGGAGCGAGTTGCACATGCTATGGGGCTTGTGGGTTACGAGGTAACGTACTTCAAGGCGATGGTGCAGTTCGTTAACGCCAAGAAGGATGATCTCAAGAAGAAGTTCCTGGAAGAGATGCTGGCGATTGCCGTTGCACACCGGGTTCGCGTTGTGGACAAGGATGCCTTTGAATATTACGATGGCTGGAAGAATCCGGTCGTGCGTGAACTTGCCCCGATGATGCCGGGGGCCATGCCGGGCGAGATTGCGAAGGCCTGCGTGCAAGATGTGTCTGCGCTCGAAGTCCGTAAGTCGCTCCAGTTCCTGGAACGAGCCGGGTTCCTGCGTCAGGTTGGCGAAAACACGTATGAACAGGTCGAGAAGGATGTCGTGGGCTCCAAGGAGGGCCTGCCGCTCGCCATCCGTTCGTTGCACCGCGAAATGGGCCGGCTCGCTATCGATTCGCTGGACAGGTTCGGGGCCGAAGAACGCAATGTTACTGGAATGACCATGGGTATAAACCGCGATGCCTACGAAAAGATTGTTGCGGAACTTGATTCGTGCCGCCGGAGGATTATGTCGATCGCATCGGAATGCGACGAGCTCACTCAGGTGTACCGATTGAATTTACAACTTTTCCCCCTGAGTAGGGATATCAAGGAAATTAAGGAGGCCTAGGATGAATCTGAAATTATGGCTGGCATGCGGAGCGCTTGTTTGTTTGTTTGTTTGTTGTCGGGCTGTACTGGAGACGTGGACGGTATTGCCGGCACCTCGACCGAGCCGAATACGATGGGTCAGGGCGAATCTTTTTCTAGCGAACTCCTTATGTCTTCTAGCGAAATTCTTGCGAGTTCGGGGGCGGAACTTTCGTCGAGTTCCATAAAAGATATGTCTTCGAGCTCTGCTAAGAGTTCTTCCAGTTCGAAACCGGAGGCATCGTCTTCCAGTTCGAGCGGCATTCATGTCCCGCCTCCTAAGGGTTGCAAACCTTCGCCCCTTGTCAAGCAGGCGACTTACGGAGTAATGGATGCCTTTATCGCAAAGCGTGTCACGGCCCTCGAAGAACAGGGGCTCGAAAACGCTGCGGCGAAGGATTCCGCGACAGAAGAACTCTTCCGTGAACTCGGCCTGGATACATTGTTCTACGATAGCACGATGTTCGGCTACCTTCCGGGATTTTCTGATTACATGGTGGAATACACGTTATACTACCTGTACAAGCATCCTCTTTATAGCGATGAATTGTCTCCTAAGTTGGTTGATGACTTTGCGGATGGTGTGCTAGAACCGGAAAACTACTGCATTGATTCGATACCTTATGCCAGCCTGGACGGGCTTCCCTTTGAGTATTTGCCTTTGGGATGCATCTACAGTGAAGACGAAGTAGCCCTTCCTCTCGCCATCCTGCGCAATATCTGGCGGAAGTGCGCCGCCATGCCCTACTGCGACAAGAGTGTCGGGGATACCGTCATTACCATCGGGAAAGACCACTTTGTGTGTGAAAACGGCTCGTGGGTTACCCTGGAAATGCAGGGGAAGGAGTTGAACGGAACGCTGTGTACGGAGAATGGTGCCAAGATTTCCTCTAACGGGATTCATGTCTGCCATGAAGGGTTTTGGTACCTGGTGGATCGAACGGCATTCCTGCCTGCGGAGTATTTCTTCAATCCCGACTATGATTACGGGACCTTTACCGATCCGCGCGATGGCCATGTTTACAAGACAACCGTTTTCAATGGACAGACATGGCTTGCTCAGGACATGGATTACTACGATAGCTCCGACACGCTTTTCGTGAACCAGAGTTTGTGTGTGAAGTTGCTGGAGAATGGCAGGGCTGATGCGGTCGGAAGCGAGTATTGCGATGGAGCGAGCCGTTTCTACACGGAAAATGTGTCCAAGAAGGTTTGCCCGAATGGATGGCGGCTGCCTTCCAAGGAAGATTTGAGCAGTATGGCGGAAATGGGCAGTGAAGAATGGCGTGCTTTATATGGAAAGATAACTGTAGGGGGGACGGATGAGTTCGGGTTGTCGTTGAGGACGGATGGTATCTTAGGCCCCTATGGGGACTATATAAGTGGTTGGTATAATTGTTTTTGGCTAGAAGAAGGCATTTACGCCAGAAACAGCCCTAATTATGTAGATATCAGTGGCGTCACGGCTGTTCATGTTGAAAATGGTGAATTCGTCCCCGTCCGCTGCATAAAGGAGTAGAAGGCTGGCTCGATAAAAAACGAACAAATGATATCCGCAAAGCAGAAAAAGTTTCTATATTTGGAGCACTCGGGGTGTAGCTCAGCCTGGTAGAGCGTCTGCTTTGGGAGCAGAATGTCATCAGTTCGAATCTGGTTACCCCGATACAAGAATAGCCCCCTCTGGGGGCTTTTCTTGTATCTTAGGTAACCAGATCGAACTGTGAAGTCAGTTCGCAACAAATGTTCGCAATAGGGTATGGTTAAACCAATTTCCTGTCCGCAATCCACTTGCGCACGGCTTCTTCGGCGCGGGCGGCAAGAATCTCTTTCTTGTTCTTCTTCTTGAGGCCCTCGTGGTTGGGGAGGAGCCCGAAGTTGAAGTTCATGGGCTGGAAGTCCTCGTTCTCTTCCACAAGGCGGTTCATGAGCGATGCGATGCAGCTCTCGTCCGGGAGCGGGTCCGCATGCCCGTGCAGAATCGTCTGCGCCATGTTCCAGGCGGCATACCACCCGGTGGCGACAGCCTCGGTGTAGCCTTCGCTGCCGGTAATCTGCCCGGCGAACCATGTGGGCGGAATGCCCTTGGCGCATTCGAGGTCCGGGCGGAGCCTCAAGGTCGCGTCCAGGAACTTGGGCGATTCGATAAACGTATTGCGGTGCATGCAGCCGAGGCGTGCGAATTTCGCATTGCGCAAGGCCGGTACCATCGTGAAGATTTCTTTTTGCGTGCCCCACTTGAGGCGCGTCTGGAACCCAACCATGTTGAACAAAGTTTTCTGCTTGTTTTCGGCGCGGAGCTGGATGACCGCGTACCACAACTTCCCGTTGTTGCCGAGCCCTAGCCCGATGGGGCGCATGGGACCGTGACGCAGCGTCTCGTAGCCGCGGCGGGCCATTTCTTCGACGGGCAGGCAGCCCTCGAACAGTTCGTTCTTCTCGAAGGGGCGGGGCTCCACGGCTTCGGCTTCGCAGAGTTTGCGTACAAATTCGGTGTAGGTTTCCTTGTCGAGCGGGCAGTTGATGAAGTCGGCCGTTTCGCCCTTTTCCCAGCGGTTGCGGTAGAAGGCGTGGTCGAAGTCGATGCTGTCGGTCTCTACCACAGGGGCGATGGCGTCGAAGAAATGGAGGCGCTCGCTACCCAGGCGTTTGAAGATGTCGTCGGCGAGCGCGTCGCTGGCCAGCGGCCCCGCCGCGACGAGCGTGGGGCAGTCGCCTTCGAGGCTCGTGACTTCTTCGCGGTGGAGCGTGATATTTTTGCTCTCCGCAATCTTCTTTTCGACCGATTCGCTGAATATGTCGCGGTTCACGGTCAGGGAATCGCCTGCGGGGACTGCCGCCTCGCGGGCGGAATCGAGCAGGAAGCTCCCGAGCATCGTGAGTTCCTGCTTCAAAAGTCCGTGCGCGCTCGTGATACCCAGCGCCTTGAAGCTGTTCGAACAGACTAACTGCGCCAAATGCCCGTCCTTGTGGGCGGGTGTCGGCTTCACGGGCCGCATTTCGTACAAATCGACCTTGAAACCGCGGCTTGCCAACTGCAGAGCCGCTTCGCAGCCAGCAAGGCCGCCTCCGATTACGCGTACACGTTCGTTCAATTTGCTACGACCTTCCGGTAGCTCTTTGCATTTCCGATCCAGAGCTTCACGAGCAGTTCCTCGAGCGAGGCCGTCGATACCATTTCTGGGTCGGCGTCCTGGATTTCGTCGGAAATCAGGTTCGCCTGCGTGAGGTTGAGCATTCCGTAGTACATGGCTTCCATGAGCTGCGACGCGAATTTCGGGGAGACGTTCGCGACGTAGTCCATGTCGTTCAGGGGGGGCAACTGGTTGTTGTCGGGGCTGAACTGGTCTAGGTTGTCCATGGTCCACATGTCGGCAGCCTTGCCCATATCGGGGGTGGGCGCTATCTTCTGGAGCTTTTCCTGATAGGCCTTCCACTCGACATCGGTCGTCTTGCCTGCCTTGCGGACAGACTTCAGGAAGGACAGGACCGCGTAGTAGAGGTCCTTTTCCTTCTGATTCACTTCTCTTTGCGTCGTCGGGGCCATAGCAACCTTTGGCTTAGTGGCGGAAATGCCTCATGCCGGTGAACACCATCGCGATGCCGAACTCGTCGCACTTCTCGATGGAGAGGTCGTCCTTCTTGGAACCACCCGGCTGCACGATGTAGCGTACGCCTGCGTCGTGGGCGGCTTCTACGTTGTCCGGGAACGGGAAGAAGGCGTCGGAGCCCATCACGACTTCGCCGAAGACCTTCTTTTCGAGTTCCTTGAGGCCGGCTTCGTTGATGAGCTTGCCGTTCTCGTCGAAGAACGCCTTGGCTTCTTCCATGCGGGCGACGTTGTCGCGGACGCGCGGCTGGCACAGGCGGAGGTTAGAGTCGATGCGGTTGGGCTGGCCGGGGCCGAGACCCATCACCTGGAAGTAACCGGGCTTGTATTCGTAGCCCATCACGATGGCGTTGGACTTCGTGTGCTTGGTGACAAGCCAGGTAAAGCGGGCGAGGTCTTCCTTGTTCTTCGGGAACTGGGCCTTCGTCACGCATTCAAACTTTTCGTAGGTGTCCACGTCGCGGTCCTGAACGAGCATGCCGCCGATGACGTGCTTGTACACCTTGCAGTGGGTAGCCTTCTTGATTTCGCCCACTTCGAGGAGGCGGATATCCTTGGACTTGTTCTTGAGGAATTCGAGAGCGTCGTCGTCGAATGCCGGAGCGAGAAGGATTTCCACGAACTTGCCCTTGAGGAATTCGGCCGTCTTGAGGTCGACCTTGCGGGTCACGGCGATTACGGAACCGAACGCCGACACCGGGTCACCTGCCCAGGCGGCTTCCATGGCTTCGCGCAGGCTTTCGCCGGTAGCGAGTCCGCACGGGTTCATGTGCTTCACGATGACGACTGCGTTGCCGTCGCTGAATTCGCGGGCCATTTCGAGGGCGGCGTCAGCGTCGACGATGTTGTTGTACGAAAGTTCCTTGCCCCAGAGCTGCTTTGCGGTGGCGAGGCTTGCTTCGGTGCAGGTCGGGTCACGGTAGAAGACGGCGGACTGGTGGGAGTTTTCACCGTAGCGCATCGGCACGGGGTCAACGAACTTAAGAATCAATTCTTCGGACATATATTTTCCTTTTGGAGTTTTTCTACTCTAAATATAGTTTTTTTTGGTAAAAAAAAACTGTGGTATACCATGAGCGACAAAGCCACAGGCGTTAAGCCGTGGTGGTCGCGAAAGCACTTTGACCACTTAGCGCTTTAGCGCTTACGTGGGCATGGTCCCCCTTGCGGGGAGAGTGAATTGCCGGAGGTTCTTATACCCTAAATGATGAACGAGCGGTATCAAAAAGCCCCGTGGCGTGATGCCATGGGGCTTTTGAAGCGGCTCGGTTGAACCGCCGTTTTATGCCTGTATTACTTGAGCGTGATGCGGGCGGACTTCTTGGCGTTGCCTGCCTGCACGCGGACGATGTAGCTGCCGGCGGTCAGGTTCTCGAGGGAAACCGTGTGGGCGCCAGCCTGCATGTTCTCGGAGACGCTCTTGACCGTGTGGCCGGTCATGTCGAACACCTGTACCTTCACGAGGCCGGACTTGGATGTCATGATGTTCAGGTCGTGACCCTTCGCGGCGATCCTGAGGCCAGTAGCCGTACGGACGATGGACTTGATGCCGATAGCCTGGTCGACGCACTTGAGGTCGTCGATGTAGAGGTAGTCGAATTCCGGCTGGAAGGTGTCTGTGTATCCCTTGGCTCCGATGACTTCCCAGGCAATCTTCTTGATGTTCGCCCAGTTCAGGTTGACCTTGGTTTCGGTCCAGCCCGGCTGCTTGAATTCTTCCTGCTTGAAGTTGACGAGCGTCCAGTCGCCTGCGTCCAGCAACTTGCGGTTATGGAAGGCGAAGTCGGTAACCTGACCGTCCTGGAGCTTGATGGTGTGGGCGGCGCCCTTGTAGCGGTAGCTGATGACCGGGCAGTTGCTCAGGTCGATGCCTAAAGAGGTGTCCGCATTGGTGTTGAGGCCGAGAGCGACGAACGGATCGTATGCGTAGTCGCCTTCATCCCAGTGAATTCCCGTAAGTCCGACAAAGCCTTGCGTGCCGTTGGTCGGGTCGGCAGAGCCCGGGAACACTACCACGTAGCCCGGAAGATTGGGGTCGTAGACGTTGGTAATGGAGGATTTGCCCAAAGATTCGTTGTCGGTGTAGGCATACCACGTACCGGTCGTGTTGAGGACTTCGTTGCCGTCTTCGACATCGTCGATGACGAGGAGGTCGGTAATCACGACAGAAGAAGAGGATGCCGGAGGAACGACCACGGAAGAACTGGAGCTCGGGGGAGTGACGCTGGAACTGGATTTTGCTGCGGACGAAGAGGTCGGCGCGGCAATTTTTCCGGAGATGGCGGTAATGGACAGACCATCGCAGCGCACGTCATCCACGAAGAGGTAGTCGAGCGAAGGCTGGTTCTGGTTGTCCGGAACGTTCTGCACGCCCTTGACTTCCCAGGCGAGGCGCTTGACCTTGCTGAGGCCCTTGTCCTTCAAGTTGAAGTGCTTGTCGTTGTCGCCCCAGTCTTCCTGGTTGAACTGGTCCCAGGTGAGTTCGACTTCCTTCCATTCATCGGAGGCGTCCTTGTTGACGTGGTGGAAGTTCCAGTTGGTCACGAGAGATGTTTCGAGACGGAAGTTGTGGCTGGCGCCCTTGAACTTGTAGCTGATGGACTTGCAGGCGCTCATGTCGAATTCGGCGGTGTCCTTCGTGAGGTTCAGGCCGAGGTCTACATACGGTGCGTATTGATACGTTCCTCTGGCGAGCTTGATTTTCTTGAGGCCGACCATGTAGTTGGAGGTGTTCTTGCTGCCTTCCTTGGGCAAGAGGACGTCATAGACAGTCTTGCCGAAATCGTTTTCCCAAGTGCCGTTGGAGATGGAAGACTGGCCAACGCCATTGTCGCCGTTTTCGTTGGCGTCGGTCCATGCAGACCAGAAACCACCCGTGTAGGCATAGCGGTCGTTGTCTTCCATGTCGTCAATCATGTCGGTCTTGGTGCCGTTGGCGATACCGGTAGAGAAGCCGCTCTGCGAAGAGGAATTGCCGTTTTTGAGGCCGCAGTCGGAATAAGTCATGTTTTTGTTCATCCAGCCCTTGACCATGTTTCCGGAATTGGAATAAGAAAGACCGTTGTCAAGGTTGATCTTGTTGAACGCGGCAGAACCTTCGTTCACGCCGGAAGCGGACCAGTTAGCCCACGAGACTTTTTTGTCGTTCATCCAGTTGATCCAAGCCTGGCTGGCACTCTGGTTGGCACCGCCGTTACCGTTGGCGTTGACGGTTCCCCATTCAGAAGCGAATACGGGAACGTTTTTTCCAAGGGCTTGGTTTGCGCGGTTAGCGTAATCGCCGTTGGCAGAGTGGGAATCAGCGTAGAAATGGAGCGTACAGGCGTAGTTCTTCTTGCTGTCGCTGATGGATGCGGAAGCGCACTCTTCGGGGTGGCTGGACCATTCCGGGCTGCCGATAAGCACGAGGTTATCGGAGTACTTACGGATGGCGTTAATCACGGAATTGGCGTGGGAGGCGACCGTGCCCATGCTTGCGCCGTCCTTCGGTTCGTTCCACACTTCGAAAATTACGTTGTTGTAGGAGCCGTATTGCTGGGCTGCGTATTCGAAGAACTTGACGGCATCGCTCGTGTAGCCGTTGCCACTTTCGATATGCCAGTCGATAATCACGTAGATGTCGTTTTCGATGGCTGCGTTAACGATGTTCTTGAGGTATGCCTTCTGGAGGTCTTCACCACCGGTAAGGTAGCCGCGGCCCTTGTCGAAATCTTCATTCTTGACGCCCATGGCGAAGCGGATGACTTCGATTTTCATGTCCTTGACCATGAGGTTCACGGCTTTTTCCGTATAGAAAGCCGTAGCGCTATCTGCTGCGGAACTCCAGAAAAGGCTCATGCCCTTGACCTGGACCGCAGAATTTGCGTATTGGGGGCAAGTTCCGGAAAGTTTTCCGCCGTTTGCCTTGAGTTCACCGTACGTGCTCACCGGGCCGATACGGTTTGCGCTAATGGCCATGGCTGATACTGCAGCCAAGCCCAAAATTGCTAATACCTTTTTCATTTGACATCCTCTTTTTTATGGTTTACACCATCCCGCCTTAAAAATAGATTCCTTCGCTAAAAAAACACGTAATATTATAAATACAATTGAATTACGCCCTATTGTTGCTAGGCCTTATGTCGCACTTTTTGTTATATTGAACAGCAAAGGGTTTGTTCCATGAATATTAGCGATTTTTCTGCCTGGTTGGATGGCCTGCTCGAACCGCAGGCTTTCAAGGACTATTGCGTAGACGGCCTCTGTGTGGAGGCTTCTGAAAAAGTGACCCGCGTGGTGACGGGGGTTTCGTTCCGCGACCGCCTTATCGATGCCGCCATCGAGAATGGGGCGGACTGCATCTTCGTGCACCACCCGAACGGGTTCTGGCAGGGCGAAAACCGCGTGCTTGTCGGCAAGTTCGGTGAACGCATGCGCCGCCTGATGCAGAACGGCATATCGCTCTACGGCTACCACCTGCCGCTCGACGGGCAGCCCGAATTCGGGAACAACGTCCTTATCGCGAAGGCTTTCGGGCTTAAGAACCTCGAGGGGTTCATACGCGAGGGCGAAAGGACCGTGGGGTATGTCGGGGAGTTCGAAGAGCCCGTTTCCCGTGACGGTTTCGTGGAGCTTGCCTGCGGGGTGTTCGAGCACGGGGTGCAGCATGCGCTCATGTATGGCAAGGAGTTCGTCCGCAAGGTTGCCATCTGCAGCGGCTCGGGCGCGAGCGCGATCGGGGAGGCCAAGGCCCTCGGGTGCGACACTTTCGTGACCGGCGAGATCAAGGAGAACGTTCCTATAACCGTGGAAGAGCTCGGCTTCAATCTCGTGGCCTGCGGGCACCACCGGACCGAGATTTTTGGCGTAAGGGCGCTTGCCAAGAAAATCGAGGCTGAACTCGGTATTCCCGCGACATTTGTGGATATCGACAACCCCGTTTGATATGGGAAACGTGTTTGTTTCTTATAATTTTCTTACATTTGCCGTAAAATAGCCGTTTTTCCGTTGAAAATAAGGTTTTACCTTTTTCGGGGTTGTTTATTTCGGAAAGGTTTTACTATTTTCACCCCCGTGAAGTTCATCAAGGCGAACATACACTACCAGAACTCTACGAAGTCGGTGACCCTGAGTCTGCCGGAATTCCTGTTCCGCGGCCACAAGGTTATCCGTGCGTTCGTGATTGTGGGGCTTTTGCTCCTGGTGGTGCAGCTAGCGGCGACCCGCGTGTACGATGGCGTGCTCGGCCATGTGCTGCATGCGCGTATCGACCTCGATAGGCAAATGGCCCAGATTGAGGGGACGCTCGACTATCTGGATGGTACTTCTTCGGTATTCTTCAAGGACGAACAGCGAGTGCATTCGAAGTTCGCCCTGACCCCTCCCGACGAGGCGGCGCGCGAACTGGGCACGGGCGGTTTTATCGGCCCCGATTCACTGCTTATTCGCGGAACATCCCCGGTTTATGAACGCATGACGCGTCTGCGCGAAAATGCGGGGCGCATCCAGAACAAGCTCGAGATGAACAGCGCCGCGTTCTCCACGCTTTCTGAATACGTGGGCCAGCAGCAGTCCCGCTGGCGCTATATTCCGTCCATCGCCCCGACGAGCGGCCGCTTCGGTTCCCCGTTCGGAACGCGAGTCCATCCTGTGACCGGCGTAGTCCGCATGCACCAGGGTGTCGATATCTCCAACGACCGCTGGACCCCGATTTTTGCTTCTGCCGACGGCGTTGTCGAGCAGGCGAAGTTTAGCCCCTCTTTCGGTAACTATGTGGCCATCAGCCACGGGAACAACCTGAAGACGCGTTACGGACACATGCAGATGCTTCTTGTCAAGCCGGGCCAGCTGGTCCATCGCTACCAGATCATCGGTTACATGGGTTCTACAGGTATGTCTACCGGTACCCACCTCCACTATGAGGTCTGGGTCGGCGACCATCCCGTGAATCCCGTTGCCTATATACTCCCAGGCGACTACTCGGTCGACTGATATCCCGTTTCGCTCCAGTTAGGCGGCGTTCCTCCGGGACGGCGTGCGGGATAAGCCCCTTCGGGGGATTACATGAAATTATTGCCTTGGCTCGCGGCTTCTGTGTCCGCGTGTCCCTACTTTGTCGAGTTCCTTCCGGACCCGGTGGACGTGCCCGACAAGGAGGGGGAGTTTGTCGAAATCCGCCTGGATCCTGCCTTTACCGCAGATTCGCTCGCCTTCTCCGTTGACGGGAAGGCGGCTTTCGCTGTTCCGTACCCGGAGGGGGAGAGGCTTGTCCTGGTTCACGACAGCGTCTTTTGCCCAACGGGGGGCGGTGTTGCCTGCGCGGTGACTGCGGTTTCGCTCCCGAATTCGCGTGAAAGTTCCTGGAAACTGGAGGCGGGTACGTGCGCGGATTCGGCGCTTTTGCCCACCCCGAAGGCGGGGAAGGCTTTCCAGAGGCGCGGGGAGACCGACGACTGGGTGTTTGCGCCCGCGACTCCGGGATATGCGAATGCGGATTACGAGAACGGCATACGGGATTGCGGGCTCGCTTCCGTGAGCGCCCGCGTGGAGGGGGGCGATACGGCGGCCGGGCGCGTGTTCCATGTGGAGGGCTGGCTCACGGGGTGTGCGGGGGCCGACCTGCGGGTGAGGTCGCAGGACCTGTCTACCGGCGTGTGGCGCGAGGACATGCGGAGGGTTGCAGGGAACTTCCGTCTCGAGTTCCGGGCCCGCGGGAGCCTGTGGCTTAACCTCGGCCTGCCCGAGGACGAGTTCCCGCGGAACAACGTGGTGGACACGCTGCTGCTTGCGGAGGGGCGCTCGCCTGTCGTGATTTCGGAGGTGCACCACTGCCCGCAGGAGCCCGTTCCCGAGTGGGTGGAGGTCTACAATGCTTCGCGCTCGGTGCTCCCGCTTTCGCGTTTGCGCTTCTGCGGCAGGGGTGGCGTCTTGGGTGCCGCGCCGGATTCCATATCGCCCCGGCAGGCGGTTCTCTTGACCCGCGATTCGGCGGAACTGCGCGCGCATCTCGGGTTCGGCGACGTGGATATCGTGCAGGTTGCGATGGGGTATCTCAACAACTCGGGCGGCTCGCTTTCCCTCTGCTTCGACTCGCTGGTTATCGACAGCGTCTCCTGGGACAAGTCTACCGCGACATGCCCCGACGGGTTCAGCCCGCTTGCCAGCGTTCCGGAAAATACCCCGGGATTCGTCTCGAAGACGGGGACCAGGGCCGAGGAACCCTTCTCGCTGGTACTTTCCTCGCGCGTGGTCCGGGCGAAGGGACCGCCCCTGCGGGTCCGCGTGGATGCGCGTGACGATGTGGTGCTGCGCCTGCTGGATTCCGCTGGCCGGGACGTGTGGAAGGCGGTTGCGCCGGCGAATTCCTCCGTGTGGCACGATGTTCCCGTGAAGGACCGCGGGCGCAGGGGGGTGAATTACGTGTCTGCCCGGCTGGGCGATTTCGAAAAGGTGGTGGGAATTGTTCTGCGTCCGTGATTTCTCGTTTGCCTTGCTCGCTGTTGCCGCATTCTGGTCGCATGGCCTATGCTTCGATTCCCCCGTGCCGTTCGGTTCGGGCGTCTGGGGTGCTCCGGACGGGCTTCCCGGCTGGAACTCGACTCCGGCGAGGCTCCCCGCCACGTCGGTCGGTGTTTCCGGATATATGCGTTCGGGCGATGTCGGGGAATGGGCGCTCTCTGCGGCGGGGGAATGGCAGATGCGGTGCTTCAGGGGCGCCTTCCTCTACAGTTTCTACGCGCTCGACTCCCTGTACAGGGAGTCCGGTGCCATGCTCGAACTGTCGGTTTCCCGCCGGTTCCTGGTGGCGGGTGTGGGTGCGGGCGCCTATGCCGACTGGCTGCCGGGCGATGCCGCGTGGGTGCGCTACAGGTTCAAGGCGGGGCTGTCCGCTCTCGTCTCTAGACTTACTTTGTCTATGGCCTGGTTCGGGTTTACGGACGAATTTCCGGATTATCCTCGGGCGGCAATCCACTGGACGCCTTCTGCGACTTTTTCGGCTTTCGCGCAGACGGACTGGGAATCTGTCGCTGTCGGTACGCTCCTCCGTTTTGCATGGGGGAGTGTCGAAACTTCGTACGTTTTCCCCGGATTCGCCTTCTCGTTTGGGATTTCTGTCGAAATTGCGGGGTTCGGGATAGGTGCAAAACACGGTTCTCCGGGTTCGATGCCGGATTGGAACGGGGTCTGGGTTTCAAAAAAACTGAAAAAGTGACCCGCATGCGTTTTTTTTGCTGTCACATTCGTCTTTTTTTGTTTATCTTGGGGGTATGGACAAAACGCTTCCCGTTGCCGATTTGGGGATGGACTGGGTCATCGTGCTCGCATTCCTGTGCGTCATTTTCTTAGTGGCGTTCTTTATCGTGGTATTCCTCCTTCGCGAAGGAATCAAGAAGCAGCAGCTTTATGAAAACTTCAGTGGGAGCGTGAACGAATTCATCGTCGTCTTCTCGAGGAGGCTGGAGTTCCTCTACGGGCTCCCGATGTACATGTCCGACCCGCTGTTCCGCTGGCTCAGCTCCGGAAGTACCTTCCAGGATTTGCTGGACTCGAAGGACTGGGCTAGGATGAAGCTCTATTTTGACGAGGTCGAGAAGCACCAGAACATGTCGTTCGTTTTTTCGCATGACCTGGAGGATGCCTCTTCGAACGGGGACAAGGGACGTACGCAGTGGTACGAGATGAAGACCGTGCTCGAATATGTCTCGGTGCAGGAATTCCGCTACGTCTGTTTCATCAAGAATATTTCCAGGGAGAACGAGAACCGCAAGGAACGCGAAAGGATCCAGATGCGTCTGGACAACCTGTTGCAGAATACGGGCGACTTCCTGTGGAACTACGAGGTCGAGGACCGCAGGTTCAAGCTGCTCACTCCGCTCATGGACGAAGAGCACAGGGTGGTCCCGCAGTCGACCGGCTATGTGGAAATCCGCAAGATGATGCCGGAATCCGATCTCGAATTGCTGAATTCCATCTTGAATGCGCGTGTGAAGGATTACCACACGTTCGGGTCCAGGGGCGATCCGTTCGAGACTATCAAGGTCCGCCTTTATGGTACGGACAAGACGCTCGTTTGGTACTGCTTCCGCGGGCGCCTCGTGACCGACGAGGATAACCGCCTCGTACTGCAGGGCTCCGCCCGCCGCATGGACATGGTGCTCGACAACCTCGTGTTCGGCGACGACAAGGACGCCATCCTCTCGGCTGCGCTCTCGTTCCCGGATGTGCGTATCTTCTGGGTGGACCGCGATTTCAATATCCAGGGGTGCAACCAGTCCTTTGCTGCGGATTACCAGATCATGAACCCGAGGGAAATTTACGGCAAGAGTCTCGATTCCGTCGTGAGCAGCAAGATTTTGCCCTACATGTCCAAGATCCTTTCGGAAGTGTTCGATACCGGCAGGAGTGCCGCCTGGAAGGGCAGTTTGTCGGAACGGCTGCTGATGCTCAACGCCGTCCCGATTCGGTCTAAGGATAATATTACCCATACTACGCTCGGCGTGTACATGGTTCTGGACAAGAACGATTTCCCGAATGAGGCTCCCGAGTCCTAGCGGTTTAACAAAAAAAAGAGGAATAGATATGAAGAAGACTATTGGTATGTTGATTTGCTCCGCGTTCCTGTTTGCAGCTTGCAACGAAGCGAATGCCGAAAAGAAGGCCGCTCCGGTGGAAAGCGCAAAGCCTGCCGTCGAACAGCCCGCTGCTCAGCAGGCCGCTCCGGAAGCCCCGAAGGCACAGATTACGAACATCGATTGGGCGAAGGCTCTCGAGATGCAGAAGGCCGGTGGTGTGCTGATTGACGTGCGCACTCCGGGCGAAGTTGCCGATGGCACGGCTCCGGGCTCCATCAACATCCCGCTCCAGGAAGCCGAACAGCGTCTCGCTGAATTCCCGAAGGACAAGGACCTGCTTATTTTCTGCCGTAGCGGAAAGCGCAGCATGGCTGTTTCGAACATCCTTATCCAGAACGGGTACGAGCGCGTGTTCAACGTGGTCGGCGGCTTCATGGCCTTCCCGAAGAACTAGTCCGTTGTCATCCTGAGTGACGCGCGTAGCGCGGAGACGAGGGATCCAGTCCCGCAATACAGTGAACTACTTACAGCTCGCATTAGAAGAATCGTTCCTTTCGATAGGGATTAGCCGGCCGAACCCTGCGGTCGGTGCCGTTGTCGTCAAAGACGGGATTGTCGTGGGGAAGGGGCGTACGCAGCGCCCCGGGAGTGCCCATGCCGAAGTGATGGCGCTGCGTGACGCGGGCGGCCTCGCCCGCGGCGCGGCCATCTACGTGACGCTCGAGCCCTGCTGCCACTATGGCCGCACGCCCCCCTGCACCAAGGCCATCATCGATGCGGGAATCAAGGAAGTTTATTTCGCGCACGCGGACCCGAACCCCGTGGTGCGCGGCAACAGCCGCAAGATTCTCGAGGAGGCGGGTATCCGTGTCCTCGAAGGCGTAGAGGCCTGTATCGCGGCCTCTTTCGAGGATATGGACGATGGCGATTGCGGTAGCGGTTGCCGCGTCTTTGGGTACGATGCTTCCGGACGTACAGCCGGGAATTCTGTGCCTCGCTCGGGTGCCGGGATGAATTTTTGCGCGGGTTCCGGGATGCGCCCGCAGTCGGAGCTCGAAATCGAGGGCCGGAGCGTATTTGCCGAAATCGAGCGCTATTTCGAGGCCTACGATTATTTTGTGCGTAACAAGCGTACGTTTGTAGAAATCAAGTCCGCCGTGACGGAATCGGGATACATGGGGCTTTCGTTGGCCGATGGCTTGCACGCCCCGTTCCGCATTACCGGGCAGGGCGCGAACTGCTGGAACCACGAACTGCGGGCGATGAGCGATGCCATACTCGTGGGGGCGGGGACGCTCCTTGCGGACAATCCTTCGCTCGATGTGCGGTATGCCTGCGGGAACAGCCCTGTGAAGGTCCTCTGGGCCGGACATCGCGCTTTTTCCGAGAAGGAAGCGGGCGAATTGAAGTTATTCAAGCCGCAAGAAGGCGCTCGCGAAAATGCCGGCGGAAGTGCCGCGGACAGTGCGGGCGGTAAAAATGCGATGGACTGCACCGCGAAAAAAACGCTCGTGTTTTCCCTGGTGGAGCAGCCTGCACTCGCATCGCTCCCGCATGTCGAGGTTGTCCTGCTTTCTGCCGGAACGTTCGCCTGCTGCTGGAGCGAAATGCTTGATGATCTTTCCCGGCGGGGAATGCACCGCCTGATGGTCGAACCCGGCGCGACCCTTGCGCGTCTTTTGTTTGAGGGTAGCGATGCGCCCGAATGCCGCCCCCTCTGGAACCGCCTCGACTTATGGCGTTCTACGGACGGAGCTGTCGAAGCCTGCCTGGAGCGCGAAACCTGCAGCGACGAAAAGGCGGGAATCCCGTATCCGGAACTCCCGCGGAATGTCGTTGCGTCCGGAGCTGCCATGCTCGGCCCCGACGTGCTGACCGTCTATTACCCCTCCTAATTGACTGTCATCCTGAAGCCACGCAGTGGCGATAGGATCCATCGGGGTTATCTAATAACTATTTCACAATCACCATCGGGCTCGTTTCGCTCAGCAGGTAGTTCCATTCCTCGCGAATCTTCTCGTATTCGTTCGCGTCGGCGTACAGCGCGAATGTCGTCCACTTGATGGAGGACTGCGCGTTTGCGTTCACGTTCTTCTCGAAGCTCACGTAGTCGGGGTCGCGCGGGAGCGGCTTTGCGCCCGAGACGCTAACCTCGCGCCCGTCGGCGGCTTTCACCGTGAGGCTGAAGCTGAACTGCGTTTCGTGCGGCATGCGGATGGGGTGGTGGCGCTTGTTCACCTTCGGGAGCTTGAACAGGCTGCGTTCCCATACGTTCGGGAACCGTCCCTTCATCTCGTCGCCCTTGCCGAAGTAGCCCTTGGAACCGTATGTGGTGATGAGCACGAGCGGCTTGTTGAAGTCGGCGAGGTTCTTGATTTCGACCTTCGAAATGTTCACGTCGGGCACGCCCTGCGCCATGAAGTCTTCCATCAGCTTTTCCTGTTCCTTGACTTCGCGGCCGTAGAACTTGTTGCGGATGGCGCTCGCGAACTTGCCTGAAAGTGCCACGGAATCGCGGAACTCGCAGGTGCCGTCGTTCCCGATGAACAGCTTGTGGTCGATCGCAATCTTGTGTTCCTGGTCGTCTTCGAGGATGGGGGTCTGCGTCACGCGGCTGTTCTCGCCGTCGATGATGAGGGCGACCTTGCCTTCCATGTCAAGCGGTACGGGGCGGTCGTTGCCCGTCTTGTCGGTCGCGTCGACCCACATCTCGTTCACCTTGCCCTGCTTCGGGATAAAGAGGATCATGTGGTTGAACTGCTGGATGGTGGGCAGGCCCGAGAAACCCTCTTCGGTCAGGTGGATGGCCGTGAGGTAGCTCTTGATGCCGATGGTCGCGAGCATTTCCTTGAGGAGGAGCGCCATGTCCTTGCAGTCGCCGCGGCGTTCCTTGAGGGTCACTTCCGCCGTCTGCGGGATGAGGCTGTGCCCGCCGAAGCGTATGTCGCGGTAGCGGATGTCGTGACGCACGAAGTTCACGATTGCCTTTACCGCTTCGTTGCCGATCTTGTTGCCCTTCACCTCGAACGCCTTTTCGCGCACGCTTACCGCCTGCTTGAACTGGTGCTTGATGAGGCTCTCGTAGTCTTCGCCCACTTCCTTCCACTGCTGCTTGCCGGTGAGCATCAGGCCGGCGCCGAAGTCGCGGTACACGGGCATGTAGAGTTCCTTGCGGATGACGACGGGCAATTCCATTTTCCATTCACGGCCGCCCTTGATGTTCTCGCGTTCCAGCGGTCCGTATTCCTCGGTGGTGTAGGCGTTCGTGTCGGCGTACACGCGGAACGAAGTCTCGCCGACGGGGATGTCCTTTCCGGTCATGAAGTCGGTATAGGGAATCATGCCCTTCGCTTCGAGGTTGGTGCGGCTGAACTGCAGGTACACGAAGTCGCCCGGCGCAAGTTCCGAGAGCGGGAAGTGCGCCATCTGGCTTTCGTTCTTTCCGCCGATTTCGGTCGCGTAGGTGATGTAGGCCCCGTTGAGGCTGGCCTTCTGTTTCAGGTTCCAGTTGCTGTCGTAGACTTCGAGCGCGTTCAGGTAGATTCTGTCGTAGCCGGGCAAGAAGTCGAATGTGAATTCGCGGTAGATGGCCGCTCCTCGGGTATCGAGGATTTCCAAAAGCATTTCTTCGCTCTTGACCCAGGGCTGGTTCTTCTCGGCCTTGAGGGCTTCTTTCCGGTAATGCATCACGGCGGGGAAGTCGCCTTCGACGGCTTCCTGCTTTGCCTTCGGGCGCAATAGGCTCTTGAGGTTCGCGGTGCGTTCTTCCACGGGAGTGATGGGTTTCTGCAATGTGCGGTTGTCGGCCTTCCCGAGGAATGCCTTGGTGGCGCTCAGGTAGCTCTTCGCGTCTTCGTTGTCGGGCTTGAGCGAGAGCGCCTTGGTGAGAGCCTTTTCTGCCTCGCGGTAGTTGTGGCTGTAGAAGAGGATCTTGCCGTGCATGGTCCACAGTTTGTAATCGTTCTTGTCTTTCAGGAGCGTCTCTTCGCTGATGGCGCGGGCTTCTTCGTAGCGGCCCAGGAACACGAGCGCGTCCATGAGGGTTTCGCCCAGGTCCTTGCTCATGCCGAATCTGCCGCGGATGCCGTAGAGGATTTCGACGGCTTCGGCGTACTGGTCGAGGCCCATGTAGGTTTTCGCGAGGTACACGCCCAGGCGGCTGCTCGGCTGCGTGTCGTAGAGGCGCTGCACTACCACGAGCGACTGGTGGCGCTGTCCGAGGCCCCAGAGGGCGTCGCTCAGGTTGATGACGTATTCGGGGTTGTTCGGCGTGAACTGGAGGGCCGCTTCCGCACATTCGCGGGCGTGGCTGTAGTCGAATAGCACTTCGTACATTTCACCGAGGATCGAGAGGAGCTTCCCGTTCTTGCGCACCAACGGCATCTGGCTCGTGAAGTAGGCGATACCCGGGCCGTAGAGTTCCTTCATCTGGTACACGAATCCGCAGTTGATGAGGTACAGCGGCTCATCCGGGTCCATCTTGTTCGCACGTTCGAAGTAGCTGAGGGCTACGAGCGGCTGGTCCTCGAGCAGGCGCAGGATACCCACCTGGCTCGTCACGGCGGCGTTGAACTTGTTCTGCTTCTTGTCGTTCTTGATTTCGGGCACGGCTCCGGTCTTGAGCCCTTCGACCGCGTTGTCGATGACCTTCGCGTATTTCTTCTGGGTGGCGCCCTGCGTCCAGGCGGCGATGAGGATGCCGCGGCCGTTCTCGTAGAAGAAGCGTCCCTTGTAGGCGAAGTCGAAGTTGCCGACCATGTGCGTGAGGGTGAATTCCTGGGCGTAGGTGTTGCCGACCTTCACGCGCCTTGCGTCGAGGGTCTTGTTGTTCGGGTCGACCCCGAGGCGGGTGAGGAGCACCTTGAACATGTCGTCGCGGCTGATCACGTCGGCCGGGAGAATCGCACCGTACACGAAGAGCGAGACGTCTTCGTCCTTGTTGGTGAGCACCAGGTCCGGATCGTTGTTCTGTTTAGCGATGCCGTTCCAGAAGTGCCACAGGGTGTCCTTCGTGCTCCAGGTGTAGCCGAGGGCTGCGGAGGAGTGGCTCTGGATGCGTTCGGGCGAAAGTTCCGGACCCTGCTCCACGGCAATCTCGTTCAGCTTGAAGCCCTTGAAGAATTCCTTCCATTCTTCCTTCAGGGCGCCCTTCTCGGGAACGTTGTCGGTCGCCGCGAGCGTGAGGGTGTAGACGCTGCTGCCGTTGCCGGTGACGATACCGCATGCCTCGTAGGGCGTGTCGTAGCGCTTGCCTGCGATGTCGAAGAACGCGCCGGTGGTTCCGAACGCTTCTTCGGGATTGAGCTCGCTGAGGCTAGCCTTCTTGCCGCTCGCTTCCAGACTCTGCATTTCCATCTGGGCGCGGTCCATCAGGTTCATCGGTTCGCCGTCGTCGAGAGCCACTTCGCGGAGCACCGCCCTGCGGCCCGTAGTCGCGTTGTAGAACTCGTAGGGGGCGCCGTCTTCGCCGCCGATCATGGTCCAGTCGCCGCCGGGGAACTTGAAGCTGAAGCCAGCGTTGCCGATGGTGCCTTCGGGCAGGCGTTCCGTGCGGGCGCTAGCTGTCGATACCGCGGGCTCGTCGTAATCATAATAGTTCTGGGCCGCGGTGGCGGGGGAGTCGCTCTTGGGTTCCGGGTTGGTCAACGGTTCGCCGTTTCCGGCGCAAGACGCAATAAAGAACAGCATAAACATGCCCGCACTCAGCTGTGCGAGTCGGCCGCAAGAAACGGGGGTACAAATAAAGTTTTTAAACGCAGAAATGTTCATGGGAGCAAAAATACAAAAACGATTTGCTTCCGCCCTGTATTTTTTATTCCCTGGTGGAATATGCTGTTTTGATGGTAAAATTATTTTTGCGCGGGGCGGGTTTCGGGGACTTCGCGGGTGGCGAACCGCCCCTGCCGGTCGAGGGCGGTTTTCGGGGGGGCACGGGGGCTAAAAAACCGTTTTTTCATCTTCCGACTACACAAAGACCCCTGTTTTTTGTATCTTTGTCGCCAGCAAAGCACCACCCTGAAGGTGGCTAGCAATTCAACAATAAACAAAAGGATCCAATAATGGCTCTCAAACTCGGTATCAATGGTTTCGGCCGCATCGGCCGTATGGTGTTCCGCGCCGCCGTGGAAAACTTCGCAAACGACATCCAGGTTGTCGGTATCAACGACCTTCTCGACGTTGACTACCTCGCCTACATGCTCAAGTACGACTCCGTGCACGGCAAGTTCAACCACGACGTGTCTTTCGAAGGCAACTTCCTCATCGTCGATGGCAACAAGATTCAGGTGTTCGCCGAAAAGGATCCGACCAACATTACTTGGGGTGCCCTCGGTGTTGACGTTGTCGTGGAATCCACTGGCTTCTTCCTGACCGACGAACTCGCTCGCGCCCACATCAAGGCCGGTGCCAAGAAGGTCATCATGTCCGCTCCGTCTAAGGACTCCACTCCGATGTTCGTGTACGGTGTGAACCACACGACCTACGCTGGTCAGGACATCATCTCCAACGCTTCCTGCACCACCAACTGCCTCGCCCCGATGTCCAAGGTCCTCAACGACAAGTTCGGCATCAAGCGTGGCCTCATGACCACCGTTCACGCTGCTACTGCTACGCAGAAGACCGTCGACGGCCCGTCCAAGAAGGACTGGCGCGGTGGCCGCGGCATCCTCGAAAACATCATCCCGTCTTCTACGGGTGCTGCTAAGGCCGTGGGTAAGGTTCTCCCGTCCCTCAACGGCAAGCTCACTGGTATGAGCCTCCGCGTTCCGACCTCTGACGTTTCCTTCGTCGACCTCACTGCCGAACTCGAAAAGCCGGCTACCTACGAAGAAATCTGCAAGGCCATGAAGGAAGCTTCTGAAGGCGAACTCAAGGGCATCCTCGGTTACACCGACGAAGCTCTCGTCTCTACCGACTTCCGCAACGACGCTCGCACTTCCATCTTCGACGTCAAGGCTCGACCCGACCTTCGTGAAGGTTTGCGCCTGGTACGATAACGAATGGGGCTACAGCAACAAGGTTTGCGAAATGGCCCGCGTCATCACCAAGTAATTGATTTCGGTAAAGCGCTAGTGGCGCGGACGTAACAGCCTTCGGGCAACTTGATTTCCGCGCTTCCGCTTGAAACTTTTACAGAAACCCGTCGCTATGTGCGGCGGGTTCTCTTTTTAAGACCGCTCGTTCGTCGTTTAGGGTGTCGAGACCTCCGGTTTCTCACTCGCTCTCGCAACCGCCCTCGGTTAACGCCCGAGGGCTTTGTTGCTCACGAATCGACCGCTCGTTCGTCGTTTAGGGTGTCGAGACCTCCGGTTTCTCACTCTCCCCGCAAGGGGGACCATGCCCACGTAAGCGCTAAAGCGCTAAGTGGTCAAAGTGCTCTCGCAACCGCCCTGGGTTAACGCCCGAGGGCTTTGTTGTTCACGAATCGACCGCTCGTTCGTCAGGCGGAGCAAACGTTGCTTTTGGGCGAAATAGCAGACTAAATGGGGCTTTTGTCGCGGTTTGGTCTGTATGATTTTGTTCAAATTAAACGATTTTAGGCGAAAAATATGCTTTTTGCTCCAGAAAACGAGTTTCTGAGGATGCTTTCGGGGGCAAAAGTCCTGAAAAATGCCTGAAATAGCATGAACAAACTAAAAGTCGGCAGACCAAATGCCGCTAAGATGGTTGTTTGGTCTGTAAAAATGCGAATCATTTGCAAATTGATTTCCGAAAGACTTTTTTTTTTATTGAAAGCGTTTTCTCGATAATCTATATTTAAGAACATGAAGTATAGATTTCTTGCTCTCTTGATTTCGTCGGCGTTTATGTTTGCTGCTTGCGGCGACGACAGTTCTTCCACTTCTGTTGACCCATCTTCCGAAGAATCTTCTTCTTCTGAAAAATCCTCCGACAAGTCTTCGTCGTCCAAGAAGGAAGAAAAGTCGTCATCGAGCGTGAGCGATGAAAAATCCTCGTCTAGCGAAGCGCCGGAATCCTCGTCTTCGTTTGTTGTTGTGGTTCCGGAAGGTGCCCGCATCGCGAAACTGGAAGACCTGCTGAAGAATATGGAACTCAAGCTGTTTGACCAGACCGTTTACCTTTCTACTGGCCGCAAGCAGGGACTTATGGCTTTCCGCATTCCGGACGAATTGTGGGTGGTCACCTATACGGATTTTGCAGGTGGCGTGGTGAGTATTGAAAAGGGCAATAGCGGCGTGCAGTATAGCGAAACCGATGCCGCCAAAAAGATTGTGGAAAAAGTGAACGAAGGCTTCAAAATGTCGTTCGTCGTCAAAGACGCCGACAATGCCGATGAAGACGACATAATTCTGTACTCTGTAGACGGTGGCGATTATAGCGAAGCCATCAAGGCTAGCGTCGCTGTCCAGAAGGGCAAAGTCTCCAAGGCCGAAGTGATTCAGAACAAGATTTATGAATGCACCGACGGCGATTCTACGAAGATTTTTAAATTCCTCGATAGTTCGTACGCCTATGAAACTTCGGTCGGCGACAATGTGGTGAACAAGCATGAAGGTCATTACGATATCCAGCGCTCCACGTTGCTGATGCTCCCGTTACGCGAAGAGGATGCATCGCTTTCGATGTTCATCTATTCTGTGGGTACCGACAGCACGATTACCTCACAGGCGGGCGTGTCCATGGACTGCACGATTAAGGATGTCGAGTAAGCTTGGCAGAAACGCAATCCCCATACGGGATGATCCCTGGAAAATGAAAAGACCTGCTTGTGAGCAGGCCTTTTTTGTACTTTCGCAGCGCTCAAGCGCCAATTGAATTACAGCTTCATATCGCTCAGGCGAGTGTGTTCAACAGCATCGAACTCGTCTTGGATTTCTTTGCTCGGGGCCTTGGTGCAGAGGCTTACGATTACGATGGTCGCGAAACTGAGCACGAAGCCGGGCACGAGTTCGTAGATCTGGAAGATTTCAGCGGAGAATCCGGAGAGGTAGAACTTCCAAACGAACGTTGTGATGCCGCCGACGAGCATGCCCGCGATGGCGCCCGGAAGCGTGGTACGCTTCCAGAACAGGGCAAGGAGCATAATCGGGCCGAAGGTCGCACCGAAGCCGCCCCAGGCGAAGCTCACAAGGCTCATCACCACGTCGAGGAAGCTCTTGCCCTGCTTGACGCCGTCAGCGCTCGGGGCGCCCTGCATGGCGACGATGACTGCGACAATCGTGATGAGCACGACCACGCCGCGGCTCACCCACATGACTTCCTTGTTGCTCGCATTCTTGCGGAACAGGTGCTTGTAGAGGTCGTTACTGAATGCAGAAGCCGAAACCAGCAGCTGCGAGTCGGCGGTACTCATGATGGCGGCAAGGATGGCAGCCATGAGAATGGCGGCGACAGCCGGGTGGCAGAGAGTCTGGCAAAGAATCATGAAGATGCGTTCCGGGTCGGCGACGGTAATGCCGTTCGCTTCTACGTAGTAGCGTCCGAGGATGGCGATCATGATGGCGGCACCGAGGCAGATGGTGACCCAGGTCATGGCGACGCGGCGGGAGAACTTGATGTCTTCGGCGTTCTTGATGCTCATGAAGCGCACCAGGATGTGCGGCATGCCGAAGTAGCCGAGGCCCCACGCGAGGCTAGAAATCAACGCAATCAGGCCGATGGACTTGCCTGTGGTGGCGTTCGTGAACAGGCTCATCAGGTAGGGATTCTGTGCGTTCACGGCGTCCATGGTGGCCGCAAAACCGCCCGAACCGGCCATGATAATCGAGGGAATGGCGATGACGGCAATGAGCATCATGGTCGCCTGGATAAAGTCCGTCCAGCACACGGCGAAGAAACCGCCCATGAAGGTGTAGCTCACCACGACGACCGCACCGATGATAAGGCCCGTGGTGTAGTTCATGCCGAAGATGGTGCCGAAGAGTTTAGCGCTAGCTACAAAGCCCGAAACCGTGTAGAACAGGAAGAACGCGAGAATGAAAATCGAGGCGATGACGCGGATGATTCCCTTGTTGTCGCGGAAGCGGTTCGCAAAGAAGTCGGGGAGCGTGATGGAGTCGCCGCAGAAGTGGCTGTACTTGCGGAGCCTGCGGCCCACGATTTTCCAGTTGAGGTATGTGCCGATGACGAGGCCGATGCCAATCCACGCTTCGGAGAAACCGCTCACGAAGATAGCGCCCGGGAGGCCCATCAAAAGCCAGCCGCTCATGTCGGAGGCCTGGGCGGACATCGCGACCACCCACTTGTTCATGCCGCGGTTGCCCAGGTAGTAGGCGTTCAGGCTGTTCGCCTTCTTGGAAAAGTAGAATCCGATACCGAGCATCATCAGCAGGTACAGGATAAATACGGTAATGACCATTTTTACTCCTTTTTTCGAAAAGATAAATAAAAAAAGAAAAAATTTTTTTAGACCATTCCTCACAAGATGTGATTTCGCTAACACCCGCCCCCGAGTTTGCCAGTTTGTAGGGTAAAAATGTGCGATATCGACTGACAAGAAATATATTTAATTATTATTTTAATGTTAAGCGGGGATGGGACCGGATGTCTTTGTACGTTACCATAAATCTGTTATGCGCAATAATGATCATCATGCTGATGTTCATGGTTTGCCGTGGCGTGATGCATGAGACTGACCGCAAGACATTCTACAGGCTCTGCTTCCATACGCAGCTCCTGTTTTCGCTCGATGTTCTTTGGGTGCTTCTGGATGGTGCCACGTATACCGGTGCCCGCCTGCTGAACTACCTTATCAATGCGGCCTACTTCGCGCAGTGTGGAATCCTTTGCTATTATTGGAGCCGCTATTCCCTGATTCTTTCCGGGAGCCAGCGTTTTTCAGGAAAAGTCTTCAAGGTCCTGTTTGCGCTGCCCATGGTCGTGGAAGTCGTGCTTTCGATTGTTTCCATCAAGACGGGCTGGTATTTCACCATCGACGCCGATAACCATTACCATCGCGGGAGCCTGCTGTTCATCCAGGTGACCGTCATGTTCATCTACTTGGTCTATTCCCTGCTTGTAGCGGTGTTCACCATCAAGCGGCAGCGTGACCTCTTGAACAGGAACAAGCTCTACGCGATTTCTGCACTCGGGTTCCTGCCCTTCATATCGCAGTGCCTGCAGGCGCAGTTTACGGGAATTTCGGTTTTCTGTACGGGGGCGACTCTCGGACTCATTATCGTGTTCCTCGAAATCCAGCGCGAAATGATTTCTGTCGACCCTCTGACGCGCCTCAACAACAGGAACCAGGCCAGTATCTACCTGAGTTCTCACTTCAAGCAGGAAATCCCGGGCAAGAGGCTCTATCAGTTTATTGTCGACCTGGACAAGTTCAAGAGCATAAATGATACCTATGGCCACATGGAGGGGGACAATGCGCTTATCGTCGTGGCTTCGGTGCTGAAAAGCGTCTGTGGCCCGCGTGGGCATTTCATCTCGCGCTATGGCGGTGACGAGTTCGTCGTCTTCGCGAACCTTCCGGACAACGCTGCCGCCGATGAACTTTGCGATCAACTCGAAAAGAGGCTGGTTGAAAGTTCGAAGCCGCTCCTGTACACGCTTTCGATGAGCGTCGGGTATGCTGCGCTCAGGGAAGGGGAAACAGAAGAAAGCCTGTTGAACAGGGCCGATGCCTCGCTTTACAAAATCAAGAAACGGAAACATGCGGAACGGTAGCGGAAATGGAGATGTTCGGTTACATAGAAACTAATTTGTTCTGCATCGCGGTCCTCGTGGTGATGCTCGTTGCGCTCCGAACGAGTCTGAGCCGCCTTACGAACCAGACCATCTTGACGCATGTTTTCGTGATGATAATTCTTATGCTTGTCATGGATATAGCCAAGATCGCGCAGAATGGCGTGGTATTCGCCGGTTCTGAGGTGACGACCTGTATCATGGTTTCTGTTTTCCATGTTGTCAATGTGATGCTGTATTTCCAGTGGCTGCGGTTCGTGGGTTACAACATGCAGCTCCGCTTCTGGAGGGACCGTCGCATGATGTCCCTGATTGCTTTGCCGGGCATTTTTGCGATTGCGCTTGTGGCCGGAAGCATCAAGTTCGGGTGGGTGTGGAGTGTCGATGAAAACAATGTCCTGTCGCGGGGCCCGTACTACCTCGTTTATGTCGCGTGTTGCGGTATTTATATGGTCTTTGCGTGTATCCTAGCCGGGTACCGCATCCCGCTCAAGCGGTATTTCTCGGATCGCGTGCTTTATTTCTCGCTTGCCATGTTCGGGCTTCTCCCGTTGTTAGGTCTGGGTATGGAATGTACTCCAGAATCTGCTCCTTATTCCGTGTACGCGATGGTTATTTCGGCTTTGTTCGTTTTCCTCGAAATGCAGTCCCGCATGATATCGACGGACCCGCTTACCAAACTCAACAACAGGAACCAGCTCAATACCTTCCTCGATTCGAAAATTGGGCAGTATACCGAGAACAAGAAGGTCTATCTCTTTGTGCTCGACCTGGACAAGTTCAAGGGAATCAACGATACCTACGGGCATGCCGAGGGCGATAGCGCGCTCAACATGGTGGCTGATGTGCTCAAGCGTGTCTGCGGACCGCTGGGCTGCTTTATCTCGCGTTTTGGTGGCGACGAATTCAATCTGGTCGCCTTCCTCGCGAACGATGCCGAGGCCGATGCGTTGCGCAAGACCGTGAAGGACGACCTGGCGCGGACATCCGCTTCGCTCCCGTATTCGCTTAGCGTGAGCATCGGGTATGCTGCGAGCCGAGGCCGTTCCGAGACGGTAATCGACTTGTTCTCGCGTGCTGACGAGGCGCTTTACAAGGAAAAGTTGAATAGATAGAAAAATGCGGCCAAAGTTGATTGGTCGCATTAAATTTTTAATTAGCGTGGGTGACTACACGTCGCCGACTTCACCGGTCGCAACGAAATTGCGGACGGCTCTTGTGATTCGCATGCTGCAGAAATTCGGCCCACACATGCTGCAGAAGTGGCTTGCCTTCGCCTGGCTGCCGGGGAGCGTCTTGTCGTGGAATTCCATCGCCTTCTCGGGGTCAAGCGATAGCGCGAACTGGTCGTTCCAGCGGAAGTCGAAGCGGGCGCGCGAAAGGGCGTCGTCGCGGAACTGTGCTGCGAAATGGCCCTTTGCAAGGTCGGCCGCGTGTGCGGCGAGCTTGTAGGTGACGACCCCCGCGCGCACGTCGTCGCGGTCGGGGAGCCCGAGGTGTTCCTTGGGCGTCACGTAGCAGAGCATGGCGGTGCCGTACCAGCCGATCTGTGCTGCGCCGATGGCCGACGTGATGTGGTCGTAACCGGGGGCGATGTCGGTGGTGAGGGGGCCGAGCGTGTAGAACGGGGCGCCGTGGCACTTTTCGAGCTGGCGTGCCATGTTGTCCTGGATCTTGTGCATGGGCACGTGGCCCGGACCTTCGATAATCACCTGCACGCCGTATTCCCAGGCAATCTTCGTGAGCTCGCCGAGCGTGTCCAGTTCTCCGAACTGGGCCGCGTCGTTAGCGTCGGCCAACGACCCCGGGCGAAGCCCGTCGCCGAGCGAAACAGCCACGTCGTAGGCGGCGAGGATTTCGCAGATTTCGCGGAAGTGCGTGTACAAGAAGTTCTGCTGATGGTGGCGCATCTGCCAGAGGGCGAGGATGGAGCCGCCACGGCTCACGATGCCCGTGGTGCGCTTGGCGGTGAGCGGAATGTGTTCCAACAAGAGTCCCGCGTGAATCGTGAAGTAGTCCACGCCCTGTTCCGCCTGCTCGATGAGCGTGTCGCGGTACAGTTCCCACGTGAGTTCTTCGGCCTTGCCGTTTACCTTCTCGAGTGCCTGGTAGATAGGCACTGTCCCTATAGGCACGGGGCTGTTGCGGATAATCCATTCGCGCGTTTCGTGGATGTGCTTTCCGGTGGAAAGGTCCATCACGGTGTCAGCGCCCCAGCGCACCGACCACGCCATCTTTTCGACTTCTTCTTCAATAGAAGACGTGATGGCAGAATTGCCGATGTTGCTGTTGATTTTCGTGAGGAAGTTCGTACCGATAATCATCGGTTCGCATTCGGGGTGGTTGATGTTCCCCGGCAGAATCGCGCGGCCAGCGGCGATTTCATCGCGTACGAATTCCGGCGTAATGGGGGAGCCAGCAAGCTTGATCTTGCCCTCGGCCATCATCTCGTCCAGGCGCTGGTTTTCGCGGATGGCCACGTATTCCATTTCCTTGGTGACGATTCCCTTGCGGGCGTAGTCGAGCTGCGTCAGGTGATGCCCCGCCTTGGCGCGGAGCGGGTGGTGTTCCGCATTAAAACGCAGGTGGTCGAGCTCATGGTTTGCACGGCGGGCGCGGCCATAGGCCGACGTCATGTCGTCGAGCTGCTCGGCATCGCCGCGTTCCATAATCCACGGCTCGCGGAAACGTGCAATTCCTTTCGTCACGTCGAGTTTGGCGTCTACATCGCTGTAAGGTCCACTCGTGTCGTACACGGGTACTACCGGCGTTTCGGGGTCTTCGGTTAAAATTTCGCGCATTCCCACGCGGATGTCCGGATAAATCTTCCCCGGAACATACACCTTGCGGGAATTCATAAAGGGCTTAAGTAGAGAATCCATCAGTTCCTCAATTTTTACGCCCGAAATTTAGAAAAATTTTGGCCTATAACACCATCGCGGCGATAAAAGCGAGTGCTACAACCACGGCCGCGATTGTGCCGACAATTCCGCCGAAGCGTTTGTCTTTCTTCTTGGCGTAAGGGCTGTCCGGGTCGTCCCCGAATTCATTCTCGAGAATTTCGTCGTAGTCGGGAGTTTCGAGGTCGGAAAACTCCCCGCCGTCCTTCCAGCCGGTATCGGCGTCGCTCCCGCAATGCGGGCAGAAGGTCGCGCCATTTTTCAGTTCGGCGCCGCAATGAGGACAGATCATAGTGGACAATAGGGAGTGTGGGTGGTTATTTCATTATCAGTTTCAAATGTAGATTCTTTTCTTCTTCGGGGATGACGTCTTCGTACTTTCCCGTGTTGATGTCGTAGCGGTACATGAACTGCTCGTTCTTGTGCGATTCTGGGCGTTTTGTGTCTTTTACATCAAAAATCAAGTACGATGTATTTTTCATCAGGTGGTAGTGCAAAATCTCCATGTTCGGAATTATAACCTCTTTCATGTCGTCCGCATCTATGTCATATAGATAAAAACGTCCATTGTCTAGGTCGTTCAAGTAGCCGTCGTCGTTAGAATCGGTCGAGGTCCCGATGAAAGCTAGGTAACGCTTTGAGCCGATGCGGATGTAGTTCAGTTCCCAGCCGGTGAAACGTTCCTTTATCAATGTCCTGTGAATTTTCCTGGCTGCATTTTCGTACACGAGATTGACAAAATAGTTGTTATAAAATGCCGCGAGGTATGTTGTGTCCGGCTTTTTTTCGGGTTGCTTTTCTCCGCTTGTTGAAAAGCTGTTGTTGTCGCTGTTGTCGAAAACGACTTCAGCGACACTTCCTTCATTCATTCTATAACGTTCCGTCCAGCGCTCCTTCTTTTCCATTGTTCTTGCCGTCACGGGGATGACAAATTCCTGCTGCTCGGAGTTCAGGACGAACATGTGATCGTAAGAGATGTACTGGTTGTACTCTTCTTTGCTTGCGTTCTTTTCGGCTTCGGTTTTTGAAATGACGCCCTTGTTCTGGTCGAATTCTGGGTGACTTTTAGGGAGAACTTCGCAAATGATGAGGAATGCGATTCCCGCCATTGCGATGAGAGTGGGGATGGAAATAACCGCAAAGATGATTCGGTTGTATTTTTGAAGCTTGCTCATGTGAATGAATCTAGAAAAAGTTAACGTGCTACATCCGTAAAATTATATTCACCAATAACTATTGACGAACAACCTTTGACCAATGACTAATGACTAATGACTAATGACTAATGTGCCTGCCTAGCAGGTCGAAGTAGTGGGCTTTGGGTGCGATTTTGATGCGCTTTACCGTTTTGCGGATAGAAGTTGTTCCTTCGGGTTTTGAATAATAATGTATCGTTATGAATCCATCGGAATAAAATGACAACGAATAGCCGTCGTTCATGGGTTCGTAAGTGATTGTATTGGCGATTGTTCCATTTTTGTTCAGTTCAAGACATTTGGTATTTTCCGTATCGCTTACATAGAATTCTGTATTGGAGAGCGCTGTCGAGTTGTCTTTCCCGGAGTATCTGTTGATGATGACGGTATCGCCCTTGTTGATGATTTCCTCGAAATTTTCTTGACCGAAATCCAGATCTTTTGTCAGGATGCTTGCGGATTGACTCGTTACCTTTATGGTCTTTTGATGTCCCATGACTCCTAGGACATAATAATTCTCGAAAATAAATGTGGTATCTCCTGAGGTGGAATCCTTCATGAAATATTCGATACCCTGTTTTGTCAAGGCGCTTTCATCTTTGTTCCAATAGTAATTCATGGTGGAGGTCGAGCCGCTTTCTTTTTCGAAAAATTGGCTTCTGCTCACTTTGCCATTGGAGTATGTGTATGTTTGATTGTAAAAATTTGGCGAGATGGCGGAATCTAATTGGAGTCCGCTATCTTCAATCATGTAGTAACCAGCAATCTCTTTGAAAACAGCGTCTGTGCAAGTGTTGGCAAAAGCGGATGTGCTGGCAACGGAAGCAAACAAAGTAAGAAATGCGGAAAGATTGCTCTTGTTGAATGGATTCATTCGACCCTCCTTTTATTTTTGCATTAATATAAAAACTTTAGGTTGTTTTATAGAGCCCGTGGCTTTTATCGCAAAATAATGTGACGGCGAAGTTCCTTTTTCCAATATTACAAAAACCGCCAGGCGATTGCCTAGCGTTTTGTCGGTTCGACCAGCTTGATAAAGTAGGTCACTGGGCTGGTTTGCGGAACATGTTGATTCCGTTATTTTGTGAACTTGAATCTGCCTAGAAGGTCGAAGTAGCGGGCCTTGGGCGCGATTTTGACGGGCTTAACAGTCTTGCGGATGGGGGATGTTTTGTTTTCTTCAATAAAAAAGTATTCGGCGCTAGGATGGTCCAAGTCTCCTACGGTCATGCTTATGGAAAAGCCTTTTTCGTTGGGATTGTATGACAATGTTGCGTATTTTTTGTCATCAATATAGACATCGCATTTTGTATCGTCGTTTGGGTCTGCCACATGTAGCATTGAGCTTGATTTCATGGAAACTTTATAACCCATGTATCTCTCATAGCTTTCATTCTTGTATAGGAGTGTATCCGGCTTTATGATAAATTCAGTAAGTTGGTGATAATCGGGTTGTTCTATTTCTTGACTTATATACTCGGGTGTGGCTTTAATAGTGAGTGTCCCATCAAATAGTACCCCGTCTTGGTAAATAGTTTGTACGTAACACAAGGTGTCTTGGGCTTCACATTTGGTCAAAATGTATTCTAATCCTGTATTTTTCAAAGATGTTTTATCTACATCGTGATAAATGTATAGAATTTGTTCTTTTTCGCCTTTCTCATGAACTTCGGCAACCTTGCCGTTGGCGTAAATGAATTTTTGTGTGGACGATTTAGTGTATATTGAATCTATATGGAAATTCGGGTCTATGCTAATGTTTGGGTTTGCATTCATGCTGAATGCAACATCTGTGCATTTGTTTGCAAATGTAGCCGTATTAAGAGCTAACATGGCAAAAGAAATCAGGAACAATGATTTGCGAATCATGAAAATTCTCCTTAATTTGCCTTAAATATAACAAAAACCGCATGGTTTTATATATTTTGAGGAACAGGTTGTTTTAAAATGCTCAAGACGTTTATATCAATTCTTTTATCGATAGCCCTCTGTGTTTGTTCTGTGGGTTGTGCTGCGACGGGCTCGTCGACAGCTTCTACTGAAAATCAAGCGGATTCTACATCTGTTAGTGGTGTGGCTGATGATGGTTCTTCTAAAAAAGAAGAGTACAATATGGTAAAAGACGTGACTTTAGCGCTCACAATTTTTGTTTCTGCTGCTTTATTCAGTTCATTAACAGTGGCATTTGCTTTTAAAGCCGCAGAAGAAGATTAAAAAAAACACCCCGGAAAAAATCCGAGGTGCTTTTAAAGCTTTTGGCTTGGATCCTATCGGTCGCTGCGCGACCTCCAGGATGACAGATCCGTGAGCAACAAAGCCCTCGGGTGTTAGCCGAGGGCGGTCTCCCGTGAGCAACAAACGCCTCGTATTAACGAGGCGTGGTTGCGAGAGTGAGCGCCGACCGGAGACGCGTCCCCGAGTCTAGCGCGAGCGGTCTCTTACAGCGTACATCTTCTGCATGTTTTCGCGAGCCGGCTTGAGGTACTGGCGCGGGTCGAAGTGTTCCGGATGTTCGTCGAAATACTTACGGATAGCGGCAGTCATGGCGAGACGGCTGTCAGAGTCGATGTTGATCTTGCAGACAGCGGACTTGGAAGCTTCGCGGAGCTGTTCCTCCGGAATACCGACGGCATCCGGGAGCTTGCCACCGTGGGCGTTGATCGTGTCGACTTCGTCCTGCGGGACAGAAGAAGAACCGTGGAGAACGATCGGGAAGCCCGGGAGCTTTTCTTCGATGGCGTGGAGCACGTCGAAAGCCAGCGGAGGCGGAATGAGCTTGCCAGTCTTCGGGTCGCGAGTGCACTGTTCCGGCTTGAACTTGTAAGCACCGTGGCTGGTACCGATGGAGATAGCGAGGGAGTCGCAGCCCGTACGGGTAGCGAAGTCGATCACTTCTTCCGGCTTGGTGTAGTGAGATTCTTCAGCCTGGACTTCGTCTTCCACACCGGCGAGCACGCCGAGTTCAGCTTCGACGGTCACGTCGTGCTGGTGAGCGTATTCAACAACCTTCTTGGCCGTCGATCATCACGGAAGAGAAACCGTTGTCGATGCAGTCCTTGCAGAGTTCGAAAGAGTCACCGTGGTCGAGGTGGAGCACGATCTGCGGATTGGCGCAGCCGAGTTCCTTGGCGTATTCAACAGCACCCTGGGCCATGTAGCGGAGGATGGTGCCGTTAGCGTAGTTACGGGCACCCTTAGAGACCTGCATGATCACCGGAGACTTCTGCTTCACAGCAGCCTGCACGATAGCCTGCATCTGTTCCATGGTGTTGAAGTTGAAAGCCGGGATAGCGTAGCCACCCTTAATAGCCTTTGCAAACATTTCCCTGGTGTTCACCAGGCCGAGTTCCTTGTAAGAAACTGCCATTTGTTTTACCTCTTGATTTTTTGGCGACTTGCATCGCCGGTTAAAAGTTACGGGCCTAAATTTAGAAAATTTAGGCCCTTTTGTCCACTCCATTTGGCCTATGCTTTTGGCGTCCTGTCCGTTTTTTCAGATTTTACTTGCACTTCGGAGCGTAGGAGGATATTTTTAGAGAGGTGATGGGCTAACGGGGGTTTCATGGTTTTACATAAATTGATGCATGGCTTGTTTTTGACGTCGATTCTGGTCGTCGCCCTTTCGGCGACAGCCTTTGCCGAGGGGACGATTACCTACACGCTGCACAAGTCCGCAAACCCGACTGCCGACGAACAGGATGCCTACAAGCGCATCACGACGGTCATGGATTCGGCGGTCAAGCTCTACAACACCTACTCGAACCTTTCCAAGTTCATTAACGTCTATTATGCACCGGGCGTGCCGACGGCGGAGGCAAGCAGCAACGGCGACCTCCGGTTTGGTGAAAAACGATCCTACATGGTGGTTCCGACTGCCATGCACGAGATGGCTCATACGCTTGGTATCGGCACGACTTCGGAATATTGGGCCGCATGCCCTACGGATATCAAGGTTTTCCAGAACGACAAGGTCCAGGCCAAGCTTCGCGAACTGAGCGGCAAGCAGAGCGACGAACTTCATTGCGACAACCAGCATATCTGGCCTTATGGCCTGAACCAAGCCAGTGAAGTGAAATCCGAGAAGGATTTGATTATCCATGTGCAACTGGTCGAATTTATCTACCAGCAGCTGTTTAAGGAAGCGTTCTACAAGCAGGGGAGGGTCAAATCCGTTTCCGAAGGCAAGTGCATGGGCATTACTTCGTCGAACGCGCTTGAACTCATGGATTGCGGCGACACCGCGACCTTCGTGAAGATTTTCTCGATGGGCGACAATAATGTCACTTACCGGTTCCAGCTGGGGAGTCGCGTAGTGGATATCCCGAACGAATCAACGGCGGCGGGTATTGTCGCATCGACTTACGGCTATAACGGCGGCGCGCACCAGAAATACTCCTTCGAGGCGCCGGCGAACATGCCGAACACGTTCCTGTTCAAGAATGCCAAGAGCGGGCTCTACCTGCAGGCGGTGGGCAAGCAGGTGCAGCAGAACCGCAAGGTGGATCGCGACGAGTCCTTCATGTGGAAAATCGAGGAGGCCGTCTTGGCGCCCGATACCTCGAAGCAGGACACGACGGTTGCCCCGAAGGATACCTCTGATACGAATGCGACCGATACGGGCGTGGTTGCTATCAAGCGGGTTCGCGATGCGCAGGACCTTATGATGAGAGTGGTGGCCCCGAAACGCGTTTTTGACCTGAAGGGCAGGAGCGTCCACAGGCAGCCCCTCGGCCGCACCCGCAATACGCACAAGGTACTTTTCCGCAAGTAAAAGACGGCCCCCGAGGTTGGGGCCACGCCGCTACCCTGACAATGCAAAAGCCCGGCTTTATAGCCGGGCGAAATTCTTTGCTTGCGTTAGCGATTACAGGCCGAAGGCGGCATCTGCAGCGGCTGCGTTTTCAGCCACGCTCTCGGCAGAAGCGACATCTGCGACATCCGATGCTGCAATGGCCTCGTCGGTCACGTCGTTGTTCGCCTTTTCGCTCATGGAAAGCTTGCCTTCCTTGAACTTGTACATGGCAATGGTGGTGGGCTTCTTGTTGAGCTGGATGTAACCCTGACCGGCCTGGTTGTTGAGGAAGCGGGCTTCGTGTGCCATCATGACAACGGCACGGAAGACAGAGCCTTGACATTCCTTGCTAGCATAGATATCGTCAAGATAGACTCTCTGGTCGGACATCGGGGTACCTCCGAAAAATTTTAGAAGAGGGAGAGGGATTCGAACCCTCGTTACCGTAAGGTAAACACGCTTTCCAAGCGTGCGCCTTCAACCACTCGGCCATCCCTCCAGGATGTGAGGCCAAATATAGATTGATTTTTTGCTCTTGTCAACCGATTTTGGCCTGTTTTTGCAAAAAAGTGCAAAAAGTCTAAGAAAGTTCGTCCCAAACGGCCTGCATGAGCGGTTCGAGCGTCTGCGGCTTGAAGTCGAACTTGATGTTGGCGGCTGCGAAAAGCTCCCTGACGGGGCGGCTGCTCCCGAGGCTTTCGGCCTTGAACAGGTCGTCGATGGCCTTTTTCGGGTCTTTCTTGAAGTTCGCCCACACCTGCAGGGCCCCGATCTGGGCGATTCCGTACTCGATGTAGTAGAACGGGCACTCGAAAATGTGGAGCTGCTTCTGCCAGAGGTTGCGGCGCACGGCCTCGAGCCCGCTGTAGTCCACGCCGGCGTCGTAGCGGTCCATGATTTCGTCCCAGATGTCGCTGCGGTCTTCCGCCGTATGGGTGGGGAAGTTGTAGAGCCTGTGCTGGAAACTGTCTACGCTTGCGACCCATGGGAACAGCCAGACGACATCCTCGAGTTCGCCGAGGGTGCTGCGTTCAATCGCTTCCTTGTTGTCGCCGTAGAAGGGCTTCAGGTTCGACATGCCGATGAGTTCCATGCTCATGCTCGCCACTTCGGCGAATTCGGCGCAGACGTCGCGGTACGGGAAAATCGGCTGGCCCGCGAGCGCGAACTGGTGGAACGAGTGTCCCGATTCGTGCAGGAGCGTGTAGATGTCGCGGTCCGTGCAGGCCGAGTTCATGAAAATGAAGGGGATACGGCTCTCGTCGAAACCAATCTGGTATCCGCCGGGGGCCTTGCCGAGGCGGCTGTCCGGGTCGATAAGCTTCTTCGCCTGCATTTCGCGGGCCCACTTGCCTGCCTGCGGGTGGATGCTCTCGAATATCTGGTCCACCTTCTCGATAAGTTCGTCGCCGGTGCTGTAAGGCTTGAGCGGAGCGCGGTTCATCGGGTCTACGCTCAGGTCCCACGGGCGGAGGCGCTCGAGGCCCATCTTCTGGGCGCGGCGCTTGTACATTTCCTTCTGCATCGGGAGCACGAGTTTCTCGATGCTCTCGTGGAAGGCCTCGCAGTCTGCGGGCGTGTAGTCGAAGCGGTGCTTCGCGAGGAATATGTAGTCGATAAAATCCTTGCAGTGCGCGTTCTTCGCAATCTTCTTGCGGAGGGAGAACAGGTTGTCGAAGGACTTGTCGAGCGCTTCCTTGTCCTGGAGGCGGCGCTCCCACATCGTGCGCCATGCGCGTTCGCGGAGTTCGCGGTCCGTGCGTTCCATGTAGGTGGACATTTGCTGCATCGTCTTCGTTTCGCCTTCGAATTCGACGCTCATGCCGCCGGTAATCTTCTGGTATGCCTGGATTTCCTTGTTCTCTTCGGTCTCGAGCGGGATGTTTTCGGGGGAGAACAGGTCCAGCGAGACCTGCACGCTCTTGAACCATTCGCCGAATTCGCCCTTGAGGGCGTCTTTTGCCGGGTGGGCGACGAGCTTCTTGTTGAGCTTGTCGTCGTACTCGTTCATGATGGGCTGGATGTTCTCGACAAAATCCTCGTAGGCCTTAGCCGCATTTGCATCGGCGGTATTGCATGTCATCGCGACGTAGCGGCGGCAGCTGACTTCGCCCAGGACGGATTCAAGTTCGCTCCAGTCCAGTATCCACTGGCGGAGTTTCTCGGAATCGACCGGGATTTCGCGCTGCAAAAGGGTCTGGTAGATGTTGGCGACAGCGCGGCTGTCGTCGGGATTCAGGTCGTTAGGAACAAAATTGCGGTTCATGTTTTCTCCTCTAGAATTGTATAGCTCCGACCCAATCGCTCAAGATGCTGTTCAGCACGGATTGGCGCAGGCTGTCTTCGAGCGCGACAAGTTCCTCGTGCGGAATGTCGTGCCGGACATTGAAATCGAACGGGACCGATTCACCTTCTTGCTCGAGTGCTACGACGAGCCTCCCCTTGGCGTTCAGACCCGTAATATCCCTGAGCTTGAAAATCCTGTTGTCGATCGGGAAGCTGGTGGTTAGCCGTACCTTGTTCGTGCCGGGCGCAAGGCATGTGGAATCCTTGAGCTGTAGCGGTAAGTCCATGAGCGAGTCCAGGTTTACGCTTGCCGTGAAATCGCGAAGCCAGAGCGTGTCCTGGTCGGCGTTAGTGACATTCAAAACGATTCCAAGGTGCGCATTGCCGACGTCTATCTGGATGATACCCTTGGCGATGTTCTGCACGAACGCGACGACGTTCGGGTTCGGCAGGAGCCCTCCGACAATCGCCCCGCCCAGCTGTTGCATGATATCGGGATTGACCGAGACGGAATCGAGTGTCAGTTCGCTGAATTCCACCTTGGTCTTGGAGAGGATGTCGGCTGCAGAAAGCTTGCGCGCCATGGCGCAGCCCCCGATGGCAAGGACAATGCCGAGAATTGCTACTACGGCGAGCCATGCCCATGTTTTTTTCTTGCTGAAAGTCTTTCGGAGGTTGCGCATGTCGTTCAGTCCTTTCCTGGCTATTCGCCCAGGCAGTTGTCCATCGCGGCGATGATCTTCTTCTTGTCCATGTGCTGGCCGATGAATACGAGACGGATGATGCGGTCACCGTATTTTTCGTCCCACACCTTCAGCAGGTCTGGATTCTCGCTCAGGATCCTCTTCTGTTCCTCTTCGCTCTCGGAGGCGAACCAGGGCCCGAAATTCTGGGCGGAAGCCTGCTTGCCGGCCTGCTCGAACAGGTAGCTGTTCTTGCGTTCGTCCTCGAACCACACGAGGCCCTTGGTACGGATGATGCTTGTGGGGTAGTTGTCGAGGAATGTTTCGAAGCGGTCGCGGATGAGCGGGCGGCGGCGTTCGTACACGAAGGTGCTTATGCCGTACTCGTCGCCATGCGGATGGTCCTTGTCGTGGTGGTGGCCGCAGTGGCACACGCCGTGCTCATGGTCGCAGTGGCTATGGTCTTCATGATCGTGGTCATCATCATCGTCATCGTCATGATGGTGGTGATGTTCATGCTCGTCATGGTCATCGTCGTCGTGATGATGGTGATGCTCGTGTTCGTCATGATCGTCGTCATCATCTTCGTCTTCGGGCTTCGTCTCCTTCATGAGTTCCTTGGCCCAGGCGGCGGAACTGCCGACCTTTTCGAAATCGAACTGCTTGGTGTCGAGGATATCCTTCATCTCGACCTTGCCGTAGTTCGTCTCGATCATCTTGGCTTCGGGCTGCAGCGCGCGTACCACCGCCTTCACGTGCTCGAGGTCGTTCTTGCTGATGGAATCGACCTTGTTCATGATTATGGTGTTGCAGAACTCGATTTGCTGGATAAGGAGGTTCGCGATGTCCTCTTCTTCGAGGTCGTTCGAAAGGAGCTTCTGGCCGCCCGCGAATTCGTCGGCGAGGCGGGCCACGTCCACCACGGAGACGATGTTGTCGAGGTGGCAGGCGAGGGAACGTCCGTCGCGGCTGCGCAGTTGCTGCCCTGCAACGCAGATGGTCTGTGCGATAGGTACGGGTTCGCAGATACCGCTAGCCTCGATGAGGATGTAGTCGAACTTGTTCATCTCGAGGAGTTCGGCAATCTGTTCCAGGAGGTCGGTCTTGAGGGAGCAGCAGATGCAGCCATTCGAAAGTGGCACTACCTTGCCGGAATCTTCCTTCGTGATGTTCCCGCCCTTCTCGATGAGCGTCTGGTCGATGTTCACTTCGCCGATGTCGTTCACGATGACGGCGACGTGGTAACCCTGCTGGTTGTTGAGCACAAAGTTCAGGAGGGTCGTCTTTCCGGCTCCGAGGTAACCGGTGAGCAGCGTGATAGGTACAGATTTCATTTTCTTATCCTTCGGATGAAAGTTCTTTTGTTTAAAAAGGCCGCAGGCCCTGGAGCCGACGACCAAATAGCGACCGCTCGGGCTAGAAGCTAAACAACAAGTTTAGGGCTGGCCCTCGCTCTCGCGACCGCGCCTAGTTAATACCAGGCGCTTGTCGCTCACAGAGAGCGTTCGTGTGAAACGCTTACAATTCCGGCTGCTTGCCGGTGAGGCGCACGAAGATTTCTTCGTACTTGGCGAGCGTGTTCTTCACGACTTCGGGCGGAATTTCCGGACCCGGGTAGGTCTTGCCCCAGTCAAGCGTTTCGAGCCAGTCACGGACGTACTGCTTGTCGAAGCTTTCCTGGTTCTTGCCCACCTGGTACTTGTCGGCCGGCCAGTAGCGGCTGGAGTCCGGCGTGAGCACTTCGTCGATGAGGATGGTTTCGCCATCGATTTCACCGAATTCGAACTTGGTGTCGGCGAGGATGATGCCCTTGCTAGCAGCGTAGTCGCGGGCCTTCGTGTAGATGTCGAGGGACATGTCACGGAGCGTCGTTGCGACCTTTTCGCCAACGATGTCGAAAGTCTGTTCGAAGCTGATGTTCTCGTCGTGGCCAACGTCGGGCTTGGTGCTCGGCGTGTAGAGCGGCTTTTCGAGCTTCTGGCAGAGTTGCAGACCTTCGGGGAGGACATGACCGCAAATCTTGCCGGTCTTCTGGTAGTCCTTCCAGCCGGAACCCACGATGTAGCCGCGCACGATGCATTCCACGGAATGGCGGTGGGCCTTCTTCACGATCATGGAACGGCCGCGGAGGTAGTCGGCGTGCTTCTTGAGCACGGCCGGGTATTCGTTCACGTCGGCGGTGATGAGGTGGTTCTTCATGCCGAGGTGCTGGAACCAGAACAGCGAAAGCTGGTTGAGGATTTTGCCCTTACCAGGAATCGGGGTGGGGAGCACCACGTCAAAAGCGGAAAGACGGTCGCTGGCGACCATCAGGAAGCTGTCGCCCAGGTCGTACATGTCGCGTACTTTACCCTGGTGGAACAGCGGAACTTCGGTAATGGGAGTATCAAATTTTAAGCTCATAGTGAGCCCAAATATAGCAAAAATCAATTAAAATTGCTAAATTTGCCCCCGTCAGGGCCTATCATCCAGGTAGGTTCCTAGTCCGGCACGCCAAAGCGCCTGCCGATAAAGGATTATAAAATGGCAAAGAAAGTTCAGGATGCCCTCAAGGACATCATCTCCCTCTGCAAGCGCCGCGGTTTCATTTTCCCCGGCTCCGAAATTTACGACGGCCTCGCCAACACTTGGGACTACGGTCCGTATGGCGTGGAACTGAAGCGCAACATCAAGAACCTCTGGTGGAAGAAGTTCGTGACCAGCCGCCAGGATGTGCTCGGTCTCGATAGCTCTATTCTCTTGAATCCCCGCGTCTGGAAGGCCTCTGGCCACGTGGGCAACTTCTCCGACCCGCTGGTCGACTGCCTCGCTTGCCACGAACGTTTCCGTGCCGACCAACTTTTGGAAGACAAACTCGGCGAAGGCTGCTGCGCCGGCAAGAACTTTGACGAAGTCCACCAGATGATGATGGACAACAAGATCGAATGCCCGACCTGCGGCAAGACCGACTGGACCAAGCCCCGCGCTTTCAACCTGATGTTCCAGACCGAAATCGGCGTGATCGAAGGCGAAGGCAACAAGGTGTACCTCCGTCCGGAAACGGCCCAGGGTATCTTCGTTGACTTCAAGAACATTGTCGACAACGTCCGCCCGCGCATCCCGTTCGGTGTCGGCCAGATCGGTAAGTCCTTCCGTAACGAAATCACTCCGGGTAACTTCATCTTCCGTACCCGCGAATTCGAACAGATGGAACTCGAATTCTTCTGCGAACCGGGCACCGAACTTGACTGGTACAACTTCTGGCGCAAGTACTGCTTCGACTGGCTCGTGAACGATCTCGGCGTGAACAAGGAAAAGCTCCGCCTCCGCGAACATGCCAAGGAAGAACTTTCTCACTACAGTAACGGCACCACCGACGTGGAATACGAATTCCCGTTCGGGTGGGGCGAACTCTGGGGTATCGCAAGCCGCACGAACTACGACTTGACGCAGCACCAGAACGAATCCAAGGTCAAGCAGGAATACATTGACCCGGTGCAGAACAAGCGCTACATCCCGTACGTCGTGGAACCGTCCCTCGGTGTGGAACGCCTGCTCCTCGTGCTCCTCTGCGACGCTTACGAAGTCGAAAAGCTCGAAGAAGAAGGGCCAGGTGAAGGCCAAGGCCGAAGAACTCTACCAGAAGCTCCTCAACCGCTGGAACGTGGAATACGACGAAACGCAGTCCATCGGTAAGCGCTACCGCCGTCAGGATGAACTCGGCACGCCGTTCTGCGTGACCGTCGACTTCGACACGGTGGGCGAGGGTGAATCCGATCCGGCAAAGCTCGGCTTTGTGACTGTTCGCGAACGCGACTCCATGAAGCAGGAACTGGTGAAGATCGACGAACTCGAAGCTTACCTCTCCGCTAAGCTCGGCTGCTAAGCGGCTACGCCGCGATGTGTAATGAGAAATGTGAAGTGTGTAATGACCAATTACACACCACACACTACACATTACACATTAAAAGGGAACCCCATGGTTCCTCATAACAAAACGTCATCCTGAGCACCGAATAGGTGCGAAGGATCCAGACAAAAAGGAACCCAAATTTCGGGTTCTTTTTTGTTTTTTTGTAAAAAAGTATGAATTGCTCTTGCGTATAAATTTGCATAAGGTATATTTATCGATGATGAAGAAGAAAAATCTATATCCGCTTTTCTTTGTGCCTATCCTTTCTTTCCTTGCGTGCACTGCCGATGTCGGTTACGCTCCTAACGAGAAACACTTGAATGTTTCACCGAGTTATAAAGTTGAAAAAATGACTGATTTGCCTGCTTGCGAGGGTGATTTCGAAAATGTCGCAGTTCGTGTAATGGAATATTGGAATTTGCATAAGGATTATGTCTGCAATGGCGGTTTCTGGGTTTTCTTGGGAACCACGGAAGATACGAGATCGTCCGACAAACTAGCTGACCTCGAGGAAGCGTCTCCTGAAATGAAGAAGAAGCGGCAGGACTTCTTAAGTGTGCGCAAGTCGACGATAACCGATTCCCGCGATGGAAGGAAGTATAAGGTTATTGAATTTGAAGGCGTGACCTGGATGGCCGAGAACTTGGATTTTGAGACGGAAAACAGTAAGGAAAATACCGCCTGCATCGAGCGGGGCTTGAATTGCGGCCTCCTTTACAATTGGCGTGATGCCGTCAATGGAGGCGAAAATTACTCGGATTTGTGCCCGGATGGTTTCCGTTTGCCCACGGAGGACGACGTTTCTTTTTTGTCGGACTTTGTCGCCGGGTACGCTTATATTCTCAAGTCTACGGATTATTGGGACGATGAGGATAGCCGTCAAGGTACAGACGAAATCGGCTTCAACGCTTTGCCAGCAGGTTTTAGGGACGATTATCGTAATGCGGTCCAGGGCTTTGGTTTTTCGGCTAATTATTGGTCCGGAACAGTAAGCGAAAGCTATCAAAGTGCTTATGCTATGTCGCTGACGTATTCCTATGAATATATCGGCTGGGTTATTAGAGACCAATATGATTATTACAGTATTCGTTGCTTAAAGGACTAGTTTTATGAGGTTCGTTGCTCTTTTTTCTATCGTAGTGGTTCTGCTGCTTTGTGCTTCATGTTCTCGCGTACCGAATGTTTATATTGGCGGCCCCAAGGATCCGCAACCATTGCCTGATTCTATTCCGGTTCTTGTCGTCAATGCGGCCAAAGTGCCGCTTTTGCCGCAGGAATACAACTATTTGGGGACGATCAAGACTGCTGCCGCTTCCGGCTGTTCCAGTGACGGTACTATTGCCTATTTGCGTACCTTGGCACGCAAGGTTGGCGCGAATATCGTCTATGTCAAAAAGACCGATATAGAGCTGGCTTTCTTCTATACGCAATACGGTTCCATGACTTCGCGATGCCTTACTTTGATTGCCGATTTTGTGTATGCCGAAGCTCCCTTGATTTCTAAATGGGAAGAGGAAGTGAAAAAAATGGAAAGTTCCAGAAAGGCAGGGGAGTAGGGCGTAATGGTTTGTCGTAAAGTATATCTTTTTTTAGTTCTTTTCCTGGCGGTATCGGTTTGCGCAGCGGAATTTGAGGATTTTGAAAGGTCTCTTATGCAGCCGGATACTACCGTAACTTCTGGAAAGCCAGATACGGGATCTTCCGCTACGTACAATGCGTTCGAACAGTCCTTGCTGCAAGAGGAATCCTCGGAGATGTCGTTGGCCTATCGCGGGCGCGAGGCCCTCATGCAGGCGATAAAGAGTAGGGATACAGCAGCAATCTCGCAGAGGATTGCCGAACTCGATAACATGAAGTCCGGTAATGTGGCTCCACTTGTGAACATTGAAAAGGAATGCATCTATATAGACAACCAAATGTGGCGCCAGATGCTCGAATTGGAGGTCTCGTATTATAAGAACTTTTATGATTCGCTTGAAACGGAATATGTGCAGTATCCGGAAAACGACGAACTGATGTTCTACGTGAAGAAGATAGTCGGCAAGTTCGATACGAACCTAACTATGTATAGGAATATTTCGTACTATATCGAGCATGCTCGCATGGATCAGGCGGATAAAATGGAACTTGTGATAATGCTTCTTCTCAGGAGCGCCTATACCAGGTTTGAAGATTACAAATTGCTAGCCGAAATGGGGCGTGATTTTTGCAACAAGTACCCGAAGCACCCGGATGCGGAATGGATAAAAAAGAGTGTTCTTGCCCCTGCGGAACGTACGAATTTCAGGAATCTGTATAGGGAAAACAAAGTCAATCGTTTTGATACTCGTGCGGAGCATAAGGAAGAGAATATAGCGAAAAATCTCTATACGGGCGGTGTGGGTACCAATGTGTTTCTTTTATCGGGCGGGCTTGCTTTCGGAGATGATCTTTATCGTTCTGATTTGTTTGAAGTTGAAGAACTTGTTGTTGCTCTGGAATTCTACTTGCAGCTAAAAAGGTTTGCGTTTGCTGCGGAATTGCTCTCTTCTGGAATGACAGGTGTCGCTTCTTATAGTCTTGGCTTGGGCTATGTTGTTTTCGATAGCCGTTACCTCAAGGTTCGCCCGTATGTCGCATATTGTTTCCCTACTATGATAATTGAAGCGAAGAAGAATGTGCTTGTTCCCGAGAGACTGTATTCCGAGCACGGCTATATGGAAGATGGGGATAATGGCCAATTTATGGGAGATCTTGGCTTAACATTTGCTGTGAATGTGGATTTCCGGTTCCTTACTGCGTACCTGTTCCGGGCTGTGAACCATTTCTTCGGGATGTCGCTTGTCGGCAAATTCGGCGTATCGTATATTAGTTTTGATGATGCCCCCTATGTGGATGGCGCGAATGTTTCACCATTCTTTAGCCTTGGCCTGGGAGTGTATTTCTGGTAGTGAATATGAAAAAAATCCTTTCTCTCCTCATCGTTGTTGCAGCGACAATCTGTTGGTCGCAGCAGCAGTCAAATCTTCAGAATGTAATCTACACAACGCCTTCCAAGAAGGAGTTGTTCAGCCGTGCGCGCGATGTGCTCAAGAAATCCCTCGAGAACAAGGATTTTGAGCATGCGGCCGAGGCCTATGCCTACCTTCAGGCCAATTTGGCGGAAGGGGCTCCCTTGACTTTGTTTGAGGAATACCTTATCGATATGGAAATGGGGCATTTCGAAGATGGTGTGCGCAAGTATGCCAGCCAGCGTCGTAAATTGCTGGATTCGACCTATGTCATAGAGAAGGACAACCGCTTCTCTGAGAACGATGCCCTGCACAACTATCTTTATGGCAAGTTTGAAAACTTTACCGAGCATACGGCGGATTCGATGGTGAATATCGTGGATGCTTCCGACGTAAGCACGGGGCTCAAGGACCTCTATGCGACGATGATTTATGGAGAACTGACTGTCGGTATCGAGGTCTTTTCGATCCGCAATATGCCGTACCTGTATCGCGGCTTGCGTGATACAGTCCGTGTCGACCAGTTCCTTGAGAGGGCGCATAAGTTTGTCAATGAAAATCCCTATACGGAGCATACGGATTACATCAAGAACCAGATCATTCCCATGATCGAAACAATCCTTGCGCGAGTACGCGAGTTCCGCGAAAATCCGCTCAAACACAAGTATTACACGGGCGGTCTAGGCGTCTTTGCCGGTGTCTGGACGGGGTTCTTCTCTGGGGATGCAACGGACCACCTCGAGACAAAGATGGGGTCGAGTTTTATGCTTGAAGCGACCATCCAGGTCAAGCGTTTTTCGTTCAACGGTTTCTATAGTTATGGGTTTATAAATACACCTAAGGATTATGACTACAATTGGGAGGAAAGTGAAGAACAAACCTATGGCCTTTCGCTCGGGTTTGCCGCTTTTGACTCCCGCTTCTTGAGGGCTGAGCCTTTTATCGGTATCGGAAGTCATGAGTTCTCGAATACGCATTCAGATGGGAACAGTTCAACAACGTTCCTGCTCGGCCTCAATACGGATGTCCGACTTTTTGCGACACCGCCGAAACGCTACGGAGGAATCTCGTTTGTCGCCTTTGCCCGTCTAAAATACATGGCGATGTTCGGTACGTATTCAGATGACTCCTATAGAGTTAATTACAAGAATCTTGAATCCGGTTTTGTATCCCACCAGTTCGGCATTAGCCTGGGCTTGTTCCTTTGGTAATTGCTGTATAGACGGTTTAAAAAAAACGAAAAACCCTCTCGAAAGAGAGGGTTTTATCGCGGGATAGACGAGGCTTGAACTCGCAACCTCCGGCGTGACAGGCCGGTGCTCTAACCAAAATTGAGCTACCACCCCAGAGTGGGCGATAACGGATTCGAACCGCTGACATTCTGCTTGTAAGGCAGACGCTCTGAACCAACTGAGCTAATCGCCCGGGATGTTAATCCTGCTTGTCCTGCTTCTTGCCTGTAAAGAGGATTCCGATGGGAATCACGACCATATAGGCAACCACCAGGATAAGCGGTGCAACCGTGAGACTGACCGGATTGTCTGCGGGGCCGGTGGCGAGGCAGAGGAACCCGATGACGAGCAGTAAAACGCCGATGGCAATAAGAATGATATTCTTTCGATTCAACATCTACTACGTCCTTTTGGTTACGTGCCAAATATAAAAATATTTCACTTGTTGTCAACTAGAAATGGCTATCGCGGGCAAAAAAACTGCCCGCGGATGATTAGTATTCCTGCATGACCGGTGGTGCGACCTGTTCGGGGGTGGCTGGCGCCTGTTTCGGAACATCTGGCTGCTGCGGATTGCTGTTGTCCCAGGTGTTGTCTTGTTCGAACGGGGACTTGTTCCAGTCGAACGTATTGGCGCTGTTTAAGCCATTGTTTGCAGCATCGCTATTGTAATCGATAGGGATGTTTACGTTTTTTGGATAGGCCTGGTACAGGTAGAGCGAGGTGAAATACGTCGCGAATCCCCATAGGATTGTTTCTGAGGTGATCCGGCGTCTGATGGTCGTTCTGCCTACGACGGTCCCGTTCTTTACGGCCTCGAGTTCCATACGGTGCGGAGTCCCGCATTGAGGAATGGAGCAGTCCTGGCTGTCTTCGCAGAGTAGGACTCCGTCACCATATATCTCGTAGCTTCTGCCGTCGGTCGTGTGCAGGTGCGTGCGGCTCAGGTAGCACCCGCTAAGCGAGAGCGCGAAGGCGGAAATGGCAAGTAAGGTTACGATACGCACGGTCTAATCCTAGAATCCGAAACCGATTTTGAGGTTGAACATGAAGCCCTGGAAGAGCTTGTTCGACTTGCTCGGCAGGCTGGTGTCGTTGTTGTTGTAGTCGTACCACTGTTTCTGAGTGACTTCGTTCTTGGGCTGGGTCAGCTTGTAGAAGTCTATGAAATATTTTGTTTCGGCAAAGAGGACGATGTTGCTTGCTCGGTTGAACATCAGGCCGCCGCCGACGAATGCGCCTACGCCGGATTTCGAATCTGTGTAGGTTGCGGTTTCTTTTCGGGAGGACGTTGTGTAGTCTCCAATGAAGGAATCGTATTCACGTGTTGCAGTTACGTACGATACATCGCTTGTGTAATCGACTGAGGAGTAGCTCATGCCGCCGCCGATGTAAGGGGCGATGAACTTACGGCCAAAAGCGTAGTATGCGGATATGGAGAAATCACCATAAGTATAGCGGGAATCACCATTCATGCCACTGTAGTTTAAATCGAGACCGATGAGGAAACTCTGCGTGTCATACATGCCGAATACGTTTAGGTTCGGAGTCATTTCTACGGAGGGGGAGAGCGGGAGCAAACCGCCGATGCCGATACCGAAGTAGGAGTATGCCTTCAGGCGCTTGCGGCGCTTGCTCTCTTGTGAGGTGACATTGTAGATGTCCTGGTCGGTGGTCGCCTTTTCTTTTGTGCCGATGGTGCGGGCCATGCGCTGGATGATGGGGTCGAAATCGTCGGGGTTGGCTGCCTTCATGCGGTCTTGCCAGATGGGGGCTTCGCTGTCTGTGTTGTAGAGCTTGAACGAGAGGATGACGTTATCGCCCAGACGGGTGAATTCGGCGATAAGGATCTTGGTACAACCTTTTTCTTTTGCCTTGTTCTGTACCGATCCGAAGTTGCTGATGTCGACGCTGTCGGCTGCGGAACCTTCTACAAGCACGAATCGGCCGTCATCTTCGATGTAGATTTTTACCAGCTTCTGCGCTGCGATGCCGTAGTCGCTGTGGATGTTGGTGGTGCCGACGGGAGGCATGTAGACTTTGTCTACTGCGAAAGCGCTTACTGTAAATATGGCGGCAAAAACGAATAAATTTCGGATAAACTCTTTCATATTCTTCTCCTTTTTACTGTTTTGTGCACAAAATATATTATTCCGGAGTAAAAGAAAAGGCCATTCTGGATGAATGGCCTTTTTGCTGATTTATGTGCGAAATTGAACGATGAAATGCAGTTCCCTTTGGACGGACTTTTACTTTTTCCTCGTTTTTTTGCTCTCGAGCCATTCGTCGAAGGTGATGGAGCGGTCGAGCACTCCGTTCGGCGTGAGTTCCAGGACGCGGTTTGCGACAGTCTGAACAAATTCGTGGTCCTGCGAGCAGAAGATGATGGGGCCCTGGAAAGCGGTGAGGCCGTTGTTGAGGGCGGTAATCGCTTCGAGGTCCAGGTGGGCAGTCGGTTCGTCGAGCAAGAGGCAGTTCGCGTTGCTGAGCATCATGCGGCTGAGCATGCAGCGCACCTTCTCGCCACCGGAGAGCACGTTTGCGCTCTTGAGCGCTTCTTCGCCGGTGAAGAGCATGCGGCCGAGGAACCCGCGGATGAACGTTTCGTCCTGTTCCTTGCTGTACTGGCGCAGCCAATCCACGAGGGAGAGGTCGGTGCCGAAGTAGGCGTCGTTGTTCTTCGGGAAGTAGCTGTAGCTGATGGTGTTGCCCCACTTGAGCACGCCTTCGGGAGCCTTAGTCTCCTGGGCAATCAGCTGGAAGAATGCCGTCTTGAGCGTGTCGTATTCACCGACGAGCGCGACCTTGTCTCCGCTGTTCAGGCTGAAGTTCAGGCCCTTGCAGACAATTCCGTCACCGCCGTCGATGTCGGCGTTCTTGACTTCGAGCACGATCTTGCCCGGTTCGCGGTCCATCTTGAAGTTGACCCACGGGAACTTGCGGCTCGATGCCGGCATTTCTTCGACGGTCATCTTGTCCAAAAGCTTCTTGCGGGAGGTGGCCTGCTTGGCCTTGGCGGCGTTACTGGCGAAGCGGCGGATGAACGCCTTCAATTCTTCAATCTTTTCTTCGGCGCGGCGGTTCTGGTCCTTTCTCTGCTTCTGGGCGAGCTGGCTGGCTGCGTACCAGAATTCGTAGTTACCGCCGTAGATGTTGATCTTGCCGTAGTCGATGTCGCAGGTGTGCGTGCAGACCGCGTTGAGGAAGTGACGGTCGTGGCTCACCACGATGACGATGTTCTCGAAGCGTTCGAGGTAGTCTTCGAGCCAGCCGACGGTTTCCAGGTCAAGGTGGTTCGTCGGTTCGTCAAGCAACAGGATGTCCGGGTTGCCGAACAGCGCCTGGGCAAGGAGAACGCGGATTTTCTGGCCGCCGTCGAGGTCGGCCATGAGGCTGTAGTGGAATTCTTCGGGGATGCCGAGGCCCTTCAGGAGCACCGCGGCGCTGGAGTCGGCTTCGTAACCGCCGATTTCGCCGAAGCGGGTCTCGATTTCCATGGCCTGCATGCCCTGTTCTTCGGTCATTTCGGGCAGCGCGTAGAGTTCGTCGCGTTTTTTGCCGAGCTCGTAGAGCTCGGGGAAGCCCATCATGACGGTTTCGAGAACGGTGTTCTGTTCGTAGGCGAAGTGGTCCTGCTTCAGGACGGCGATGCGTTCGCCCGGGTCCTTGGTGACCTCGCCGGTGTTGGGTTCGAGTTCGCCCGAAAGGATCTTGAGGAACGTGGACTTTCCGGCGCCGTTCGCGCCGATGACTCCGTAGCAGTTGCCGCGCTTGAACGAGAGGTTCACTTCCTTGAAAAGGACGCGGCTACCGTATTGAAGACTGACATTAGAGACGTTTAACATGTGTTATTTCTTTAGTTGTTAGTCACTAGTCAATGGTCAATAGAACTTAGCTAGGCGCCAAAGGCGCTTTTATCTAACTAAGAACTAGTGACTAATGACCAATAACTTTTGTTCTTTCATTTAAGCTTGGTTCGCTTTTTCCAGTTCGCGCGCATTGATGATGAGCATCTGGAGACGGTTTTCGATGTTCGCGAAACTCGTATCCGGATCGTAGTCGAGGCTCAAAATCTGTATGTGCGGGCAGCGTTCCTTCACGGCCTTGGTGAGGCCGCGGCCACTGATGTGGTTGGCAAGGCAGGCGAACGGCTGCAAGATGATGTAGCTGTTCACGCCATGCTGCGCATTGTACAGGATTTCGCCCGGGATGAGCCAGCCTTCACCGGTGTTGTACGTCGGGTCGATGATGTCGGAGACGTAGTTCACCAGTTCGTAGCAGTCGGCGTGGTGCTCATAGAGCTTGAACTTGTGCATGGACTTGCGGGCGGTTTCCACGGCGTGGGTGTAGACCCTGGCCGTAACGCCGCCTTCCACGCGGTCCATGAGCGGGTTCGCCGAGAATCCGCGCTTGAGCTTTTCGCTGCGCACGACTTCGTCGACGCGGAAGAAGTCCGTCATGCCGGGGAGGTAGACTTCCATCCCGTTGTTCATGAGGTATTCTTCCACGAATCCGTTTGCGCTCGGGTGGTAGTTCATGAGGATTTCACCGAGCACGGCGACGCGCGGCTTGCGGATGCCTCTCTTGCGTTCGGGAGTAATCTCGATGGCGTTGAAGGCGTCGATGCACTGTTCGAAGACTTCGATGAGCTTGGAGGGGCGCACCAGCTGAGAGGTGGTGAGGTGGCCTGCAACGGCGATCACCTTCGGCATCCATTCATCGTAAACCTTCTGGGTATCGCCCTTGTTGACTTCGTAGGGGCGCACCGCGCGGTACATCGTCTCGATGGCATCCATGGTGACGAGGCCCCACAGCATGTGGAGGCGGAAGTCCAGGCCCAGCTGGAAGCCGGGGTGCATTCCCTTGTAGTCGACACCGGTCGTAATGATGGTGACATCCTTGAATCCAGCTTCGTCGAGCGCCTTGCGGGCGAGCACGGCGTACTGAACGGCGCGGCAGTTCTCGCAGTTCTTCGCGAGGCACATCGAAACGGATTTCTGCGGAACGTCGGGGTGATCCACGAGCCACTTCAGGGCTTCGCCGATGTTCACCTGGCAGGGGAAGCAGATGTCGTTGTGCACGAACTTCTTGCCGAGCTCGATGGCCTTCTTGTCGGCGACGGGCAGGTATTCGGCAATGTAGCCTTCGCGCTTCATGTATTCGCTTGCAAGCACGGTAAAGGCGGGAGAGAGGTTCGGCGTCAAGATGCGACGGCGGGCCTTGTCCTCGGGGAGGAACGGCGTATGGTACAGCGGTTCCTTGCTTTCGGGCTTGTCGGGGAGGTTTGCCGCACGGCGGGCCTTCACCGTCTCGATGAAGCTCTTGATGCGGATGCCCACCGGGCCGCGGGCGTCGCCCTCGTCGAGCTTGAGCATGAGCATTTCCTTGTTGGAATCAAGGTGCAGCATGCGCATCATCTCGTCGGTCAGGATGGAGTCGTGCCCGCATCCGAAGCTCACGATCTGGGCAAGCTCGATGTTCGGGTCCTTGGCCGCAATCATGGTGGCGCCAATCATGCGCAGGTGGAACGTGTTCTTGATTTCGATACGGGTGTGGTTCGGCACATCTTGGTCGTACACGCCCGGGAGCGATTCGGTAGTGAGTACCGGAATGCCCATCGCGGTGAAGTGGCTTGCAATGTTGTGGTTGATGAGCGTATCCGCATGGTACGGACGGCCCGCGATGACGACGGCAAAGCTGTTCTTGGCGCGTACGTCGTCGAGAATCTTCTGGCCTTCCTCGAGGAGCGTGGTGCGGTAGCAGTTGAGGGCCTTTTCGCCTTCGTCGACGGCCTTGTTCAAAAGCTTCCTGTCGAGTTTCCAGTGCTCGTGGAACCAGTCGACGGTCTGGCTGCGGCGGAGCTTCGTATTGAACCAGTGGAAAATAGGCTGGTCCATCGGCACGCCGTAGTTCTTTTCGGGCTCGTCGGTGTTCTTGCACACGTTCGGGTAGGCCTGCACCACCGGGCAAACGGAGGTGGCGGTAAACTTGGTGTGGTCGCTCGGGATGGCAATCATCATCGGGAAGAAAATGCGGTCGACCTTCTTCTCGATAAGGGAGAGCACATGGCCGTGCACGAGCTTCGCCGGGAAGCACACGGTGTCGGAGGGCACGCTGTGGAGGCCGGCTTCGAACATCTTGTAGTCGCTCTGGCGGCTCACCACGACGGTGTAGCCGAGGCTCGTGAAGAACGCCTTCCAGAAGGGGAGGGATGCCCAGAATTCGAGCGCGCGCGGGATACCGATGGTCTTCCCGTTGTTCTCGACGAGCTTTGCCGGGGCGTAGTCCTTCACCAGAAGCTGGTTCGTGCGCTTAATCATGTCGGGCACGGAGAGCATCTTCTTGTTGATTTCGGCGATGAGCGCCTTCGTCTTCGGGTCGTTCGGGTCGGCGGTGACTTCGCCGCGTTCGCAGCGGTTGCCGGTAACGAAGCTCTGGCCGTCGCTGAACGTGACGATGGTGCGGGAGCAGTGGTTGGTGCAGTACTGGCAGAGCTGGCCCGGCTGGTTGTGCCAGCTGAAGGTCTTCATGGCCTCGAGGCCGATGAAGCTCGACTTGAGGTCCGGGTTTTCCTTGCGCTTCTCTTCCATGTACTTGCGGGTGAGGAGCGCGATACCGATGGCGCCCATTTCGCCCGGACGTTCGGGACGGATGGGCTTTAAGCCGGTGTACTGCTCGAAGGCGCGGAGGACCGCGTTGTTCTTGAAGGTACCGCCCTGGACCACGACCTTCTTGCCGAGGGTGTTCAGGTTACGGATGCGGATGACCTTCGTAAAGACGTTGTTGATGATGGAACGGCAGATACCCGCGATGATGTCTTCGGGCTGCTTGCCGTCGCGCTGTTCCGTGATGATGGAACTGTTCATGAACACCGTGCAGCGGGATCCGAGCTGCGAGGGGCTCTTCGCGTTGAATGCGAGTTCTGCAATCTTTTCCATCGGGATGCCGAGGCTGCGGGCGTACGTCTCGATGAACGAACCGCAACCCGAGGAACAGGCCTCGTTCAGGATGATGCCGGTGACCACGCCGTCCTGTACGGAGATGGCCTTCATGTCCTGGCCGCCGATGTCGAGGATGAAGCTTACGTCGGGGCAGAGGCGCTGGGCGGCGTTCGCGTGCGCGACTGTTTCCACGGTATGGTAGTCGGCATGGACGGCCTTGGCGAAGAGCTGTTCACCGTAGCCGGTGGTGCCTACGCCCAGGATGTTGAGCTTGCAGCCGTATTCTTCGTAGCGGTCGGCAAGTTCGTTCATGGCGCGCTTGAGCACGGCGAGCGGTTCGCCGTCGTTGCTTGCGTAGAACCCGTCGATCACCTTGTCCTGCTCGTCGAGGAGCACGAACTTCGTGGTGGTGGAACCGGCGTCGATACCCAGGTACGCGTTGATGGTCGAACCCGAGGCGGGCTGCGGGTAGTGGTTGTCGGCCATCTTGTGTTCTTCGAGGAACATCTTGTATTCGGCGTCGTTCTTGAAGAAGAGGTCGGCGGCCGCCTTGGCCTTGTTTTCGGCCTGGCGGGTCTCGTTGAAGTGCACGAGCGCATCGAGCGAGCCTTCCATGCGGTACTGGCATTCCTGGCCCGCGAACATGGAGCCGAGGGAAAGGGCTGCACCCATGGCCACGAGCACTTCGGAGTGTTCCGGCACGATGGCCTGTTCGTCGGAGATGCCCAGGCGTTCCTTGAATGCGCGGACGAGCGTCGGGTTGAACGTGAGCGGGCCACCCTCGAAAATCACGGGCGGCTTGATTTCCATTCCTTGGGCGAGACCGCCGATGGTCTGCTTCGCGATGGCGTGGAAGCTCGAAAGGGCGATATCTTCCTTGGCGACACCGTTATTGAGCATCGGCTGGATGTCCGTCTTGGCGAACACGCCGCAACGGCCCGAAATCTCGTAGACCTTCTGGCCGCGCTTGGCGAAGCCTTCGAAGGCCTCCGTCTTGATGCGGAGGAGCTCGGCCACCTGGTCGATGAATGCGCCCGTTCCGCCCGCGCAAACGCCGTTCATGCGCATGTCGGAGGCGATGAGCTTGCCGGTGGTCTTGTCTTTTTCGAAAAATACGACTTTCGCGTCCTGACCGCCAAGTTCGATGGCGACCCTCGATTCGGGGTAGGTGGCGCGTACGGCGAGTGCGTTTGCCACCACTTCTTGCACGAAGAATGCGTGTGTGGCCTCGGCGAAGGGCTGGCCTCCGCTACCGCAGAAGGCGACCCTAAAGTTTTTGTCGGGGAAAAGACCGTGCGCCTCCCTAAGGACCTCGTGGACCTTTTTCGCCTGCATGGCGTTGTGGCGCTGGTACGTGTAGTGCAAAAGCTTGTTGGTCTCGGGATCGACGACCGCAATCTTCACGGTGGTGGAACCTACGTCCACGCCGACCCACAAATCGTTCTTCAAATTGCTCATAGTGGGCTCAAATTTAGAAAATAGACGAAAGGCGGACGACGAAAGATGGTGGAAATCTGCTGAGAATGATGAAAAAAGCGATAAAATGGGTCTTGAAAACAGAGGAAGCCGGAATCAGCCCATTTTGCTATATTTCGTGCATAATCATTTGTCTTTTGTCTAAACAATGAACTACCTTGCGCTTGATTACGGAGAACATCGCGTCGGAGTCGCTTTTGCCGATTCCGAACTGCGCATGGCTTTTTCCCGCGAGACTATCGACCAGAAGATAACGAATTTGTTTGTAAGGCTCGATGAACTTGTGAAGATAAACAAGATTGATGCGTTCGTTGTCGGGATGCCGTACCACCCGGACGGAAGAACGGATGGGAAGAATGTCGTGGTCGAGAAGTTTGTCGAAGACTTGAAACTGCGGTTCCCGGGCTTGCCCGTATACACGCAGGATGAATCGTATTCTAGCGTACAGGCCCAGGAAAAAACCTCGTATTTCAGCAAGAAGAAAAAGCAGAAGAACAAGGCTGTAATCGACCAGCTGGCTGCCGCCATTATTTTGCAGCGCTGGCTAGACGAGAATGCCTGATGTCTTATAAGTGACGTTTTTTGCTGGTCTGCTCAAAGTAATCGATATATTTCTTCTTGTCGGCGGCTTCGCGTATGGACGAGACGTTCTTTTCGAAAGACTTGTGAAAATCGTCCCAGAAATCCGAGGGATTGTCGTAAAGAATTTTTAGGACATTATAGAGGTCGAACGTTATCGGTGTTTTTACCCCTCTTTCCCATTTTCCAATTGTGGTTCTTGAAACGCCGGATTGGATGCTGATGAATAACTGCGAAAGGTTCAATTGCGAGCGTCGCGCTAGAATTATTTGCGCGAGGGTCTCGTCGAAAGCCCTTTCTTCATCAGATTTCCGTTTCATGCGTGATAATTTTAGGGAATTGCATTCATAATTTGTGATACCATATGTTGTCCATTTTCTTTTAACCTTGTAAAATTATGGTTACGGATAGCGGGGTGGGTATCAAATCGTTTAAGTTGTTTTTTTCTTGGTTCGGTTATTAAAGGTGGCGTTTTTTAATTATTTTTGCGGTTAAAAACAGGAGCTTTTATGTCTGTACAAGTAATGGTTAATGGCATTCCGGGCAACATGGGCCGCATTGTGGCCGAAACTTGCGTCGCCCGCGGTTTGGAACTGGTCCCGTATTCTTTGACGGGCGAGATTATTGTGGAAAACGAATCCGAAGTGGCGGGGAAGACCATCCAGCTTTTGAAGCCGAGCAACCGTGAAGAACGCATCGGTGAAGTGCTTGCGAAGTACCCGAACGTCATCTGCATCGACTATACGCACCCGACGGCCGTGAACGACAATGCCGCCTTTTACGTGAAGCACAAGATTCCCTTCGTGATGGGCACTACCGGCGGTGACCGCGATGCGCTTGCCCGCCTTGTTGCCGAAGCGAACCACCCGAGCGTGATTGCCCCGAACATGGCGAAGCAGATTGTCGCCTTCCAGAGCATGATCGAGTTCCTCGCGAACGAGTTCCCGTCTGCATTCGACGGCTACAAGCTTTCCGTGGTCGAGAGCCACCAGAAGACCAAGGCCGACACGAGCGGTACGGCCCGTGCTGTCGTGGGCACCTTCCAGAAGATGGGCTTTGCCTACACGCCGGACGATATCGAGAAGGTCCGCGACGAAAAGGAACAGATGGAACGCATGCACGTGCCCGAGGAATACCTCGGCGGTCACGCCTTCCACACCTACAGCCTCGATAGCGCCGACGGAACCGTGCATTTCGAGTTCCAGCATAACGTGTGTGGTCGCAAGATTTATGCCGAAGGCACCGTGGACGCCGTGAACTTCCTCGCCGAGCAGATTGCCGCCGGTACCGCCAAGCCCTTCAACATGATGGACGTGCTTCGCTCCGGAAAGATGCGTTAGTGTGAGTTACTAGTTCCTAGTTCTGAGTTACTAGAGATTTATAAATTAAGAAGTCTAGTAACTAGTAACTAAGAACTGTGAGCTTGCCGAAGGCAAACTATGAGATCCTATATCCTCCGCCGCCTGCTGCTCATGATCCCGACGCTCATCGGGATTTCTCTGGTATGCTTTATTCTCATCCAGATGTTGCCGGGCGGCCCCGTGGAGGAAATGATTTCGCGCGCGCAGCAGGCCGCGGCCATGAAGGGTGGGGTCGATGCCTCCAAGGCGCTCTCGCCCGACCAGATAGCCCAAATCCAGGCGTACTTCGGCTTTGACCAGCCCGCCTGGAAGCGCTACCTGACCTGGCTCTGGAACGTACTGCACCTCGATTTGGGTTCGAGCTACACCTACGGTCTCCCGGTCTGGGATGTCATCGTGAGCCGGTTCCCGATTTCGCTGTTCTTCGGTATCACTTCGTTCTTCCTGAGTTATCTTGTTTGTATTCCCCTCGGCCTCTGGAAGGCGGTGCATCACGGGAGCAAGCTTGATTCCCTCAGCTCGGGCGTGATTTTTTCGGGATATGTGATGCCGGGATATGCACTCGGTATTCTCCTGATTATCTTCCTTGCGGGCGGTTCGTATTTGGATATATTCCCGCTGGGTGGCCTCACTAGCGATGACTTCGAAGATTTCTCGTTCTTCGGGAAAATCCTTGATTTGGGGCACCATCTGGTGCTGCCTATCTTCTGCTACATGATTGGGGAATTCGCGTTCCTGACCTTTCTTATGAAGAATTCCGCGCTCGAGGAACTGGGGAAGGATTATATGCGTACGGCTCTTGCGAAGGGCCTGAATTTCAACCAGGCGCTGGTGCGCCACGCGCTCCGCAACGCGCTCATCCCGATTGCCACGCGCCTCTCCGAAATTTGCACGCTCATGTTTGCGGGTGCGCTCCTCATCGAGAAGGTCTTCGATATAGACGGCATGGGACTCCTGTATTACAATTCCATGGTGAACCGCGATTACAATGTGGTCATGGGCATCATCTTCCTGAGCAGCCTCATGGCGATGGTGGGCCGCCTTTTCAGCGATATCCTGTATACGCTCGTGGACCCGCGTATAAAGTTCTCTTAGTAGTCATTAGTCGTTAGTTGCTAGTTATTGGTTGAATAATCGCGGCTGTGCCGCCTTATTAAGGCTAATGACTAATGACCAATAACTAATGACCGATAACCAGAATTTTTTATTTGCTATATTAAAAAACATGAGTAACGAATCCTTGCAAATTTCTCCTGTTATCAAAGGCTACCTGCTTTCCCGCGGCTATACCGAGAATTTCACCGTTTCCCCGATTGCGGGTGCGGGCTCGGGCCGCCAGTATTTCCGTATTTCCGAAGGTGGCAAGTCCTGCGTGTTGCAGGTCTGCGCCGAAGTCAATGAAGACTTCAGGCATTTTGTTGATTTCTCCAAGACCTTCCGCAGCTACGGTTTGCCGGTGCCGCAGGTCTTTGCCGTCGACGAGACCGCCTGCCAGGTGCTGCAGGAAGATTTGGGCAAGCGCAACCTGCTGGACGAAGTGTCGCCCGTGAACGAGGGTGTCCGTTCCGGCAACGAGAGGATTCTCTATCCGACGGTTATCGATGCGCTTGTCAAGTGGCAGGATGCGAGCCAGCCGATTTTCAGTTCGCATACGGAACTCTGGATTCGTCGTTTCGATTTTGCCGCCCTCAAGTGGGAGACGGATTACTTTACTGAAAATTACCTGAAGGGCCATTGCGGCTTGAAGGAGATTCCGCAGAGTGTCAAGAATTTCTTCTCGCTTCTCGCGGTCTCTGTGGATGCCCAGCCCAAGGTGCTCATGCACCGTGACTTCCAGAGCCAGAACATCATGGTCCGCCCGAATTCTGAAATCGCCTTCGTGGATTTCCAGGGGGCGCGCCGCGGGTCGGCGTTCTACGATATCGCGAGCCTTCTTTGGGACCCGTACGTGAGCCTGCCGCTCCCGATGATCAAGGACTTCTTCGAGTACTGGCGCATGCAGAACAAGCGCGTGCAGGCCTACACGAAGGACGATGCGTGGGAAAGCTTTATCCATGCGAGCCTTCAGCGCGTGATGCAGGCTCTGGGCGCCTACTGCTTCCTCAGCAAGGTGAAGGGGATTCAGAAGTTCGAACAGTACATCGAACCGGGCAAACGCCAGTTGAAGGCCTTGCTTGCGGAGTTCAAGTTGATTGTGAAGGCGACCGAACCGGATGCGCTGGAGTTTATGGAGAAGGCGCTGGCTTAGAGCTGGCGCTAGATTGCTCCGAAGGTTGGTTTGCCCCTCGCATGGTTCCTGTTTACTTTAAGCATTATTCATCATCTGAAACATTCAATCGCGCTCTGGGCTATGCCTACGATGCGCTTGTCCATGCAGGTGTCGCCTTCGATGCGAATGCCGCCTGGAAAGCCCTCACGGAGCGCATTTCGCAGGGTATCTACATGGGCGAGGGGCTCCTGCTGCCCCATACGCGCATTGCGGGGTTGAAGACTCCTCTGATGGCCTTTGCCGTGTGCCCTGCTGGTTTTAGCGGGATTGCGGTCCGCAACAATGAGGTGGCGCAGTTCCTTTGCGTGCTGCTTTCTCCGGCGGAATCCGCGACTGCGCATACGCAGGTCATTGCGGGCATGGCGAAACTGCTGCTCGACCCCGAATGGAAAAAGAAAGCCCTCGCCGCCGATAGCGACGAGGCCGTCAAATTGCTTTTTTAGCTAACTGTTTTTTTACCACTGCAGGGAACCGGTCGCCGATGCCCTGTATCCTTCGTAGTCCCCGAAGTAGCGGGTATAGCCGGCGCGGAAACTCATCCAGTGCCAGGGCGTCAGTTCGAGCCTTGCGCCGAGTTCGGTGTACCGGAGTGTGGTTTCGCTGTTGAGGAATACCTTGTTCGTCGCATCCATCGGGCCGTGGATGTCGGTGATGTTCCCGCCGAAAGCCGTATCCTTCGCGACGTTGCCCGCGAACAGCGTGGCGTTTATGAACTTGTAGGTGGCGCTCAGTTCGGCGTGGATTTCCTGGCTGTTGGGGCCGAGGTCGCTGCCGAGGTTCTGCGAGTAGCTTGCGTAGGTGTAGCCGCCGCCCTTATGGTGCGTGTAGACCCACGGCTCGATTCGCGTGTATTCCGTGAACATGTCTAGCCTTACCGGCCCGACGTAGAGGCTGTCGCGGGCGATGCCCACTGTTGCCGCCCACTTGTTGCCCCACCAACTGTCGTCGAACATGCTTGTCGGGGTTTTCATGTCGTCCCAGAGGAGTTCCCCGTAAAATTCCCAGTGCGGGAGCGTGCGGACGCTCAGGTCGAACGCTAGGGAGATGTTGTCCTGGTCGCCCTGGATGTGCTCCTGGAAGTTGTAGAGGATGAACGGGATGACGTAATTCCATTCGAAGTCGCGGTCGGTGCTGTCGGCATCGGCGTTGGGGTTGCTGTTCGCGGGTTCCGTGGTGGAGCCGTACAGCGCCGTCTCGGAAAGGCCGAGCGTGATGTTCATGGGCAGGTGCAAGTCGAGCCTGTGTGCATGCATGTACTTGCCCTTGTTCTTTTTTTCGAAAAGTTTTGCTGCGTATTGCGTGTATTCGATAGGCCCGATTTCGAAACGGTAGCCGAAATAGGGCGTGGGTGCCGGCCTCCAGATGCGGCTTGTCGTGTCTTGCCACGGGCGGTCAAACGACCTGTCTCCGCGCAATATGACGTGGTTGTAGCGTGCAGGTCCAAATTCCAGGTAGTCGAATCCGGCGAGCAGCGTGAGCGGCTTGAGCTTGTAATCGATTTTGGCGGCGAACTGGTCCCAGGTGCGCCTGGTTTCGCTCTGCTTGTTGTAGGGAAGGCCTTCGCTCGGATGGTAGAAGTTGTCGTTGATGTAGCGGTTCGTGTAGTCGTTGCTCACCATGACGCGGGCGTCGAAATGGAAAGCCTGGGTGAAGTGGCCGTCGAGGAACAGACGGACGAACATGGCGTTGTCGTAGTGCGTCGGGGCGTTCGCGAGGTTGGTGACGAGCACGGAATCCGAAATCTGCGCGCGGATGTTGACGAGATGGTTCTTGGCGGAATCCGCGAAGGAGATGTGCGTTACCGCGGGTTCTCCCTTTTTGGCGGCGAGACCTTCCGTGGCGAGGAGGCCGACAAAAATGGAGAGAAGCATCGCCATGTGGGCTGTTTGTTTTGCGAGAATATTCATGAGCGTTACCATAGGGCTGTCTTCATCAGGGTGAAATGATGCTTGATGTATGCACGTGTTTCCCCGTTTTTGGAGCCGATGCAGCGGGGAAGGCTTGCAACGATGCGTACGAGGCTGCGGCAGAAGCGGAACGATTTGGAAAGCAGGAATCCGCGGAAGCCGAAATGTTTCTTGAATACGTACTGCTGCGCGCGGTCGTGCTGCAGTGCGCGTCTCGTATTGTTCTGGGCGGAACCGCCCCCCAGGTGCGTGAGGGGAATGTTGCCCGCGATGAAAAATCTTGTGCCGAGACGGCGCGCGCGGAGGGCTGCGTCTGCATCTTCGTAGTACATGAAGATTTTCTCGTCGAAGAATTTGCCTTCGGCATTATTCTTGCAGATTGCGTCGAAGAGGTCTTTCCCGAACATCCAGCATACAGCCGAGGTCCAGTGGACTTCGGCGAGGGATGCCTGCGAAGTCGCCTGCGGGACGCCCTGCAAAATTTTGGCGGCGCCGTTCTCGTTTCGGAAGGCGTTCGTGAAAAACTTCAGGCTCCCGATTCCTTCGGGCCCGAGTCCCGCGAAATAGTTCGGCTGCTTGCTTCCGTTCGGATTCTTTACGGTTGGAGCCACGAGGGCGTATTTGCCGCCTTCGTCTTCGGCCATTTTTTGCGCCTGTTCCCAGGCGAGCCGCAGTTGCGGAAGGGTTTCCGGTTTTAGCCTTGTGTCGTTGTTGAGCAGGCATACGGCATCGAACGATTCCCCGTCGCGGAGGAGCCCTTCTATGGCGAGGTTGTTCGCCGCGCCGAACCCGACGTTCGTTGGACTTGCGTACAGGTGTACGGCGGGGAAGTCTTTGCGGATGTTCTCGACGGTTTTATCGGTACTCGCGTTGTCGGCGACCGCGACGACGAAATGCGCGGAATCGCCTAGCTGCGCTGCCAGGTCGTTTAGGCAGTTCCGGGTCATTTCCCAACCGTTGAAGGTCACGAGAATTATGGCAGTCCTTCCGCTCATGATTTTTTCCAGATTCTTTTTGCGAGCGGAAGCCCGATGACGGTAAACAGAATTTTCTTGGTCAAGGCGAGTGCCGGAACTTTTTCGAAGAGGACCTTCCTGTTCGCGAAAACCCACGGTATTTCGAAGGGCATGAAGTAACGGTTCATGCGCTTTTGCGAAAGGTTCAGCAAGTGCTTCGTGAAGAGGATTTCGTCGGCCGTGAGCGAGAGCCGCTCGCAGTTTTCAAGAATCATCCTTAGCCAGCGCTGCTGAATTTCGAGCGTCTTGCTCATGGCCGGTGCGGGCTTTCCGCCGACCGCGTTTGAATCGTGCAGGCGGTATTGCACGACGGCATCGTCGATGGCCTTGATTCCGCCGTTCCTTTCGGCAATCATCGCGACCCAGCGGTCATGTACCGTGACGCCTTCCGGAATGGGGAGGATCATGTCGAGAAGCTCCGCCTTGAAAAGCGATAGGCATCCAGTTACGTTGTTGATGCCCGCAATTTGCGCCTTGATGGGGATGGCTTTCTGGATGAGCGCTTCTTTGCGCCATGAATCGCGGATGACGTTTCCATCTTTGTCGATGACTTCTGCGTCCCCGAAAACGAGTGCGCGGTTGCCGATTTCTTTTTCGAGTTTTTCGAGCTTGTCCGCCTTCCAGATGTCGTCCTGGTCGGCAAGGGCAATCAGGTCGCCTGGCCCTGCGTATTGCTTGGCGTGTTCGAGCCCGGTTGCGAATGCCTTGCAGTGCCCGCCGTTCTGCGCCTGTCTGAATATTTCGAGCGGGAGTTTTCCTTGGAAGGATTCGAGAATGCTGACGCTGGAATCCTGCGAGGCGTCGTCGATGGCGATGACTTTGTCGGCGGGACGGGTCTGGTTTACGAGAGATTGAAGCATCTCTTCCTGAAACCGCTCACCGTTGTAGGTCGCAAGGACGATGCATATGCGGCTCATTTCTGGGTTCCCCCGTCAAAAAGCTTGTCGAAAATGCGTGAGACGTTTCTCTTGAAGTCTTCGTCGGTACGGTCGAGGAAAAGTCTTTCCCTCAGGTCCAGGAACTGAGGCTCGTTCCAGTTCTCGGCATAATGCAAAATCTTTTCGGCGGCGTCGGTGGCGGAACCTTCCTTGAAGAGCATCCATGGGGGCAGGACGTAGTCGTCGGTGTAGTCGGCATCAGCGACCAGTACGGGGCAGCCGCATTGGAGCGCTTCGAAAAGTACGATTGGCCCGCTTTCGAAATGCGATGGAATCAGGAGCAGGTCGATTTCGTTGAGCAACTTGTCCTGTATTTTTTCCGGGGGAATCCAGCCCGTGAATTCGATGAGGTCCTCGACGCCTTTCTGCTTGATTCTTTGCCGGAGGATTGTCTCGTGCGGGCCTTCGCCGATAACCGTGAAGTGGACGTCGGCATGGTTTTTCTTGAGTTGGAACGCTATGTCTGGCAGGATGTCGTGCCCTTTCTGCTCGAAGAAGATGCGCCCGAGAATGGCGATGTTCAGGCGCGATTGCGGTTTCTTGGCCGGAGCCGAAATGTCCCAGACGAGCGGGTTCAGGAGCGTCTCTATATCCTTTTCCACGAAGCGTGCCATGAGGCGCTTCTGGTAAGGCGAGTTCACTATCCAGTGGTCTACCTTGCTGTAGATGCGCTTGGCGAGAATATCGCGTATTTTCCCGAGGTTGGCGTGCGTTTCGCTTTGGGAAAAGGCGAGCGGTATGTACGATACCGTCGGAAGTCCCAGCTGGTTTGCCGCCCAAAGTCCCGGGAGGCATCTTTCGATATTGCCCGGGCACAGGACCAGGTTCTGGATATTCTCTTTCTTGAAAAGTTCTTTTGCTTTTTTCGCTTTGCCCTTGAACCGGTCGCGGATAATGGGGAACGGGGTTTCGGCGTGGTAGGGGAGCTTGACCCGTTTCACGCTTGCGGGCAGGAAATCTGCAAACTTGTCGCACGAATAGAAGAACGTGACATCGCTAGTTTCGGCGACGATGGCGGCTATCCTTGCAGAAAGGATTTCTTGCCCTCCCCATTCAGGAGCGTCGCTGTAGAAACTAATGGATTTCTTGCAGATTGGATACATTAATAACAATATAGAAAGTTGCTATATTCTAGATGATGGTGAATCAAAAAAATATACTTTTTGTTTGCGACAAAAACGAACGAACGAGCTTCGGTCGATTGACTGTGAATTTGCTCACGGCTGTGTGCAACAAGTTTGATGCGCATGTACTTTGGTTGAAGACTCCCAAGTTTTTTTCTGACGAGAAAAGCGCCGAAGAAAATGCCGCGGATTCCCGTGGATTCACCTCGCACGAAATTTGGGCGAAGTCCCTTTATTCGGGTTTTTTCTCGTTTCGCGCCCCTTTCAAGAAATTGCTGCACCGCATGGCGCCGGACATGATTTTCTTTATCCGTCCTGAGTTGGGATTCCTCGTGCCCGTGGCGGCGAAGGCCTGCCCTTCGGCAAAGACGGTGATGTTCGTGCACGATACCTTCGCCGAGACGCTCTACCCGCATAGCGTCAAGTTTAAGTTGCTTAATTTGTTCTACATTCGCCCGACGGTCAAGGCGGATTCCTTTGTCTACAACTCGAACTGGACCCGCGGTGAGGCCGCGAAATTCTTTGGCCCGCAGATGTCGCAGAAGCCTGGTGCGGTTATCGGATGCCCGATCGATTCCGGGCTGTTCAAAAGGCCCGAATCTCCCGTGACTGCGGAGGCTAAGGCGCAGTTCCGCCGCAAGCGTGGCATGCGCAATTATTACGGGATGTGCCTGAACGTGAGCCTCGACGAACCGCGCAAGAATATCGATACCTATTTCGAAATGGCGAGGCTGCGCCCTGATGTGGCCTTTGTGCGTGTAGGGAAGTTTTCCGACCGCCTGAAGGCCATCGTGAACGAGAAGAAACTTTACAACGTGTTCCATTTCAGGGAATTCGATGCCCGCGAGCTTGTGGAATTCTACCGCCATGCCGACCTTATGGTGTACCCGAGCTTTTTGGAAGGTTTCGGGCTCCCGCCGATTGAATCGATTGCCTGTGGCACGCCCGCAGTGTGCGCGAAGGCTTCCGCCGTCCGGGAGAACCTGGAGGGTGTTTGCCCGCTTGTAGAAAAACCCGACGATGCGCCTGCATATGCGGCTGTTCTGGACCGGGTGCTTGCCGGTGAAAACGTCATCGACGAAAGTGCCGCGCAGGAACTGCTTTCCCGCTGCTCCATGGAAAGCTTCGCCTCGCGCGTTACCGGATTCTTGGACAAGATCGTCCAGGAAAAATCCCGTTAGCCTAGGTCTGCCAGGAATTTCTTGTCGAGTTTGCTCAGGAGAATCGCCTTGTTGCGCTTGTCCTCGAGATCTTTTCTCCGTTTCCAGAGTCTCTGCAATGAGCCTGGGTGCCGTAGCAGGAACCGCAGGTTCTTGGATAGCCCGAGCGACTTGAACATCGCGAAGGTGAAATCGTCGATATTTTCGCGGTTACCGTAAAGCGTGTCGTCTACGTTTCCGTGCGTATTTGCGACGAGATAGGGGACGGAGAACATTTTCCCGCCTGCATGGAGCATGCGCAACGAATAGTCGGCAATCTGCACGCACAAGGCGAGCGAATCGTCGAGCCTGCCGGTACGCTGTATAATCCTGCGCGAGAAGGCGGCTATTAGCGGGTGCGGCGCCGCGACAAATCGCATTTCAGCATTCTCGTCGAGCATGCTGAGGCCGTTTGCGGCATCGAGCCTGTATCCCGAATGGAATGAGTGTTTTTTTGCGCTGAGTATACGCGGGGCGAATGCATCGACCATCGGGAAACTGGAAATGCATTCGGCGAGGTCGTTCAGGAACTGCCTGTCGATAGATATGGATTTATGGGCGAAGACAATCCATTCGGCTTCGCTTTTCAAAAGGCTTGCGTTGAGGTCGTTCCCGAAGAACCATCCCAGGGCGTCGTCGGTGAAGGGCGGGGTGGAAGGCTGTGCGTTTTTGCCAGGCTCTTCTTCGAAACCCCAAACCAGGACGTCGAATTGGCGCATTACAGGCCTATGCGGAGTCCGAACCGGTGCTCGGTTCCGAGACCCTGTGCGAGGTAGGAGAACGTATAGTCGATGGAGAACATCTTCAGGTTGTACCCGAGGCCCGCGCTGAGCATGCGTGCCGATTGCGCTTCGTCGGGGCGGCTGCTTGCCGAGATGAGCTGCTTTATGTCGCGGGTGAGGTCAAGCCATGCGCGCGTGAAGCCTGCACGGATGAAGAAGCTCTGACCGAGCGCGTATTCGCCGCCAAGGGCGAATTTGGGTTCTGCGAAACGCGGGAAACTGCTTTCGCCCATCACTGTGAGGCGCGGCAAGATGACCGGCCTGTAATAGAACGAAAGTGCGAATGTCTGCGACATCGGAAAATTGTCGTTGTAGCCGTCGTCCACGTAGTCGCGGATGAGTGCTCCGAAATCCCTGCCCGTGAGGGCGAGGCCGAAAATCTTGCTAGTGGATTGCCACGAGACACCCCAGTCGAATGCTGCGCCCAGGGCTGTCCGGTCCCCAGATTCTTCGGCGAGTTTCTCGCTTGCGAATTTGATTGTCGCGCCTACGTTGATGTGGGTCATCGCGAAGGCGACGGTTGCTGTTGCAAGCTGGCTCAACGGGTTGTATTCCTTGCCCGATTCGTTGCCGAGTTCGTCGTAACCTTTAATGGTCCCGTAATCTAGCCAGTTGTACGAAATCTGGTACAGGAACTTCTTGTAGCTCGATGTGTACGAAATGGAGCCCTGGTTTTCGGCCATGTCCCCAGTTTGCCAGTGAATTTCTGCGATTCTTTTTGTCCCGTCCGGTATTCGGAGTGCGGCAGGGTTGAGTTGTACGATGGTCGGGTCTGTCGAAGGGAAGGCTGCACCGGATTTTTCAATAGCCGCGTTGCGCGGGCTGTCGAACGTGCTTAAAAAAGAGAATATTTCTTCACCTTGGTCGCCCTGCGAAAAGTACGCGTTGGCACCCGCGGGGAACAGCATGCCCCACAAAGCGAGCAGCAAAACTTTTCTTTTAGACATCATGCGGTAAATTTACAAAAAAACGAAAAAAAAGACCGCAAACCTTTACAAAAAACGCATTTTTTAATATATTTGGAGCGCTCGGGCTATTAGCTCAGTTGGTAGAGCAACGCCCTTTTAAGGCGTGGGTCGAAGGTTCGAGCCCTTCATAGCTCAGTGAAAATCCGGTTCCGAATTCTCGGGACCGGATTTTTCCTTTATTTGCTTTCGTGCTTGCTCATGCAGTGGAGGCTGCCGCCTTCCTCGATGACTGTACGGCTATCAAGGCCGATGACGAACCTGTCGGGGAATACGCTTTCGAAGTATTTCTGGGCGTGAGCATCGTTCTTGCACTTGTATTTCGGGTAAATTAAGCCGCCGTTCACGAAAATGAAGTTCATGTAGCTTGCGGGGAGGATCTGCCCGTCACTCAGTTTCCTCTGCGGGGGGAGTGCCAGCGTGTCCACTGCAAAATCCTTGCCGTAGAATGCCTTGAGCCAGGTCTCGATGAGGAATTTCGCTTCGGCCAGGACCTTCGCGTTCTTCGATTTCATGTTGGCATCCCAGGCCATGACGACCCTCTTGGTGCCGACGAATCGTGCGACGTTGTCTATGTGGCCGTCCGTGTGGTCGCCGTTCAGCCCGTGGGGGAGGACAAGCAGGCTCTTGAGGCCGAGCGTCTCGCAAATCGACTTGATGACCTTGGAAAGGTCTTCGGTCTTGTTGCGGTTCTTGCCGACGAGGCAGTCCAGCGTGGTGATGCCGAGCCCGTCATCGTTCACTTCGATGGCGCCGCCCTCGAAAATGAACGGAATCTTTTTCCCTTCGGGATAGCCGAAGGCCTTGGCGATTCGGGAAGGAATCTGGTTGTCGTTCTTCCAGGGAGGGAATTTTGCGCCCCAGGCATTGAATACGGCCTCGGAAACGATGGTCTTGCGCCCTTTTTTCACGAAGAAGGGACCGTAGTCGCGAATCCAGATGTCGTCGGTCTTGATGACGGCGAAGTTTACTGGGAAGGATGTGCATTCGAGGGCTTCCTTCTCTTTCTTGGTCAGGAAGTCCTTTTTCGGGAGGAGCACGTTTACCGGCTGGAAGTCGCTTATGGCGTTGATGAGGTCGATGTAGAACTTGCGGATCTTCACTCCGCGTTCACCGTGCCAGTTTTCCGGGTTGTGGGGGAAGGCGAGCCATGTGGCCTTCTGCTCTTCCCATTCGGCGGGGTAACGTATTGTTGCTAATGCCATATTATTTGCACCAGATTTTCAGGATGTCGCTGTACAGGTCGATGCGGCGGTCGCGGAAATGCGGCCACCAGCGGCGGTTTTCCTCGGTTTCGGCGAGGTCGATTTCGACGGTGGAGACCCCGAGGAATTCGGGGGAGCACTTTTCTAGAATGTAGCCGTCGGGTGCGGCGGCGAAGCTCGTGCCCCAGAACGTGAGGTGGCCTTCGGTGCCACCACGGTTTGCCGCAATCACGAAGGTGCGGTTCGCAATGGCGTGCCCGCGCATGACGGTCATCCAGCTGTCCTGCTGGCGCGGGTAGATTTTCTTGGGTTCACTGTCCATCCAGCCGATAGCGGTGGGGTAGATGAGCACGTCTGCGCCCTTGAGGCTCATGATGCGGGCGGCTTCGGGGAACCACTGGTCCCAGCAGATGAGCACGCCGAGGGTGCCCGCGCTAGTCTTGATGGGTTCGAACCCCGTGTCTCCCGGGATGAAGTAGTATTTTTCGTAGAAGGCAGGATCGTCGGGAATGTGGCTCTTGCGGTAGAGCCCCGCGATGCTGCCGTCGCGCTCGAACACGAAGGCGGAATTGTGGTAGATGCCGCGGGCGCGCTTCTCGAAGAAGGGGTACACCACGACGGCGTTCAGTTCCTTCGCGATGGACTGCCACTGGCTTACCAGCGGGTGGTCCTTTTCGATGGCGAGGTCAAAGAAGTCCGCGTTTTCCTCGAACGGGAAATACGGAGTGTGGAAGAGTTCCGGCAACACGACCAGGTCGTAGCCCTTGCCCTTGAGGGCGCGGGCCTGTTCCACGTACCAGGCGTTGTTGCTATCGAAATCGCCCGTCCACTTGCCTTGCAAAGTCGCAATCTTGATTTTATTCGTGCTCATGATATGAAAAATAGCAAAAAATTTCTTAACTTTTGCGGAAAGGAGGCTGTATGAAAAAGATTTTGCTAGCCGTTCTCGCCGTCTCTTTCGCGCAAGGATTTGCTGCTGAAAGGTACAAGGACAAGATGTTCGATGTGGACGTCAAGAAGGACATTGTCTATGCATCGGGCGTGAATCATTTGGCGACGCTGAGCAAGCTCTCGACGACCCTTTCGGCACTTGCCGCTGCGAATGGCGGCACGATGGTCTACCTTTACGACAACGAAGAGGATATGCAGCCCATAGACCTCCACATGGATATCTACACCCCGAAGGGCGATTCGGAAAAGAAGCGCCCTGCGGTACTCGTGATGCACGGGGGTGCTTTTGCGGCTGGCTCGAAGGATGATACCGACCAGCAGTCAATCACCTACTGTGATTCGCTTGCTGCTCGCGGTTTTGTCACTGCCGCGGTTGAATACCGGTTGGGAATTACGGCAAGAACTGAGAACATGCTCGTTTCTATTGACAGCGCCAATTTTTCCAGAACGGTTTATCGCGGAATCCAGGATGTGCGTGCCGCTGTCCGCTACGTGCGGGCGCATTCGAACGACCTGGGCGTCGACCCGGACCGCATCTATTTGCTGGGAAACAGTGCCGGTGCCGTACTTTCGCTAGAAAACATCTATATCGACAAGGATTCCGAAATTCCTGCGGTCGCAAAGGAAGAACCGCAACTCGGTGGACTTGATGAATACGGGGAGAAAGGCTCTTACTCCGATGCGAATGCTGTCGTTGCCTTGTGGGGCGGCATTCACGATGTGTCCATCATCGAGGACAAGGCGACTCCCGTCTTGCTTGTGCACGGCATGGCCGACAGTACGGTCCTTTTCAAGACCGGGCGTCCGCTCGGGAATATCTCGACGACGCTCGAAAACCTCATGCCGCCGATGCTTGCCGCTGCCGGCTCGCTTACGATTGACGTGAAGACGCCTACGCTCTACGGCAGTTTCGTAATCGATTCCGTATTGAAGGCGAAGGGCATAGAGCACGAGACTTACTTTGTCGAAGGCATGCCCCACGAATTCTACGACGAAGACGGTTATGACGTGAAGGTGAAGGAAAAGGTGTTCGGTTTTTTATACGGTTTGACGCAGAAACCTGCGGTGGCTTCAATCAGGGCGGTTGTCCTTGCGAAGGCATCGAGAATCCGCATGGGCGAAGGGAACATGAACTTCACGCTCGGCTCGGGTAAGGATGCGCAATACGCGGTTATAGACATGCGCGGTCGCAAGGTGTTGCTGGGAACGGTTCATGCCGGCGAAATGGTCGACCTTTCGGGCCTGAATGCCGGAGTGTACATACTCAACGTACGCGGTGAACGTCCTGTGCGCTTCGGCCTCGCGAAGTAAACTGCTCCTAATTCAATTTGCGTTCTATAGCAAAACAGCCCCCGATTGGGGGCTGTCTTAATAACTGACGTTCGCGGAGTTATTCAGCGAAGTAGGCTTTGGCCTTGGCGACAACGTCTTCGACCTTGACCATGGAGAATTCCTTCTCGTTGCGGAACTTCCATTCGACTTCACCGTTTGCGAGGCCCTTCTTGCCGATGGCGATGCGCACCGGAGAACCCCAGAGGTCGGCGTCCTTGAACTTCACGCCCGGGCGTTCGTCGCGGTCGTCCACGAGCACGTCGATGCCGGCGGCTTCGAGTTCCTTTTCGAACTTTTCAGCGAGTTCAGCAAGTTCCGGTTCCTTACCGATTGGGACGATTTCCACTTGGAAGGGCGCGATGGACTTGGGCCAAATCGGTCCGAAGTCATCGTGGCTGTTTTCGACGACAGAGGCCATCAGGCGGCCCACGCCGATGCCGTAGCAGCCCATGATGGCCGGAGCGGTCGTCTTTTCGGCGGTGAGGAACTTGGCGCCCATAGATTCAGAGAACTTGGTGCCCAGCTTGAAGATGTTGCCCATTTCGATGCCGCGGGTCTCGGTGAGGAGCTCGCCGCAGCAGGGGCACTTGCAGACTTCGGATGCTTCGGCGATGTCGGCCACTTCGAATTTCGGGAAGTCGCGCTTCGGGTTGCAATGCTTGAAGTGGAAGCCTTCTTCGTTGGCACCCGTCACGAGATCGAAGGAATCAGCGATTGCTTCATCCACGATGACGCGCGTATCGTGAGAATTAATCGGGGACGCAAAGCCCGGAACCATGCCGCAGGCCTTGATGAGGCTGTCTTCGGCAGGGTAAAGTTCCTTCGCCTTCAGCAAGTTGTGAAGCTTGATTTCGGAAACGTCGAGGTTGCCCGGAACAACGACCGTGATGAGCTTGCCTTCGAAGTCGAAGAACACGCACTTGGCGGTCGATTCAGCCGGAACGTTCAGGAACTTGGTGAGTTCGTCGATGCTTTCGCTGTTCGGCGTGGCGACCTTTTCGAGGGCCGCATTTTCGTCGCCCTTGAACGGCACGCGCTGGAACTTCGCGATTTCGCGGTTGGCCTGGTAGCCGCACTTCTTACAGAGAATCAAGTAGTCTTCGCCGTTCGGAGTATCGAGCATGAATTCGTGAGCGACCTTACCGCCCATGATGCCGGTATCGCTCTGCACCACCACCGGTTCAATGCCCACGCGACGGTAGATGCGGAGGTAGGCATCGTATTCTTCCTGGTAGTGACGGTCGAGGTCTTCCTGGCTGGTGTGGAAGCTGTAGGCATCCTTCATCAGGAATTCGCGGACGCGGATAAGGCCGCCGCGGGCACGGGCTTCGTCACGGTACTTGGTCTTGAACTGGTAGAGCATCACCGGCAGTTGCTTGTAGCTGTTGAGCACGTAGCGCACCAGGTCGGTCATGGCTTCTTCGTGCGTCATGGCGAGCACCATGTTGTGGTTGTTGCGGTCCTTGAAGCGCAGGAGTTCTTCGCCGATGGCCTGGTAACGGCCCGATTCGCTCCAGAGTTCAGCGGTCTGCACCACCGGCAGGTCCACTTCGATACCGCCAATCTTGTTCATTTCTTCGCGGATGATGTTTACAATCTTCTGGATCACGCGGAAACCCATCGGCATCATGGAGTAGATACCGGTAGAAACGGGCTTGATGTAGCCGCCGCGCATCAAGAAGATGTGGCTCGGCATGGTGGCGTCGCTCGGCGTTTCGCGGAGCGTGACGTAAAAATACTTGGAGAGTTTCATTTTTTTTGCCTTTTAAAATTTTACGGGGGTAAAAATAGAAAAAAGAGTGTTTCTTATTCCATGTTTTGCTAAAAAAACGCCCCTGCTCAGAGCTACTTGAGCGGGGGCGCAATCGTTCCCAAAGAGACACAAGGAGGGAATTGGATTTTTGCTTCAACCAGACAAGCCGAGGTCCGAAAGCTATGGCCACAATCAGAATTAGACTTGTCTAACTAAAAGTTAGATAAAACTAACTAGAAAGACAAGGGCGAAAACATTAAAATTATGTAAATTTTTTGTTTCAAAATTAGGCTTGTCTAAAAAAGTATGTCTGTTGTAATATTTTTAGCCTTGCCTAATTAGATTTATTAAACTATATTAGCCGCGTCTAATGAGGGCTAATTAAGATGGACCATACAAAACTTACTCAGAGTCTTGAAGACTATTTGGAAATGGTGCACATGCTGCGCCTCGCGAACGGGCTAGCCCGCGTTAAGGACATTGCCGCGGCCCTTTCGGTTAAGATGCCGTCGGTGGCCAAGGCGATGGTTGAACTCAAGAAAATGGGCCTTGTGAGGCAGGAACCCTATAGCGGTGTGGAACTCACCGAAGAGGGCCAGCGCGTTGCCGCCATGATCTTGAACCGTCACATTCTCTTGAAGGGGTTCCTGATTAAGCTTGGAGTTTCCGAGGCGATTGCCGACAAGGACGCCTGCTGCATGGAGCATATCCTTTCGGCAGAAACCCTAGGAAAGATTGAAGATTTTATGAAGCCGTCGGATGCGATTTCTTCCGTGAAAAATCCGTCGGTAAAAAAAGCAAAGGTTGTCAAAAACACAAAATAAACTAGAAAGCGCTGCTCAGGCGCTGTCTTGTTATATGAGGATAATATGAGCTGTAATTGTGGTTGCGGCGGCAAGTCGGCGACAAGGTGGAAATCGTCGGCTATAACGAAGGCGATTCCGCTTACAAGTCCAAGCTCCTTTCGATGGGGCTTGTGCGTGGCGTCCAGATTGAAGTCTTGCAGGCGGCCCCTCTCGGCGACCCGATCGAGGTGGCTGTACTTTCGTACAGGCTTTCGCTGCGCAAGGAAGAAGCAAACGTTCTTAAGCTGAGGAGGGTATAATGGCCGCAAGAAAACTTTTGACGATTGCGATTGCCGGTAACCCGAACTGCGGTAAGACGGCTCTCTTTAACGCGCTTACGGGTGCCCGCCAGCATGTGGGTAACTGGCCCGGCGTGACTGTCGAAAAGAAGGAAGGCTACTTTGAACTGGGCGACCGCCAGATCCGCCTGGTGGACCTGCCGGGTACCTATGCCCTGTTTGCAAATGCTGAAGATGAACGCGCCGCTGTCGACTACTTGCTCAGCCGCGAAGCAAGCCTGATCATCAACATCGTCGATGCGACGAACCTTGAACGTAACCTGTTCCTTACGAGCCAGCTTGCCGACATGAAGATTCCGATGGTGATTGCCGTCAACATGATGGACATTGCCGAAAATCGCGGAATCCAGCTGGACCTCGATGAACTTTCTGATTTCTACGGCGTTCCGTGCATTCCGCTTTCTGCCGTGAGCGAGAAGAGCGTCACCAACTTTATCAGCCAGATGGGCCATGTGCTTGCATCTCCGATGCCGCTCCCGAAGCAGATTGCCTATGCCGACAAGGTCGAAGAAGCCGTGAAGGTTTTGGAACCGAAGGTGGCTCCGGTCGCAGAACTCTTGGCGACGGATGCCCGTTGGGTTTCGCTCATGTACTTGGGCAATGAAAAGAGCTATGCGGACAAGTTTGCCGAAGCGGGCGTGACGCTCGACAAGGCCGAGGTTGTGAAGATTCTAGGTGAAGAACCGGAATTCGCGATGGCCGAAAACCGCTATTCGATTGCGCACGGAGTGGCGGGGAAGGCTATTGTGGAGAAGCGTTCCAAGAAGACATTCTCCGACAAGCTTGACGCAGTTCTTTTGAACCGCTGGGCTGCACTCCCGATTTTCCTTGTCATCATGTATCTGGTGTTCTGGATTGCGGTGACTATCGGTTCTGCGTTCATTGATTTCTTTGA
>CACWNW010000024.1 GCA_902762305.1 Fibrobacter succinogenes | reverse complement strand
CTCGGCGAAGGCCGCTACTTCGACAACGCCACCCAGGCTATCGAAACCCTCCGTGGCGAAACCAAGGCTATTGACCAGGATCTCCCGCCGTTCGTGATTGCCAAGGATGGCCAGCCGGTCGGCACCATCAACGACGGCGACTCCGTGGTGTTCTTCAACTTCCGTGGCGACCGCGCCATCGAAATCACCCGAGCCTTCGAAGAAGAATCCTTCAACGAATTTGACCGCAAGCGCTTCCCGCATGTGTGCTACGCCGGCATGCTCCAGTACGATGGCGACCTCAAGCTCCCGAACCGCTTCTTGGTGCCGCCTCCGGCCATCAAGGAAACCAGCGGCGAATGGCTCGCTGAAACGGGCGTGAAGCAGTTCGCTTGCTCCGAAACGCAGAAGTACGGCCACGTGACCTACTTCTGGAATGGTAACCGTTCCAGCAAGTTCGACGGCGAAACCTACCTCGAAATCGAATCTGACGTTGTTCCGTTCGAACAGCGCCCGTGGATGAAGGCTGCCGAAATCACCGACGCCATGATCGAAGCCTTGAAGAGCGGGAAGTACCAGACTCTCCGCTGCAACTTCCCGAACGGCGACATGGTGGGCCACACCGGTTCCTTCCGCGCTGCTACGATGGCTATCGAAGCTGTGGACATCGGACTCGCACGACTCCTTCCGGTGATTGACGCCCTCGGCGGTGTCGCCATCATCACGGCTGACCACGGTAACGCCGACGAAATGTACGAAATCGACAAGAAGACCGGCATGCCGAAGGTCAACAAGGACGGTACCTTCAAGGCAAAGACCAGCCACACCTTGAACAAGGTTCCTTGCATCCTTTACGATAACGTAACGGGCGGCAAGCTCGGCCTCAAGGAAGGCGACTGGGGTCTTTCCAACATCGCTGCTACGACGGCCAACCTCCTCGGCCTCGAAAAGCACGAAGCTTGGGATGACAGCATGTTGATCATCAAATAATTGATGATTAACATAAGACAAAATTAAAAATGGACCCCGTAAGGGGTCCATTTTTGCCACGCTTCCAAATCCTTGTTAAGAGCTGCGGCAGCCATAGGCTGGCGCATCTCTAAAAACAACGATTTCGTTCGACGAACGGAGGGCATAAAGCCCTCCTCCCGCACCATAGGTGCGGAGTCTCACGAGAGGCTTGGGACGACAGCATGCTCATCATCAAGTAACAAGGATGTCATCCCCGCGAAGGCGGGGATCTCCTTTTGACGAAAAAAGGGAACCCGCGAGGGTTCCTTTTTTATATATTCATAGTAAACAAAAAAGGAGAACAACCATGTCTATTCGAAAGTGTAAACGCAAACTAGCCTTATGTATTGCGGCCTTATTTTGGACCGCCTGCGGCAATGATTCTAGCACAGGATCAGACGAAACATCCAGCAACAGTCCCGAAAATCCCTATATACTCGCAATCCGCCCTACTGTACACTGTAAAGACTCCACCATCTTTCAAAAGGCAACCTGTAAAAATGCCGCAGTCCCCAAAAATTCTTCTGATATAAAATTTGCGGCACCCCTTTACGGAGTACCATGCATAGCCGAAGATAGAAACACTCCTATATTCAAATGTGAAGATGGAAGTATGTTTCCTAATAATAATACATTTTCCCTTGTTGGTGACACTATAGTTCAATTCACCGATTTCTGTGAAGAATTGATTGAAGAACGGACGAGAGCCGACGAATGCATCGCAAAAAAGGCCGAAGAGGCGGAAGCCAATCCGGAAACACCGTACAAACTTGCAAGCGACACGACAATTAACTGCAAACAAACCTTCAAACCCATACTTTCAAAACTTGAGCCCATTCTCATCGGTGTTCAATCCGAATACCTTATACCCGAGGGTTGTTTCAAGTGCGACGATGGAAATATATATGAATGGGATGACATGCTCAAAGATGAAAAAGGTAACCTATGGAAGAAAGAAAACTAAGCTTCCGCACCATAGGCTCAGAGATTGCTAAAGGACGAAAGAAAGGGAACCCGCGAGGGTTCCTTTTTTGCATTAACATAAGGATAAAAAAAACGCCCCCGAAGGAGCGCTTTCTAAATGTATCGGTTCAGCAATTACTTGCAGCCACCATAGGGGCCAACCTTCGAGACAGTGAAGGTACCCGAAAGGCCATCGTCACCGGTAATCTTGAACTTGAGCGAGGAAAGCTGTTCCGCAGCATCCGGTCCAGAGATCTTCTTCGTTCCATCATACCAAGTCGGCTGCTTGAAGTTCGACCAGGTAAGGTTCTTGACGGTCAAAGCAGCAGCGGCAGGCAGTTCGTAGGCCGGGTTCGCATTGCCGATAGACTTTTCTACAGCAGCGGTCAAGCCGAGTTCAACAACAATCGGATCGGCCGACTTGTATTCGATGCAGACGCCATTCAAACCCGTAGCATCACCCTTATAGGAGTTGTTCTTGCCAAAGCCGAAAGCGAATCCGACAAAGCCGTTGTAACCGAGGGCATCAAAGCCATCAATGGAGTAATCGCCACAAACGCCACCACAGGCTTCGACCACCGGAGTCATGTCACCCTTGTCGCCAGGTTCAACTTCCCAAGTCAGCGATGAACTACCACCGTTTTCGTTGTCATCGTACTTGTACCACCAGCCACCGTCATTGTTTCCAACCGGAACATGCGGCTTGCCAAGCGAGCCATCCCACAATTCAAGCCTGATGGTGCCGTCGTCAACGACAACCGAGCTGGAGCTCTTCGGCGGAACCGTAGCGCTGGATTTCGGAATGACCGCAGAACTGGGGGGCGGAGCCACAACACTTGAACTGCTGACCAGCGGAGCAACCGTGCTAGAGCTGAACACCGGCACGGTAGCGCTGCTAAGGCCCGGTCCAACTACTGCAGAGGACTGATTGGCCATGGCGATAGAGTCAAGCACATGCTGGCGAATGGAATCGGCATTCACGCCAGACTGGTCACCATTACCGCCACCCACCGGACCGGAAACGTTGCTTTCACCAGATTCGTTACAGGCAACAAGGGAGCAGATTGCTAAAAGAGCGAGTATTTTTTTCATTATGTCTCCTCGATGATTTTTACCCATTTACGCTATATATATATTTTTTTGGAAACAAAAACCAACAAAAAAACAATTTTTTGCCTTCGAAATCACATATATTTCGTTTTTTAAGAAAAAAAACTGCTACAAGCCCCACATCAAAGCTACCGGCAGGCTTTTGCCGACAGATTTTTCCCAAAATTTGGCCGCGGAGATTTCCCATAACAATCTCGCCATAAATTAAGGCGCCTGTTTTTTATTTATATTAATTACATGTGGCCAGCCACCATAGAAAGGAGACTATATTGTGCATAATTCGCGTATCCCATATTTACTGGTAATTTGCCTCGTATCCATAGGAATCTGGAACTGCGGAGACACCACCAGCGGTGCCGACGATATAGAGAATCCCGTTTCCAGTTCAGAACCATCCAGCTCAAGCGAAGCGGAATCGAGCGAAACAATATCCAGCCCGGAATCTTCTAGCGAGCCCGTCAGCTCTTCTCAAGAAGCATCGTCATCAAGTACCGCCCCCTCCAGCAGTAGCAGGCCAGTAATCAAGCTTACCGACGACGACTTCGTCAACGTGAGCGGCCAGCTATGGACAAAAAAGAACCTCAACATCGAAATCGAGGGAAGCCGCTGCTACGAAGACAAGCCCGAAAACTGCGAAAAATACGGAAGACTCTACACATGGGCCATGGCCATGGATGTCGACCTTTCCTACAATACAAATCAACTGGGCGAGATTGATTTGCCCTACCAGGGAATTTGCCCCGAAGGGACGCACCTCCCGAGTCATGAGGAATGGACATGGCTATACGAATACGTCCGCGCAAATCCCGAAGCGGCAAAAGTATTCACCAACCAAGTTGGCGGTTTTTACGACCATTTCTCGGGATATAAAAACGAAGACGTAGAATCCGTATTTTGGAGTTCCACGGAATACGACGTGTCCAACGACCGGTTAAAAGGCAGCGCCATCGGATATAATTATGCATGGCTTTGGGTTTACCGCAAAGACCTATCCGTAGGAAAAGACAACGCACGTAAGACAAGCGCAGCACACGTCCGCTGCATCAAGGACGGCTCCGAGGGAGTTTTGAGCTCTTCCAGCATAGAATCCTCTTCCAGTTTCGTGTACGAACCCGATGCCGACAGCATTCGAATCGGGGACCAGGTCTGGATGACAAAGAACCTGGACACCATCGTAGAGGGAAGTTTCTGCTTTGACAACAACGAAGAAAATTGCGAAAAGTACGGAAGGCTCTATACGTGGTCACAGGCCATGGGAGTGGATTCCATGTTCGACAACGAAAGGCTCGGCCCCCTTTACATTCCCTATCAGGGAATTTGCCCCGAAGGATCCCACCTGCCCACAAACAGTGAATTGCAAACCCTGGCCGCAAACCTGAAAAAATATCCCGAATACATGGCCTATTTTACAAACCAGCTAGGCGGATTTTTCAATTACAAGAAAGAATTCACCGCTCTCGAAGAACAGAACATCGTCTGGAGTTCCACTGAGTACAATGCGACAGGAACAGGGTACACCTTCATGTTCGCCTGGCTGCACGCATTCCGCAAGGACCTCTCTATCGGGAGCGACAAACCCCAAAAGATTACCGGAGCGTATGTCCGCTGCATCAAGGGAGCCGCGGCACAGCCCCCAAAAAATTCGGATTCGATAACCCTCGAAAAGGCCCCAGGATGCGAAACTGCAGAGCGAAGCAACTGGAAATACCTGAACCCCTCCATAGACTACGGATGCATCAAGGATAGCCGCGACGGGAGATTCTACAAAACCGTCGTAATAGGCGACCGCGTCTGGCTGGCCGAAAATCTCCGCTACAAGCCACAAAAGAGCAGCTGGTGTTACAACGAAGCCGATAATGAATGCGACGAATTCGGGCGCTACTACAGTGGCTACGCCGTTTCGGAATCTCCAAGCATCTGCCCAGAAGGATTCCATATTCCGAAAGAAAGCGAGGCGCTCCAGCTCAGGTTCTACATAACAAGTTCCCTGATGTCCGTAGAAGGCTGGAAGAAAGCCTCCAACACGTTCATAGGCAACAATTCCACCGGATTCACGCTGCTACCGGCAGGCATTCGCGGTTATGCCAATGGAAACGGCTGGGTCACGGGAGAATACGATGGCGTCGGGAACGTCGCCCGATTCTGGAGCAGCGCCCCGTATAACGGCACAGGATACTACGAATACGTATTCATGAATACGGAAGGCGGCCTCAGCATGACCGACAAGGAAAAAGGGTTCGGAATGCCTGTTCGTTGCATCAAGGATTCCGAATAAAAAACTAACTTCAAGGTATGAAATTTCTCGACCAGTTCAGCTATACGGAACTCAAGCCCATCTTCTCGACAGAGGGGATGAGGGCGCTTGACAAGGCGGCCAAGGAAGCGCTCGCCGGAGACGCATCTGCAATCGAGGCGGGGTACGGCCTGATGAAACAGGCGGGAGCCACGTTGTTCAAGAAAGTGGTCGAGATTTTGAATCGCAATGTTGCTGGTCGCTGGGACGTTTATCGCGGAGCCGATGATGCGCCTAGTTCCGAGCCCGCTTATAACGGGGCCGGGGATGCGCCGCGATCTGTCGCGGTGTTTGTCGGCGGAGGCAATAACGGCGGCGACGGGCTCGTGCTCGCGAAGCTCTTGATTGAAGCGGGGATTCCCTGCACCACGTATTCGCTTGCCGCCGCGGACAAATTCCAGAACGAAGCCAAAATGGCTCTGGAAGATTTTACGCAGGCAGGCGGACGGTTAATGATATATTCGCCTGCAGCGGAAAGTTTATCGTCGATTGGAACTGCGCCGGTTTCGAGAAGTTTATCGCAGGCAGAAACCGCGCCGATTTCAAGATGTTTATCGCGGGCTCCGAGATTCGCAGATTTTGACTTGATTGTCGATTGCATGCTCGGGAACGGAGCGCACGGCGAATTGCGGGAACTGTACGCAGCCGCGGTGCGCGACATCGGGGACGCAGGCGTCCCGGTTGTCGCGGCCGACGCCCCTACCGGATACGACTCCCAAGCGCACGGGCGTCGGGAACCCTGCATTCACGCACTTGAAACCCTGATGTTTGGGTTCCCGCGGCTGGATGCATATACGCGCGAAGGCGGACCAGCATTCGGCAAAGCGGCCGTAGCGCCGCTTTGCTATCCTGAAGAGATCGTCAGACAATTCGACGAGAAGGTCTACCTCGCAGAGGAATCGCTCATACCGCAGATGTTGCCCGAGCGCGACGACTGGGGCGACAAACGCAAACAAGGCTGCGCGATGATTGTCGCTGGATCCGGTGACATGCCGGGAGCCGCCGCGCTCTGCACGCAAGCAGCCCTCCGGAGCGGAGCCGGCCTCGTGACGCTCGCGAGCCCGGACGCCATCATGCCCGTACTACAAGCGAAACTCTCTGAACCCGTATTCTGCAACCTGCAAGATATCTCAGGCCAGGACGGAGACACGGTCGATGACCGCGCCACCGCCCTCTCCCCCGCACATATCCCGCAGATTCTCGAGAAGACGGCACACAACCAGGCGCTTGCCATCGGGCCCGGAATCGGAAGCGCCGAATGCACGCGCGACGCCGTCATCGAAATACTCCCGCAAGTCAAGTGCCCGATGGTCATCGACGCCGACGCGCTGAACGCCATCGCCACGTTCAACAAGACTTCGGCAAGTCCCGCCTCAGGGGCGGCATCGTTCCTTCACGGAATCGCGACCGCGGCCGTACTCACCCCGCACCGCCGCGAATTCGAAAGACTTTTCGGCGCACTCCCGACAAACGAAATCGACATACCAAATCTATTGCGCGACATCGCCCGCCACACGAAAAAAGTCATCCTCCTGAAGGGCGCTCCCACCTTCGTCGCGAGCCCCGACGGACGCGTTTTCATTGTACCCGCACACAACTCGGGCCTCGCCAAGGGCGGTTCGGGCGACGTTCTTACCGGCATCATCACGGCTCTGCTCGCGCAAGGCTTGTCCACTTGCGAAGCTGCCGTTCTCGGAGCATTACTGCACCAAAAAGCGGGCCGCATAGCCCGCACAAAAATGGGAGCATTCAGCATGCTCCCAAGTGATGTCATAAAAACACTATCACAAGCAATTGCGAGATAGTCATTTTTTGACAGATTAATTTGTTACAAATAGATTATTTCCGAATAAAAATTGTTCCTTTTTTTGTTTTGTTTTATTACATTTATTCTCATCAAAAGCATTCAATATGCTTTCCACTCCCAGCAAAAAAGGACATTTTCATGCGCACAATCTGCATCAGAGTTGATGACGAAACCAAAGAACAATTCCAGGAATTCTGCGACTCCGCAGGAATTTCACTTTCCGCAGCAATCACAATTTTTCTAAAGTCCGTCATTCGGGAAAACAAGCTGCCTTTTGAAATAAAAGGGACTCGTTCGATTTCGCAAACTCGTCCCCGATAAATCTTAATCAGACATACAAGCCTCCACTACAGATTTCATAGACTTGGTCATAGGCCAGTCAAATTTGTCTTTACGAACATTCGCATGAGTAAAGATCCCCGCAAATTCTCTTGCAGCAGCATCCGACTCGAACAACGTTTCGTCGTTTTTAAATTTCAGAGGAATAGAGTACTTTCGGCAAAGATGCTTTACTAGAGCAGCCGTTGCGCTTATTTGCTCTGGCGGCATCGAGGCAAAGAATTCCTTCCCTCGAAAACTCCTTTGGTCGAAATATTCCACCTCATCTAACCTGCAATAAGGTTCATTCGTATTATACGAAGTCAGCAGAACATCACCTGCATCATTCGACCTCACACAATAATTCCAGAAGAAGCCATTGGTTCGCTTACAAAGCGAATCAAGAAAAGCGTTTTCTTTTTCGTTTATTTTTTTGGGATTCATTTTTACCTCTTTGTTATGGGTGTCCAAAAAATAAGCCAAAATATTACTTTATCCAAATAAAATTTTCATAAATATTTTTTTTCAAAAAAATTTTCGTACAACATTTGCATGCTTTTTTCATGCACGTTTCTTTAAAAGCTCTCTACCCATTAAATAAAAATTAGCTTGTACTTAATTAATTTGTATGAGTTTGCAATTTTCAAAAACAGAAATTATATATGAATCAAGCCCGACCAATTCTGGAAAGGCTCAGTAAAACTAAGGAGATAACATCATGGCAGTAGATTCTACACCAGCTACAACCGTAAAGAACATGCTTAACGGCATTGACTACAGCGCCCTCATTGGCGGCCCCCTCAAGGCAGCAATTGAAGCTCAAGCTATGGCAGCGAAGTCTTCGTGGGAATTCATCCAAGAGGTCGGTCTGTACAAGGACAAAGACGACGTTAAGCGTGCTGTCAACGTAGAATTCATGTACCAAAAAGACGGCACCCTTGCAAAGTTGATTGTTCCCATCCTAACAATCGTTCCCATTCCAATGATTGTAGTCGATGATGTCAGCATCAAGTTCAAGGCATCCCTCAACGCATCAGCATCTGAATATTCAGAAAATTCAAGTTCTCAGGCTCTTGATATTGGCGGAGAGGGATCCCTTACGTTTGGCAAGGGGCCCGTCAGCGTAGACCTCAAAATAAAAGCAAATTACTCTACCAAGAAGGATTCGAAAGCAACCCAGGAATCCAAATATTCTGTAGAATACACCCAAGATGTCGAGGTTCACGCAAAGCAAGCCGACATGCCCGCAGGTCTTGCTACGGTGCTGAACATCTTGTCAAGTTCCGTCACCCCAAATGGAGGCGCATACGGTATGATTGAAGTCGACAAGACCATTATTGTCCCGACCCTAGAGGCCGCCGAAGTCGTTTCCATCGACGTCAAGAACAATGAAGGGCTTATCGTCCCAGGCGCGAAGGTCACTATGGCCATCAATTATGGTTCAGGAACCAATAAGAATCTCAAAGCTTACTTCGGGCACCTTCAGGTTCCAATGGACGATAACGCCACTCTCGACTTGGAAGACGGCATTGACACGCTCACCTTCAAGGCGAATGATTCTGTCGATCCCGCAATCATTACTCTTACTTATAATCCGAGCACCCCCGGCAGCAAACCAATCAGCACGAAGATTAAGGTAGCCAAGTTCACAAAGCCCAATTCCAAGCAACCTCCCAAACCCAATCCATAACATCAAATAAACAATCCTGAACCGTATTTTTATGCGATTCAGGATTCATAAAAAAATTATGCCTAAACTAAAAGAAGTCATCACAGCAATTCTCTCTTCTCTAAGTTCCGCTCAGCACCAAAGCAACTTGGTTTCTGCAGAACTATCAAAAGACTATCAGAAAGACGAAATTCTGAAGTATTTCGCACTGCCCAACGCAACCGTATCAGAGGCGGAAATCACGTTACGATACGCCATCAAAGATGTTGCCACCACAGCCATGCCCAATCTTTTTAGTACTAGAGACGTTTCCTCCGAAAGTCGATTTGCGGCATATCAAAGAGCATCCAAAATTATCGATTTTTTGACTCATAACGAAATATTCCAGGCATTATTCAAAAGTAACGACATCAAAGCTTCTGATATTACAACGTTCTGTCAAATGCCCATCACCCAAGCGATATATTATGGCAACAAAAATAGTCGCAACGAATCCGAAATCACCAAAGAAATTGTTAAAATTTTTCAGAAAAGCTTTGCAAAAAAAACTGACGATATCGAACGAGACCAAAGTCTTTTCCAGAAACCACCCTTTTCCAATGAAATAATCAAGAAAATCCACACCTATATAAAAGGCAACTTTAACAACATTAACAATTCAACCGAAAAAGCACAAGAAACGTCCCCCAAGCCAAAGGACGTTCCCTACGCTCAAGAAGATATCGAAATCATCATCGACAACGATATTCTACAAAAGTTGCCCGAAAACATCATACAAACAATGCATTTCAAAGCATGTAACAAAAACTATCACTGGCTAGAATCCGAAAATTTTAGTTCCGGTGAATTCATATCAACTAACCAAGGGTAAAAGAATGTCTCAAATAAAAAAATTAGAAAGCATCTTTGCGATACCCATCAAAGCGGTCATTAACGCCGATTTCAACGCAGCTGAGACGGCTTCAAAATACATAAAGAAATTCGGATTCACATCACATGACAACAATGATATCGATGGTTCCAATCTCGGAACACTAAAGGAAACATCCTTTATCTACGACGCCATCGGAAACGATGGAAAAACAGAAAGGCGCCTAATTAAAATTCCATCGCTTTCCCTAATTCCTTTGCCATTATTACATGTAGACCATGCAGATTTTGATTTTTCCGTTCGCATCGTCGATTCAGACGAAATAATCGAAGATGATTCGGTAAATGCGATTTTAACGTCCCAACAAAATAACAAACCAACAAATCCTAATGCGCCTAATCTTGACGCAAATATCAATGTCAAAATGAAGGTCGTACAATCGGACATTCCTGCAGGAATCAGCAACTTACTTGCTCTAATGGGTACCAACACGCTAAATAAGGCCATAGACATAATCACACTCCAGCATTCTCAGGTATTTTTTTCCAGTCAAGACGAGCTGAATACTTACTTGCGATTAACAGATCCTAACAAAAAGCCAATAAAGAATGCCCTAGTATCAGCATGGTACGAAGAAAGAACAGGAATATCATTATTCCACAATCATCATCATTGGAAAAACGGTCATTCCGTGCGCACCGATGAAAACGGAAAAATTCCTTATCTAATTAAATGCAACCATGATATCGAAGACGAATATCCCAAATCCCTCAGTAATATCACATTCATTTACCAAAACGATACAACCATCACACAACAAATCGCCCGTGGAGTAAACTATGGAAGAGAAGACCTATAACAATGCAGCGGGAATTCCCTGTCCTGTCTGTAAAAAAGGCATCATCAAGTTGTCTTTAGGAAATTTTTTGTTTGACAACAAATTTATTTGCCCCTATTGCAATACGAAATTTGATATAAATAAAAGTCATTGCGGAGCAATTCTAGAGAAGTTACAGGATCTTTACAACGCCAATAAAGAAATGGAACGTTTAACAAAACAATCTCTTTAACAAAAAAGGAGTTAACCATGAATACAGAAAAAACAACCAAGGAAATTTTTATCAATCCACAAAAAGGAGATACGATAAAAACAGGTTTTAAAACATACAGAGGCGACTCTCGCGATCCTTTTCAAGGCCCCTTAGAATATGGTTTCTTTGTCGGAAACAAAGAACACCGGGAAGAGAATTCCCGCATTGCCTGCAAAGCTTTAAACGCATTCAATCAACTAGGTTTAGAAAGCTTTTGTTGGAGATGGAAAAACAAAGGTAGCCTTACAATTGCGGAAGCAATAGAAAAAAACTTTTTCAAAGACGGAACCGTCTTTGAGGAAAAAGAGAAAAACCGAGAATTAATCCAATATAAGGGCTTCATGCAGGGAACATCTACAGACCTCGCAGAGCCCAACTATGGTGATTATTTTTACGTCATCGAAATTCCGGACCCTATCGAAGGATTTAAATGCATCGAATGTGGCGGCAGCCCCTTCCGATATGCTCTTTTCTCTGGGAAAATCAGTGAAGATAAAGAAATCTGTTTCACAGTCATCACAACCCCTCAATCTTGCGAAGTAGATTTCTTTTCAAACATTCCTAAAGAATGGATTCAAAAACTATAATTTTTTCAGCCAATATCCTTACATTCCAAGAACCACCCTTACGGGCGATTCTTGTTTTTTTATAGTGAAAAATTCTACACCATCTCAGCCACAAGCTTGTCCATCGCGGCTTCGGATTCGGCGCTGAGCGTAGACTTCACCGTCACCACAGTTTCGGCAAGCGTCACGTTCTTGAGCGTGGCGAGGATTTCGGTCATCTTCTTGGCGGCCATCGGAGCCCAGGTACCGTTTTCCATGACACCCACCTTGCGGTTGGAATAGTTCTTTGCCTTCAGGTGGTTCAAGAAGTCTTCCATGACCGGGAAGAGGCCCGCATCATATGTAGGGGCAGCAACCACCATGCGGTCATAACGGAAAGCGTCTTCGATGACTTCGGCCATATCGCTGCGGGCAAGATCAGAAACCACGACCTTCTCGACACCGGCGGCGGTCAACTTTTCGGCAAGTTTTTCGGCAGCCTTCTTGGTTCCGCCATAAATCGAGGCGAATGCCACGAGCACGCCCTTATCTTCGGGAGCGTAGCTGCTCCAGGTGTTGTACTTGTCGATGTAGTAGCCGAGATTTTCGGTGAGCACCGGGCCATGCAGCGGGCAAATCGTCTTGATGTCAAGCGCAGCAGCCTTCTTGAGCACCGCCTGCACCTGGTTGCCGTACTTGCCCACGATATTGAAGTAGTAGCGACGAGCTTCGCACGCCCAGTCATCCGGGTCGGCATCGTACACGCCAAACTTGCCAAACGCATCGGCCGCAAACAAGACCTTTTCACTCTGTTCGTAACTGAACAGCACTTCGGGCCAGTGCACCATCGGGGCACCGATAAACTGCAGCGTATGCTTGCCGAGCGCAAGCGTATCGCCCTCCTTCACAGTCTGCTTCTTGACCGCTTCAGGGAGCGTCATGAACTGCGGCAGCAGCGTAAACGCCTTCGCAGATGCCACGAGAGTTACCTCCGGGTACTTCGCCACGAAATCAGCAATGCCACCGGCATGGTCCGGTTCCAGGTGGTGAATCACCAAGTAATCCGGCTTGCGGCCAGCGAGAGCAGTCTCCAAGTTAGCGAGCCACTCGCCCACCTTGTGCGCATCGACCGTGTCCGTCACGGCAATCTTTTCGTCAATAATCACATACGAATTGTAGGCCATGCCCTCGGGCACCATGTACTGGCCTTCGAACAAATCCAAGTCGCGGTCATCCACACCGATGTACTTGATATTTTCGCTAAAGTTCTTCATGGTAATTCCTTTTTTATGGAAATATACAATATTTATCACTTCGGCTATCACTTCTTGAAAATATCGCTATGCGTTCCTGTGTCGACCAAGGTCAGCACAAGCACACCATTTTCCTTCAAGTAAAGCAACAGCCAATCTGGTTGAATATGGCATTCCCATACGCCCTTGAAATTCCCAGACAATTCATGGTTATGATGCTTTGCTTCAAGAGGTTGATCTAGCCGCAACTTTTCAATGACATCTTCCAGGAGTGAAATGTCCAGCCCCCGCTTTCGCGCAAGCTTAACGCCAGCCTTAAAGCGAGAAGTCTTAATAAGCTCATAGACCATTACTTGCAATCCTCTAGGAGTTCCTTAGCAGAAGAATACCTTTTCGCTCTGGGATTCCTAGCAAGGTTTTTCGCTTCTTCAATAGCGGCTAACGTAGAATCGGAGAACTCGCGTTGAGGAGGAACAATATCGAAAGGGATGCAGCGCTGGTTAATCGCCTGCTTCAAGAACAGTCTAATAGCCGTGGTAATATCCAGACCGAGCGATTCAAACAAATCTTCAGCCTGGTCCTTGGTGGCCTTGTCGATCCTTGTCTGTAAAACTGCATTTGCCATATGAATCACCTCATTTTTATACAAATCTAATTCATTTTCAATGCAAATGCAATACATTTGACCACTAATCGGCGAATTTGAGGCCGAATTCGGCCATTCTTTTTCACTCATCCTTCTCTCCATCCGCTTACAAGCCTCCATTTAGTCGCAATTTGCAGCCAGTTGATGTTAGAGGCGTCCCCTTTATTCCGAAAATCCGAAATAAAAAAAAGACGCATTTTTCCATTAAAAACAGAAAAACGCGTCAGGCATTAATGTACCTAATATCGCCAAATGTGGCACCAATGCGTAAGGCGAGTGTCGCAGCCATGCTTGCATGGATATGACCGAGCCTAGCATTTGGCGCTTGCGCCAGAGGGGGAAGAAAATTTTACATAGGCCAGCAACTACGCCACATACAACGTCTTCTGGAAATCGGCGAACAGCTTCTTCAGACTCACTCTTCCACGGCGCAATCGCTGAAGACTCGGTTTATAAAGCGCGTTATTCGGCGTACTTTGCAAGCGCCTTCGCGGGAATGACTGAGAAAAAAAGCCGAGGTGTTGCGGGCTCGGCGACTGAGGGCCAGCTATTGAGCTTTAGTCCTTGACGCAACGAACCGACAAAGCCATGAACTTATCGTATTTGTCCAAGACCGCAGAATCGGAGTAATACAGCTTCATGTCGTACGCGTCGGAGCCACCGAACTCCGTAGAACTCCAAAAGAAAGCGTAGTCGCCCGCAAAGCCGAAAGCACTGCCATAGTAGCCAGCCGGCAACGCGGCAAAGCCGTAATCATCCTTGCCACCACGGTCGTTCCAGCCGCTCCGCGACTTGAGCCTTTCGCCCGCCGTACCGGAACCGCCCACTGTCGTGATCAGGGTCTCCCACTCATCCTTCGAGGGCAAATGCCAACCTTCGGGACACACGCCGCGCACTTTCTCAGGAAACGTGCAGGACCAGCCGTAGCCACACACAATATTATCCGTACTTAACACGGCGGCACTATCTATGGCGGCACTCCACAAATACAAACGACCGTACTTAGCACAGGAATCGGCGCTATTTTCGTAGCAGAAACTGGAAGAGTCCATCCTTGTTGTTGGCTGCAAATAGGCGTAGTTGAGATTTTCCGCCATCCAGATCTGGTCGCCGATTTTCACAGTCTTGTAAACCTGGCCGTCGCGGGAATCGGTGAACTTTCCGTCATCACTATCGGATGAATATTCCGGCGTATCGTCCTCATGCGATAAATCGTCCTCATGCGGGGCCGGGGTAAAGCTGTCGTCATCGCCACAGGCGACAAGGAACGCCACGGCGAACACGAACGGCACGAAACTTGCAAATTTTTTCATAGAGGATTCCTCCCTACATTACTGTAAACCACGGCAATTCTTCAATGCAACTTATTCTGAAAAATTATTCGGAGTCCTTGAGGCAACGGACAGAGTAGCCTTGCATGTTCTTGTTGAAAACGTTTATGCCAGTTTCTTTATATAATTTGTAGACTTCATCGTAGTATAATGAATCGTTCTGAAATTCAACGATTACGCTGGAATCGGAAGGTCCATAGGCTCCGTTTTCTCCATCTAAGGATACATTGTCTGCAAAGCCAGCATTGAGTTCCGTAGAACTCCAGTAATATACGTTTTTGCCCTCCTCGTAAAAAGACGAAGCTTCAACCATGCTGCCTGCAGGAAGCGCCGAAAAAGAATAGGCGTCGATGCCATTATCACCGGTATAAATCCAATCGCTGGTAGACTTGAGCATCGTGCCCGCAATAGATTTTCCACCAACTGCAACCATCAACGCACCCCACTCCTTTGAATCAGGCAAGTGCCAACCTTCGGGGCAAACCCCACGTATGATACCGGTTGGGGTGCATCTCACAGTAAAACCACAACCCTTGCCACTCGAACTCCACGTACCGGCGCTGTCCATAGCCGCAGCCCATGTGTATAGGCGACCATACTTGGAACAGTATTTTGCAGAATTCTCATAGCAGAAACTCTTGTAACTTTCGAAGTTCAGGTTCTCAGCCATCCAAGTCTGGGTACCAATTTTCACGGTTCTGTAAGTCTGACCATCGCGGGCATCAGTCAACTCACCATATTCACAATTATCTTCCGTCTCTGTTTTACAAGGAGGCACGATTACTTCTGGGCTAGAAACGGATTCGCTGCTACTTGATTTGATTGACGACGAAGAAGACTGTTTGATCGAAGACGAAGATGAACGGGTCGCTGCGTTTTCGTCCTTAAGGCAGCGAACAGAGTGCAAGCCGCTCTTATCCAAGGCTACCATGTGCGCGTAGACGTGATCGTAGTCCAAGCCCATATTGTATGCCCCTATGTCACTATACTCTGTTGAACTAAGAAAACGCGCGCTACAACCATCGCCGCCATAACACCCGCCTCTAGACTTGTAATCGGCAGGAAGCGCCGAAAAGGAATAGTCGTCAGTTCCTGCACCAACTACTCCAGTATAGATATTCATTCCCCAACCGCTAGAAGACCTGAGCATGGGTCCTGCATTATTTTGGGTTGTGTATCTCATAATAGAAGGATCTACGGCAACAATCAAGGCTTCCCACTCATCATTACTCGGTAAGTGCCAGCCGCTGGGGCAGACTCCACGTATGGTACCGGTCGCCGAACAGGTCGTACCATAACCGCAATCCTTGCCACTCTCGCTCCACGCGCCCACGCTGTCCATAGCCGCAGCCCATGTGTATAAGCGACCGAACTTGGAGCAATATATCGCAGAATCCTTATCACAATAGCTGTCGGCAGTCTCATAGTTCAGGTTTTCAGCCATCCAGATCTGGCTACCTATTTTCACGGTCCTGTAGGTTTTGCCATCGCGGTCATCCAACAACTCGCCATATTCGCAAGTATCCGTACTATCGGTCTTGCACGGAGTCGCGCCGATTATAGAACTGCCCGATTTTGCCGAACTGCTGCTAGATTTAGCACTGCTACTAGATTTGTCTTTACGAGAACTCGAAGAATTTGCGACAGTCTCTTTCCCGCTAGACGAAGATGCATCGTCGCAGTCTTCGCACTCGCTGGAGAACGAATCGTCCGAAGGACGTGACACAAAATCGTTACCGTCATCGCCGCAGGCGACGAGGAACACCACAGCGAATACGAACGGCACGAAACTTGCAATCTTTTTCATAAACATCTCCTACCCATACGTTCCTTTGCAAATATAGATTCCCACATACCCGTTCCAGGCAATAGCAAGCCAAAAGCCGCAAAAATTGGTATTATTTAGCCACCCCATCGACGACCCGGGAAAACATCCCGACAGCCGCCAGACGAGAACGGATATACCTCCGGCTTAAAAGGCAATTAAAGGCAATACGATGGACATCAAGATTCTACAGCAGCCCGACGACGTGACATGCGGGCCGACCAGCCTTCAGGCGGTGTACAGCCACCTCGGCTACAAGATTTCTCTAAAGCAGCTTATTTCTGAAATTGAGTTTCTGGAAGACGGCGGGACGCTCGGCGTATTCCTCGGCATTGATGCTCTCAAGCGCGGGTTCAAGGTCACGCTACACTCCTACAACCTGACGCTCTTGGACCCCACGTGGAGCGAGCTCAGCATGCCGGAACTGAAGGCGAAACTGGAACTCCTGCACAAGGCAAAGCACGCGCCCAAGCTCCGCAAGGCCATCGAGGCATACATCCGCTTCATTGACCTGGGCGGAAAGGTCGCGTTCGAGGATCTGCGCGCCGCCATGTTCGAGAAGTACTTCAAGAAGGGCGTCCCTGTTCTTTGCGGGCTTTCGGCCACCTACCTGTACCGCAGCATGCGCGAGTTTACCGGCAAGGACGACCGCTCCGTATTCGACGACATTCACGGCGAGCCCATGGGGCACTTCGTGGTGGTTTACGGCATCGACGACAAGAAGCAGTTCCTGGTCGCCGACCCCGACGGCACCAACCCGCTCCACAAGAAGCCCTACTACAAGGTCGACAAGTTTAGACTCATTCACAGCATTTTGCTTGGCGTCATGACATATGATGGGAATGTACTGGTGATAGAAAAGAAATAAACAAAAAACGTCATCCTGAGAGGCGCAGCCGAAGGATCCAGACAAGAATAGTCCGACCTGGATGCTTCCCCCTACGAGGTCAGGATGACGAGAGCAAAAAATCATGAAGAAACTTATCGTAGTAAACAACCCCAAAAACTGGAAATTGCACGTTCCAGGCATCGACATCATTTCGGCACAGGACTACCTGATTTCGAGCAAGTACACGAACGAACGCAACCTGCGCGTATTCAACCTCTGCCGCGATTACAGTTACCAGAGCAAGGGCTACTACGTGTCGCTCCTGGCCGAAGCCCGCGGGCACAAGGTTATCCCGGGCGTCAAGAATATGCGCGATTTCAAGGCCCCGGCGGTAATCAAGCATATCTCCGACGAAATCGACAACCTGATTCAGAAAAGTTTCCACAAACTCACCGGCACGGAATTCGTACTCTCGATTTATTTTGGGCAGAACGTGAGCCCGCAATACCTGGAACTTTCGCAGGAACTTTACCGCCTGTTCCAGGCGCCGCTCCTGCGCGCGAAATTCGTTTTCAAGCAGAAATGGTTCATCCAGAGCATCCGCCCGATTTGCGTGGACGAAATTCCCGAATCGCACATGGAATTCGTCGACAAGTTCGCGCAGGAATACTTCGAAAAGACCCGCTATGCATCGAGCAGGGAAGAAGATTACCTGTACGACCTCGCCATCCTCACGAACCCGGACGAAGTGGAGCCGCCGAGCAACGCGGAAGCCATACAGCATTTTGTGAAGGCGGCGGAAGACACGGGATTCCGCGTGGAGATGATTACCCGCAAGGACTACCCGCGCGTGGGCGAATTTGACGCGCTGTTTATCCGCGAGACGACGAACGTAAACCACTACACCTACAGTTTCGCACGTCGCGCGCAGTCGCTGGGAATCGCCGTCATCGACGACCCAGACAGCATTCTGCGCTGTTCAAACAAGGTGTACCTGCAGGAACTCATGCAGGCGGCAAAAATCCATTCGCCGAAGACGATTATCGCGCATGCCGAAAACCGCCACACGCTCGCCAAAGAAATCGGGTTCCCGATGGTCATCAAGTCGCCCGATTCGAGCTTTTCGATGGGCGTGAAGAAGGCGACCAACAAGGAAGAACTCGAGCAAATTCTCGACGAAATGTTCGAGCACAGCGACCTGCTGATTGCACAGGAATTTACGCCGACGGAATTCGACTGGCGCGTGGGCGTGCTCGACGGCAAACCGCTATACGCCTGCAAGTACCATATGGCGAAAGGTCACTGGCAAATCTACAACTGGGAAAGCGACGACAAGCAGAGTGAATCGTTCTCGGGCAAGTGCGAGAGCATACCTATCGAGATGGTGCCGCACGGAATCGTGAAGACGGCACTGCGCATCTGCAGTCTCATCGGCAACGGGCTCTATGGTGTCGACTTGAAGGAATGGCACGGGCACCCGATTGTAATCGAGGTGAACGACAACCCGAGTATTGACGCGGGCATCGAAGACGGCGTGGGAAAAAGCAAGGTGTATCTCGCCGTCATGAGGTCGCTGCGCCACCGCATCGAGGAACGCATGAACGCTGCCCAGCATAAACTGCAGCAACACGAGAGGGAATGGTTCTAAGATTCCGGATAAAAAAATCATATAAAAGGTCAATAGTCATTAGTCAATGGTCATTGGCTTTTTATAATCGCGGCTTCGCCGCCTAACTTTAACTAACAACTAATGACTAATGACTAATTACAAACTTTGGCAACGTTACGGCATCGAGATGGAGTACATGATCGTGGATCGCAACTCCCTGAATGTGCTCCCCCGCGCCGATGTACCTCTTGGAAAAAATGAAAAGGGCGAGCAGCTCTCGGACGTGGAACACGGCCCCATCGGGCTTTCGAATGAACTCGTGAGCCATGTGCTGGAATTCAAGTGCGCCGAACCCGTCGAAAGCCTCCACCATCTGGGAAAAACTTTCCACAAGGAAATCCTGAAAGCGAACGAATCGCTCAAGAGCATCAACGCGATGCTCTTGCCCACGGCAGCGCACCCCTTCATGGACCCCGCCGAAATGAAGCTCTGGCCCTACGATTGCCTCGACATCTACGAGACATACGACCGCATTTTCAACTGCAAGGGTCACGGCTGGGCGAACCTGCAATCCACCCACATCAACCTTTCGTTCCACGGCGACGAGGAATTCGGAAAACTGCACGGGGCGATACGCGCGCTGTTGCCATTGATTCCCGCCGTTGCGGCATCGAGCCCGTTCCTGGACGGCAAATACTGCGGTTACCTGGACGGACGCATCGAAACCTACCGCCACAACCAGGAGAAGATTCCGAGCATCACCGGGAAGGTCATCCCCGAAGCGGTGTTTACCTACAAGGATTACGAGGAGCAGATTTTCAACCGCGTGAAGGCGGACATCGCGCCGTACGACCCCGAGCACCTGCTGAACCACTTCTTCTTGAACAGCCGCGGAGCAATCGCCCGCTTCGACCGAGGAGCCGTGGAAATCCGCCTGGTCGACATCCAGGAATGCCCCGATGCAGACATCGCGATTGCCGAATGGGAAGTCGCCGTCTTGAAAGGCCTTGCGGAAGGAGAATTTGCAAATGATTCGCAAATTCGAGCGCTTGATACGGATTCCCTGGCAAAAATTCTGCTCAGCACGACGCATTCCGCCGAAAAGACGGTAATCAGCGACCGCGGCTACCTGAAAATTTGGGGTGTAGACGCCAGCGAAATCACCGCCGGAGAGCTTATCCAAAAAATCACCGACAGGGTAAAAAACAAAATTTCATCGCACTCTCAGGAACTGCTCGCCAGCATGTTCAAGCGCGGAACCCTCGCCAGCGCCCTCGTCAAGGCTGTCGGCGCCGACCCCGACCGGGACGATTTCGTGTATGAATACGGAAAATTGGCAAAATGTTTGGCAGAAAATAGACTATACGGATTATAAAAGAATATATTTCAAGGAGTCCCACCCAAAATCACCATCATAAACTGTCAACGAGGGGTCGTATGTTCCAGATGACAAAGAAGTGCTCGATTCTTGCAGCATTCCTTTTCTGCACAATGGTTTTTGTTGCCTGCAGCAATTCCGTATCGTTCACAGACCTTCAAGATATTGCGGAGCCTCAAGCCTCACAGGAAGATGCCGATAAAATCGCCACGGTTTCGCAAACAGACGGAACCGACTCTACCGCAGTTCAAGACACAACACAAGCAGATACCGCTGCAATTGGAGACTCTGTAAAAACCGGTACGATTGCACCAGAAGATACGACAGAGGTTGATTCCGCAGAAGCAGATACTGCAAGTTCCGACCTTCACCTCACCCTTTTTGAAAACGGAATATCTTCCGGCAACCTGTACCTATTCTATTCGGCAGATTCCTTCTTGACAAAATTCGAACACGGCGACATCGTAACCTTGGCGATAGACGGCTACGACACGGTCGACATACCTATTGCCGAACACTCCAGCAATGTACCTATCGCATGGTTCTTTATTTCGGCAATAAGAGGTAACGATTACCTGACTTTGTCTATCCATAACGGGTACCTTGCGGAAATATTTGGAATCACCCCCGATAAAGCTCCCATCAACGTCACTATATCCATGAAAGAAAAGGGCGGTTTTCTGTTCGGCCTCGAAATGAGCAATTTCCAGAACATGTATTACTATACAGAAAACTACCCAGACCTTTCTATTGAAGAATTCGCCAATTTCAGGGAAGTCCGCACCACTGGCATGGGCGAGAAGAGACTCTACCGTTCATCCAGCCCCATAGACCCAGGCCTCGGTCGCAATTCCTATGTAGACTCCCTCGCGAAAAATGCTGGTGTCGCCACATTTATCAACCTGGCCGATTCGGAAAATTCCGCCAGATCCTTCCGGAACTTCGACAATTCTTATTATGCGACACAAAACGTCATCTTCTTGGCCTTGCCCGTAGAATTTTTCTCCACGCCTTTCAAGGAAGGGCTTGCAAGAGGGTTCCGCTTCATGATCGAACACGAAGGCCCCTACCTGGCACACTGCACTTACGGCATGGACCGCACCGGTTTTACAATCGCCATTCTGGAAGCGCTCATGGGAGCCACCTCCGAAGATCTCCAGGCAGACTACGCGAAGACTTTTAGCAACTACTACAATGTCATCGACGGCCGTCAGGTACACCTGAACGAAAAGCAAGTCGATTTCTTCAAGGCCGTCGTCACAAGAAACCTGCAAGCAGTCTACCATGCGGAGGGAATCGAAGTTCCCGATATCCAGAATGCAGACTGGGCTCCGGCGACGGAAAAATACCTGAAAAAAATCGGATTGACTTCACAAGAGATTTCCGATTTGAAGGACAGGTTGAAATAATGAAACTGATTCTTACATGCGAGCACGCGAGCAATCGCCTACCCGCATCATTCAAGAAGTTTGTACCGACAGATATACAAGAAACCCACCGAGCCTACGACATCGGGGCACTTGCCGTATTCCGCAAGTTGGTAAATTTCGCCAAGCCCGAATTTAGCTGCGAAGGAAAGTTCTCGCGCCTGTTCGTGGACCTGAACCGCACCATCACAAACAAAAGTGCCTTCAGCGAATATTATGGGGAACTCGAGACCCGCAACAAAGCAGCCGCCGAAAAGGCGAAAGCCGCAGCGATAAAATACTGGATGGAATACCGCGAGAACATAGAAAAGTTCGTGATGAGCAATATCGACAAAGGCACCAAGGCCTCGGGCAATAAAGGCGCCGCGATTGTCCACCTCGGCATACACAGCTTCACACCCGTACTGAACGGCAAGCCCCGCAATACCGACATCGGAATCCTGTACGACCCAGCGCGTCCGCTGGAACGAAAATACGCACAAGTCATCAAGGACGAAATCAAGCGACTTCACCCGCACATGAAGGTCCGTTTCAACTACCCGTACAAGGGAACCTCCGACGGGCTCACCACATCATTGCGTAAGAAATTCGGCCCGCATTACGTGGGGATTGAAATCGAGATAAACCAGAAATTCTTCATTTAAGGGCGCTTGCGCATCGACCCAGACAGACATTTTTTCTACATTCGAAATATGCCTGAAAAGACTTTATTACTGCTCGATTCCTACGCGCTCGCGTTCCGCATGTTCTACGCGTATTCGCAGAACCCGCTCAAGAACAGCCAGGGCGAAGACGTGTCGATGATGCACGGCTACTGGGGTGCTGTGCTCCGCATCTTGGCTAAGCACAAGCCCACGCATTTCGCAATCGCACGCGACGTGGCGCACACGAAGACTTTCAGACACGAACTTTACCCCGACTATAAGGCGAATCGCGGGCCAATGCCCGAAGAGATGGCGGCGCAGATGCCGCTCCTGGGAGAAAGTCTCGAGGCCAGCGGAATCCCGCTGCTTTCGGAACCGGGCTACGAGGCCGACGACGTGATGGCATCTACCGCAACGGCAGCCATCGAAGCGGGATTCGACCACGTGGTGATTCTCAGTAAAGACAAGGACATGTCGCAAATCGTGACGGACAAGATTCACCTTTTCCATTTGACAAAGGGTGCCGACGGCATTGATTTCGGCCCCGAGCAGGTGATGGAAAAGTATGGGCTCCCGCCGGAAAAGATTCGCGACTACCTCGCGCTCATGGGAGATGCGAGCGACAACGTTCCCGGCGTACCGAAGGTGGGCCCCAAGACGGCCATCCAGTTGCTGAACGACTACGGCGACATGGACAACCTGTACGCAAACCTCGACAAGATTACCAAGAAGGGATTACACGACAACCTCGCAAACAACCGCGAGAAAGCTTTCCTGAGCCGCGAACTCGTGACGCTCCAGACCAAGCGTGCATTCAGCGGGAACCTGGACGCACTCGAATACAACGGCCTGCACGTAGATACGCTCGCGCAGATGTTCAAGGACCACGAAATCAACAGCCTGTTGCGCCTGCTGGAAAAAGTCCCGAGCAAGGCGGGATTCGTGCGTGACGGCGAAGGCGCAGAAGGCGTTGGCGAAAATGGCACGGACGGCGAACCCGTTGCCGCAAGCTTCCCCGTAGAAGACTTGCCCACGTACGTCTGCGTCGATACCGAAGAAATTTTCGAACAGATGAAGGCCGAATTCGCGGCTGCAAATACCGTAGGTATCGATACCGAAACGGATGGGCTCGACCCGATGCAATGCAACATCGTGGGGCTTTGCCTTTCGGCAGATCCAGCGAAGGGCTACTACATTCCGCTCGCGCACACCGACGAAATCGGGTTTCCACTTCCCGCTAGCAAGGGCGGCAACTTCGACTTCAACAAGGTCGCGAACTGGTTCAAGGAATTCATCGCAGATGCTACCCCGGTGGAAAACACCGGGAAGCCGCGCGAGCTCGTATTCCACAACGCGAAATTCGATTTGCACGTTCTCGCACGCGCGTTCAAGATTCCGCAGGCCGATATCGACAGTGCAAATATCATCGACACGCTCATTGCCGCCTGGATGCTTTCGCCGGGACAATCGGGCCTCGGCCTCGACAACCAGGTGATGCAGCGCCTTCAGCACGAGATGATTCCGATAGAGAACCTCATCGGGCGCGGCAAGAATCAGATTACGTTCAACCGCGCGCCCATCAAGGACGCGACGGAATACGGCGCCGAAGATGCAGTCTATACGCTGCGCCTGTGGGAGCCGCTCAAGAAGGAACTCGAAAAGCTCGACTACGTGAAGTACTTCTTCGCGCAGGAGATGCCGCTCCTGAAGGTTCTCTACCAGATGGAAACGGTCGGCGTCGCGATTGACGTTCCCGCCCTCAAGACGCTGGAACAGGAGTTGCAGCGCCGCATCGAGAATCTCGAGAAAGAAATATGCGACATGGCGGGAGTCGAATTCAATATCGGTTCCCCCAAGCAGTTAGGCGACGTACTTTTCGATACGCTCGGACTGCCCGAAATCAAGAAGCGCAGCACCGACGCGGTCGTTCTCGAGGAGCTCTCGTTCCGTGCGCCGCACCCGATCGTATTCTCCGTCATCGAGTACCGCGAACTCAAGAAGATGCAGAGCACCTACATCACGGTGCTCCCCACGCTGGTGAACCCAGACACGCGCCGCATCCACACAAGCTTTATCCAGTGGGGAACCGCGACAGGGCGCCTTTCGAGCCGCGATCCGAACCTGCAGAACATCCCCGTGCGTAGCGACTTAGGCAAGAAGATTCGCGCCTCGTTCGTGCCGCAGAGCAAGGACAACGTGATTCTCGCGGTAGACTACTCGCAGATTGAACTCAGAATGCTTGCGCACCTGAGTGGCGATGCCGCGCTCATCGAAAGTTACAAGGAAGGAATCGACATCCACGCCCGCACCGCTGCCGCGATTTACGGGGTGGATCTCGTCGATGTCACGAGCGACATGAGGCGCGACGCGAAGGTGGTGAATTTCGGTGTGCTTTACGGAATGACGGCCTTCCGCCTCGCCCGTGACCTGAAAATCCCGATGTCGCAGGCAAGGGACTTCATCGACGGTTACTTCGGGATGTATCAGGGCGTACAGCAGTTTATCGAAGATACCAAGGCGGCCGCCCACCGCGACGGCTACGTGGAAACCCTGTCGGGCCGCCGCCGCTACATCGCAGGCATCGATAGCAGTGACCGCATGGAATCGCAAATGGCCGAGCGCATGGCCGTGAACACTCCCGTCCAGGGCTCCGCCGCCGACCTCATCAAGATTGCGATGATACGCATCCAGAAGCGCATCAACGAAGAAAAGCTCCCGCTCAAGATGATGCTGCAGGTGCACGACGAACTCGTGTTCGAATGCCCCCGCGACCAGGTGGAAGCGATGGCCCAGATGGTAAAATCCGAGATGGAAGGCGCCATGGAATTGAAGGTGCCTCTCGTCGCAAGCGTCGGCTTCGGCGAGAACTGGCTAGAAGCGCATTAAGCGACCGTTCGGCTCACAATCCCGTAAGGCTACTCCGGCATCGCCTCACTCTCGCCGACACGACTCGTTAATACGAGTCGCTTTCGGCTCACAGGCGACCGTTCGACTCAGGTGGGATCCTTTATGCAGCGAACATAGAAGCCCAAATCCTCGTTGTCGAAGGAAATAAAGTCAGGCAGTTCCTTATAGTCGATGGCCAGCCCATAATTCTGCGTCACCATATCTTCGCGATCAACCCAAAACACAATCTTGTGGCCTTCGTAGTCATACGGGCCTTCGTCATACCGCAAGCCGCCTGGCAGTGCCGTAAATCCAAGCCTGTCATTTCCATTCGCAGCCAGGCCCTTGTAATCTATCCAGCCCGAAGTCGACCTCAAGACGGCAATTTCATTCTCGCCCATAAAACGAGTAAAATAGAGCAGCATGTACCATTCATTCGTTGTCGGCAAATGCCACCCTGCAGGGCAAACATCTTTCGCCACAGTCGAAGAATACAGGGAACCATACTGGGCACATTTTGCAGGCTTGTCGTCATAGCACCAGCGATTGCCTTCCAGTTCGGGCATCACGACAGAATCCGCATAGTCCAGGTTCTCCGCCATCCATACATAGTTCCAAATCCCTATAGTCTTGTACTCCCTGCCATCGCGGGAATCGACGAAAGAACCCGTTTCCAGTTGCCCCGCAGCAACCGACCAGCCCGATTCATCGCACGTGTAATTCGATTGACCTAGTTTGACCGTCTTCCCGTAGATATAGCTAACGCATCCACGTCCCAGCTGCCGTTCCCTTTCTGTCGCATTCCTGAAACTGCCATTATCGCAAACATACATCCGTTCTATATTGGAATACCTGTCGTGAATCGTGCCATCGCCATATCGCCCAGCCGCCCTACACTCATCTCTATCTTTGTAAGTATCATTATAAATCATCGGAGCTCTTTTCCACTCGCGTGGCGCACGCTCAGAGGATTTTTCGCAAACGAAATACATGTCCGCATATTTCACCCTGGATGTATCGCCCTCCACCAAGCATGCCGTTCCGCCTAGCGAGACCAAGACGCTATCGAGGTACGTACCATAGCGCCAGCCATTCTGACACACATAATAGTAATGATAAATTGGGCCAACATTGACATTGCCATATATGCAATCATTTTCCCACAATCGCGTATCGACTTCAATAGGTTCCGAAAATTTCCAGGAACTATCACGGCAAGTAAACCACTGTTCATTTTTAGGCGATTGGGCTACTTCGCCCTGTCGAGCAGCCGTACAGCCTCCTAGTGCATACAGGCAGTTGGTATCATCGCGTTCTCGCCAACTGCTATCTTCGTACACAAAACAAGAACCATTTTCTTCTTTGGCATCACCCTCGTGTTCAATGGTCCCAGAATAGGCACCATATTCTTCAGCAGTCATGGAAACCCATCCATCCTCGCGACAGACATAATACGTCAAGCGGTCCAACTGCACAACATCATTCAAGTTCGATTCGTTGCATTTTCGCCGCCAATCAAAATCATGAATACAACGAATCGACATCTGCGCCATTTCATTATATCCAGATTCAAACTCCGCAGCATTTTTATCCACCACGAACGAATAAGCAAGCTTTCTCGCACCGGCTTCCCTGAAGGAACTTGTCCAGAACTCGGCAAAAATATCTCCCTGAACAAGTTCTCCGAAGTTATACATTCTGGCCGGCACAACCGAAAAACCATATTTGTCATTTCCATCGGGCCACAAACCATAGCTACGCGACAAAAAATCCCTATACGAACTGTCCATATATGCGTACAGATATTCCCACTCTTCCTTACTTGGGACATGCCAATGTTCCGGGCAGGCATTTTCGATAACGTCCCATTTATAGTAGCCGCCATATGAATCGTACGGATTTCCCGGAACAAAACCGTCGCCGACATCATAATTCAAGTTCTCGGCCATCCATATATCCTTCCCTATGCGCACAGCGCGATACACTTGCCCATCGCGGTCATCATCAAGTTCGATGTACTTTATATCCTTATTCCCATAGAATCGTTTCCATTCTTTTCCATAGCAAAAATACACATTGTCCGGGTCATACACACCATTTGCAATCTGGCCGAACGTCGTACATTCCAATCCCTGCGTATCCCGCTTAAGATGACTCCATTCCCCGTTCCATGTTGTATCGCGAACATCCTTGTCATCTGGATTCCCCGTCGTATCTTTACCTGCCAAACCTAGCGCGTCATAGACTTGCCATGAGCCATCCTTGCACAGGAATTTCATCCCCAGCAACCTGCTCCGCATGTTACTATTCGATTCAATGTTTCCATCGAGATTTTCATTGCATGGTGACAGACCATACGCATTCCACCAGAAATGGTTAATGATGTCAACCACTGCATCGGAAAAAGAATCGAATAATCCCGCAAGACTCCGATCGACCACAAAATCAGCTATATTCGCAATAACCGATTTGCTATTCCAGGATCCATCCTTTTCGAGATCTTCAGCGAAATCCGAAATCCGTCTGACAAGATTTTCGGTTTCATCATTATTGTATTTCGCCTTGACACCAAAGGGCAGCCCCAAAGAAAAACTCCTATCCAGTCCACTCAACATCAAGATACTTACCGCAAGCAACGAAACATCCCCATCGCTCTCGCCATAGATATTCAAATCTTCTGCCAGCGCAAAATCACCGGATATGCCGAAGGCGGCAAAAACCTCAAGTTCCGCCCAAATTTTAGCCTCTTCAAGCCTCATTCCATAATTTGCAACAAGATGAAGTACGCGACGGTGTTCCAAATACGTCAGCAAGTTCACATTCACCGTATTCCGCACCGAGATATCGGAAAACGCATACAGGGTCACCGGCGTCACCGTTTTTTTACCCGTCAACTCGTTCTTGAACGTACCTTTGGCCTCAAACAGCGCATATGGGGAATTAAAGCCCTCAAGTTCAACCGAGAATGCGCCATCATCGTCATCTATTTTTACTTCGACTATATTTCCCGTCGGTAAAAAAGTGACCGAATCTAGTTCCTGCACAGAAACAACAGAACCCTTCGAGAAAGCCCCCTTCTGCACAAAGCCCGAAATAGTCCGTTTTTCTATCGACGGGCGAACTTCGCCTGCAAAGCTTGAATCATCGCTACACGCAACAATCAACACCGACAAAAACACTAATAAAAACAAAATAAAAAGAACATTTCCCCAAGAACGCATTCAAGCCCGCCTATTCAACATCTTCATTTATAAATATAACTTTGTAGCCTGGAAAAACGTTCAATTTCACCCTCTTTCCCGTTGTAATCCGTTCAATGGTTTTTCGAGTCCCCAATCGATTTTGTACCCATTTCCCTTTTTTTCGATATAAATTTATTATGTGTTCTGATTTAGGGATAATTTAAGAGGATTTAAAATGAAGTATTTTCTTACAAAAGCCGCTTATTTCGCCATCGCAGGCGTCCTCACAGTGACCACGGCAACAGCGGCCACGCTCCCGAAGGCATCAGAAATCCAGTCCAAGATGGGCATGGGCTTCAACATCGGAAACTCCATGGAAGTGCCGAACAACCCCACCGCCTGGGGCAACCCCTTCCCCACGCAGGCGCTGCTCGATTCCGTCAAGGCGGCCGGTTTCAGCACGGTCCGCATTCCCTGCGCCTGGGACAGCCACACAAGCGACGGCAAGATTACCCAAACCTGGCTTGATTCCGTAAAGACGGTCGTTGATTATGCGATGCGCGCGGGCCTCTACACGATTCTGAACATCCACCACGAAGGTGAAGGCGGCTGGTTCCAGAGCAACATCGGCACTAGCGTGAACTCCACCATCGACACCAAGATGAAGACCTACTGGACTCAGATTGCGACCCAGTTCAAGGACTACAACGAACGCCTGATTTTCGCAGGCGCAAACGAGCCCGGCCCGAACGTGAACAACTGGACTGCCCAGCACGTAAGCACGCTGATGCACTACTACCAGACCTTCATCGACGCGGTGCGCGCCACCGGTGGCAATAACGCCACCCGCACACTGATTATTCAGGGTCTCAACACCGACATCGACAAGTCCGTCAAGAGCGCCCCGGTGAGCACCTTCCCGAAAGACAAAGTCGAAGGCCGCCTGATGTTCGAAGTGCACTACTACGACCCGTATCAGTACACGCTCATGACCAAGCAAGATGACTGGGGCGCAAGCGAGCCGATTCTGCCGCAGTACTACTACGGCGACTACCAGAAAACCAGCGAACCCAAGCGCAATGCGGGCTACAACGCCTGGGCAGGTTCCATCGATTCCAAGCTTGCAGGCATCGAACACCCCAAGGAACAGTTCGCCAAAATGAAGACGAACTACGTGGACAAGGGCTACCCGGTCATCGTCGGCGAGTTCGGTGCGAACGTACGCTCCCCGGAACTGAGCGGATCTGACCTGAACCTCCATAAGCAGGGCCGCGTGCAGTGGCACAAGGATGTGGTTTCCGCAGCTAAGCAGTACGGGCTCACGCCTATCCTCTGGGACATGGGCAACGAGAGCAACACCAACTACGACAACATGGCCTACATCCGTCGCCAGAGCAGCCCTGTGGGCAAGGTGCTCGAAACCGACGTCATCAACGCGATGCGCAGCGTGTATAACCTCGGCAACTATGTGAACACGGGCGTCACCCATGTAGAAAATTTCATCACGGGCGGCAGCGAACCCACATCCAGTTCCTCCGTACAGCCGGGATCTTCCAGCTCGTCGGTACCCGTATGCGACGCCATGATTCCCGAATGCGGCTGGCCGGAAGCCCTCCACCCGGTCGTCAGCGCCACGGGGGTCCAACTCTACCGCGAAGGCAACACGCTCTACGGTACCGGCAAGATTATGCTCTTCGACATGAACGGCAATCTGGTGCGCACCTCAGGCAACACCGCCGACAAGTCTACCTTGCAGTTGCAAGGAATCAAGCAGGGGCTCTACATCGCAAAGTGCGGAAACAGGTCGCTGAAAGTCGTAGCAAGATAACCATATAAACCCAATCAAAAAATCCCTCGGCATTGCCGGGGGATTTTTTTAATATCAGGTCTGGATCCTTCGCCCATTCAGGGCTCAGGATGACGATTACACATCAACCACTTCAGTCCAGCCGAACGGATCTTCGGCTTCGCCGAACTGGATAGCAGTGTACTTCGTGAAGAGTTCCGTGCAAACCGGGCCCGGATTCTTGCCGTCACCGTAGGTGAATTCCTTGCCGGCGACCGGATCCACGATTTTCTTGATCGGGGTAATCACGGCGGCGGTACCGCATTCGGCAGTTTCGCTGAATTCAGCGAGTTCTTCGAACGGGACCTGGCGGCGTTCCACGGTGTAGCCGAGGTATTCAGCAAGCTGCTGCAGACTCTTGTTCGTAATCGACGGCAGAATGGATTCGGACTTCGGGGTCACGTAGGTCTTGCCCTTGATGCCGAAGAAGTTTGCCGGACCGCATTCGTCGATGTACTTCTTTTCCTTCGCGTCCAGATAAATCGTGCTGGAGTAGCCGAGCTTCTTGGCTTCGGCGAGGGAAAGCAAGCTGGCAGCGTAGTTACCGCCGACCTTCACCGTACCCGTACCCTGCGGAGCGGCGCGGTCGAAGTTGCGGCTGATCATCATATCCACAGGCTTGAAACCGTCCTTGAAGTACGGGCCAACCGGAGTCACGAACATCAACAGCAGGTATTCGTCGGAGGGCTTCACGCCGACTTCCGGGCTCGTACCGATGAGAAGCGGGCGGATGTAGAGCGTTGCACCATGACCATACGGCGGAATAAAGCGGGCGTTAGCCTTCACCACTGTGTGGACCATCTCGCGGAACAGTTCGACCGGCGGCACTGCCATGAGCACGCGGTTCGCAGTGTTCTGCATGCGCTTCGCATTCTCGTCGACGCGGAAGATACGGACCTTGCCGTCCTTGCCCGTGTAAGCCTTGAGGCCTTCGAAACCTTCCTGGCCGTAGTGCAAGCAGGTGGCGGCCATGTGGATGCTGATGTCCTTGTAATCGGTATCGTAATAACCGAAGGGGAGCGTCTTCCAATCGACAGTGTTCAAATCAAGCATATATTCACCTTTTTGTGCAATTTGTGCATTTTTAAAGGTATCATTCGGTACCGCACAGAAAAATACAATTATGGCAGGCATCTTGGCATCCCTTATTTCGAAAAAAAGAGTAAAAAAAGCATAATACAAAAGCTCAAAAAAAACGACGGGCCCCGGAAACCCGAAGCCCGCCCTTGGCTACAATCTATTCAAGAACCGATAAAAGACTACTTGGCAGCCTTATTTGCAACCTTCTTGGCTGTTGCCTTGGTAGACTTCTTAGCAGTTGTCTTCTTTGCCACAGTCTTTGTCTCGGTTTTTTTGACCGCTGCTTTAGCGGCATCCTTGGCTAGAGCTGCCTGATTAGCTAGCGTCTCGACTGCCAATAACTCCCTAAAATCGTCCGCTTTAAAATTCGAGCCATCTTTCTTGAGCAAGAATATTCCCATTGAATCAGGGAGCTTTTCTCGAACGGTTTCTAATCCAACTGCGAAATCAATATGAGCACGGAAAGAATCGGAAACAAGCCATTCACGTGAAGAAGCGGGAACGTGTGGATATTTCCATTCCCAATACCACTTTTGATGCGCAAAAATAGCCCCTTCCTTTGTCAACAAACACAAATCATCCCGTCTAGCTTTACCTTTCTTTTTCGACGCACTAAAACTATTAAAGAAATTCGCCATTTTTTCGGGAGAATTCACACTCTCCACAAACTCATCCACGCTTTTCAAAGTCTTTTCACTTATCTTATATCCCTTGACTTGAAGACCCTTTTTTGTTGACTTTTTTGTTTTTTTGGTTTTCGTTACCTTTTTTTTCATTTATCAATCCTTTTGTTCCCAAGGAGAAAGCGAACGGTCTCCTCATCCCGTTTTAAAATAAAATAATCTAAAAAGTTAATTACAGTATGTAAAACTTTTACAACGTTGTACAAAAAAAAACGACGGGCCCCGGAAACCCGGAGCCCGCCCTTGGCTACATGGAGAACATTCTGTTACTTTCGGTTATTTTTCCGTCAAAGACGAACTTGTCACTTCAAAGCTAACCGACTGATTCGACAAGGCGCTAAAGATAAACTCATTAGACACCCTGCGAGTTCCCGACACAACAGTGACAAACTTTACCTTTGTCCCATTCTTGGTTATCTTTGAAGAAAGATCAATTTGCTTGCATCCATTAACAGCACAGGATCCTGAAACATTCCAAGTAGATGTACGCCCAGTATCCGGGTTCGTAATAGACACACTCATGCTCGCCGCAGCCCCTGCGCTATTCTTCAATGTAAAATACCGAATACTAGAGGGGAATACTGCAACAACCGTACCATCATTTTCCGGCCAGCAGAATGGTTGAGACTGGCGGCTTATAACGCGATCAGAGGTTGCCTCCCGCATTCTAGAATATTCAGCCAATTCAGCCACGGTAATAGACCTGTTACCGTTTGTATCGGAATGATGACCGCAAGGCTTAAAGACTTCTGGAGTTTGCAAGAAATCCCACCCAAGACCAATGCTCCACCAGTAAGGAATATAGTTGTACTCCTGCCTATATCCCCAAGAACTTTGATTTGGAGAGGCACTACAAATGACGGAATAATCAGGAGTTGCCAATTCCCCAGACCCCGTAGAGAGCGTCCTAGCCTTAGTCTTAGCCGCAGTTTTCGCAACTGCAGTCTTTATCGAGAACACGCCTCTAATCGTCGCTGCAAAATCCAGGGCCGAAAATTCAGGTTCCTTCGAAAGCGCCAGACTCTTTACCGTTTTTTTACTAACAGTAGAATTATCTGTAACGGCACTTCCACTATAACAAGAATCTATCATAAGAATCTTGTGACCAGGGACTTTGTCTAGAATCTTTTTCAGATTCGCAAACGAAATCGACTTTTGGGAACCATTTTCTACCAAAAGTGAAATGTAATCCACACTGCCATGCGCATTGCACATGATGATAGGATAATCATCCGCATCAAATCCATCAAAGAACGTTTTTAATTTATTTTTAAGGTCTGCTTCAGAAAGGTTCTGGACATATTCTGCAGGAATTCCATTATACTGGAACGCCTTCGCCATTTCACTGCAGCTCTTTAGAGAACGTTCATTAAACTTTGTTGCAATGCAGAGCGCCTTGCGTTTAATCTGGTTGTCCGCACACGGATACGAGAAAATCGTCTTAGAAGCAGATTTTGCAGATTCGCCCCATCCATTGACGGCAGTAACCCTGTAAGTAATTTCTTCGTTTACCGGGCAGGCAAAATCGTTGTACGAAATCGTCGACGTTCCACCGGCATAACGTTCTTGTCCGTTGACAGAACGATAAATTTTGTAGCCAGTAGCATTAACCACTTGTGCGATATTTACGTTAACAGAGCCATTTCTCTCTGTCGTAAGGCTCGAAATGGCAGGAACAGCCGGAGCATTTCCAGTCATAGTGATCGAAACAGCCCTTCCCGCCGTCGACCCCCAGCCATTCGTCACCGTCATTGTATAAGAATACGTTGCACCTTTTACGACATCGGAATCAATGTAATAGCCATTGGCGTATGTCGGCGTAATCGTCCTTGTCGTTCGATTGCCATTTACAACTCTAGTACGCACAATCGAGCAACTGGACACATTCGGCAACACCGACCAAGACAGCCTGTTCCTAACATAAGCAGCATCCTTTACAACAGAAAGCACAGGCTTGGCCGGTTTCATACCGGTGCATCGAACAGAAATCGTCTTTTCCATCGTGCGATCCCATTCATTCTTCGCAACCAGTCTATAGGAGTATGTATTTCCGTTCTGGACAGCCGTATCTACAGACGGATTTGCCAACGGCGTTTGGGACGAGCCCTTATAAACAGCAATCTGCGTCGTATTCTCGACTTCATAATCGAATTTTACCCGGCGCACAAGCGGATCTGGAACACCCGTAAAACTCGTAATAGACGGACGAACCGTAAGGTAATGGACAATCTGTTCGATATACCTGTTGCTGCTGGTGTACAGTCGGTAGATATAAACATGTTCATGAATGACATTAGAATCGACAAAAACATCCATTCCAGCAGAGGAATTCGTCACAGTGCGGAACAGAGAAAAATCAGACGGAACTTCTCCGGTCTTTATCGACTGATCCTGTGCAGCCTTTTCTGCATAGAGCTGAATTTTTTGCATAGCAGAAAGGCTTTGCCAATCAATATCCTTTCTATAAATCTTATAAGAATACTTCCTTGTAGAATTCGACGAGCCAGCCCTTCTGGCAGCGACAACCGGTGTTTGTACAGATACAATTACGGATCTTGTTCCACAACTCTTGGCGCTCAGGCCCCATGAACAAACCAGCAATGCTCGCGCAGTCAAATCTAGTTCATGAACCAACGTAAGTTCAGGAACCTGCTTCTCTAGTGTTTTAATTTCTCGACCATACTTTTCCTTAAATTCTTCCAAGGTGATTTTTCCTGCAGGATTCGTCACCGTTGTCGGGTCAATAGAAATCATGGGGATTGTTTTTTCGTTAGCCAATTTATGCTCCTTTGTTTGTGATTTGTCAGTAAAATACAACAAATTTGTAAGGAACATTGCAAATTTATTTGTAAAATTTTCGCGGTAGCGCACTTGTTTCTACTTTGTAATACAAATCAACCACATTATACAGCATTTTCACTCAGGAACCAAGTTTCCCCAGCACGCCATAGCGCTTCAAAATCATATACTCCTTGCACATGCATTTCATAAAAATGCATCGGCAATATATTTTAGTGAACCGCAACTTTACGACAACAGCGCCAAACCAGAAATGAGCTACAGACGTGACCCAGCACTACAACTACCAGCTATCGCTAAAACGGCACGGCAATGCAGAAATGCAAGTATTTTCGCGCTGCACTCACCTCACTGCTAGTCCTTTACGCAACGGACAGAGAATCCTTTCAGCTTGCTGTAGTCGGCCAGCTTCGCAATACCAAGGACGAAGCCCAAACCCATGGTGTACGCGAAGTCGCCTGCCTCCCCCTCCTCCGTAGAACACCAGAAGCCACATATTCGCCTTCATCGGTAAAACTCCCATCCACGTACCTGTAGCCAGCAGGCAACGCAGCAAAGGAATAAGCATCAGTGCCATTGCCGCTATCGAACCAGCCACTTGTCGATTTTAGCATCATATCCGCAGCTGATCGACCACCGACTGCCGTGAAAAGAGCATTCCATTCTGAATTCGCAGGCAGGTGCCAGCCCTCAGGACAAATACCACGCACCGGATAAGTCGACGAGCACTCCGCTTCCCAGCCGCAACCTTAATCGGTATCGTAATAACCGAAGGGGAGCGTCTTCCAATCGACAGTGTTCAAATCAAGCATATATTCACCTTTTTGTGCAATTTGTGCATTTTTAAAGATTTGTGCATTTTTAAAGGTATCATTCGGTACCGCAAAAAATACAATTATAAACGCGTTTTTGGCTTGATTTATCGTGAAAAAATAAAGAAAAATTGGGTATTACCACCCGAACCATGCAAATTCGCCAATTTCTTCTATAGTCACCGAGCCATCTTCTTCTGAATAGTATTTTACAATTCCTACATGTTTTCCATTTTTGTATTTCACTTCAAGAGACTTCTTCCCAGAACGGAAATATTTCATTTGCATTCCTTCCATCAAACCATTTTTGTAATGATTAACAATGTACTTTTTTCCCGAAGGGAAATAGCGTTTGTCATATCCATTCCTAAGCCCTTGCAAAAACTGAATTTCGCGAGCAAGCGTTCCATTGGGATAATAAATTTTCAAAAGGCGGACAGACTGCGGCACAAGGACATTTTCGCTCGGAACAGGAATATCTACAACATAAATTCCTTTTTTAGCATTTTCGGGAATCAACTCTTTATCTGAAAACTCATAGACCGAATCAGTTTCACATCCCTTCTCCATAATGAGCTTTTTCAATGTTTGAACCTGGCCAAACAAAACAGAACTTGTTTTTAAAATCAGATCCTTCGTACGGTATTGTACTTCTTCCCTATAAAAAACAACGGAATCAGGATAGCCACACCAATTCAAATGCCAACCAGTTCCCATCAAATCAACATGCCTAGATTGCAGGAAAATACCGCCAGCACCACCGATGCAATTGCACGCATTGGCAATTACACTCCATTCTGTCGTTTTGTTTATTTCGTATAAAGAATCATCAACCGCATTAAAAAGAGAGGCAATCGTCGAGTCTCTCCTCAAATCAACAGCATTTAACCAAAGCCCGGCATCACACGCAGCCGAAAGCGAGAAAGCACTAAAAACACTAATCAATATTTTTGCAAACATATTCATAACTTCCCTGCCGATTTCACGGCACGATCCATGGCCTTGAGATATTTAGGATTTATATATTTTTTGATGTCTGCATAATCCAGGAATATTCTGGCTGTTGGCGTATTGAACTCGACAGGGACAATTTCATCCATTTTATTGAAAGAGAACCACCAAGAAGTCGGAAATTCCTTTATCCCCGAGAAAGGGCCCATTGCAACAGAATGACGCAAATAGTTACGGAATTGCTCGCCAAATTTTTTTGGCTGCTCTTTTATTTTTGTTGTGTCAACAAGAAATCCTGCCAAATAAAGGTTGTGGGAGTTGACGAACTTCATAAATCCAGCCTTGTCCTTTATGAGATCTTTTGCAGAGATTTCCGTTCCTGTTTTCCTATCAAAAACAGCAAAAATGTTATTTGAGTTACCCCGCGTTGATTGATCCTCGAAACCAAAGGAAATCAAGCCATCACCCAGTTGCAACAACATACTTTTTCCATCTCTGTGTTCCGGAATCCATTTTTTGACACCTTCGATAACCAAAGTGTCCAAGTCTCCTTTATTATGGCCGAACATAATATCAAGCATACGATTTCGAATTTTCTTGGTATTGGAGCAGCCCTTCAGTTCCATGGGAATGAAAACATCCCTATTATGAGGAGAACCGTTAACTCTCCTAAAATGATATTTCTTTATCTTGTCGCCATATGCGTTTGTCGCCATCGATATGGTATAGCCCTTATCTCTAGCCATCAAGGATTTTGCGTAATCCGTCAGTACAAAGTATACACTATCGTTCTTATCGACAATATGCGAATCAGTCGAGTCATCATAAAATTCTATACCGTCTTTGTCAATTTTGTCGACTTTTACTAAAGTTACAGAGTCTCTACCATATTCAAACTTCACCCTATTGCTCGGCAACAAGTCCGAAACTTGTATTCGTTTTCCGGTTTCAACGTCGTATAGTTCACACATTTGATTATCATCGCCCCAGTCCCGGAGCACTTTTGCTTTTACAATTCCATGAGCTGCTGAAATTTTCACGCCTCTAGTAAAAGTCTTTCTTTTACTATCAGAATAGCGATTGATTTCAGCATTAAACGCGGCTGTGTCCGAGCCTTGAACAAAAACATCGTAGACTTTCATTTGACTCAATTTGGCCACTACTTCATCAAGGTTTTTCGCACCCTTTGTTTCGCCAAACATTAAAGTTTGAAGAGAGTCATCATATTTACTAGCGCCAGCTACGAAATTCGCCACATCCTCCTGCAAATATTGGTTACTGAGGAAAGCCACAGCCTCCTCGTTGTAATACAGTTCAATTTTTAAAAGATATTCTTCATACCTCTGTTTCTCGACTGTTTTACGGTCAACATACTTTTCATAGAGGGAGTCTAAGTCTAAATGATCATCGGCCATAAATAAACTATCAATCAATCGATCAAACTTGGCTTCATCCATGCCGTTTTTATAAACTTTCACCTCTGTAGTGTAAGGTTTCTTCTCTTTAGACCTTAGCAACACCGACTTCGTGACATTAGGTACTTCCCCGGCAAGCGAACCGTTTACCATGGACAAAAATGCTACGGCAATCAATAAACGCTTCAAAGCCATAAACGATCCTCCAAATAAGCATATGAAATATACATTCAAAACCATGATTTCTGCATTTTTATTACAAAAAATGTACAACGGGGTCTTAGGGGGGGGACCCTAGGAGAGAGGGTTGCAAAAGACAAGGCTTTTGCGAGGGGGAGGCTTCCCCCTTTTGCCTACAGAAAACTTGAAAACTCCCCCTAAAAAAACTATCTTTGCGCGCGGAATTTTTAACAGGACCAAGGTCATGAGCTACAATCCTCTCGCCGAACAGGCAAACGCGGAACTCTCCGCAAACGGCTGCAACGTTCTCTCCATGCTCTCCGAAAGGGGCAAGGCAATCTTCTTCCCGCGCAAGGGCATTCTGGGCCAGGGCGCCGAAGCCAAGGGCTCCGAAATCAACGCGACCATCGGCACCGCCCTCGAAGACGACGGGAGCCCGCTCGTGCTCGACTGCGTGCTCAAGAGCCTGAACCTCCCCAAGCAATCGTTCCTGTACGCCCCGAGTTTTGGCAACCCCGACCTCCGCAAGGCCTGGAAGGAACAGATTGTCCGCAAGAACCCGAGTCTCGCCGGCAAGCAGTTCAGCAACCCGGTCGTGACCTGCGCCCTCACCCACGCCATCAGCTGCGCGGGCTACATGTTCCTGGACGCCGGTGACGAAGTCATCATCCCTGACCTCTACTGGGACAACTACGAGCTCGTGTTCGTGAACAGCTGCGGCGCGAAGATCAAGACGTTCAACACCTTCAAGGACGGCGGGTTCGATACCGAAGCCCTCAAGGCCGCCCTCGCCGAAAGCAAGAGCCAGAAGAAAGTCGTGCTCCTGAACTTCCCGAACAACCCGACCGGCTACACCGCAACAGAGAAGGAAGCAGTCGAAATCGCGAAGATCCTCACCGACTGCGCCGCCGCGGGCAACAAGGTCGTGGCCCTGCTCGACGACGCCTACTTCGGACTCGTGTACGAGGAAGGCGTGACCAAGGAATCCCTGTTCGTGAAGCTGCTCGAAGCCAACGAGAACCTGCTCGCCGTCAAGCTCGACGGCCCCACCAAGGAAGACTACGTGTGGGGCTTCCGCGTCGGGTTCATGACCTTCGGTTTCAAGGGCGCCAGCGAAGCCCAGCTCAAGGCCCTCGAAGACAAGGCTGCCGGTACGGTCCGCGGCAACATCTCTAACGCCCCGAGCATCAGCCAGAAGATCCTGCTCGCCGCCTTCCAGAGCCCGGAATACCTGCAGCAGAAACAGGAAAAGTACAACACGCTCAAGAAGCGCTTCGACATCATCAAGAACGAACTCGCCGCGCACCCGGAATACAAGGAAGCCTTCGAGGCCATGCCCTGCAACAGCGGTTACTTTATGTGCATCAAGCCGAAGGGCGTCGATGCCGAAGCACTGCGCCAGAAGCTCATCAAGGACTACAGCACCGGCACAATCATGCTTTCGGGCCTTATTCGCGTGGCGTTCAGCGCCGTTCCGACCGAAAAACTCGGCAAGCTGTTCGAAAATATTTATAATTGCATTAAGGAAATGAAGTAAAACCGGCGGTTGGGCAACCAACTGCCAATCCGGAGGATAAATGTCCGACAAAGCGACCTTGAATTACAACGGAAAGAGCTTCGAGCTCCCCGTGGTTGAAGGCACCGAGAACGAACACGGTCTCGACATCAGTTCCCTCCGCAAGGAAACGGGACTTGTCACGCTTGATTACGGCTACCTGAACACAGGCAGCACCAAGAGCGCCATCACCTACGTGAATGGCGAAAAAGGCATTCTCCGTTACCGAGGCTACTCCATCGAAGACCTCGCCGAAAAGGCGACCTTCCCCGAGACGGCGTGGCTCCTGATTTACGGTGAACTCCCGACTCCGGAACAGCTCGGGCATTTCCGCACGCTCCTCACCGAGAATGCGCTCTTGCACGAGAACCTGCTGCACTTCTTCCGCGAAATGCCGCCGAGCGCGCACCCGATGGGCATCCTCAGTTCCATCGTGAACGCCGTGGGCCTGTTTACCCCGCGCTTCTACGACGACGAAAACATCGCGAGCGCCTTCGAGCTCACGACCGCAGGCCTTATTTCCAAGATCCGCACCATCGCAGCGTTTGCCTACAAGGCAAGCATCGGCGAACCGTTCGTTTACCCGGAAGCCGAACGCAGCTACTGCAGCAACTTCTTGAACATGATGTTCAGCAGTAAGGCGCGCCCGTACCACCCGGATCCGATTATGGAAAAGGCGCTCAACACGCTCCTGATTGTGCATGCCGACCACGAGCAGAACTGCTCCACGTCGACGGTGCGTATGGTGGGCAGTTCGCAGGCGAACCTTTACGCAAGTATCTGTGCCGGCATCTGCGCCCTCTGGGGCCCGCTCCACGGCGGTGCAAACCAGGCCGTGCTTGAAACGCTGCTGCGCATCCAGCAGAGCGGCATGACCATCGAGCAGGTGATGGACAAGGCTAAAGACAAGAACGACCCGTTCCGCCTTTCGGGCTTTGGCCACCGCGTGTACAAGAGCTATGACCCGCGCGCCAAGGTGCTCAAGAAGCTTATGTACCAGGTGTTCGAGCGCGAACACGTGCACGACCCGCTCCTGGATATCGCCATCCAGCTCGAAGAAGCCGCCCTCAAGGACGACTACTTCATCGCGCGCAAGCTCTACCCGAACGTAGACTTCTACTCGGGCATCCTCTACCGCGCCATGGGCATCCCGACGAACATGCTTACCGTGATGTTCGCCATCGGGCGCCTCCCCGGCTGGATTGCCCACTGGAAGGAAATGCACGACGACCCGAATTCCAAGATCAACCGTCCGCGCCAGATTTACGTAGGCCAGACGGCAAGGCCCTGGATTGACAGGGACAAGCGATAAACGAAATGTCACCCCGGCCTCTGCGCCGGGGTTTCCTTTTTTTATGTCGAGGAAAGTCCGGATTTAAGTCCGGACTTCTTTTTGTCTAACGATTCTTTGGGCTATACAACGGGAAAGTGTAACCGTCTTCAAAGCGAATGATTGTCGGGGCGCGGAATTCATCGGCAGAGCCCTCACGCCATGTACCGCTACGAATAAAGTTGCCGTTCATGTCGTACGCACGGAAATACATCCCCGGCAAGGCCGCTCGCAGCACAGGCAATTTCAGAGGAGGCGGTTCTTCTTGTTGAAACAATTGCGGACACTGACTGACCGAATCAACAAGACCGCAGAAACTAATGGAACCATCTTTGTCTTCATAAACGCAAAGTCCAGCAGTCGACATTACACGTCCTCCCTTATCCGAATCTCCAGTAGGCTTGTAAAGGTTATAAACACAACCGGAAAGCGAAATATTATCTACAGAAGGCATGTCGCTTTTTATCATCTGTATGGCATGGCGAATCATCGAATCTGCTTCTGTTGCGGTTCCTGGAAGAACACCTGCCGACTGCAACCTGCGGAATTCCTCAACAATCAGGCTATCTATATAATATACACGAGCGAAACCATTACACTCTTCTCTCGATGAACATAATTTAAAGAAGGTTACCCGATCTTCTGTAAGAACAATCATAATCGTCGAATCCGAAGGCGCTATATAGGCTCTATAAACGGGATTTGAACTGAGATTTTTTACCGGTGGGTCAAGTTGTGGCAACTTTGACAAATCCAAAAGAAATTCGTCAAAAAGATTGAATTCCGTTGCAGGATATTCAATCCCAAGTTCTTTGTGATGGTGAACTTCGCATTCTTCTGCATGCAATTGAACTATCATGCAAAAGTACACAAAAAGTGCTATAGCTAATTTTTTCATTCAGCCTGTCCTTTTACACCAAATTGAAAATAAACCTTTTTTACTAAAAAATCAATGCAAAATAATCTTACAAATAAACTTTGTTTAAGCAAGCTCGCATAAAATCATCAAAAAATCCGGACCTAAAGTCCGGACTTCCTTGCAATCCATTTATTTTCAACGTTTAGCGCAATCTTCTCAGACCCTTCGGCATCGGGACTTCCTTGCCGTCTTCGCCGAGCAGGTAGATATTGTCGAGGCTGATATAGCCTTTACCGCTGTGGCGTGCGCGGAACGCGAAATTCTTGATTTTTGTCGGGTCAAGCTGCGGAATCGTCTTGCCCCAGCCTTCTTGCTTCATGTTCTCCCAGATGAGCGTGTCGCGAACCCAGTTGCCGCGCGTGTTCTTGAGGCGGACCATGAATTCGTCGTAGTCTTCGACCTGGCTCGACATGATTTGCAGTTCGATGTAGCCTTGCGGATTGTTGTGCGTTGTGGCGTAATCGAAAACGATGCCGACGGATTTCTTGACTTCTTCGGGAACGTTGTAGTAAGCTCCGGAGTAGTTCGGCCAGCCGAGATTAGGCGGTTGTTCGACGATGAAGTCGTGGCGGATGTAGCCTCCGAGCGGAGGATTCCCGTTATACACCTTGGCATCCATGGAGGTGGCGTTGTCGCCATTCACGACCGGGAACCACGATACGTTGTCTAAACCATTGTCGAAGTTCTGCATGACACTTGTGGTGCGGTAAGCGCCACGGACGCGGAATGGAATGTTGAGCGTGTCTGGAGGATAATGTCCATTCGAGACGGTGAGTTTGATTTCCTTCTTGCCGATAGACACTTTGTTTGTGACAGGAACTTGAATGTGGAAACTTTCGATGGAAGAATTCCATTTGCCGTCATCAGGTGTAGCGCGGACGGTAAGCGTCCCTTTATTGTCCCACTTCTTGATTTGGATGTTGGCTCCAGCGAGCGGTTTTGAAAAATGAGACGAGGCAGTCACGAAGAGGTCGAGCGTGTCGCCGACGGTCATGACTTTCTTTTCGAGTGCTGCGGCGAGAATCTGTGGAGGGAGGGGCTTTGCTTGGTTGTATGCGTTCATGCGGACAACGACTGTTCCGAATGGCGGAATTTCGATATCGCGGTTCTTGCCTTCGAGCAAACGACCGCTTGGTCCCATTTTCGGGTACGGGTAAGCGTCTTTTTGATCGCCAATCCACTTGAACTGTTCTGCTCCGAATACGTCAACTTCGGTGCGGTAGTTGCCCGGCTTCTTTTTTTCGCTCTTGCGGTCAACCTGCACAATTTGCTTGGTGTCTGTGAGGTTCACAAGCAAAACGTGACAGCGGTTTAAATCGTCTCGATAATCGCGGGGATTGATATCTTCCTCCCATCTGTCGCTACTGCAAACGGCGTATGGTACGACGGATTCGGTTGTGCTTTTGACGGGAACGACTGCAAAGGGCAAATGGTCATCGAGAAAACGCCTGAATGCCATATAGACTCCGTAATATTCGGCGGTGGGTTCAAGGCTTCCCCAGAGGTTCCAGGAACCTTCCTTGACGAGAGCGGTCATGCTGATAGTTCCCCACGTGTGGTCCGGACCTTCAAAAACGTTGCCGAAGGCATCCCACGGGAGCGCCTGGAATCGGTCGCCAAAGCGGACGAGGTATTGTGCGAAAATGTTTGCCATGCCGGCGGCTTGCGGGTAGTCCATCCAGATTTGGCTCCCTTGTACAGACGTGCTGAATTCCGAGAGAAACACGCGGCGCTTGCCTTCGAGATACTTGTTCATCCAGGCGTTCAGCGTATCGGCATTGTGGCCGACATCCATCGTCGCCTTGAGCATGTCTTTGGCGTTCAGGTTGTTCGGTGCCCAGTACGGATAAGTGTGCAAGTCAACAACGTCGAGATAGCGCTTGCCGTCAGCCTTTTCAGCTTCACCGACGATGCGCAAAAATTCGGCCATCCAGTATTTCCCATCGTTGAGGCCAGCACCCTTCTGTTGCATTTTGTGCGTGCTGAAGAGCGGACCGTGCAAAATGATGCTCGGGTCAACCGCCTTCATTGCGCGGGCGTATTCGATAAAGCGTGCGGCATATTGCCTTGCCGAAAGCGGACCGGATTCTTCCCATTCGCCGTCAAGTTCGTTGCCGATTTGCCATTGCTTGATGTTGTATTTTTTGACCTTATTGGCGTAGTGGACCCAAGCGGCGGCTTCCTTGGCTGTGCCTGTGCCTGCGTTGACGCAGATAACGGCGTTCGGCCTCCATGCAAAATTATTGATTTCTACAAACTTATTGATATAAGTCATGAACTCTTCGAAATGCCACTTGATGCCAGTCCAGTCGGTGCGCGGCTTATCGCCGTTGCGGGTTGACATGGCGAAGAACTTGTAATCGTTCCCGGCAAGTAAATCGTCTGAACCGCTATAGAGTTTCATTTCTCGGATTTGTACGCCCTTAGATGGCAAGTCGGTCGTTTTGAAGCGGACGGCCACATAGCGGGCGCGAGTCGTTGCGAACTTGTACTTGGTCTGGCTACCTGTTACTTTGATTGTTCCCCACCTTTTTAACTTGTTTTCAAGATTCTGGTGGACGCCCGGGTATTCGGCGTAGTCTTCGGTCCAGTATGAAAGTTCAAAAGACTTCGGGCGGAGATTGCCCCAGTCTATGATAATGGAGTCGAGGTCTTTCTTTTCGGGGAACTCAATGACAACCCAAGGAGGGTCTTTCGGGTCGAGTATTTCGCCCCACCACATCGTGTTCATGTCACCATCGGCAAGGTGGCTGCGACGGATGAAACCATAGTTGTCTTTTGTGGTGCCGCGGTAAATCGTTTCGCCGAGGAATCCCGGAGCCCAGCTTGTGTCGCTTGGAATCCAAAGCCCGGTGCTATCGTATTTGCCGGCTCCATTCCAGTGGTAGTCATTGCTCAAGCTCCCGTTCGGGAAACGGAAAATCCAGTAACCGCCTTTGGCGAGGGCGGGTGTCATGTCGTAATAACGAGAGGGCGGATTCCAGATGGCGAGATCGGCTCCCAGCATATTATCTGTGTTGATTTTAATGCCCGGGCGAGTGTCGTCAACCTCGATGACGTTCTGTGCGGCAGAGGAGGCGCCCGCACAAATGCCAAGGATGGCAACAGCCGTTTTTGAAACGCGACGGATTTTCTTATTCATAACTACCTACGAGGTAAAACAATTCTCCTTGAATATATAAATAAAGACCGCAGCTATGCACCGCAGTCCTTATAATCGAAAACGAATTAGTGTATCAAATGTATTCCGTCCCGTTATTCTGCCGGGCGAGAAACCTCAAAGGAAAAACTCCCCATACCAAATTGCGAATTCGGCGTTCCTATCGCATATTCATAATTTCCCTCGGGCAATCCATAAATATTGACATACCCGTTCTTCTTATCCTCTTCAGTCACCACCTGGCAAGGATAGAAATCATAAGGGAGATTATCCCTTTCATAGTGCAGCGACAAGATACCATGCTCCACTTGTACGCAAATACCAAAACCAGCTTCCGCGATGGATTCATCCGGCCTATCGTGGCACCATTCCTCTTCTTCACGCAAATAGATAGAATCCAGGTACAGTTTTGCCGAATACACCGGCTCCACAATAATCTTCTTCAATTCGGCTACGGGTTCCCCATCTATCATCACGACGTGGGCGCGGGCAAAATAGGAAAACACATTGGCACCCAGGCTGGAATCCGCAGAAATTGCACGCAGCTGCAATTCCTGATAGACAGGTTCATAGGCTTTGTCCGGTCCCAATTTTTCCAAGGCTCCTTCGTCCTTTTCCATATATATAAGGAAATTTACGCTATCCAAATAAGCATAGCCCTCCTTGTCCGTAGTATAATGGCAACCTTCATCACCATAGGCACACCGGCCTTCATAGACATCTGCACCCACCACAGGATTACCCGCTGCATCCACCACCCGGACTCTCGCGTTCATGTACATATAGATATCCGCATACGCTCCGCACATACTCCTACCGAATGCATATGTCTTCTTGGCCAATACATGAGCTTCATCCAAGAGATCACTGCAGGGGTTGCCGTCGACAACATTCCATCGAACAAGCGACGTATCCAAATCCGCAATGGGAATTCCCGAATTCGTTTCGCTAGATGTCGAAGCAGTACTGCCATTGTCGCCACCACAGCCGACGAACATTCCGATGCCAAGGACCGCAAACGCGAGGCCCGTCTTTGTCAACTTCTTAATAAACATACCGATTTCTCCTTAACTTACTTTTTCAAATTTGTGAATAAATGAATATTCAACTGGTGGACCCCAGTCGCCTTTTTTCTGTCCTGCGCAATAATCTTGCGCACCCTGGCCTTCAGGCCCTGGATTTCCTTGGCTATCGCCTTGAAAGCGTCATCGGAAACGCTGAATGTAAACGTTCCCATATCCGACGGATTCTCATTATTCGCAAGTAACGCCTGCTTGGAAAGTTCGAAGCACTGCAACTGATACTGGCGAACCAGATCGCTGTTGTTATAGGCACCGCTGCTTACCGACTCACGGCAACTTTTCCAGAAGCCGTCTTCGTTCTTCCGAACAAAACCAAGGCGTTCCAGCAATTCCAGGGAACGTTTCAGGGTACCCACGGAAACCTTCGGGAAAATCAGTTTCTGGACGGGTTCAAGGTCGTCCGAGACATCCACGACCTCCAACGCCGTAAACAGCACGCTGTTGTACCAGTGGTTGTAATATTCATAGGCGTCTTCGTTCAGGATGCGGTGGGAATCCGGATGCTGTTTCAGCAGTTCCTCGAAAAAAGCGTTCCGTTCCGTCGCGGTCTTCGCCTGGTCCAGATTCACCAGAGTCTCAAAATACTTGGCCTCCTTTTTGTTCAGGCCCAGCACTTCCACAAACTTGGGAATCATACGACTGGAAAGTTTTTTTCCCTTTACGATGTCGTTATAGTAGCTACGTGTCTTGGGGAGCCCCAGCAACACACACGCTCCAGCCCTTGTAAAATCAGGGTCTGTCAGCACGCGGGCTGCCTGGTACTCGTCCAAATACTTGCGAAAATTCGTAAACTGAAATATGTCAATGATTTTATCCATGTTCTAAATGTACTCAAATTTTGACTCAAAGTCAAGATGTTTTTGTAAAAATTTGAGATTTTTTTTGAGTACATTTTATGATTATGGGCTAACGGCCCTTGAACTGGTCACCAAACTTCAGCTCAGTTTCTTTCGCGCCATTCAAGTTCACGAGGCGACCGGGGTCGAACACGAGGTCCTTCGCCAAGCCTTCCTTGAGGGACTGCGCACGGTCCAGGAGTTCGGCGGCACAGCTGCTCGAAAGGAGCGCCTGGCGCACCTGCATCGCGACATCATTGCCAGCATCGTTCTGTACATGGATCCTATCGCCTTCGGCTCCAGGATGACATTCCGACGAGGCAGCCCCATCTTCATTTAAGCAGAACCCTTTGCAAAGCCTTGCAGCGAGCTGTTTGAGCCTGCCTTCGGCGCCCTTGTCGGTGCTGCCGTCTTCGATCTTGAAACCGTAATAAAGCTTGAACACATCGAGCGCCTCGCCCGCGGTAATCACGCGCTTCGGCTTGCCTTCCCAGGCGTCCGCAATCTGCCCGAAGATCCACGGGTTGTGCATGGCGCCGCGCCCGATGGCCACACCGGACACGCCGTAATTCTGAATACGCTCGCAGGCGACCTCCACGCTGTTCACGTCGCCGTTCCCGATTACAGGAATCTTCGCGGCAGCGGCGACCTTCCCTATCCAGTCCCAGTCGGCGAGGCCGTTATAGCCCTGCAGGCGGGTGCGTCCATGCACCGTAAGCATTTCAACGCCCTCGCCCTCGGCAATCGCCAGCGTTTCCAGCACGTTGATGCTCTCGCTATCCCAGCCGATGCGGCACTTGAGCGTGAGGGGCATCTCCACCCCACAGCCGTCCAGCGCGGCACGCACGTCGTGCAATATCTCCTGCAGGCGTGGCAGGTCGCGCAACAGGCCGGAGCCGCTGCCCTTGCCCGCCACCTTCGGCGCCGGGCAACCCGCGTTCACCTCAATGTAGTCGGGCCTGAGCGCTACGGCAATCTTCCGGGCGGCATCAGCCATCTTGTCGGGGAACCGCCCGAATATCTGCACCCCGAAGGGCCTCTCCTCCGGGAAGAACCGGAGCTGCCTGTGTCCGTCCAAATTAAAAACAGCATCGCCATCCGTCGGCACGAACTCCGACACCAAGAGCCCCATGCGGTTGCCCGAAAGCACGCGGCAGAGCCTGCGGAAGGGCGCATCCGTCACCCCGTCCATCGGGCTGAGGATGGTATTCGGGAATACATCCAAACTGCGCAGCCGGAACGATGTCCGGGCGGGCTTTTTTGCGTTTTTTGAACTTTCAACAGTTTTCAACATTTAAACCACAATTATTCACACATTGTCCGCAACGAGAGCCCGAAAAAAATATTTAATTTTCATCTAGGTTACCCGCTAACTCTTTGTTAAACTTATATTTAAGTCGTCAACAATACTATCAACCAAGATTGAAGTCGTGCCCAATATAACAAAACAAGCCCTTATTCAAGAGATCGCCAAGTCCACTGGATTTGTGCGGAACGATATCAAGACCGTTGTCGAGCAGTTCCTCGACCTGGTCGGCGAGAAACTCATCGAAGGAAACACCATCGAGATCCGCGGTTTCGGCACTTTCGCCTGCAAGCCGCGCAAGGCGCGCCCCGCACGCAACCCGCGTACCGGAGAGACGGTGCAGATCGAAGAACGCATGGTGCCCACCTTCAAGTTCAGTAACGACATCAAGGACAAGATCAACGCCCTCGAAGGTGTCATCGGCGAAGCCGTCGAAGAACCCGAAGAAGAGACCGTCCAGTCCGAAATTTAGTCCGGCAAGGTTCCGCAGAGCCACCCGGACACACAAACGCCGACGCACTTGCGCCGGCTTTCATTTTTCCCGTGTTTTGCAAGCCGAAGCTATGCGACGCTTATAGCGAGGCTACATCAGCGAAGCTACTTCAGAGTCGGTCAAGAAGCGCCATCCGCCCTTCCCAAGAGTCTCATCCAGCGCCACAGGACCGATTGCTTCCCGCTTGAGCGTCACCACGTGGTTCCCTACGGCGGCAAACATGCGCCGGACCTGGTGGTAGAGTCCCTCGCCGATCGCAATCACCACGGTATCGCCTTCGACCCGGATTTCGCGTGCAAGCACCGGACGGCGTTCGTCCTTGAGCATGACGCCCTTCAGGAGTTCGGCCTCCTGCTCGGCAGTATACGGGCGCGCAAGGCCCACGCGGTAATACTTGAACAAGCCCTTCTTGGGGCTCTCGACCCTGTGGATAAAGTCCCCCTGGTTGCTCAGGAGCAAAAGGCCCTCGGAATCCGCATCCAGGCGGCCCACGCTCTGGATTCCCATCGCGGTAAAGCGGTCGGGCAAGAGCGAATACACCGATTCGTGGTCACGCGGGTTATGGCTGCACTCGACGTCAACAGGCTTATGGAGCATCACGTAGAGTTTCTCCTGCGTGGTGACTTCCTCGCCGTTCACGGTAATGCACTCGGGCCGTTCCTTGAACTCCATGAACGGGTCCTCCAGGACCTTCCCGTCCAGTTCCACAAAACCCATGCGTACCAGGGCGCGCGCTTCCTTGCGGCTCCCGAAACCAATACTCGCCAACAGGCGGTCCAAAGTCAAAGCGGGCATTATTCCTCCACCATCCAGCCGACAATCTTCTTGCGGATAAAACCGAGCTCCGGCAGTTCGCCTGTCTTGAGAACATGGGAACGCCTGCGCCAGAACAGCAGGAACAGTATTCCCGCATACACAAACATCGCGAGTGCCAAGGAGAACACGCGGCACAGATTCGTGCGGGCATGGATCTCGCCCTGCGCATGCAGCTCGCGATTATGACACCAGTCCATCCTGAAGTCCCAGGCCCGCAAGTACGGGAACCCCTTGAGTATGCCGTTCAGTGCGGCACCGTAGCCCATCGACTCGTAATCGCTACGGATTCCCTCGACAAAACAGTTCACGAACTTTATTTTGAACAACCTAATCGACATACCGAGAAAGCTTTTCAAATAGCGGAGGGCGCGGCCGTCCAGTTCGGGCGTCAGGATAATCGTCCAGAATTCCTCGTCCGTAAGCTTGCGCTTTTTCTTTTTTTCCGGTTCCTCGGAATCCTCGCTTGCATCATCAGTCTTTTCTTTAGGCTGAGCGCTATTCTGCTCCACAGGTGCAGCCGGTACAGGCAAAGGCTTCGCAACCGCATCCGCAGGCTTTTCTTCTGCTACAGATTTTTGTTCCGGCGTTTCCGCCACAGGTACCGCGGCTACAGCCGCGGGCTTTTCTTCCGCGAGTTTCTTTTCTTCCGCGACATTCCCTTCTTTCGGGGCAACATTTTCTTCTGCGTGCGAATGTTCTTCTGCAGCGAACTTTTCGGCCGGAGCGGACATTTTCTCTGCAGGCCTTACAGGAGCCGTCGCCACGAATTCGGGCTCGGCACCTTCATCCTTCGCGACATCTTCACTATCCTTTTTTCCCCACTTCTTCTCGCCTGTCCAGAGTCTCTTGCCCCAAAAGAAAAAAAGCGCCCGGCCTCCGCTTTCTCCCGCCTCGAATTCAATCTTGAACCGGATCGGGAAAAACAGCAGAACCAGCGCTATTACGCAAAAGACGACAGCAAGCCAGAACAGGAATCCGCCCATCACTTCTCGGCTTCGTCGGCCTTCTTGCTGATGATATCGATGAGTTCGGCGAAACTCTTGGTCTTGAGTATCTGGCCGAACTGTTCCTTGTAGTTACGAGCGGTCGAAAGGTCGTCGATTACTAGGTCCCACGCCTTCCAGTTGCCGTTCACGAGGCTCATCTTGTACTCGAGCACAGATTCCTTGCCCTTGTTCCAGAGGTGCGCCACCACGCGGGCTTCGTCCGTGCCCTTCATCTTCGCGGGTTCATACACCGTAGAATCCGCGCGGTAGAGTTCGAGCCTCTTCGCGCTCGAATTGCGGACCATGCGCTGGAATTCAGCGACGAACTTTTCCTGCGAAGCGGCATCCTGCTTCTCCCAGTCGCCCTTCGAAAGCGACTTCTTCGCCAAGAGCGCGAAATCGAAGGAATCGTTCAGGAGCGACTTGACGCGTTCCGTCTCCTTCGCATTGCGGCTAGACTTCTTGAGGAGCGTCTGGAGTTCCGCATCCTTCTTCTTCACTGCATTTACGGGGTCTTCGGCGGCAAAGGCCAGCACGGAGGCGAGCGAAAGCAGAACAAACATCTTCCTAATCATACACATCTCCTTTTATTTACCCATGTATTCCTGGTGGAATTCCTTGAGCGACATGCCCATCTTAGACACAAGCTGGGCAAATTCTACGTTGTACTTGCAGACCGCGAAATAGTAGTCCTTCTGTAAAGATACATTCTGCGTATACGCCGAGACCAGGTCGCCCGTCTTGGATTTGTCCAAATCGTACTGCATCGCGGCACCTTTCAATATAGCCTCGGATGCACGCAGGCTTTCCTTGAGGGCATCCATCTTCTCTTTCGCGGCGACAACCTGGTAATACTGTTCCTCAGCCTTGGCCATGAGGCCAACGGCGGCGTAATCTTCCTTCATCTGCAGGCCATGGTATTCCGTGCGCGCAAGGCGGAATGCGGACCAGTCCTTCCAGAAGTTCAGGCGGTAGCGCAGACCGATACCGAGATATCCCGAAAGCTTGTTCACCGCGTCTTCGGCGAAGGCATTCTTCAGCATCACCTTGCGGTTGCCCGCCCAGCTCTTCACGTATTCGAACTTGCCCATGATAAAGAACTCGGGAGCAAGTTTCGCCTCGGCCAGATCCATCTGGAGCTTGCGGGCGGTAAGCCCGGCGGCAAGTTGCTTGAGTTCGGGGTGGAACTTCACCGTATTGTTGCGCACCTCTTCGAGCGTCAGGAGCGGTTCGGGCCTGGCCGTGAGGCTGGAATCCTCCGCGACAAAAACATCTTCTTCGGGAAGGCCGAGCGAAAAGCGAATCGCAAGCTGTACACGCTTCATGCCCAGTTCCGCCTCGGTCACGCCTTCCTTCACCGAATACATTTTCGCCTTCAGGTTCAAGAGGTCCATCTGCGAAACGTTCGGGTCGTCGTCATCGAGAGCCTCCTCGAGCTGCTCGTAGGCGCGGTCCACCTGCTTCTGCGCATCGCCGGCAAGCCGCCGCATTTCCTTCGCAAGCAGGTAATTATAGTAGTAAGTCTGCAGTTCCACGTCCTTCTTGTGGATTTCCTGCTCGATACCGAGCGATTTCTGCTTCAGGTCCGCTTCCAGGGCCATCTTGCCGGAACGATACTGCCCGAAATTAAGCGGCTGGATGAACTTTCCCTCGACGCCCCAGAACGGGCCCATCTTGGTAAAGTCGTACACATCCACGGAATCGCCCCAGTTGTCCACGGATTCCTTCAAACCGGGAGCGGGGCCGACCATCGTCGAAATGTAGAAAGTCGGGAGAATAACCTCCGACGTGAGCGCATCGAGCTTTTCCTTCTTTTCACGAGCGCCAAAACGCACTTCGGCAAGCAGAGGGTCTTTCGAGAGGCCCTCTTCCACAAAATGCATACAGTCGTAACGGACTTCGCCGGCAAAGGCCAAAGTCGCCACAACGAGGACTGCTACAAAGCGCACCATACCCTAAATCTAGCAAAAAAAAGTTACAATCCGTCTGCCAGCAATCACCAAATATTGACGGTTGGTCGGAAGAACTTGAACTAGTCGGCGAAGAAATCTATCCGCGACAGGTTCCTGTACTTCTCCATTACGTTCTCATAATACGCCGTAGGGAGCGGACGGTTCAGTTCGTGCATCCGGTCCACCGCCGAATGCCCGATATTGTAGGCGATAAGCGCATCCTTCCAGTTTCCGTACTTCGCGATGAGGCGGATAAGGTAGGCCGTCCCGACAATCACGTTCACTTCGGGCTTCATCAGGTCTTCCGTCGTCTGGATATTGAGTCCAAACCGGCGGCCCATCTTCTGCGCCGTCTCGAGCTTTATCTGCATCAACCCGAGAGCGCCCGAAAACGCGCCGGACTGCTTGCGCCCGCGGGCATTGGGGTTGCCGCGGCTCTCCTGCGCCACCACAGCGAGAATCAAAAGCGGGTCCGTCGAATACGAATGCGCATTTTTCCAGATGAGTTCCGTAAGTTCCGCGCGGGTTTCCGGGGGGATGCGTCCCTTCGAAAGGTATGCGAGCGCCTTGTCTATCTTCACGTATTCTATAGTCCAGCGCCCCCACGTGTCCAGGCGCTGCAGGTCACTGCGCAATGCGAGTTCCTTTTCCGCAAGCGACGAAAGCTCGTTCTTCCGCACAAGCCACAAGTTCGCGAACACGAGTATCGCGATGAACGATACGATAAAGACAACGGCGATAACCGGGCCGGAAATCCGCACGCTACTTTTCACGGCGGTCGTTCTCCAGGTATTCGAGATACGAGACCCAGTCCTGGATTACACCGAAGGAGCTGAGCATTGTCGTGTCTTGTACAACGCCCAGTTTGCGGAGCGGACCGATGGACGATTCCAGACGGTCAATTTCGTGCACATACCTGTCCTTCTGGGCCTGGAGCGCAATTATCTGGGCCTGCTTATCGGCAATGTCGCGCCCCTGCGCCGCGATGATAAAGAACAAAGTAATCGCCCATCCGAGAATCAACAAGGCAAGGGTAATCGCCACGGTAGGGCTCAGGCGCACGCCCGTTTTCGACGTGTAGTACACGCCTATCTGCTGGAGCTGCTTCGAGACGCCCGAATCCTTGTACGCCTCGCGGCTCGGGTATATCTCGAAAATATTCCTGTACCTCGCGAAATATTCATCCTGCTCATCGCTGTCGAATATGAGCACGAGCTTCGATTTCCGCGCATGCATCTTGTTGAGAAGTTCAAGGAAGAGGTCCAGGTAATCGCCCACCTTGAAATGCGCACGCTGCAGGTTCAGGTACACAAAGCACCCCGGGCCTTCGGTAAGCATCTCGATTTTTTCACGGACGGCGGCAAGCTGGTACGACCCGAGCGAACCGGAGAGCGTTATCTCCACGTCGTCGCCGCGGTCTTCCACCTGGATGTCAATAAGGTCGGCTCTCACACATCACCCCTTCGAAACCGATATGGTCACCTTAAAATTCTTTTCGTCGGCGACGGTAAGCGCCGTTCGCCAGAAGGGATATACACGTACGCCCTGGTACATTTCGGGTGCGGCAGAAGACGATGCTCCGAAAATCGCCCCCACAAATACGGCGGCAGGCGCGCTGAACTTCATCGTGACAATGCACCTCCGGCCATAATCGTGTATCGCAATCTTGCTCGCCTCTGGGTACACCACCGGGCTCTTCCCGTCCCATTTCAGGTCGAATCCGTCCACGGTAATCCGGCCCGAATCCTCGCCAAGCAGGCCGAACTCGAATATCGTCCCGAAGAAGCATCTCGAATCCATGTAGGTGGAATTCTCAATCCGGTAGTCGACGGCGAGTTCCGCCGACGAAGCCTTCAGGCCGAATGTCTTCGCGACATGGAACACTCCGCGCTTGGAGCCGACGGCAAAGCCCTGTTCTTCCAGGAGTTCAATCTCCGCGCCGGAGTCGTTGCGCTTGATGCGGTATTCGTACGGATCCTTCAGCAGGTACTCGCGCATCGAGAGCGCCTGGTCGATCTGCGATGCAGTCAGGTCGGCATTCGGCAACAGGCAGTCGAGGAATCCGAACGAGGGTTCGGCATCGTCGCGCCAGGCGTTAAGCAGGTTGACCTCGGAATCCTTATGGCAGAAGGAGCGCAGCGCACCGCCCGCCTGGTAATCGAGCAGGAACATGATATCGCTGTTGCCGGCCCAAATCTGCTTGCGGCCCTGCAGCAGGTAGTCACAGACTTCCATGCGGAGCCCGTCGAACGAAAGCTTAGAATCAAGCAGGTGCGATGCGGCAGCCAGATAACGGAACCCCCAGTCGCGCACATTCATGCAGCGCATGCCCTCCGCATTTCCCAGGTCGCGGAAGAATATCGGGGACATCGCGGGCATCAGCGCCTCGCAAAATTCGTCGAAGTCCTTGCCTTCAAGAGTTGCTCGGCCGCGACGGTACAAGTTCAGGAACGATTTCTGGAACAGGTTGATTTCGGGCCTGCGCACGAGCGTCTCGCGGCAAGTCACTGCCGAAGCCGGGAGCCCGAGCTTTTTGCCCGAAGACATCAGGTAGCTCAGCGAACCTTCCGGCGGCAACTGGTTAATCAAATAACCCACGGGCCAAGTCTGCAAGTCGTTCGTCTCTACAAAGTCGACAAGACGCTCGAAGAAAGCGACAATCTCTTCGGGGTTTGGAGGCAGGTCCAGAACCACCACCGCGGACTTTCCGCCATGGCAGTAAGATTCCGCAATCACCCGCCAGCGCAAATCGTCTCTCTCGATGGCATGAGTAAGCGTGTCGGCAACCGGCACGATACGCATGAGCGAACCCTTGTCTTCTACGGTAAACCAGCCGGACACCGGAGTCGAACGCCCGACGGTCGCCTGAACCGCAGCCTCGCTCACGAGCGCGTAGTCGAATCCCGACTTCTCAAGCACGGCAGTCATGCCCATTTCCCACACGAACGAGGAATTGAAATAGCCCTGCGGCTCGATGCCGAAATATTTCTTCAAGATTTCGCGGTGGGAATCCAGCTGCAGGGATTGCGCCTCTTCGGGGAATAACGGGAGCATCGGGTCGTAGTACCCCCCGCCAAGAAATTCCAGGATGCCCTCGCTTATACCGTTCCTGATCTTGCCGAACGCAAGCGGCTTCGCGACCTTGCGCAGCATCAAGGCCGTCGAGCAAGTTGCGGGCAACCGCCTCGAGATTCTTATACGCAGTCGAAGGCGAAAGTTGCAAGACAAAGGAAATCGTCGGTTTCATATGGTAAAGGATAGAAATTTTTGGCAAATCCATGAAAAAAGGGAGTAAAGCAATCTACGTCAATCACCTAGAACCCGTACCTCATTCTATTCCAATGTTGAAAATTGAATCTTATAACCATAGGTTTTTAATTTTTTTACTACAGGGGCAAGATTTTTGACCAACACGTCTTTCCCAAGAACTACAATTATCTGATTACGATCTTCTTTATCTTGCAAGTCCCGTCTAAGACGAATATCTTCTATAAGTTTCCATACATCATCTATATTTTCATAGGTATAAATTTTTTTCCCATCGATCAAGCCAGATTCATTCAAGCCTACTAAATATGAAACACCATTTCCATTGGGTTTTATAGCTAAGAATAATTCGATAAATTTTCTAGCACATTCTTTAAGCAATTCTGTATTTTGCTTCCGAAGTTTCGCTCGTTGGCATGTACAACTATTTATACCTGAAGAAAGAGGCGAACATCTTTCCGGCAATTTCATATCAAGCGGCTCCCTAAAATTTGAGCCGATTACATATTGAAATGTTAAATATCCACTGATCCCCATCGAAGTCATAACTTTATAAAAAACGTCATACGAAAGATTTTCATCGACATGAAGCCTCGCGTTTGATTCATCGGCAGAAATTCCCTTCCTTAAAGCCTCCTTCTGATAAGCCCTTCGCATCGCTTTCAACTGATTATCAAGAGGCAGAATTAGCAAATCATCACTATTCGAAATATCGGTGATAGTCTTACCGATAACATTTCCGTTCAGTGAATACTCATCGTTATTTACATCGATGACAATTTCGCCCTGTTTCGGGGTCATGAAATCCTTTTCTGCATTGCCACAAGCAGGAAGGAGAAATAGAAGCGCAAATAATTTAATCAAACGCATATACTATTTACCTAAAGCGGCAAATTTTATTTGATATCCGTAGCTATTTATCTTTTGGATGATCGGGGCAAAATCCTTCACCAAAATATCATTTTGAACTCGTAACGTCAAATGAGAATAACCCGTCTTCTTTTCTATAAACTCCCACAAGCACTCCTCTTTCTTAAAGACATCTATTCTAAATCCATCGGGACGTCCTGTTTCATTCGAACTAACCACGTAAACCAGGTTCCCATCTTTTTTGCCCAAAGCCAATGATAGCAGAGCTGCGCACCATTGAGAATCATCACCGCCGATATCCAGATTTGCTAGCATCTCAGGAAAACGATTTGTCCCAAAAAGAACATCCGAAAATTTTGCATTATTCAGTTGCTCGCACCAAAAAGAATAAAGCAGCCAAGTACGCTCATGGGGTTCATGCAACCTGCAAATTTCTTTATAATCGGATCCAAAAGCTAATTGATATGAATCAAAATTGAATAAAACCGTCATATAGGATTTATAGAAGACATCATAGGGAACATTGCTGTCATAATGAATTTTGGCTACAGGATAATCATTAAGGATTTGCGTTCGTTTTACAGGATCATTCTCAGCCGTGAGCATCTGCAGGACTTCAATCCCCAAGTTTTCCCGCATTTTTTTCAATTCAATATCAAAGGAATCTACCAACACATCGTCATCAGAGAAATCGGTAGCAGTCTTTCCGAGAACCTTACCATTCAACGAATATATATCAGTCGTCACATCCAAAACAACTTCACCCTGTTTTGGAGTCATAAATTCCTTTTCCTCGTTGCAAGCAACAAGAAGAAATAGGAGCGCAAATAAATTAATCAGACGCATATAGGAGGAAATATAATCAATAACATCTCCTGTGCGGGCACAAGAAACTGAAGCTGACCTTCGTCAGCAAGACGCAAGCGAGGGGAATTCGGGTAAAAAAAAAGCCCCCTCGATGGTTTACCATCAAGGGGCTGTGAGCCATAAGCGACCGGTATTAACCGGTCGTGATGGCGAGAGCGAGGCCGCGCCATAGCGCATTTCCAGCATCGGGGCCGAGCGGCATAAAAAAGAAGGGCCCCTCGAGCGCTAGCTCAAGGGGCTGTGAGCCGCAAGCGGCAAGTATCAACTTGCCGTGGCGGCGAGAGTGGAGCCGCA
>CACWNW010000023.1 GCA_902762305.1 Fibrobacter succinogenes | reverse complement strand
TCGACCTGGACTCCGTACCTGGAGGCCATGTGCCAGGACGCCTGGGAACGCCTGCTGCAGCCGAGCATGGAAAGCGAAGTGCGCCTGCTGTTGAAGGACAACGCCGAAGAAGAAGCCTTCAAGGTGTTCAGCAAGAATTTGCAGGACGTTCTGCTTGCCGCACCCGCGGGCCACAAGTCCGTGCTTGCGCTCGACCCGGGTTTCCGTACGGGCTGCAAGGTGGCCGTGCTCGACGAGAACGGCAAGTTCCTTGATCACGGCATTATCAAGCCGCACGAACCGCACAACGACAAGGCCGGTGCTGCGGTGTACCTGATGCAGCTTATCGACAAGTACAAGATTGACCTCATCGCCATCGGTAACGGTACCGCAAGCCGCGAGACCGACGCCTTCTGTGGCGAGATGGCCCTCAAGTTCAAGGGCAAGGTTCCGCCGCGCGTTATCGTGAGCGAGGCCGGCGCTTCCGTGTACAGCGCAAGCATGATCGCCATCCAGGAATTCCCGAAGGAAGACGTGACGACCCGCGGCGCCATCTCGATTGGCCGCCGCCTGCAGGACGCAGTCCATCGGTGTTGGCCAGTACCAGCACGACGTGAACCAGCGCGAACTCAAGAAGCGCCTCGACGAAGTGGTGGAAAGCTGCGTGAACATGGTCGGTGTCGACGTGAACAGCGCTTCCGCTCCGCTGCTCTCCCATGTGGCAGGCCTCAGCAATACGCTCTCCGAAGCTATCGTGAAGTACCGCGAGGATAACGGCGCGTTCGCGAGCCGCGAAGACCTGAAGAAGGTGAAGGGCTTCGGCCCGAAGGCCTTCGAACAGGCTGCCGGCTTCATGCGCATTCCGGGTGCCGAGAACCCGCTGGACGATTCCGCGGTTCACCCCGAAAACTACGCCCTCGTGGAGAAGATGGCCGAGAAGGTCGGCGTCCCCGTGAAGGAAATCGTGGGCAATGCCGAAGCGGTGAAGGCCATCAAGGTCGACGAGTTCCTTTCCGACGAAGTGGGTAAGGCCACCTTGGAAGATATCATGAAGGAACTCCAGAAGCCGAGCCGTGACCCGCGTAAGGAATTCCGTTATGCGAAGTTCGATGACCGCATCAAGACCATCAACGACCTTGTTACGGGTAGCTGGATGGAAGGCGTGGTCACGAACGTGGCGAACTTCGGTGCCTTCGTGGATATCGGCGTGCATCAGGATGGCCTCGTGCATATTTCCGAAATCAGCGATAAGTACGTGACCGACGCGAAGGAAGTCCTGACCGTGGGCGACGTCGTGAAGGTGCGCGTTGTCGCAGTCGACGCGAACCAGAAGCGCATCAGCCTCTCGATGAAGCAGGAATCTACCGACGGTGTGGCAGGTGCAGGCGTGAGTGGCCCGCGCGGCCAGCGTGTCGGCGGACCCCGCGGGAACTTCGGTGGCCGCGGCCGCGATAACAATCGCGGCAATGCACGCCCGCAGGGCGGCATCCAGGGCCACGCGACCATCGCGGACTTGAAGAACAAGATTGCGGGCAAGGATCGCCCGGGTTTTGCTCCCAAGAAGCCCGCGGTCGCCCAGCCCCAGAAGATGAGCGCCCTCCTCAAGCAGATGAAGAAGGGGAGGTAGCCGAGTTTCTTCCCTGCGCAGTGGGGGTTGCGCAGGGGAGGTAAGCGGGTTGCCTTACGCTGTATGGCGGCCATAAGGCCGCTAAGGCGCTCTTCCGTAACAAAAACTTACATAAAAGTTGCAAGTGACCGCTTGACTGCAACTTTTATTATTTTATCTGTTGGAAGTGTTTTTGGGTCCCCTCATGAAAGAAAAAAATGACTGTATAAGCCGTTATCAGGATTTTATCCTCAGGAACCGCCGTTCCATGAATGAATCCATGTCTCGGATTCTTTTTTTCTGTGCGTTTGCGGGTCCTGCCATTGCCCTGGACCATCTCCTGGGATATTGCGACGTATCGTACCAGGCTTGTATCGGCATAACGCTGTCCTTGATTCTCCTTTCTTTTGGCCAGAAGATATTGAATCACTATTGCCCGCTTAGCCTGTTCACCGTGTTCTGGGGGCTTCTCGGCTTTATGGGCGTGCTCACGTTCATGTGCTTGGCTCATGTCGGCGTCTACATCACGTATGCCCTTGTGCCCATGGTGAGCCTGTTCTATTGCGAGAAGTTCATCTACCTCATCAGCGTGGCGTTGAACTACCTGATGATCTTGATATCGAATGTCCTGGTGAGCGATTTCCGCTTCATCGTCCGCACCGATGTGAACGGCCCGCTGGATTGGTTCCTCTCGGTCATGAGCGGCTATACTATAGAATCCATTGCGATTGGTGTCGCGGGTTACTACCTGTGCAGCCGGATATCGAACAATTTCAAGGAAATCTACAACAGTAACCTTGAGCTCGACGAGAAGGAGCGCGATGGTGTCCACAAGTCGAATGTCGCGCATGCGCTTACTTCGCTGTACCAGTGCGTGTATGTGTTCGATCTGAAGCGCAGGACATACGAGGTCGTGCAGAGCGACCGCTTTATCGCCGACCTTTTGCGCGGGGATGGCCTTTCTGCGACTATCGAGCGTGTGGTCTTTTCGCTGGTCGAAAAAGAAGATACCGACAAGGTGATGAAGTTCCTCGACCTGGCCACGCTTCCGGAACGCCTCGAAAAAGACGGCATGATTTATACGGAATGCATGGGTACCCTTCACGGGAAATGCCAGATTTCGTTCGTGCTTGTCGATAAGGACGAACAGGGGAAGGCCGCGTCGGTCATGTTCACCCTCCGGAAGATTTCCTGATGGTCCTTGCCCCGTAAAAAGTTCCGTAAAGTCTAGTTACAAAGAAGCCCCGTCCAGTGACGGGGCGAACTTTTTATGCCGGGATGGCTTTGCGGCTAGGCGTTCTTCACGCAGCGCACGGAAAGCGCGTCGGACCTGTAGATGCCTTCGATGTCGGTGGAGTTTTCCGAGATGCTCATGCGGTAGGCGTTCGACTTCCCGTATTCTTCCTTGCTCCAGAAGCGGGCGCGCTTGCCGAAGTGGTGGAATGTGCCGTTGTCGAACCGGTAGCCGGCGGGGAGAGCGAAGAACCCGAGCGTATCCTTGCCGGGCTTCTGCCAGATGCACGTGCTGCGCAGCTCGCTGCCGTCGGACTTGGCATCGATATTTTCCATGAGCTGTTCCCATTCCTTGTTGCTCGGGATGTGCCAACCTTCCGGTGCGATGCCCTGGAAGTTCTTGTCCTTCATCTTTTCGTACATCGCGAGATCCTTGGCCGGGGATTCGTTGGCGAATTCTGCGGGAATGTCCAGCGCGGAAGTCCATGTGTAGAGGCGTCCGAACTGTTTAACGTTGGTTTCCTCGTTGTTCGGTGCGAAACTGCCTTCCGCCTTGAAACGCAGGTTCTCGGCCATCCAGACCTGGTCGCCGATTTTGACGGTGTGGTAGGTCTCTCCGTCACGGGCGTCGGTGAATGTCCCGTACTTGAACGCTTTCTTGTTCTTTTCCAGGCATTTTTCGTAGGGGATTTTGTTCTGGGCCTCGGGGGAGGCCTGCTTGGTCGCCTTGGCGACATGGACGCCCATGCGGTACGCAGCGATAGCTACGACGACGATGGCGAGGATGACGAATGCAATGAACGATATGTGCATATGGAATCCTTTTTTGGAGGGTTTCTTTAAATATAACTTATTTTATTGGAGACCGAACATCGGGATTATTTTGTCGTTTCCGTTCACCTGCGGGAGTTTTCCGTCCCATTTTTCGATCCATTTGAGCATCAGGTATTCCTTGCCGTTCTGCTTCTTGAGGGCTTCCATCTGGAGGGCGATGACGGCGGAGTCCGCCTTGGCCTTCGCGACGCGCTGCTCGTTCTGGTAGTCCATCTTTATCTTGATGTTCTTTTCCTTGAGGGCTTCCTGTTCCTGCACCTGCTTGGCTTCGATTGCCTCGTTGAAGGCTCGGCTGAACTGGAATTCGGTGATGGTGAACCCGTCAATCACGAGGTGCGCATTTGCGGAATCGAGCTTGGACTTGAGCGCCTTTTCCATGCGGCTGCGGATTTCTTCGCGCTTCTGGAGCATTTCTTCGGGGGCGTACTGCGGGGTGATTCCCGTGATGGTCTCCTTGATTTTGGGCTGCAGCACGGTGGTCACGTAGGCGGTGCCGTATTGCGAATAGACGTCGGCCACATGCGCCTCGTCGACATGGTAGTTCACGTTCGTGCCGACATAGACCGTCTGCAGGTCCTTGGAACCCGCCTCGATACGGCCGGTTTCGAGTTCGGTCTTTACCGAAATGCGCTTGATTTCCTTGAAAAAGCAGTTGTAGATGGTGAGGCCCGGGCCGATGACCTCGTCGACCTTTCCGAATTCGAGCACCACGCCGCGTTCCGTTTCGTCGATTTGTGCACAACCGAAAAACGCGAATGCTGCGGCCATTGCAAAGAGCATGTTCTTTTTCATTTCAGTCTCCTTTAGAAAGGATTGGAAAGTGATGACTTTGGGTGTAATTATAAATTATTTTGCTGTTCGGTGATAAGCTTTTCTAGTGCGGATTCGATTAAAACCATGTTTTCTTCGCAGTATTCCAGTTGCCGCGAAAGCATCTTGATGGCGTTTATCTTGCCGCCGAGTTCCCCGGCAAATAGCCGTGCCGCGTTCCAGAAAAACAGCGCGAAGTAAAGCTTTCCCTGTTCCCGCCCTTCGAAAAGGCATTTGGCATAGTGCCGGTAGATGAGGTAGGCGATGAGCCGCAGGCTCTCGGTCTCGGAAAATTGACATTCGGGGGGCTCGGGATGGGTGGTGTCGCCTGCGATATCGATATGCGCCTTGATTTGTGCCAGGGCCGCGTCCCATGCGGGTCCGAAACTTTCTGTCTTGGCCAGGAGCTCGTACATGTCGTGAGCGCTTTTAAGCGGAAAAAACGGGTCTTTTCCGTTGTAGGCGAATACGCTTTCGAGTTTGTCTGTAAAGTGGACTGAGCTGCTGGCTAATGTCCCGAGCATCCGTTCGCGTTCGCCCAAAACCTCGTCGCGGATTTCGCGGTCATCGTCGTCCAGGTCGTCTTCGGGTTCGTCGCATTCCTTGGTCACGAACGAGAGCGGGCCATCGCCTGCAAGCAGGAGCCTTGCGGCCTCCTCGCAACAGAGCCCGAGGCCGCGTTCCATTATGTCGCCGAATACTTCTACGAACCGCGGGTGCTCACGGCAGATGTCGCAGAGCGCGCCTTCGCCCAGGTTCCGGTAGATTTCGCACAGGTTTTCCCTGTCGAGGAAGGGGCAGCGGTCGTGGGGGAGCAGCTTGAAATGCCCGTCTTCTATGTTGGAACGCAGCTTGTCACCGAAAACGCCCGCGACGTTGCGGTACGCCTCTTGTGAAGCTTCGTCAACGTCTATTTCCCAGCCGACACAGCATGTGTCGCTACATTTCGAGGCGATACATTTGAACGAATCGTAAAAGTCGGGCTTGCGGAGAAGCATGCGCGAATTCTAGTCGTCGGAAAGCAGGCCGAGTATTTCGCCCTTTATAAGCCAGCTGGTACCGAAGAATGTCAGCGCGATGGCTTCGAGCGTGAAGATCTTGGCGGGGAACTGGATAGGCAGCGCCAGCAGGCCCAGCGAAAGGATCATGCCGACGGCGCAAACCCTGAATATGACGTTCTTGATTTTCTTGTTGCGCGTCATGGGCTTTGTCTTGTCGGTGTCCGTAAACAGGAACATGCTGTTTGCGGCCAGGAGCGTGAAGAACAGGACTGCCGATGCGCAGTGGATGATGTGCGACGTGCTTACGGGCAGCTGGAAAAAGCCGACGATTCCGTCTGCGATGGGGCAGTTGCAGGGGAATATTACAATCATCGCCCCGCAGATGCCGGAAAGTGTCGTGATGAGGTTGTCGTACCACTTGTAGCCCTTGTAGCAGATCAGGACGATTGCCGCTGTCGTGAGGATGCCTGTCAGCGGGGGCGTCACGTAGTATGTGGCCGAAATGGAAAGCGTATCCCAGAAGTCCTGCGGGATGGTTCCCGGTTTTGCCCTGGATACGATAAAAACCCCAAGGAGCGAAATCCATGGAAGCAGCATCCCGAGAATTCCGACAAAATTTCGGATCCTCTTCAGCCAAACCTTCTTTTCGTCTTCTGTGGCTTTTGTAACTGCGTTTTGCAGGGCCCTATCTTCGCTCATTTGTATACCTCTATGCTATTCCCCGAATATAGCATCTTTGTAAGAAATGCTACTCAAGGTTCCGTGAGAAAACGGTAAAAACAGAGGGCGGAGAGGCTGAAGATAAATAACAGTGCGACTACGAATTGGATGGGATGCTCGTGGAAGTCGTAATCAGCCTTGCCATACGAGAACTTGCCGCGCAGAATGGCGCTTGAAAACAGCGAAAAGAACAGGAGCGAAAGGATAAGGGACATCTGATTTTGTCCGTGGTTGTAGTTTAGGGAATTGCGGTCCCTATTTGATGGAATAGCCACGCCCAATATATATTATTTTATTTGGGTTGGAATCTTATTTTTTGCAGACAAACGCATATGAAACATGGGGTTTCATAAGTGGCTTTTTTCAAGGAAATTAATAAAAAAATGCGGTTTTCTCGTTAAAAAACGTTTTTTTCGTTTGCGGGGATATCTATTTTTTTATCAAAAGGAGAAATACCATGAAAATAAAACTGATTTCGTTTGTTCTTGTCGTTCTTGCCTCGTTCGCTTCTGCCGGCGATATTTCCTGGAAAACCTTCGATATCAAGACGGGGCCGATGATTGGCGCCTGGAATTATTCCGAAATGGTAGGCTGGTCGCTTTCGCTTGTGAAACCGATTACGCCCTACGTGGGGGTGGGCGCGATAGTTGAGGTCGGGACCGACGCTTCGGGTTGCGAAGACTGCGTGGATTACGATTTTAATGAACTTTCCGAAGGCCTCCTCGTGAACTTGAATGCACCTATCGGTCTCGGATTCGGTTTGGTGGGCAACTTCATGTTCATTGCTCATTGGCAAGATGGGACAGCTAGCGGATATTATTATGTAAAACCGGCCCCCATCGAGGCTTTTGATGCGGACGGGAATAGCATCCTGGCTTATACGATGGAAGAGGACGATAGCGACTATGATTTCGAGTCTTTGGGGTTCCGCTCGAATTTGGGTATGGCCTGGCGCACCTCGGGTAAGCGTTTTGGGCTCGAATTCTATCCTGTCGATTTTACTATTGCCCGTGGCGGCAGGGCGCGCTATTCGTGCTCGCTGAACGCTGTCGCCCGCGTATTCTAGGTAAAAGGGCTTCCTTGACGTTCCTTCATTAGATTCTTTTTACATCTTCGTCGGGGGTTTATGCCTGCAGGATTATATATATTGAAAATGCGGGTGAAAAGATGATGGAGGAAGAATGGAGACGTCGCGATACCTTTATGAATTGTGGAAAGGCTTTCTGAGCGAGTTTTTAAGTGTATACCGTTTGGAATGGTTTGCCGAATTTATAATCCTGCCTTTTTTCTGGGGCTTTGTCTGGTTCGTTCTTCGCCGGAATACCTCCAAGAAAAAGTTTTGGCTTGGAGTGGGGCTCGTTTTGCCTGTCTTCCTGCTTGTTCTTTGGATTAATGCGGGTACATTCTTTGAACGTCCTGTAGTCTTTTTCATTACTCTTTCCCCATATTTCGTGGGTATTGCGGCAAGTTTCTTTTTTAAGGTCCGCAAAAAATTGCACTATGCGATGCTTCCGGTAATTGCGCTGCTGGTGTATATGGCATTTTCCTTGTGGGCATCCTACCCTCCGGCGTTTTTCCCGTTTGGGAAAATCGAGGATGGCCCGCTGCCCAAGGAGGCGCTGGAACTTGCGAATGGTGCGGATTTTGAACTGCGGGTGAAGTTTGCGGATGCCTGGTATATGGACGCCCGTGTTACGGCTTTGCGCGTGAATGGAGATTCTATCTATGCGTGCTTCTTGAAGGATGCCTGCGGGGTTGAGTATTCCGAGGTGGATTCCTGCGGGTGGCAACCTCTGGGAATTCTGCCCCAGGCTAGGCCCGAGATGATGGATATTGCGCGAGCTCGGCAACTGAGGGATTCCGTCATCGCGTACCAGGAAGAAATGACTCCGGATCTCTTTTTCGACGGGTACATCTTCGAAATCATCCTGCTCGATTATAACCGAGGGGTAAAAAGGTATCTCGAAATCGGGAATGCGAAACTTGTGCAGCCGATGGATGTCAAGCGGGCGAAGCGCCTGCAGGATATGGCGGAACTGTACTTGGAGCCATACGACGATTCGCCTGCTTATCGGGACAGCCTGAAGCGTTGCCAGCAAGAAAACCTGTACCAGGGTGACTGACTTGTCGTAAATGTAGTCGACTTCTTCGCGATTCAATTTTATGGCGGTGGCCTTGCGACCGTCCGCCTTTTTGTTGTTGATTACTTCGTGAAAGCCTTGAGCATCTTTTCGGCTTCGGAACCTTCAACGAAACGGATGTCATCTATGGTGTGGTACTCGAATCCCGAGAACTGCTGCAGGTGAAATGCGGCGAACGCGTAATCCTGCGAGCAGCAGATGTTCAGCCGGAAATTCCCGTTGGTGGTCGTTTTCGGGTGGCCCACCCTCTGGAGAACTTCATCGAGTTCGCCTGCCTTCGCGTCGAGAATCTCCTTGACCTTCTGCCCTTCCGTGGGGGTATATTCCTGGCAGATGCCCACGATGGGGGAATTTGTCGTGGTGTAGGTGACTTTTGTCTTGAGGCCGAAAAAAGTCTTTTCGGTCTTGATATAGGGTTTGCTGAAGAGGGCCTTCGCCATCTCCATCTTGGAAATATTTTGCATGTTCTTTCTCCGACGGAATAATCCGTCAAATTTTTTTTTGTATTGAGTTTATCGTCATGGCGGGCTTGGTCCGCCATCTATTGGAGAAAGAATCTTGTTAACAGAGAATTCGTTCTAGCGTAAAAACGTAATACTCTTTTGAAGTCTGGTATGCAAGTGGGGTAGGGAACCCGCTAACTGCGATGCTAGGGGCCGCAATTGGGCTGCCGGAGAGCGATGTGGTGCGCCTGAACGCTCCGGTATCGCGCCCGCAGGGGCCTTGGAAATTTCCGCTCCGCAGTGTGCGCGAAAAAGCCTGCTGGTCGGGCCTTCGTGTAAGCAGGCCTGTTTCCGCTCCGGTCTCTCGCGACAGGAATAGGGGATTGTCGGGGGCTTCGACCTTGCCGAAAGCCGCATCTGCAAATCCGTTTTCCTGTCGGGATTCGAAACCGTAATTGCAGGCAAAAGAACCCTCGACAATTGCGGCGAGTATTGCGAATACAGCGACTGTAATCATCGAACGTATGTTTTGCCTAAGGAATTTCATTGATGTATAAAGTACAAAATTTTAAAAATCGTCACATAATCATTTTTACAATAATTGCGATTAGGTAATTACTCAGTAATAAATATGGCCAGTTATCGTCTCGTGTGAATTTGAATGCCTTTGTATGCCAGCAAATAAGCCAAATAATAGCTAGTATCACAAGTCCAGATCCATATACTACCGCAGATTTTCCATAAAATTCAAAAAATTTCCCAGATACATTTTGATAGGAAATTGTTTGAATTCCACTATATATCAGTAAAGATATTGAAAAGACTGTGGCTAATTTATGAATCATTTATTTATTTCACCTTCTCTCCATTCACTTCGCTAATATTTCCGTCAAAATAGATGAAATCGCCGCCTTTGTTCTTCCATACGGCGCGGAAAACGGTCGGTCGCCTGATGCCGTCCGAGTATTCCTTGTAGTTTTCGCACTGCGCTTCCCAGGGGGTGTATTCGATGGTCCCGTCGGGGGCAATCTGTCCGCGGTCATTCGTCGTGAACGAGGTCATCTCGTAGGAATCGTTGAAGTGGAAAACTCCGGATGCGGTCACTCCCTTGTTCGTGATGGTGGCTTCTACGGTGTGTTCGTCAATCTGCTTGAACGTGATGAAATCCTTCAGGAACGCTTCCGGCAAGAAGAATGCTTCGGCAAGGTAGGTGATGAGGCATGCCTTGTCCATTTCGGGACCGGTCTGGTCGAACAGGGTAAAGAGTTTCGCGAGAACGCCCTTCATGCCGCCCTTTCCGTCCATGTAGTAATCGTATCCCTGGAAGGGGACGCCGAACATCTTGCTGTCGATAAATGCGAGCCTGTCCGGAGAATCGGAAAAGTCCGTGTGCGTGTAATCAATCTTGAGCCGAGGCTTGTTTACGCCCAAGCCGAAATCGACATTCCTGTATTCCATCGATAAGACGGCGTACCGCTTTGCTCCGATGTAGTCGTTCAATTCCAAGTACTTTTGAATTGTTGGTGGCAAGTCCTTGAAATCGTCTGCCGTATATTTTTCGCTGGCGACGGCTGTGACTTTTTGCGCCCTTGCTTCGACATCCGTTATAAACTGTGCTTTGACGGGCGAATAGGGAATGTTGAACCATACCGCCAGAAGCAAAATGATGGCTGCAACGACAATCAGGGCTATCATAATCTTTTTCTTCATCTTTTTTGAATGATTGAAATTATTTTGGCTTTCGTGACATGTGCCATGCTATGGCATCTATAATTAAAAGTGTTGCGACAATCGGCTCTCCAATCAGCAATGCCATTTCGCCTAGGATTCCTGCAAATTCTCCTTCGGCTGTATTGAAGTCGTAGATGGCTAAGCTTAATATCAAAAGCCCGATGAAGGCGTCTGCGACGGCAAACAGCAGATATGGAGATGATTTTTTTGCAAAATTTTTAAGAATCTTTGCTATGATAAACGAAGACGACGTAATTATTATGATAGCCAACATTAAAGTTGAATTCATAAGTTCCTCGTTTAAAACAAATCTAGTGAACTGTCCAGGTAGATTTCTTCGCGCACCTTGAGTTGGTATTCGGGCCTGGTCATGTAATAAAGTAGAAATTCTAGGATGATGGCGCTTCCGAGACTGCGACCTTCAATTTTGAAATGGCGGAATCCTGCTGGTGCGTACACGTTCTGGATGTCATCTATCCCGATAAAGCCGGGGTTCTTCATCGCATCGGAGAAGCGGTAGCCCCTTTGTGCAGTGGGCGATACGCAAACATGATCTTCGCAGTCTTCTCCGAGACTTTTGCGGCTCACGTTCTCGTAGCAGTTCTTGCGGTCGTAACAGCCGAACCAGCAACATTCATTGCACAGGAACTCGACTTTCTGTTTTTGTACATCCGTGAGAGTGTTCAACTTGTCAAACTGTTTGTTCAGGCGAAAATCTGGGACAACAAATTTGAATTCGTCTCGGTTCAGCTCGGCCTTGAACTTTTCGAATTCCGTGAGCACTTTCGTGGTCGAAGAGACGAAATAGAATCTGGGGTATTTTGTTTTGATGTAATTGAGCAGAAAGTCTGAATGGACGATGATGCCGGCACGGTTTTTGCCCGCACCATTGTCTGCGCCGTTATCCGCGCAACTCTCGAACATCTTGCACAGTGCGTTGCAGCGTGTATCGGAGAGGTGCTCCTCGCGAATCAATGAATTGCTGAAGGTGAGCCTTGCCGAAATTCCGTATTCTTTCGTGAGGGCCGCGACCGATTCTGGTTCCGCATCCCCGAACCCTACGCGGCCTCCGCCCCAGAGGCAATCCTTTGGGGCGCCGTATATGGAGCCGATTTCGCACCAGTCGTAAAAATATTCCCGATGCTCGCGGAATAGCGGCAAGAACACCCTGTACAAATCGTGGAATTCAAATAGGCCGGGAAGGTGGTAATAAATTTTCATAGCGTCTTTTTCACGCTCCAGCTTCCCATCCTGTTCCCGTTATGGACTATTTCTCGCTCGTCAAATACTTCGAAACCGCGCTTCTTGTAGAATGCGATGTTCTTCTCGGAATTCGTGAAAAAGATGAGCTGCTTGCCGCCGCGTTCACGGACGTAGTCTTCCCAGAAGGCGATGAATTTCGTCGCGATGCCTTGTCCCTGGAACGGGGGGTCCACCGTCAGCGAACAGGCGTACCAGATGTCCGGAGCCGTTTTCTGGTAGTCATGACACGGCTTGCTTGCCGCAGTATCCATCGCTATCCAGTCGTGCACATGCTTGGCCTTCACATCGCGGTACACCAGCAGCCAGCCGTGGAGCAGGAACTGGATTACCGAAGGCCTCTTGAAATGCGGGTCGTCGACCTGGGCGACGGCCACCATTTTCCCGTCTATCTTGGCTGTCAAAAAATGGGTCTTCCCGAAACTGGTAATCCATGCCCTGTACAATATGGCTCGGAGCGTTTTGCGTCGCTCTTCCAGGTCGGGGAAAAAGTTCGTAAAATACTCGTAGTCCTCATAGGCCCTGGCTGCCAGTTCCACGGACTCCTTTATTTCTTCGCGTTTCAAGATTCCAAATTCGATTTCCATAAACTTTGCGGTGCCTCCGTTGCCTATACGGTAATTTCTACAAGAATGTTTTCGATGGCCTTGACGCAGCTTTCGTAGTAGCCGTCGCCGGTGGTGCGCGGGCCGCTTGCCACCACGAATCCGTCGTTGCGGAGTTGCTCGGTTATCGAGTCTACCTGTTCTTTGCTTCCGACGCTCAGGGCGATGTGCGCATAGCCGATAGCGTAGCCCTGTGGGGAGTCTGCAAGTTCGGGGCGCGTCATTATCTCGAGCCGTGCGCTTCCTGAAAACGTGAGGAAGTAGGAGCGGAAATCGGTTACCTTGTTGTGGTAGCAATCGCCTGCCGTAGCCCCGAAGTATTTCACGAAGAACTGGCGTACGGCTTCAAGGTCGCGCACGTAAAGTGCCGCATGTTCAATGCGTATTTGGGGCGTGGACATTTCCATGGCCGAGAACTACTCTTTCCTCTTGTATCCGCTGAGCCCGAGCAGGATCAGTGCCGGCGTATAGAAATACCAAACGAAGTTATTGGCGACTGTCGCAACAATTTCCTGGATGGTATGGTCGTCGCCCGTTGCAAGCGATAGGCCCACGCATGCGTCGCAGCAGAAGAACAGTATCATGCCGTACTTGATGTTCCTTGCGTTCTTTGCCGGGAAATACCCTACCTTCGGCACCTTGCAGGCGACGATGAGCGAGCAGATGAGGAATGTGCCGTAGGTTGCGATAATCGGAATGTTTGGGCTCGTGAGAATGCTGAACAGGTGGAGCGCGTTCGCGATGAACATGACGGCAAAGGGAATGCAAAGGATCCACGGAGAATGGTTGTCCTTGTCGCTTGTGCGCGTGTGGCGGTAAATGAACAGAGCCTGCACCACCATGAAAAAGCAGATGCCGAGTAACGTAAAGTCACCTTTGTAATCGATAAAGCCGGGGTCGTTTTCGTTTCCCGGGTTCTTGATATAGTTGTGCAAGATCTTTAGGCAGAAATCTGCGCACAGAGCCATGGCGAAACCTATCTGCAAAAAGGTGCGGTCTCGCTTGCAGATGCAGTTCTTGCCGATAAAGAACACGATAATCGTCATGATGGTCGTTACCGCGAACTTGGCTATGTTCTGGTAGTTGCTGCTTTCTGTAAGGCATTTTTCGACGGCGCCGCATTTGTAGAATACAACCCAGTCCATCACGAAGAAGGTGACCATGAGAATGCCGACGAGGACGATAAGCGAGGTAATAAGGGTCTTCTTGTTCATATTTCATAATATAAACTTTTTTTTTGCGAAAAAATACTTTGCCTTTTTTATTCTTTGTCGGGGGTGAAAAAATCGAATGTAGCTATTACTTTACAAGGGAAAAATACGGGTTTTACACGGGGAAAGGCTTGAAAATAGCGTAATTTTCGCATTTTTAGGGGAATTTTAGTGTTGTTTTCTTTTACATCGGTATGTAAAAAGCGTTGGGTGAACATGAGAACTTTGGATGTATATTAGGTTCAGACGCAGTTGAATGCGATGAAGCTTGACACTCCAACCCTGAAAAAAAATCCCCAAGAGTTTTTTGACTCTTGGGGATTCCCTTTTGAAAATTGCTACTTAATTTATTCTATGACTAGGGATTTGTCGTAAATGTAGTCGACTTCCTCGGGCGTGATTCCGCCGGGGACGAGGTCTAGCTTGGAGCGGTTCACCTTCATGGCTGCGGCGAACTGGTCGCGCATTTTGCAAGTAACCTTGCATTTGCCGATAAGTTTGTCAAGAATTGCGGTGAAATCGGCGGTGTTTTTTAGACCCAAAAGTGTCAGGATGAGCTTGACGTCTTCGGGGACTTTCTTCTCGCAGACATCCACATAGCCGGCAAGGAAGTAGCCGACGGCGGGGCCGTGCGGCGTACCTTGATGCAGCGTGAGGTCATAGCTCATGCCGTGTGGTACGGAGGTGCTCGTGTGCGCAATGGACATGCCCGCGATAGTCGAAGTGAGCATGAGTTTTTCGTAAAGGCTTCCGTCGACGGGGGCGTCGGAAAGGAGTGCGTCCTTCAATTCGCCCCAGAGCTTGAGGCCGTATTCCGGGCACATGCGGTTGAACACGTTGGAATGGATGTTCAGGATGCTTTCGACCATGTGGGCGAGCGCGTCGACCGCGGTGTTGATAATCAGCGTCTTCTTGGCCGAGGCGAGGTACTTGCCGTCGACAAGCGCGAGCGTCGGGAAAATGCGGTGCGGAATGCTTTTCTTCAGGTGAATCTTGTGGTTCGTGATGATGGCGACCGGTGTTGCCTCGGAACCTGTTCCGCAGGTAGTCGGTACGGCGACGACAGGCGCATGGCTGAGCGGCTTTTCTGGTGCCTTGTGCAGGTTGTCCGCGATGAGGCTCGGGTTCGCAAGGAGCAGCGAGGCTGCTTTTGCCGCGTCGATGGCGGAGCCGCCCCCGATGCCGATGATGTAATCGGCCCCGAATTCGCGTGCCAGCTGTGCGGCGCTCCCTACGGTATCGGTTGACGGGTTTTCTTCGACCTGGTCAAAAATCTGGTACGGTACGTGCCCCGCGTCCAGAACGGCGGTGACATCGTTCAAGGAACCGTTCTTCTTGGCAGAGGAACGTCCCGTCATGATGAATGCGCGCTTTCCAATCGCAAGCAAGTTTTGTGCGTGGTTCTTCACGCAGTTCTTTTCGACGTAGATATCCGTGGGAACGTAGAAACGCATAGAATTGTCCTGTAGCTTTGCTTTGGTTGTCGATTAAGCTTTCATAAAATTAAACATATTTTTTGCTTTTGCAAGCATCGTCGGAATCATCAATCCTTATCAATTATAGTTTTTCTTGGCTCATGGAGAGGCCCCTATAAGTCATTTATCATTCCCGACATGGTGGCAAATATTATATTTTTTTTAATGGTATTTTTGAATTATACCTGAATGTAAGATGTATTATAAAAAGTGGTTGATTTGTGCGGTTGCGGCGCTTTTCGTTGCGTGCAATTCCGATAAAGGTCCTTCTTTACAAGAAGAACTAGATTTGGTTATGGAAAACGATGAACATCATTCGGGAATGATGCTTCTTCAGGCAAAAGGATTCTCGGTTAAACTAGAGGCGAATTTAACGGTTAATTTTACCTACAATTTTTCAATTGACAAGCGTGAAGTGACCTGTGGCGAATTTAGCAAGATGGTCAGGGATTTAAATTGTGAAGATGGGGAACTTCCTGTAACGGATGTGACTTTTTTTGATGCAGTCCTTTTTGCCAACGAAAAAAGCAAGAATGAAAATTTAGATACTGCATACACTTATACAGAAAAGGTCGTTGACGCCGAAGGGCATTGTACGAACCTCGTCGGTTATGCATTCCATGCCGAAATGGATGCCTATCGACTTCCTACCGAGGCTGAATGGATTTTGTCGGCTTTGCAAAACTGGAATCCGCAAAGTGATTGGAATGCAGGAAATTCGAATTACAAGTTGCATAAGCCCTGTACCGCAGTTGATAAGACCGTTCAAGATGTTGAACTCTGTGATTTTGCCGGAAATGTCATGGAATGGGTGAACGATTGGAAGGGTTCACTTCGTGATACTGTCGTGACAAACTTTGCTGGTGCTCCCGATGGTGGAAATATTGGAGAACGTGTACTGAAAGGTGGTAGTTTCCGTAGTTCAGCTTCTGCTTTGGCAATAGAAAATAGAACCGATGTTTATACGGTAACATCGTCGACCAGGGCCGACTATGTTGGTTTCCGTCTTGCCTTCGGGAAAATTCCCAATGCTGTGTGGATGAACTCAAAAGGAAGAATTGCTTCTAAACCTATTAATGTCTTGACAAATTCTTCGCGATTGAAGAAGATTACGGATACATACCATAATAAAATCGCTTTTCGCAATGATGAAACAGGGAATATCGCTTACGTGAATTTTGTTAACGGCACGCCTGTTGTCAAGGAAATCGAAGATTCTATAGATGCGTATCATCCTGTAATATCGCCTGATGGAAATTTTGTCGCATTTTCGACAATGTTCGAAGGTATTTCTGGAACATCCGAACTTTATGTGCGCCGCTTAAATGCCGAAGATACGACGAAAATCAAATTGGATGTAGAAAGTGCGGCGATTCCGCGATGGCGAATCGTTGATGCTGATACTGAAATTGTTTACGTGACAAGTGCTGAGAATAATTCTGACGAGGGAGCATGGGAAAAAGGCTCTACGTGGAGCGTCTCCTTTTCGGAGGGAAAGTTTGGAACACCACGAAAAATTTTTGATGGGACGTTTAATGGTGGGGTTAGTGCCGATGGAAATCTTGCCGTTTCTGGAGCGAAGTTGTTGCGAGCGAATGTGAACGGGGAAAATAAGGTTTGGTATAATGGCGAACAGGCCTGTAATGCTTCGTTTTCTGATTCGACTAAACAGACTTTATTCCTTGATTTTGGTGGTGAAACAGGAAATGAATTTGCGGGAGAAAAATATTCCTCGCACGAACAGATTCTAATCGCCGATAGTTCAGGCAATCTTGTAAAGATGATTCCTTCGCCCAAGGGTTACTCTTTTGATCATGTGGAATGGGCGGATCGCAGTGGGCATCTTGCTGTAGCAACCCTGACAACAGCAAATGGCAAACACTCGAAAATTGCCTTGGTGAATATTAAGGATTCCAACATCGTGGAACTTGTGGAAGGCGACGAATTGTGGCACCCTAATCTGTGGATAGGAATGCCTCAGAATTTTGAGACAAGTTTAAATTTGGACAGCGCTGGTATGTACGAACTGAATCCGTTATTTACGGGAGCTTTGAGTCCTATGTGCACCCGCTATGATTTGGAGTTGCTTTACCGTTATCGAGACTCTATCAACGTAGTGATTTCGGGATCATCAAGGCCTTGGGCAGGAATAGATCCAATCCTTTTAAACGAATCTGAAACTGGAATTTTTTCGATTAATGCTGCAAACCCCGCTGTAGATTTGAGTGTCGCGCATAAAATTATATTGAATTACGGATACAACCTTTTGCCAAAATTAAAAGTGGGGGTGGTCTCGTTTGATTTGGATATTTTGTTTGATCGTTATCTTGGTTCACCGAGTTATTGGAATGGCATTTTCCTTCTGTCACCAGGATTTTTTTATGATGAGTCTCATGATTTTTGGAGTGATGGTTATCCAGAAGGTTTGTATGAACTCACCAGAGATTCCTATGGCGAAAATGAAGAGAATCGAGAGTTTGTGCAGCAGAGACTGGGCTTCAATTACGCAGAAATCGGCGGATGGGAGGGAAATATTGTTCAGGCAGATACGACATGCATGGATTCCATTGAAAACTTGGATGATTTCTTGCTGGAAAGTATTGAAAATATGATCAAGGAAGCCGAAGAAAAGAACATCTATCTCATTGGAATTTTATTCCCGCAGTCTCCCAGTTACAAAGAAACGGGGGCTTACGGTAGGTATGGATTACGCCGTTCGGTCGCTATCAAGATGATTGATAAATTGTACCAGTTTGAAAAGAAATACCCGCATTTCAGGCTGATGGACGAAAATAAGATGGGCGACCACGATTATGATGACCAGATGGCGAGAAATTGCGATCATCTATCTTACAAAGGTGCCGAACGTATGACGAAACGTTTGGATTCGTTGATTCGAACCCTTAAATAAGAAAGCCTTCATTTGTTTTTTTTGATAAAGATTACTTGCGGTCAATGCAGCGGTATTTTGCCTGGTCTTTGCAATAGCTAGAAATAGAAATGTCAGGAGAAGGGGGATGCAACAAGGGTGATTAAGAACTTGGGCATGAAATTAATATATAAAATTTGAATAAAATGTAAAACAGGCTTTTGCTCTTTTCACCCTGTGTAAAGCACTTTGTAAGAAATTTTTTGAAGTAGTTTTATCCGCTGTTGCGGGCGAAAAACGTTTTTATATTTCGTCTTGTGAACCCCGATAAGAAGTCCGACTTGGAGGCTTAAGATGATTTGTTTGAACGACTATCTGTTCTCTGGAAACACGGTGCTGAAGATTCTGCACCAGTATTCAAACGACCTCAGGAACAGCGCTAAGGGAACGCGCAACAACATCGACCTTGCTCACTCGAACTTCTTGATACAGATTATCGAACTGCTGGAGCACAATGACTTCTTGACCTCGCAGTCTCAACGAATAAAAGAGTTTTACAAGTTCATGACAAGGGAGTATCCCTTCCTTGCGTTCACGTTCAAGGGCCGCATCAAGTCCCTGATCCGTGCCGAAGAAAAGTTCAACGGATATATCCTTGAATTTATCTACAACTATTACAAGAAGAATGGTGTATTCCCGTCTGAAGCAGAAATCAAGAGCAAGTTGAATTTCCGCGACCTGATTGCCTACCGCATCGTTATCTCGATGCCCATTTGCCATATCAAGAAGGGCGATGACAGGAGCGAGGTAGAACGGAAATACTTGTACGAAATCGCAAATGCATTGCCTGAGTTTCTCGAAGAGCGTGGCTTTTCGGCAGAGATTTTCAAACACCTGGATGACAGCGGGCATTCCGACTTGCTAAAGGATTCCGTGAGGCCGTATTACCATGATTCGGTGGCGACTCCTAGGAGTTCTGGTTATCAGTCGTTGCATATCACGTTCTACGACAACCTTGCGCGCTGCTATACGGAAGTACAATTGCGAACGAAGGAAATGGACGACTATGCCGAGATAGGCGAGGCGAACCACTTTGGCTACGAAAAGTCGCAGGAGGAACGGCGCTCCAAGCACGACCAGATTCCAAGCGGTGAGTGCGTCTACTTTGACGAGGCGTACGAACGCCTGGTGAAATTGCAGGGGATTGATCTTGCAAAAGTCGACGTGAACATGTTCAAGGCCATCAACAACCAGCTGATTAACGATGGCTGCGGGCTGTTCAGAGGCCGTCAAATCTTGCCGTTCGAACACCTGTCAAGATTCCAGAACGATCTGATTGATTAGTGATTAATTATTTCTTGCTGTAACTGGTAGAGCGTATTCCCCTGTTCTACGCAGGGGTGCAATACGCGTAACCAGGTTACCACGATCCCGATAAGCGAGGCACATGCTGCAAAACAGCCGGGCCTAGTGGCTACAACCCCTTCATACGCCACTATGTTGGCGAGGAGAAGGAAGATGACGAAAAGAACTAGGTCGCGCCTGGCCACGGGTGTGTATTGAATGCCAAGTACGTCTAGCAGCTTCTGCTGCCGCCGCGCGATATCCCACAAAATAAAGATGCCAATAAGATACCCGATATCAGGTATAGCCGCGCATACGGTTGCAACGCTCGGAGAAAAAAACGTCTTGGTGAGGCAACGCAGGTTCGTCAAGGCTTTGTCGAGCCACGACGTCCAGTAAACGGAAAACAGAAAGAACGAGACAAAGCCTGCGATCGAAGAGCCGATTGTTAGAACTATATTCACTATCGTCAAATAGTAGAGATAGTAGAGAAACCGAGCGGAATCCGCATCATTCCCGTCTGCATTCTCCATATAGCCTGCAATTTCCATGGTGATAATGCATAGCACCATGCATACAACAATAAGGATAAGCCAAAGTTTCAAGAAGAACATGGTGCGGGCGCCGCGTCGGGAATTGTCTTCCAGGCGCCTGCTATCTGAACTTTTATGTTTTGGTTGCAATAACGGCATTGTTTTTCCTCGGCTTATAAAGAGCCCTTATAAGATTTTATGGGTACTTTGCTCCGGGAATATCCTTCAGGATTTCTTTCCAGAAATTGCGGAATTCTTTTTCGGTGACGGTGCCGCCTGCGCTGAGTAGGCGGTAATGTTCGCCCTGCCAGTGGTATTCGACGGGCGCGGCGTCAAAACCGTTACGCTGGTAAAAGTCGCGGCGGCGGTTCCTGCGTTCGAGTTCCTCGGCGTCCTTGGAATCTTCTTCGACTTCGATATCGACATCGATGCGCGTGTCGGGGTGTTGCCTGCGGATGGCCTGCAGGATTTGTGAACCGTATCCGCGACTGCGCAGTTCTGGCTCAACCGCGAAATAGACGATGTTCGTGATGTCGCCGTGTGAAATGGAATTCGAAAAACCGCAGAAGGTAGGGGCTGCGCCGTTCTCGCCATCGTCCTTTTCGAAAAACGCCCAAAATTCCCGTTTGATTTTATTGTCGAGTAATTGCTTCATCGGAATTCGCTCGTTTGCCGGGAATGCCGATTCATACAACGCCTGAACTTGCGGAAGATACGGGGAGCCTTTTTTAATTTCGATAATTTGTAAAGTTGCTGACATGTGAAATTGATATCCAAATTAAAACGATGGCTTTGTTCCTCACGCCTGAGTTTCTTGTTTGTCTTGTAATATTAAGTCGAGATTGATTTGAGCTTCTTCAAGCCCTTGCTCGGCTGCTTTTTGAAACCATGACACTGCTTCCGATTTGTCTTCGGGAACGCCTTCTCCTTTAAAACACCTTACGCCGAGATTGAATTGAGCTGCGGCAAGTCCTTGCTCGGCAGCTTTGCGGAACCAAAAGGCGGCTTGCGCCTTGTTCTCGGGAATGCCATCTCCGTTAAGATACCTTACACCGAGATTGTTTTGGGCCGTTGCAAGTCCTTGTTCTGCGGCTTTTCGGAACCAAAAGGCGGCTTGCGTCTTGTCCTCGGGAACGCCTTCTCCGGTAAGATACATAACGCCAAGATCGTTTTGAGCATCCCCGTCGCCTTGTTCTGCAGCTTTACGATACCAAATGGCAGCTTCTTGTTTGTCTTCGGGGACGCCGCACCCGTAATCGAACATCCTTCCAAGACTGTATTGAGCTGATGAATTTCCTTGTTCCGCCGCTTTGCGATACCAAAAGACTGCTTTTTCGTTGTCTATGGGGACGCATGAGCCGTCTTCATACGCCGCCCCGAGTTTGTATTGTGCCGTTACATCGCCCTGCTCTGCGAGTTCTCGCAAACACCATGCTTCGATAAAGTCAAGTCCGTCTCTTGTTTTGCCGTCATCGAACGACCTTTTCATCGGTGAACGTATTCGACCTGGAGTCGCTCTGAACTCCGCGATTTTGTCCAGAACTTTTTGCCTGTCTCCTGCATGTAAATACGTTATAAGCATGTAATATTCATGGCATTTTTCCTCTTCTGGAAAATAGGAATCAGGATCGGGATTCTCTTTGAGAAAACGTTTTACCTCGTCGTCAAATTGTCGGAAAACGTTGTCCCAAATCTTTTCGATATCTTCGTTGGAATATTTCTGTATTTTTTCTAATTCATACTCAGCCCCACGCTCATTCGTTCTAATGTCGAATAGATCGGGTGTTTCCATTATTCTAACGCCATCTAGTGCGAATGCTCCGTTGCCCCTCAAACTCATGGGTTCTTTTTTGTTGCTGGACATTTCAAAAACATCCCACCATAAGTCGTCTATATAAAGGGGCTTGACGTACAAAGTAGCTTCACCATAGCAATTGAGATGTTCCAAATAAAAATAATATCCGTCTTCAACTTTCCAGTTGATGAAACTACTTTGTTTCCACCCGAATTTTTTTGCAACATTCTTTCTGATTGACGTATCTTTTTTGTTTAATTCATCTATCGCTTTGTTGATTTCTCTTATCCCAGGCTTTTTTTTCGCTTGGCGAATTTCATCATTCGATTTTACGTGGTATTTTTCATACATCTCTTCCATGATTTGTCGAAGCCTTACCACAAATTTCGCAGGAGATGCTTCATCGTATTCCAAATCAAAAGTTTCATCCGCCGTAGTCTGCGACGCAGCTTTTCCCACGTAATATTTCCATACTTCTACGTGAACTTCCGTTTCTCCTGTCCATACCAAGCAAAAGCCAACAGAAGTTTGATAGAAATTTTTTAGCGATTTCTTTTTCAATGCATTCTTTAGAATATCCCATAGAACATCCCATCCACCGAGATTGTCGTATTCTTTTTCGGATATATATTTACTGTTTTCAAAACAAATTTTGATATGTTTCAATAAATCCTCATCGCTACAATCTCTACGTAATACGAATGCAGGGACTGTTGAACACCGTCCACGTTCATACACCCAATACTTTGTATAGACCTTAATATATTGAGAATCAATATATAAGCCTATCGCCTTAAAGAATTCTTTTTCCATAAATTCTCCAATTATATCTCTTTTTGCACCAAGCTTCGAATTTCTCTTTTTCCTAGTTTTTAGGGATTCTCAGTTCTCCTGTGGTGTGGACTTTAGGAATATACTTTTTTTGTAGGGGTGTATATTGATTTCTTTGTAAAATCGGGGATGTGTTTGGTGTGGGGGACGTTGACGGATGTATATTTACTCTTATGGAATCGTCTGAAAACAAAGTTTACCACAACGACTGCGGCTGGAAATTTTAAGGGTGAAATTTCATGAAAAAAGCCATCCTTCCTTTATTGCTCGGCCTGTTTTTGCTTGCGTGTGCTGCGGCATCCTTCTCAAGAGTTGTTTTAGATTCCATGACGGATCCTCGCGATGGGCAGACTTATAGGACTGTGAAAATCGGATCGCAGACATGGATGGCCCAGAACCTGAACTACAAAACGGACTCGAGTTACTGCTATAAAGACGATACAAGCAACTGCACCAAGTATGGAAGACTCTATAATTTTGCGGTTGCGGTTGGCAAGCCGGAAAGTGAATGTGGTAAGGACAAGAAGTGTCGTTTGCCGCAGGGAGATATTCAGGGTGTTTGCCCTAGCGGTTGGCATCTGCCTAGCATGGCTGAATGGGATTCGTTGTTTGCTGTTGTTGGAGGAAGGTCTGATGCTGGCAGGGTGCTCAAGTCCACGTGGGGGTGGAAGAAACACTGGGAGCCTGTTTTTCAAGAGCGATATAGTGTTCTTGCAAAGATTTTGGATGCTATAATATTTGTTAGACCTATCAGATCCTTGGGTGGATGGCTTAGTTCTGGTGATGGTTCGGATGCATACTCGTTTTCTGTGTTGCCTTCTGGCTGTAGGCACGCATGGAGCATGGGCGTTGATTATATCGATGAAGGCAAAGAAACGCGTTTTTGGACTTCTTCGTTAAGTGGGGGCGGCCCCGAGGCTCCTGTTTTCTTTTATAATGAAGGCTCCGAAGTTGGTGGTGGTGGCGATTTTTTATACTATGGTTGTACTGCAAATCCCGTCCGTTGTGTAAAGGATGATGTTCGTAAGGTCGAAAAAACGGTCAAACGCATCGAAGGGAGCATAGATTCTATGACCGATTTTCGCGATGGTCAAATGTACAGGACGGTGAAAATTAGCTCGCAGACGTGGATGGCGGAAAACCTGAACTACGAGATGGACTATAGCTATTGCTATGGTGATGATTCAAGCAACTGCGCCAAGTTCGGGAGGCTTTATGGGTGGGAGGCTGCTAATTCCGCATGCCCCGAAGGCTGGTATTTGCCTAGCAAGGCCGAATGGGACACTTTATTCGCGGCTGTCGGAGGAGATTCCACTGCCGGCGAGGTTCTCAAGTCCACATCTGGTTGGGAAACCTATGGCGACGGCACGGATGTGGTTTCATTCTCCGCTTTGCCGGCTGGTGAATCGAGTGTAGCTCGTGATTGGGGCTCTAAAGGCCGTGACGCATACTTCTGGAGTTCAACTGAGTCCGATAGCAAGCATGCGTACAATGTTCAGTTGAATAATCGTTTTGAGTATGTTATGAAGGGCGATGGATTCAAATATCAAAATTTTTCTGTTCGTTGCCTAAAGGGCAATTCAATAGCCCAGTCGAGTAAAAGCATCGATGCTGCATCTTCTGATCTTCCATCTGATAATTCCGGGGTGAAAGGGGAGAAGGGCTTTATGACGGATGCCCGTGATGGCCAGACCTACAAGACGGTGAAAATTGGCGAACAAACCTGGATGGCCGAGAATCTCAACTTTGAAACGGCAGATAGTTATTGTTATAAAGACAGTGTAAACTATTGCACCATGTACGGTCGCCTTTATACGTGGGCGGCAGCGACCACCGCATGCCCTGAAGGCTGGCATCTTCCGAGTGACGACGAATGGAATACCTTGCGTAGCGTGGTCGGAAAAAGATTGTCTATTGGTGCTGCTCTCAGGTCGACAAGTGGCTGGGGAGAAAATACTAAAAGCTTGGATGCTTTTGGATTTTCTGTGTTGCCGGCTGGTTACAGGTACATTTCCCACGATGAACGCCATGTAGGTGGCGGGCGTTTTGAAATAATTGGTTGTACGCCTAAATATTCCGGTGATGGCGTAACCTTTTTCTGGGGCACTGCGGAAAATAACGATGCTTTCCGTGTGTACATGAACTGGTATCGCGAAAGTGCGGACATTTCAAGCGACAAGGAAAACGCTTATTCGGTCCGCTGCGTAAAGGACTGATTGGAAATGGATAGCCTTTTTTAGAGAAAAGACTTGTTTTTGCCTGAAAATTTCATATATTTCTTTCCAGATAGGGTGGCAGGGTACCCACCTGAGAAAAAAAAGAAGGCCCAAATTGATGACAGGGTGGTAGAGCGACCACCTGAGATAAAAAAGAAAGCTCATTAGATGAGACCGTTTTTTATTGAGAAATAAAAAGCGGCCTTTTTTTGTTTGTGAGAAAAAAGATGCGAAAATGAAGTGAAATGAATGGATGAAAAAAAATAACGTTTAACCTGTTGATGGTTATTAAATAATAACCTATATTAAATTATGCCGAAGATATTTGAAAAAGATGGATTCTCCTTTTTCTTCTATATGAACGAGCATGAACCGGTGCACGTGCATGTGAGAAAACAGGGGAAAATAGCCAAGTTTGAAATTGTGAATGGATGTGCCGCGTCGGCAACCCGCTCGACATCGCGAACATGGTGCTTTACCTCGCGAGCGACAAGGCCGGCTTCATCACCGGCGAAAACATCTGCATCGACGGCGGCATGACCCGCCAGATGGTCTACCACAACGACTGCGGCTGGAAATTCGAAGGGTAAAGCCGCACTTTCTGGACAAGTGGGGTAAGAAAGGTTATATTTCTATTAAATAACAGGCCGTTGAGGCGAAGGGGGATTTATGAAAAAGTTTTCTGCTGTGCTGTGTGGCGTTGTAGCATGTTTTGCCTTTTTATTGTGCGCATGCAACACTGATTCTACTATAGCAGATCCATCGGCTTCCGCTAATTTGCCTTCTGAAATCTCAAGTTCGTCTTTTAATCTGTATGAATATCGTACCTGTGATCAAAAGTACGAAGGTAAATATTTATTGTACCAGTATGAGGAATGGGATGGTAGTGGCATTGCAAACAGAGATGTTTTTGTTAAATGTGAAAATGGTGAATGGTCTAGGATTTTGGAAACCGGTCCGGAAAATGAAACTGGCGGTGACGTGATTCTTGCTGTTTTAGATAGCGAGGGCGAATCCTGGAAATGTAATGCTGAAAAGGAAGGCAAAGTGCAACGGTGGTCGTATGTTTTGTATTCGTCTAAATATGGTAAAAGCTGGGCTGATCGTTTCGCTAGGTGTGAACAAGGTGATTGGGTTGTACGTGGTATACCGGACATTCGGCCATCGCCAGTATTTAATCCAGATGAATATCGTACCTGCGATCAAAAGTACGAAGGCAGATATTTACTGTACCAGTATTCAGCAAATTATTGGATGCATTCTCCGCATCCGGCTGAAGTAAAAACTATCCTAGGTGCTTATTACAAATGTGAAAATGGTAAATGGTCTGAGTTTTCTTATGTCGGTCCGGAAAATAAAACTGGCGGTGACGTGGTTCTTGTTGTTACAAGTGACGAGGAAAACATTACTCGATCCGTCTTGGAATGTAATGCTGAAAATGAAGGCCTTCTGCAATACTCTTATGGTTTGACGGAGTATTCATATCAAAGTACAATGTTGGAACAACAAATTTCCGTAGGTACCGAAGTTAGCGTAGTTAGCGTAGCTAGGTGTAAACAAGGTGATTGGGTCTTATGCGCTCCCAGTTCGTCTTCAAGCTTGTTCAGTTCAAGCAGCGGTGATGCGACGGAGTCTTCTTCTTCGGTTGCCGCAAGTTCCTCAAGCCATGAAATTTTGGTTGGCCCCTGCAAAACAGAAACGGAGGATAACTGCGAGTACGGAACCCTGACCGATGAACGTGATGGAAAGACTTACAAGACCGTGAAGATTCACAACAAGTGGTGGATGGCCGAAAACCTGGATTATGCGGACAGCGCGAAGACCCCGAGCCTAGAGGGTAAATCCTGGTGTTACGCTGATGACCCCGAAAACTGTGCGAAGTACGGTCGCCTGTACATCTGGTCGGCGGCAACGGCGGCTTGCCCCGACAAGTGGCACCTGCCAGATCACGATGAATGGTACGGCCTGCTTCTGGCGGTGGGCGGCTACACTACGGCGGGCGTTGTCCTCAAATCGCAGAGCGGCTGGTCCAGTGGCGAGAACAGCGTGAGCGGAACGGACGCCTTTGGCTTTAATGCGCTGCCTGCCGGCATCATGTTCGGCAACGGAACTTTTAACGGCCTTGGCGATGGTACCGATTTCTGGAGTACCGAAGAAAGCCTTGGAGGCGTCGTGGCCTTTTACTTGAGCTACGACTACGAGTATGCGGGCTTGCTTAATTATGACAAGAACTATGCGTTCTCCGTCCGCTGCGTGATGGACTAGAAATGAGGCGAGTGCTGTGCAGAAATGCTTGCATTTCTGCATTGCCGAGCCGATTATTGAGGGACTTCGTAGTAGTCTCCGGGCAAGCGGAGTGATGCTACGAAGTGCCAAACATCGGCAATACAAATTTATAAACGACGAAACCTATAAATAGAAGCGATAATATAATCAGAATATGTCGCCAATTGAGCAACATTGCCAAAAATTCGGCTATTAAATCAGATAAAAAATCCATGTTTGTTTTCCCTTAAAGATGGTTAATTTCCGAATCTAATCTTGCTGAAGGATCTGTAGTGGTCGCCGGTGTAATAGATGTTGCAACCGCTGCCATAAACAAGTCGCTTTGTTCCTCGGTTGTTTGCGAAATAGTCAACATCGGCTTCGTACCAGGTTCCTGGAGGTAGCAGCCCTTCTCGATTGTCGAAATTGTCGCCACCAATCATTACGCCGAGGGTCGATAAGGGATTAAAATTCCATTTGCTGAAAGTTTTGCCTGTTTTTTGTTCGTATAGCCTTTTGCCTTCACTTTTGCTCACGTAATTCGATGGCAGGTGACCGTTATTGCAAATAAATTTTGCAACTTCATCTTTTGAAGTGTATTGCGTAGCAGACAGTGTCGTAAAAACTGTCGGTGACGTTTTTGAAATAAACGTGTAGATGCCGGAGACTGCGACCAAAATGATGCATAGGCCGAAAATAAAGCTACGCAGGGATTTGTTGGCTTTGTGGTATCCAGAACTTGTTGGACGGTAGGTGCGCTGCTCTTGGCGTAGGGCGACTCCTTCAAGAATCCCTTTTTCGATTCGAACGCCTTTTTCTGTTTTCCCGAAGCTGCAAATAGTAATGGTGTCGCCAATTTTAGGCGGTCGGACGGTATGCCCTAGAGCAGAAACATGGACGAAGTATTTTGTTCCGTTTGCGGTTGCAAACCCGAATCCCTTTTCTTCATTCCATTGAGTTATGGTTGCTTTGTTTGTGATGGGCATGTTGAAAGTCCCGATGAATTTGCTGCAATTTAAATATAGAATACTGAACTAGTTCTTGGTTGCTTGTTTTTATTCAATATAACTTTTTATGGTAACCGACCTACTTACGTCCGTTTTTTTATATTGACTTTTGACATGGTTCTCGCCGAAAAAGATTACATTTGTGTTGGATTTATTTTATCTGGTAACCGGAGGTCATATGAAAAAGTTTCTCGTTGCGATGGGGGTGGCTGCATTCGCGTTTGTCGGGTGCGTAGATGATTCGTCATATTCCTCTGGACCGGATGACGACTCGTCCAGCAGTGAAAAGGCGGTGTCTTCGTCTTCTGAAATTGCAGAGACAAGTTCTTCTTTTAATCCGGATGAGTATCGTACCTGTGATAAAAAGTACGAGGGCAAATTTTTATTGTATCAGTACCGGGAAACGTTAGATGCTTGGTATGGAACGTATAGAGTCAATACCGTTTTTTACAAATGTAAAAATGGTAAGTGGTCTGGACCTTCTGCAACTTCTCTGGAAAATCTAACGGAAGGTGATGTGATTCGTGCTGCTCCTGACGATTGGGAATGCGATGCGGAAAACGAAGGTCAGGTGCAATCGTGGAGGTTTATGGTGTTTGCGGTTCCCCATTCACCAATGGGGTACACGCCTACTTATTATGCACGGTGTGAGCAAGGTGACTGGGTTTTATGCGAACCGGAAAGTTCGTCCAGCAGCAGTGAAAAGTCGAAGTCTTCGTCTTCGAAAAATGAAGAGTCGTCGAGTTCGGTGAAGTCTAGTAGTTCTTCATCCGTCATTCTGAGCGCAAGCGAAGAATCCAGTAGCAGTGTTGTGGAGTCCTCGTCTAGCGTCGCGGAGTCGTCTTCTTCTGAAGTGACGCCGCAGTCTAGTAGCAGCTCTGCTGATGTGCAGTCTAGCTCTAGCGAACCTGAATCAAGTTCCAGTAGTAGCGAGGACAAGGTGAATTGTTCGGCGCTTCTGGAAGGCGAAACGGGTTGGAGTTGGAATGTGCCGAAGGAATGTCGCTTTAATCCTGATATTGACTACGGCTCCATGACCGATGAACGTGATGGCAAAACATACAAGACGGTGAAGATTGGTGACCAAACTTGGATGGCCGAAAACCTGAATTACTATGATGCCTCGGATTTAAATGTGAAGGAAAAGAGTTGGTGCTTTGGAAAGAAGGACAACGGGGATAGCTCTACCTGCGATGTGGCTGGCCGTTTTTATACATGGGCCGCGGCAATCGATTCGGTGAAGCTTGCGAATGATGCCGATAATCCGCTTGAATGCGGTTACGATAAATTTTGCAATCTGACCGGCACGGTGCAGGGCATTTGCCCGCCGGGTTGGCATTTGCCGAATAATACCGAATGGCAAGCCTTTCTCATGGCTGTGGGCGGAAGATCCACTGCGGGCAAGGTTCTCAAATCGCAGACGGGCTGGAATGATTATAAAGGAACAAGCGGAAATGGCACGGATGCATTCGGTTTCACCGCGTTGCCTGCTGGTTTCAGGTTCTGCGATGGAGGAGATTTCCTCGAAGAGGGCAAATATACGTACTTCTGGAGTTCTGTAGAGTATGAGAGGGATCGTGAAACAAACGCGAATAATGTGTACGTGTACTACTATGGCGACAATGCGAACCTGTACTTCTACCCAAAGATCTATGCATTTTCAGTTCGTTGCGTAAAGGACTAGCAAGGTATGAAAAACCTTGTCCTTTATGTGCACGGGAAGGGCGGGAACGCTGACGAGGCGCTGCATTACAAGAACCTGTTCCCGGAAGCCGATGTTCTCGGGTTCGATTACAAGGCGGAAACCCCGTGGGATGCCAAGAAGGAATTCCCGGTTTATTTTGATTTCGTCGCGGCGGGCTACGATGAAGTAATCCTTGTCGCAAATAGTATCGGGGCGTTCTTTTCGATGAACTCGCTGGGTGACAAGTCCATCAAGCATGCCTATTTTATTTCACCGATGGTCAACTTGGAAAAGCTGATTTGCGACATGATGGCTTGGGCGGGAGTCTCCGAAGGGGAGCTCCGCGAAAAGAAAACGGTGCCGACGAATTTCGGCGAAACGCTCTCGTGGGAATACCTGTGCTACGTGCGTGAAAATCCGATCGAGTGGCGCATCCCGACGAAAATTCTGTACGGCTTGAATGACAACCTGACTTCACTGGAAACGATGCGCGAATTCGCCCAGAGAATCGGTGCTCCCTTGACCGTGATGGACGGCGGCGAACACTGGTTCCACACCGCCGAGCAGATGGTTTTTCTGGATAGGTGGATTAGGGAATAATCATTTTTTCATAAAATAGGGCAGCCTAGATTTATAAATTATACCATTTGGTATTATACCAAATGGTATAATTTTTTTTGGTGAGGGGGGAGAAAAAAGAACGAAAAATAGTGATTCTATGCAAAAGTATTGCTTTTTGCAGTTATTTTGACTATATTTTGATGTAATAATGCAGGGGGTCTGTATGCCGATGTCGGTTTTGCAAATAAGGATTGAAGAAGATTTGAAAAAGCAGGTTTCCGACCTGTTTGAAAGCCTTGGGATGGATATACCCACGGCTGTGCGCATCTTTTTCAAACGTGCTCTTGTCGAAAATGGAATTCCGTTTGAGGTGAAGGGAACTCCTCCGACATATAAGGGTCATGATTTGCTTTACTACCTTAATGAGGCGCAGAAACAGGCCCGTGAACATGGCGTTGACAACTTGAGTGAAGAAGAAATCGAGGCCGAAATCAAGGCTGCCCGTGCGGAGAGAAAGAAACGGCTTGGAACGAACGGATGAACGAGATTTCGGAAAAAGATGTAAAAAGGCTTTGGATCGAGAAAGACGCTGTTTGTGTTGAACTGAAAGACGGCCGAATCGGGCGTGAACTCATCCGCGATTACGAACCGCTGCGGAAGGCTACGCGAAAGCAGTTGGAGAACTGCCGCGTTGATTGCGATGGCGTGTGGTTTGATGATTTGGACGAGGGCCTGGAACTTTCGGGCTTCTTTTCTCCGAAAAAGACAAATCCCATTGGTCGTATATTTTGGCTGTTCCCCGAACTTAACGCCTCGGCGTTTGCCCGCCGATTGGGAATCCCTCAGCCCCTGTTCGCCGCATACGTAAACGGAACGAAGAAACCCTCTTTGGCAAGAAAGAAACTCATTGACGAGGAATTGCGCCGTATCGGCAGGGAACTGCTGAAGACTGTGGCGTAGTGATGTGGGCGGCTTTTGTGTTGATGCTTGGGGCTTGTTTCGCTTTTTTGGTGTGAAAAATAAATTACATTTTCTTTAGATAAACAACGCTTGGAGGCGTTTATGAAGAAGGTTCTTGTTGCGATGAGTTTGGTGGCGATGTTCCTTTTCGGATGCTCTTCGGAGAAGGCTCCGTCTAATGAAGATGAGGAGCGAAAAGCGAAACGGTTTGAAGAGTTGAAAGGACTGCCGTTGGATACAGTCCTTACGCGTGCGTATAAATTTTACGAGCAGTTCCAGGCAACGGGTGATACGCTGCTGCACGATTCCGTGAACGATTACAGGGACCACTTTTTTGCGAGATGGGAATTGACTTCGGATTCTCTTTGTGGGACGGTTGCGCCGGATGATTCCCTGGCGGCGGAATTACGCGAAATCTATAATGTTGTAATGGAGTTTGATGCTAAGCGTAAGTATAGTTATGTTCGTGATAGGGAAAAACGGGATTCTCTTCAGAAGAATGATAGTGCTCAGAAGAAGAATAAGCCGGTTGACATTATTGCTTTCATGAAAGCATGGAAAGAAAATCCGGACTCGATGCGAGCCATCCGAGATAAACAAGATAGTATCCGGTTTGCGGCAATTATGGATGTTCCTCTTGAAGAGGCTATATCCGGCTTGCAAGAAGATTCTAGTAGCGTGCATAATGTTGATTATTTCGTCCAAACTATGCAGGTATTTTATGTAGATACTTCTGCTTCTGATATGAATGAACTGGATAAAATCGATCGGCACAGGATAAAGCGAAATACCTGGAAAGAAATGAAATCAGCTTGCTTGGGCAGAACATCGATGGGCCAAAAGGTTCTTATTCTGAACAAGGAATATGAATCTCTATTGAACAATTTTATGAAAGCGAATGTCCATGAGTCTCGCAGTGAGAGGTACACAATCTTGCCGGTAAAATATCCTTTCTGGCATCCGATGATTTCTGTTGTGCCGCATCATTCGGGCGATGATTTCCATTTTGAATCGTTCCCGGCCATGGGAGGAGCCTTATTCAACAAAAACCATGATATGGTGATATTGAGTGTAGAGGAATCTTTCAATAGCGGGAGTTACTACTATTTGGCAAAGAAGAACGGGAAATGGAAATTGATAATGCATAAAGACGGCTGGGTCGCGTAAAGCCTGGCGTTGCGGGCTGGCGACTGAAGCCCGCAGAGGGGGTGTATGGAAGACGCGGCGTGCCGCGGCTGCAATCAGGGGGAGACTTCCCCCTTTTTTTATGTAAATAGGGCCTGGATCCTTCGACTTCGCCCTATGGGCTACGCTCAGGATGACATTCTAAGGCGTTTTTCAGCTTGAAATTCTAGTAACTAGTAACTTGGAACTAGTAACTTTTAACTACATTTTCCGCCGGAACAATTTTATTTAACAGAGGTTCAAAAAAATGAATTATTTCAATTCTATCCCTATGCGTCGCCAACTCGAAGAAATTGGCCACTGCCGTTTCATGGAACATTCTGAATTCAGCCGTGGTGTTG
>CACWNW010000022.1 GCA_902762305.1 Fibrobacter succinogenes | reverse complement strand
ACTCAGGAAGACGGCCCCGACTACGAGACGGGCGACGTCATCAAGACGACCGACAACACCACGAAGACCTTCGGCTTCAAGCGGGCCAAGAGAAAATAATCCAATGAGTAGAAGGGCCTGCCTTTCGGGGCAGGCTCTTTCTGTATGGTGCGGTGGCTAGCGGAATCTCCGTGCGCCCTGGTACTTGTTCTTGTAGTATTTCTCGTTCAGGTTCGAGATGACGACGCCCCTGCTAGAACTCGCGTGAATGAAGCGGTCGCCGCTGAGGTAGATTCCCACGTGGTCGATTTTCCAGAAACTGCCGAAGAATATCAGGTCGCCTTCGCGCAGGTTGCCGCGGCTCACGCTTTTCCCGCGGGAATCGTCGTACATTTTTGCTGCACTGTGGTCGAGTGCTATGTTGTAGTAGCCTTTATATACCTGCATCACGTATCCGGAGCAGTCTGTCTTGTTCTTGCTGGCAGCTCCGTAGACGTATTTTGCGCCCAGCCATCCCTTGGCGTATGCTTCGAAGTTTGTGGGAGGCACCGATTTTTGCGCGGCCTTTTCCGCTTCCTTCTTCTTTACGGCAGCCCTTGCCTTGTCGGCAGAATTCATGTGCTTCGGTTTTGTCTCTGCTGCCGTGGAATCGGTACCCGAGAGGGATGTGTCTGTGCTGGCGGTTTCCTGGACTTGTTCGTCTGCCGCAGGAGTTTCTGCTACTTGCTCTTTCTGTGCGGGTAACGGCTTGTAGTCGCCGATGCTCCGGTCATAACCCGTGCGTACGGGGAAGGTGCAACCAAAAAATAATCCGCAGCATAACGCTGCGAATGATAAACCATAAGTTATTTTGAGTTGCGCCATCGACTGAAATGTAATAAAAACGTTTTACCGTTTATTCCCATTTCAGTACAGGATAGCCGTCATTCTTTTTTGAATCGTAGACGAATTCGCTACCGAGGAGTTCGACAAAGTCCTTCGACTTCATTTCTTCGGATGTCTTGGGGAGGGCAATTCCACCGTCGCTAGCCCCGAAGGCAGGAATTTCCCATTTTTCGATGTTCATGGCTGGTTGAATTATTATCGGGTAGTCTTCACAGCAGGCTACGGTATCCACGGCTACGATGTTACCGTAGTCCGACGTTTCTTTCGGTACGGGATCGGTGACTTCGTCCAGAATGGCGCTCCATGTAGTGTCTGAAACTTCCTGCACTATGTAGTAGTAGTCGGCCAGTGTCGTGCTCTCGTTCACGCCTATCATGAGCCCCACATTCTTGAAGTTGGCGGGGATGCTTTTGTTCTTGCCTGTGGTGTAGGCGTTCCTCGTGACTCCGTTCCAGTTCATCCCGATGATGCCTCCTGCACTTACGGCACAGTAGATGTCTCCCGTATTGTATACGTCTTCTACCTTCAGGTTGCTGGCGTCCCCGACAATTCCACCCGTGCGGGAACTGCCTGTGATTTCGGCTCTGTTCGCGACGCTCTGTACGGACATGTCCTTGCCCATGCCGAGAATGCCTCCGACGGCTAGATGTCCCTTGATTTTTCCGCTGTTCCTCGATTCCTTGATGGTGCCGGTTTCACCGAATATCCCCACAATGCCGCCGACGTTGCTGGAACCTTCTATTTCTCCGACATTTTCTGCATTTGATGTCGCCGCATAGATGTATGTTCCACCGACGATTCCTGCTGTACCGTGGTTGCCGGTAACTTTTGCATAGTTTTTGACATTCTTTATCTCGACGTTGCTGCCGATTCCCAGGATTCCTCCGGAGAATCTCTGGCTGCGGACTTTACCGTAACTTTTGACGTTATTGATCTTGACGTTGTTCGAGATGCCCTCTGCTAGGCCGACTATGCCGCCAGCATTCGTGTAGGTGCTGACGACACTGACCTTCGCGGTGATGTTTTCCAGTACAGCTCCGTCGCCTATGGCACCGGCAATTCCGCCGGAGTGGTCGTTCCCGGTTATCCAGGAGTTTTCAACCGTCAGGTTCTTGATGGTGCATTCGCAGTATCCGAACAGGCCGTTGTATATGCCTTTGGTACTGACGAACAGTCCGCTTATGGTATGACCGTTTCCGTCGAAGTGTCCCGTGAACGGGGTTTCGTTCGATTTTCCGATGGGAGTCCACTTTAAATAGTCTGCGGTGCTGTCGAGCGGCATTCCTGCACTGTCGATGAGTTCACCCTTGTTGAGGATGATATCCGCGCCGAGCTTGAAATACTTGCCCTTGTATTTTTCGTCGCCAGCCCCGATGACGTACGAAAGGTTGGCCAACTGTTCGGCGGTCTTGATGACGTACGGGTTGCCCTCTGACCCGGAACCGCATGCGAATTTCTTGGCTGTCGACCCGTTCCAGGGCTTGCCCGTTTCACCTTCGCAGTCCGTATCGGGTACTTCCTTTGATTCCTTGACGCTGCTGGAACTCTTGGGAGAATCCTTTTCCGACGACATGCTGCCCGAATTATTGTCCGAACTGGAAATATTCCACGAGTAGCCATCGGTCGAGACCGGTGATTCGCAGGCAATTAGTGCTGAGAGTATCGCGGTTGCGATGGGTAGGGCCGCTGCTGGGCGGATAATTTTATTGAACATGAAAACTCCTTCTTCTTCCCAAGGAATATACATTATTCCTTGCTTAGCAGGATTCCTCGAATTGTAAAAAAAGTTGTGAACGGAGTTAACTAACCCCGCGGGGCTTGAAATTGAGCCGTTTCGCGGGTTCGGAATCCTTGCCGCAGCATTGGGTAGGCGTGTTTTGATGACGGAGCCTGCTGCGAAATGTAATCAAAAAAGGCCGGTTGCTATATTTGGCGGGTATGGAAAAAGTGAAAATCCTGTTCGTGTGTCATGGCAATATCTGCCGCAGCCCCATGGCGGAATTCGTCATGAAGCACAAACTCGCAACCGCCGGAATCGAGGGCTTCGAAGTGGCGAGTGCTGCGACGAGTACCGAGGAAATCGGCAATCCCGTGTACCCGCCGGCAAGGCGCATGCTGAATTCGCACGGCATTGACTGTAGTGGAAAACATGCCCGCCAGATGACCACGCAGGATTACGAATACTACGACTACATCGTGCTTATGGACAGGAACAACCTGCGAAACCTGCGCTGGATATTGGGCACAGGTCATGATATGTCTAAGATTTCGCTGCTGATGGACTGGACCGGCAAATCGCGCGACGTTGCCGATCCCTGGTATACTGGAGATTTCCGGGCGACTTGGGACGACGTGAACGAAGGCTGCGATGCGATGATAGATAAATTAGCGAGACGCTGATTTCTAATCCTGATATATAGTGAAGGAGCTAAATATATCGCCCGCTGTCACGTTGACAATGGCCTTTTTCGGGTAAACGTCTTTGTCGCAGTCATCGACTGGGCATGTCAGGGCGCCGCCCGCTGTAATGACAATTTTGTTTGGCGAATCCTTCAGGACTTCGGCGCTCCACCAGCTTCCAGTGATGTGGTTGAAACCTACATTTTCTGTTTCTGGACCATCCGGAAGAATTTGATTGCCGTCGGAACATTCTCCGTCGCATGCAGAACTGAACCACCATGAGCTGTAATTCTTCACGGAAATGGTGTCGGTGCCGCCCTTGTGGTCGAAGTGAACTTCCTTTTTGCTCAATTTCATTTCTTCCCATTTCCCATCTGGGTCGGAGCTGACAAAGTCAAGGGAGCATGCGGTGAAGATTAGGGCGAGGGATAAGAGGCTGAGATGAAGCGTTTTCATTTTTGCAATCCTCCTGTGAATTGTTTTGAAGAATCCTTTTTTTATGCAATATATTTTGTTTGGATGCAAAAACAAATACCGCATAATCCCTTTTTTTTAGGGGAAAATGCGTTCTTTTGTTAAAAATTTAAAAGAGCGTTTCATATAGGCCATTTTGCAGGCCTAAAGAATGTATTACTAGTTCAGGAAACCGTGCGGTTCGAAGCCGAGTCCCTTCACGAGTTCGAAATCCTTGCAGCTGTTGACGCCCGCGGTGGTGAGCATGTCGTCGGTAATGGCGGCGTTCGCCCCGCTCTTGAAAGCGCGCTTGCCGTCGTCGCCCAGTACTCCGCGCCCGCCTGCGAGCCGGATAAACGCCTTCGGGTTGATGAAACGGTAAATCGCTACGATGCGACAGAATTCGTCATTAGTGAGCTTCGGGAGGTTCTCGTAAGGCGTGCCCGGGATTGCGTTCAGTACGTTCACCGGAGTGGATTTTACGCCGAGCTTGCGGAGGTCGAGACACATGTCGATGCGGTCTTCCATCGTCTCGCCGAGGCCCATGATGCCACCGCTACAGATTTCAAGGCCTGCGGCAAGGGCGTTCTGGAGTGCGCCAATCTTGTCGTCGTAGGTGTGCGTGGTGCATACGTTGGGGAAGTGCCTGCGGTAAGTTTCCAGGTTGTTGTGGAAGCGGGTGAGACCGGCTTCTTTCAGCTTGTCGAACTGCTCGCGGTTCAATAGCCCTGCCGAAAGGCATACGGAAAGCTTCGTCTCTTTCTTGAGGCGGCGAATGGCTTCGCCAATCTGTTCTACGTCGCGGTTCGAAAGCGTTCGGCCCGAGGTCACGATGGAGTAGCGCGGGATGCCCGCGGCTTCTTTCTTTTTCGCGTCTTCGACGATTTCATCTGCGCTGAGGAGCTTGTATTCCGGAGCGCCGGTGTGGTAGTAGCTGCTCTGGGCGCAGTATTTGCAGTTTTCGGAGCATCGGCCGCTGCGGGCGTTCACGATGGAACAGAAGTCAAAGTTGTTGCCGTGGAACTTCTCGCGGATTTCGTTTGCTGCGGCGCAGAGTTCGCTGAGGTCTTCACTTAAAAGCTGGATGGCCTCTTCGCGGGTAATTTCGTAACCGTGGATAACTTTATCTTTAAGCTCGGAAATAAAGGACATGACTCTGCTCCTTTCGTTTTTTCGCACCCAAATATAAAAAATCCCGTATTTGCAGAACCAAGGCTCCATTTTTTTTTTAATTTATGGTCGTGCGGATATTCGTGACGATAATCCTGTTCGCCATGTGCGCTTTCGCGGCTGAGGCCGTGGAAGATGTTTCCACTATTGCCTTGCCCGATACTTCTGCCGGTGCCGTGGATGCGTCGGCCGTTGCCTCATTTGACACTTCTGTGGTTTCGGTGGATTCGCTCGTGCCCGATACCTCGGTCGCGGAGGGCGATTCCGCGGCTGCATTGGCGGCCGATTCCGTGGTGTCGGATTCAGTTGCCGCAGATACGGTGGCTGCTGATTCTGCGGTAAAAGACACCGTCGTGAAAGATTCTGCGGTTGCAGTGAAGGACTCTGCGAAGAGGGATTCTGTCTCGCGCGGAAACGGAGGCATCCCGCTTCCGCACCAGTCCGCGTATACAGGTTTCGGCTTGCTGGTCGGGCTTGCGGCCGGCCTTTTCAACCCGACCGAGGAATGCGATTGCCTCGGGGTGTGGCAGGGGCAGGTGGAATATTTCTACAGCGATTGGGTGAGCGGCGGATTCGACGTGCGCTTTTTCGGTGGCGACCTCGATACCGACATGATGGTCCGCTACCAGCGCTACAGGATGAATGTGCGGTTCCATTTCCCGCACGAACGCTGGTCCTGGTATATCAGCCCGATTGTTGAGTTCGAATCTACCGACCTTGAGGATATCCGCGATGAATGGCACCAGCGCGACATGGAAGGCTGGATTCCGGGAGTGTCTACGGAGACCGAACAGGAAGTGGAAGATTGCGAGAAGATGTTCTCGCTGGATGGTTTTTCTGTCGGTGTGGATCTGGGTGGCGGTGTAGTGTTCTGGGATATTCTCGGTACTACAGCGAATATCTTGTACGAATACAATTTCGGCGGAGCTCAGCTGCTGACGATTTCTCCGGGTATCGCATACAACCTTCAGGCGATTTGGCCCTGGGCCAAGAAGAGCCTCTCTGCGGCATGGGTTTCGATTGAAACGGGCTTCCAGCGCTTCTTCAACAGGTCCGTTGATTCCTGGGCTTTGTCCGGATACCTGGGTGTCGCGGTAGGTTTTTAATTCTATATTTGTTGAGTCTAAAATTTTCCTAAAGGACATTCAAAATGGCTAAGAAAGAATCCAAGAAAAAGGTAGTCCTCGCCTATAGCGGTGGACTCGATACCAGCATCATCATTCCCTGGCTCAAGGAAAACTACGATTGCGAAGTGATCGCTTTCGCCGCCGACCTCGGTCAGAACGACTTCCCGGATGCCAAGGCCCTCGAAGACAAGGCCCTCAAGACGGGTGCCTCCAAGTGCTACGTCCTCGACCTCAAGAAGGAATTCCTCGAAGACTACGTTTGGCCGACCGTCCGCGCCGGTGCAAAGTACGAAGGAACCTACCTCCTGGGTACGTCTTTCGCCCGTCCGCTCATCGCCAAGTACCAGGTGAAGATTGCCGAAAAGGAAGGCGCCTACGCTGTGGCTCACGGTGCTACCGGTAAGGGTAACGACCAGGTCCGTTTCGAACTGACCTACGCCGCCCTGAACCCGAAGCTCCAGATCATCGCCCCGTGGAAGGACCCGAAGTGGACGTTCCACAGCCGCGAAGATGCTATCGACTACGCAGCCGCCCACAAGATTCCGCTCAACGGCATCAGCAAGAAGAAGATCTACTCCGAAGACGGCAACCTGTGGCACCTCTCTCACGAAGGTGGCGTCCTGGAATTCCCGGAACAGGAACACAAGTACGAATTCCTCAAGCACACCGCCACGTACGAAAAGGCTCCGAACAAGGCCGACCACGTGACGATTACCTTCGAAAAGGGTAATCCGGTGGCTATCGACGGCAAGAAGATGGGCGCTGTCGAACTCCTCGAATACCTGAACAAGATTGGCGGCAAGAACGCTTGCGGTCTCTTGGATATCGTTGAAAACCGTCTCGTCGGCCTCAAGAGCCGCGGCGTGTACGAAACTCCGGGTGGCACGCTCCTGTACAAGGCTCACGAATGCCTGCAGCAGCTCGTGCTCGACAAGGAAACCTTGTTCGAAGCTCAGAAGATGTCCATGACGTACGCGAACCTCGTGTACAATGGCCAGTGGTTCACTCCGCTCCGCCAGGCTATGGACGCTTTCTTCAACGAAGTCAACAGCGTTGTGACCGGTGAAGTGACGCTCAAGCTCTACAAGGGCAACATCATTCCGGCCGGCATCAAGAGCCCCTACAGCCTCTACGACATGGGCCTCGGTGGATTCACCGACGTCGACATGTACGACCAGAAGGACGCAACGGGCTTCATCCGCTGCTACGGCCTCCCGCTCAAGACGCGCGCCCTGTTGCTCGGCAACAAGACGAACGTCGACTTTGGCAAGGCTGTCAAGCTCCCGAATAAGTAATGAGACCGCTCGCGCCAAACTAAGGTGTTAAATTACTCCGGTTGGCGCTCGCTTTTGCCTGCGACGACTCGTTGATACGAGTCGCCTACGGCTCACGGGAGAACGCTCGCAGAACTCAAAAAAAATCCTCGGTTCAACCGAGGATTTTTTCATTCCATACCCGACACCCCTCATCATCAATTATCAATCATCCATTATCAATTAATCAAAACTCCACCAGGTACCCGATTCGCCAGAGCATGTCGGGCGCTTCGTGGTCCATGATGTTGTAGACGGGAATGTCTATCTGGGTGAAGAATCCGAACAAATGAATGCGCATCTCGGCGGAGATGTCCAGTTTCTCCTTGAAGTTGAAGTCGTATAGGTAGTGGGCTTCGTTGGCCTTGTTTACGGCCTGGTGTATTCCGTTGGGCGCTTCGGCGAATTCGTAGCCGCCTCCGATGCCGAACTCTACGGAAAAAGGCAGGTCGCGGGGGATGCGCCACACGAGACCTCCGCGGATTCCGCACCAGAAGTCGTTGGCGCCCTTGTATATCCCGAAACCGTCGATATGCAGGTGCATCGCCTTGTAGCCGAAGCCTGCTTCGAGCATTATCGGGGTGAGGGCGCCTGCCGATACGCCTACTTCGAATTTCCAGGGAGAGGTGCTGCGTTCGGCCTTGCCGTTGTTTTCGTTCGCTGCCCCGCCGTCTGTTTTTTGTGGGGTTTCACCGGCATGCGCCAAGACCGCACAAAGTGCGATTCCGATGACGAGAATTCTCTTGAAGGCGGTAATCATGGGCTCAATTATAGAAAACCTCGTTCATTTACTCGAAAAAAAAAGCGCTTTTTGCGGGCTCTTTTGCCAAGACTATTTACAAAAAATACAAAAGTGCTATCTTTAAAACGTAAACCCGGCCCAGGAAGGTAAAAGCCAGGGCCATAACGAGGATAACAATATGAAGATTAAAAAACTTCTTCTGGCTTGTGCCACCGCTTGCGCAATTGCCACGCCTGCCATGGCGGAAGGTGGTATGTTCGAGTCCATGCTCCCCAAGAATTTCACTGCCGATGTAGTTGCAGCGGTAAAGTGGAACTACTACAACTTCAGCAACTGGCAGCAGGACGGAACGTCCAACTACACGTGGCTCGTCACGTACGATGCCGATGTGCAGGGTAAGTGGAAGGTTGCCAACTGGCGTAACCTCGTGAATCTTGCCTTGGGTAAGACATGGACGGACGGTCTTGGTCAGCGCAAGTCCTCCGATAAGATCTTCTGGGAATCTATGGTCGACTTCAACATGACCGAAGCCCTGAAGCCCTACATCGGCAACCGCTTCGAAACGCAGTTCCTCGCCGGCTACACCTATAGCGAAGACGAAGAGGGCAACGAAGTGAAGAAGGCCGTCTCCAGCTTCATGGATCCGGCTTACGAAACTCAGGTCGCCGGTCTTGCCTATATCCCGAATGAAATGTTCAGCCAGCGCCTCGGTTTTGCTAACCGCATGACGATTTCCAACGGCTACGGCTTCGCAGACGATCCGGATACCGAGAAGTTCGAAAAGTTCAAGGACGAACCGGGCCTTGAATCCATTACGGAATTCAAGTATGCCTTCACCTCTGTCGCAAGCTTCAAGACCCGCTTGTGGGCATTCGTTAACTTCAAGGGTGTCGACGAAATCGACGGCAAGTGGGAAAACCTCCTCTCCGTGACGCTCGTCCCGTACATCGAATTCCAGGTCGGCTTCGACATGGCTTACGATAAGGACCTCTCTGAAGACGCTCAGTACAAGACGATGGTGCTCTTCGGCATCACTTGGCGCTGGTTTTAAGGAGACCACTCGCGCTTGATTCTGGGACAACGTCTTTGGTCGGCGCTCGCTCTCGCAACCGCCCTCGGCTAACACCCGAGGGCTTTGTTGCTCACAGGAGACCGCTCGCGCAAGACTCGTGAGCTACGTTTCCGGTCGGCGTTCGCTCTCGCAACCGCCCTCGGTTAACACCCGAGGACCTTGTTGCTTACGGGAGACCGCTCGTTCGGCGTCCTCGGTGTTAAATGCGGCCCGTTGATGCGGGTCGCTTTTTGTTGCCCGAAATGCGGCCTGAAATGTGGCCCGAAGCCACCTGAGGTATGTTTTTGCGGGCGAATTTTTGCTTTTTGGCGGACCAAGTTGCTGAAAAATGCATTTTGGTCTGCCGTTTTGTATACAAAGTAACGGAATTTCTGTGGCTTTGTGCTGAGTGAGCCTCTGAATGGGGTGTTCTTGGCTGACTAAAAGTCGAAATTCGGGCGTTTAGTCTGCCGCAAACCTCGAAAAACGTCCGGAAGTAGTGTAGACAAATTAATTTTTGGCAGACTAAAATGCGAAAAAATGGGGTTTGGCCCGCCAAAAAGCTGCAAAATGCCTTTGGTGCGCCTGCAAAGGGCCCGAAATTCCCCTAAGATGTTTAAAACTGCCTGCGGGAGGGGGCGCGATTGCCCGCGATTGGCCTGCGCGCGGTGATTTACCCGCGTGCACTCCTTAACCCGCAATCGGCCAGCGCGCGGCGCTTGACCCGCGGTCGCCCGAGTTCGGTCCCTTGGCTGGCGGCCCTAAACCCGCGAACAGCCGGCAATCACCCGTGCAGCCTTGATCCGCGGAAGGCCCTAAACCCGCGTGCAACCCGCAATCAGCCGTTGTCTGTTACCAGGAGGTCGTCCATCCAGGCGTCGCGCTGCTTCCTGAGTTTTTCGAGCGACTTGTCGTCGGCCCCGCTCGTGTCGCGCGCTTCCATGAGCTTCCGGTAAGAATCAATGAGCGCCGAAGCCTTGCCGTAAATTGGAACCAGCCTCGCCAGTTCGGCCACGATGGCTTCGTCCGAATAGAGGCGCGCAATCCCTTCCAGACTGCGTTCGATATAGGCCTGCGTGTCCCCGCTCGATTTTGCTTCCTCGGCTTCGGCGAATTCCAGCGGTCGGAGCTTGTCCATCCAGGCGGATTCCTTGGCGTAGAGCTCGTTGTCCTCGGCGATGGCGTTCTTCTGGCGCGTAATCCGGAGCTGCATGTCGATGTAGGTCTTGTACTCCCCGAAATCGGCCTCCAGACCGTGATTTTTCACGAAATCGGAAAGATTTTCGATATTCGTCCTGGAGGGGTTGTTCAGCAGGCATTCCTTCAGGACTGCTAGCTGGTCCTTGGTCTGCATATTCTTGAAAGATTCGGAATGTACGCTGTTGGCCTTGATTCGGAGGTAAAGAACGCGCAGCAGGAGCAGGGCTATGGCAATGGCAAAAATTATGGACCAGTTCATGCTCCAAATATAGAACCGCAACTGCATTTTTTGTGAAAAAAACGCACTCCGACCTTGGATGGCAGTCCAAAGTCTTTGTTTTGAGTCACGGGAAACCGTAAAAACCCTAGTTTAAGGGTATTTTACAAAAATATAAGTAATGATATCGAAAATTTTGGTTTATATTTAGGGGTGAATATTGTAGACCTATTTTCGAGTAGGTGGAGATTGGATCTTATGAAAAAAAATATCGCAGTTGGATTAGCTCTTACGGCAGTATCCTTTGGTTTGGTCTGTTTCGCACCGGCACACGCCGATGTGGCTGGAGCGGCTAACCTCGACGTTGTTGTTCGCGACTTCCCCGTGAACCATCCTGACTTTGAAAACTTCTCCGAAGAATATGCTAGTACGGGTGACCAGAATGGAGGGCAATGGTGCCGTCAAGGTGTTAGTGCCGCACAGCGGGCTACCGAGACCGGTCTCTGTGGCGAATCCATGTATAAAATGAATATTCCTGGCTATGACGTGAATTGGTGGAGCCAGATTGCCCTGCATAATACGTGTGGTAACAAGCGTTCTAAGCAAGGCGCATGGATTGGCCAGGATGGTAAACCCAGTGCTATAAACTACTTCTTGCCTTCATACTTGCAGTCTGTTACTTCGGCCGATACCCTACAGTATGGTGAGTGCAAGGATGGGGTGAATGGGCGTACTCAGCGTGGTTATAAGGCTTATCAGAACGGCCTGGTCAGTGGCGTGAAGTGCAGCACTAATGGCGTCAATTGGTCGAACCCTGTGTATTACACGCCTGGCATGGTGCAATCCTATCTCCAATTCGTGCCGAATGCTGCGGGCGAAATCGATATGCTCAATGGCGTGCGTATCTTGAAGGCTCAGGAATTGTGTGACAACACCTATTTTGACCAGTGGTACTCCGATGACAACGCCTATGCCAAGCGTAGTAACACGATCCTTTCTCTTCCGCCCGTTGTTACGGCAGGTTCTTCGAAGAATATCTATTCTATTGACTATAACTACAGTAACGGTGGCTACTTCCCGCTCGATATCGTCGATACTATTTCGCAGATACGTCTTGATGCAGCGACGAGCGCGAATGGTGGATGCTCGACGGAGCAGTGCGACCAGTGGGGCCCGCAGACGCTTTCCATCTTCTGCCCTCCGTATGAGTACGAATACGCCTCTACGCAGAAGGACATGATGAACGATACCACGGCCAATCTTTGCACGGCTTGGCTTTTAAATGGTGGCCCGCGTTCTCCGGATGCAGCTTATAATGCCTCGCTTTTGGATCCGGTTCTTGGCCCCCGTCACCTGCGCAATTATGGCTTTACCATGATGGGCTATGCCAAGTTCAAGTACCATTCCAAGAACCAGGTGAATTCTGCCGGCCAGCCTGACCCCGAAGTCTTTGAATTCGCTGGTGACGACGACATGTGGATCTTTGTGGACGGTGTGCTCGTTGTGGACCTTGGCGGTACCCACCTTGCAACCCCCGGCCGCGTTGATATTTCTGTGCTTGCCAAGAATGGTCACGGTTGTGTTACCGACCCGTCGCTTGCCGCTGTGGGTTATGGTGCTCCTCCGCTTGCACTGCAGACGGCAAAGGGCCAGAACTGTGATTTGAAGGCTGACGGTTCCTGGAACGACAACACCTGGCACCACCTGCATTTCTTCTATGCTGACCGTCAGTCCGATGGTTCGAACATGTACATCCGTACTTCCCTTGCCGAAATCGCACCGACCAAGTATGGTCAGCCGCAGGTTACCGGTGCCGAAGTGACCATGACCGACGGTGTTGCGACGACGAGCCTTATCTTGAATACCGAGCTTTCTGAAGAAACCTTGGAGATGATGAAAATCGGTGGCCAGAGCACGACAAGTCCGTTCCCGGCTCTTGTGGTGACCCATTGCACCAACTACAATATTGCCGCACAGTCTTGTGTTGAATACGATACTTTGGGATTGTATGTGAAGGACATCCAGTTTGTCATCGACAAGGGTGCGGACGGTATTGTGTACGATATCCAGGGCGTCTTGTTGGATAAGAACGGCAAGGAATCGACAATCCAGGCTGGTGACCAGATTGCCTTTAACTACCCGAACGTAGACCAGTTGAGCGAAGGCCACAACATGTGGACTGAACAGATGGCTGTGGGAACTTCTGTCGTATACGGAATGCCGAAGTTCATTTCGTCCAAGGCGGGCAAGACTGTGGAATCGTATCCGCCGGAATGGGCTGTTGCTTCGCTGCTCGTGAACCCGACGACGGTTATCGAGATGAAGGATACGTCTATTGTGCGTCCGATCTTCAATAACCAGGAACTTACCGACAAGGCAAATGGCGGTGAACTTCCTGCCAATTCTACTGCAGAGCTCCTGCTTACCCCGCTTCCGCCTTCATTTATCGATGGCGGTGACCAGAGCAAGTGGCTCGACGAACATTGGAACGATGTTACTGCCGCCGCTCCTGGTGCTGATGGTGTAGCTGGAGGAACCGTCCAGGATAGGCTCTTCCCGGGTGCCATGGTTAGCGACAAGAATGCTGGTACCTCGGCTGTCGCCCGCTGCTATGCCGATGCGAACGGTATCGAGAGCTGCGCCAGTGTTTCGTTCCGTACGTCTCAGCCGTTCATGGTGAACGTCCGTGTGTTCGACAATCTCGGCCATTTCATCAGCCAGTACACGGAAAGCGTGACGGATACGGCTCTGTTTAAGGAATTGATGAAAAAGCAGCCTGTGCCCAATGCCACTTCCAATACCTGTACCGATGGTACGAATTTCGCTCCGGTGACGGGTGTCGGCGAAATGATGGTGACTGTCAAGGTCTACCCGGTCTCCCAGCAGGGTCGCAAGATTGGAACTGGTCCGTACATCTATCAGGTGTCCATTATTAAGGAACACTACGTCTACTGTGCCTACATGGGCGGTGGTGGCTTCCAGTACATCGACGCTCCGTACCAGCGTTCGTCCTTCACGACAACGCGCGGTTACCGCCGTGTGGACAAGTAAGGAACAAACTGTTTAACGAAGAGCCTGGCTTTGAGCCGGGCTCTTTTTGTACCTGCACGTCAAGGCGGGCTTGGTTTAGGTGTTAGTTGTGCCGAGTGTTGCTAGTGGATGCCCTTGTCGCCAAGCGACTGCGGCATGACGGAGGCGAGGCTGCGGTGCTCCGGTCTCAGAATGAAGTTTTGTCAGGGAAGGCGTTCGCCGATGAGTGCGAAGGGCTCGGCACCGGTAATACGGGCTTTGAGGCGGGTACCGGCGGGAATGTCGCCGGCGAGGGCTACCGGGCGGTAGGCCTCGTTCCGCGCGATGGTCGTGCCTGCGCGGTGGCCGGGTTTTTCTACTACGACGTCGCAGGTGTCGCCGGTCCAGAGGGCGTTGTTCGCTTGTGCGATTTTCTGGAAGGCGTCGAACAGGATGGCGGAGCGTTCGTGCTTCACGCTCTCGGGAATGCGGAGGCCGGCGTCCTGTTCCATGCGTGCCGCGGGCGTGCCGGGGCGCGCCACAAAGCGGGTGATGTTGCAGACCGTCGGGCGGGTTTCTTCGAGCAGACGCATCGTTTCCGCGAAATCGTCGTCGGTTTCGCCGGGGAAACCGACGATGATGTCCGTGCTGAGCGTGAAGCGCCGGAATTCGGTGTTGAACATGCGGGCGATTTGCCGGAAGTCTTCTGCCGTGTGGCGGCGGTTCATCGCCCTGAGCACGCGGTCGCTTCCGCTCTGCACGGGAACGTGTACGAATTTGTAGACACGTTCGTCGCGGAAACAATCAAGAAGCGCGTCCGCATATTGAATCATGTGCCGCGGGTTTCCCATCCCGAGGCGTAACCTGTAATTGCCGGGAACGTGCACGAGGATGCGCTGTGTGAGGGCGGCGAGATTCGTGCCGGTATCGAACCCGTAGCAGGCGCAATCTTGACCGGTCAGCTGGATTTCGAGGCAGCCGTCTGCGACGAGGCCGCGGACCTGCTCGACGATGCCTTCGGGAGCATAGCTCTTGAGGCGCCCCTTCACGAGGTGCGTGCTGCAGAAGGCGCAGGCGTCGAGGCAGCCTTCCTCGATGTTCACGATGCCCACGAACGGGGATTCGCGCAGTGTGTTTCCTGTGGCGGCGCCATTGTCATTCCCGGCTTGTTTTGTCATCCCCGCGGAGGCGGGGATCTCCTCCAAGCTCGTGAATACTACCTTATCTGTAACCTTCAGGGCTTCTTCGCGGAAGTCCTTAGGGGCGCAACCTGTAATGAACAGCGGAACATCCGGATACGTCTCAAATGCGGTGCGCAGCAGCTTCAGTGCGCCCGCGTTGCCCTTCACGGTGCAGACGTTCAGGTAAATTGCATCCGGAGCATCTTGTACCCCAGACGCATGTAAGGAGGGGGTGCTTTTCGCTGCATCCTGAACGTCTGGCAGACGGAAAACTACGTGGCAATTCGGGTGGCCTGCAGAAAGGGCTCGCGCGATGCGTTCGCCTTCGCCGAAGTTTGCGGCACATCCCTGGCTTATTACGGCATAGACCGGGCTTTCGGAACTCATTTCTCGAAACGCTCCAGCGTGATTCCCGGATAGTAGTGGGTGAGGATGGTGGCGAAGTCCTGGCCTGCGGCGCTGCGGCCCCGCACGCCCATCTGGCACATGCCGACTCCGTGCCCGAATCCCTTGCCGGTGATTACCCATTCCTGCTTTTTGTGCTCTATCCTGAAGAACGAGGACGGGAGAATGGAACCGGATTTCTTGAACAGCCAGCGGACCCTGTCGCCCCGGACTTCGAATTTGCCCTTGTCCGTATCGACGACGAGCGTGAGGATCCTTCCGCTCGGGAGCGTATCCCTGATGGCGATGCTCCTGATTTTCTTGAAGTCGGGGACCTTCGCCTTCGCTTCTTTGCCGTTCTTCTTGATGAGCGACTCGGCTTCCGCGTCGCTGAACCTGCGTTCCCACTTGCTGTAACTGGATTCGCTGCACCACGGCGTACCGTCCTTGCGCAGGTCGGGCCTGCTTTGCAGGTAGGGCAGGTCGGGGCGTTCCCAGGTGGCGAGCGTCTCGGTTTCGCCTCCGCAGGTGGAATGGTAGTAGGCGATGATGAACTGCCCGTCGTATGTCATGACAATCCCGGCGGTTGCCTTCACGGCGCTGTCGGTGAGCGGGGTTGCGCTTGCGAGTCCCTTGTAGACTTGGTCCTTGGTGTCGGCGTACACGTCGAACCCCATGGATTCGCGGCTGCCGAAGTGCTTGTAGGCATAAGTACGTGCGGCGATGGCCTGCGATTCGAGGGCGCTGAACCTGCTGTTGTCGAGCTTGCCGATTTCGTAGGGGACGACTCCGCGCAGGTAGTCTTCCACGTCGACGATATTCACCGCGTTCACGAGCCCCTTGCTTGCGCTCACGTAGAAGTGTCCCGGATAGCACGAGGTGGAAAGTTCGCGTGTGGTCGGCGCGATGGAAATGCATTTCCCCTCGCCGTGGATTTCCTTGTGGTCGAGCGTGGCGGAGTTTTCCTTGCCCTGGAACTTCACCTTGTTGCCCGCTGCCGTCATGTGGATGGTTTCGCCTTCGAGCCGCAGGTATAGTTCCTTCACGCCGACGAACACGCCTACTTGCAGGGGGCGGTTCAAATTCTCCGGTATTTTCTTCGGGACGATTTCTCCGCTGCCCTGCGCCTTGTGTGGCCTGGATGCGGGCGGTTCCTTCTGCGGTCCGGAAAGTGTCGTCGCCTCGATGGGGGCGAAGTTTACGGGGCCGTCGTAATCCGATTGTTCCGGCACATTTTTTGCCGACGCTCCTTTAGACGCATCTTTAAACGCATCTTTAGGCGATTCCTTAACTGGAAAATCTTTAGGCGCATCTTTAGCCGGTGCAACTTCTGCTGTCGCGCCATCTATTGCCGTGTCGCTGGCCGGCGCTGTTGTTGCCTGGGGCGGCTGTGGCAAATCCGGCAGCTCGAAATCATCTTCGGCCGCAAACGCGTTAACCGCGTTTGGCGCGAACGAGGCGAAAATGGATATCGCGATGATGGACCGGAGCGTATGCACGTGTACTCCGGAGGGGTGCTATCTCTTCTTCAGCTTCGCCTGGGTTTCTTTCGCCATCTTGCGGAGCTTGGACTGGTTCATCGTGCGGTCTGCCGTAGAAATCTTGTCGACGAACAGGTCCCCGTTCAGGTGGTCCGTTTCGTGCTGGATGCAGCGTGCGAAGAGGCCTTCGCAGTTGCGGATTTCTTGCGGCTCGCCGTTGATGTCGAAGAATCGTACCGCGACCTTGTCCGGGCGCACCACGTTGCAGAAGATATCCGGAAGCGAGAGGCATCCTTCGTCGTAGTCAACGGGTTTCGCGTCATCTTCGGCTTCCCATTCCGGGTTGAACATGATATAGGGGCGCGGATCCTCTTCGCCGGGGATGGCCGTGTCGATGACGACCAGGCGGATGTTCCTGCCGATTTGCGGGGCGGCGAGGCCGCAGCCGGGAGCGTCGTACATGGTTTCGAGCATGTCCTGTGCCAGCTGGCGCAGTTCCGGGGTAATCTCGGTAATCGGCTCGCTCTTCTTGCGGAGCACCGGGTCGCCGTAAATGCGGATAGGGAGGATCGCCATTTATCTTGTTCCTTCTCGAGGATTACTTCTTCTCTTCGGTCTTTTCTTCGGCGTTCATCACGCGGACGATGGCGGACTTGTCGAAGTCGATGAAGGTGGTAGAACCCGTGCGGACGGTGATGATGTTCGAATTGTCTTCGATGGTGGTGATGGTACCGATGATGCCGGCCGTCGTGATGACCTTGTCACCCTTCTTGAGGGCCTTGCGCATTTCTTCCATCTTCTTCCTTTCCTTGCTCTGCGGGCGGATGAAGAAGAGCCACATCACGACGAACAGGAGAACGATCGGTAAGAAGGACATCATGCTGTTCGGCTGCTGTTCGGCTGCTTCGGCAGCTTCCTGGGCGAATGCGGCAATGGAGGAAAGGGTCACGAGGAGTGCGGAAAGTTTCATGATAAGCCTTGTTTTAAGGTGAATGTTTGTTTCGGGTGTAAATATAGAAAAAACGAGTTCCTAGTTCTAAGTTCCGAGTTCCTAGTATCGTGGATTTCAAGAGGCTTCTTGATACTAGAAATTCTAGTAACTAATAACTAGTAACTGTAAACTAGCCGGCGCTATACCAGGTTCTTGTCGAGCAGCGGGAAAATGCGGTTGAGCTCGAGCAGGTCGATGATGTGGTAGAAATCCGCCGTGAACGAATCGGTGTCGTCGAGTACGGGGGACTGGCCGCCCGCAGGCGAGGCTTCGAGAATCCCGCTTGCGATTAGCGGTGCGATGATGCGTCGCGTGAGCGTGCCGCCGTGCATTGCCTTCTTGGCTTCGGCCTTGAGAATTTCGGTCGGGACGGTCGCCTTGTTGCCCCGAATGGAAATGCCGTTCTCCTTTACCGCCTTCACGAAGGCCGTGAGCACGAGCTGTTCCGTGATGGAAAGAATATCCGGCGATACCTGCTTGTTGAGCGCGCGGTAACGGAGCGCTTCGTACAGGAGCGGGATAATTTGCAGGTTCGGCACGCGGACGGTATCGCCCTCGATTTTCAGGATGCCGAATTCCTCGAGCAGCTGCAGCAGGTTCTCGGTTTCGGAAAATTCCGTGTTGTTCAGCACGAGCATCTTCTTCTGGAGTACAGCGAGCGTTATGTTGTCTGAACCGCTCGAGATGAGGTGCTTGCTGAACAGGAAGAGCAGTGCGGGGAGCGCCTGCACTATCTTGCTTTTTTTGAAGTTCTCTTCGGCGATATGGCAGTGGTTCGCGAGGAACGAGAGAGTGGACTGGAACCAGCCCGGCTTGTGCTCGAGTTCCCGCTGGAGCGCCTTCTGCTCGATGAACAGGACTTCGCTGTTCTCCGCCGCACGCAGCGTGTATTCCCTGGGCTTGCTTTCGAGCAGGCTGAATTCACCGATGATGGAACCGGGCCCGAAATTGCGCCAGTGCCTCTGGCGCAGCTGCTTGGACATGCCGACCAGCATGCCCGACTTGACGATGACTAGGCTCGTGCCCTTGTCGCCTTCGAGGAACAGGTATTCGCCTTCCTTGACGAACATCAGACTGCCCCCCTCAGGTTGGAATCGTAGCGCAGCGCCGTGAGGTAGTACTCGATCTTTTCCATGTCCACATGGAACTTGTTCGAGAGCCCTTGCTTGAAGCATCCGAGATCCTGCAGCGTAATCCACTGCGCCACGTCGATAGGCAGCTCCCTCTCGTTGAGCAGGCGTATCCATTCGGGCGCTTCCATCTCGACGCCTTTCTTGATCGTGGTGAGGTGCACCAGGATGCGCTTCTGCGGGAGGCTCAGGCGGAGCGGTTCCCATACGAGACCCTCTTCGCGGGCATACAGGTAGTCTGAGAATATCTGCATGAGCGTCGCGTTGTGGACCTGCAGGAGCAGCTCTTCGCCGTTCTTGGAAAGCCCGATGAAGTGGCGGCGCAGGAGCGACTTGAGGTCGGCCTTGATGGTTACCGGCGGGATGCGGGTGAGCCAGTTGAATTCGCGGATGAGCGTGTCGACCGGGTACTTCACGCCAGATTCGAGATGCGCGCAGTATTCCGCGAGGCTCATCAGAGTGTTCTCCACGGGGGTCTTGCGTGCGGACTCCTTGAGGAGGCGTGTGTTCACGGAAAGGTTCTTGAGCGTGGCGAGCAGCCAGATGGGGATGTTCTTCAGTTCGGATTCCAGGCAGTCTTCCGAAATGATGGTGACCGAAGAATCCTCGGCGGCCTCGAGGGTATAGCGGAACGGCTCGTTCTCGAAGAGGGAGGCTACACCGACGATATCGCCCGCGTGCATGCGGAACTTGATTTCGCGGCTGTCGTGCGACTTGTCTACGGCGACGAGTTCGCCTTCGTCCAGGATGACCAGTTCGCGGTTCCCGGAGTCCGGAGAGTATACAACAAAACCCGCCTTCACGCGCAGGCGCGTGGGCGGGATAATCTGCTGTCGGGAATTCCCCGTGTTCATCGGGAAAAGACCCATTGAAGCCCGATTAGGCTTCGCGTTCTTCGATACGGGCAGCCTTGCCGCGGAGGTTGCGCATGTAGTAGATGCGAGACTGGCGGACCTTACCGGCGCGGTCGAGAACGATGGAATCGATACGGGGGCTGTTCACCGGGAAGATGCGTTCAACGGCAACGGAGCCGGACATCTTGCGGACGGTGAGGGTCTTGGAAACGCCCGAGTTCTTGAGCTGGATGACAACACCCTTGAACGGCTGGATACGTTCCTTGGTGCCTTCAATGACCTTGACGTTGACAGTGACGGTGTCGCCAGCGCGGAAGGCCGGCACATCGGACTTCACGTTTTCGCTATGGATTGCTTCGATGTTCAGGGACATAATGTGTACCTCTTAATTATTTGTCGCCAAATTTAGCATTTAATTTGATTTTTTCAAGGATGTCGGGGCGTCTTTCCTGCGTTCTTTTCAGGGATTCCTGCTTCCGCCATTCAGAAATGTTCTTGTGATGGCCCGAAAGGAGCACTTCGGGCACTTTTTTGCCCTCGAATTCCTCCGGGCGGGTGTAGACCGGCCATCCCAGTACGCCCTGCGCGAAGGAGTCGGTATCGCCGCTTTCGCGGTTCCCGAGGGCGCCGTCGATGAGCCTCACTACCGCATCGCTCAAAAGCATCGCGGGCAGTTCGCCACCGCTGACCACGAAATCGCCTATGGAAATCTCCATGTCGACCTCGGTCTGGCGTATGCGGTCGTCGATGCCCTTGTAGTGCCCGCACACGAGCACCAGGTGGTTTTCGTGCGAGAGTTCCTCGGCGATCTTGTGCGTGAAGGGCACGCCGTCTGCCGTGAGGTAGATGACCTTCCCGCCGTCCTGCTTCACGCCCGTGCTGCGGATGGCGGCGGCGAGCGGTTCGGGCCGGAGCACCATGCCCGGTTCGCCCCCGTAGGGCACGTCGTCCACCTGGCCGTAGTCGTTTATCGCGAAGTCGCGGAGGTAGACCGTGTTGAATTCGAGCAGGCCCTTCGCCTGTGCGCGGCCCATGATGGATTGCTTCATGGGTGCGAACATCTCGGGGAATATGGTGATGCAGTCGATGACCATCATGCCTCCCCGTCGCTTTCCGGGCGTGCCTCGGAACTGTGGTCCTCGGGGCAGAGCGCCTTCAGGTAGGCCGCGTCGCACACGATGAACTCGCCTTCGTCGTCGATATCGAGTACGCAGTCGTCAATCCACGGGGCGAAGACCGGCTTCTTGCTGAATTCGGACTGGAATGCCTCGTCGAACCTGATGTTGAACGCGTTGACTGTCGGGAGTTCCTCCACGGAGAGGACTTCGCCGATGTCGCGGCCGTCTCCCGTATGGACGCGGAAGCCTTCCAGGTCGTCGATGTAGTACTCGCCCTCGGGTGCGGGGAGCCTCTCGGACTCGGGAATCATCACGTCGCCGTTCACGAAATGCACGAGCGATTCGGGCGTATCGTAGCCTTCGAATTTCAAAAGCCAGATGTCGTTCGCCTGCTTGGAATCCTCGATACGCAGGTCCAGTTCCTCGCCGTTCGTCTTCTTCAGGCGCACGTCCTTGAGGCTCTTGTGGCGCGTAAGGTCGTGGGTGAGGGGCATCGCCTTGATGTAACCCTTCACGCCATGCGTGCGCATGAGCTGGCAGACGGTGATATATTCCTGAGAGTCGGACATTGCTTATCGGGATATGGTTATTGGTCTTTAGTCATTAGTTGTTAGTTGAATAATCGCGGCTCTGCCGCCTGGCTAGAAGCCAATGACCATTGACTAATGACTAGTGACTAACTGGATAAAAAAAGTCCCGTGCACGGGGCACAGGACTCTTTAGAAAAGCATGATTATGCTTCGGCGGGAGCCTCAGCAGGAGCCTCGGCGGCGGCAGCGGCTTCAGCAGCGGCGGCTTCCTTGGCAGCCTTTTCGGCTTCGATCTTGGCGAGGGCCTTGGGGCCGAGCTTCACGGCCTTCTTCTTTTCGGCACGCGGAGTGGCGGTCTTGCCTTCGATGGAACGGCCGGCCTTGATCTCGTGGAACAAGTCGAGGATGCCGACCTGCTTCAGGAGGTTGCGGACGGTGTCGGACGGCTGGGCGCCGACAGAGAGCCACTTGAGGACCTTTTCCTGGTCGAAGCGGACTTCGGCCTTCTTCATGTTCGGGTTGTAGAAACCGACCTGTTCGATAAAGCTGTCGTCACGAGCCTTGCGGTTGTCGATGACGATGGCACGGTAGATCGGGTTGTGGCGCTTGCCGAAGCGAGCGAGACGGATAACAGTAGCCATTTTAACCTCTTTTTGGGGTTCCCGGGAACCGGGGATTGTTGTTTTTGCTGGGGCAATATAGAAATAAACCCTTTGTGTGTAAAGGACGGAAATGTAAAAAATTCCGTTCTTTACATATAAATTAATATTCGAAATTATAAAAATTGGCGAAATTTTGTCAAAATCGCCAAAAATGCGTCGTCCTGAGCCGAAGGAGCAGTACCCGGACCCGGGCGACTTTAGTGCCTAAACCTCGCCCTTGAGGATGGCCCGGAGCTCGTTTGCCGCCTTCTCGAGGTCGTCGTTCACGATGGTGAACTCGTATTTTCCCTGCGTTTTCGCGAATTCCATCTCCTTTTTCGCGTTGTGGAGGCGGGTCTGGATGACTTCTTCGCTGTCGGTGCCGCGCCCGCGGAGCCTGCGCTCGAGTTCTTCTTCGCTCGGGGGCAGGATGAGGATGCCCGTCGCCTCGGGGTAGACCTTGTCGAAGTTCACCTTGCCGAACACGTCTATATCAAATAGAACGCGCTTGCCCTGTTTGAGCATGTCCTCGACGAAGAACTTGGGCGTGCCGTAGTAGTTGCCGTGCACCAGGTTGTATTCCACGAGCGCATCGTCCTTGATCATCTGCTCGAACTCTTCCTTCGTCTTGAAGAAGTAGTGCACGCCGTCGACTTCGCCCTCGCGGGGCTTGCGCGTCGTTGCCGAGATGGAATACACGATGTCTGGGAATTCCCCGATGACCTTGTCCTTGAGGGTGGTCTTGCCGGCGCCACTTGCGGCGCTCATCACGAAGAGCTTGTTTTTCATGCGGAAAAATGTAGTTAAATTTGGGGCATGTTTTGTAACAGGATTCTCGGAACCACACATCACGGAACCTACAAGAAGGTTGTCGATGTCCCGCTCTTGCGCGAGGAACTCACGGCGCGGTCGGTGCGCTGCATTGCCCGCGACGGCGTGGAAATAGAAATCGAACTCTACGAGGACCTGCAGGAAGGCGACATCGTTGCGGAGACGGAACAGAACGTCTATGCCATCAAGGTGTACGTGCCGAAAAAACAGCACGAGACGGAAGTCCCGCGCATGAACAAGAGCTACCTCTGATTTTTCTTTCGGCGAGGAATGCGCTTGCATGATGTGGTTACAAGAAGCGCGCGAAATTTGAGTATGGGATGCGCGGCCCGCTAGTCCCTGATGCTCAGGCTTTCGCTTGCGCTGATTTTCTGCTTGCCGAGCAGGCGGTAGAGCTTGCAGCGGAATAGCGGTATGGCGACAATGACGCCCGCGGCAACAACCGCGATGGAGAGGTAGGCGATTCCCGGCTTGTTGAAGGATGCGCGGAACAGCAGACGCATCACGAGCAGTATATACCAGTGGACGGCGAGTATCACGAGCGCGTTGCGCGAAATGTTGCGGAGGATTCCCTTCGCGGTTCGGAGGGGCAGGATGTCGGGAATCCTGTCTATGGCGATAAAGGCGGTCAAAAGCCCGATGATTCCGAATGCGGAACTCGCTAGGAACAAGGGGAGGCTCTTCCCGAGGTCGTTGTTCATGATGCTGAAGTTCGGGTCCGGCACTTCGGTGGCCGCGTAGAGGATGAACGACGTGACGGACGTTGCCACGACGAGGCTCCAGGGGATGCGGTTTTTCCCCTTGTCGCAGAGGTGCTTCTGGATGATTCCCTTGCAGATGTACCCGCAGGCGAAGAAGAAGAGGACGGTGAGGTCGCGCTCGATTCCGAGCGGCAGCCGGATGTGGTGCCTGTACAGGAGCCAACCTCCCGCGAGGCCTGCGATTGCGGCAACTGCGATGATTATCCGGCCTGCTATTCCGGACTTGTTCCGCGAACGCTTGCCTGAAACCGGCGAAAGGGCGTTTGCAATCGCTTGCACCCCATAGAAAATAAGGCTCACCGAGTAGAGCGTGAACACGAACCACAGCGGGCCCGACCCGATGGAGGATTTCCCCGCCACGAAAATCTTTGCGAGGTTCCAGTAGATGTAGTCCCACACGCTTGCAATATGCGGGTGGATGTTCATGATGGTCATGCGCGGCGTCTTCGGGAACAAAGCGAAATTGTAGAGCACCGGGTCTAGCAGGAGGAACAGCAGCGAAAGCAGAATGTAGGGGACAAGCAGGACGCGCGTCTTGTGGATAAAGTAGCTCTTGAAATCGCCGAAGCGTCGCGTGCTGAAAAGCATGCCCGAAATGAAGAAGAATGCCGACATGCGCATCGCGCTCAGGTGCAGCATGTCCATGTGCGCCTGCGGGAACGACTGTTCCACATGGTACAGGCACACGAGTAGCAGGACGAATCCCTTGAACTCGTCAATCCACCCAATTCTTGCTGTTTTACTGTCGCCCATTCCTATACCCGCAACTGTCATCTCCCTTTTAAGAGAAAATGGAGGTGCCCGACCAAGTCGGGCATGACAAATTAATTGTTGAAGTTAATACCACCTTATTTCATCTGCAATGCTTGTCATCGGCCCGTGTCCGGGGAATACGACTGTCTCTTTTGGGAGCGTGAGCAGTTTGTTCTTGATTCCGCTTACAAGTGCATCGTCGTCCCCGCCGAAGAGGTCGCTGCGCCCGCGGCTGCCTGCGAACATGATATCGCCGGGGAACAGCAGGGGAGGAACATCTTTCTGCCCGTTCACTTCGCCCGGGTTTTCGCAGTAAAACGCGATGCCGCCGGGAGAGTGCCCTGCGATGTGGAAAACCTGCAACTTGATACCGGGAACCTCGACGGCATCGCCCTCGGCAAGGTAGTTGCCGAGTCCGGGCGAATGTTCCCGCATCGGGAGGCCGAACATCTGGCTCTGTTCCTCTTGCAAATCAAGCAGGAAGGCGTCTTCTTCGTGAGCCTCGGGCTGCACGCCGTACTTGCGGGCGACAAAAGCGTTGCCCAGCACGTGGTCCAGGTGCAGGTGCGTGTTCAGAAGGTGGCGCACTGTCAAATGGTTTTGCTCTATGTAGCGAGCGAGAGCGTCTTCTTCGCGCTCGTTGCTGACGCTCGGGTCGATGAGGATCGCATCGCCGGCATCGTTGCTCAGGATAAAGCAGTTCACGCCGAAGGGATTCACGACAAATTGCTTGATGTTCATGTTGCTAATATAAAAAAAGGAAAAATCAGGTCTGGATCCTTCGACTACGAACCTAGCGGTTCTTCTCCTCATAGAGGATAACTCAACTAAGGCAACAAGTTGCCAAGTTTCGTATAGCTCAGGATGACAATGAAAAAATGCCCGCACAACGGCGGGCAAATTTACTAATGACCAATGACTATTGACTAATCACTAACCCTTGAATTCCCAGGTTGTGCCTTCCTTGGAGTCCTTGATGACCACGTTCATCGCGGCGAGTTCGTCGCGGATGCGGTCACTTTCGGCCCAGTTCTTGTTGGCACGGGCTTCCTTGCGGGCGGCAATCAGTGCTTCGATCTTTGCGACATCCACGCCGTCGTTCGCGCCCTTCTTGGCATATTCTTCGCGGGGCTCGTCGAGCTTCAGGCCGAAAATCTGGTCGAAGTCGGCCACGAGTGCAGCCTTCTCGCCGTCATCGATATCGCTCTTGAGCATCGTGTTCATGATGCCGAGTGCACGCGGCATGTTCAAGTCGTCGCCGATGGCGTCCTTGAACTCGTTCTGGAATGCCTTGGCTGCTTCGCTCGTAATTGCGGTAGCCTTGCCAATCAGCGGGTCCGTCTTCTTGTGCAAGCTCTTCAGGCCTTCCTTGGCGCCTTCCAAGGCTTCCCAAGTGAAGTTCAGGTAGTTGCGGTAGTGGCTGCCGATCGCGAAGAAGCGGTAGTCGAGCGGGTTGAAGCCGCGGTCCATCAGGAGCGAAACCGTCAGGAATTCGCCGCTGGACTTGCTCATCTTGCCGAACTTCTGTTCGGTGGTGCCGTCCTCGAGCTTTTCTTCGCTAGCGGTGCGCAGGAATTCGCCGTGCATCCAGAAGCGTGCGAACGGGACGCCGTTGGCGCATTCGCTCTGGGCGATTTCGTTTGTGTGGTGCACGCGGATGTGGTCCGTACCGCCGCAGTGGATGTCGAGCGTCGGGCCGTTGTACTTCATGGCCATGGCGGAACATTCGATATGCCAGCCGGGGAAACCGACGCCCCACGGGCTATCCCATTCCATGGCGCGCTTCTTGTCCTTCGGGCTGAACTTCCACAGAGCGAAGTCGGTGGCGTTCTTCTTTTCGCCCATGTCGATTCGGCTGCCCTTGCGCAGGTTTTCCACGTCGAGGCGCGCGAAGTCGGCATAGCGCGGGAACTTGAGGCTGTCGAAGTAGATGCCGTCGCTCGTGCGGTAGGTGTAACCCTTTTCTTCGAGGGTCTTCACCAGTTCAATCTGTTCCTGGATGTGCTGCGTGGCAGGCGTCCAGCGGGTCGGTTCCTGGATGTTCAAACGGTGCCAGTCGGCCATGAACGCGTCGGTGTAGAACTTCGCGATGTCCCAAACGGACTTGCCTTCGCGGGCGGCGCCCTTTTCCATCTTGTCGTCGCCGGAGTCTGCATCGCTGGTGAGGTGGCCCACGTCGGTGATGTTCACGATGTGGTTCACCTTGTAGCCGTAGTACTTGAGCGTACGGACCAGGAAGTCTTCGAAAATGTAGGTGCGAAGGTTGCCGATGTGGGCGAAATGGTACACCGTCGGGCCACAACAGTACATGCGCACGGCGGGGACGCCTTCGGGGAGTGTGAATACTTCTTTCTTGCGCGATGCGGTGTTGTAGAACTGTAGAGCCATTTTAGCCTCCGTTAAATGCTTGTGCAACCTGCACAAGTCGCGCCCAAATATAGAAAAACCCGAATGCTGCGCCAATGGCACAAGTGCCAATTGGCATGACCGAGCCGCTTGCGGCCCCATTTTGAGCCGTGCTGACCCCCGTTTTGATATGCTGTTGTGGGCATCGGAAGCAAGTAAAAGTTTACAGAAACGACCCCGGACAAGAAGTTTTGGAACGTTGCGTGACGGAAGGAACGAAAGTTCCCGCTTTTTCGGGAGTTGTTGCTTTCTCGTTCAACGGAATTTGCTGAAATTGGGCCTGATTCTCCTAATTATAGTGTATATTAGTCCAAAATGGAGTGTGATTTATGAAGACAACTAAGTTATCTGTAATTTCTGTATCTGCAGCACTGAGCTTGATAGCTTGTTCTGGAGATAATCCTGTTGCTGAACCTGGTGGCGAAGCTTACCCCCCTGTGGAATCCAGCAGCGCAGTCGTATTTCCCGTTGAATCGAGCAGCGCAGTCTGGAATCCCGTTGATCTCAGCAGTTCGGCCATGGTTCCCGTGGAGTCCAGCAGTTCTCTCGTGTTTCCTGTAACTTCCAGCAGCTCCATTGCTGGGCCTGTGGTGAGTTCTTCCAGCGACGACGAAAACGACCTGGAAGACGCGAGGACCTTGAACGGAACCCAGATCCTCTTGAAACTTGCTGGCACAACGGCGACCGTCGAGAACAATAACGGCTGTGTCGAAATCGCAGACAAGAGACCTGTCCGGATGCCTACTATATCACCGGTGAATCGTCTGATTTCCAGATTGTGGTGAATACTCCGGCTGTCGAGAACGAAGGCAACACCGGCATCTACCTGCACAATGCGACCATCAAGAGTTCCAATTCCCCTATCCTCGTGAAGAATGCCGACAAGGCCGTCCTCCATCTGGTGAAGGGCACCACGAACGTTGTGGAAGACGGTAACGGCAATCACCTGTTCACCAAGATTAATGGTACGCAGGATACCGCTAAGGCCGCAATTTATTCTAGGGACGACCTGAACATCAAGGGTGCGGGTACGCTGACCGTCAAGGGCAAGTTCAGGAACGGCATCCAGTGCAGCAACGACCTCAAGATTAAGAACGGCGTCATCACCGTCGAAGCCGAAGAGAACGCCATCAAGGGCAAGGGTAGCCTCCAGATTTCGGGCGGCACGCTGAACCTTACGGCCAAGAATGGCGACGGCCTTGAGAGCGACGAATGCGAAGAAGTCAACGGCGAATGCAAGAACATCGTCGAGGGCAAGGGCATTATCGATATCAGGGGCGGCAGCGTGACTATCAACGCAAAGGACGACGGTATCGACGCGGCGAACTACATCCGCATCAGCGATTCCACCGAAGCCGCTACGGTCAAGGTTACAGCAACGGGCAAGGGCCTTGTCGCCGAAAAGTACATCTACGTGGACGGCGGTAAAATTGACGTCAAGTCCACTGGCGATGATGCCCTGCACACCCACTGGCAGATTCACATGAATGGCGGCGAGGTAACGGTCAATGCAAAGGACGATGGTCTCCATGCGGACTCCGCGATGTACCTGAAGGGCTCCACGATTAACGTGGTGACTGCTTCCGAGGGCATCGAAGCCTACAGGATTTTCGCCGAGGGTGGCATCACTTCTACCTTCGCGACAAACGACGGCTGGAACGGTGCCGGCGGCCCGAAGGAAAATTCCGGCCAGTATGCCGCGTTCAGCGAGAGCGGTGGCCATATCGTTGTGAGCGGCGGCTACCACTATATTAGCGCGAAGGGCAACATGGTTGACGTGTTCGACGCGAACGGCTCCGGAAAGATGACAGGTGGCGTGCTGATTCTCGAGATTACCGGCGAAAGCTACGAAAACCAGGGCGGTTTCAGCTTTGGCGGCTGGGGCGGCGGTGGCATGGGCGGCGGTAGCGGCGGATGCTCCTCCAACATGGCTGGTGGCCTTATCGATACGGATGCCGGCTTCGTGATTACCGGCGGTGTCCTCCTCGCGTTCGGCAACTACTCCACGGACCTCCCCAAGTGCGCGACCGTCACCTACGACAACAACAGCTACTATGGCTCAAGCAATGCGGCCTTCAAGCCGACATACAAGGGCAACGCGATTATCTACGGCGGTTCCGTGACATCGGTAGCCCAGGTGCAGACAAATGGCATGACCGAAGTCAAGTTCCCCAACGGCGTGAGCTACATGTACAAGTAAGTTTGTTCTATACTCTATCCCTCTATAGCTTCTTCCGGAAAACCGGAAGAGGCTTTTTTGTTTTAGGGATTGTTTTGGAGGGCGCTGTTATTCCTGGTAGATTTCGCTGTATCCCAGGAGCTCTCTTGATGCGGAATCGGGAATACCCAAAAAGTAGACAAGAGCTCGCTTCCTGTCCAGTGCTTTGCATTTGGGGGCCGGGAAAGGAAATGCCTTGTCCAGGGAATCCGCGGTGTCGCCCAAAAAATGGAAGGTGCCGTCGTCACCGCATTTCCCGGGATTGTCTTTTAGCATGCGGTTTGCCGTTGCTTTTTTGACATTGTAGTCGAAATAGGCTTCGTGGGATTTCTTGTAGTTGACGAAGGCCCCGTTCGCATTGCAGTACATGTTCATGGCCAGCGTGAAGAAAATCCCGGATACGGCCATGGTCACGACCAGTTCTATCAATGTGAATCCGTTCTTATTTCGCATGGCCAACCTTGTAACGGCAATAGTACAACGATCTGGTTGTGTCGACCTTGTTGCGCACGGGTGTCGCGCTGTTGCAGATCTCGTCGCCATCTACGGTATGCTTCAAAAGGATTTCCCAGTGGTTCCCTTTTTCGTCGTCATGGGCGAATACTGTGTCGTGAGGGACGTCTTCCGTGAGCAGGTAAATCTTGCCCAGTTCTAGCCCGTAGTTCTCGTTGCGTGCTTTCTGAGTTATGGGGCCCTTGTGCAAGAATCCGGTGAGCATGACGCCTGTTGATACGAGTATCGCGAAGCTGATGAGCACCTCTGCCAGCGAAAAGCCTCGCTTCTTTTGTATGCGGAGTGCTTGTCTATTCATAGCTTGGGTCTCCGCCAAAATGGATGATGTCCGGCAACAGGATGTGCACCGCGGTATCGCCCTTTATCTGCCCGTTTTTCAAAAATCCGCGCCAGAGCGTTTCTCCTTCGTAGAATGAGAAATTGGAGACCGTCATGTGCCCTTTTAGTTTACCCCTGAAATCGACAACACCGTTTGCCACCAGCGTTCCCGTGACATCTACTTTGTCTGTAATTTCGACCGGAATGCCCTTCTGTGTTTCGTCCCAGTTCTCCCCGAGGAACAGCAGGGCTGCATTTTTGGCTTTTAACTTTTGCACAGAAAGCTTGCCCACGTATTCGGTTTCGGTCTTCCTTTGCCCTTGCACAGAAAACCAGATCTTGCTTTTTTGCTCCAGTTTCAGGTCGATTTCCATGGAATCGCGGGCCAGAAAAAAACCGCCCGCAGTGGCGCTGTCCTTGAATGAAATTGTTCTGGCGATGACGTTCGCCTTAGTCAGCGTGGAGCGCCCACGTATGAAAATCCTGTCGGCGCTGATGTGGCATTCATTGCACCTGGAATCCCCTTGCATCACGACCGTGGCACAGCGGAGTTCTTCGGGAAGGGCGTCGGTTCCGTCGAAAATGCAGCTCTGCCTGTTGAATGTCGTGTCGAAGGACTTGCGGCTGAGCTCCGGATAGTACTTGAGAGTGTCGAAATAGGGGAGGGTGTCGCCTACGAAGGCCGTGTCGTAGAAGGCATCTTTTGATGCCCTGTTCTTGTAGTTCGTGCTGTAGTTTATTCTGCCCGATTTCAGGGCGGTTCCGCCTTCGACCCTGGCGTCGCCCACCAGAGCCACGGACGTCTGAGGCGCAGTCACAACGAGGGCCGGCCTTGCCTTGGGAATGTATCCCGTAACAGAAGAAAATGTCTTGGAAGAATCCCGGTTGCAGACGGTGAGCCTTGCGAATGCGCCGTCCTGCACCTGCCTGATAATGAACTGGATTTTGCCGTCTTTTGAGGAGTGCCGCAGGGAATCTGTTCTCCAGGGCTCCTTTGCGGTAGCCATGCGGTAGAAGGCATAGTTGGCGGCGGATTCGAACTCCAGCGATGCGTATGCGCTGCCGTACCTGCGGAACGATTCCATGCGCTCCCGCTTCACCATGTCGTAGAACGAAAAACTGAGAAAGCCGATGATGAGGAGGATGACGATAGTCAGGGGCAGGGTGTAGCCGCGTTTGCTGCCGAACATAGTTCCCTACACGATGGCTTCTGCCGAAACTTCCGCTTCTGTCGTAAGGCCCGATGCCACCTTTTCGGCTCCGTCGGTGGCCAGAGTCTTCATGCCGAGTTCGATGGCCTTCTTCTTGAGTTCGGCGGAGGTGGCGTTCTTGTGGACCATCTCGCGCAGCGTCTCGGACATAGGCATCATCTCGAAGAGGCCTATGCGGCCCTTGTAGCCGCTTCCACCGCAGGCAAGGCAGTTCGGGTCCTTGCCTCCGCACTTGGTGCAGGTCTTGCGCACCAGGCGCTGCGCCATGATGAAGTTGACGGCGGATGCGACGAGGAAAGGTTCGATTCCCATGTCGATGAGACGCACCACGGCGGAGGGAGCATCGTTTGTATGCAGCGTGCTGAACACGAGATGCCCGGTGAGGGCTGCGCGGATGGCGAGTTCCGCCGTCTCGCTGTCGCGGATTTCGCCCACCATGATGACGTCTGGGTCCTGACGCAGCAGTGTGCGCAGGGCGGCTGCGAACGTGAGGTCAATCTTGGGGTTTACCGCAGTTTGGGTGATGCCGTCCAGCTTGTATTCGATAGGCTCTTCGATTGTGGAAATGTTCAGTTCTGTACTGCGGATCATCTGCAGTAGCGTGTAGAGCGTTGTCGTCTTGCCGCTACCCGTGGGGCCCGTAATCAGGAACATGCCGTAAGGCTTGTGAATCTCGTTTTCGCACATGGCGATCTGGGCGGGCGTCATGCCCAGGGAATCCAGCTTGTGGATAATCTGCCCCTTGTCCAGAAGGCGCAATACCATCTTCTGCCCGTAGTCGGTGGGCAGCGCCGACACGCGGATGTCCACGTTCTTGTTCCCGTCGTCGAAGTGTATGCGTCCGTCCTGCGGTCGCCTTTTTTCGGCGATGTCGATACTCGCCATAATCTTGAGACGCGAGGTGACCTCTGAAATAGAACGCAGGGGCAGTTTTCGCGCCACCTTCAGCACGCCGTCCTTTCGGAACCGGACAAGGAACGTTTTTTCGCCGGGTTCGAAGTGGATGTCGGAGACACCCGTGTGCATTGCCTCGGAGATGATTTCGTTGACGAGGCGGATGACGGGGGAACTGGACTTGCTCCCCGGGGTATTGTTCCCGAAACTGGGGACCGCCCTTTCGGCGAAGGCTCCGATCCACTGGACGATTTTTTCTTCGTCGGCCTGGACTGGACGGATGAAGACGCCGGTAGAGACTTGGATGTCGTTAATCAGGTCGAAATCATGGGCATCGGCTACGGCCACGGAAAGAATGCGGGACTCCTCGTTGTAATCCAGCGGTAACGCCGAATATCGCAGCATCTGCTCTTGCGTCAAGAAACGCAGGGCAGCCTGAGGGGGCGGATTCTTTAGCTCGAAGGACATGTAGAACTAGTTGCTGTTCGTGTCTGCGGTATCGACAGGGACGAGATACATGGTTATGGAACGCAGGATTACGTTCAGCGCGGTGTCGGGGTTGCTGATGACATCGACCGTATCCTTGGGGAAGTAACCTTCCTTGGTAACGATAATCTGGTTCACGTAGCTTTCTTCGGACGGGAAGATGACTGTGCCATTGGAGTTTGTCTGGAGGCTCTGGGCTGCCTGCACTTCGTTTGTAAGTTCGACGTTCGCTTCTTTTACGGCTTTGCCGGAAACCTTGTCGGTGACAATGACCGTGTATCGCACCGGAATGCGGCTGTCTTCATCTTGGAGGCAGGCCGAAAGGAAAATGGTCAACGATACGAATATAGAAATGAGAATTATTTTGTGCATGGGAACCCCGGTTGGAGGGAAATTTAGTAAAAAGAGTTTGCACAAAAGGGCAACAGGCTATTTTCGCTTCCCGACGGAATCCCCTTGTCAGCTCGGAACTGAGTGAACGACATTCGATATTGCTTATGGGGGGGGCGTCAAGGAAGACTTTTTCAAATATAAACAAAATTTTTCTGTTGTTGTAAGTCGTTGTGCTGAACAAAATTACCTTGCATATACAGTCAAAATATAAAAAAAAGAGCGGTTTTTGTATGCAAAAAAAAAGGTTGTGTGCTGTAATTCATTTGTCTATCTTTCCATAAAGTTTTTTTAAACTAGGGGTTATTTTGTTGAAAAAAGTCTCTTTTATTTGCGTTATGTTGCTTTCTATGGTTTTTGCGGAAAGCAACGAAAATACTAATGCATTCAATAAGTATATGTCGCCAGAGGGGGGTATAAACCCCATGTCTGGTACGGTTGCCTTGCAAAGAAATTTAACCTCGCTTTCTGTCGGGCAATTGAGTGTCAATTTCTCTTTGAAATATTCTGGTAATATTTATCAGGAAGTTCGTACGCCGAATAAAGAGGGATCAAGCGGGATTGTTGGCTTAGGCTGGGCTTTTGGGCGTGCTCGGATCGTTTGTGACTGTAAAAATTCAGCTTTTTTAGATGATGATACGTATTATTTAATTACCGCAGACGGAAACAGATATCAAATTTTTGAAGAAAAAAGATGGCGTCTACAGCTTGGCTATGATGCTGGTGGTGTCCAAGAGAAATGGTGGCTCGAAGGACATCCTTTCTGGAAAGTCGAACGAATTACAGATGAGCAGAAACTTCCCGATAATGATGATGGCGAAATATGGAGATTCGTAAAAGGCTGGAAAATTACCGATTCGGAGGGCATTGTCCATATTTATGGTGACATATCGGAAGAACATTCCTTGACTGCGCCGAAGCCTAATGCGACGGAATACGATTTGGCTTGGTTGACGTACAAAGATGAAAAAGGGAATGAAAAAGCATCATACGGTCTGTTAGAAAATGGCTATGGTGATCAGCCTTCATATTATCCGGTAGCGTGGAATATATCTAAAGAAGAAGCCTTGGATGGAAGCACCCTTGTTTATGAATATGAGCAAGTGTTTGAAAAATTATCGGGCATTTTTAGAATAAAAGACAATGGGTTTCTTAAGAAGTGGAAATCTGATATAAGCTACACAAAGGAAACGTATTTAAAAAAGGTTTCCGCTTCGAATAACGCGAGAATCGAATTTGTGTATAAAGAAAAGGGGGAAGGCAATTTTTTTGGGGAATATGTCGATGACAATGGTGAAGATGAGGATTTGTCGGATGAAGGTTCCGACATGTTTAGAGAAAAGATTAACCGTAAATATATCTCTGAAATAGATATTTATGGCCCAAGTGAGAAAGATTCTGATAAAAAAATCGGAAAAATCACTTTTTGTTATACCCCATTAAAAGAAGGAACGCCTTATGTCAAAAGACTACTGAGCGAAGTTAAGTTCTTTGATAAACACCTGACTCAAATTGATGATGAACGATACTCATACTATACAGAAGAAGAAGATGTTAATACGCTAGATGCCAATGCTGAAGCTCATCCTTTGGGAGCTCTTTTTAAAGTCAAGGGAAAAGACTGTGGCTGGGTTGAATATTCCTATGTATATGAACCGATTGGAAAGGGACATGTTGAAGAGTTGCCTTTAGATACAATATTTGGACTGGGTGTCCTGGAAAATGGAACGTCTTATCTTGTTGGAAACCGCGGTGATTATCTGAAATTATACACAAGAATCCTTGGAAGGTGGGTGCTGACGGAATTGAAGGAACCTGCAGAAACGGGGGATAAGAAGGTTCCTATTCCTGCTGCAGATCGTGTTGAATTTGGTGATGCAGGATGGTTCATGACGGTAAATCAAGAAACTGATGATGATGAGACAGAAGGCACTGCAAGGATAATTCGTTGGAATGGGAAGAATTGGCAGCTCGCTAAAAAACAGGACTTCTCTGGTGAGGATAATACAATTTTTAGATCAAAATTGGAAGGTTTTTTTGCTGGCCCGGATTATGCAATGATGTATCAAGTTAAAGAAAATTTGACTTTGACGACATTCTGGACGAAATGGGGACAGGATATCAAAAAGTTTACGCTAAAAAATGTAGAAGACCATGACAAATTTTTGAGATTTTCTGCGAGAAAAAACCATATTCTCATTAAAACAGAACTTGACGACGTTTTTTGCTACGATTGCTTAAGGTATAATATGGGGATGCGGACGAATAGTTGGACACAACTAGAGGACGCATCATGCATTTTACCGAAGATCAAATCGCCAAGGCTTTGGAAACATTTCATGATTTAAAG
>CACWNW010000021.1 GCA_902762305.1 Fibrobacter succinogenes | reverse complement strand
ATGTAGGAGAACTCGCCATCCTCCGCGATTCTCCCGTACCATGTAAGGTTGCCGCGGTACTTGTACCGCTGCGATATGCTGTAGCTTTTCATACAAACAAATCTACTAAAATTTGCCTAAAAGTCGGCTCACAAAAAGCTCACAAATGTCTCACATCATACCCGATTTTTGGCGGTTTCTCCCGTCTTTCGGGAAAAACCATTACAAGCGACGGAGAACCGCGACAGACAGTCCAAATCGCGCCGGAAGCCTTGATTTTACTGATGAAAAAGGCCCGGAGGCTTTTGCCTTCGGGCTTCCAATGGAGTACTTTCTGAAAATTTTTCGGGGCTGGGTTGATAGTCCGCTGCTCTAACCAATTGAGCTAAAGTCCCAGTTCGCCCAATATTAGCAAATATTTTGAAATTGTGCGGGCCCATTCGTAATGGAAACCGCTGTATGCGTTCACCACAGCCTTGTCCCAGTCGGCGACTTCGCTCTTGTACACATGGAGCGCATCCTTGAGGCGGCGCAACATCTGGTGCGGAGCATTCTCGTCTTCGACCAGGAACGCATTCGCGCAGCCGGCAGTCTCGGGAGCGTAATCGCTCAGCATGCTCGCCACGCCGACGTTGATTCCCGTAAGCGGGAGCGTACCGCACGCGAGCGCCTTGAGGATAATCGAGGTGGACGGCTCACGCAGATTCGCCGCGAACAAAATATCAGAACCGGCGAGAACTTCCTTCAGCGGCTTCACGTTCTCGGTTTCCTTGTCGAGAGGCAGCACATGCAAGATGTCCGGATACTGCTTCGACACGTCCTGGTAGAAATGCCATTCCGGATCTTCGGGCGAGATGCCCACGATGATGAACACTTCCTGCTTGGTAATATCGGCTAGGATGGTCGCAAGCGTCTCGGAAGTGTTGCCTGCTTCGTCGTCGAGATGCACATAGAGGACGAGCTTGGACCCGAAGTCCACGTGGAAGGTTTCCTGCAAGTGGAGTCTGGCCCTGCGCTTCGCCTCCTTGATGGGGAGGTGCGCCTCGCGGTTGAAGTCCCACACCGTATAGCTCACGCCGAACTGCACGCCGATAAGTTTGTCTGCATTGTGGTTCAGGAACCCGCTCAGACCGCCGGGCAGGTTCGTATTGAGCATGGCGTCGCGGTAACCGGGCGACGGGAAAAGCACCTTCTCGGCAAAGCAGATGCCCGCCTTGAGGAGGCTCACCTTGCCCCAGAACTCGTAGCCGTCCATGTTGTAACGGTCGCGCGGGAGGCCGATTCTTTCGATCTCGTCGGACCTCACATGGAAGTCGTATGTAATGTTGTGGACGGTGAAGAAGAACGGGATGTCGCCGAATTCATCCTTGTAGGTGTTGTGAGCGAGCGCGCCAGCGAGCGCGCCACCCCATTCGTGCCCGAGAATCGCCTGGTAATGGGTCCCGGTCTCGATGGCATAGCTCAGGCATGCCGACGCGAGGAAGGCAAACCGCAGGTGGTTGTCGCCATACGGGACGCTCTTGGGCGGGCCGTAGACATAAGGACGTCCAAAGTAATCGTCGTTATAGATGTAGGTATGGAGCGGGTCGTCTTCGGATTTCCAAATCTCGTAAGGCTTGCCGTGCATGCGTTCCGCCCCGCGGAACACGCACTTGTAGCTTTCCAGATTTTGTAAGTGGTTCTTGTAGAACGGGGAACAGGTGACAACATTCACCCCGGCGCGAGCGAACGCGTCGGTAAGCCGATTAACTGCCGTCGTGAGCGGACTCGGAATCTGCCAGTTACCCGCTTCCGGGCTGACAACGAGAATATCCATTCCCTATACACTCTCCAAATAAAAATTTACCAACATACGTGATATAAGACAAATTTATTTATTTAAATTATTATATGGAAAACCTTCGACCCATTTATCATGGGTTTTTAGGTTATTTTGAACTTCATCCTCGAGGATTAAACCAATGAAGAAAATTTTTCTTGCCACTTTAGCCATGTCGGTGGCTTTTGCGCTTACGGGCTGCAAGGGCGCCAACGAAAAGCGTGGCGACGAACACCTGGAGAACCAGCGCTACAGGAACGCCATCAACTCCTACCTGGACGCTCTCAAGAAGGGCAAGGTTTCTGACGAGTTCTACGACAACTTCACGCTCGCCCTCGTGCGCGGCGCAAATATCGAAGCCAAGAGCAACATCAACAGCGACCTCATCAGCGGCTATTTTGACAAGGCAACTTCCAACATTTCCAAGGTGCAGAAGCCCGAAGTCATCGAAGAATTCGTGACGAGCTACGCTACCGTCGGCAAGCAGCAGGCCGCCCAGCAGGGTTTGGACTACGGCTCCACCCTCCAGGCTTTCGCCAAGATCGACACCGCCCTCTCCATCGCGAAGAGGATGAACGTCGGTGAAGCCGCCGTGAAGACCATCCGTACCGAAGCCGAAAACCTCTACGTTCCGCCTGCACTCGCCGAAGCCAACGACGAAACCGACCCGGTGGTCTGCGAATACTACCTGCTCCGCATCGCCGAAATCGCTCCGGAAAATGCCGACGTGAAGGCTGCACTCAACAAGAGCCGCAAGGGTACCCGCGGCTACTTCCTCATCTTCGGTGAAAACATCCCCGACCCGTCCGGCAAGAACCGCGTGGACAAGTGGGGCTACGTGATGGCTCTCCCGACCCTCAAGATCACGGCCACCTCCCTGAGCGGCGAACTGCAGTTCTGGGCATCGACCGGCAACAACACTGTTCTTGACCCGGCGAACATCACGCTCGTCTCTACCGACGGCAAGTCCGTGAACGCCAAGGCCGGCACCGGCTGGTGCGAAGCCGAAGTGCTCGTGGGCAAGAAGGGGGACGAAAAGATCGAGAAGAAGCGCCAGAACCTCAAGGTCGGCGAAAAGGGCAAGCTGATGAACGAGTTCCAGTGCGGCTTGAACGTCACGTTCAGCTTCGACAAGAGCTTCGTCCCCGACTACATCCAGTACAAGGATGAATTCGGCATCGGCAAGAAGTTCCTCGGTCAGTAATTGTAATTGCGACAGAACTTGTAAAAGGCTCCGGTTTACCGGAGCCTTTCTTGTCTATTTAGTTGGCTTCAGCCATGGTTCGCACGCTCTAAAACGACCGCTCGTTCGTTATTACTGGCGAAAAAACTCGGGATTCTCACTCGCTCTCGCCACCACGCCTCGTTAACACGAGACGCTTGTGGCTCACGGGTTTTCCTTTAAACTGCTTTTCTCGCCGCACCGTGAGGGGCGTCCTCCCTTGTCTCATTTAACCCGAGGTTCGCGGAGTTTGGCGAGGGCCCAGAGCAGCACGCACGAAGAGAGCGGGACAAGGACATTCCACGGCCCGTGGTAGCGGATGGAACCGGGAAGCGCCATCCAGATGTAGACGAGCACGATCTGCGCGGTATAGACGTCGAGGCTATGCCTGCCCATCGTGTTCGTCATGCGGAAATCCAGCAGGTCGGGGAAGCGCCTGACAACCCAGCAGATGACGAGCATGAACGCGTAGAAGTTCGCAAAACGCAGCACGCCCACATGGTCCTTGCTCACGAAGAAATCGGAAGGGAGCGAAAGCGGGATGAACTGGTGCGACCAGAGAAAGCAGAATACCGCAACCGCGATGAGCGCAGGAGTGAACGACCTGACAACCTCCCCCGCCTTGCACGGCTTGGCGATGCGCCACCAGAAAGCGGTCGCCGCGCCCGAGAAATACACGAACTGCCAACCGAAGGGGTCGAAGAACCCGTGGTAAACCCATGCGGGGAAAAGGGAATTGCAGGCGTCGCGGAGCCCGAACTGGGCTGCAATCCACACGCAAAACGAGGGCAGCCACAAAAGCAAAACCGTACGCTTGCGCACCGCCTTCACGAACAGCGGGAACACGAACGACCCCGCAAGCAGGAAAATCACATACAGCGGGAGCACGTCGAGCCATTCGGGCGTATTCACAAGCACAAGGCTATACACGCTCCCCAATACGGGATGCGCATAGAGCGAATCGAAGAAATGCGCCACCCGCGGCATAAAGAACCAGGCCGCAACGCAGAGCACGGCAAGCGTCACGATATGGTAGCGCCATGTCTTGAACGCGCGGGAACGCATCCAGGACTGCTTCGGGTCCTTGACTCCCTTGCTTGTGGCGGCAAGCATCCCCACGAAGCCGGACAAGAAAAAAAAGCCTTCGGCTGCACTGAAGAAGCCGAAGCACTGGTAAAGGTAATACGATATAGGCTTTCCAAAATGATCCAGGGTCATTATCAGGAGCAACAACCCACGGATGGAATCTAGAGCCCTAATCCTCACGGGATTCCCTAGACAGGCCTTGCAAGCGCAGGCTAGAAGCTAGCCTTCGCGCTGACACCCATGGCGAAGTCCGTTTTGATCGATTCGCTGAAGTTGTAACCGCACCAGAACACCAGCTCGGTCTTCAGCGTCGGGTACAAGTAGGCGTTCAGGCCGAGGAAGTGGTATTCGTCATCTTCCTTGTTGGTGTCGTGGTTATGGAATTCATAGCCCACGCCGAGCGCGAACTTCTTGTGGAGATTGAAGCTGGGCTCGATAGCGAACAACAACTGGTCTTCGGTCATGATCTGGACGTCGGCATCATACTCTTCGTCGATAATCGCATAGAAGAAGTTTGCCGAGAGGTTGAAGAAATCGTAGTTGAAGCTCGGTTCCAGAAGGAAGGAGTGGACGCCCTTGCCCTTGTACGGGTGGACACCCCAAACGGCATACACGCCGTAGTTCAATTTTTCCAGGCTCCTGGTGTAATCGACTTCCAAGCCGAACGTGTAGGTGTGGCTACGGCTGATTTCCTTGCCGAACAGCCAGTCCACGCTCGGGGTGAGCACGAGGTGCTGGTCCACGTGGTTGAGGAGCGGATAGGAGTAGGTTCCGAAAAGGACCATGGAATGCTCGTTGTTCTCGGAGGCACCCATGTAGACCTTACCGCTACCGTACTTTTCGTTGCCGACTTCGATACCGGCACCGCGCATGTTCTGTTCACGGACAATCACGGCATAGCGGGACGGATCGCGCCAGTAGTAGTAGTTGAAGGCACCAGCGGAGTACGTAAGGTCACCGAAGACGAGGCTGATGGAGTGGGCGACGTCCCAGCGGAGTTCCACGCCGTCGAAGTTGAAATCGGTGTACTTGCCACCGTCACCCATGGCGGTGGAATGGGCAAAATAGTGGCGACGGGTTTCGGAAGCCTTCACAAGGCCGTCGGAACTGTCGACATACGAGGTATGGGTGTTCGCCCTCACGGTGACGGACACGTTTTCGTCGAGATTAGCCTTCGCAGAAAGGTCAATATCCTGGTTGGCAGCGTTTGTCGGGCTAAAATCGCTGTCGAAATAGCTACCGTAGTCAAAGTTTACATCCCCGTGCAGTTCCACGTCGAAAGCGAACGAGAAAGAAGCAGAAACGAGGGCGATAGGCAAAATGAGTTTGCGCATAAAATCCTTCCAAAAAAGTTCTTTGACAAAAGATAGAAATATATCTTCCAAAAACCCAACGTCTACGGGCCTCTCGTTTTGTATTTTTGTGCATATTCAGGAGCGTTATGAAAAATCGCAGTTTATTTATTGTGTTGTTCGCCATCGCGGTCATGGCATTCCAAGCGTATGCGCTGACCGCTAGCGAAGCCCTCGCCAAGTCGCAGGCCTGGTTCAAGTCGGGCAAGGCGTGGAGCCTAGATTTCCAAGTGCAGGTATTCTATTCGGAATCCCCGGACATCGTAAGCCAGAAGGGCTCGCTCCTAGTGGCAGACGCCGACAGGTTCAGGCTGAAGGTCGCGGGCATCGAGTTTGTAAGCGACGGCGAAAGCCTCTGGCAGTACAACCCCGAGCAGAAACAGGTGCTCATCAAGGCGGTCGAGGACCTCTCATCGGCGTTCCACCCCTCCGAAATGCTTTTCAAGTACCTGAACTGCAAGGCGAAGGAACTGAAGGAAGGGGAATTCAACAAGCAGAAACTGTGGGTGCTGAAGCTCGACGCCTCGAAATACGCAGGCCAGTTCGACCAGATGGAAGTGTGGCTCTCGCAGAAGGACTTTTCGCCGGTAAGGCTTTTCACCGTAGACCCCTCGGGGAACTCCTCCTGGTACAACATCATTAACCTGAAGGTCGTAAAGAAAGTATCGCCCGACGACTTCAAGTTCAAATCCCGTAAGGATGTCGACGAAATCGACATGAGGTAGCGATGATTCCGAATTTTAAAAACAGGACAATCCGTGCACTGGGCATCGCGGCTGTTGCAGCCGGGTGTTCCTTCGCGGCAACCGAAACGCTCTTCAGCAACTGGGCGTTTTCCGTAGCCCCCGCAGGTTCGGACGGCGCCCTCTGGGTATTCTCCCGCGGGGAACTGAACAGCGGCGTGACGCTTTTGAACCTGAAGGTCTCGGCATCGGGCCAGGTGCAGGTCGACAAGACCGAGCAAGCAGCGGTCGCAGATTCGATGAGCGCCGTGCATGACGGCATATGGAGGTTCACCGACGTGTATGCGGAACAGCGCCGCATTCCCGTACAGACGGCCGGAAGGCTCGGGACCGTGCTCCCGATGTTCGGGCTCGACAGCAAGGGGAACTACCTCAAGCCCGAAGGCTTCTTCTCGCTCAGGAACATGAACAGCACGTTCGAGACACCGCTTGAAATCCCGACTGCGGCAGAAGACCTCGACTCCGCGATGACATACGCCGTGAGCGGCTTCGCCTACGATTCCGCGAAGGCCACCCTCTGGATTGCGCAGGGCGCGCTCGGCCTTACCGGCTACGACATCACGAAAGGCGTCCTCGACCCGCGCGAATACCATCTCATTTTCAACCGCACCGAGAAGAGGCTCGACACCCTCAAGCTGAATGCTTCCAAGAACCTAAAAAAGTACACCGAAGTTTTCGACGTGGCATTCGACAAGGATTCGCAGACGCTCTGGCTCGCAACAGCGAAGGGCCTCTGGACTCTCGACAACAGCGGGAAACTCGCAAACGCATCGAAGGCCATCGACACCATGCGCGTAACGGGCGTTTGGGTTGGCGGCTCTCCCCTGCAGGTTATCGCCGAGACATCGATGCAAGGCAGTGAATCCGTCACGGGGCACCTCTGGCGCAAGAACGCGAATTCATCGAAGGACTTCGCGAAGGTTCCGTTCATCGGGCTCAATGGCAAGGCGATGAAGAAGGATGTGTACGACAACGCCGACTACACGGTAAGCAACGTGGCGTTTGTCGGCAACCAGACCTTCGTGGCCGTACGTGCGGTGGGCAGTTCGGAGAGCGGGTTCCTGAAGCTCGATTCCCTGGGCGTGCGCGCCTACGAGAACGAAGACGAAGAAAGCGCCTGGCTCTACGGGTTCAACATGGGCGTGACCGACCGCGATGCCATCATCTGGTCGATGACCTCGTTCCCGCTCACCAAGGACATCACAGGGCTCGCCGTTGCGACCTACGGCAACGGAATCTCCGTCTCGGCGGACACGGGAAAGACGTGGACCCCGATACTGAACCGAGCCAAGCTGGGTGACGACCTCGGCACCGTCCGCATGGTACCTTCCGTAATTACCGCAGGCAGCGAATCGCTTGTTTCGTACAAGATCAGCAAGGATGCGAACATCACCATTGAAGTTTTCAGCTACGACATGCGGAGAGTCCGCAAGATTGTGAAATCGGCCCCGCGCTTCGCAGACAAGCTGCGCAGCACGAACGCAAAGGAAGACGTATGGGACGGCCTTGACGAACAGGGTAACCCCTGCACCATGGGCGTGTACTATGTGCGCGTAAAGGACAATCATGGCCACGTCGGCTGGGGCAAGGTCATGACGCTCGGAGGTGGCCGATGATTTCGAGATTCAATATTCGGAATTGCCATTGCGAAAATCTGCGCAGCAGGTCCGCAGCAATTTCCTTCATGCATGTTCTCCTTGTCGGATTGTTTTTTGCAGCATCCGCATATGCCGGCGTCGTCGACAAGAAGTCGGCACTCGGCGGCTATGACGGGTTCGTCGAACGCATGGGCGCAGGCACGCGCGAACTCGGGCGCGGCAACACCGGCTCTGCGGATACATCCGCCATGCCGGGCGCTTACTGGAACCCCGCCATCCTCGGATTCCGCCAGAACTTCAACTACACGCTCAATGCAGAACGCCGCAGCCTCGACCGCATGGGCGGATCCCTTGGCCTCGAGACCCCCGTCGGCAACCGCATGGGCATCGGGTTCGCCATGCTCTACCGCGGCGATATCGACTTCGACGTCATCAACGAGGACGACCAGACGCTCGGTACGGCGACCCCGTTCTTCTCCATGATGTACCTCGGATTTTCGTACAGGGCGACCCGGCGTGACGCCTTCGGCATTTCGCTTTCGCTCGGCTACGACAACATGGACATTTCCGAATACTACGAAGGCGTAGAACTTGTCGACGGATTCACGAGCCCGGTCGCGCTCAACTTCGGCTGGCTGCGCCAATGGAACGAAAAATGGTCTTCGTCGGTCGTCATCAGGAACATCAGCTTCAGCAGGAACCTTTCGGCCCGATGGACGCGGACCCCGAGTACCGACAACAGCGTCTCCACCACCGAAGGCGTGCGCCCGAAGGTGCTGCAGATTGGACTCGGCTACCGTTCGAAAGTGTTCGGCAAGCCCGTATACGCCTGGATGGAAGCGCTCGACTACCAGATTGCCGACACGCTCCTCGTGTTCGACCCGCAGCACCATGTATGGACGGGCCGTGTAGGCTTCGAATGCGAAATCATCCCCGACGGCACCATACGCATAGGCATGGATGGCCTCGACGCGATGCTCGGGCTCGGCTACAAGTTCTACATACGCATCGGCAAGAAGAAATACCTGTTCGACGTGAACTACGCCCTGACTTACGAATCTACCGCAGGGTTGTTCAACCCGCTTAGCATTGGCGTGAGGGGATTCATCCCGTGATAGAATCGCTTTCGGTCGGCCACGTGCGGAGCCTTGATAATCTGGAGTTCTCGTTTACTCCGGGCATCAACGTAATTCACGGGCCGAACGGTTGCGGCAAGACTACGGTACTAGAATCCGTGCACCTGCTTTCGCAGGGATTCTCATTCCGGGCAAAAGACCTGAAGGAACTTGTCTGCTGGAATGCGGACGAACTGATTCTGCGTGGCACGTTCGACTGCGACGGCATGCCGCTTTCCCGTGCACTGCAGGTAGGCCGCCGTAAAATGACGGCCAAGGAGAACGGGGCGGCCGTACGCTCGGTTTCCGCGTTCTTCGGGAAATCGCCCGCGGTGATAATGCAACCCTCCGATATAGAACTGCTGCGCGGTGCACCCGAAATCCGCCGGCACTGGCTCGACGAAATCCTGTGCTTCCGCTCGGCGGCGAACGCCGGCGTGCTCCGGAACTACAAGCGCGTGCTCCAGCAAAGGAACCAGTGGCTCCGGCAGTTCAAGAAGGAAGGCTGCGCCGTAGGCGGCGAAGACCTTTTCCAGGTACTCTCCCGCCAGCTCGTGGATCTCGGGGCCAAGCTCTGGCTCGCCCGCATCAACCTCTCCGCCGAAATATCCCCGGTGATTACCGGCTACTACCGCAGGCTCTCCGGCGGCGTGGACGAAATTACCTGCGACTACAGGAGTTCCATCCTGAAGGAATTGGACGCGCTTGACGCAGCGGACTTCATGGGGGACGAAGAAATCGACTCCATGGTGGCCGAGAGCTCCGAAGAATACAACGCCGGCGGCGTGACCGAAGAAATGCTGCGGAACGCCTTCGCCGACAAGCTCGCCGGACTCGAACTCGTGGAAAAGATGCAGGGAGTCACCATGGCGGGCCCGCATCGGGACGACCTCGCGCTGTGCGCCTCGGGCTACGAGATGCGTTCGGTCGGGTCGCAGGGACAGTGCCGCTCGGCGGCTATCGCCATGCGCTTCGCCGCCGTCGACATCGCGTCGCAGCATGTAGGCAAGCCCATCCTGTTGCTCGACGACATCTTCGCCGAGCTGGACGTGAACCGCCGCGACGCGGTCGCATCGCTCGTGCGCGAAAAGAACTGCCAGGTGCTCATCGCCACCCCGCAGGTCGAGGAACTGCCGTTCAAAGCGGACAAGGAAATTTCCCTCAGTACATAAAAAAGACCGCGGCAAAGCGGTCTTCGTTCCGAAAACATTCGGGGGCGTTACGGGGTGCCCCCCGTTAGAAGGGGTGGCGCACCTTCGACAGGCTCAGGGATCTGAGACTGACGATGGAAGCCAGGGGGATGCCTCCCCCTCCCATCCAATTATTTCTTCAGCAAGTCACGGATTTCGGTGAGGAGCTTTTCTTCGGCGCTCGGCTCAGGAGGGGCCGGAGGAGCTGCCGGGGCTTCTTCCTTCTTGCGCATGTTGGACATGAATCCGAGGAACTTCTTCATCACGATGAACACCACGAGGGCGACGATGAGGAAGTCGATGACGCCACCAATGAAGTTACCGTACGGAATGGTCACGCCTTCAGCAGTCGTGAATGACAGAGCCTTGAGACCTTCACCAGCATCCTTGCCACCGCACATGGCGACGATGGCCGTGACGGACGGCATCACGATGTCGTTCACGAAGGATGTGACGATTTTACCGAAAGCACCACCGATGATAACACCGATAGCCATATCGACGATATTTCCCTTGAACGCGAAGGCCTTGAACTCTTCGAGAAGGGATGCTGCTTTGCCTTTGATACCCATGAGGGCTCCTTTGTTGATTGTTGCTATAAGAAAAATAGTATTGTGGTATGGTTTGGCAAGCCATTTTTCTAAATTTGGCGCGCTATGTCATGGTTGATTCTGGCTTTTGCCTCAGCGGTTTTTCTCGGTTTTTACGACCTGGCCAAGAAAAAGTCGGTTCAGGATAACGCCGTCCGTCCGGTACTTTGTCTGTGCAGCGCCTTCTACGCCCTCTTCATGCTCCCCATCCTGCTTACGGGGCACTGCGAGCCGCTTTCGCTGCACGACCACTTGCTTTTGATGGCGAAGGCGGTCATAGTGGGCTTAAGCTGGCTATTCACCTACAACGCCATCGCACACATGCCGCTTTCCATTTCGACGACCATCCGCGCGCTCGCCCCGCTATTCACCATCATGATAGCGGTCGGATTCATGGGAGAACGTCCCTTCGCGCTGCAGTGGGTGGGTATAGCCATCTGCGTGTGTTCGTACATCGGGCTCAGCATGGCGGGCCGCAAGGAGATGGGGCATTTTTTCAGCAACGGCTGGGTGGTGTCCATGCTCATCGGGACCATCCTCGCAAGCTGTAGCGGCATTTACGACAAGTTCATCTTGCAGCGCATGAATTTCGAACCGATGACGGTGCAGGTGTGGTTCAGCATCTACATGCTCGCGGTGCAGTTCATCACGACGGCGTTCACGTGGTTCCCGACTCGCAAGAAGACGACCCCGTTCCAGTTCCGCTGGAGTTTTATCGCTGTCGCCGCCCTGCTCATCATCGCGGACCGCTGCTACTTTTTGGCGGTAGGAAATCCCGATGCGCTCATCTCGATTATCACGGTGCTCCGGCGCTCGAGCGTGTTCATCAGCTTCCTCGCGGGAATCATCATTTTCCGCGAACGCAAGAGCAAGCTCAAGTTTATCGCCCTGCTGGGCGTGGTGGCGGGCCTCTGCCTCATTTCGCTCGGCAAGGGGTAACGCACGGGCCTTGCGCCCGCACCCCGAAATTTTGCTATAATGAAAGTCATGAAAAGAATCGGCATCACGGGTACAATCGGCGCGGGCAAATCGCTCGCCTCGTCGCTCCTGCGGGAGCGCGGGTACGACGTTCTCGATGCCGATAGCCAGGTTCACGAATTATACAAGAACTGCAAGGAACTGCGTGCAGAACTTGCCGAAGCGTTCGGGCCGCAAAGCCTTACCGAAAGCGGAGTGAACCGCAAGTTTTTCGCCGGATTGATTTTTGGCGACGTTCATGCACGGGAACGCCTCGAAGGAATAGTCTACCCGCATTTGACCCGGGCCGTACGCGAGTTCCTTGACGATAACCCGAACGGAGCCGCAAATGCACAGCCGCGATTCCTGGAAGCGGCCATCCTTTCGCGCGTTCCCGAAATTGTCGGGATGCTCGACGAAATCTGGGTGGTGGACGCTCCCGAAGCAATACGGTTACAGCGCCTAGTTGCACGCGGGATGGAAGCCGAAGACGCGAAACGCCGGATCCTTGACCAGGCCGGCGTATGCGACAAAGCGCTTTTCCCAGGGAAAAAATTTCGCGCTATAGAAAACAGCGAAGGAATCCAGGACCTAGAACGGCAACTGGATTCCCTACTTTCAGAATAAACTAGCGGAGCGTCTTGCCGCGAAGGTCGAAGTACCTCTTCGTGCCGTCACGGAGCGTCCTTTCCAGGCGTACGGCATTGTCCTTGAACACGAGCCTGTCTCCGACATCGAAAGCCTTCACGCTGGGTTTCAGGCCGCGAATCGCATCAAGCTCATAAGATGCCGGCTTCTCGGTGCCAACTTCGAACTTCTTGCCGGTCGCATAGATTGCCTGCAAGGAGCCGGCAAGGTAGGCAAACGGAGCGTTCCAGTTGATGGCAACTTCGTTCGTGGCATAGCTGCACGAATTATCGTAGAACGATTTCGCAGGCGCATCCTTGTCGATATGTTCCTTGGCGCAATCGTCTGCCGTAGAATTCGGGCCACCCACAAGCATTCCCGGAACAGGAGCCACGACCGTATCGCCTTCGCTCGGGCGGTGATGCGGATGCATGACCTGGTTCACGCCCCACCCGGTAAGGTACGAGATATCGAGCGGGTTACGGCCCAGCATGTAATCGAGAATGCCCTGCGCCGCATCGAGGTATTTCTTCTCGTCGCTCAAGATGTAAGCATGAACGAGCACCATACCCTTGTTCGCGACGACACTGTTGGAGCCCCAGTAGAAGTCGCCATTGTCGATAGCAAGGCCATAGCCATTATCGAGCTGCTTGATATAGGTATCGGCAAGGTCGAAGATGAGGTCTTTGGCTAAATCGACGTCTTCCTGGTCGAAAGAGACCGGGTCGGTGGCAATTGTGAAAGCTGCAAGAGCGAACACGGTCTGCCATCCCTGCAACTTGTGACGGGCCTTGGAAAGCTTATACTGATGCAAGTCTTCCAGAAGGTCCTTATTTCCCGTAATACGGTAAAGTTCCGCCGAAGCCCACACAAACTCGTCCGCCGCACTGCCGTCTGTGTAGGTACCCGTGCCGACATCTCTAGGCTGGCTGAAGAATTCATAAGGATTCTGTTTCGACCACCAGCGAGACTTAGCCGCAGCCTTCGCGCACTTTTCGGCAAATTCCGAATCAAAGCGCTTGTAGATATCGGCTGCAAGGGCCGTAACCGCAATGAAATCTCTAGTAGCCGTAATGCTCTTGCCAATTGCATAACGCTGCTTGGTAGACTTTTCGGGCAGCACCATGCCGGCAAACTGCTTGGTGGTGAGCTTGTGGAAAACGCCTCCGTCATCATCCTGCATGGTAAGCATCCATTCGATGTTCCAGCGGATTTCGTCGAGAATATCCGGCACGTCGTTCTTGCTTTCGGGGATATTCAGGTTGAGCGTATCAAAGTAATCTTTGTTCTGGCGGTATAACTGCAGCAGCGTATAGGTGGTAATTCCCGAATTCACGATGTACTTGCCGTAGTCACCGGCATCGTACCAGCCCTTGGCTCCGTTGAAAGTCGCAGTGAGGTCTTCCTTGCCGGTAGAGGCATGGTACATGACCGCGGTATCCGGAGTTCCCATGGCGCGGGCGTACTTGCCGGCATATTCCTCTTCAAGAGCCGTAGAGGAACGCTGGAAGTAGAAGAACTTCAGGGAAGCCTTCGTCACGCCTTCGAGCGCATTGTCCGCAACATGGATGGCATGGCCAATGGTATCGTCGCCAACAAAGGCGTAGTATGTACCCGGAGCCGTAAGTTCGCTGAAATCTACGAGGGAGGCTTCCTGATTCGCGGGCTTCCACATGGAGGCTTCGGGAGCCGTAACCGTAAGCACGGTCTTGCCGTCGGCATCCTTGAACACGACATCCTGGCCGGCGGCGTCCACCACGGCAATCTGCTTCGGAGCGCCCGAGATGAACCCTACCTGGTTCTGGTAAGATGTAGCCGCAAGCACCGTCGAAACAGCGATAGCGGAAAGAATCATAGCGTTTCTTGTAGTCATAGGAACCTTCCCTTTCACACCTTGTTCTGCTAGAAATTTAAACTCTCTAGGCACAAACAGGGATACCCAGTGTGAACAAAAGTGTTTCCTGCTGAAAACAAGGGCTATTCTTGTTTACCCCCGTGTCCGAAAAATGCTTAAAATTACATTACTTTACACTTTTTTACGCAAAAACCGGCCTTGCGACCGGTCCTTGCATTATATATGTCTGTATTCGAGAAGGAGAAGCCTTTTTACCTTACCTGTACCCGGAAGGCCTTCGTGTGGCCGAGGTCACGAACCATATAGATTCCGCGGGCAAATCCATCGCGGGCAAGAGCCTTCGCCACAGATTCGCCCTGAAGTTCGACACGGCCCATGTACTGGCCAGAAAGTCCGTAGACATCGAATGTGTTCAGAGCATGCAGGTCGAGACGCACGCCCGCGACACTGCTACCAATAGCATCAGGCTTCGTCGGGTCGGTAAACTGGATCCAGTCCACATTCAGGAAGTCTCCCGTAATCGCGAGTCGGAGAACGTGTTCACCCTTGGTGAGCGCTACGGAGCCAACCTTGATTTCCTTGTAGGTCGTCCACACCGAATCAATCTTCTCGACAGCAATCGACTCCGTAATTTCCTTGTCGTCTACGAGAAGCTGGAATGCGGACGCATCGGAAGCGGTCGCCACATTCGCCGTGATGTCATACGTGGCGTCCGCGATAACGTTGATGGTATATTCCACCCATTCGTCAGTCTGCGTATAACCGATGGCATAACCCGTGCAGGCAGCATCGCCACATGTGGAATTGCTGATGTCCACCACGTCAACTTCGTCTTCGCGGTAAGCCTCGCCCTGATTTTGGCGGTCCATGTCGTAGAACGACTTGTTGTGACCGCCCACATCGTAGTTTTCTGCCTCAATCCTGCCCGGAACCGCTGCGGCAACATCGTTGTACGGGGTCTGCGGGACAGCAGTCTTTTCGCTTTCCATGTACCAGTAGTCGAAATCGAAACCGCCCTGCTTCACGACGAAGAACAAGTCGTCGACACCGGCAGCATTTTCCACGTCGAAGGAATTCTCTTCCCACTTGGAGCTTGCAGGCACGTTGATGGAGGCAAGGAGCGTTCCATTTTCGGAACCCGCATGAACTTCGAGCTTACCGCCGTTGCCCTTGGTGCAGATGATGATGCGGTCGGCACCGTCGCCCATGTCCACAGAACGCACCTTGGTGTAGAAGCCGCTCCCCATGTTGGTGAGGTAAACATTGTCGCCCTCCTGGGCCACATGGTTAATTATGGTATAATTACCGCCCTCGGGGTCACGCGGCTTATCGACTGAAATGCCGCCCACCCAGGACTTGGTTTCGGCTTCCACGCGGGTAAACGGGTCAAGGTTCTTGATAGGTTTCTTGACGCCATCGTTGGTGGACTTGATGGTCGGAATCGAGCCGTCGGCATTCCAGGTAAATTCCTCGATTGCAGTAGAACGGCTGTATCCGCCACCGCTCACGTTCTTCTGGTTGTGGTAGAAGAAGAAGCTGCGGCCCTTGAAATCGATAAGGCCAGAGTGGTTCGTAAATGCGGTATTGTTACCCTGGTCCATGATGATGCCACCCCAGGTCCACGGACCGGTCGGGGAATCACTGGTAGAGTAAGAAATCTTTTCGGGCACGCCATGGGAAGCGTAAATCATGTAGTACTTGCTGCCACGCTTGTGAATCCACGGACCTTCGGTGTAGACGGAATTCCCGCTCGGGGAGAATCCGCGGCTCATGTCAGTCACCTTGATATCGCCGTCGAACTCAATCATGTTTTCCTTGAGCTTGGCGTAATAGAGTTTCGGGTTGCCCCAGTAGAGCCACGCCTGTCCGTCGTCATCAATCCAAACCGTCGGGTCGATGTAGTCCCAGTTGGGGCCGGCGAGGTGCTTGCCGTTCAGGGCATCCTTGAAGGGACCTTGAGGCCTATCGGCCACAGCCACGTTGATGGCGCGGCCACCGCGGGTCGATTCAACGGTCACGTAGTAGTAATATTTGCCGTTGCGGCGTACGACTTGTGCGGCCCAGTCGCCGTTCTTCTTGGCATTGCCGCCAAAGCTTTCGTTCGAAAGGATAAGCGCACCCATGTCCGTCCAGTTCACCATGTCGGTAGTGCAGGATACGCGCCAGCCGTGCATCGTGAAGAAGTGACCGCCTTCGTCGTTACCCGTGTATACACAAACCGTGTCGCCAAAGACGACCGGAGCCGGGTCTGGGGAATAGTATGTCTGGATAATCGGGTTTTCGGCCATGGCAGCGGTGCAAAGCCCAAAACCAATGACAGCGGCAATTTTTGCAGTTTTTGCGAACTTCATTTTACATCCCTTTCGCTCCAAAGGCGTTTTTATAACTCACCATTGTAAAACTACCCCAAAAAAACGAAAAAAAGCCATGCGAAGGACTCGTTCGCATGGATAAGTTGTCAATGCCCGACACAGGCGCCAGCGATGACAATATGGGCTTTAAAAAGCGCGAATCTTGAGAGTCCTTTTCAGGTCCCCGCTCGTGACGACCGCGACATAGTTCCCCCGAGCAAGGCTTCCGTCCAGGCCGAATTCCACAAGCGTGCTGCCCGCACCGCGGCGGAAACCCACCATGTTCCCGTTTAGGGTATAGAGGCGCACCTCGAAATCGCCCGAAGACTCCACCATCAAGGCGACAGGGGCGCTCGCCATGGGCACGGCGCTGACACTCAAATTCACCGCCACTCTAGACGCCTCAGGAACGGCATCCGAGCCCTTCCCTATGCTGAACCAGTCGAAATTCAACAGGAAGTCGCTCGTACCGGAATAGTCGAACTTGATAGTCTGTTCACCCTTGTCCAGTTCTATCGTAGTCGAAGTCTCGTACCAGTCATTCCAACCTTTCGTTTTCGCAGGATCGACCGTGAACTGCGCCACCGCTTTGCCTTGGGCATTCACCACCGTAACGGTAGAAGCCTCTTCCGCAGCAGACGCCACGCGGGCCGTAAGCGTGTAGGTTCCCGCAGCCGGCACGTTTATCAAGTACGAGCTGTAGTCGCCATCGTTAATCCATCCGAGATTCGGCTCGCCCGATTCGTCGGGTTCAATCTGCACGCCATCCATCGCCACATAGCTTTCGGCCTGAATCTTGCCCGGAATCGTCACCGGTTCGAACGGCTGGTTCGTCAGCTTGAGATTGCCGTCGAATTCATACACGGAACCAGGAACCGTATTGTAGGTCTGCTCGTTGCCGCCATAAACCACATCAAGTTTCTGCCCCACATCGGACTTGATGGCGATATAGGTGAGCTTGCCGCCCTTCCATGCCATGGAATCAATCTCGAAACCACCGCGGGCACGGATGCCCTTCACGCTGCCGTCTTTCCACTGCGAGGGAAGCGCAGGCAGAACCTGAATCTTTCCGCCATGGCTCTGGATGAGCATCTCGTTGATGCCCGAAACCGCACCGAAGTTTCCGTCAATCTGGAACGGCGGATGCGCATCGAAAAGGTTGTTGTACGTGCGGTCCGGAGTGAGCAGCATACGCACAAGCTTGTACGCATGGTCGCCATCGTGCAGGCGGGCCCAGAAGTTGATTTTCCATGCGAGCGACCAGCCCGTCGCATCGTCACCGCGCTGTTCGAGGGTCGTCTTCGCGCCCTTCACCAGGTCGGGAGTCTCTTCCGGCGTAATCTGGTGGCTCGGAAAAAGCCCGTACAGGTGCGACACATGACGGTGCTTGTCGTTGGGATTGTCCCAGTCCTCGAACCATTCCATAATCTGGCCGTACTTGCCCGTCCTCGTGGGCGGCAGGCGCTTGACAGCGGCCTCCATGCGGGCACGGAAATTTTCGTCCTTGCCCAAGACCTTGGAAGCTTCAATCGTATAGTTGAATACGTCGCGAATAATCTGGTTATCCATCGTGGGGCCAAAGCACACGTTGTAGCCGCCATGCGCGTTCTCGGGCGATGCGCTCGGGGCAGTCACCAGGTACTTGTTGCCGCTCACCGGTTCTTCCACCATGCTGTTCAGGTAGAACACCGCAGCCCCCTTCATAGTCGGATAGACATCTTCGAGGAAAGCCTTGTCCGTCGGGTTGAACAAGAAGTGTTCCCACAGGTGCGTAGAAAGCCAGCCGGAACCCGTCGGCCACAGGCCCCAGGCTCCGTCAATCGGAGCGGAACGGTTCCAGAGGTCGGTATTGTGGTGTTCCACCCAGCCTTCGTCAACGCCCCAATGCACCTTCGCGGTCTTTTCGCCTTGCGGTACCATGCCCTTGATCTTGTCGATGAGCGGCCATGCGCATTCCGCGAGGTTCGCCGTCTCGACCGGCCAGTAGTTCATTTCCAGGTTGATGTTGGTGGTGTACTTGCTCCCCCACATCGGGCTCGTATCCTTGTTCCAGATGCCCTGCAGGTTCGCGGGCTGCCCGCCCTTGCGGGAACTCGAGATGAGCAGGTAGCGACCAAACTGGTAGTAGAGTTCCACGAAGGAGGGGTCGTTCGTAGAATTGAAGTTCTTCACTCGTGTCGCGGTAACATCACCGGCGCTCGAATGCGCTGCACCCAAGTCCAGTTTCACGCGGTTGAAAATCGCCTGGTAATCCTTCAGGTGTGCCGCCTTCAATTCGTCGAAGCTCTTGCCCTTCACCGCATCCATCACTGCGGAAGCAAGCGAGCCCGGGTTGCCCGAAACATCGGAAGCCGACTTGAAGTTCGTCGCAATCGTGAGCACCAGCATCGCCTCGTTCGCGCCGTTCACCGAGATGTTCCCGTTTGCGACAGAAACCGTGCCCCCGTCGGCGACTACGTTCAAGCGATTCTGGAACTTGATGGAGTTCACCGTCACGTCGTAAATGAGCGTGTTCCCGCTACTGGACATGCTGTTGTTGCGGTGCGGAGTCGTCATCGTCGCCCCGAAGGAAACCTTCCCCTTCTCGCTTGCCGACAGACGGATGACAATCACATGGTCCGGATAGCTCGCGAAATATTCGCGCGTGTAGTTCACGCCACCCGCGGAATAGGTCGTCTTGGCCATAGCCGTCTTGAGGTCCAGTTCACGACGGTAGTTCGTGGCTCCCGAATGGGAGGTGGTAATCACGAGGTCGCCCACCGGCTGGAAACTTGCCGGGCCGGGGCCGATCATGCGGTCAGACACAATGGATTCCGCCGAGCGGTAGTCCCCGCGGAAAAGCGCGTCTCGGGCATCTTTCAGGTAGTTTGCCGCACCCGACTTGTTGTTATCGCCCGGGCCGCCCGACCAAACCGTGCTCTCGTTGAGCCCGATGACATCCTTTGTGACGCCACCATAAATGATGCCGCCCATGTAGCCGTTCCCGATGGGGAGCGCAGCCGTAAATTCCGTACCCGCGTCACTGTTGTACCAGAGGGTAAGCGGATTATCCGCAGCCGCGAAGGAGAGAACCGCAGCGCAGGCCAGTGTTCCAAACATTACACCAAGCGATTTCATAAAGCACCCCCTATACTTACTTGACCGTATTGATCCTGATGCTCTTGCGGCTTTCAAGACCACGAACCACATACATGCCGGGCTTCACGCCCTTCGCCATCAAGGCAGCCTTGAAGCCACCCATGGCAGACATGCCCTCAATGCGGCATACAAAGCGGCCATCCATTCCGAACACGTCATAACCGCGTTCACCGAGATTGAGCTGCACGTCTCTCTTTTGAGGGATGGGAAGTTCACCGGCGGTGAGCGCGAACTGGATCCAGTCAAGGTTCACGTAGGTGCCCGTGAACTGAATGCGCAGCACGTGTTCGCCCTTTGCAATTTCGGCGGTTTCGCCTTCCACATAGCCGTAGGTATTCCAGTCTTCGCCCTGCGGCACCGCGATGGTATCGGTAACGGCCTTGCCATCGATAAAGAGTCTGAAGCTACCGACGTCGAGACCGCTTGCCACGTTGGCGCGGAACACGAACTTGCTTGCGACAATCACGTTCACAGAGTATTCGAGCCATTCACCGCTCTGCGTGTAACCGACAGCATAACCATTGCAATCCTTTGTCATGGCGGAATCGGAGCAGCCGAGGCCAACCACGTCCACGCCATCTTCGCGGTAAACATTGCCTTCATTCACGAAATCCTTATCGCTGAACGAAACGCTCTGCCCGCCCACATCGTAGTCTTCGGCCTGGATGATACCCGGAAGGGTCGCTACGACCTTGAAAGCGGCCTGCGTGACAGTATTGCTGAAGTCGGGAAGCGGGATGTTATTGATGCGGTCCGCGATGTTCTTGTATTCACCCTGGAGACCGGCAGCTGCAGCCACGGATGCAATGTAGCCACCATTGTTCCTTTCGGTAAATTGTCCTGCAGCATTCATACCCAAACCACTGGGCGCATTCTGGTAGGAGTTGTTTTCGACGGTAAAGCCGCTAGAGCCTTCATCCAAGTAAATCGGCAACACCCAGTAATCGGACCACTTGGAAGCGCTGTAATCGTGCAAGAAGTTTTCCTTGATTTCGCTACCGGTGCCCTGGTTACTCAAGGTGTAAATCGGGCCGGAGTCGCAAAGCAAGCGAGAAATGTGGTGAATATTGTTCTTGTTGATATGGTTGTTGGTCATGGCAGTTTCGCTCTTGGTCCAGCCAAAACCAACCGAAATACCGGAATAGTACGTGTAGGATATTTCGTTGTTTTCGATGACGACATAGCGCGGATAGCCAGCACCGATACCCACGGCACCCTGGTGTTCATTTGTCACGTTGGTCACGAGGTTGTTACGAATGGTATCGCGCGTGCTGATTTCATCCTTGTCGCTCGGATTATACGGGATATGGATTTCGGTCGTGGAGTCCTGATAGAACTTACCGAGCATAATGCCCGCAGCGCCAATTTCGTAGAACACGTTGCCTTCAATCACGTCGTCGTTCGTACCCGATACAAAATCGAGGCCCGTCGCCGCCATTTGCGTGAAGGTGCAGTTTTTCACCAAGAGATGATGGGCGTTTTCGACGCGGAAACCGGCATCAGGGCGCCACAGCAAGAACTTGTTGCTGTTCAACTTTTCCCAGTTTCCGCGACCCGGATCCGCAAGCACGTCCACATTGAAGTTACCTGCCTGCAAATCCAAGAAACCTTCTTCGCTGGGGCGGGTATAGTTGGAATGTGCAAAGATCAGGCCTTCAAAAGACATATAGCCCACCTTGTTCTTGGTATCCTTGCCTAAAATACTGAACAAAGTATTGAAACGGGGAGCAACCACATTGGCCGTAGCCATGCTTTCGCCGGAACGGGGCTTGTAGTAAAGCACATGTTCCTTTTCATCCAAGTACCATTCACCCGCAGCGTCAAGCAAATCGTAGGAGTTTTCCAGATAGAAAACCTGCTGCCTGGGAGGATTGCTCGTGAAGGCCGTGCCGAGCATCGGGTATGCGCGATGGAACAACTTGGTACGTTCAGGATCCTTGGGGATGAGTTTTGCAGTACCGCCGTTCACCTGAACTTTTTCCAATCGCAAGATGCTTTCGGCCCAGGCGATCATCAGATGGATTTCAACATCCTCGATGTTCTTGATATTCTTGACGTAGTCCGCAGAAACATCAAAGGCGCGGCCCGAAGAGTCCACCTTCGTAAGGCGCACGAAATCGTGGTCAAAGCTGCCCGCACCCTTGTCATTTGCGGCAATCACGTTGGGGAAGCATGCGCGAACGGCCTTCTTTCCGTTTACGTACAACTGGCGGAAACGGCCTTCGACGCCTTCGGCCTTCCAGATACCATTCGCCTCATCGTGAATGGTCCAACCGGTAATCGCCATACCGCCGGTAATAAGCGGCTTTTCGCCATCGTAGGCTTTGTAACGCACGTAATGGCCATCCTTACCGCCGTCGCGTTCATCGAACCCGATAGTTCCGGGCAAAGCGTAGGTACCCTCGCGGAGAATGACTTCGATATCGCCCGTCATGGAACTGTTGATTGCACGTACGGCCTTCTGTGCCTGCGTAATCGTCTTGAAGGGTTCCTGTTCAGTTCCCTTGTTCGAATCGCTGCCCGAGGGAGCTACGTAGAAGGTTGCCTGCGTCGCAGCAAGAGACATGCCGGACATAACCAAACATAAGGAGAGTAACGACTTCGTTCTCATATAATCCTCGTTCCCATATTTTACACCAAAGGGAGTTTTCCCACCTTAAAAAAATACTCCCCGAGCATGTAAAAAGCACGGGGAGAAAACAAATCCGCATGGATAAGTTGTCAATGTCGAAGTGCTGTTTTTCTTACGAAATTATTCAGAAAATCACAACCCGCCGGTCCTCGAGAAGAGCGTATTTATCCGTTTTACGCCGTCTTTTTGCACGCTGAGGATGTAGTTGCCCTTCTTCAAATCGGCAATGCCTATTTCGAAGGAGCTGCGACCCGAAGGGAGCAACTGGGACTTTTGCAGGCGACCATTCAGGGAATAGATTTTGACGGTCAGGTTGCCAGAGAGCGGCAGGCCCGATTCAATATGCAATACATCGTGCAGCGCACGTATGCGCAAATCCGGGAGCGGGACAACAGATTTCGGAGCAATCGCATCCGGAGGCGTTTCGGGCTTCGGCTTGTTGCGGAGCAAACGCACACCATAAATGCCGCCCACCATGCCGGAACTTGCCGTAAACGAGATGCGCACGATTTTCTTGCCCTTCACCATGTTGTCCGGAATCGGGTAAGTCACGTTCACGAACTCGTCCTTTTTCCAGCGGTTCGAAATCGTCTCGGTCACGAGTTTTTCGTCATCGATATTGATATCGAATGTGCGGGTGCAACCCTCGTTGCCCCAATAGCGCACCATGAGGCTCAGGGAATCCTCGCTATTCGTCTCGAATTCGTAGCTGATAAGGCCGCCATCGCCGCCACTGCACTTGCCCGCATCGCGGTAGAATTCACCCTGATGCGTTCCGGTACTCGAGTTTTCAGTTTTCATCTTGTGGTCCGCCTCGGGCTGCTGCTCGCCGGGCGCCACCTTGTCGACCGTCTTCTCGTCAAGCGCAAGCGCTTCTTCCTGCTCCTTCTTCAGGCGTTCCAGAATGGAGGGGTCGGTAAGCACCATCCAGTACATCATGTAGCGGGCATCATGCACCTCGTAGAATGGCTCCAGCAACAAGTTCGCATCCCTCTGGTTTGCAAACAGGTAGGGCGCCTTGAAATGCATGGGCTCTCCCTTCACGGGAGTGACCTTTGAGGGGATATCTTCCTTCTTGCTCGCAAGCATGGGGGCCTGATCTAGGGATTCAAGCGCCCCCGAAGCGATATGGCTCCAGCGTCCGTCATCGGCAACAAGGCCGTTCAGGTTCGCCGTCCCCGTCTTCGCGGAGAGAACGATCGGGCCGTGCAGCAGGGCCACGTAGTCAGAAACATTCGGGAGTTCTTCCACGTGCGTATACATCGGGAACAATACCTCAATCACATCGCCGGACTTCCAGGACTTGCCTGCAGATACATAACTAGACGGGTCAGACTTTTTCACAACAGTATCGCCATTCACGATGACCTTGAAAGCATCTTCCTTCACCCAGTACGGATGACGAATCTTCATATCGAAACTGCCGCTACCCGTAACGGTAAACTTCGCACTTTCGCCCTTCGGGAATTCCGTTTCCTGCTTGATTTTCACGCCCTTGCCTTTCCAATTCAGGTTCGATGCCGCAAACAGGTTCACATAGAGATTGTCCCCGTCCTTCGTGTAGATGAACTGCGAGTACTTCGCGGGGTTTTCCATGCCCGAGCCCACGCAGCACCACATGGCGGCATTCACCTTCGAGTAGACGCGGTAATGGCGCGGCCTCGCGGGCGTAAAGTACACATAGCCGCCATGCTCCGGATGGATTGTCGAAAGGATATGGTTAAAGAGAGCGCGCTCGTAAAAGTCCGCCTGCTTGGCGCTATGATCCATGTTGAACAGGCGTTCCGTCAGCTTGAGCATGTTGTAGGTGTTGCAAGATTCCGGCCCTTCGCGCTCTTCCACGTACTTCTTGTGGTTATCGAAAGACGGGAAATGTTCCGAAATGCTGTTGCCGCCAATCGCGATGCTACGCTTGTTCACGACGCGGTCCCAGAAGTACTCGGAGCCCTTCACGTAAGTCTGGTCGCCGGTGAGTTCCGCAATGCGCGCGAAGCCCACCACCTTCGGGACCTGCGTATTCGCATGCACATTCGTGAGGTTATCATTGCTCGCTGCCATCGCATTCAAAAGCCACTTGTGCGACCAACGCTTGGCCTCGTCCAGGTACTTCTTTTCCTTGGTCATCGCATAGGCATCAGCATAGACTTCCGCCATGCCGCCGTGTTCCGTGCCGAGCATCGATTCCATCTTGGAATCGTTCAGCCCGCCTGTAATCGTGAGTCCCCAATCGCAAAGCGCGAGGAACATCGTTTTGGCCTGATCGTAACCCGCATAGATGTAGGCATCGCGCAGGCCCGCATAAAGTTTGTGGATGTTGTACCACGGCACCCAATAGCCGTTCTGCGCACCCGCATCGCCGTTCTTGAATTTGAGCCACATCGACTTGCCGTTGGGCACGCCGCTGATATAGCCCTTGAAATTCGCATCCTTGGAATTCTGGTCCTGAATCGTCTTGAGTTCGCTCAACACATATTCCAGGCGCTCTTTCACCAGTTCATCACCGCTATCCGCATAGTGCATCGCGAGGGCGCTCAGGTAATGCCCGAGCACGTGGCCGTCGAGACCCGCCCAGTTCGAAAATTTCGAAGCCTTCGGACGCATACCCGCCTCTTCGTAGAACGGGGCAATCAACTTGTCCGTATCGTAACTGAGCAGCGTTTCCACGTTCAGTTCCTGACGGTCCTTCAGGGGGCCGCCCAGCAACTGCACGTCGCCCAGCGCGAACATGTCGGGATAAAGGACATCCTGTGCAGAGGCCATCGCGACAGCCCCGCACACCAAAGCATACACCAACTTTTTCATATGTACCTCGATTTCCCAATAACACCAACACCGAGGTTCTTCGATAAATATACCCACCCACAACACGACCAAGAATACCCCCGAAACACATTTGTCTGGACATGTTGTCCATAACAAAAAAAGGGAGACGTCGAGCGAACGGTATCAAAAAGACGTCCCAGGAGGGTTATCCCGGAACGCCCGATGTTAGGATGTGTGGAATTTTTTACTTGACGCTTATGCGGAACGTCCGCCCGGCCTTGGAGCGCACCAGGTAAGTGCCCGCATGCTTCACATTGCGCTTGGTGAGCATATGCAGGTCTTCCACGCCCTGCGTAATAAACTTCGCCACAAAGCGTCCCTGCATGTCGAACACGCTATAGCTGCTTTCCATTTCAGGAATCCTGAAGACAAGGGGCTGCGTTTCCCTTACCGCAACGGTGACGTCGGTATCGGGCTGGTTCTCGTAAATTTCATTGATTTCCTTCTGGCCATACGGTGCAGGCGGCAAATCGTTCCAACCGAAATTCTTGAAGCCGAGAAGCGAGTATTCCGTCGGGTCGTTCAGTTGCTTGCGCACCGGAGCGATGCGGAACTTGTGAGAGTATTCGCGGTTCGCATTCAGGCGGTAGGCATCAAGCGGTTCGGCACCCCAGGAGTTGATACCGCCGAGACCCATCTGGTGCAGGTCTACACGGAGCGTGATATCCTTGTTGCGCTTGAGTTCCCACGGAAGCTTCACGTCGGTAAGCTGTTCCGGAGTGTAGTGCTGCGCACTGAATTCCATACGCGGGTTACCCACGACCATGAGGCCCTTGCCGGTCTTCTCGTTCGTGAGCGTCGCCCACTTCACGTCGGTGCGCTGGCCCGTTTCGCCAATTTCCATATACTTGACCGTCATGGAATCTGCAAGCGTAGAGAAGAGGCCCATGAAACTTCCGCGGTTGCGGCCCATGTAGTTCTCGTCGGGACCACGGCCAAACCAGCGGACCTTTTCGTAACCTTCAGGAACCGTGAAGAGAGTACCTACGTTCGGGATATAGCTCTTGGAGCCATCCGGATTGAACGTGTATTCCACAACGATATCGCCACTGCCGTAAACGGTGTAAGTCATCTTCATCTTGGAGCTACCCACATCCGGGAAGCCGAAGTTGAAGGTCACCTGCGTTTCCTGGGCGGAGACTTCCTTGACTTCAGAAGACACGTTGCGCTTCTTGCTTGCACTGCGCCATTCGCCGTGGCCGCGTTCCATATTGAAGCCCTTGTCGTTGTCGGTCGGGGCGCGCCAGAAGTTCGGAATACCGCCGTTCTTGATGATGGTATCGCCATCCAGAACGTAGCTGGCAAGCGTTCCGTTCTTGTCGTCGAAGGTAATCTTGAAATCCGTACCTTCGATGACAACACCGCTGACACGGGAAACCCTGGCGCCGTCCATAGTGCTGATATCCACTTCGGTAGACCAGAGCTGGCCCAAGTCGATACCGAACTGTTCATGAGCCACACTGTGGCCTGCCTTCGCCCAAAGTTCATCCTTCTTCAGGCGAAAATCGATATCCAGGTGGTATTCGGCGCCAATCGTCGTCTCGATTTTCGGCATGTCGATGGTAACTTCTTTCTTCTGGAGGGGCCCGATATTCATCTGCGAACCATCCAGCTTACCGCTCTTGATAACCTTGCCGTTTTCCTTGAGTTCCCAGAAGGCATCGAGGAAGTCGCCGAGATTCTTGTAGAGGTAACGGCTCTCGATTTCAACCTTGCCCTTGGCGGCATCCACGTTCTTCACGCGAATCTGGCTGTACTGATACTTGACTTCCCACATTTCCGGCTGAATCGCACGGTCGGGGAACACGAGGCCGTTCGCACAGAAGTTGTCATCGTTCTGCCAGTCACCCCACATACCGCCGAATTCCCAGTACGGAGTGCCCTTGTGGTGCAGACCCTGGTCAATGAAGTCCCAGATGAATCCACCGAAGGCGCGCGGATTGCGGTAGAAGGCATCCATGTATTCCTGCAAATCGCCCACGGAGTTGCCCATAGCATGTTCGTATTCGCAGAGCATCACGGGTTTGTTGCCATCGTTGTAGCCGTTGATGTAGTCGTAACCCCAGTACATCTGGCTCGTCACGTCGGCATTGTTGTTATCGCCTTCGTAATGCACGTAGCGGGTGGAGTCAATTTCATGAGCACGCTGGCGTTCGGAGGCGAATACGTTGCCGTTGCCCGCTTCGTTACCTAAAGACCAGAGGATAATGCAGGGGTGGTTCTTGTCGCGCTGCACCATGCTGTTCAGGCGGTCCACCACCGGAGCGCGCCAGTCGTCACTGCTCTTGGGCAAGTCGCCGTTTGCGCCATGGCTTTCGACGTTCGCCTCGTCAATCACATAAATGCCGTACTTATCGCAAAGGTCATACATCATCGGATTGTTCGGGTAGTGCGACATGCGGAGCGCATTGATATTGAATTTCTTCATCAGGATGATGTCCTGTTCCATGCGTTCGTAGTTCACCGCGCGGCCGTTATCCGGATCGAGCTCGTGACGGTTCACGCCGTGGAACTTGACCGGCATGCCGTTCACCAGCAGGCGCGGGGCACCGTTTTCCTTCTTGATTTCAATCTTCCTAAAACCAATCTTGTTGCTTTCGACCTGGATAATCTTGCCGGTATTGTCCTTGATGGTGAGTACCGCCGTGTAGAGGTACGGAGTTTCTGCAGACCAGCGATTCGGCTTGACATACGGGATTTCGAAATGCACGCTCTTTTCGCCACCGTTCGCACCGATGCCCGAAACCTTCTGCACCGTCGGGGCAATCACTTCGGAACCCGCATCGTTGTAAAGCGAAAGTTCGACGGTAAATTCGCCCGAAGCCGTACCGGTGGAATTGTAAATCCATGCCGTAGTCTTCAGCAAACCGTCGGTATAGTTATTCGTGAGAGTAGCGTCAATCTGGAAATCCTGAATATGCACGGGCGGCACGGCGTAGATATAAACGTCGCGCATGATGCCCGAAAGGCGGATAAAGTCCTGGTCTTCGAGCCAGGAGCCATCGCACCAGCGGAACACCTGCACGGAGATGTTGTTCTCGCCCTTGCGCAGGTACTTGTTGATATCAAATTCATGACCTGTGAAAGTGTCTTCGGAATATCCCACGTAGTTGCCGTTCACCCAGACGTAGTAAGCGGATTCAACGCCTTCGAAATGCAGGCGGATGCGCTTGCCGGCCCACTTTTCGGGAACGGTGAAGGTGCGGCGGTAATGGCCCACCGGGTTAAAGTCGGTCGGTGCGCCCGGAGCGGAGACGCGGTTGTTCTGCGCCCACGGGTAAACCACGTTCGTGTAAATCGGATGGTCGTAGCCAAGCAGCTGCCAAGAAGACGGAACCGGGATTTCGTCCCAGCCGGAAACATCGTAGTTGTCCTTGTAGAAGTCGTTGTTGCGCTGGCTCGGTTTTTCGACGTGGTAGAATTTCCACTTGCCGGAGAGCGTCTGGTACCATTCGGACGCATGACGATCGCCCTTCACGGCCTCTTCCACCGTAGTGTAGGGCATCGAGGTCACGTGCGGGTTGAGGCGGTTTACACCGAAAATGCGCGGTTTGCCGTTCCATTCGTCGTTCGGGCCGCTCTGCGCAAATGCAGTAGCACAGGCAAAAAGGCCGATAAGGCCTATCGTAGAAACAACTTTGTTCATAACATCCTCTTTTTTTTAAACACCTAAAATAAAAATACCCCTTTTTGGGGGGCAATTCAATGTTCTGCATACAATCTCTATGGATGTTTTGTCAAAGGCACGAATCGCAAACACCCCGCAAAACAAAAAAATGCCTCGGGATCCGAGACATTTTTGGGTGTGTGGGATTGTGAAACTTAGAAATTCTTGCACTGGCCTTTCCACTTGCCAGGCTGGCCGATAATCGCGCCATCGATGTACTTGCCGCTCGTACCGACGAAGTCATCCTTGCGCCAGTCTTCGCCACCGAGGTGCCAACGCATCCAGGCAACCGTAGCAGCCATGCCGCCCCATGGGCCGGAACCATGACCCCAACCGCATTCGCCGTTATAGCATTCGTTGCCCTGGCCACCCGTCATCTTGAGGAGGCAAGCCGGAATCCTGACGTTTCTGTTGTTGTAGTCGCCTTCAGCGTTCGGGCGTTCCATGCCGCCTTCACCGTAGACGATTGCAGCAGTCTTGCCCTGAGGGACATTCGTCAGTTCTGCATGGTTGAACGCACCGCTGTTGTTGAGCACGGCAGTAATCACGCGCTTGTCGTTAATGAGCATCTTTTCGGACTGGAGCCCGCCCATGGAGTGGCCAGAAGCGCCCACCTTCGTCATGTCGAGTTTGCCAAACAGCGGGTCGCCCTGGGTAGTACTCTTCTTTTCGAGCCAGTTGAGGGCGGGAATGCCTCGGCCAGTACCATCCGGGGATTCGCTGGTCGCCACCACCACGAAACCGTGGGAGGCAAGACGGCGGATGATGCCTTCGTAGTCGTTGGGGTTGGAACCGCCACCGGGGCCCCACAGGATAACGCCGTGCTTCTTGTCGTTGGAGAGGCGCTTCGGGTAGCAGAGGACGCCACCGCCGTTATCGGCGGTATTTTTGATATATTCAACTTCCATGTAGTTCTTGTTCTCGTCGGTATCGTCGGAGAGGAATATGCCATCCGGCTTCGGTTCTTCGCTGGAAGAGGAAACGACCGGAACCACCTCGCTGGAAGAAGACTGCGGATTCGCGACTTCGCTGGAGCTAGATGCCGGGATGCCCGCACTGGATTCAGGGCCAGTGACCGCGCTGGACTGCGGATTGGCAGCGCTGCTGCTCGTCGGATTTACAGCCGGATTCGTCCCAGGACCGCAAGCATCGGGTAAACTAGATGCCAAACAGGCTTCGTCACCGCCAGCAAGCGCGCTAGATTCGGGATTGACCGCCGCGCTAGATTCCAAGCCAACAGCCGCACTGGACTCCGGGCCGAGCGCAGCGCTGGATTCAGTATTCATTCCCGTTTCTGGCCCTGGTGCGGCAATAGTACTTTCGTCACAACTCATGAATGCGAAGGCACTCACCATAATCAAACCCTTCAACATCATGGATTTCATGTTTGTACTCCTTTTCCTAATCGATTGTACCCTTAAACTACATAAACGCTCCCCCCTTCCCTACACGCCGCAAGGCAGTTTTCTTGGACAAAAAATCCATAGTCCAAATTTCCCCCTACAAAGAAATTGCGCAAATTTCTACATTTTGGGCATGCTCTTTGAACAAGCCATCGCCCACCAAATCCCCAATTACACGAAAGAATCCGATTCCGCCTACGGCGAAACCCTCGCTCCCCTCAGCTATAAAGAAGAGCTGAAAGTCAAGAACGATGCCATCCGTGAATTCTGGGATGTAAACAGGCTCCCGCGCAACCCGCAGCCGGTAACCGCAAGCCCCATGCCCCGCAACTACCGCACCACCAGCAAGCGCCGCGTGGACATGCAGCCGGGCGACCTGCGGTTCAACGAATACGACAGCATCCTGGAGCCCGAGGAGCACAACGCCATTTACCGCCTGCTGTTCGACAAGCTCATCACGCCGCCGTACAAGCCCCTCGCCTACGCGCTCAACTGGATTATCATCCGCGGCACGTACAAGTACAGGGTCGTCATATTCAACATCAAGAAAATCGACGCGGCGATTGTCCGCAAACTGAAACAAATTTCCGAAATTTTGCAGAATTCGCCCTATCACGTGACTGCGGCGCATGCCTACATTGACACGACGGAGTCGGATTACTACTTGGAGGCGAAGCGACCGACCGAAGGAATTTCCTTCAAGCAACTCTTTGGCCCGCGCGAGCTGAGTCTTAACCTCGGACATTTCAGCCTCAAGTACCCCGCGACCGGCTTCAGCCAGGTGAACGAGAGCCAGATCCACAACCTCATCAAGGCCGCGGGCCGCCTGCTTTCGCTCACCCGCGAAGACAACTTCCTCGACCTGTACTGCGGTTACGGGCTTTTCAGCTTCGCGTTGGGCGAAGCCGCAAAATCCGTGCTCGGTGTCGAGATGGAAGGCCCGTCCATCGAATGCGCGAAGGCTTCCGCGAAATATCTCAAGAAGAATTACCGCTTTGTCGCAGGCAAGATCGACGAGAACTTCGTGCAGACTAGGCTCCCGCGCCCCGTAGCCGGCGAACCCGAAAAAATCCTGCTCGACCCGCCCCGCAAGGGTTGCGAACCCGGAGTCATCCACGCGCTCGCCATGCGCAAGCCCGTGCGCGTATGCCACGTGTTCTGCGGCACCGACGAGATTCCCGCCTCCATCAAGGAATGGGAACGCTACGGCTACCGCGTCAAGGAAGTGCAGCCGCTCGACCTGTTCCCCGGTACCCCGCACCTGGAAACCATCGTTTCGCTGGAAAGGAAGTAACGCGACGCGTCATCCTGAACCCCAAAGGGGCGAAGGATCCAGACCCAAGTTAAACATAATGCTTGTCTCCCCCCCCCTGGATTCTTCACGACCATACGGCCGCTCAGAATGACAACGTAATCAAAGATGGCTGACAATATGACTAACGAAAGAACAGCGAGTATAAACAATACACAAAAGCCGGCCCTCTGGACGCGCAACTTCACGACCTGCGCCGCGGCGAACTTCCTGCTGTTCTTCAGTTTCTACCAGCTGTTGCCCATCCTCCCGATGTTCATCATCGAGAAGTTCCAGACCGACAACGCGACCGCGGGCATCGTCATCTCGCTCTACACCATCGGTGCGCTCGCCTGCAGGCCCTTCGCCGGATTCCTGGTCGACACCCTCAGCCGCAAGCCCCTGTACTTCTGGACCTTCTTCGCGTTCACCCTGTGCTTCATCGGCTACAAGGCGCTAGGGCTCATCCCGCTCCTTGCCGTCATCCGCTTTTTGCACGGGCTATGCTTCGGCATTTCGACCACGGCGAGCAACACCGTCGCCATCGACGCGCTCCCCTCGAGCCGCCGCGGCGAAGGCATCGGCTACTTCGGCGTCAGCGTAAACCTCGCTTTTGCCACGGGACCCATGACAGGCATGTTCCTGTACGAAGCCTTCGGCGACACCATCGTATTCGCGATTTCCATCATCCTGTGCGTCATCGGCCTCATCCTGGTGCAGACCCTCAAGGTCGCCCCCAAGGAGAAGAAGCCCCACGCCCCGCTTTCGCTCGACCGATTCTTCCTCACGCGCGCCATCCCGCAATTCGTGAACTTCATCTTCGTGGGGTTCGCCTACGGTCCCGTCACGAACTACATCGCTCTGTATGCTAAGGAACTCGGCATCGGAGGCTCCGGCTGGTTCTACGCGCTCATCGCAGCAGGGCTCATACTGAACCGCCTCACCACAGGGCGCCTTATCGACAGGGGCTACCTCATCCACCTCGTAGGCACCGGCATGACGCTCAACATCGTCGCGTATTTCATGCTCGCGTTCAGCCATTCGCCCATTACGTTCTTCGGAGCGGCCTTCCTCATCGGCACGAGCCTCGGGCTTATCTTCCCGGGTTACCAAACCATGTGCGTGAATCTCGCCCGCCACGACCAGCGCGGCACCGCGAACAGCACTTACCTTTCCGGCTGGGATATCGGCATCGGCGCCGGCATCCTTGCGGGCGGCTCCATGGCGGAACATTTCGGGATGCACCAGCAGGTATTCTTCACCTGCGCCATCGCGCTAGTAATCGCCGACATTCTGTATTTCACCTGGACGGCGCGACACTATCTAAAGAATAAGCTGGAAGGGTAGCACGAGCACTTAATTCAAGTGCTTGGCTTCGTACATTTTCTTGTCCGCATCCACGACGCAATCCCTGAAGGTCGTGATGTTTCCATCCCAGAGGGCGTACCCCATGCTCGCCGCAATCGTATAGTTCTGCGGGCCTTCGCGGTTCGCGATTTCTTCCTTCAGGCAGTCCCGAATCTGCTTGATTACATCTTGCGGTGTTTCCGTCTGCGCAATCAGCATGAATTCGTCGCCACCGTAGCGGCACAGGAATATAGAGAAGTCCATAAAGCTGCACGCCTTCTTCAATGCGTTCGAAACAAGTATAAGCGCCTTGTCGCCCTCGATATGCCCGTAGGTATCGTTAATCTTCTTGAAATGGTCTATATCGACCATGATTACATACATGTTCTCGCTCTCGCGTTGCAACTGCAGGTAGCGACGCAACTGGTTTCTGTTATTGAGACCGGTCAACGGGTCCGTCGAAATCAGGCGGTTCTGCGAATTCAGGTAGACAAAGAGAATAATCAAGGTACACCAGAAGCAGAAAATCGGAGTCGTGAGCGAGAAGAATATCTGGACACTCGCAGCAACCAAACAGCCCGGAGTATAGCTCATCACGATCAGGTACGTTTTCAGGTGCATCCGGTTGTGCGGTTTGAGCCCGCGATACAGGCTACGGGCCGTCACCGTCATGATATAGATTCCCGGAATGAAGGACAAGATAAAGTAATAGAGGGTGCACGGTTCAAGATTTTCGTCAAGCCAGAAATCCGGACGCATCGCGAACGAGACGAGCAGCAGCACCATTTCCACAAGAACCGGTATACGCAGCTTCACCTGGAGGTTCTCGATTTGCGCGCGCGTCATTTCGGGACGGGTGCTCATTTCCGCATAAATGAAGCAGCTGTAGAAAAGTATCGCCGCAATAACCGCATTCGAGTAGTTCACGGCCAAAACGGTGAACATGTTTTTCGGGATAATATTGTCATTTACCAACGCCCAGGCCGCATCGCTCACAAAATAGGCCATATGCCAAAACACGAGCTTATGGAAAAGCGTGAACTTGAGCTGCGGTGTCGGGAGCCTCTGTATGCTATACAGGAGCAACAAAAGGATACAGGCGCATCCTAGGCTGACATACGTATAAAAGACAAAAACACTCATTATGGAGAAAAATACACTCATTTAAGACAAATGTTAAAAAAAAGAATAACTTACGTCCGTCAATGTGTGCAAGGTCACTTTTTGGCAAAAATTTCTAAATTACAATATATGAAACCCTGGAAACTACTCGAAACAAAATACCTGGTCGATGCGCCTTGGCTCAAAGTCGCAAAGGAAAAATGCGAACTTCCGAACGGCAAGGTCATCGACGACTTCTACACGCTATGGCAACCCGACTGGGTACTGATTCTCGCCCGCACGGCTACAGGCCGCTGGGTCATGACAGAGCAGTACCGCCACGGCAGCCAGACCATCGAACTCGAGTTTCCCGCGGGCATAATCAACAAAGGCGAAACGCCAGAACAGGCTGCACTCCGCGAACTGCAAGAAGAATGCGGGTACAGACCCAGCGAGGCGCCATCCAGCGATTGCCACGCGCTACACACAAAGTATCTCGGATCGCTCCCGGTAAACCCGGACAGGCACCGCGGCAAATTTCACATCGTGTTCATCGATGGCGTGGCAAAGGCGGGCGAAACGCATTTCGACAGCACCGAAGACATCGAGTCCAGCGAACTTTCCGACAGCGAACTGCAACAGAAAATAGCGGATGGAACCTTCTGCCATCCGCTACAAATTGCTGGATATTACAAGTGGAAACTCACGACACGGTAATCATTTCCGCTTGATATAGACTGCCGCACAGGCATCCATGAATTTCACGTCAAACTGCCGGAAATTGCCCCAGGCCTGCCCGTTCTTGTAGTGCGGAATGTACTTGCCGAGCTTATCCCTAGTAATCTGCAGCCACTCGCCTTCGTCGGTAAAGCAGAAGTAATCGTTCTCGTTGAAATCCTCGTACAACAACGTTTCCTCGTCGAACGCCGATTCGGTCCTCTCGAATCCATCGACAGTTTCACCGTTGTCCAGGAGTCCCTTCAGGCTGTCAAGTTCGGACTGCTGCTTTTCGGGCAGTTCCTCCATATCGTCCGTACCGATAAAGAATTCGCCCTCATCTTCATTCACAAAGGTTTCCTTGCCCACCGCAGCGCTCGACTCCGGCTCAGACGAACTCGATTCCGGTTCCTCGGAACTAGAAGACGCCTTTTCGCTGGAACTGGACTCTACTTTGTCTGAAGAAGAGGATTTTTTCTCGGAGCTGGAGCTGACCTTTTCGGAACTGGAAGACTTCACCGAGCTGGAGGACTTCGCCGCCGAATCCTTCACGACATAATTTCCATCCTCGTCTATCTCGCCCTTCTTGACAAGTTCGTTATATTCGTCCTCGCTATAGATATCGCCATTCGACATGATAACCTGCATCGAGCCGTCCGATGTACATGCCGCGAAAAACGCCATGGACAGAGCCATCGCGAAAATCCAGAATTTCATCGCCATCTTATTCATAATGGCCTCCTTTCGTGAACCGCGAAAAAAATCCAGTTCTACACGAAAATAATTATTTTCAAGCAAAAAACAAAATGACATACAACATTGCAGCGCCATTTGTGTTTTTCAACACGCAAAAAAGGGCCCAGAAGGGCCCTAAAATTTGTTCCAACTTGGAATATTACGACTAGATGGAGTCGATTACGGAGTTGAACACTTCCACCGGGCGCATCCACTTTTTCAGGAGATCCGCCTTCGGGATGTAGTAACCGCCGATATCTGCCGGCTTGCCCTGTTCTGCGGCAAAGGCAGCGACAATCTCGCCTTCCTTCGCTTCGAGGGCTGCCGCCACCGGGGCAAACTTCACGGCGAGTTCCGCATCAGCCTTCTGGTCTGCAAGGGCACGGGCCCAGTACATCGCGAGGTAGAAATGCGAGCCACGGTTGTCGAGTTCGCCAATCTTGCGGGCAGGCGTACGGTTGAATTCGAGAATCTTGCCGTTCGCGGCATCAAGCGTATCGGCCAAAACCTGAGCCTTCTTGTTGCCGGTCTGCGTGGCGACCTGCTCGAACGACGGCACCAGCGCGAAGTATTCCCCGAGGGAATCCCAGCGCAGGTAGTTTTCGGCGAGGAACTGCTGCACCTGCTTGGGGGCAGATCCGCCCGCGCCGGTCTCGAAGAGGCCACCACCGGCCATCAAAGGCACGATGGAGAGCATCTTCGCCGAAGTTCCAACCTCAAGAATCGGGAACAGGTCGGTGAGATAATCGCGCATCACGTTGCCCGTAACGCCGATGGTATCGAGGCCGGCCTTCGCGCGCTTCATCGTTTCGACAATAGCCTTGCGCGGGCTCATGATCTTGATGTCGAGGCCGTTCAGGTCGTGTTCGGGCAAATAGGCTTCCACCTTCTTCTGGATTTCGCGGTCATGCGCGCGTTCCGGGTCGAGCCAGAAAATGGCCGGCGTGCTGGAGGCGCGGGCGCGGGTCACGGCGAGCTTCACCCAGTCGCGGATGGGAGCGTCCTTCGCCTGGCACATGCGGAAGATGTCTCCCGCATCGACGTCTTGCTGCAAAAGCACTTCGCCCTTGCTGTTCACGGCGCGGATTACTCCCTTTGCCTTAGCGACAAAAGTCTTGTCGTGGCTACCGTATTCTTCGGCGCCCTGGGCCATGAGGCCCACGTTCGGCACGGTACCCATCGTCTTCGGGTCGAACGCGCCGTTCTCCTTGCAGAACTTGACCGTCTCGTCGTAGATGCCGGCGTAGCAGCGGTCCGGAATGCAGGCGATTGTCTCTTGCAGCTTGCCTTCCTTGTTCCACATGCAGCCGGAATTCCTAATCATCGCAGGCATCGAGGCGTCGATAATCACATCGCTCGGCACATGCAGGTTGGTAACGCCCTTTGCGGAATCGACCATGGCGAGGTCCGGGCCATTCGCGAGGGCAGCATCGATGGCTGCGCGAACTTCAGCCTCGCGAGCATTGCCTTCGAGGCGCTTGTACAAATCGCCCAAACCGTTGTTCGCGTCAATCCCGAGTTCCTTGAACAGATCGGCGTACTTCGTGAACACGTCCTTGAAGAACACGCGCACAAAGGCACCGAACAGCACCGGGTCGGAGACCTTCATCATGGTCGCCTTCAGGTGCACCGAGAACAGCAGGCCCTGCGCCTTGGCCTCGGCCATCGTCTTCGCGATAAACTTTTCGAGCGATGCCATGCGGAGCACCGTCGCGTCGAGGATTTCGCCCTTCAGGAGCGGCTTTGCGGCACGCAGTTCGGTAACGGCGCCGTTAACATCCACGAATTCAATCTTGAACGTGTCGGCATCGGCAAGCGTGATGGACTTCTCATTCCCGTAAAAGTCGTCCGCATCCATGCTCGCCACGCGGGTCTTCACGGAAGTATTCCACGTGCCGTTGCTGTGCGGGTTGTTGCGGGCAAAGTTCTTCACCGCATTCGGGGCGCGACGGTCGGAGTTGCCCTGACGGAGCACCGGGTTCACTGCGGAACCCTTCACCTTGTCGTAGCGGGCGCGGATAGCCTTCTCCTCGTCGGTCGCAGGAGCATCTGGATAATTCGGGAGCGCATAGCCGTTCTTTTGGAGTTCGGCGATGGCGGCCTTGAGCTGCGGCACGGAAGCCGAAATGTTCGGGAGCTTGATGATGTTCGCCTCGGGCTTGAGCGTCAGCGCACCCAAAAAAGCGAGGTCGTCGCTCACGGGCTTGCCCGCAAACGTAGTGCCAGCCGGGAGCGTATCGGCAAAAGCCGCAAGGATGCGCGCCGGGAGCGAAATGTTCTTGGTCTCCACGTCGATATCCGCAGTCTTTGCAAACGCGGTTACAATCGGGAGGAGGGATTGCGTCGCCAAGAACGGCGACTCGTCAGTCAGGGTATAAAAAATCTTTGTACTCATACGAATACAAAGATAGAAAAATACGCCTTTTGGCCTTTCGGGGCTGTGGAACGAACTGCGCGTTTATGCGCCGGCATCTTCGAGGCGATGCACATGGCAGTAAGCCAACTCTTTCGTTTTTGTACTTTCGCTTCGCTCAAGTACCAAATGCTAGGCTCGGTCATGACCAAGTACACTTGGTCGCGACTCTCGCCTTACGCATTTGTCATCACGCACCAGCGGCTTCGAGTCTCGCTACGTGGCAGTATGCAAGTTCCTTTGTCTTTTCATCACGTAAATGGAGGCTAGAGCCTTCGCAGTAGCGCCAGTACTTGCATGTCTTGCAATCACCGATTTTTGCCCAGCTGCGGTCGCGCATCACCTGGTAGCGGTTCTGCCATACATCCCATAGGTCATCCTTGTAGATGTTGCCCTGGATGTAGTCGCCGCGAAGGCTCGGGCATGCAGAAATGCTGCCGTCGCAGAGCACGGAAGATACGTTCACGCCGGCTCGGCAGAAGAACGGGTAGTTGCGCGCATCCTTCTCGTAGCTCCCGAGGAATCCTTCGCAGCCGTAGTTCACGTTGATGACGTTCATTTTCTTGACTTCGCGGATGAAGTCGAACACCTGGCGGAATTCCTGGTTTGTGAGCTGGAACAGCGGGTTGTCCTTGGCACGGCCCTTCGGGAACACGGTCGCAATGCGCCAGCGCTTCACGCCGATTTTTAAAAGCATATCGAGAATCTTCGGAAGTTCCTTCAGGTTCTGGCGGTTCACGCATGTCATCACGTCGAAGGTG
>CACWNW010000020.1 GCA_902762305.1 Fibrobacter succinogenes | reverse complement strand
CTCCGCGATAACCCGGATTGTGCTGAAAGTGAATACACGCTCAAGCTGGAACAGGACAATCCGGGTATCACGCCGAAGGTTACCTTCGACGTGGCGGCGTCCGCCAAGATTGTGAAGGATTTCGCAAGCCGCCCGAAGATGGCCATCCTGCGTGAACAGGGCGTCAACGGCGAACTCGAAATGGCCGCTGCCTTCCAGAAGGCTGGTTTTGAATCTATCGACGTTCACATGACCGACATTCTCGAAGGCCGCATCTCGCTCAAGGACTTCAACGGTCTCGTGGCTTGCGGTGGCTTCAGCTACGGTGACGTTCTCGGCGCCGGCGAAGGCTGGGCCAAGAGCATCCTCTTCAACCCGAAGGCCCGTGCTGAATTCGAGGCTTACTTCAACCGCAAGGACACCTTCACGCTCGGCGTCTGCAACGGCTGCCAGATGGTTTCTAACCTCAAGGACTTGATTCCGGGCGCCAAGCACTGGCCGCGCTTTGTGCAGAACCTCTCCGAACGCTTCGAGGCTCGCTTCTGCACGCTCAAGGTCGAAGACACTCCGGCCGTGCTCCTCAAGGGCATGGCAGGCTCCGTGCTCCCGATTGCGGTCGCACACGGCGAAGGCCGCGCGGAATTCGCTAGCCGCGAAGCCGCTGAAGCCTGCCTCAAGACTGGTCTCGTGGCGCTCCGTTACGTGGACGGCAAGCACGAATACACCGAACGCTACCCGCTGAACCCCAACGGCTCTCCGTTCGGCATCAACGGCCTCTGCTCCGAAGACGGCCGCGCCCTCGTGATGATGCCGCACCCCGAACGCGTATTCCGTACCTGCCAGTACTCCTGGCACCCGGCGGAATGGGGCGAAGACGGCCCGTGGATGCAGCTGTTCCGCAACGGCCGCATCTTTGTGGCCGAAAAGGGCTAATGTTGGGGACGAATCGCTGGTAGGCCCTTTTCTCTCGCCTCCGCCCTCAGCTTTCGCTTGAGGGCTTCGGCTCACGCTTTGTCGGCTAATTTGTCCGTTTATCGGTAACCTGAAAAAATTCGATAAAACCTCGTGTAGAAAATCTATTTTATTCTACATGAGGTTTTTTGTTTTTGCAATTCTATTTCTGAGCCTTGAATTGTTTGCGCAGGTTGACTGGAGCGTGTCGCCTTTTGCTCCGCCTCCAAAAGAAAAGCCTGCTGTTCAAAATGTTGAGCCGAAAACGACGGCTCCGTATTATCTGGTGGATTCGCGCGACGGGGAACGCTACAAGATTGTCATGATTGGCAAGAAGATTTGGATGGCGGAAAACTTGAGGTTCTACGCTCCCGGTAGCGAATGCCTGGAATTGAATCAGAAATCGTGCGAACGTTTTGGCCGTTATTACACTTGGGCACAGGCTGTCGGGGCCACCCCGAACTGCAACCAGAATGTTTGCAAACTCATTTACGAGACGAATTTTCGCGGCATTTGCCCCGATGGATGGCATATCCCTACAGATTCAGATTGGATTCATTTGACGACGTATGTCAACAGCAAGTCGAAAGGGAGGGGCGCTGAGGTGCTCAAGTCGACGTATGCCTGGAAAGGTGGAAACGGGACGAATGAATCCAATTTTAATGCTTTGCCATCCGGTTTTCGTTTTATGAACGGAAATTTCTTGGATGTCGGTTGGAAAACACGTTTCTGGAGCATCACGCAAATAAACGAAACGCAGGCGGCTAGTTGGGAACTTTCGAAAAGCAGAAGCGGGCTTGTCCAAGTCGAAGATTACAAGTCCAATGAACTGCCCCTGCGTTGCATAAGGAATGATTAATCATTTTTTTTCTATATTGCCCCCGCAAATAATTGAAACGGGAGAAAAGTATGTCGTCAAAAATGGTTAATTGTCTGTTTAATATTGCCTGTTTGGCTTGCGCTTCGGCGTTTTTCTTTGCTTGCAGCAATGCTGATGACGGTGTCAGAGTCCAGGGCGATTGCCCCGAGGGGGCTGTCTGCGATACGGTCAATGCGAAGGCTTACAGCTTTGTCTATTATTCTGGCAAGAACAAACTGGATACTATAACCGAGACAACGGACAACCTCGCTTGCGACATCTGGAACGATTATTTTGAATGTACATTGAGAAAGTTCTATAGCTGTTTTCGGTTTGAATATTTGCAGAACGGAGAGGCTGTCGTTATGCCCGGCAAAGAACGGCCTGTAGAACATCAGGTGAGAGTCGGTGATACGACCTATATCAATTATGGCCCTCAGCGCTTGTCGAACTATATTCCGCCGTATATCGAAATTCCGCCTTTCAATGCGAAAAAATTGCAGGATGCCTTTGATACGGTCGTTGTGGAAAAGAAATATTCAGATTATTGGTCTGGTGAATCCAAGACATATTTTGATTTTTATGACCTTGATCATAGCCGTTTGACAGAATGGGCTTATGCTTCGTCGACAGCCGGAAAAGTGGTCATCTTTGACGGGAAAGACGGAACCCCGTTGGCCGACACGACTATTGTTTCTTTGGATGGGTACACCGTTTCGCTTACGGTATATTCCTGCAATTACACCTCGTTTATCAAGTTCCCGCAGAAATTGGTGGGCTATAAATCGAGCATCCATGTGTTTGCGGATACTACGGAAGTTCCTAAAAACGATACGACCATTACGTGGATGGCGCATTACTCGGATATGTACGGTGTCGAAGACTCCACCGAAATCACGACGTTCTTTAAGATAAAGAAACCCTGGAAGTGGTAGACACCCTGTCACCCTCCGGGGTGACAGATGATGCTATTCCCATTGCGATTGCGCTATGCTCGTCGCATGTTCGCGCGGCTCGGTTATAGGTCTGCAAGCAGCCCTGCAACACTCGCCTTACTGACGCTTACGCCTACGGCTTCGGCGTCTGCTTGTTCGCCTCGGTCATAAAAATGAGCAAGCTCATTTTTGCGACACTCGGCTCCGCGCTACTCCCACGGCGCTTTCACTTTGTTCAAACGCGTGTTCCCGCGGCTCGGTCATGACAAAAAGCCAGCTTTTTGTCGCGACTCTCGCCTTATTCCCACTCGATGGTTCCGGGCGGCTTGTGCGTGACGTCGTACCACAGGCTGCCGGCGCCTTCGGCTTCGAACTTGCGCCAGAGACCAGCGAGCATTCCCTGGTCGATTTCGGCGAAGTTAGCCGTCATGGCTTCGGTGGAGTTCACCGGGCGCATCACAATGCAGGGCTTGTTTGCCGTGCGAAGCGGAACGAGAACCACCGGCATCTGCCAAATCTTTTCGTACAGGTCGTTGGCCTGCAGGAATTCTGTGCAGATGTTGTCGAACTTGCGGAGCGTATCGAAGTTTTCACGGGTGGCGAACTGTTCGACAAGCTTCGGGTCTTCATCGGCGACGCTGCCAATCTGGTAGATGACGCGGTTGATGGCTTTGAATCGGTTGGCAAGTTCGGTGGAGAACTTTTCGCAATCCTTCCAGCTTAAGCCCGGAGTGGTAATGAGGAACGGCTGCGCGTAGGTGCGGCCATCGCCCTGCACACCCACGCTCTTGATGGGGAGCAGGCGGCCTGCAATGTTGTTTGCCTTCAGGTAGTCGGCGAGCGACTGACCGGCGGTGTCCTTCACGTCTTCGAACTTCACCATGTCATTGGCGAGCACGCCGTCGCTGCAGAGCAGGCGCACGCCGAGGCCCGGGCCCGGGAACGGGTGTCGCCACACGAGGTTGTGCGGGATGCCGAGTTCTTCGCCGAGGGCACGGACTTCGTCCTTGTACAGGTCGGCGAGCGGTTCGAGCACGAGGCCCTTTTCCATGAGGTCCAGAACTTCTTGCACGCGGTTGTGGTGCGTCTTGATTTTGTCGGCGTTCTTGGTGCCGCCGCTTTCGATGGTGTCGGGGTAGATGGTGCCCTGAGCCATCATCCACTGGTTCGGATCGAGGTTGAGCTTCGCCATTTCCTCGTCCTTGACTGTCAAGAATTCCTTACCAATGATGCCGCGCTTGGTTTCCGGAGCGGTCACGCCCTTGAGCTTTGCAAGGAAGTGTTCGCTGGCATCGCGCACCTTGAGGTTGTTCATGCCTTCCTTGGTGAGGAAGTCCATAATCTTCTGGGATTCGCCGAGGCGCATCATGCCGTTATCCACATGTAGGCCGAGGACTTTTTCCGGCCCGAGCACGCGGTTCAAGAGCACGAATGCCACGGTGGAGTCCACACCGCCACTCACGAGCAAGAACACCTTGCGGTCCTTGACCTGGTCCTTGATGCGCTGCGTGATGAGCGGCAGGTAGCTCTTCATGTTCCAGGTTTTCTTGGCGCCGGTGAAGTCGATGAAGTTCTCGAGTAACTTCATGCCGAACTTACTGTGCGTGACTTCCGGGTGGAACTGGATGCCGAAAATCTGGCGTTCAGGCTTGTCGCTGTTGAAGGCGACGGCGGCGATTTCGCAGTCCTTGGTGCTGGCCACGATCTTGTAGCCTTCGGGGAGCTTCGTCACCTGGTCGCCGTGGCTCATCCACATGGGGCTGGCCTTCGGGAGACCCTTCAAAAGCGGGCACTTTTCGTCGCCCACGATAAGGTCGGCGATGCCGTATTCCTTCACCTTGCCCGGTTCCACGTGCCCGCCCAATTGCTGGGCGATGAGCTGGTGACCGTAGCAGATGCCAAGCTTCGGCACGGGGAGGTCCAGAATTTCGGGATTGTATTCCGGGGCGTCGGCCGCGTACACGCTACTCGGGCCGCCGCTGTAGATGATTCCCTTCACGCCTTCCAGTTCAGAGACCGGGGCGGCAGGGGAGTGGATTTCGGTAAATACGCCCAAGCGGCGTACTCGGTTGGCAATCAGGTGGGCGTACTGCCCGCCAAAGTCCAAAACGGCAATAGTGTCAACGTTCTTCATACGCCCCAAAGATAGAAAATTTGGCCTTGGTTTAAGATCCTTTTGCCCCAAAAGAGGTGATTTTGGCCCAAAATCCGTAAAAAAGCCTTTAAGAAGGTCGTTTTTGATAATGTTTTGTTGATGTACGCTTTTTTGTTAAAAGAAGCGTTTTACCGACAACAAAGTAATTTGTTTGTAAGATTTATTTGATAATTTATTAAAACTGTTTTATTTTTGACAAATTTGTATGATATGTTGATTGTGGCATATATGATGAAAAATTTTTTTGAATATAAACTTTAGAAGGTATTTGTTTCACTGTTTGTTTACACAGTTTTAATGGTGGAATTGTTCAAACAAGACCCTTGCCTAACCGCATAAATGATTATGTAAAACATCTTACAAATAAAATACATGATGGTGCAGGATGTTGAAGAAAGTGAATTTGTACGAATTTGTTCATAAAATATCATGTTTTGTATATCTCGTATAAAATAAAAATATTATATTGAAGCCATTCTTTCATGTACAAAAAGGACAGGGGAAATGAATAAAATAATTCCTATTGCATTAACTCTCGGCTGCATTGGTGTCAGTGCCGCTACAAGTAATTATGACCTTCTGGGCCGCAAGGCGAGCAAAATGAACTCTCCGATGGTCTACAAAAATGTGGACTACGCTAAGGTCCAAAAGAATGAACAACAGAAAGTTGGTCCTTCTTTAGAGACACATTCTTTGCAGAAAACGGGTATGCCAAGTAATGTGAAGGCTATTGCGGGCGCATACAGGTCGCTTTATATGACTAACAATCGTATGGTGGATGGTGGCTTCAATACAAATGCGAATCACTTCCTGAGACGTTACTATGTAGACAAAACGGATAATTGCTTGGGTGGATATTGTAATTACAACTGGGCTTATTATAGAAGCCGTCTGGGAGCTATTTTTATTAGGACGGAAGAATCTCGTGAGGATAATCTCACCGAATATGCGGGCTATATGTTTTCGAATTCTGAACCCATGACTAGCCAGAGCACTCCGGGCTGGACGAATGCGAACGGTCACGGGTATACGGTTTCTTTCAATAGTGCAAACGGCAGTACTTCCCAGACTTCACCATATAATTCCAACCAGACAATTTCTTACAAGCAATATAGTTATGTGAAGAACACCCTTTCTAAGGCTTCCAAAGTACCGAACTGGTATGATGACAAGGCCACGGACGTGGGCGTTTACATGGGTGCCGATGCTCTTCCTGTTCAACTTGGTTATTATAGGCCTGTTGGCTATATCAGGAATAATCGTTCGGAATCTTTCAATGTGGCTCCGGGTTATGAAATGAGAGACTCCAGGACTTACGCTCTGGTGAAGGAATCTTCGAATCATTCTGTAATTTATGTGGGTAAGAATGGTAATCCTGATAATCCGGCTGGTAGAACTCCGCAGGTCTACATAGGTGTGCGTAATAACGGCATTTCTAAATCTACGGGTTATTCTTCTCACGCCAGGGATTTGGACAACTTTATTTACCAGAACCGTACGATCGAATTCGTTCCTGCTGGTAACTATGGACTGGATAAAACGAATCCCGGTTACTTGAACTCGAAGGCGTATGCAGCAAATGCTATCACGGTGGGCGCTATTGAACCGTTCAACAATACTGTTACCAACTACACTTCGACGCGGGTATGCGCTGATTGCTCTCAGAAGCCGGAAATCTATAACTACACTCATGTGATGATGGATGACCTTGCTAGAACCTACACGCAGACGAATAATAACAAGCAGTATTATTACCAGCCGTTCTATGATGGTACCGAAATGGCCGCGGCATACACCGCTGGTATGGTTTCTAACCTTCTGTCTGTTAATCCGTTCTATCGTTGGCATCCGGAAGTTGTTAAGGCTTTGCTCTTGACCTCTAATCCGCTGGCCTTTACTTCGTCGACGAAAAAGGCTCCGACCTATAAGTACCTTGTATTTGATGATATTGGAGCGAAGCCTGATTATAACTACGATTCTCGTTTCTGGAATGGCAGTATTAGTAAGTTGAGGACCCGCGTGAATAACAGGGGCAAGTCTGAAATTTGGATGGTGATTGAAAACCCGGGAAGCGCGAGTAATCCTGCCACTGCCGCAATTGCCTGGCTAAGTAGCGGTAATGATATTGCGAATATCGGTAAGATTCCGCAGAACTTTGATCTTGAAGTTTATGGTACGAACGACGACTACTATTATTTGGATGATGCCAATGTTGATTTGAGCGTTCCCTACATGTCGAGTTCATTGAATGAACCGCTGAGTCTTAACTTCAATAATCCGGGTGTGTTTATTGGTGGTTCTTACAGCACAACCAATGCATTTGAAAAAGTTAGTATTGCTTCGGATTATGAATACCTAGTGTTCAAAATTACCCTCGAATCGGAAGATAGCCGTAGTGAAAATAAGGGCGAAATCGTTCTCGGCTTTAACTTGACTTCTTCTGAATATCGTCCGAACAGATAATTCTTTAGGGATTATACATTGTATCCAAAACAGTCGGAAATTTTCCGACTGTTTTTTTTGTGCTCTAAAATTCTCCGAGCAATACGATTTCGCGCTGGAGTTCGACGCCGAATTTTTTTGCGACGGACGCCTTGACGTAATCGCTCAGGTCGAGGATGTCCTTTGCCGTCGCGCCGCCCGCGTTCACGATGAAGTTTGCGTGGAGGGTGCTGACTTCGGCGCCACCGATGCAGTGCCCTTTGAGACCCGCCTGCTCGATGTAGTAGCCGGGAGCAATCTGCTGCGGCATTTCGATTGAACCGCGTTCCATGCGTTTGAAGGTGGAACCCGCATTCGGCATGTTCAGCGGCTGCGTCGCCTTGCGCTTGGCCATACATTCCTGCAGCTCGGCTTCGAGGCGTGCGACGGTCTGCTCCAGCGATTCGCCTGCAAGACTGCCGCTCTCTAGCTGGAACGTTGCCGAAAGGATTGTTTCGGCCTGCGCGCCGCCGGTTTTCTGGAAAATACTTTGTCTGTATCCGAAGGAGCAGTCGTCGGTGGTGCGTTCGCAGATGTTCCCGCTTGCATCTAGGCTGGTAACCTGCGTGCAGTGCGCTCCGATTTCTTGCCCGTAGGCGCCTGCATTCATGTAGATGGCCCCGCCGAGGGTTCCCGGAATTCCTGCAAGCTTGTGGATGCCGGCGTAGCCCTGCTTGAGTGCCATGCGGGCGAATCGTCCGAGCGGGACTGCGGCTCCGGCCTTGAATATGCCGTTTCCGAGGTCTTCGATTTTTGCGAAATCTCCGGCGAGCGTGATGACGACGCCTTCGTAGCCCTTGTCCGAGACAAGCAGGTTCGTGCCGTTCCCGAGAATAAAGTGGGGGAGTCCCTTCTCGGTTGCGAACGTGAGCGCCTGCTTTAGGTCGTCGATGCTTTCTGCCTTCACGAAAAAACGCGCCGGACCGCCCACCCTGAAAGAGGTGTGCATGTTCATCGGCTCGTTTTCTAGAATTTGCATGGCGAAAATATACTATAATTCGGGCAATGACAGACGAAGAACTCAAACAATTCAAGGCATCACTTTCGATAACCGCCGTGGCTCAGGCTCTCGGTATCGAAGTCGTGCGTGGAAAGTTCCGGTGCTTCTGTCCGCAGCGCCATGTGCACGGCGATCGCACCCCGTCTGTCTCGATCTCGGAAGAACGCGGCATGTTCCGCTGCTGGGTTTGCGACGACATTCGTGGCGACGTGATTAGCCTGGTGCAGCAGTACCGCGGTTGCAGCTTCCTTGAGGCGCTCGACTGGCTCAAGGAAACCTATTCGTTTCTTGTTCCTGGGAAAGGCGGCCGGTCGGAACTTCCGAAGGCTTCCTCGACGACGCTCATGCCTAACGTGAATGCGCCGTGGCCCGATGCCCGAGAGGCTGTTCTCGCGCAAAAACTTGCCGAACCGAAGCCCGTTAAGGAAGTCGTTACCGAAGACGAACGCAAGAAGGTCGTCCTCTCGTTCCTCAAGATGCTTTCTCCCGTAGATGGTACGCCTGCTGCTGCATATCTTGCGCGGCGCCGCATATTCAAGCCCGTATGGGACAGGATGCTCTTGCGCGCCATCACGGATTACGACGGGTTGAACCGCAAATTGAAGGAAATGTACAGCATGGAAGTGCTGCAGTATGTCGGCTTGTTCAATGACAAGGGCAACCTGCGTTACTACAAGCATCCGCTGATTTTCCCGTACCTGGATTCGCAGAAGCGTGCTTCGCATTTCCAGGCGCGTGCGCTGGAACGTTCTACCGAGCCGAAGGAACTTCACTTGCGTGGAACGGTCCCGTTTCCGTACAACGTATCGGCCCTGAACCAGAAGATGGGCTGGATTTATCTTTGCGAAGGTGTTGTCGATACGCTGACCATGTTGCAGCAGAACATCGATGCCGTGGGCATTCCGGGCGTGCGCAGCTTCAAGGCGGATTGGGTTCCGCTCTTCAAGAACAAGAACGTAGTCCTTTGCCTGGACCACGACGAGGCGGGCCGCAAGGGGATGGAATACCTGCAGGAGGTATTCGGCAACGCGGGAATCCGCACGATTATCTTGGGGGACGGTCTCGAAAACTTGCCGGCAGGCCTGAAGGATGGTCAAGACGTAAACGAATGGTTTGGTGGCCGCAAATAATTGCTATCTTTCTAAGGCTATGTTGCAGAAAATTCAGATTGTCGGCCGTATCTTCTTTGTTGTCCTGTTCATTTATTCAGTGCTTTTTAGTTTGGTTGGGACGTTGTTCCTCGTCAAGGCGCATTCGTACGTATTCGGACAACTTGATGAAATCCAGGCGATGCGCGATACTCCGCCTGCAATGAGCCGATTCATGCTCGACCTTGTAGATTCAAACCCGAAGGTCAATATTCAGCACCGTTTTGTCCCGCTCGATTCCATCAGCCTGAATTTGCGCAAGGCCGTGATTGCGGTCGAAGACCCCGCATTTTACATGCATCCCGGTTTTGACGTACGCAGCATGGCCCGTGCGATGGATGCGAATATGACCAAGGGGGAACTGCGCTATGGCGGTTCGACCATCACGCAGCAGTTGGCGAAGAATCTGTTCTTGACGGGCGAACGCACATGGGAACGTAAGATGAAGGAACTCGTGTATGCGCTTGTGATGGAATGGAATCTCGGGAAGGACCGCATTTTGGAACTCTACCTGAACTATGCGCAATGGGGCAAGAACGTGTTCGGGTGCGAGGCGGCGAGCGAAATCTATTACAACGTGCATTGTTCCGAACTCACGCTCCAGCAGGCCGTGAACCTTGCTGCGATGCTTGCGAGTCCAGGTAACAGCAAGCCCGAAGAAGAATCAGAACTTATGCAGCGCCGTCGCAACGTCATCATGCAGAACATGAAGGACGGCGCGTTAATGCCTTAACGCGTGCTGCGCTGCGATGTGACGCATGTAAGGCTTGTCGCACGGAAAGTAGTGCGCTAGGTGTTTTGTACGGAATGTGCTGCGCAGGATGTGGCTGCGCGGAATGTGTCGTATAGGGCGTGCCGCACGCGAAGTGCCGCGACTACCCGATTACGCGTTCGACTTCGCACATGTCGGTGATGCCCGCGCTTACGAGCCCGCGGGCGTATTCCCGGAGGTCTCCCTGGACATAGCCGCCATCGGGCGTGTAGATTTCTACTGCCGCAATCCGGCCGGAATACGTCCCGTTGCCAGCAACTTTACGCAGGAGCCTTTGTGCGGCGATGCCCAGCAGGCAGTCCTGGAGGGTCGCGGGCGAAACCCCGAGGTCATGCAGCCTTTCGGTTGCGGCCTTCGCGCTGTTCGTATGGAGGGTCGAAAGTACCAGGTGGCCTGTCTGTGCTGCGCGTATGGCGATGCGGGCGGTTTCCTCGTCGCGAATCTCCCCGACGAGAATCACGTCCGGGTCCTGCCTCAGGATGGATCGCATCGCCCTCGCGAACGTGAACCCGCATTTCTCGTTCACCTGAACCTGGTTTGCGCCTTTCAGCGGGTATTCCACTGGGTCTTCGATTGTAGTCACGTTGATTTTCTTCTGCAGGATCTCGCGTAGGCCCGCATACAGTGTGGTGGTTTTCCCGCTTCCCGTGGGCCCGGTAATCAGGAACAGCCCCTGCGGCTTTGCGAAAATGCGGCGGAACTCCCGCAATACCTCGGGCGTGAAGCCGAGCGAATCCAGCGTCTGCCCGCGGTCTTCTGCGGGGAGCAGGCGCAATACGCATTTCTCGCCTCCCTGTATGGGGAGCGTGCTCAGGCGGATGTTCGTGTTGCGGTAGATTCCCTGATAGTAGAAACTGCCGTCGTGGGGGAGGCGTCTCTCGGTGATGTCGACTTTCGCCAGCAATTTCAGGCGGATGATGACGGGTTCGGAAAGCCATCCGGGGAGTTGCCGGTAGGTCTCGAGCATCCCGTCGATGCGGAAGCGTACGATGAAGTTGCCGCCCGCCGGTTCCAGGTGGATGTCGGTCGCGTTCTTCTCGAGTGCATCGTCTATGAGGGTGTCGACCAGGTTGATGACCGGCTCGGATTCCCAAGAATTCGACTTGCTTTCGGCGGGCCTTGCTGCTTCGAGGACGGCAATCCCGTTGCGGGCCTCGGTCTGGGTGCGCTCGCGGATCATCTGCCGTATTTCTTTTTCGGAATGTTCCTCGGGAATGATCCTGCAACCCGCCTGCACACGCACCCGCTCGAGCGAGAGCTCGTCGTAGATGTCGGTGACCGCGATGCGGAGCGAGTCCTTGCCCCGCGAGATGGTGCTGCAGATGAAGTCGGACTTGTTGAGGTTAGTCATGTTCCGCAATCTACAAAATGCACTTTCCCGCAGGCCAATGCGGGTTGTGTGCGGGGGCGCGGGCGTTTTTTCGGGTGATTTTTCGCGAAAGTGGCTGACTAAAGTTGCGTTTTTGCAGATTTGGTCAGTCAAATTTTGAACAAAGTAAACGCTTTTCGGGGGGGGACGTGGTGGAATATGTGGCTGGTTTTATGGTGGGTTGGCTGACCATTTTGCCATTTTCCCGTTTTTGGTCAGCCACTTTTTTTCAAATTTTACTTTTTTGATGCATACAACGTAATAAAGTGGCTGACTAAATTCCCGAAATCGCGCTTTTAGTCAGCCAAAATCCTGAAATCGTCCCCGCGAAAGCCACGATGCACCATGCGAAAGCCTGAAAATGCCCGCGCTCCTCCCTGCGACCACTGCCGACCGCCCAAAAGCTGCCCACGCTCCTCCCCGTGTCCCTCAAAAAGCGAAAATCCCCGCCTCGTAGCGGGGATTTCTGCAATTTTCTGCCAGGCAATTGGCCGCGCACTTGCAATCCAGCATCCGCGCTTGTTTGCCGTGCATCCACCGGCCGCGAACTTGTAAATTTGCGGGCGAGCTTGTTTGCCGCGCTTGCAATCCAGCATCCGCGCTTGTTGGCCGCTTCCACCGGCCGCGCTCATGCAATCCAGCGGTCGCATCTGCGGGCCTGCTGGCGCATCAGCTTTTAGTGCTTGCTCATCTTCTTCCCGATTTTCTTCACACCCTTCTTGACCTTGTGGAACAAGGCGTTCGGGAGCCAGAATGCAGTCGGGATCAGGTACATGGTCAGGATGGCGGAAACGGCGAGGCCGCCCACGCATGCGATACCCATGGGCTGGTTCATCTTCGCGACGTCACCACCGATAGCAAGGGCGAGCGGCATCTGGGCCACTATGGATGCGAATGTCGCAAGTACGATGGCCTGGAATTTTTCTTTTGCGGCCGTCAGCATGGCGCTGCGCCTGCCCATGGCTCCGCTTCGGAGCAGTCGGTTCGCTTCGTCGAGTAGCAAGATGGCGTTGTTCACCACCACACCGATAAGCATCACGATAGCCATGAGGGAAACCATGGAGAGCGAGGTATTCGTAAACACGAGCGCGAGGATAACGCCAATGGCGCCCATCGGGATAGTGAACATGATGATGAAGGGCTGCAAGAAGCTTTCGAGCAGGGCCACCAGCAAGATGTAGGTGAGGAGAATGGCCATGAGGATAGCCGCGATGAATTCTTCCACCATGTCGTTCTGCATGTCGGCGTTTCCACCGAAACTGAACGTGATGCCGTCGGGCACCTCATCCTTCATGGAGTCAGTGATAACCTTAATCGAGTCCATGATTTCGCCGGTCGTGTGGCCGGGGAGGAGGTTCATGTAGACGTCGACGTGGTTGCGCTTGCGCTTGCGTTCGATCTTGGTCGGGCCCGCACCATCGACAATGTCGAAGAGGGTAGAGGTCGGGACATAACCCTTGGGCGTGAGCAAAGGCAGGTCTTCGATATCGGCATGGTCCTTGCGGTCTTTTTCTTCCATGCGGACATATACCTTGTATTCTTCGCCGTCTTCGGTAAAGGTACTGGTCTCAAGACCGCTCACGGCGATGTAGTTCATGACTGCGACGGACTGCAGGGCGACGCCGTAGTCGGCAAGCGCCTGGCGGTTGGGGATAAGCTTGATTTCGGGCTTGCCGGCTTCGTAGCTGAGCTTGACGTCGACAACGCCGGGAATGTCCTGAATCCTGTTCATGACGATTTCCGCAGCCTTCAGGGCGGAATCGACAACGAGGCTGTTCACTTCGAGCACGACGTCTCCACCTTGGCCGTTGTTCATTTCGGTAACGGAAGACATCTTGATAGAGATGTAGGCGTCGGGAATGTCGGCGAGGTAGGGGCGCAACGAGTCGACAATGTCATCGGAACTGCGGTCACGGCCTTCGCCGCGCTTGAACAGTTTCAGACGAATTTTGGAGGTGTTCGTGCCCGTAAAGCCGTTTTCACCACCGACGGTAGCGTTGTAGCGCTCCATATCGGGAATGTCCTTGATGCGGCTTTCGATAATCTTCGTTACGCTATCCGTAGTTTCGATGTTCGTTCCGATAGGCATTTCGACGGAAATGAGGATTTGACCCTGATCCTGCTTGGGCATGAGTTCGACGGAGAGGAAGTTGAATCCCATGAAGGCGACGAAAGCGAGCAACGCAATCATGCCAAGCAACTGGGCAAAGAATCCCGGGACGGAAAGGCTGAAACTGAGCGTTTTCAGGTAAACAAAGCGGATGCCGTTCAGAATCATCGGGAAGAACGATGTTAGGCGTTCTACGATGCCGGGTTTCTCTTCGATGATGTTGCCGTTCTCGTCCTTCTTCTTGCCCTTGAACAGGTAGGCGGCCATGAGCGGGGTGAGCGTGAACGTCACCAACAGCGACACGACTGTCGCAAACACCATGGTCATACCATAGGTCTTGAAGAAAATGCCCACGATGGACTTCATGAACGCGATAGGCACGAACACGCACACGTTGGTAAGCGTCGACGCCATGATGGCGACCATGATTTCGCTTGTGCCCTTGTAGGCAGCTTCCTTGGGATCGAGGCCATCCTGCAACTTGGAGTTGATATTCTCGAGCACCACGATGGAGTTAGTGACCAACAAGCCCACCGCCGAAGATAGCGCCATGAGAGACATCATGTTGATGCCGAAGTCGGCGAAGTACATGAACGTGAACGCACCGATGACGGAAATCGGCATCGTGAGGGCTGCGATAAGCGTGGTGGAAAGCTTGCCCAGGAAGAGGAGCAGGAGCACCGACGTAAGCACGATGGCAAGGAGGATGTTCTGGATAACGTTGTCTACGGATTCCTGAATGGCTTCGGACTTGTCGTAAATCAGGTGAATTTTGAAACCTTCGGGAAGCGTACTGTTGATCTGTTCCACGCGGGCGAGTGTACCCTTGGCGACGTCGACCACGTTAGCATCAGAACGCTTCTTGATGTCGAGCGAGACGGAGTTGATGCCGTTGTAGCGCGATGCGGATGTAACCGTCTTGACGGTGTCCTTGACCTTCGCGATTTCGCCGAGCTTGATGACGCCTGTCGCTGTCGGAATGTCCATGTTGCGCATCTGGTCCAGGTTCTCGAACTTGCCTGCGGTACGCACGGAGGTGTTCTTGCGGGCGCCGCGAACTTCACCGACGGGGTAATTGATGTTCGATGCCTGGAACACGCCCATGATGGTCGAAATGTCGACTCCGCGGGCCATGAGCTGTTCCTTGTCGAGTTCAATGGAAATTTCGCGGGTCGTGCCGCCGAAAATATCCACGCTTGCAACACCGGAAACAGATGTGAGCAGGGGCTCGATTTCGTCTTCGGCCTTCCTACGCAGTTCGGTAGAACTTACCGGGCCGGTGAAGGAGAAGCTCATGATTGCCTGGGCGTTGATGTCGAGCTTCGAGATAATCGGGGCTTCGACGGCGTCGGGGAAGGTGGCTGCGGTCTGCTCGATTTTCGCACGCACGTCGTTTGCAGCCACGTCCACGTTCGTTCCCATGTTGAACATGGCGATGAGGATGCCGTAGTTCTCCATGCATATTGCCTGCACGAAGTCGATACCGTCAACAAGTTCGACGGCGTCTTCGACTGGCTTGATGACCGTAGTCTCGATTTCTTCGGGGTTTGCGCCCGAATAGACGATGACCGCCGTTACCACGGGCACTTCGAATTTCGGCAACAGGTCCACCACCATCATGCGGTAGGTGTAGATACCGAAAACCACCACGGTCAATATGACCATGAGCATGGTAATCGGTTTATAGATACTCGCCTTAATCATTCAATAAATCTCCGTCGCCTTATTCGATGATGAGAACCTTGTCGCCATCGTTCATGCGGAACTGGCCTTCGACCATGACCTGGTCGCCCTCTTCAAGGCCTTCGAGAATCTGGACGTCGCCCTTGGTCTGTACGCCGAGTTTCACGACCTTGCGCTTTGCCTTGCCTTCGGCAGTAACGGTCCAGATGGTATTTATGCCGTTGCGGTATACGACAGCTTCGATGGGGACGATGATGCCCTTTACGCTGCGTGCGTCAAGTTCGGTTGTTACGTACATGCCGGGGAGTAACTTCTTGTTCTTGTTCTGGAAAGTTATTTCGACCGGGAAGAATCGAGTCATCGAGTTTGCGGCTAGTGGGATGAGCGTCACCTTGCCCTTGATCTTTTCGCCGCCCACATCGACAGTCGCTGCCGCACCCTTCTTGAAGAATCCGATATCCTTGCTTGTGACGTTCAGCTTGAGAATGACCTGGTCGAGCTTCGCGATGGTAAAGACTGTGGCGCCGAGACCGGGAGTCTGGCCTACCTGGTAGTTGACCTGCGTGACAACGCCGGCTGCCGGGGCGAGAATCTTTGTGGCGCGGCGGGCGGTCTCGAGGTTCATCTTGGCAACCTTGAGCTGCATTTCCTGCGTGTCCATGTCCTGCTGGCTGATGCCGCCCTTGGCGTGCAGTTCGCGCATGCGTTCCGTTGCCTTCTGGAGGATGGCTATCTGTTCCTGTGCCTGCTGGTACTGAGTGTTATCTCCGGTGAAAATGAATTCGGCGAGCACCTGGTCTTTTTTCACGGTGGAGCCGACCTGCACGTTGATTTTCGCAAGCGGGTCAGTCATCTTCGAGATGGCGTAGGACTGTTGCATGCCCTCGATGGAGCCGCTGAACTTGCGCACGTCGGTGATTTCTGCCGTGGTGGCCTTTACGACCTTGGCGGGCTTGCCCTTTTCGGCCTGGATCTGCTCAATGGTGGCTGCCTTCTGTTCGGCGCCTTCATCTTTTTTCTTGAGGTCGCAACCCGTGAGAAGAAGCGAGAGTGCGGTTGCTGTGATGATTGCTTTCGTTAACTTGTTCATATCTTCTTCCTATTAATATTCTCCGGTGGCCTGCAGTAGAGCGTTGTAGGCCTTGTTCCATTCTACGATTGCCGACATGTAGTCGAGTTTTGCGGTGCGCAGGCTGTTTTCTGCGCTCAGGAGGTTCAGCTGCGTTTCGCGGCCGAGCTTGTAGGCTTCGTTCGTGAGGTCGTAGTTCTTTTGTGCGAGGTCGATCTGGCGCTTCGCAATTTCAATCTGGCTGTTCGCATCGTCGAGCGTGTTTACGCACGATTCAATCTGCATGCGGAATCCGCGTTCGGCTGTTTCCTTCTGGATTTGCGTGCTGCGGAGGCTCGATTTTGCCTGCGCCACGCCTTCGCGGGTCTTCATGCCGTTGAACAGGTTCATCGAGACGTTCAGCGCGACGTACTTGTTGAGCTTGTCCCACTTCGGGGCGTCCCATTCGGTAATCTTGTTCTTGTTGTTCGCGTACTTGAGTCCGCCCAGGAGGACGACGGTCGGCTTGTAGCCGCCCTGCTCGATTTCGACGTTCAGGTTCTTCATGTGTTCCGTCTCTTCGAGCATCACGAGTTCCTTGCGGCGCTTCTTCACGTTGGCCATGGCGGTGTCGGGGAAGGAGTAGCCTTCGGCGGGGTCGCGCAGGTCGCCCTGGAAGTTCACGTCGGTTTCCCATTCGAGGCCCATCGTGTTGAGGAGCGCGTTGCGGGCGAGGATGCGCTTCTTTTCGGTACTTGCGATGTTCGAGCTCAGCTGGTCCATCGAAAGCTGTACGCGGATGAGGTCGAGTTCGGTGGCAAGCCCGCTGTTCTTGGACTGCTCCACGAAATTCAGGTTCTCCTGCAGGAGGTCCTTGGAAGCGTACAGGATCTTGATGGCGGAATCCAGGTAGATGAGCTGGTCGAAGGCGTTGTTCACGTCGTAGCGGACCTGTGCCTTCTTGTTTTCGAGGTTCACTTCGTTGATGCGCTTGTAGGCCTTGGCGATTTCGATGCCGACGCCCACCTTGCCTTCGGCGTACAGGATCTGCGTGGCGGTGATGCCCACGCTGGATTGCCAGCGGTAGCCCTGCGATTTCATGCCGTAAATGAGCCCGTCCATGGCCGGACCGATGACCTGCTGGTCGTAGGCGTTTGCCATGGGGTAGCCTTCTGCGTCTTTGCCCTGGGCCATCTGCGTGGCGGCATCAGTCAGGTCGGTGGATTGCTTTACGTCGTCCAGGCCGAAGATGCGGGTTACGGTGGCGTTCAGGTCGATGGAGGGGTAGGCGTTGCCGTATCCGGCTGTTACCTGGGAATTTGCGCTTTTCAAGTCTTCTTCGGCGGATTTTACATCCGAGGACTTTTCGAGGGCAATGTTGAGGGCTTCTTCGCGGGTATACGTCTTACCTGCCCAACTGGGCAGTGCAACTGTGAGCGCGAGAAATGTGGGAATTGCTAAGTGCCTGAGCATCTATTCTCCAAGAGATTTTACGCGCCAAATGTAAAAATATATTATATAATCTTAAAGGCATGTGGTTTGAAAAAGTGACGAAAAGCATATTTTAGCTGATAAACGGCTAAAAATTATGAAAAAATGCCCCTCCGCGGGTGCGGAAGGGCGGTATTTTTTTGGGAAAAAAGACTACATCAGGCCGGGGATTTTCATCCCACCGGTGATGTTGGACAGGCTAGACTGGGCTGCCTCGTCTTTCTTCTTGATGGCGGAATTCACCGCGGCCATGACCAGGTCCTCGAGGGCCTCCACGTCGTCCTTGTCGACGGCGTCGGGATTAATCTTGATCATGGTGAGGACCCCCTGTCCGTTGATGGCGACCTTGACCATGCCGCCGCCGGCTTCGGCGTCGAAACTCTGAGCCTTGAGGTCATTCTGGGCCTTCATCATCTTGCTCTGCATTTTCTGAAGGTCCTTGAGCATTTTACTCATATCCATAGCGTATTTTCCTCTTAGTTTTCGTTCATGTCGTCACCGGAATCGATGGCCATCGCCTCCGGCTGTTTTCCAAGCGGCTTAGAATATACCAATTCTCCGCCGAAAAGTTTGATAAGTTCCTGCAGGCAGGCTTCTTTTTCCAGGTCTTTCTCGAAGGGGCTCATTTGTGCATTGCGCCTTCTGGCACGTTCCTCTTCGGTGTAGGCGCGGGCCTTGAGCGAGAGCGAAACCTGCGTCTGGAGCTTGTCTTCGAGGATTTCGCGGGCGCGCTTCACGAATTCGGGGTGGTCGAGCATCTGCTGGTAGCCCCAGGGGATGTTCTGGTCGGACTCGCCTGTGTAGGTGATGGAAAGCGGGAACGGGTCTTCCTTGAGGTCGCCCGCCTCGAGCACGGAGCCGTTTATGGCGGCCGAGAACTGCAGGTCGCCGCAGTCGGCAAGCGATGCGACAATAGAGGGCCAGGCGGCCGTAATCTCGTAGCGGGAATACGCGCTTTCCTTTTCGGAATAGCTGTCGGGAGCCGGACCGGCGCCGCCGCTCGGGGAGGCCTGCTCGGCCAGCATCGCCTGGATATCAGTTACTTTTTTTTTTAGCGCCTCGTCGGCGGCTGATTTCGGGTCGTTGATGGCGGCAAGTGCGCGTCGCAGGTCGGTGAGCCTGTCGAGCCATGCCATGCGGGCGAATGTCGTTTCGACCAGGAGCCGCGGGTTGGTGCTGAAGCGGATTTGCGACTGCAGGTCGATCAGCATCTTGGAGATGCGGAGCAGGTCGCCGTTGGAGAGGCTGGGGGCTGTCTCCTTGAGCTTCGCGTAAAGTTCAGCGGAGATGTTCAGGGCGTCGGGCGTGACCGCGTCGATGCGGCTGTACAGGAGGTTCCTGAGGAACTTGCCGAACCCGTCGAGCAGCGGGGCAAATTCGACGCCGCGGTTCACGGACTTGTCGACCATGAGGAAGCAACCCTTGAGGTTGTGGCCCTCGATGGCCTGGATGAGCTCGAAGAAGAGTTCGGTGGGCGGGATGCCGAGGACGGAACGCACGGAATCGGCGTCCATCTCGCTGCCCGTGAATGCAAAAGCCTGGTCGAAGTAGGTGAGGCCGTCGCGCATGGAGCCGTCGGCCTTCTCGGCGAAGATGTTCAGGGCTTCGTCGCTCGCGTTGATGCCTTCCTGTTCGCAGATGTAGCGCAGGCGCGTGATGATCTGGTTGATGGTCAGGCGCTTGAAGTCGAACCTCTGCACACGGGAGAGGATGGTCTGCGGCACCTTGTTGACTTCGGTGGTCGCGAAAATGAAGATGACATGCGCAGGCGGTTCTTCGAGCGTCTTGAGGAGGGCGTTGAAGGCGCTGTTCGAGAGCATGTGGACTTCGTCGATGATGAAAATCTTGTACTTGCCGATGACGGGCGGGTACTGCACGCGTTCGACGATGGCTTCGCGGATGTTGTCTACGCTCGTGTTGGAGGCGGCGTCTATTTCATAGACGTCCATCGGGTTGCCGCCGGCGATATCCTTGCAGCTGTCGCACTTTCCGCAGGGGTGCAGCGGGTCGCCGCCTGTGCAGTTCAGCGTGCGGGCGAGGATTCGGGCACTGGTCGTCTTGCCTACACCGCGGGTCCCGGTAAAAAGGAATGCATGATGGAGTCGGCCCCCTTCGATTGCGTTCTGGAGGGTCTTTGCGATATGTTCCTGCCCGACCATGTCGTCGAAGGACTGCGGGCGCCACTTGCGGGCCATTGCTACGTATGCCATGTGCGGGAATATAGTAAAAATGCGGTGGAAGGCTTGTGCGTGGAAGCGGGGCGCGGGTGGATTGTTTGTCGCGGGTCTGTATGCGGTTGGAGGGGGCGGCACTGTCCGAGGGGGCGTGCTTTCGGAGGGAGGCTTGTGGGCTGATTTCGGGTCGCGGCACGCTGGTTGGTTTCTGGCTGGGGATGCCGCGCGCTTCGGGGGTGGCATGCGGGACCATTTCGGGTATTGTAATGCCGCGCATTTTCGGGTCGCGGCACGCTGGTTGATTTCTGGCTGGGGGTGCCGTGCGCTTCGGGGGTGGCATGCGGGACCATTTCGGGTTTTGTAATGCCGCGCGCCTCGGGCCCATGCATATTCGGGTTGCATTTGCGCTTGGGATGGGCGTTTGGGGCTCTGCGGGCGTTTCGCGGGTTTTTCGGGTGTTTCGCGGACTTTGCGGGCGTTACGCGGGTGAAATTTCGGGAAAATGGCTGACTAAAGTCGGGAAAACTGCGTTTTAGTCAGCCAAATTTTGGATAAAGTAACTGTTTTTGCTCGGCAAAACCCTTGTTTTAGGGAGGCTGTTGCCCTTTTGCAGATTATTTGGCTGACTATATTGCGAAAAATTGCGTTTTGGTCAGCCGCTCTCACTAAGATTCGTACAGACAAAGTAATTTTCTGGCTGACTAAAACCTCAAAAATCAGTTTTTGGTCAGCCAAAACCTCCAAAAATACTGCTGAAACCTCCAAAAAACATTGCAAAAACCTCCAAAAACGCTGTTAAAACCGCAAAAATCGGCGAGTCCTGCGCTTCAATTGCAAAAATACAGGCTTTCGCCCCCAAAAAGCCTGATTTCCGCCGACAGCCCTGCAATCCTGCAAAAAAATGCAGCCCATTCCACAAAAAATGCCGAAAATCCCGCAAGAAGCTGGTTTTTCTCCGCAAGATTTTGGATATTATTTCCATCGGAGCCAGGAAACCCGCCAATCGCCCTGCGATTTGCCGATTGCGATTACATGGCGCCCGATTTGTCGCGTCACGAATGTGCGCCTTTTTCTATATGCTTGATCCTTTGAGGTGTCCATGGACATCAAGGAACAATATACGCTGGACCTGCTCGAGCCGATGCTGCAGGCCAAGGTCCAGGAATTGCAGTATCTCATTTCATCCAAGAAAAAATCCCTGAAGCATGCTCCCGATGGGCGGCTCCGCATATCCATGCATCGCGGGAAACCGCAGTGGTTTCATGTGGCGGATGCCCGCCTTCCTGGCGGGAGTGCGGAAGATGGCGGTGCGGTCCCGCGGCCCGGCGGCGTTTTCATTCCGGCATCGGAGGGGAACTTTGCCCGATCGCTGGCCCAGAAAATGTATGACCAGGGGGTCCTGGCGGCCGCAGAAAAATCGCTTTCTGCTGTAGAGCGATTTATGGATGATTACCTTCCTGTCGATATCGCCGGAATTTACGCGAACCTGCATGAGTCGCGCCAATCGCTTGTGGTGCCGGTGCGCCTGCTGGACGAAGAGTTCGTGCGGCGCTGGAAGGCGGTTGCCTACGAGGGGCGCGGGTTTGACGCCGATACGCCGGAACTTTTTACCGCGGGTGGCGAGCGGGTGCGTTCCAAGTCCGAGGTCATCATTGCGGATACGCTTGCCCGCCTGGGTATACCATACAGGTATGAATACCCGCACAAGATGCGCGTCTCGGGTGGCGCGCTTTCTGACGGTGCTGGCGAACAGCCTTCTTGTTGTGAAGGCGGACAGCCTGCCGGTAGGGATCGCGAGCCACCCTCCGGCAAGTCCAGCGGGCGGATGTCGGGCAGGAGTCCTTCCGGCAGTTCCCACGGGCGAGCCTCGGGTGCCAGCGCTTCTGGCCGGAAACAGACCGCAATTGTCTATCCGGACTTTACCTGCCTAGACGTGCGCCATCGCCGGGAAATCATTTGGGAACATTTCGGTCTGGTCGACAGCCCTGAGTATGCGCAGAACATGGTGGCCAAGTTTGAGATGTATGTGAACAACGGCTTCGTTCCCGGCAAGAATCTCGTGATGACGTACGAAAGTGTGGAAACCCCGCTTTCCTCGCGGCTCGTTTCGATTCTGGCCCGCAATTTGGGCTTGTGCGGGTAGTTGGTCGTCCCTGCTTTTCTGCGTGTTTTATATCTTTAGGGTATAAACGAGGTTGTTTATGAGTGAAAATATGGCCCTTTTGATTCTCTCATGGCAGGTGGCGTGCCTGTTCCACGAGACGGAAACCCAGAAACTCTTGCCGGGTTCGACTTCGGCGACCGAGGCTGAAAGCGATACGCTTGACCTGATTCACGATGAACTGACCCCGGATGTGTCGTGGGACGATTTCAACAACGCCTATGCAAGCTTTGGTTCTGCGAAAGACCGTACAGCGGCTTGTGTCGAGGTGCTCAAGCAGTCGACTGCCGAGTTCCAGAGCAAGGTGCTGGAGTCCATGCTTCGTGTGGCCGCCGCATCCCGTGAAGACGACAACGAGAGCAACGTCTCTCCCGAGGAGATGGATTTCATCCAACAGGTGCGGTCCGCGCTCGAGTAGCTTGTGGCTGTGCCGCGGGCGCTCCTGAGGTGTTTCGCGGTCTTATTTTGCGAAAATGGCTGACTAGATTACCGAAAAACGGTATTTAGTCAGTCGTTTTTCATATAAAGTAACGGAATTTGCGGTGGAATTTCATGATGCCGTGCTTCTAGGAGAGATTCTGCGGCTCATTTGGCTGACTATTTTGCCGAAAAACGTGTTTTAGTCTGCCGCATTCCTGAATTTGACTGCGTACAAAGTAATTTTTGGCTGACTAAAATGCCAAAAATCAACTTTTAGTCAGCCAAAAAGCCCCAAAACAGCCCGCGCCACCCCGAAATCCACTCGCAACTCGTATCAACGAGTCGTGTTGGCGAGAGCGAGCGCTAGCCGCAGTAATTTAACCCCCGAGCGCAGCGCGAACGGTCTCTAGTTCTCCTTAAGCGACTCGTATCAACGAGTCGCTTAAGGAGAAAGCCCCCGCAGTTAGCGGAGGCTTTCAAATCGGGTCTCTATAAGCCGGGTTCTGTACCCCTTGCGGGGCGATGACCATCTCTCTGGACGAATCGTTACCGACCGCCTCAAGCGACCTACCCGGAAACCAGCTGGTGCGGGCAGCACCAGGCCCGCATTGCTGCGAGCGGAATCCTGCTTGGTCTTGCACCGGATGAGGTTTACCGTGCCATCCCTGTCGCCAGGAACGCGGTGAGCTCTTACCTCGCCATTTCACCCTTACCTTGCTCGAGCTTGCGCCCGAACCTGGCGGTTTGCTTTCTGTTGCACTGTCTGTCGCGTTTCCGCGCCTGGACGTTATCCAGCATCCTGCCCTTCGGTGCCCGGACTTTCCTCCAGCAGGCCCTGAAACCAGGGCGTTGCCGGCGGCCATCCGCTACCCGCATGCAAATCTAGAAAATCTCGGTGTCGCGTGCAAGGCCTGCTCCGGCCTGCATTTGGACCGCTCCTTTTTTCTATATTTTACACATTACGTCTGATTTTGGGGAATTCCATAGTGCGTAGAATCGTTTATACCTTGTTGCTTTCTGCTTTTGCCTCCTTCGCTTTTGCCGATGGTCGCGCTGATTCGACAACCTTTTTTCGCGTTGACAGCATTGCTTACGAGATCGGCGATGCGTTTGATGATTCGAAGGTGCATACCAAGTATGACAAGTGGGCCTACGACCTGCTGAACTGGCTTCATATAGAGACCCGCGAACTTACGGTGCGCAAGTTGCTCCTGTTCAACCAGGGAGAAATGGCAAATCTCGACCTTATGCTCGAAACGGAGCGCTTTTTGCGTGAACAGAAGTTCCTGAGTGACGCGAGCATCGCTGTCGCGCAGGATAGCGGGAAGAATGTCGTGACTGTCCATACGAGCGACAACTGGACGCTCACGCTGCCGATTGGCCTGAGCTTCGGAGGCAGGGAATGGCAGTACAAGAACCTGATCTGGAGTGTCGGCGTGCAAGAAAACAACTTCTTGGGGCTTGGACAACTTCTGGGTTTCACCTTCGCGCACAACGAGTTCCGCGACATGTGGCAGGTGGAATATGGTGACCCGCACTTCATTTTCCGCTACAACCATCTCGACTTCCTTTACAGCTACAATACCGATGGCTACCTCGCAAGCTGGCAGATGTATGTGCCGTTCCTTTCCCGGAGTGTGAACCAGTGGGCCTACACGCTCACGGGCCTCAAGAACGAGAGTTACTATTATGTATATGGCAGTGGCGACATGCCCGCGGGTTCCGCCCTCGTGCATACGGATAAATCGCTCGATTCTATCCAGCGCTACAACGGCGACGAGGCCGTTGAACTCATGAAGGTGAAGGGCTTTATAAGCGACTCCCTGAGCTTCAGGATAAGCCGCTCCTTCGGCGGGACGCAGCGCAAGATTTACTTGGCGGCGACCTACGACTACAAGCGCCTTACGGCCAGCAAGGGCGAACTTTTGCGCTACATGTTCACGGACGGCGAGAACGTGTATGCGGTGGATTCCGCATCGGCGGTCAACGAGTGGCTGCCGGAACGCAAGGATTCGCGCTTGGGTGCCTACATCATGTATTCGAACTTGCGATACGAAAAAATCCGCAACTTCCACAACGTGAAGTGGACGGAGGATGTGGACCGCGGCTGGACGGCGAAGGTCCAGCTTTCCAAGAACTACGAGCAGCTCGGCGCCGCCGACAACGATATACGCCTGGATTTCTGGCTGAACTTGTATCTGGGTTTCGGCATGAACCACCTTACCCTTTCGTCCAACGCGAGATTCTTCCTGGATCATGGCGAAAAGCACGATTTCTACGGTCGCCTGAAGGGTGAATATATCTTCCACCCGAGCGACAGGTTCTCGACGGCTTTGACCGGACTCCTGGATTTCTATGAGGATGCCCGTTTCGGCTACCAGCTTTCGCTGGGCGGTTCCGACGGCTTTGCCGGCTTCCCGACTGGGTTCTACACGGGGCAGGCGCGTGTGTACGGAAACCTCGAACAGCGCTGGTTCCCGCAGTTCGAAATCCTCACGATGGTTCCCGTCTTTGTCGTTTTTGGAAGCGTGGGGGAGACTGCTTGGAAATTCTCTGATATCCGCCGTGACAACTTGATTTATGTCCTCGGTGTTGGTGCCCGTTTTGTGATGACAAAGTCGATTAGCAGGCTGATTAACAAGCTCGATGTGAGCATTCCCTTGAACGGAGCGCGAAAGGGCGAGCCGCACTATTCCATTACGACGAGCTACTCGCTATAGTTTTTGATTCATTATTGCTATATTGCTTGCTATGGAAGAACAGACGGAAAAGAAAGTGCGTTCGCTGGCCCGCAAGCTGAAGTACATGTTTTTGCGGGTTGAGGTCATCATCGGCTTTTTCGCGATGATTGCTGGCGCTGTCGTCACGGTGATGGTCTGGAGCGAAGGCTATTTTGCCGGAGCGCTGATGATGGTGCTGACCGGTGCGCTCAACATGTTCCTTGCTGTCAAGGAACTGGTGGCTCCGACTGACGGAATCCTGCACTGGCAGGCGGTGTTCTTCATGATAGTACGGCGGGCCATGTTCTTCTTGAACATAGCGCTCCTTGCCCTTGTCTTGGGCATGTTTACAAACCTAATCTAATTTGCGGAATGGATTGCGCGGGCCTAGTGCACGCCGTCTTCGTTGGCGAATTCCTTTTCGCCGTACCAAGCCTGAATCTTTTCACGGGCGGTATCGTCGAAGGCATCGCGGTCCTTGAGGATATGTTCTGCGGTTTCTAGCGTCTGGCTGATGAGCTCCTGGTCGGCAATCCAGTCGAACCAGCGGAAAACCCATGCTCCGCTCTGTTCGTTGCCTTCGAGGTTCCCTGCACCGCGGTTCTGCAGGTCGAGTTCTGCAATCTCGAAGCCGTCTTCGGTCTGCGAGAACTGCGAGAGGCGTTCCATGCTGGTGTCCGCGGCATCGCCTTCGGGAATCATCAAGAAGCACCAGGCCTGGGTGTTACCGCGGCCTACGCGTCCGCGCAACTGGTGCAATTGCGCGAGGCCGAAGCGGTCTGGCTGGTCTATGACCATCAGGTTCGCGGCAGGCACGTTCACGCCCACCTCGATGACGGTCGTCGCCACGAGTATCTGGATTTTGCTCGCCGCGAACTGCGCGATGATTCCATCGCGCTCCGCTTCGTCCATCTGGCCGTGCACGCCCGCGACCTTCAGGGCGGCGCCGTTTAATGCCCCAGTCGTACCCGAAATTGCGTCGTTTAACGCCCTAGATGCGCCCGAAGTTGCTTCGCTTAGGATGGCTCGCCCCGGCCCCGCGATATATGCGCGCAATTCCTCGACAATTTCGTCGACGCTACGTGCACCGCCTTCGTCGTCGCTCCCGACGCGGCTCGCGATCCAGTAGCACAGGTTCCCGCTGGCGGCTTCCTTGCATATGAATTTCTTCATGTCCTCGCGCTTGGCTGCATTTACAAGGCGAGTCTTGATGGGCTTGCGGCCTGCGGGTTTTTCCTTGATGCTCACCACCTTCAGGTCGCCGTAGAGCGTCATGGCGAGGCTGCGTGGAATTGGCGTCGCGCTCATCACGAGCATGTCGGGGTAGTCGCCCTTCGCAAGCAGGGCCTCGCGCTGGCCCACGCCAAAACGGTGCTGCTCGTCGATGACCACGAATCCGAGGCGCGAAAAAAACACGTCCTTGCTGAACAGCGCGTGTGTGCCGATGACGACATCGGCAAGGCCCATCTGGAGTTCCCCGAGAATCACTTTGCGCTCCGCAGCGGGGGTGGCGCCCACGAGCAGGCGTACATTCAGGCCCGCCGCATCGAAGAACGGCTTGAGGCTCTTGTAGTGCTGCCGCGCGAGGATATCCGTCGGAACCATCAGCGCGCACTGCTCGCGCATCCCATTACCGGCGGCGCCGTTTAAGCCGGCATTGCCATTTGTGCCGTTTAAACCCGCGCCGTTGCCCGTGCGCATCCCCGTTTCAGCGACAACATCCCCGCTGCCGCCGCACACGGCCATCATCGCAAGCATCGCGACTACGGTCTTGCCGCAGCCGACGTCGCCTTGTAGCAGAGCGTGGAACTGCTTCTTCCCGTTAAGGCCGGCGACAATCGTGTCTAGCGCGGCCTCTTGCCCGCGCGTAAGCGAGAAGGGGAGGCGCGCCTTGGCAGTCATGACCGTCCCGAGGTCAATCTGCCTCTCGTGCCCGCGCAACTTCTGGTTCTCGCGTCGCTTGACCATGCGCAGGCAGAACGGCAAAAGCTCGAGCACCTTGAGTTCGCGCTTCGCCCTGTAGATGGATGGAAAATCCTTCGGCTGGTGGAGTGCGCGCAGGTTCTGCATTACGGGCGCGAAGTGCAGGTAGTCCGTCAGCTCCCTCGGGCAGAGTCCCGAAAGCGTGAGCCCCGGAAAGTTAAAAATCGTCTTGTAAAGTCCGCGGAAGAACTTCTGTTCCATGCGGGCGTCGCGACAAGCCTCGCTTATGGAATATACGGGCTGGATGCAGCCGTTGAATTCCTCGTCGTCATCGAGCTGCTGCATTTCCGGGTGCGTCAACTGCAGGCCGCGGAATTCGCCGATTTGCCCCGTGACGAGCCAGCGCGTGTCGTTCTTGATTCTGCGCGCCCAGAACGTCGCCGCATGGAAGAACAGCAGCTGGATTTCGCCTGTGCCGTCGGAGAGAGTCGCGACAAATCTGGATTTGCGCCCGCGGACGATTCCCGAACGCGAAATTTTTCCGATGAGCACCACCTTTTCGCCCACGCGGCAGTTCCCGATGGGCGTCACCTTCGTCTGGTCGAGGTATGTGCGGGGAATGTTGTAAAGCAGGTCGGCGATGGAATTCAGCCCCGCCTTGCGGAGCGCCTCTACGCGTTTGGGCCCGAGCCCTGGAAGTTGAGAGATTTCCATCTGGCTATGCGCTTCCGTTTGCTATACCGGGGTGCTACTCGCCATCGGCTTGTTCCGAAGCCGGTTCCGAGGTGGTTTCCTGTACGGATTCCGTTGCGGCTTCCGAAACTGGTTCTTGTGCGGTTTCCACCGCGGGTTCGGGAACAGGTTCCGATTCGGGGAGGCTTTCGCCTTTCTCTGCACGAATCTTTGCCTTTTCGCGTGCCGTCTTCCCGATGAGGTTCGTATTTTTCCAGGTGAACAGCTTGACCTGCTTGCCGTTCTCGTCGTATACTTTGATTCCCTTCGTATCTATCGCGGCGAGTACTGCGCTCACCTTCTTTACGATGTCCGTAACCTGGTCCACGAATTCGCGCGAGTTGAAAAGCTTGTCCATGGTTCCGGAGTTCTCGATCTCGGTGATGAGCTTCTCCGCCTTGCGGGTCCCTTCGGCGATTGCGTTGATGGCGTCGTCGGCCTGCTTCATTTTCCCGTTGATGGCCTGCGTGGTGGCCTTGACCGTCGTATCGACCTGGATCACGACTTCGGCTACGCCGTTGCCGGCTTCGTTCATCTGCGAAATGAGCTTGTTCACGGCAGGGTTCAGTTTGTCTACCGTCTTGTTTGCGTTCTCGAGGAGCCCTTCGACTGTCCCCAGCACGTTCTCGTAGATTTCCTGTGCGGACTGGTGCGTCGAGTCGCCTTCGGTGAGTAGCTTGACCACGTCGCGCACGTTGGCGAGTAGGCCGTTCAGGTCTTCGATGTAGCGGAGCGCTTCGGCGACACCCGGTTCGAAAGTTCCCTGGTGGATATGGTCGACGGGAAGCACTTTCCCGTTCTTGTTCGGGACGATTTCAAGCCTGCGCTGGCCCATGATGGCGTAGTTCACGTTTCTGAACTGCGTGCCTTCGCGGATGGTGCGGGGTTCGTCGAACTTGACCTCTACGCGTGCGCGGTCTCCCATCCAGGTGACCTTGCCGATGGTACCGACTGTGTATCCGCGGATGACTACCGGGTCTTCGGGCTGCAGCGAGCCCAGTTCGTCAAAATCGACATAGGTCTTGTAGGTTACGTGCTGGTGCGCCTCGTACATGCCGTACGCGATACCCGCAAATAGGGCGACGAGCGCAAATAGCGAAATGTAGCCTAGAATCCTGTCGGACTTGTTCATGCGCGGAAATTTAACAAAAAATAGGGAACTCGACCTCAGGGGGCGGTCCGAGCCCCGAAAAGTTGACAAAGGGGGAGCGTTTTCTATATTTGGCACACCGATTTTTATAATCGGAACCCTCCCGGAGCCAATGTCGGTACCCGGGCGATAGACCAAAGGGACTCATTATGAGACAATACGAAACGATGGTGATCATCGACGCTATGATCTCTGACGACGCTATCAATGCCGAAGTCGAGACGATTGGCAAGAGCATCACCGACGGCAACGGCGAAATTCTCCGCCGTGACGACTGGGGCAAGCGCAAGCTCGCTTACACCATCAACAAGCGCCAGCATGGTTACTACGTGATCTTCTACTACAAGGCAGAAGCCGCTGTGGTCGCCGCTATGGAAGCCGCTCTCAAGCTTAACGAAAACGTCCTCCGCTGGATGACGCTCGCCGATTACCCGATGAGCGAAATCGTTTACAACAAGGACATGGCTCAGTCTACCGAGGAAATCATCCCGGTTGACGCAGAAGAAGGGGAGGCTGAATAATGGCTTTTGAAGATAAGAAGCAGGCTACCCGTGTCCGCCGCAAGAAGACTTGCTGGTTCACGGAAAACAACGTCAAGTTCATTGACTACAAGGACGAGAAGACTCTCCGTCGCTTCATCTCTGAACGTGGCAAGATCATCCCGCGCCGCATCTCCGGCACCTCTGCCAAGTACCAGCGTATGCTGAACGAGGCTATCAAGCGTGCTCGCCAGATGGCCATTCTCCCGTTCGTTTCGGACAGTCTGCGCTAAGGAGGAACTAGACTATGGAAATTATTCTTAAGGCCAACGTTCCCCACTTGGGCAAGATGCTCGACGTCGTGAAGGTCAAGGACGGCTATGCCCGTAACTACCTCTTCCCGCGCAAGCTCGCTGTCCGTGCTACCAAGGAAGCCAAGGAACAGATTGAAACCAACCGCGCCGCTCTCGAAGCCCAGTTCCAGAAGGAACTCGCTGCCGCTGGCGATGTGGCTGCCAAGCTGTCCCAGATTTCTGTGAACCTCGAACGCCGCGTCGTCGAAGGCGACCGTCTGTACGGTTCCGTGACTGCCGGCGACATTGCCGATGCCATCACCAAGGCCGGTGTCAAGGTTTCCCGTGCTCAGGTCGACCTCGCCGAACCTATCAAGCAGGTTGGCGTGTTCACTGTCACCATCAAGGTGTTCAGCGACGTCGAAGCACAGGTCAAGGTTTGGGTGGTCGCGGAGAAGTAATTCTCGCTTCACTTGAAAATTGAAAGGCCGCTCCTTAAAAAGGGGCGGTTCTTTTTGTGTAAAGGCGGAAAATTTGCTATTTTATTCCTGTATGCATAAGTTCCATATTGTAGCATGTTTTGCCGGTTTGTTTGCGGTTCAGTCCTTTGCCCAGCCTCGCGACTTGTTTGCGGAGTTCGAGGCGGAAGCGACTCAGTCGAGTGAGGCGGTTGTCTCGTCGAGTTCCGCGATTGTTTCTTCTAGTTCTGTGAAGGAGTCTTCCAGCTCGGTTGTTTCCTCGAGTTCTGTGGCCCCGCTTTCCAGTTCGGAGGTTGTGTCTTCTAGCAGCGATCCTGCGGCTCCGGCCGATTCTTCGACCCCCGCTGTTGCCGACACGACCGCCCCTGCCGTTGCGGATACGACTGCTCCGGCCGATACCACTGTTGCAGATTCCGCTGCCGTCGATTCCGCGAAGCAGATGACTCCCGAAGAGGCCTTCGCAGCAGAGATGAGGAGGCGTTCGGAGGAAAACCGCATCAGCGATTCCCTTGCCGCACTCAGTTCCAGCAGTTCCGAACAGCCTGCTCCGGATATTTCTTCTAGTTCTATGAGCCGTCGTGACTTGCTTGGCCCAGTGAAGGTTTCCAGGGTGCATGGTATCGACGAGATGAAGGGCCGTTACAAGAGCCCGCGCAAGGCCTTGTTCATGTCGCTTGTCGTTCCCGGTAGCGGTCAGCTCTATGTGGGCGGTTCCGCATTTACCAATGTGCGCGGTGGCGTTTATCTCGCGCTCGAAGCCGCCCTCTGGGGGAGCTGGTACTACTTCTCGGTGTACAAGTACAACGACCAGGTGAAGAAGTACAAGAACTATGCGAAGGAGCATTACTCCATCGGCCGTTACGAGGCGGGCATGCGTGACCTTTACGGGCAACTTTCGGACGAGACCGAGGAAGCACGTTTTGAGAACCGCTACATGGGTTCGCGCGAGAACTTCTGCGAGGCGATTTATGGCGAGTCTGGTGCTGTCGGTTCGGGCTGCTATACGTCGCATCGCCTGTTCTACAATGACAAGAGCCACTACAACCGGTTCTCCGTATCTAATCCGTCCAATCTTGAAGACGAGATAGACAACGTCGGTTCGTTCTACGATGCGTCGGCCGTGTACCAGCAGATTTCCGACAAGACTTATGTGCTCGGCTGGGATGATGTGGCCGACCCCGCGGTTGCCATGAACCTGAATCTCGAGGATGACGAACTTGCTGACGGGCTTGTCCCGCTGGCGAAGTCCGAACACATGGACGAATACCGTTCCATGCGCGGCAAGGCAAACGACTATGCCGACTTGCAGGCCTGGTTCTTCGGCGGTCTCATCCTGAACCATGTCATTTCGGCAATCGATGCTGCGTTCACGGCGAATGCGCATAACAAGACATTGTATGCCGAGGAACTTTCTTGGTACGACCACCTCCGTTTCGATAGTTTCGTGAACTTCTTTAACGGGTTTGGTGTGGGCGTGCAGGCCAGCTGGGGATTCTGATGCGTATTCTGTTGGCCTTGATATTGGCAGCCTCCGCCGCTTTTTCGCAGGTGGTTATCTCGGTGGACGAAAGCGTGAGCAAGAACCAGGACAAGAGCCTGTGGCTTGCGCTCGGTGCTAGTGCCGTTCTGCCGGGCATGGGCGAACTCTACCTGGGCGAAAAATCGCTCGTCCGCCCGTTCGTCTGGACAGATGCCGCCCTGTGGCTGGCCGCCATCAGTTCGTACTTTATCGGGGACCACTATATCTCATCGGCGCACAACTATGCGGTGAGCCACGCCGGCCTCACGAATGGCAGTCGCGATATCTCTTTGCTCAACACGGTAGGTAGCTACCGCAGTCGCGGCGGTGTCGCGGGGCAGAATTCTTCGCCCGACATGGATGAGGACTACAACCAGGCGATGATCCGTGCCGGGAAGGATGTGAATGCGGACCTGGACGAGAGCATCCAGTGGGACTGGGGCAGCAGCGATAATCCGGAATCGACGGAAAATATCGAGGAATTCAAGAACCGCATGCGTCATTTCCGTGTGAGCCGTATCGTGTTCCAAGTGTCGGTGGGTGCGCTCGTGATAAACCGCGTGGTCTCGATGCTCGATGCCATGCGCATCTACAGGGCGACGTCTTCGAAGGCTTTCTCGCAGCGCATGAATGTGGTGCCGGAATTCTTTGACGATGGTGGCGGATTGCTGCTGAATGTGAAATTCTAGGCGATAAATTTCCAATATGGCAAGGTATATCGGTTTACTTGTTTTACTGATTTTCCCCTTGCTGTTGGGTTCTTGCAGCAATAGTGCTGCCGTTTCTGAAAATCTTGATGGAGACTTGTCGCAGGAATGGACGTTTGTCCCCTACGATTCGGATGCCTTGCTTGTTTCGGGTCGGGCTAATTATGAGAAGGGCGATGTCTTGATTTTGTCGTGGTCGGCTTCCGCTGTCACGATTGCTTTTATCGGGACCGACCTCCAAGCGATGAACTGGACGAACGATGTTGTTTTCTTGGATATTTTTGTGGATGGGGAGGAATCCCCGTCTTCTGTGGTACTTGTAGCCAAATCCGAAGAATCCCCGACTTTTGTTCCTGTTGTTTCGGGCCTGCCTTATGGCCCGCATGTTGTTACCCTATATAAAAGGAGCGAAAGCAATTTAGGCGACTGGTTCCTGTATGGAATGCGTGTCAATGGGGAAGTGAAAAAGGAACTTCTGCCCGAATTGCCGGAACGGAAAATCGAATTTGTCGGGAACTCCATCACGTGCGGTTACGATGTTCTGGTGCCTGTGGTGGGTATGGAATTCGACCTTGCCTACGAAAGTTCTTTTTATAGCTATGCGGGGCAGACTGCGAAAATTCTCGATGCCGATGCGCGTATCGTGTGCAGCAGCGGGCATGGGCTTTATATCAATGTGGACGGATCGTCGACGCTCACTCTGCCTGTTGTGTACGACAGGACGGGAACGCATTCGACCTCGGTTGTGCCGTGGGACCATGACAAGTGGCATCCGGATGTTGTTGTAATCAATTTGGGGACGAACGATTTTGCGAGCGGGAAGAACGATTCCACCAAGTTTGTGGATTCGGCACTTGATTTTGTGCGGAAAGTACATTCTTACCATCCGAATGCGAGAATTGTGCTTCTGGATGGCCCGATGCTTACTGGCGAATATATGGTCATGTGCCGCCAATACTTGGATTTGGTGAAGGAAACGCTCGAAAAGGAGGGCCTGACGGGCCTGTACCGTTTTTCATTTGAGCCTAGGGAAAATTCCTCGCATGGCTTGGATCCGCATCCGGTTACGGACGAGGCTCGGGAGGATGCCGAGAAGCTGAGTGCGTGGATGCGCTCGGAGTTCGGCTGGAACTAGGAAAATAACGATTTTTTCTAAATTTTCGGGGAAATTTTTTTGAAATGCAACCATTTTTACCCGATATGCATCTAAAAAGCGTGAAAAAGATCTTTATTTCCATTTTTGTTTCTGTATTCCTGGCTGCCTGCGGTGGCGGCGATTCTCCTGCTCCTGGTGCAAAAGGAGCCCCGGGCGGAAAAGGCGGCCCTGGCGGTAAGGGTGGCCCGGGAGGCAGGCCTGCTCGCGAGATTGCCGTGGAAGGCTATATTGCCGAATCCCACCGTGCGGCCAAGGATTTTTCGGCTATGGCGACCCTTGAACCGCTGAACAATGTTGAACTTACGGCGGCAACCTCCGGCAGGCTCATGAACCTTTATGCGAAGGACGGCGCCCAGGTGCAGAAGGGCTCGCTCCTTGCAAAGATTGACGATTCCGAACTCAGGGCGCAGCTCAAGCAGGCTGAATCGAACAAGCAGCTCGCCCAGCAGAAGTACGACCGTGCGAAGGGACTCTACGAGAAGGACGGTGCGACGAAGGCCGACATGGAAAGTGCCGAGGCCTCGCTCAAGTCGGCAGAAGCTTCGGTGGAACTCATCAAGGCGCAGATTGCAAAGACCGAAGTGCGGGCCCCGTTTGCAGGCAAGCTCGGGTTCGTGAACGTTTCGGTGGGCGCCTGGCTCACGACGGGCACGTCGGTTGCCTCCCTTAGCGAAGTCAAGAAACTCAAGGCAAAGTTCGCGCTTCCGCAGCGCTATGCGTCGGCCCTCAAGCCGGGCGATGCCGTGGAACTCAAGGACGAGGAACGCAATATTTCTGCAAGCGGCAAGGTGAAGGCGCTCGAAGCGGGGCTTTCAGAAAGCAGCCGTACCCGCCAGGTGCTGGTGGAAGTCAATAACGTAGGGGGCGAGCTCCTCGCTGGTTCTTATGCGAAGGTGAACGTTGCCATGCTGTCGGGTGTGGCCAAGAGCATCCCGATTCCGGCAGAAGCGTTTACGCTCGACAAGGACGGCGCCTACGTGTTCGTGGCTACCGGCGGGAAGGCGAAAATCAAGCACGTACAGACCGGGCTCCGCACGCCCATTACGGTCGATGTGACCGGAGGGCTCGACGAGGGCGATACCGTGATTACCTCGGGCCTCATTAGCCTGCGCGAAGGCATTTCTGTGCGCATCCGTGAAATCCGCCACAACGCCGATTACGAAGTGGAGTAAACGCGGATGAGTGTCGCGAACCTTTCCGTACGTCGCCCGGTGCTCATGACAGTGATGGCGCTTGTCATCATCTTGCTCGGCGCTTTTGGTGCCACTAACTTGGGCGTGCGCGAATACCCGAACGTAGACTATCCGCTTATCCAGGTACGTACGTCGTACCCGGGCGCTAACGCTGCAGTGGTGGAGGCGGAAGTTACCGAAATCCTCGAAGCCTCCATCAACAGCGCTTCCGGTATCAAGGCGCTTACCTCCACGAGCCGAGACGGCTTCTCGTTCATCAATATTGAATTCGAGACGGGCATGGATTTGGAGGCGGCCGCGAACGAAATCCGCGACCGCGTGAGCCGCGTGCGCCGCAGACTCCCCGACGATGTGGACGAGCCGACGGTCTACAAGTCCGATAGCGACAACGACCCGATATTGATGGTGAGCCTCGTGAGCGACAAGCTCGACCCGATGGAAGTTTCCGAAATCGCGAACAACTTTGTGAAGGAGCGCCTGCAGACCATCAACGGTGTGTCGGAAGTCGCCATCTGGGGCGAGAAACGCCCGACAGTGCGCCTGTGGATTGACCCTGTGCGTCTGCAGGCCCTTGGCGTTTCGGGTGCCGAGATGTCGGCGGCGCTCAAGCGCGGCAACCTGGAATTGCCCTCCGGCTCCATCGAAGGTAGCGAGACGACACTTTCTATCCGCACGCTGGGCCGCATTCTCGACCCGAAATCGTTCGAGAATATCGCGGTAAAGACGGCTGCCGACGGGACCGTCATCCGCATTTCCGATGTGGCGGATATCCATTACGAACCGAAGGATACGCGTACCGGGTTCCGCCGTAACGGCAAGAACTCCATCACGCTCGCCCTGATGGCGCAGCCGGGTAGTAACCACGTGGAAATCGCGAACGAGTTCTACAGGCGCGTGGAGGATATCCGCCGCGAAATTCCCGAAGGCGTGCAGGTGCTTTACGGGCGCGATACTTCCATCAACATCCGCGCTTCCATCAAGGAGGTGGTGGAGACCATCTTCATCGCGTTCCTGCTGGTGATTGCGATTATCTTTGCCTTCCTGCGGCAGGCCCGCACGACGCTCATCCCGATGGTGGTGGTGCCGGTGGCCGTTATCGGAAGCTTCTTCGTGCTGTATCTGTGCGGGTTCAGTATCAACGTGCTGACCTTGCTTGCGATGGTCCTGGCGATTGGCCTCGTGGTGGACGATGCCATCGTGATTGTGGAAAACATCTACCACAAGATTGAACGCGGCATGACTCCCAAGCAGGCGGCGGTCGCGGGTACAAATGAAATCTTCTTTGCGGTGATTGCGACATCTGTGGTGCTCATGGCCGTGTTCGTTCCGGTGCTTGCGCTGGGCGGTACTACGGGCCTCCTGTTCCGCGAGTTCGTGGCGGTGATGATCGGTACGGTGTTCCTCTCGACGCTCTGTGCACTTACGCTCTCGCCGATGCTCTGTTCCAAGTTCCTGAGTCGCCAGAAACAGGGCTGGTTCTTCCGTGTCACCGAGCCGTTCTTTAACTGGCTTAACCGCATTTACGCCGTGCTTCTCGGGCTGTTCCTCAAGCTGCGCTTCTTGCTTTTCCCGGTAGTGGCGGGGCTCTTGGCCATCGCGTATTTCTGCTTCAACAACATGAGTAGCGAAATGGCCCCGACGGAAGACTCCAATGCGGTCATGGTGAACATGAACATGCCCGAGGGCGTGACGCTTACGCGCACCAAGCGCATGGCCGACGCTTTTGCCGAAGAAGTCATTGCGCTCATGGACACCAACGAGTATTCCGAAATCCAGGCGGGTGCGTGGAATGCGGGCAACTCGAGAATGCGCATATTCCTGAACGACAACAAGAAGGCGCGTCGCCCGCAGAGCGAGATTGCGCGCGCCATCCAGGTGCTCGGTAACGAATACCCCGACTTGCGCGTGATGGTTTTCGAACCGCAGAGCATCAGTACGCAGCGCGGTGGCCTGCCGGTCCAGTTCGTGCTGCAGGCCCCGAATATCGAAATTCTCCGCACGCTCGTGCCCAAGTTCGAAGAAGAGGCGAGCAAGAGCCCGGTGTTCAGCGTGGTGAATACGAACCTGAGATTCACGAAGCCCGAACTCCATATTGAGATCTTGCGCGACAAGGCGAATGAGGAAGGCGTTTCGGTGAACGACATCGCACAGGCGGTGCAACTTGCGATAAGCGACCAGAGTTATGGTGAATTTTATAAGGACGGTCGCCAGTACGATATTATCGGCGCGGTGGGGTACCAGTACAGGAGCACGCCCGAGGACATCTCGATGCTTACCGTGAAGAACGGAAAGGGCGAACTCGTGAGCCTCGACAACTTCATCACGTTCAGCGAGCAGTCCGCATCGCCGTCGCTCCCGCGATTCAACCGATTCTCTGCCGCCACCATCCAGGCGGGCCTTGTGCCGGGCAAGACGATTGGCGACGGCGTGGAAGAGATGCGCCGGATAGCGAAGCACCTCCTGAAGGATTACCCGAGCGTGAGTACCGCATTGAGCGGGTCCTCGAAGGAGTTCGAGGAAAGTTCCAGCGGGCTCTACATCGTGTTCCTGCTTGCACTTGCGCTCGTGTTCCTGGTGCTTGCAGGACAGTTCGAAAGCTTCCGCGCTCCCTTCGTGATATTCTTTACGGTACCTCTCGCGCTCGCGGGTGCGCTTGCCTTCCTGTTCATCACGGGCCAAACGCTCAATATCTTTAGCGAGATTGCGCTTATATTGCTTATCGCGCTCGTGACGAAGAACGGTATCTTGATTGTGGAATTTGCGAACCAGATTGCGGCGAATACCGGGTGCAGCAAGCTTGAAGCGGCTCGGATGGCGGCGGAACGCCGCTTCCGCCCAATCCTCATGACGAGCCTTTCGACGGTGTTGGGCGCGGTGCCGCTCATCATGACCGGCACCCCGAGCCGCATCGCGATGGGCATCGCCATTGCGGGTGGCCTCACGTTTGCCACGTTCCTCTCGCTGTTCATCGTGCCTGCGGCTTATAGCTTCTTTGCGGGCAAGGTCGAATCCGGCAAGGCGATTGATGCGAGCAAGATGGCGTAAAGCAAAAAACGCTTTCTTGAAGAAGCCTTCGTTTATTCTTGAGCAGATGAATGGATGGGCAGGGCCAAGATCGTGAGCGAGAAATACGACGAATCGCAATAAGCAAGAACAATCTTGTCGCCATCAAGTTGGATTCTGTAAAAAATTTTAGTCGGCGAGATTTTTTCCTTTTTCCAGGAGCGACCGCCGTCAACGCTGTAGAATAGGAATGAATGCCTATTTAAATTTAAAGTGCTCTTGTCGTCCGAAACGATGACTGCAATGAATTTGTCTTCTACAAAGAAATCATCAAATGAAAGATGGATTTCTTCGTCGTCCGTGAAATCAGTTTTCAGTTGCAATTGCGCCTTTTCGTTCTCTAGCCGGTAAAAAAAGAGTTGGTTGCGCATGGAACCGACAATCCAGCTAGTGTCGCCCCTTGCAAATAGCGCATTTCCATGACGGACGAAAGATGCTGGGTGGGGCGAATTCCTCTGCCCGGCTATGAATTCCAGATGTTCGGTCTGCGTAGAATCTTTTATACGGGAAGCCTGAAAATACTTGCCCTCGTTGTGCTTGTAGCTTCCGATAAATTTCCACTCTGAGTAATCTCCGTTCGAAACGTATATCGAACTTTCAGTAGCACCCTGCTGCTCGTAATTATCTAGAATCGCATAGTCTTCTATGAGAAAGAATGACGACAAAAAAGACTTGTCATTAATCAAGACTGCATTCCAAGAAGCGCCGCCATCGAATGTTCTGAGAACGGAAACGCCCTTGTCGCGGTATGTGCCGAATAGATAGATTGTGTCGAGGTTCTGCACCTTCATTTCATCTATGATAAAATTCTTAAATTTCTCATGCTTGACGGTCTTTTCAATAAACGCTTCTGAAGGCATTTCTATATCCGACAAGAACAAACAAAACTTGACCGCAATCAAGATAGACGCGATGAAAGGGATGGCGAAAATTATAATGGCAATCTTTTTCTTTGTACTCATGATACCAACGGACTTATTTTTTCGGATTCGGCATTGTTAAAATATGGACGCGGACCCAGCCTTCGTTGTAGAAGTTTTCTAACCCGAGTACCGCAATTTTATTGTCACTGATTACCAAGCGTGCGTCAGAGATATTTGGAAGCTTTTCGTTTTTCCAGTTTTTGCCGCCATCGACGCTATAGTACAGGTAGTGCAGCCAAGTTGTAGGACCTCTATCGAATACGATGGCTGCTGCCATCATGTTTCCCTTGACGTGAAAATCGTATATGCGCCCATTTTCTGTACGAAACAGATGCCATTTGTTGGGAAATGAACTTTGTATCTTGGATGAACCTTCTGTCTTATGTAAGACGCGAATTTCGTGTGTCGAAGAATACTTGTTGTCATATCCGCAAATAAACCAGTTCGGGTCTTCCTGGGCAAAAACCAGTTCGCTGCTGCAATCCCCAAAATGCTTATTGTATGTACTTCTCTTTTCTAAAATAATCGATTTGCCAAACGAGGAAACGGAATCCTTTACATTCGAGTAAACTTTTCCGATTTTCCCGTTCAATACGGCCACCCCGAAATATTCCCAACTTTCTGCACCGTCTCTAAAATCCGAATCTGCGCCTATGCTGTTATTCACCATTTTCCAGGTGTTGCCATTATCTTTCGTTTGCAAAGCTACTAGCAATTCCTTTCCAAAAAGACTTTTTTGCTTCAAGGTCCCTAGTAAGATGAGTGATGTTATATCTTCCGATGAAGAACCTTCTTGATGAAACTCGAATTGAGCGTCAAACGAGAATTCTTCTTTTTCAAAAGCGTCCGATATTCCCTTCTTAATCCATTTGCTGTCGATATCGATGAACTTAGAACATCCCCATGCAAAAAGCGGAATAAGAGCCACAAGGCCTATCGGAATAAGGCAACCTATAGCAGCAATTTTACCGAATCTAGCCATGCAGTCATCGCCCCAGTAGAATGTTGGATTTTTTATGCAATATAACTTATTTCGCGAAACAAACGTCAGTCCAGTTGCCTCCAGTCGCATTCTCCTATCTACTTTTTATTGTATATTTACCTTGGATGTGTGGAAAGCGAGGCGTTATGAAAAGATTCAACGTGGTTTTTGTACTTTCTGCACTGCTGGCGGGGCAGGCCTTTGCGGCCGATTGGTACGCGAAGGAGACTCGCTGGGCGGGGCATGACCCGGACATCATCCGTTACGAGGATGGCTATGCGCTCGCGACGACGGATAACCACATGCTGATGCAGTTTTCCGAAGATGCGCTGAACTGGAAGAATGGCGAGCCCGCCATGCCTGAATTCTCGAGGTGGCTTTACAAGTACGCGCCGAACATGATAGACATCTGGGCGCC
>CACWNW010000019.1 GCA_902762305.1 Fibrobacter succinogenes | reverse complement strand
CAAGATTCTCGGTACGAGCATCGACTCCATCGATATCGCTGAAGACCGCGACTTGTTCCGCAAGATGATGGACCAGCTCGGCATCCCGATGCCGGAAAGTGGCATGGCTACGAACATCGACGAAGCACTCGCCTGTGTCAAGCAGATCGGCGGCTACCCGGTGATGATCCGCCCGAGCTTCGTGCTTGGCGGCCGCGGCATGGAAGTCATTTACGATGAAAACATGCTCCGCGAATACGTTGCCAAGGCTGTCGGCGTGACCCCGGATCGTCCGCTCCTCATCGACCGCTTCCTCCACAACGCTCTCGAATGCGAAGCTGACGCCCTCTCTGACGGCGAACACGTTTACATCCCGTCCGTGATGGAACACGTGGAACTTGCCGGTGTCCACTCCGGTGACTCCGCCTGCATCATCCCGCCGGTGACCATCACGAAGGAAAACCTTGCCACCATCAAGGATTACACCAGGAAGATTGCCGAAGCTCTCCACGTTTGCGGCCTCATGAACATGCAGTACGCCATCGAAGATGGCAAGGTGTTCGTCCTCGAAGCCAACCCGCGTGCCTCCCGCACGGTGCCTCTGGTCTCCAAGGTCTGTAACACGCAGATGGCTCGCCTCGCCACCCGCCTGATGCTCGGTGCCAAGCTCGAAGACCTCAAGCTCAAGGACAAGAAGTTCAACCACCACGGCGCCAAGGAAGCTGTGTTCCCGTTCGACAAGTTCCCGAAGGTGGACCCGGTTCTCGGCCCTGAAATGCGCTCTACCGGCGAAGTGCTTGGCCTCTCCGACGACTACGCCCTCGCTTACTACAAGAGCCAGGAAGCCGCCGGTTCCTTCCTCCCGAACGAAGGTGCCGTGTTGATTAGCCTCTCCGACAAGGTTAACTTGTCTGAACAGGCCATTGAAATCGGTAAGGAATTCCAGAAGCTCGGCTTCAAGATTTACGCTACCGAAGGTACCGCCAAGTTCTACGAGAAGGCCGGCGTCAAGTGTGAAGTGGTGAACAAGATTGCTGAAGGTCGCCCGAACGTTCTCGATATCATCCTGAACAAGCAGGTGAACCTCATCATCAACACGCCGTGGGCAAAGCGCGACGCCATCAAGGACGAAAGCGCCATCCGCAAGGCCGCTATCAAGTACAAGGTCCCGTACATCACGACCCTCGCCGGTGCGTACAACACCGTCAAGGGCATCGCCGCCGCCCGCAACGGCCACGGCGCTGTGAAGAGCCTGCAAGAGTACCACGCGAGCATTGAAGAAATTTAACGCCTAAAGTGTCATGCCGGACTGAGCCTGCCCCGGACATGTTCCGGGGTGCCGGCATCGCCATTACAAGCGTGTCAGAACATTAAAGACCGTAGCAATAAAATGCTGCGGTCTTTTTATGTATATTAAGGAAACTTATTCCATATAATGATGAATGATAGACGGAAAAAATCTATATTCCGATTAGAGCTAAATAGTTCCATAGTGGTAGACAGAGTAAAATCAGAATATGAAATACTGCAAATTTTTGCTTTATATTGGATTTACGATAGTAATGATTTTTTCTATAGGCTGTATGCTTGCGGAATATGAAAGTAGTTACAGTTCGAACAATAGCTTTGATATTGATAGAATTAGTATAGTTGCTGAAGATAGTTTTTTGTTAGGCTTTATAAAGAAACAGAATTGGTTTGATTCTATTGGAATTGAAAATTATAAACCGTTTTCTGACACTTTAAATAAAATAAATGATGCTTCTGCAGCCAAAAAGATTTATCCTCGAATAGAACCTGTTGGTAATTCTGTTCAGCCTATGAGTTTTGAAATAAATTTTATGTACACTTATTGGAATCATATTAATTCCCTTTTTTTAGATTTTTATGGGTGTGATACTTATGATTGCAGTAATGTTGATAAAATCGTTTTGAGAAGTTCCGATTATTCGTACTCCGAGGTTTTTGATGTGGATGATTTCTCTATAACACAATCGAAAAAGAAGTTTTCTCGTTCTGCAGAAGGCGAAGATTGTGAATATACCGACAATCATCTTTTTTACTTTACCATAAAAACAAAAAATGTTGATGTCGAAATGAATGTGCAAATTGGTTCTTCTGAATGTCGAATTTGTTATGAGTTTTGCGGGTAGCACATGTTTCGTGTAATAGTTTTGATGTTTTTTGTTTTTCTCATTGTTGGTTGTGGTGAGGAAAACGATTACAGTGTAAATAGAGTTGATTCCTATGATTTAAGTGCCCCACATTCTATAAAAAACAGATCCCTTTCAGGTTCTATTTTTATTCCCCAAGAATTTTTGGTTGATTCTGTCAGCTTGTGCGAATTAGACAGTTGCTTGAATAAAATTCAGGGACGCTGTTACAAAGGGACTGTAATGGATTCGGAATACAGCTTTCTTGCTACGGATTACAAATCTCCTTATGTGATTATAGAACTGCATTTGCGATTCTCTCATTCTGATTCAGTTGTGTCCAAAATAACATTCTTAACACTGTCAAATATTTCGTTGTCGCTCCATCCTCGATTATCGATAGAAAGCCATCTAGAAAGCAAAAGAGTAAAAAAGTTGTATGAGGATGGCTATCCATTTCATGCGGCCAAAAGTAAATCGGCTATAGAATTAGAACGACTTTTAGGAGCCCGTTATGGGGCATATACAGAGGACGATTCTTTATATAGATATGATCCAATGCATCCTTACTATATTTCTTATGGAACATTTAATGGCCGTGCGGAAAATTTTTTTCTGTATGTGATGTTGGGCTTTTTGGTCCAAGATTCATTGTTTAAACAAAATGTTGATTCATTTACAAATTATTTTTCTGAGAATGGGCAATGGTTTGATTCTGATAAAGCTCTTATTAGCGCTGATTATTGTGCCTCAAATCGGGATACTATCATTAAATGGGTTATGAAACACGATAGTATTTGGTTGTATTCTCAACGTGATTTGAATGAACTAATGTCTAACTTGTTAGAGAATGTTTATGGTTTCCCAGAATGTAAGGCTGGCTTCTATGGTAATCCGAACAGTGGTTCGAGTGATATTCGTATGGTAAATGAGAATCCTGCGTCCATCCATTATGGGGATTCACTTGTCTGTGATCATTCGAAATTGACGCTCCGCATTTGGCGATTGCCCTATGATAGCTTGGAACGGAAGTTTGGCTTTTGTACTTACGCAGAAAAAGCTGAGAAAACTATTGTCATGACTGAGGACTCTCTTTACTATGTATGTCTGCATAACGATACCGATCGAGGTTGGTTTCCTACGGAAAAACCTTAACATTCATTTTGAGTCTTCGTTCATTTTCAAATCTGAAAATGAGGAATGGACTAGTTTACAATTGCACGAATGCAAATCGTTGCACTCGCATGGTGTGTTGCAATCTGTTCCATTATGCAGTAAATCATAGAAATGGCAAGTAAATACCGTTTGTGCGAATTCGGGCGGGCGTAGGCTTGCCCTTTTTGCGTTAGGGATAGTGACCCCTTGGGGCGAAGACTTGCGGGCAGTTCTTTCTTGATGTTCTCGGGAGCAAGGCTTCGTTTTAGGAGGCGAGTAACGAGCGAAGCGAAGGTGGTCGCCCCTAAAATATAGCCCGACCGCACATATATGTGCGGGAACGCCCAAAGAAGAATTTTCCCGCACGGTGCCTCTGGTCTCCAAAGTTTGTAACACGCCCGTGAGCCGTAGGCGACTCGTCTTAACGAGTCGTCGGAGGCGAGAGTGAGGCTGTAAGCCGAACGGTCTCCATAAGTGAAGTCCTCTGCCTCTCCGACGACTACGCCCTCGCTTACTACAAGAGCCAGGAAGCCGCAGGTTCCTTCCTCCCGAACGAAGGCGCTGTGCTCATCAGCCTTTCTGACAAGGTGAACCTCTCCGAACAGGCGATTGAAATCGGTAAGGAATTGTAGAAACACCTCGCCTCAGTCATGTCAGCCCGCAAGCGGTCTGCCGCGACATTCGGCTTGCGGTGTTTTCCAGAAGCTCGGCTTCAAGATTTACGCTACCGAAGGTACCGCCAAGTTCTACGAAGCTGCCGGTGTCAAGTGCGAAGTGGTGAACAAGATTGCCGAAGGCCGTCCGAACGTCCTCGACATCATCCTGAACAAGCAGGTGAACCTCATCATCAACACGCCATGGGCAAAGCGCGACGCCATCAAGGACGACAAATGCCAAGGGCGAGTGAAGCAGGATTGCTTGCAAGCCTATTTCCGAGCCCCGCATTTGGGAGCCGAAGGCTCCAAAGCGCTATCCGCAAGGCCGCCATCAAAAGTGTGCAAAACGAGTGTCGCAGAAAAATGCTTGCATTTTTCTATGACCGAGTGCAGCCACGGACGCGAAGCGTCAAGTACAAGGTCCCGTACATCACAACGCTCGCCGGTGCGTACAACACCGTCAAGGGCATCGCCGCCGCCCGCAACGGCCACGGCGCTGTGAAGAGCCTGCAAGAGTACCACGCGAGCATTGAAGAAGTGTAGCAAGCCGAGTGTCGCGCCCAAGCTTGCTTGGGCATGACCGAGGCGCCGCGAACTGGCGCCATTGGCGCCAAATCTAAGGTGTGTCATCCTGAGTGCGTAAGCACGAAGGATCCAGACCCGCGTGTCAAAAACATTCAAAGGACTGCTGCGATGCAGTCCTTTTTTGCAGATGAATAGACCTCCAAATATTTATCTATTTTTTATCCGTAATAGAAGTCTTTTAAAGAAGGAATGAACTGAATGAACCGCCCGCAAATTGTCCGTACCTTTATTTTGTTCGCTTTCCTTGCCGTATTCGCGGGGGCTGCGAATGTGCAGGTCATCGAGGGGGATGCTGCCGGCACGTGGGACCTTTCGGCGAAAAAGCTCCGGGCGATGGCTGCGGTCTATCTGGCGGAATTGGGGTATGTTCCCAGTTCCGAAATCGCGAACGAGGCTGTCTCTTTCTCGGCATCCGGCCCGGCGAACCGTACCATACAGATGAAAAAATTTACGGCAAACGGCCAGGTCGAAGAAAGTTCCGTCGTGATTGCGCAAATGGATGACGTCGACGAAGCCGTGGAGGAATTGCTCACGAAGAGCTTCTACCATGCCCCAAAAATTTACGAAAGCGAAAGGCCGTACGAAGTATTTTTCATGGACCCTGAGTACATAGATGTGGACGACAGCATGGCGAATCTTGCTGCCAGATATACGGAAATGGCCCTTGGTGAACTCGGATATGGGCTTGCCGAGGAGAGCCGCCGCGCGACCAGGCTCCAGATGTACCTGGTAAAATTGAAAGATGCCTATTGGCTGGGGATGATTCGCATGGAGGGTTCCAAGGTCGTCAAGGGCGCACATAAAAAATTCACGATGGACGATGATCTGGATGTCGTAACTTATTCGCTAACGAACAAAGTAATGGACTTGATCGTAAGGCCTGCCGAATCTAGCCCCGAGGTCGTGAATTACACCAGTACTCATGAGTCAAGTTGCCGTGCGACCAGTGAAGCGGAGTCTGTCTCCGGTTTCTTTGCCGCGCTCTTCGTCGATTTGTTGTGCCACCTCTCCGATTATGTCGGAATGGAAGTGGCCGCGGGTAGCAAGAACCTTTATGGCGAATGGAATCCGGACATGCGGCTCGGTTTCATGTGGGGTTTTTCGGATAATCACACTTGGATTTGGGGCCTGGATTATGCAGGAACCATGGGTGCGACTAGGTCTCGGTGGTCGTTTGAATCCATCCACAGATTTTCGCAGGCGAAGGGACTCTTCGTTGATTTTATCTGGGGCTGGGGCGTTGATGGCAAAAATGACGGCTGGTATCTGGGCGGTGATGTTGGGTACAACTTGCTCGCGTCCGCGACCAAGGGCCATTGGTTATCTCTGATGGTTCGCTACGATTGGACTTTTGGGGAGTATTGGAACGAGGGCGGTCGCTTTTCGGCCAACTTGGTTTACAATGTGCGCGGCTATTTTAGCGATTGACGAAGATGCACATGAAATAGATAAACTTGATTTAGTCAATATTGGCAAAAATGGGTACCAAAATACTACGAATCGACTCTTTTGGTTTCCAAAAATTTAGTTTGTCTATACCCTTGTTCGTGAAAAAATGATTTTGGTGGGTACTTTTGCGCGCCTATTTCCCTAGAAAAAGTATAATCACGGCCCCGCCAGTCCCTCTTTTCGCAGAATAGGTTATATTTATAAACTGGATGAATATTTTTCGATGATTGTCTGATTCTTAAGGTTTACATGCTGAAATCTGCTCCCATAAGAATAATTCTCGGGCTTCTCTCGGCGGTAGCCGTTTTCGGCTTGTTTTATCCATTTTTCATTTATCTTCTGCTCGGATTGTCGGGAGGCAATTTTTATTGTCATTGGAATCAGTCAAAACAAGTAGAATTCAATCGCGAAAATCGAGATGATATTTTCGAGGGTGGGCCGGCTAAATTAAAGGTCTGCTTTGTTGAAGGAAAGCAATGTTCTTTTTCATATGAAACGGATGAGGGACGTGAAGTGTTGGCCTTTTGCCCGGAAAATGATAAATGCTATATATCTTTATTCAAGGGTGCTTTTTCTTTTTTCCCTGAGAAAAACTATGAAGTCGGAAATAGGAATGTTACAGAAATAGATTCGTTTCGTGTAAAACTTCACGGACTTGCGACGCCTTTTTTAGAGAATCCAGGATTTTACTTTTTTGCCATGGCTTTTTTTGCTATCGCTATGGGCCTTTGCATTCTTGGAATTAAGAACGGAATAAAAAAATTATACTATAGAGCGTCGCTATTTTTCTTCGTGGGGTTGGGATCGCTAATTTGGTGGGTTGTTTGTTATGCTGAATCGAAAATTCTTTTCTTGCACTTTTTTATTTTAACAGGAATTGTAGCTGCAGTAGGGTTTGTTTTTTATAGGCTGTTTAGAAAGAGGGTGCTGACAAATGACAAGCCTGTTTAAATCAGCTAATTTGTTCAATGTCGTTTTTACAATCGTTTCAATAACGATGTGCTTTTTGCTGTTTCTGTTCTTGAAATCGAATGGCTTTGTGGCGGCGGATGTTTTCGATATGCAAGGCAGTTCTGATATTGTTTTTAGCAGGGATTTGATGAATGCCGGGGATGATGACGGCGTGGTTTGGCCAATGATGTTTTTCAGAGTGCTTTTTATCTTGATTACCTTGCTGAACTTGAAAAAGAGAAGATTAATCTTTTTCATTCTGCCGTTTGTCTTCGATATAATCTGCTTGTGCCTGATTTCTGATACGTCAAGCGTGGGCAGGACCATCGCCCATAATGGAATGTTTCTCGCTTGGTTCTTGACGTGGATTGCTAGTTTCGTGGCGTGTGTTATTGTTCTTTTGAAATCCGCGGCCTCGTCGGTCGATTTTCCGCGGAATAGGTTATATTTATGAACAATGTTTAACAAATGATGAAGATTATTGTTCGAAAAATTATTTTCTTTGAAATATTGTTGCTGACATTTGCTGTAGTCCAGATGTGGCTTGGCAACTTGTTCCCACTGTCGAAACCCGACTTGTCTTGGGGGATAACAGTCAAATATCATTTTATCGTTTTTTGCGGAATCATTGGCGTATATAGCTTATTGTACCCGATGTCGATTGCTTTTTACAGTGCCCTTATTTTTCAAACAGTCAGTTTTTGGATTTTTTTCTCATCGTCGCATCCGTTGCGCTCAGTCGAGATGAATCTTATAGCATATCTATGCATTATTGTTCCCTATATATTGAGAAATACGCAAATATTGACAAACTCTTTCCATGCCAGCAGAAAAGAAACTGAGAAAAACGGGGAAGGCGAATCATGATGAAAAAAGAGTTCATGTTCATTGCGGGACTTTATACCCTCATTCAATCTATTGCCGTTGGATGTTTTATGGTGTATATAGCTTTAAAACTCAATGCTCAAGAACAGTTTATTAATTTAGAATCGGGTGAAATTTATTATTTAGATTTAGCGACTGTTTTTGCGTCTTGGTTTGTTGGAAATGTTGCTTTTTGTTCGGTGATATTCGCACTTGTTTTCTTTATAAAGTATATTACAAGAAGATGAAAAGGTCTACATTCATAAAAATTTCCCTTGGCGCCCTTGCGGTGCTATTGTTCGTTCTCTTGATTGTTCGATTCAATTGTGTGGGCAACTACTATATGACAAAGATTGATCCGGTATATATAATTCCGAACGAATCCAGTTTGTGCAGGTTTGAAGTGAACCAAATGAACAACGGCTCTGGCGACTGGTGGATTTATGCGCAGGATGATTCAAATTATTACTTCTTTCTTGGATACGATTCGCTGCCTTACATTGTGTTTTCAAGGAGTGCGGCGGAAAAATGTATAGGATTCGATAAAGTTAATGTTGACACGTGGTGTGGAATTGATACGAACGAAATTGTATTTCAAGTTAAATACAGAAACTTAAAGGCAAAAGACTCGACCGTTATTTATGCGGAACGTATGGACAATGAGCATGCGCTTCTATATCGTTCGAATTATCCGGATGTGGTGTTCTTTGTTAAAATGTCGGATTCCGGTTTGTATGAAGTCGATAGCATTGTAGATTTCTATGAAGACTTTACGGTATATCAATCAGAAACGGATTTGAAAAAAAACAGACGAGATGTATTGAAAAAAATGTATGAAGACATAATGGAATATCAATCAGAAACGGATTTGAAAAAAATGGACGACGGAGACCGGCTTAGAAAAATGATTGATTATGGAATGATTGTAGATCCTATAATGAATCGCTTTGCGGGGGAATTATTTATTGTTGATGATGATGGTATTTATGAATTATCGTTGTCTAGACGAACATTCAAAAGAGTAATTCACTATCACATGGCCTTAGATATATTTGAAACTTGTAGCGACAGTATGATTTGGAGGCTTCCAAATCCACAAAAAAGTATTTCCTCATCAGCTATTAGAGTATCTTTCCAAGACAGTAGCTTTTTTGAACTTACACCCAATGGAACTTTAAATATACAGGTTGTTGACAGCAACAGTTGCTTAAAGGTGAAAGGCGAATACAATCAAGTCCGTTATAATTACGCAGAAGGCAAAAAATGTAATGCAAGGATTCCATTGTGCGAGCCATTCTAACAGGGTGTGAATGACGGATGGACTGGAATTGCGGAGTGTCAAGATGAAAAGGTCTACATTCATAAAGATTTTTCTCGGCGCCCTTGCGGCGGTTTCCTTTTTGGGTTCTCTTGTACTCACGTTTCTTGCGCTGCTTATTCCGCTGCGCCCGTATGACTGGGGCCCTCCTGACGGTCTCTCTTTGCAGACTGATGACGATTGTGCCTGCTTTATTTTTGTGTCATGTTTTTTAAGTACATTCCTATTGGGCGTTTCTTTGATAAGTTTGAAATTCGCGAAAATTGGCATCTCCAAGAAAATGGCGACTAAAATCGTGTATATGTTTTGGATTGTTGTCACGCTGGCAAGAATGTTTTACGTACTCCCATATTATCATGGTTGAATTTTAGTAGACAGAAGGAGTGAATCACGATGTTTAGCAAATTGTTTTCTTGGTTAAAGAAAGAAAGACTAGAGGAATGGGCAAAAAAACTTTGCCTGATGGTTCTCGAAAAAATGCCAGATGAGTATTCGGTATATAGAGAAGAATTGAATGCCGGAATTATCGGGCGAATTATACCGGACTTGCATTCGGTCCCATGCCGTTATAACGTTTTCTTTGATACATCAGTGAGCGAAAAATATGAGCGGCGTTCTGAACCTTATTTTAATTTGAAAGGAATTGTCCTTAGCAATACAAACACGTCAAATATCGAATTCTCTATTTGTTTTGCAAGAGGGCTGTTTGCTGGATTTTCTCTTTCGACGAAAGAAAAAATCGACCTTACAAACTTACAGGTCAACGTAGAGAATGTGCAGAAGGTTTTGCAAATACAAAAATTACCTGAGGACTTTTGGAAAGAAATCCAGAGTATTCTCGAGAAATATCCTCAAATCAACAAAAGTGAAATTTGTCAAGTGAATTTGGATGGTCGGTGTGTTTATTGTTTGTTTGATATTGGCGATGGCGACTTTGTCGGCTATGAAATGTCGAATGGTTTTGTTAAAGTTTGTCATGATGATTCAGAAATCATAAGCAACATCCCGAATTTAGACGAGTACATTGCCATGGCTGAATAGCTGAGGAAAAAATGAAAAAGCCTGCATTCATAAAAATTTCCCTTGGGGCGCTTTTGGTTATTTTTGTATTATTCCAGTGCTTCCAAGATGAAGATTTTGTTGGAACGTATAAGCGAACGCATGAACATGGCTTTGAATCGGTGACGCTTTACCCAGATTCTACATTTTTGCAGGTCTATGCGGACGGCAATGGCTTGGATTCGAATCGGGGCACCTGGAAATATGTCCCGAGAGGAAAAAGGTACTATGGCAATCGCTTGAATTTTTATGATTGGATAGAATTTGATTCCCCGCTTAAGGGATTGCCGCACTATCGTGCGGGAGAAAAGATTATTTTTGATACGGACATTTCCGGTGGTTGTATTGTTGTCGACCCAGATCTTTCGGAGCGTAATCTTTGTAAATAACCGGAATCGATGATTATGAGTGATAATGCCGAGAAATGGATAAGTGAATATGCCGAACTAACGAAGTTGTATGGCGATGCTATTGAAGCGGGCAACCATTAAATTGATGGAAGCTTATCGGCAAATCAAAAAGCAGGGAGCCTTGTTGAGTACAAGGTTTCATGAATTGCTTTCGTCGCCATCTATGGGCACAAGGCTCTGGGCCGCAACGCATTATCTTGCAATTTCCAATGACGAGGCTGAAAAAGTTTTGTCTGCACTAGGTGAAGTCCCGAATAGTCTACTGGCCGTATCTGCAAAAATCACTCTTGAAGAGTGGGAAAAGGGGAATTTAACCGTTATTTGATAAAAAAGAAGTCCCGCGTTTGCGGAACTTCTTTTAATTTGTTTGTGACCTGCGCTGAACTTGCTCGAAATTCGAGCAGTTCTTGCGCAGAAGCAAATTACTTGAGGGTGCTGACCTGCACGTCCCAGCTCTGGTTGCCAAGGGCAATGCGGTAGGTGCTCGTTGCACCGGCCTTCATGTTCTTGGTGTCGACAGCCGGAGCGGCGTTCGGGTCCTTCTTCGGCACGCCGATGTGGCGGTTGCCCTTGAGGAACTCGATACCCTTGTTGCCAGCCTTCGTCTGGAGGCAGCCCGTGATGAAGATGGTCTCGTCGGTAACCGGCAGGCCATTTTCTTCGAGGAGCTTCTTCGCAGCCGGGATGCCCGGCGGAAGGATTTCTTCGGCGCACTGGATGCCCGGGTAGGCTTCCTTGAACGGCTTCATGTTGAACTGGTCGGCAGCGATCTTCACGAGCTCCGGATCCGGTTCGCACGGGGTCTTGCCCTGGTAACCGAGGAGCATCTTGCCGTAGCCTTCCGTCATCTTGAACCACGTACCGCGGCCCGCGGCCTGGTTCAGGGTGTTCATGTAGGCCTGCTGGAAGTAGAACTGGGAAACCGGCGTCACGGAAGAAGCAAAGCCACCGCGGCGGACGCATTCACTCATGTTCTCGATAACCTTCGGGAACAGGTGGAAGGTCTTGGTTTCGCGCATCATGAGGGTATTGGCGGTAAGAGCGCCACCCGGCATGGGGCTGAAGATCACGTCGGTCGTAATCTGGCGTGCTTCAGGCGGGAAGTTGTAGTCCTTGAGGCATTCAACGGCGACGTTGTTCGCTTCCATGAGTTCCGGAATGTGATCGTCGACGATGCTGTCTTCACCGAGGGCGAGCTTGTATTCCGTGCCCTTGAGGGCGTGGAACATGGAGAACAGGTCGGGCTGAGCCGTACCGCCAGAGAGCGGCTTGCGGCCGAGGTCAACACCATCGGCGCCACCTTCGATAGCGGCCTTGTACTGGGCCACACCGGTACCGCAGGTGTCATGGCTGTGGATGCGGAGTTCGACGTTGTCGCCGAGGAGCTTACGAGCGCGCTTGAAGGTCTCGTAAACCTTGGTCGGGTTCGTCGTACCGGAAGCGTCCTTGAAGCAGACGGAAGCGAACGGAACGCCCGCGTCCAGGATGTTGCGGAGGATGCGTTCGTAGAATTCCGGGTTGTGGGCGGCGTTGAGGTCGCATCCCGGAGGCAGTTCCATCATGGTCACCACGACTTCGTGTTCCAGACCGGCGTCGGTGATGCACTTGCCGGAGTAGATGAGGTTGTTCACGTCGTTGAGTGCGTCAAAGTTACGGATGCGGGTCATGCCGTGCTTCTTGAACATGTCGGCATGGAGCTTGATCATGTCGCGCGGCTGCGGGGCGAGGGCCACCACGTTGATACCGCGGGCGAGGGTCTGCAGGCGGACGTTCGGGCCCACGACGCGACGGAATTCGTCCATCATGTCGAATGCGTCTTCGCCGCAGTTCTGGTACAGGGCCTGGAAACGGGCGCCACCACCAGCTTCAAAGTGGGTGATGCCGGCCTTGCAGGCAGCTTCGACGGCGGGCATGAAGTCCTTCGCGAAGACACGGGCACCGAAAATAGACTGGAAACCATCGCGGAACGAGGTGTCCTGGAACTTGATCTTTTTCATAGTGTTTCCTTGTGGGATAAATCCCTTGTTTTACTGTACAATAAAATACGGGGCTAAAGATAGAAAAAGGGGGATGCCGACTAGCGGTTAGAGGTAAAAAAATGGGGCTAATTGCCCGTAAATCTATTTGTTTGAGACTCCGCCTCTCAAGAGGAAATTTAGGGTGGCGTACCAGTTGTAGCCGGTGATGTGAAGTTCCGTATCTCCGAAGGTGGCGACACCTATGCGTGTGCTGATGCCGAAGATTTTCGGCGTGGAGCCGTCGCCGCCGAAGTACCAGGCGCCGATAATTCCCGTGGTGTACCCGAATGAATAGAAATCGTCCATTTTACGCCCGTATTTTTCGAGGTACTTGTCGTCCTGCTTGGTGTCGTTTTCGAGGGCGTGGAGCCTGAGCCCGCCATAGACCGAAAGTTCGTAATCGTAAGAGGTGAGCGCGTTGACCCGGAAAAGAGCCTCGACAGCGGTGTACGAGACATCGTTCTTGGAGTAGGTGAAGCCTTCTTGCATGACGTCTTCCTTGAGGCCCCTCTGGAAAATGCCCCCGATGTGGAAGTCGGCGCAGTACCTCCCGAAAAGGCAGTAGCCTGCACCCATGTCGATTGCGGGTGTGTTCTTGAGGACGTCGTCTGCACCGTTGCTGAAAAAGTTCGCGCCAAAACCGACGCTCATCATCCAGCGGTTTTTATGGAGTTCTTCCGTTTCGGATTTTACGTGGTATTTCTGTTCCAGATAGTTGCGCTGCCCTTCGTTCTCGATTTTGGAAAGCTGAATTTGTACGTAGCGCTTGTCCACTTTGTGGAAGAAAACGTCGTAGACGACAATCCTCACGAATGCGGCATCCCCGGCGGGGAGCTTTTCCAGGTCTTCTTCCCAGGCATCGCTATCGAGGTAGGCAAACACATTGTTGTATAGTTCATTTTGTTCTGCACCCCACCGGCGGTAGGCATTGTTGTATGCCGTTGTGGACTTGGTTGCGTATTCCCTTACGGAGTCGGCATTCGCGATAAACTTGAAGTCCTTGTCGAGCAGGCGCTTCCCGATAACCTCGTCGAATAGCGGGACTCTTGGGGAGTTTGCTGCGGGCATGCTCAGCGGGGTTGCCAAAATATCCTCGCCGCCCCAGCCCCAGTTTTCTTCGCCTGCGGCATCCAGTGCAAGGGCGTGCGTGATTGCTAGCGTGAGGATTAGAAAGGGAATGAATCGCATCGTCGTTTTACTCCCCGTATTTCTTGAGCCTGCTTCCGTAGCCCTGGAATACAAGGCTCAGGGTAGCATAGAAGTTTCCGCCGTCCGAATTCTTGAGAAGTTCCGTCGCGTAACCTGTGTAGCCGACCAGCAGGCGGAGGCCTAAGCGACCGTGTCCCTTTCTCATGGTACGCTCGTCGTTTGGGTCATCGACCTTGATGCCGCTAAAGTAGAAGTCCAGGGATGTCGAAACGTTGTACCTCAAGAGAGTCTCTTCTTCGAGTTCGCCATCTTTTGAATTGGGAGGGTCCCTCAGCCTGATATCGGTAAAGATGACGGAGGGGCCTGCCATAATGCGGTGCTCGAAATGCGAGGTCCTGAAAGTCCTGTATCCGAAGAGAAAATCCATGAACATGGCGTTTGCGAACGTAGAGTCGGTCAGGTTGTCGCTGGGCATGCTGTGCAGGGCGTACCCGAAATCGAATCCCCTGTATGTGAATTCGAGCCATAAGTAGGGAGTCACGTCGATGGGGAAGTAGTTGTGTGCATCGCCGAGCGAGAAACTGGGCCCGACACCCATGCCGACTTGCGCAGTCAGGTTGCCTAGGGTGGGCTCCTTGTAGTATTTCTCGATGACGAAATCCCTTTGATTGATTTTCTTGATGCTGTCGGCGTTCGCCTTTATCAATTCGTTCAGTTTGTTCTGGTCGCTTGTGGAAAGAGCTGCCGTGATGATTCGCCAGAACGCCCTGTCGCCGGAGGGAAGGTTGGCGAGGTTCTTCTCGAGTTCGCCCGATTGCTGCATTGCCATGACGGAATCCCGCAGCATCACGAATATCTGCCCGTCGTTCGACCTGCGGTCAAGGGAGGTGCTTAGGCAATTCAGGTCATTGTGCAGGTTGTCGTCGTATGTGCCCAGGTAAAAGTTCATGAATTGGCGTGTCTGGCAGCTGAGATTCAGTACCGGGCCGATGACGAACGCTCCTTCCGCCCTGACGGAGAAGGAATCGAGCAGGTCGACGGTTTTCCGGAGGACATCCTTGTTGCCTTCCGCGAGCGCAATCTGTATGCGGTTCATGTAGATTTGCGACATGTTCTTGATGACTTCGACTTCGAATGCCTGCGGCACGAATGTCCCGTGCCTGCTTGCAAACGCGTCGAGGGAATCGAGTTTTTTCTCGTCAACAATCGTGGAGTTTCCGTTGCTCGTGTAGATTCTGTCGTACTGCGAATTTGTCCGGATGGCAGACCTGTTCGCCCGTAGGCCAATCGGGTCGGTTACCACGAATGCGCCCCTCCGGACAAGAATCTGCCGGGTGTACGCCTTCTGGCTATCTGCCGGTACGACCCACTTTCTTGTACTTCGGTCGTAGACCTTCTTCACGTCGTAGGTGAACTTCAGCAAGGCGTAGTCGATGTCCGGGGCTACCGCACGGAAGGTGGTCTGCAGGTCTTTCGGCACGGATTCGAGCCTTGCGTTTATGGTGTCGATATGCGGCATGGCCCACGCGACAAAGCGCTCCTTGTCTTCTTCGCTGATGTTGTCGCCGAAGGCGGTGTTGCCGTATTTGGCATCCGGGGGTTGCCCAGTCTGCGCCTGTCTGCTTTTCGATTCGCGCTCCAACAGGAATGGCTCGTGCTGGTGATATGGGCTCAGGTATGCCTCGATGTCGAATTTCTTGATGGAGCCGAAGAACACGAAGGAGGTATCCCGGTCGAGTTCCACCTGCAGGGTCGTGTTGATGGAATCGGGAACCTGATATATGGTGGAGGAATCCGCGTAGTCTTCGCACTCCTTCGCGTTGAACATGCAATGAAGGCTTGCTTCTGCGAATACGTTCCCGATACCTGCAAGTGGCAGTACCGCTGCGAGAAATTTCGCTATCCTGAATTTACCCATTGCTCCTCCCATCCCTCGGTTTCAGGCAATCATCAAAAATAAACTACAAAAAATGCCCCAAACCAAGCAACAAATAACCAGCAACTAACAACCAATGACCACTGACCACTAAATGAACATCATCGTGTTGAGCTTGGCGCGGTATTTCCACGTGAGTTCGTGCTTGGGTCCGAGCACCCCGAACAAGGTGAGCATGGCCTTCTTGGCGGCTCCGTCGTTCCATTCGGGCGCTTCTACGAACAAGTTAAGGAACGCCTGGAGTGCGCTTTCGAAATCTTCGGCACAGGCGAGCTTGCAGGCCTCGTGGTACACGATGGCTTCCTTGCCCTGTACGTCCTTTTTGGCGGCTTCGGCATGGAAGTCCAGGAGTTCCAGCAGGGATTTCGCCTCGCGGTACTGGTCGTCGGCCTCGTTGAACTTGGAGAGCACTTCCTTCGCCTTCTCGGTATCGCCGAGCCCGAGGCTAGCCTTCGCCCAAAGGAGCTGCAGCTTTTTGTCGTCGGGGGTCTTCGCGAGGGCCTCGTCGAGCATCGGGAGTGCCTGGTCAAAGTTCTTTTGGGCAATCGCATCTTCGAGCGCCATCTGGAACCGGGCCTCGTCGCTCACGAAGAACTTCTCGAGTCGCTTCTTCAGGTCGGCTTCAGGCAACACGCCCGCGATGACGTCTGCAATCTGGCCTTTGTCCACCACGTGCACTTCGGGTACGGACTGCACGCGGAACGCCTGGATGAGCCGCATGTTCTCGCGCTCGTCGCAGCTCACTACGCCGAGGGTGAAGTCCATGCTGGTCGAAAGCTGGCCCATCAGCTGGGAGTAGGGCCCGCAGTCGGGGTATTCAGCGGAGGAAAAAAGCACCGCGACGGCGCGGGTCTCGGAGGCCTGGATGACCTCGGTCTCAAAATTTTCAGCGGTAATCTGTACAACTTTTGCCATGCGCCTAAATTTAGTTTAATAGTTTCCGGGGGGCTTCGGGTGCCGTTCCCGGTTGGTGAATTCTGGTTATTTGGCTTTTTTTGGGGAATTCGGGCAACTCAGAACCGCTGATTTCGATTTGGTGGAGTAGTGCTTGTAATAATTAAATAACTATATTCAATAACATGAGTATATGTCCATTCTGCAAATCGGAAGTCGTCCAGAAGAAAATAGGCCATCTGGACCTGCGCATTTGCCCCAAGTGCTTTTCGACTTTTTTCCCGTGCGACCAGACGATGGCCCTGCGCGGTGACGTTCCTGATCGTTCGCGCGAAATGTGGTACAACGCCCTCAAGGCGAAGAACGTGCCCGATCCTGATATGACGGGTGCCTGCTGCATCGATCACGGAGAACCTTTGGTAGACGGCAACATTCCCGATTACGGAATGCCCGGCAAGGTGACGACATGCTGCAAGATGTTCCACCTGCCGCCGTCGCAGATGCTTGCCATCTTGAAGCGTACGCTGGATTCGCCGTTCCAGAAGCCGGCGTCTGCTTCGACGAAACACCATTTCTTTTTTATTCGTGCAATCGACGCTCTTGTGAACAAGTGGTTTGGGGAAAAAATGCCTGAGGTCGACCCTCTGGACGAAATACAGTACAATCTCCACTTAAAGAAGATATTCGAGTAACATGAAAAAAACATATGCCGTGCTCGCGATTGTCGCTGCTGCGATTCTCGTTGCTTACGCTCTACTTCCGGACAGGTCTTTTTCCGAAGTCGTGTTCCCGCTTTCGGAAGGTGTAACTTTGGACAAGTACGACGACCGCCTTGACGGGGGGTCCTCGGAAGCGTCCATGGATTTGCGCGATTCTTCCGCCGATTTTTCGTGTACGCTCGGGACCGATACCGCCGTCTTCGCATGGTGCGGGCTGCTCTGGAATTTCGACCCGCAGGGTGAAAAGAATTACAGGAACTGGATGTTCGTGGATTCGCTCGTGTTCGATATCGACGCGAAGGGGACGGACGAAATCCTGGTCAAGGTATGGACGTACGATCCCGACGTGACGGACATTGAGAAGGTGCAGACCTTCAAGCTCCTGCTGAAGGAGATTCCCTTGAAGGCGGGGCGCCAGCGTATCGCCATCCCGATGGAGCAACTGTACACGCCGGAATTCTGGTACGAGAATGCGGGAGTTGACCAGAAGTACAACAAGCGTCACCAGGAGTCTGTCGCCCGCTTTGAGATTACCCCGGGCTGGAACCAGCCGCGCGGCAAGGCCTTCTCCGTGAAAGTACACTCGATTTCTGCAAACGGTGTGAGCAATTTCTATTTCGGTGTAGTGCTTTTCGCTTTCCTGATCATCACCATTATCGCAGTGGGCCGCAGCCACAAGGTTCATAATGACGAAGACAAGAATTAAATATGCCGTAGGGTTCGTCTTTTTCGTTCTGTTGTTTGTCTGGGCCTGGTGTTTTGTTTCGTTCAGGGCGATTTCGTGCGAGTTCTTCCCGACGAGTCCGTTCGAACTGTACGAACTGACGGATGCCGCCCGTGGTGGCCTCTCTACGGCGTCGATGGACATTTCGGATTCCCTGCTTTCGGTGGAAGTCAATGTTCGATCGGGGGTCGCGTATCCGTCGGTCGGCGTTGGGTTCAACCTGAAGTCCGTGAATAACCGCCCTGTGGAACATTTCGATTTCTCGACGTACGATACGCTGGAAATCGAATTGGCGACAAGGCGCATGTCCTCTGTTTCTGTTCGTATCCTTACCGACGATCCTGCTTATACCAAGAAAGGCGTCCGTGAATCGTTCCGTCCTGTTGTGTACAACGTGCCGGCATCGCGCTCGTTTGAATCCGTAAAGATTCCCTTGACGGAATTCAAGACCGCCATGTGGTGGCTTGCCGCTATGGGTTTGGAAGAAGATGATGGCCTTACGCACCTGCACAGGAGCGTCGCTCTTGAAATCGCGAACGGCGATGGTATCATGCGCGGAATTTCCGACGAAATCAGCATCAAGAGCATGCGCGCCTGGGGCGTGAACCGCGATTTCGAGAACGTGATGTATGCTATTTTGATTGTAATGGTGGTGACGTTCGTGATTCTCGAGACGGTAACGCTCAAGAAGACGGTGAGCGAGCCTCCGAAAAACAAGGGACAACATGTATAGATACTGGAATCTTGACCGCGTGATGCGGTTTGTACTTTGGGGGCTCGGAATCGGGCTCTCTGTTTTCTTGGTGTATTACCTGCGCGGGGTGCTGTTCCCGTTCTTCGCCGCATTCCTCTTGGCCTACATCGTCGACCCGATTGTGAACTGGCTGCAGAAGAAGGTGAAGCACCGTGTCGTTGCCGTCATTATCGTGCTCTTTGCCGTGCTGCTTATTTTGTTCGGGTTCGGGAAGTTCTTCATTCCGCAGATTGTTCGCGAAGTGCAGACGCTGGGCGTATTGATAACCCGCCTGTTCACGGACTCGGAATGGCTGTCGCGCCTGAACGAAATCCTGCCGGCCAACCTGCTCGATTCCGTGCGCTCGATGATTTCTTGGGACAAACTTGCAGGCGCCATGCAGCGGCTCGACTTCTGGAGCGAAGTCCAGAACATCGCATCGAAGGTGCTGCCCGGAGCCTGGGGCGTACTTTCTTATACGGGGACTGTTGTCGTGTGGTTCTCCAGTGCGGCCGTCATCTTCATGTACCTCGTGTTCATCATGCTCGACATGCACAAGCTGCGTTCCGGCGCTCTCAGCATGTTCCCCAAGCGCATGCGCAAGGATGCTAGTTTGTTTGCAAAAGAGACAGACAAGTTCATGGGCAATTACTTCCGTGCTCAGGCGCTGGTCGCCCTGATTGTCGGAATCCTTTATGCTATCGGCTTCGGCGTGATGGGACTGCCTATGGGAGTCGCCTTTGGACTTTTCTCCGGCGCGCTCAACATGATTCCGTACATGCAGCTCACTACGATTCCGCTTGCACTGCTACTGGCGGTCGTCTACGCCCTCAACACCGGGCTTCCGTTCTGGGAAGTCGCCATCATCATTGGCGCCATTTACTTGGTAGTGCAGGTCATCGAAGATTTCTTTTTGGTGCCGCGCATTGTCGGAAAGTCGATGGACTTGCCTCCGGTCGGTATCCTGCTCTCGCTTTCTGTGTGGGGTAAGTTGTTGGGCTTCTTAGGTTTACTCGTTGCAATCCCGTTTACGTGCTTGTGTCTTGTGTATGTGAAGAAGTTCCACGAGAGAACAGACGCTTCTGAAGAAAAAGTCGAACCGGCCCCCGAGGCTTGATTTTATGGGCTTTGAAACGTTTTTTTTCAAAAAATATCTTCCACATGAGAAAAAAAAAGGTATAATATCACCATACAATTAATCTCAACAACTCAAGGAGTTAAAAAATGAACAAACAAGAACTCATCGACGCCATCCTCGCCAACAAGGAAGCTGGTATTGAATCTAAGGCTGCTGCTGCTCGCGCTGTTGACGCAGTGCTCGACGGCATTGCTGCCGGTGTCAAGAAGGACGGTAACGTTCAGCTCATCGGTTTCGGTACCTTCGCTGTCAAGGAACGCGCTGCCCGTGACGGTCGCAATCCGCTCACCGGCGAAAAGATCAAGATCAAGGCCTCCAAGACCGTCGGCTTCAAGGCCGGTGCTGCTCTCAAGGCTTCTGTCGCTTCCAAGAAGGCCGCTGCCAAGAAGGGCAAGAAGTAATTTTTACTTCTGTGTAATTCAGAGGACCGCTCTTCGGAGCGGTTTTCTTTTTTATATGGCTTTATTGCAAAAAAAGACCCTGCATCGCAGGGTCTTTTTCAGTGGTCGATACAGAACTCGAATCTGTGACCTCCACCATGTCAAGGTGGCGCTCTAACCAACTGAGCTAATCGACCATTTAGGTAGCCCAATAGTAGAAACTTGGGCGGGTTTTGTCAAGGGGAAACTGCGTTTTTTTGGGGCGTTAGCGGTCTTCGGCTGGGATCCAGTACCGTAGCCGGCCCGTGATGTGCAGCCGGGGGAGCGATTCCTTGCAGTATCCGCTCCTGCAGTCCAGCGCGTGCAGGGAAAGGTCCGCCGTCCAGGTGGAATCGTCCTTCTGGTCGAAGTGGATGGTACTGCTGTCGGCGAAAATCTGGGTCCTTTCCGTATTTTCGACGACAACCCAGGAATACTGCCCCTGTACGGGGGCGTTATTGCCCAGGGTGGGCCTGTTCACCATGATCGAGAACTGGTCGCCGCGGCTGCTTTCCTCGGGGCGCGTCTTCAGGTACAGGTAATGGTGGCTGTTGTGGATGAACGGGATTTCGACGTCGTCCGCATCGAGCTCGATGGTGTGGCTCTCCCCGCCATTGATCTTGTACTTGATGTAGCCTCCGCCCTTCACTTCCCAACTGTCGTTGATGCCGCTGCAGGCGATAAGCCCGAGCGACAGTGCCACGGCGGCAGGAATGCGGTACGGGTGCATGGCCCTGCTAGTTCCTTATCTCGCCGTTGTTTGCCGGCGGGTTGGCCTGCTTTGCGCGCGGGTCCTCGAGAATGTACAGCGGGAGCGTCGCGATTTCTTCGTCGTCGATGATCAGGCGCACGATGTACTTGTCGGGGCGGGCAATCTGCAGGCGCTGCATGTTCAGCACTAGGTTTATCGCCGCGGTATCGAGTCCGGTGGTCACGGGTTCGAACGGGATGGAAGATTCCATCACGGGAACAATCGGGTGGCCGCAGACATCCTCGATGGAAAGCGCGAGCTTGTGCGTCCCGGATTCCGACCTGAGGTAGCGGATGCGGAACGCGGCTGCGCACTGCGGTATGATAAAGGGGAACTGCGGCGGGAATACCCTGTCAAAAGCTCCGAGAATGTTAAGCCTGCCGGCTACTCCGTTTGCTGTCGCTGCGTCACAAATTGCTGCAATTTCAATATTCATTAATGAACCGTCCATGTGTCGGCCACGTATTTCATTACGATGGGGCCGAAGTTTTTGCCTCTACCGCCTGCGTTTTCCCAGGCGAGCATGGAAATGTAGATTTTTCCGTTCGATCCGACAGCGATGCTCGGGAGCGCGCCGCGTAGGTAGTAGCGCTTGCTGTTGTAGAACACGGCCTTGAAGTACGGCAGCTCGTTTTCACCGAGGAGTTTCCATTCGTTGCCGTCCAGCTGGAACACGTGGCTCTGCGCGAGCGATACCTTGCCCTTGTCGTCGACGATGGCGTACAGCTTGTTGTCGTATGCGGCGAGGCTGATATGGTAGGCCAGGATACCTTCGTGGATGGACTTGCCGAATGCCCCGCTCTTTGTCCAGGTGATGCTGGAAGATCCGACGGAGCCCTTGTACACGTAGGGGCCGTACTTTTCGGTATCGCGGTTCAGGAATCCCATGTAGAGCGTGTTGCCGTCGGCGGCGAGGTTCACGCCGTTTACGTTGCTCGAGATTTCGGAATCCTTCTTCTTCACGCCGAAGCCGCTGTCAAACAGCACGTAGTAAGCCCTGTAGCTGGTGGTGGTGTCGACGTAGATGGCCGACAGGGACCCGTTCGTGGTGAAGGCGACTTGCAGTTCGCGCACCTTGACGGAACCGTTGGTCGGGATGCTCACTTCGGTCCATTTGCTTCCGTTCCAGTGGCTGAACTTGGGCTGCTTGTTCGAAGCCTGGATGTAGCTGACTGCCGGTCGGTCGGCCGTGCCGGGCTTGCAGGTGAGGCTGATGCTCGTCGCGTTTTCGGAGACGGCCGCGCTGCCGAGGCGTGCCCATGCCGATGTCCCGCTTGCCGACTTGTAGACGTTCAGCTTGCCCGAGCGCGTAAGCACGGCGAGGAAGAGGTTCGTACCATCAGTCGCCGTCTTGAGCGAGGTGATGGAATCCGATGCCGTTATCGCCGTCGCGCTGAGCGATTTCCATGAGCCGTCCAGGTACGACGTCTTGACGGTCAAGCTGTCCTTCAGGTACGATATGACGGGCTTGTTGCCTACGGTGGCGAGCACCGGCGGGGTCGTCATCTTGGTCAACTCGAGTACGGTATCGGTTGTGGCGAGGTTCCTCCATGCCTTGCGGAAGTATACCCTGCGGCAGACTTCTTCGGCGCGGTGCCTGGAGTAGAATGCCTGCGTCGGGTGCGCGGAGGTGCTATCGCGGTAGTCGAGGCAGATTTCCATGGAGCTTTCCCTCGAACTGCGGATGAACGCCGAGTTGAATTCGGCGATGCTCGTATCGAGGGATCCGTCGTGGTTGCCCTGGTAGTAGTTGTCGTCGACGTTGCTGAAGCTCCACCAGAAGTCTTGGTTGTTCTTGTCGCCGATGGTGCCGAGCGTGGAGTGCTTGCCGCCCCAGCTGGTGTCGTAGAAGTAGTAGGCCTCGCCGTTGTCGAAGGATTCGTCGCCGCTCCACATGTACACCGTGTCGGCCGCGGTAATCACGCCAACGGGCGCCTGGCTGATGATGTGGATGGTGGTCGTATCCTTGAATACGGCCTTCGTGCTGGCCTCTTCGGCGGAGACTACGCAGTACATGTCCTTGCCGCTCATCGTGAATTCGCCGTCGCGGAAGTCGTAGAAGCTGGAGTTGTTCTTGTAGTAGTCGTATTTGGGGACGCTTTCTTCGAGCGACTTCTTAGTCTTCGAATCGAAACATTCCCACGAGAACCAGCTGATTCCCTGCCATACGTTGTTGACGGTGGCGTTGAGTTCGAAGGGGGTGCCTGCGGTAATGTAGATGACTTCGTCCTTCACCTGGATGGACGGGATTTCGGTCGAGAATATGACATTCATCGTGTCCATCGCCGTGTTGTCGTCGTCGTCGGTGACTCGGGCGACGCAATAGAATGTCGCCATGGCGGGCGGTGCCTTCCATACGGTATCGAACTGCGAGACGGTCTTCCAGTTCCTGTCGATTTCGGAAGGTGCTCCGCAGCTCCATTCGCGCTTGGCGATGTAGCCGGGGAAGTCGGGGTAGTCGTAGGCGGTCGCATTCAGCACGATGTTGTAGCCTTCGCGGACGATCACGGATTCCGTGTTGACTATGACGGTGGGCGGCGCCTGGATAATGTCGATGATGGTCGTGTCGCGTGCGGTGTTGCCGTCGTCATCGGTGACGCGGATGATGCAGCGGTACCCGTTCTGCGCGGTCGCGGGCATGACCACGGAGTAGTTGGGGGTATTCGCGTTCGAGTAGGTGAAGCCGATGTTCTGAGCTCCCGCGGAACCGCAGCCCCATTCGTACAGCACGATTTGGCCGTAGCGGTCGTTCGCGATGGCGTCGAGCCTGAGGGTATCCTTCGGGGTGACGGTGTAGTTCCCGAGGACCTGTACGGTCGGCGGGTCTTGCAGTACGGTGAACGTGGCGGTATCGGCCGAAGTGTTGTTGTCGTCGTCGGTGACGCGGATGGCGCAATACCAAGTGCAGGCTTCGGGCGGCATCGTGACTGTCGGGGTCGTGCCGTTGGCGAAGCTCGTCCAGTTGTTCTTCAGGTTGCTCTTGATGCTGTCGCAGGCGAGTTCGTAGCCGACAAGTTCACCCAGCGTGTCAATCGCTATGTAGCCGAGCCTTACCTGGTCCTTGATGGTGAGTGTCTGGCTTGCGATGTTGAGGGAGATGTAGGGGAGGTCCTGCAGCACCTTGAACGATATGGTGTCGTTAGCGGATTCGCCGTCATCGTCGGTCGCCTTCACGATGCACTTGTAGTTTTCGGTGGCGGTTCCCGGCATGAGGACGGTGATGGGCTCGTTCGAGATGCTCTTCTTCGGCGGGTCAAATACGGTATTGTTGTCGAAGGAGACCATGGAGCCGTTGGTGCAGCCCCAGTCGATTCTCTTGATGGTGCCGAACTTGTCGCTCGCGCTCACGCGCAGGGTCACGGAAGAATTGATTTTGTGGCGGTTGTCGATGGATTCGGATGTCACCTGGATGGTCGGCGGGTCGCTAATCACGTTCACGAGGAGCGTATCCTTGCGCTTTACGTTTGCGGAGTTGGCGATGGTCACGATGAATTTCTTGGTGCCTGCGTCGCCCCAGAAAATTTCGCCATTCAGATTGTTGCCGGTCGGGCACGGGTAGCCGCCGTTGCAATCCCAGCTGAGCGTGAAGGTCTTGTCGGTCGGGTCGCTGTTGTTGCCGTCGGCGAAGATGCTGTAGGCGATGGTGTCGTTGATAGAAATGGTGGTGTCGTTTGTCGGCGATTCGAAGTAGACAATCGGCCCGTCGTCGAAGAATCCGAAACGCACCTTGTTCGTTACGATGTTGTCCTTCGTCTTGGCGAGCATTTCGTAGAACGTGCCCGTCTTGGTGACATCAGGCAGCCTGCTCTTGTCGATTGTGAGTGTCGCCGTGCTGTCGACCGGGTTCACTTCGGAAATGAAGCTTTGGGCGCCTTCGATGTTCGTCTCCCAGGTCAGGGTGTCCGGCATCGGGATGGCGTTCTCGACCTTCGCGGTGAACGTGAGCGACTGCGAAGAATTGACCATCTTCGATGTCTTGCCGTCGATGGTAAGCACTATCTTCGACGCCTGTACGAAGAATTCCTGCTTGGCGGTGTCGGAGACGAGCCCCGCGCTATCCCTGACGACCAGCTTGAACACGTGTTCGCCATCGAGGAGCCCGGTATGGTTCCTGCTCCAGCTGTTGGTCGTGAAATAGGAGGCTTCCACTTCTTCGCCGTCGAGCCATGCCGTTGCGCTGGCCACCTGAGAACCGAAGTCGTAGAGCTTGAAGTTGAACTGGAAGTCGCGCGTGTTCAGCGTATCGATCTTATCGAAGGTGATGACGGGCTTCTGCGTGTCCTTGAGGATCATCGTGTCGAGGAACAGCGTGTCGTCGGGGAACATCTGGCGGTTCTTGAGCGTGGCCGACGCGAACTTGTAGATGGAAGTGTCCGTCGCCGTGATGGTGTAGATGCCCGGCTTGAGGTTGATGTCGTACATGCCCTTTTCGTTGGTGTGCGTGTAGAACCTGTTGCCGAGGGAGTCTTCTACGGTGATGCGGATGGTGTTGTGGCGGCCTGTCCAGCCCTGGTACTTCGCGTAGCCCCAGAAGTTGCCTTCGAGTTCTTCGAGGCTCTGGCCGCTGCCGCTGCCGAGGTAGAATTTCCACGGCCTTTCCTTGCCGTTTTCCTTCACGTGCTTCGCGTAGACGGTATCGTAGCCGTCGGTCACCCACACGTCCCAGTAGAGGATGCCCGCGAGGCCGGTGATGTTCTTGAGCGTGGAATCGGGCATTATCGTGATGATTTCGAAACTCTTCTCGATGATGTTCGATGCGATGAGGTTTTCTTCGGGGTCGGTGAAGATAGGCGGGTTACGACCGTCGGGGCTCTTCGCCATGCGGATGAAGTAGCGCAGAGAACCCGGATTGTCTTTGTCTTCGGCGCGGTAGTAGAGCGCCTGGCGCTTTTGGCTGTTGAGCGATGCGTTGTCGACCGGCTGCAGCATCTCGATTGTGGGCAGCTGGTTGAAGTGCAGGTACACGGTGTCGGGCGTCTCGTTGCCGTCGTCATCGATGACAGAGACGTAGATGGTCTGGTTGCCCAGGGAATCGATATAGTCCTCGTCGTAGGGGATGGTGAGGGAAAGGCTGTCGGAATCCTCGATTTTCTTCGTTTCCCATACCTTGGCGGTATCCTTGCCATCGGCGTCCAGGTCGACGGTCACCTTCTTTATGGAACCGCAGGTGTCCAGTGCGAGAATGCCGAACGTAGCCGCCTTCTTGTGGCGCGCCTTGACGGTGTCGCGCGGAACGTAGAGTACGGGAGGCGTGTCGATGACGCGGATGTACAGCGGGCGGCGGTGGATGCCTGCCGTATCGATGGCGTTGTTGCCGTCGACTGCACGGAATATCGGGAAGTAGATGCCTTCTTTTTCGTACGCCCAGCTCTGCACGGTCGTGTTGCCGCTGGTGATGACGGTATCGGCGGATGCCTTCTTGTCTTTTTCGACCTTCTTGCGGGTCTTTTCGTCGGTCTTCTCGAGAATCCACTCGAAGCGGTAGATCTTCTCGGCGTAGAGCGGCAGGAACCCCATGAAGTAGATGGAGTCGCCCACGGTCACGGTAATGGTGTCGGAGATGGAGTCGGCCGGCAGATCGTGTGTCGAGATGGAGTCGGCGAACGCCTCGGGGTTTTCGAACGGATGCGTGTACGCGAAAACGATGGAATGGTTGTTTCTCAGCAGGGCGTTCTCCACGATGGACGATTCCCTGGAGCAGGCGAACAGCGCGATGAGGCACGCTATTCCAGAAATAATCAGACACGAGGTTCTTATTCGCATAAAGAATCCTTTTTAAACACGTAACAACGGGGCGCCTTCCGGGGGCGTCCTTTGAAATTAAATTTATCTTTTTAAAAGGAAAAAGCGAAATATTTAGTTGCACTTTATATATTCCTTGTTGTAGTATGGACCGTTTTTGAGGTTTTTTATGGAAGAAATCCCCCTCTGGTACTGGCTTTTGGTGTTTTTTGCCCTTGGCGCGTGTGTCGGGAGCTTCTACAACGTGATTGTGTACCGCATGCCGCGCGGAATTTCGCTCATCAACCCGCCGAGCCACTGCCCCCTGTGCAAGAAGCATATCCCTATCCGCTACAACCTGCCTATCGTAGGCTGGCTATGGCTCCGCGGGAAGAGCGCCTGCTGCCACCAGCCCATCAGCGTGATTTACCCCATAGGGGAGGCCTTGTGCGGGCTCCTAGGCGTACTCGCCCTGTTCTCTGCCGTGGCGGTGAACGCGGGCTCGGTTTCGGCGGGGCTATTTAGCGCGCCGGTGATGGAACCTGCGGTTTGGGCGTCGGCGTTTGCGATGTTCTGGCTTTTGCTCGGGGCGTACCCGGTGTGCGCGGTGGACTGCAAGTACAAGCTGATTCCCGATTCCATCTCGGTGGGCGGGATTGTCGCGGGCCTCTTGATTTCGATTGTTCCCGGCGGTATTACGCCGCTCCAGAGCCTGCTCGGGGCGGTTGTCGCGGGTGGCGGCCTCTACCTGGTGGGCTGGACCGCGACGAAAATCCTCAAGAAAGATGCCATGGGGTTCGGCGACGTGAAACTCCTTGCGGGTTACGGCGCCCTGATGGGGGTGACCGGCGCAGTCGAGACGCTCATCGTCGCCGCCCTGCTCGGGATTATCGTGATGGTCCCCTACGGCAGGCTGCGCAAGAGCGACGACGGTTCGGGACAAATCCCGTTCGGGCCGTTCCTTGCGGTGGCGGCGCCCTTCATGTACCTGTGGGGCGAGACACTGTTTGACTGGTATATGTTTTTCTTTTTCGGGGAAATAGTGCACTAGTTTGCGCATTAAACTGCGCACTTTTCACATATTAAAAAACGCGCACGTCTTACTTGTGTTTGACGTGCGCATTGTATGTGTCAAGCCGTGCGGGCTTATTTCACGCTGATGGCTTTCTGCATGGTGCGAGATCCCTCGTTGATTTGCAGGATGTAGATGCCGCGTGGAAGCCCTTTCATGCTGACGGCGTTTCCGGCGCTTTCGCGCAGCAGTTTTCCTGTCGAACTGAAAAGCCGCATGCGTGTCATGGGTGTAATCTCTAGGCGGGGGTCTGCCTGCTTGCGGATACCGATGGTCGAGTCGGCCTTGACGAGGGTGAGCTTCACCTGGTCGAGGTTCGGGCCGTCGTTGCCCCCAACGGTCGCGAACGTGATGGTGCTTGCGCCCTGCGGTAGCTTGATGTCGGCTTCTTTCGTCACGTAGGTGGTCCAGTTGCCGGTCGTCGCGAATTCGACTTCCTGTGCGTCGCCTTGTTCCGTCTTGATGGAGAGGCTACGGGTCGCGTTGCTTCCGTTCGCGTATGTCAGGGTGAGCTTGTATTCGCCTTCTGCGTCGGCATACACCGGCACCTTCACGGACGACGTGCCCGTACCGAAGTTCACATAGCCCGTGCCCGCGAAACCTGCGTTGGTGCTCTCGTTGATGGCATTTTCGATAACGCCTTCTTCGGCCTGGAATTTGTTGCTGCCGTCACCGACAAAGTTTGCCGCAAGCTCGATGTCGCCCGTTGCCTTGATGGTCGCCGGAGATTTGTCCGCATTGATGCCCGCGGCACTTGCTCCGCTCCAGCCTGCGAACTTCCAGCCGCTGAGCGGCTTCGCGGTAAACACCGCGTCCTTGCCTTCCATGACCTTGTCGCCGCTGAGGTTTGTCGTGACCGTGCCGCCGATGGCCTCGCCAATCGTCACCTTGTAGTAGGTGGCTGTGGCGTCCAGGGTCGTCACCTCGTTGGAACTAGCCCCGAGGCCGCCCATGCTGTTCGCGGCACGGACCGTAATTTTCGAGCCGGTCGCGACACCTTCGAGCGAGAAGCTCGGCGTAATCACGTTCGCCTTGTACTTGCCGTTCACGAATATCACCCAGCAGCGTGCGCTTTCGTCGTCGTTCCATGTGATTTCGGCGCCTTCCTGTGCAATTTTCGGGGCGCTCACTTGCGCAGTCAACTTGGTCGGGTCCCAGTTGTCGCTGCCCTTGAGTACGTTTGCGAGCGTGTACTTCGCGGCATCGCTTGCGTCCCATACCGTCTTGAGCGTGGTCGAGTTGTCAAAGCTGGTGCGGCGTCGGCTTACGTCGACGGCGTTCCCGTTCTTGTCCTTGCTGTTGTATTCACCGAAGACGACCGGCGGTGTATTTATGCTTTTTTGGAACCAGCCTTCCGGCGCGGGTTGGGCCACCATCTTGGTGTTCAAGAAGACTGTCTTCGCATTGTTCCAGGAGCGCCCGAGATAGAATGTCCCGTTGAAGCTGTTGTCGCTTACTTCTATGGTTGCGTTATTGAAAACGTAGCCCCAGTCCGGGCTGTTCTGGGCGGCTGTGATGTATCCGCCTTTGCGCGTCATTACAATCTTGGTACCCTCGAAGAACACGTCGCCGCCACCGCAGATGAAGTCCACCGTGCCGTCGATTTCGCCGCCTTCCCAGTAGGCGCGGCCCTTCTTGGTGTAGTAGGTGTCCTGCCCGCTCAAAAGCCTCACGTTCTTGTAGATGTACTTATCGCCTTCGTTCTGTTGCAGGGCCACCTGGCGTGCCGCATTTCCCGAACTGACGGAACTCCTGTTCTGCAGGGTGATGTCCTGCATATACATGTTGTTGTTCTTGGGGAAGTAAAGCGTTGCCGTGGTGCCGATGCCCTCGGTGTCAGTTGTATTCCAAATAATCGTCTTGCTGACCGATTGCCCGACGATAGAGGTGTTCGACGCGGAAAAAGTCGATTTGCCATGCTCGTCGCCAGTGAGTTTCGTTATTTCGTACTCTCCGTCGGGCACGAAGATGACGAAGCGGTTGCTTGCCGATGCGCCCGAACTGCCGGCCTTCGAAACTGCCGCCTTGAAGTCGCCGTCGACACCGAGCACGAAGTCGATTTTCTTCTTGTCGACCGCGGATGCGCTTACGGCCAATCCCAAAGCCGCGCAGAGAAATATTTTGGACACGTGTTTCATAATCTTACTTGGCTCCTTCGCTCTGCTCAGAGTGACCTCTGGATGTTCCGTTTACGCGGAACACCCTGGCGTTCCGATTCAAGTACACGCCCGCGCTGTTGTCGCGGCTTCCGAAATCTACATAGTAGCGGTCTGCCGGTACGCTGGCCGGGGCGCGCCGCAGGTTGTGTATGCCGATGGAATTCAAGTCCACCTTGCCTGCGTGCAGGGCGGTATCCATCCAGCCGATGTAATCGATGTTCGCCATGCCGTCGCCCGAAAGGCTTTCGAACTTGAGTTCGCTGTAGCCCGCTGGCAGTTCCACTTCCACCTTCTGCGTCTTGTAGGTGGTCCATGATGCGGTAGATTCCATGCTCCCGTCTGCGATGAGCGTCTTGCCGCCTGCCGTGACGCTGTACCCGCGTGCAGAACTGCCGCCGTTCGCGAAACTGATGTAGAGCGTGTACTTGCCTTCCTTCTCGGCAGTCACGCCGTAGGTCACGTAGCTTCCCTTCTCGTTATCCACGTTCGCGTAGCCTTCGCCCACGAACCCGGTGTTGGTCGCTTCCTTCACGCCCTTGATGTCGACAAAGTCCACTCCGTCGATAAACACTTTGCAGGTATCGCTCCCGCACATCACTGCCGGCGGGGGAGGTTCCACGTAGGTACCCTGCATCTTTTCGAGCGCGGTCAGGTATGCCGCTTCCGTGTTCAGGAGCGCGGTGCCGTAGTCGCCCGCCCACTGGTAGCCCGTGCGGCGTTCCTCGCTAATCTTGGTGAAGTCCTGCGTCTTGGTGCTTGCGCCGTCGCGGTCGCAGAAGAAGTATTCGTCGCTGTCCACTTCGTAGAAACGGTACCACAGCACGTTCCCGTCGCGCTGTTCGAATTTTCCATCCCTCTTGTTGAAGTAGAGTCCCGTCACGCGGGTTTTCTTGTACCAGGCGATGGCACCCTTGATTGCGTTCTGGATTTCCGGAGTCTGGTCCGGCCAGTTCATCAGGAACCATACCGCACCCGCCGATTCGCTGCCCGACTTACTCGGGAGTTCGTAGGCGCGAGCCCCTACGGGAGCATACGAGTTCGTGTCGTGCTGGGCGCACCATACCGTAAGCTTGCCGTCGTTCACGATTTGTGACTTGAGCAAGAAGTCTATTGCCTTGTCGAGCGCGCCGCCCATCTTGTTGCGGGTCGCATCGTCGATAATGTCCGAATCAAAAGGCGAGGTGGAATTCGCGATATCCATCATCGTGACCATCGCGCGCACCATCGCATTGTCGTTGAGCGTCACGTGGTCGCTGTAGTTGCCGCGCTTGGGCCACACCTGCGGGAGGCCGCCCGTGGAACGCTGCATGGTGAGGATAAAGTTCAGGGCCTTGTTGAAACTCGATTTGAACGCGCTCTTGTAATTGCTGTTTGTCGTTTCCTTGTAGCGCACCGCCAGCAGGCGCATTTCCTGGATGGTCGCATTGTTGTCGATGGTGCCGAGGTCGCCGCCGTCCTTGGCGCGCCATTCCGACTTTTGCCCGCTGGAGTATGCGCTCTTGTACTTGTCGGCCATCGCCTTGTAAAAACCGCCGTTGCCAATCTGCCACGTGGTCATGTTGTAGGTGTACTGGTCGATATCCATGCCCTTCGCTGCATCGGTGAGTTCGGAATAGCCGCGGTAGCTGTTGATTTTCGATACGGCGGTGGATGGCGGAACGTAGTCTGCCGCCCATGCGATAGATGCCCCAGAAAACAGGGCTAGTGTTACGGATACTCCAAACCGACGATTTCCCATTCCATCCTCTTCGTCAAGACAACGATTCCATACTCCGTTAATCTAACTTAATATATGTCAGAAAAGCCGCCGCAAGGCGTTTTTTTCATTTACATGTTGTCCATAGGACAACGGACGGATTTTGCACTTTTGGGCGATTTTGCAGGTATGGCGTGTGCTTGCAGGCTATTCCACGGTCACGCTCTTCGCGAGGTTGCGCGGCTGGTCCACGTCGTTGCCGCGGAGTACGGCGATGTGGTAGGCGAGCAGCTGCAGCGGCACGCATGTCACGATAGGCATGAGCATCGGGATGGTCTTCGGCACCTTGATGAGGTGGTCGGCAAATTCGTCGAGCGGCTGGCAGTCTTCTGTGGTGACCGCGATGACGCGCCCGCCGCGGGCCTTGATTTCGCGGACGTTGCTGATGACCTTGTCGAACAGAGCATCCTTCGGGGCGATTACGACCACGGGCATGTTCTCGTCGATGAGGGCAATCGGCCCGTGCTTCATTTCGGCGGCGGGGTAGCCTTCGGCATGGATGTAGCTGATTTCCTTGAGCTTCAGGGCGCCTTCCATGGCCACGGGGTAGTTGTAGTGGCGGCCCAGGTACAGGAAGTTGTTCGCCTTCACGTACTGGTGCGCGATGCCCGCAATCTGGTCCGAAAGTTTGAGGGTCTGTTCCACCAGCTTGGGGAGTTCCTGCATCGCCTTCACGATGTCCGCGCCGCTTTCGAAACTGAGCCTGCGCTGGCGCCCGAGCAAAAGTGCAATCATGGCGAGGACGGTCACCTGGCTTGTGAACGCCTTGGTGCTCGCGACACCGATTTCGGGTCCCGCGTGCAGGTACACGCCGCCGTCGCTTGTGCGGGCGATGGTGGAACCCACGCCGTTACAGATGGCGAGTGCGGTGGCGCCCTTCTGCTGTGCTTCCTTGAGGGCCGCGAGCGTGTCGGCGGTTTCGCCGGACTGGCTGATGGCGAGGACCAACGTCCCCGGCTTGATGATGGGGTTCCTGTAACGGAATTCCGAGGCGTACTCGACTTCCACCGGGACACCGGCGAGGTCTTCGATCATGTACTCGCCGACCATGCCCGCGTAGTAGCTCGTTCCGCATGCCGTGATGATGATGCGGTTGATGTTCCTCAGTTCCCTGATGTTCGTGTCGAGGCCCGCGAGTTTCGCGTTGCCTTCGGCGCCCAGCAGGCGGCCGCGCATGGTGTTGCGGAGCACTTCGGGCTGTTCGAATATTTCCTTGAGCATGAAGTGCGGGAAACCGCCCTTCGCGACGGCGTCTGCATCGAATTCCACGTCCTTGACTTCGCGCTGCACCTCGTGGCTGTTCATGTTCACGATGGAGTAGTCGCCGTTCTTGATCTGCACCACGTCGTTGTCGTCCAGGTAGACGACCTTCTGGGTGTGGTTGATGATGGCCGATACATCGCTTGCGAGGAAGAATTCCGAACCGTTCCCGATGCCGAGGATGAGCGGGCTGCCGCGGCGCGCCCCGATAAGCGTATTGGGCTCGTCCTTGCAGATGACTGCAAGGCCGAAAGTGCCCTCGACGAGGGCGAGGGCCTTCAGCACCGCGGCCTTCAGGTCGCCCTTGTAGTAGCGGGCGATGAGGTGCGCGACCACTTCGGTATCGGTTTCGGACTTGAACTGGATGCCCTCGGAAACGAGTTTCGCCTTCAGGTTCGCGTAGTTCTCGATGATGCCGTTGTGGACAATCGAGATGCGGCCGTCGAAGCTGGTGTGCGGGTGCGCGTTCTCGACGGTGGGTGCGCCGTGGGTGGCCCAGCGGGTATGCGCGATGCCGGTTTTTCCGCGGATGGTTTGCGCCTTCAGGCAGTCCTCGAGCGCGCTGATTTTCCCGGATGCGCGGACGACGCTTATTTTGTCTTTGTCGATAACTGCAATTCCCGAACTGTCGTAGCCCCTGTATTCAAGTTTCTTGAGGCCCCCGACCAGGATGGGCAACGCTTCGTTTTGACCAATGTAACCGACAATACCGCACATAGGGCTTTCCTTTTAGATAAATTACCAAAAACGTTCCCGACAGCTGATTCTGCGGAAAACGCTATTTTTTGCATAATATATCAAAAGAAAGCGTAAAAAATATTTAGGATGTGAGCAAAATCACGTTTGATTTGCTATTTTACAGAAGTCTTTTAAACTCAAAAAGAGGGATAGATAATATGAAAACAAAACTGATCGTTGCCGCCGGTGCGCTCGCTATGCTGATGACCGGCTGTGACCAGCTGTGCCCCGGTGCAGCTCCGGCTAAGAAGTCTCTTGTCACTGAGAAGGACTCGAACAGCTATGCATTTGGTTCCCATTTTGCAAACCAGGTGTACCAGCAGCTGATCGCCCGCGATTCTCTTGATTTGGATGTTGAAGTGTTCATTCAGGCTTTCAGGGACCGCTTCAGCCAGGATTCCAGCAGACTGCTCTTGAACGATTCTATGGTGTTCGCTACCTTGATGAACATCCAACAGAAGAAGCAGGAAGAAATGCGCATGAAGGATAGCATTGCGAACGAAACCCGCAAGGCCGAAAATTCCGCCTTCTTCGAAAAGAACAAGACTGCCGAAGGCGTCGTGACGACCGCAAGCGGACTCCAGTACAAGGTGCTTACCGAAGGTACCGGTGCCACTCCGAGTGATTCCGATATCGTGAAGGTTCACTACACCGGCACGCTCCTCGACGGAACCAAGTTCGATAGCTCTGTCGATCGTGGCCAGCCGCTCGAATTCCCGATCAACGCCGTGATTCCGGGCTGGACCGAAATGCTCAAGCTCATGAAGGTGGGCGAGAAGGTCACCGCATGGATCCCGAGCGACCTCGCTTACGGTCCGTTTGGCCGTCCTCCTCAGATTCCGGGCAACAGCATGCTGATTTTCGAAATGGAACTCATCGATACGCATGCTCCGGAAGCTCCGGCCGCCGAAGCCGAACCGGCTAAGAAGCCTGTCAAGGTCGTGAAGCCCGCTGCAAAGCCCGCCCCGAAGGCCGAGGCTAAGCCTGCTGAAGCTGCCCCCGCAGCCGAAGCCGCACCCGCTGCCGCGAACTAATTTCGGTTAAATCGAATTGCAAAAATCCCCGCCTTCATGGCGGGGATTTTTCGTTGTATCAGATTTGTCGCCTTACTTGAACGGAATCGGCATCTGCAGCTTGTCGCGGACAATCTTGTATGCGCCGCCGCGTTCGCCCTTCTTGCTGTTCGCGTTCGTCTTTGCGAGCGTGAAGTGGCCTGTGTCCTTGCTGCCGTATTCCTTTGTACGTACCGCGGTCCGTTCTTTTGCAAGCTTGATTGCGGTTTCCAACGCCTTGTCCGGGTCGCCTTCCTTGTAGTCCGGTTCGATCCCGTACCTGTGGTAGATCTTCCTGTTCTTGTCGAACATTCTCATGCTGGTGATTCCCGTAATGCCGCCAGCGTAAGTTCCGATGTATGTCTGGCCGATGCCCTTGCCGTATGTGGTGAGGCCCACTATGGGGGATTTTGTGTTGCTGACAGTGCCAACGAGCATGAGTTCGGCGCAACTTGCGCTTCCCGAGTCGGCGAGGAACACCAGGTAGCGGTCTTTGGCGAGGCCGTTTTCTTCGGCAATCCATGCGATGGTGTCGATGACGCGGTCTTCGATGATGGTGTCGAGATCGTGCGATATCATGAATGCGAGCGTGTCATTTTTGGAAAGGAATTCCGCAGTCATGCTCATGCACTGGTCCACGCTTCCTCCGGGGTTGCCGCGCAGGTCGATGATGGTCGACTTCGCGCCATCCGTTTCCTTTAGGGCTTCGATGAATTCACCGTAGGTTCCCGTGGGGAGCGTTGTCGTATCTGTAAATTCGGTAATGGTGATAACCGGGATGGAATCGTGCATGTCTACAAATACGGTAGGCGTGATGAAGGGCGCGAGCTCGATTTCGACTTCGAGGGAGTCTCCTTTGCGGACGAGCTCCAGGGTGATTGTTTCCCCTTCCGTGCCGGTGGTCAGCTTGTCGAATGCATCTGCGCTTTTCGGAGTTGTGCCGTTGACGGAGACGACGATATCGCCTTTCTTGATGCCGGCGTCTTCTGCCGGGCCGTCTTTATAGACCTGTGAAAACTCGAGTACCGTGGTCGAGTCCGTGCAGCTTTCTTCCTGCTGTTCGCAGGCCGAAACGGAGCTCTCCTTTACCTGTGCGCCAATTCCTACGGCAGTCGGGGAATACGTGAGCATTCTCAGGATGTATTCGGCGCGGTAGGGGCTGAAGTAGTTTGTGTAGTTGTCGGTCAGGGTCGAGTACATGTACGATACGTCCGGGAACTCGTATTCCTTGGCGGAGAATCCGTGGCGTTCGCCCTGCTGGTAGTAATAGTCGAAATCCCTCAGCTCCTTGTCGGCATTCACGTAATAAACCGAAAGCAGTATGCCTGTGAAGGCGAGTTCCTTCGCATCTTCGGAGAGGTCTTCGAAATTTAGTTCGTCTTCTGGGTCATCGGGCCTGCTGATATTTTTATCGCTTGATTTTACCGTGCAGCCTTGCATGCAGAGCAGCGCAGCGCATGAAAGCTCCAGAATGGTTTTACTGAGAATTCTCATGTGCAAAAACTCCTTTCTTATTTACTTTCTTACTTAAATAGAAAAATATCTGCGTACGCGCCACCGTAAACACCTTCAATTTGCGGATAATTCCTCGATATCGGGTGTTTTTCTGTGGTGGATGACGTGATAGAGGTCTTTTTCAGGCTTTTGCCGAAATGTTTTTGGGCTGCATCGATGGCACATTGGATGGAAGTGCCGTTGGTGCAAGGGTAGTCGGGTTCGATTCCCTTCCCGTGGTAAGAATTCCCCTTGGGGGTGATAAATTCGAGTGTCGTGATGGTGGCAAGTCCCCCGTCTACGGTTTTCCATGACGACTGCCCGATTCCCTTCCCGTACGTGGTGGCCCCTGCTACCGGGAAGTTCGTAAGTTCGCGTACGGCGGCGGTGAATATTTCTGCGCACGAGGCGCTTCCTGCGTTTGCGAGCAAGACGAACTTGCCGTCTTCTCCTGGGTCGCCCGGCTTCGCCTTGTTGCTGGTTTCGTACTTGGTGCGTTTCCCGTCGGCCGAAAAGACGTACCAGTGTCTTGAGGAGAGCGTTCCCTCTTTCACGAACAGGTCGGCCATCTTTATGCACTGGTCCACATGCCCGCCCGGATTGTTCCTGAGGTCGAGAATGCGGACTGCTTTTGTACCCGCGGTGGAATCCAGGTGGGCGGCAAGTTCCCCGTAGGAACCGTTTTCGCGGTCGAGAGTGTTCGGCTTGAATTCGCGGATGTTGATGACTTCGTACCCCCCGAGGGTGTCCACGAAGACTGTCGGCGCGTAGATCGTTTCGCGTTTCATCTCGTACGTGCGTACCGTATCCTGGAATGCAATCTCCAGGTCGATTTTTTCGTTCTTGTCGAACACCGCCTTGTATTTCTGGTATGCGTCATCTCCCGTGAGTGCGGTTCCGTTTATCGAGATTAAGGTTCCGTTTTTCGGGACTTTCGCGCGGTCTGCCGGGCTTTGGGGATACACATGGCGAATAGAAAGCGGATACTCTTTGCTGGAATCGAACCAGAATTCAAGCCCGATGTCGCCGGTGATGACGCTCGTGTTCCTCGATTCTATTACGGCGGCGCTTTTAGAGGGCTCGGTATAGCGAGTGTACCTGTCGGAGAGCGCGTTGTAGAGGTCCTGTATGGAATCGCCTTCTTCGGGCAGGTTCGGCAGCTCGTCTCCGTACAGGTACGTCCTCTGCAAAAGCCAGTAGTTGTAGCCGTATTCGTCGGGCGCAGGTGTACTTTCTACCGGCGAAAAAAAATCATTGCAGGCGGCAAGCAATGCCACAAGCGGGAGGAAAAAAATGTGGAATGTGGAATGTGGGATGTGGAGTGAACTGCGTGTAATGATTGATTTTTCATTTGTCATTTCACACCTCACATTCTTCGTACCCCACATTCAGCACTGCGCCTTTGGCGCTTACTGGTCTACCTTCAGGCCCTTCTTGTCGAGCAGTATGCGCGGCACGCCGCCTTCCATCGGGTTTTCCACGACGGAGATGGTTTCGAGGTTGTCGCACTGCGAAAGTGTCTCGGGGAGGGTGGAAAGCTGGTTCGCGTCGAGCACGAGTTCGCGGAGCTTCTTGAGGTTGCCGAGCTCGGAGGGAATCGCGCCGAGGCTGTTGCCCGACACCATGAGGATTTCGAGGTTCGAAAGCTGGCCCAGGGTCCCGGGGATGGAGGTAAGCTCGTTGTTGTCGAGGTAGAGCTTCACGAGGCTTTCCATCTTGCCGATGGATGCGGGAATGTCGGAAAGCATGTTGTCGTGCAGGGAGAGCTTTACAACTTTTTTCCAGTTTCCAATTTCTTGCGGGAGATCGAGCATCTGGTTTTTGGCGATGTTCACCGTGCGCAGGTGCGTGAGCTTGCCTACCGATGCGGGCAGTTCCGAAAGGCTGTTGTAGCCCAGGTAGAGGTGCTCGAGTTTCTTGAGTTCGCCGATGGTCTCGGGGAGTTCCATCAGGTCGTTTTCGCTGATGGAGAGGCTCTTCAGGTTCTTGAGCTTCTCGATTTCGTCCGGGATTTCGACGAGCTTGTTGCGGTCCAGGTTCAGTTCTTCGAGGGTTTCGATCTCAAAAAGCTCCGGCGGAAGGAGGCGGAGCTCCTTCTGGGAAAGGTCGAGCGAAGTGGCTTTTTCGGCCTTGGCCTTGGCGATGATTTCTAGCAGATTCATAAAACTCTCCTGGACAATGTACTTACTGTATAAATCATAGTATTTTTACCCGAATTTGCGGAAACGGACGTAAAAAAATACGAAAAAAAGAAAAATTTGTGCAAATGTGCACTATATTTTACTTTTTATAATGGTGTTTTTACAAAAGATTTGTTATTTTTTTACTCAAATCGGTGTTTTGAAACTATTTTTAATGTGCGAAATGCCACACGTCATACATATATGTATATATATGCGTTGTCGCGAGTATAATAATTGAGGAAAAAATGGAACTAACAAAATCGCAGGAACGCCGCTTAGCATTCGTTGCTAGCCTCTTGAGTTTGAACCCCAACGATCCTAACGACCGAATAAAGGCACTCCGGCACCTAAACCTGGATGAAAACGCCTGTTTCCACGGTTTCCAGTACTCCCAGGGCTTTATGGAATTCTTCATCTTCCTGGATGAAGATACCCCGCTCGAAAAGGTTGTCGCGCACCTGAATTCCGACTTGAAGCAGTTGCAGATTGCCGTATTCCGCACGAGCGACCCCACCAACCCGTTTTTCCTGTCGCTCCGCGAAGAAGCGGACCCGTGGGACGTGAAAAAGATTTCTGACGGCGACGAAGAGGATGACGAAGATACTCCGGCAAGCCGCCCCTACATGGAAACGCTCCAGATTACCGTGCTCCGCACCAAGGCGAGTCGCGACCTCACCGACTCCGAACTGGAACGCACCCTCAAGGATATGCGCCGCAAGCTCGGCATCTGGAAGAACGAAGTCAAGGCGAAGCTCGAGATTGTCGCCGAACACGACGACTTGACCCGCGATTTGCGTAGCGCCGACGACAAGCTTGAAATTGTCATGGAGTCCGAACCGCTCCACCTCACCAGCGATCATGGCGAACTCTTCCTCGGTTTCTGCCCGATCCGCACGATTTTCGATTACCACGTGGCACTCGGCAAGCGCCTCAAGACCAAGCACAACATGGCTATTGTCTCGAGCAACATCCGTACCTACCTCGGTAACCTTACCCACACGAACGCGGCCCTCATCGATGCCTTCCAGACCATGGAACGTAACGACGACGAGAACGTGAACGTGGACGATTTCCCGTTCCTGCACAATGGCATGACCCTTACGGGCGATGACCTGCGCGCGAAGGAACGCGACGGCAAGAAGGTGCTCGTCATCGAACGCCCGAAGATCATTAACGGAGCCCAGTCCCTCTTCACGTACGAAACCTACGCGAAGAAGAGCAAGAAGCCCGTGAACCCGCAGGTGCTCGTGAAGGTCGTTGTGCCGTACCCCGGTGCCGACAACTTCCTGAACCAGGTGACCATGGCGAACAACCGCCAGAACCCGGTGTTCAGCTACCACCTGCGTGCAGCCGACGACCTGCAGTTCTTCATCTGGCAGCGTTACCAGGAAGAAGGCTTCACCTACGTGTACAAGGACGGCGTGCGCCTCAAGGCCCGTACCCGCAAGCTCGAAGTGCGTATGCGCCCCGAACTGGCCAAGACTTTGTTCATGATGGACGGCAAGCTCAGCGAATGCCGTTCCAGCGACTGCATTTTCGACAAGGAAACGCTGTACCAGCGCTGCTTCGGCGCGTTTGTGCGTGTGTCTCCGGATAAGGAAAAGGACTTTGTGCGTAAGACCATCGCCTTCACGAAGGCTTGGCAGCTCCTTAGCCGCCTCCCGATCAAGATCCGCAAGGTGACCCCGGGCAAGGGTGTCTCTATCGAGGCCAACGACGACAATCCGCTGACCAAGATTACCTGGAATGGCCGCCTGGAAGACAAGTTCATCTTCCGCAGCGCCGTGAAGGACCTGGTTGTGGCTCTCGCGCTCAAGCACTGGCTCATCTACGGCGACCCGATCCAGGATTTCGAATGGCTCGTCGAGAACGAACTGAACTTCAACGAGTCCATCCTCAAGTATGCCTCCAGGATCTACACCGAAGATCTGAAGGGCATCCTCATCAACGAGTTCAAGGACAATACGGCATACTACGACACCATCACTACTATCGACAAGGATAGCGGCGAGTCGGTGGAACGTCGCCTGTGGAAGGGCTTTGCCAACACTGCGACCTACGAAAAGATGATGGATCTCCTGTGCAAGAAGAACCCCGCCTGGGAAAAGGTCCGTGGCGGTATCGAGCTCTTCATCTAGAGCGGGTCATCCTCTCGGAAATTTTAAAAAGTGGTCTGCTTCGGCGGACCATTTTTTTATTTCCCACTTTGTTCGTAAAACGGCCATTTGCTGTCCGTAATCGTTTTTTTTGCTCATCGCGCATTATTTTTCATAAAATATTCATTGTGTAAGCAAAAAAATTGCTAATTTCCCGCAGAAATTCAACTTTCCGGTGAATTTGGCACCGCCGAATTCTGTATTTTGTGTCTGTTGCTTTTTAGAAGGTTCTTACATAGGACCCGGTCGGGGTTTGTTGCCTTGTGCCTCACGGCATTCGGCATCGCATGGTCTCAGGGAGATTCGTCCGTGGGCGTTTCCGATGATGCGGATTCTGCGGATTCCGTGAGCGCTGCGGACCCGGCTGAGACAGAATGGCAGCCCACGCTCCAGTACTTCCCGATGCCGCCTTCGGCGACTCCCCTGAACAACCTCCTCCCGTTCGGTGGCGTGGGTGCGTCTCCCCGCCTGATGAAGGAGACGAAGGGCCAGGTGTTCGAGCACGACATCAACATGGCGACACGTGAACTCGACGTGAGCGAGAAGCGCGTGAACTCCGTGTCGAGGGATACGGCGACGCTCTGGACGGCGCATTACCCTGAACTTACCGACTACGTGGCCGACATGTACGAAGTGGGCCGCAAGAACCTGTGGCTGAACGGCCTTATCGGACAGCGCGACGGCGGCTACGAGGCGCCCGAGACGGGCTCGATGTTCGACATCACCATTCCGGTGAACATGCCCGCATGGATGAAGACCTTCGGTTTCGACAAGCCCAAGCTGATGCTCCAGGGTACGATGAACATCCGCCTCAAGGGGTACGGCGAACTGGACGACGCCGAGGGTAGCACCAAGACGAGCCTCTGGCCTTCGCCTTCTCTCGATTACGAACCGAGCTTCATGGTGAAGGGAAAGATTGGCCCCTACATCACGGTCGAAGTCAACAACGTGGAAAGCGGGCTCGGCGTGCAGAATCAGGTACGCGTGGTGTACGAGGAATCGTTTAAGGGCGAATTCGAGGACTACATTCTGCAGCGCGTGGAAGCGGGTACGACATCGCTTTCGCTCACCGGTACGGAACTTACGGGTTATTCCGAAAACCACCAGGGCCTGTTCGGTATCAAGGCCGACTGGAAGCTGGGCGACTGGAGGCTTACGACAATCGCTTCCCAGGATGGCGGCAGCCAGGAAGAATACACCATCAATGCGAGCGAGACGACGACCGAGTTCCAGGTGCTGGACAAGCAGTTCGTGTCGTACCGCTACTACTTCTTGAACCATGAGGCGAGGAACGCCTACATCAATGCGGGCATCGCCGGACGTACTACCTCGAGTTTCCCGGCGACGGGCCTCAAGCTCTTCAAGAGAAGCGCGCTCAACAATTCGAAGGACGTGTGGGAAGACATTTGGGTCCTGTATACGACTCCGAACGGCAATACCATAAAGAAGAAAGTCGAACGCATGGTGGAGATTCCTTCGAGTGAATACACCTACGACCCCAAGACGGGTATTGTCAAGGTCAACGGGGTGACGAGGTCCACGCTTTTGGCGGCACTCTGGAGCAATGATGGCACAAACCGTGTCGGTACGACAATGAGCCACGGGGCAGAGATCGTTCTTATCCAGTGGGATGCCGAACTGGCGGAATTGACGGACATCGGCAAGCTCATGCTCCGCAATGTGTATGCTATCGGCATCAGCGATGCGAGTGCGACCAACTTCGTCTTGCGCATGAAGAACAAGTCTGGTGTCGCAGGTTCGTTCCTCAAGACGATCGGTGTCGCGGACACTACGACAGGCAGTCCGCTGGTGAGCGATGCTACGATTTTCAAGAAGGATGCTAGCGGTAACTACACGGGCGAAATGTGGCTGCCCTGTAAGCCGATTTCGCAGTATTCCGGCCCGAACGCTACGGAACGTGCGCGTGCGAACTGCTTGGAACCTTTGCGCAACCTGGATTCGTCGAACGTCATGGCTCAGCTCTATGACCTGCCGGTGTATAACTTGAGCCGTTTCACGAGCCAGTTCCATTTCGAATCCGTGGGCAAGCGCCGCAGTTCCACCATCAGTGTGCGCGACCCGAACTCGAGCTACTCCGTGAGCGGAAGCGCCTGTATGGATATCTCTCCGGGAACGGAAAAACTCACTGCGGGTTCCACCGTGCTTTCGCGCGGTACCGACTACGAGGTGAACTACGAACTCGGCCAGATTGAACTCTTGAGCGAACGTGCCCTTGACCCGAACAAGGAAATCAAGGTGACATTCGAATGCGAGCCGCTTTTCGAAATCGACAACAAGCTGTTGCTGGGTGCGCGTGCGGAACTGCCGCTGGAACGCTACGGGTTCGGTGCGGGTTCCGTGTTCGGTATTACAGCGTTGTACAAGAGCCAGAGCACGACGGCGAAGACCCCGACGCTCGGTAACGAACCCTTCTCCAGCTTCTTGTGGGGCATGAACCTGCGCTTGCAGGATACGGTGCAGGCGTTGACCGACCTCGTGAACAAGATTCCGGGAATCAACACGGAGGCCAAGTCCAGCTGGAGGTTCGAGGCCGAAGTGGCCGGTAGCCGTCACAATGCGAATACGAGCGACGATGTCGAAGCGCTCGTCGAAGATTTCGAGGCGACTTCGAACGGCCTCACGTACCCGCTTTCGAGACTTTCGTGGTACCATGCTTCGCCTCCGGGCGGCGTGCCGAGCGATGCCTCCACGTACATCGAGACGCAGGACTACAAGCATAAGGGCGAGTTTATTTGGCACAGCAACAATACGGAGCTGTACAAGTACATCTACGACAACGTCGGCAATTCCGATGTCGATAACCAGCACCTGACCGTGCTCAAGATGACGCTCCGTGCGAACGATAACCTGGCGGGCAATTCCTGGGGCGGTGTGATGCGCCCGAACAGTTCCTACTATCAGGACCTGAGCCAGATGAAATACATCGAGGTGGTTGCCCGCGGTAACGTGGGTTCCATATTCATCGATCTGGGCCAGGTGAGCGAAGACCTTTCTATAAATGGCCATGAACCGAACGGCCAGTACGATGGCGAAAATGACCTGGGATCTACGACTGCGCTGCACGACAAGGGCCTCGACGGGGTGACGGGTTCCGATGAGGATCGCCTTGTGTGGGACTGCCGTATTTCGGGTTGCGAAAGTACGCTGTGGAATTCGGCAAGGTCCGGCGCCACGACCGATATCGCGCTTGATGACTTCAACGAAGATCTGGATGACGACAGTGACCCGCCGGTAACCATCAACGGTACCGAGAACAACTCCGGTGAACGTACCTACGATTCCGAAGACATCAACAAGAACGGCTCGCTGGATACCGACATCAACTTCGTGCGTTACCGCATTGACCTTTCGGATACGGACAAGACGCATTTCGACGAACTCAAGAACGGTTGGCGCAGGTGGCATATCCAGCTGAACCAGTACGACACGATTGTCTCTTCGACGGGTGCAGATTACAAGGCCATCCTCGCGCAGTCCCTGTTTACTCGTATGTGGATTGGTAAACTGAATCCCGGTGTGGCCGAAGCGAAGGTGCAGGTGGTGAGCCTCGGGGTTCTCGGCAATGCCTGGGAAGAAACTACGGTTGCTGATTTCTACAAGACGAGCTCTACCGAGAATTCGCAGGTGGTGAGCGTGAACGGGGTTCCGACCCAGGTGTCGGAGAAGATTTCTTCTACGGATACGACCTTCGTGAAGGTCTCGACCATAAATAGCCGCGAACACGCGAATACGTATTTCAAGAGCCCGAACACCAAGACGGAACGCGACTCCGAGACGAACGCCCCCCTGAAGGAGACGTCGCTCAAGCTCGAGTACCAGAACATGCAGCCGGGTCAAGAAGTGGGCGTGACCCGCATATTCGAGACCGACAAGAAGGACCTTTCTTCGTACAAGTCCCTGAAGATGGAAATCCATTACGAAACGAAGGCATCCAAGGTTCCTATCCGCTTTGCCTTGCAGTTCGGTTCCGGTTCCCTCGACGGTTCCTCGGATTACTATGAATGGAGTTTCCGCCCGGTAAATCTTGAAAAGTCTTGCCCGCGTGACCAGGACTGCCACGAAGAGAACTGGCTTGCGAACGCTTTTGCCATGAACGTCTCCGACTTCTCCGACTTGAAGCAGGGAAGGCGCCCGCCGTTCGTTTCTGCCGTGGAAAAGAACCTGGGCGGCGATCGCGAAGAAAAGATCAAGCTGGTGGGGAATCCCTCCGTGACGAGTATCGACTGGATGCGCTTTGTGATTATTGCGGATTCGGATGCTGTAGCCTCTGACCTCAAGGGTGAATTCTGGATAGATGACCTGCGCCTTTCGGACATGGATACGGAATGGGGCTATGCGGCCCGTACTTCGGCGCAGGTGAATTTCGCGGACTTCCTTTCTGTGTCGGGTGCGGTGCGTTACCAGGACGGTAACTTCGCCACGCTCAAGACGACGGGCGGTTCTCCGAAGCCGAAGCTCTCGCAGGCGGCATCGCAGTTGGATGTGTCGGGCGACGTGTCCATCAGCCTGAACAAGTTCCTGAACGATACTCTCGGATTCCATATCCCGTTGAGTCTCGGATACAGGAGCTCTACGAAGCGCCCCTTCATGAAGCCTTCCGATGACCTGACGCTCGAACGCAGCAGTTTCTCTGAGCTCACCAAGGACATGTTCCAGAACGAACTCGCGGTGACAGAGAACAAGAAGGAACAGGAGCTCCGTGACGAGACGGAATCCAAGGGCTTCCAGTCTTATACGCGCGAAAAGAACTTCAGCATCAGCTATAGCAAGAACTACAAGGCTTCTGAATCCAAGGTGGGCGAGGCGCTTTCGCAGATATTCCTGGAACGTCCGGCGGCTAGCTATTCGTACCGGCAGACGGAAGGCCGCGCGACGATGACCGCGGATTCCACCTATTCTTACCACACGGTATTGGAATACAAGCTGGGTACCTTCAGCCTCTTCAAGTTCAAGCCCTTCGAATCGCTTGCCAAGTCCGAAAATTCGTTCTTGCAGGCTTTAGCCAAGACGGAATTTGAACCGTGGCCGCAGACTTTCGATGTCACGCTGTTCGACTTCAACTACGTTCGTTACGTGAACCAGGTTCGTGACCCCGATTTCGTGGAACCGCAGGTCGACAAGGTCGTGACCTATACGGCAGATTTGAACCACAAGTTGAATATGCGCTGGAATATCCTTTCGTTCCTTTCGGCGAACTACTCCTTGAATATCAAGCGTGACATGTTCGGCGGTGGAGACCGTGAAGGGTTCGTGAAGGAAAACTTCTTTACGCCCGACGAAGGCGGCATGTTCGCGAGCGGCTATGTGTTCGATTACGACCACACCGACAGGAAGGTCTATGTTTCCCGCGACAGCCTTGTGATTATCCCGACCGATACGATTGCGCGCAAGAACGAAGCGGGCGTGCCGCAGACGATTGACATGTCGAACCCGGATTCCTATGAAATCCGTTACGACAGTACGGTATTCTACAAGGTCGATAGCGTGGGCCATCGCGAGTACGGACGCGCCTATGGTATCCTCCGCAACGAACGCGCACGTACGCAGCAGTTCAAGCTTACGTTCAATCCGCGCCTCATTCCTTTCCTGCCGTTCAACGCGAGCTACACTTCTGATTTCAACCAGCAGAAGACCATCCCCGATGCGTTTGATTTCATGGACCAGAATAACCTCGAGAAAAATTACTGGACCATATCGCAGACGAACCGCTTCGAATTCAGCCCGACGCTCAAGATTATCGACTTCCTGAAACTGTTCGGCAACGAATCCAAGGTGGTGCAAATCTTCGAAAAACTCAAGTGGCGCGAAATCCGCATGAGCTGGAATGCGAGCTCCAACACCGTGGGTGAAAACTTTACGCTTGCCCAGCTGTACGAACAGCAGGGTGTGACTCCGCTGCAGTATTACCTGTATGGTCTCGGTATCGGCAACGGCTACCGCAATCGCGGCATCTGGAATATCGTCTCGGGCGACATGGGGCTCACTACGCGCGGTGATTTCGAACAGTTCGCCCAGTACCGCAACAGGGATGTCGATACGCTCGTGTACCAGGGCAATTTCAGGCATGCTGTTTCGCGCCAGTTCCAGATCGGTACGGGCATCACGCTCCCGATTTGGGATATCGCGCTTACGGGCGATTTGCAGTGGAAGGAAGATTTCTCGCAGTCCCGCGAGTACCCCCTCTATGTCGATACGGCGACGGTGTGGCCCAAGATTGGTGTCGGTGTCACTGTCCCGAACTTTGCGCAGCGCATTTCCTTCTTGAATAGTTTCAGGAGCGTGAGTACGACCCATAGGTTTGATTTCACGAAGACGACGTCCGTGAAACCGTTCCAGAGTGCCGAAGATTCCTGGGCCTACCAGCTCAACTTCAACCCGCTTGTCCGCATTACCTTCCTTACGCAGAAGAACTTGAAAATCGAGAATGCCGTCCGCCTGAAAATCGAGACGACAGACAGGCGCCCCAAGCAAGAAGTCATCGGGCTGCCCTGCTGGCCGGATTCCCTGGGCAACATCCAGGATACGACGGATTACTTCTGGGAAACACCGTGGATCCATACCTCGCTGTACAACGATTTTGCCATCAATGTCGGCGACGACTTCACGATTTCGTATCCGCTCAAGCTTAAGCGCGGTTTCCAGCTGTGGAAATGGTACTTCAAACTCGAGAACAATGTCGACATTAAGCTGACCGCGGGCTACGACTACAACAAGAACATCCGTAAGGAATACAATCCTTCCGCCGGCAGCGACTACAACATGTGGAACAAGGAAAGCGGTACTGACGGCGTGTTCAGACAGTGGACTTTCGACGCGAAGGACTATACCGCGTACAATCCTGAACTGACTCTGACTTCCCGTACGGTGCCTTCGCGCACGCACGAATGGTTCATCCGCCCGAGTGCGGGTTATCAGTTCAACAAGATGGCCTCCATGAGCGCCTACATCGAATACCGCCAGATTCACGAGAAACTGGATGACGAGACTCCGCACCTGCGCCAGATTCTGCAGTTCGAACTTGCGCTGATGCTGCGGTTCAATTAGTTGGTTATTGGTCAATAGTCAATGGTGTCGCGGGTATGGGGGTGCCTGCTTTGGTGCGCTAATTATAGACCCCAGGTTGCGTGACTAGAGATTGATTGTTCTGGAGCATTAAAAATAAACCCCTGGTCGTGTGACTAGGGGCTGCTTGTTTGAATGTCCCGGATTTGGGATGGCGGTTTCGGTTACTTCACGATGCCTACTTCGGAGAGTTTCACGAAGCCCTTGATTTTTTCGCCGAGGCGGATTTCCGCGAAATTGCCCTGTTCGGAAATGACTTCGAAGGTGGTGCCTTCGGAAAGCGTATTGAGCGTCTGGGATTTGTCGCTCGGGGCGCTGGTCACGTCGGCATCGGCGGCGGTGACGACACCGCAGATTTCCTTTTCGAGCACGAAAATCTTGTAGGCGGCGCTGGAGCCGATGACGCAGAATACTGCGGTGAGCACGAAAATGGCGCCCGTGCAAATGTTCTTCGCCCTTTCGCCGATAACGATTCTCCCCGCAATGCCGAAGAGCGCGATTGCCCAGAAGAGCGCGAGCAGCGCGATGAGCTGGGCCTTGAGCGAAAGTGCGTGGTGCGCCTTGAAGAGCCCGGAAAGGATCGGGTTTTCTTCGCCCTCGTCTTCCACCTTGTCGCGGGTCATTGCCTGCGCGTACTTGAGGTTGTGCTGTATGTCGTCGTCATTGGGGCGCAGCCTCAGGGCGGAACGGTAATAGAAGATGGCGAAACCAATCTTGCCGTTCCTGAAGTAGGCATTCCCCAGGTTGTAGAAAAGGTCGGCATCGGGTGTGCCGTTGTCGGCGCAGGTACGCCATTCGTCGATGGCGCGTTCGAAGTCCCCGTTGTTGTATGCCTTGGTTCCTTCTTCTATGCCTGAACATTCGGGGGCGGCCGTCGCAAGTGTTGCGACCGATGCAATCGTCAAAAGAATCTTTTTCCAGAAAGTCATATACTATCCTTCTCGCTAGCCGCTATTTCAGTTTTCCGAGTTCGCCGCAGAGCTTTTCCACGTCGGCGAGCATCTTCTTCTGTTCGTCGGCGGAGGGGTCTACGGGAGCGAATCGTGCGAATGCGCATTTCTCGAGCCAGCTGTCGATGGAGGCTATCGTTTCCTCCTTGACGCCGAGTTTCGCAAGTTCTTCCTTCATTTGCGGGCGGGTCATGCCCTTGAATTCCAGGTTGGTGCAGTCGCTGAGATAGCCGATGAGGCCGTTTTCGAGTGCTGCGTAGAGCGCCTTCGCGTCGCCCTTGTGCAGGGCCTCGCGTGCGCTTGCAAAGCGTTCCCTGAGCATCTTGTTCGCTTTGCCCTTGCGGACCAGCGCAGAATCGCTGTTGTGCTTGCGGCGCTTGCGTATGGCCCACGTGACGATGAAGTAGAAGGGGAGGGCGCCGAGCAGCGCAACCCAGTACCAGATGCTCTTATAGGGTGTCGTATTGCCGGTTCCCGAAACCTGGTGGATGAAGCGGATGTCGGAACCGAGCGATTCGATTTCTTTCTTCTGTACGGATGGAGGCCCGGCTACAGCGGCGGGGGACTGGAATATGGCTTCGGGTGCGGCTTCGCCTTTTTCGACGACGATGGTCCACGGGCCCGCCTTCGCAGTTTCGTATTTCTTCTTGGCCGGATTGAACCACGAGTACGAAATTTCGGGGATGGTGAATTCGCCCTTCTTTTTGGGATAGAGGAACACCTTGATGCTCTTGGAGGTGATGACCTTGTTGCCTACGATTTTTTTCGAGATGTTGTTTTCGGGCGGTACGGAGCGGAAGTCGCTGAAGTCGGGGAACTTCGGGTCGGTCAGTGTGCCCGGCGTCCCGTCGCCCTTGATTTCGACGGAGAGCGTGAGCGCTTCGCCGACCTTCAGGTTCGTGCGGTCGAAATCGGCGTCGAAGCTGTAGCTGCCGACCATGCCGCTGAAGTTGGCGGGCTTGCCTTCTTCGGGCAGGGGCTTCACCATGATGTTGATGGCGGGGGACTGCGCTTCGGCCTCGATGGATTCCTGGCGGATGCTCTGCGAGTGGAACGACATGCCGCCCATCTGCTTGTTCTCTTCGACAATCTTCGGCTCGCCGCGCTTGGTGTACTTGAACTTGAACGGCGGAATCTGCAGGTTGCCGCTCTTGGTGGGGCTGAGCCATGCGAACTTGGCGCTCGCCTGCATTTCGCGCCGAGCGCCTTCTACGGGTTCGAATTTCAGGTTCGAAAGGTCGCTCCTGTGGACGATGAAGTCGTTGCCCGTGTTCATGTCGGTGGCCTGCAGGCCACCCTCGAAGTGTTCGAAGGTGTGGAGCCCGAGCGTCACGTAGAACTGCTCGCCCTCGTAGACGGTTTTCTTGCTGGCCGTGAGCGAGGCGGCGAGGGCGTCGTCGCTAAAGGCGCGCTGGATGTTGATGGGGATGTCGTTTGCGATGGTGCGCTTTTGCCCGTCGATATCGATGAATAACTGGCCGATGCCTATGCGTCCCGTCTTCTTGGGTGCCCTCAGCTTGAAGGTATATATACGTGCCTTGTAGCCGCCGCGGTTACGGCCGCCCCCGAAGAAGGAATTGAACATGTCTTCGATATCGGGGCGTATGACCTGGTCGGTACTGTCGAGGCCCAAGAAGGTGAATCCGTTCTGTGTCTCGATGGTCAGATTGTCCCTGTTTTCGGGGAGTTCATTAAGTGGATATACAAGTTGGAGTCCGAAGGTCTTGCCGGCTTCGATTCTGTCCTTGTCCAGTTGCAGGGACGGACGTGCGAAGGCACCGAAGGTCAAGGCAAGACAGATGAGAAGAATTCGTTTCATACCGCCAAAAATACCAAATTTTTAACGGCAAGACCAAGTTAACAACCGCCTGGACGTGAATCTTTCGCTGTTGGCCCAAGAAAAAAAGGCATAAATCTTAAATATATATAATTTTCACCCTTGCAGCGTTAGTAAAAAATTGTTAATATTGGCTCGCCGTTTTGAAAATGGTGATAAAAAGGTAAAAATCAAGGATAAAAGGACAAACATGTACTGCATTCTCGCCGCCCTTCTGGTCAAGAGCTTCAGGAAATACGCCAAGCACGCATAATCTGCGTCATTGGCTTTTTTTGAATTCTCTCTCTTTAAATGGAAAAACCTCGGTTGAACACCGGGGTTTATTCATTTTTCTATATTTATGACGGAATTTGACTGAAAATTATAACAAGGGAATCATATCATGAGCGAAAATTCTGCTACTCGTCCTGTTCGTGTGCGTTTTGCCCCGAGCCCAACTGGCTACCTGCATGTGGGCGGTGCTCGTACCGCCATTTACAACTATTTTTTTGCCAAGCACATGGGCGGTACGTTCTACCTGCGTATCGAGGATACCGACCGCAAGCGTTACAACGAGACGGCGCTCCATGACCTGATGCGCGACCTCAAGTGGCTGGGACTCCAGTGGGACGAAGGTCCGGGTTGCGAAGGCGATTGCGGTCCGTACTTCCAGAGCGAACGCCTGGACATCTACCACCGCGAAGTGAAGAAACTGCTCGACTCGGGCGACGCCTACTACTGCTTCTGCACCGAAGAACGCCTGCAGGAAGTCCGTGCCGAACAGGAAAAGTCTCATGTGCCGGTCACGGGTTACGACCGCCACTGCCGTAATATCAGTCGCGAAGAAGCTGAAGCCCGCATTGCCGCCGGCGAGAAGGCTGTCATCCGCTTCAAGGTGCCCGAGACGGGCGTGACCGAGTTCGACGACATGATCCGCGGCCACATCTGTTACCAAAACGAACTCCTGGATGACCTCGTGCTTATCAAGCGCGACGGCTACCCGACTTACCATTTTGCAAGCGTCGTGGACGACCACCTGATGGGTACGTCCCATGTGCTCCGCGGTGACGAATGGATTAGCTCTACGCCCAAGCATGAACTTCTGTACAAGGCCTTCGGCTGGCAGCCGCCTATTTGGTGCCACCTGCCGGTGATTCTCGACAAGAACGGTGGCAAGCTCAGCAAGCGCAAGGGTGCCGCCTCCGTGGGCGACTTCCGTGACTTGGGCTACCTGCCCGAAACGCTCGTGAACTACCTTGCACTCCTCGGCTGGAATCCGGGTGACGACCGCGAAGTCATGACCATCAAGGAAATGGTGGACTGCTTCACGCTCGAACGCATCAACCCGAAGTCCGCAAGTTTCGACGAAAAGAAACTCCAGTGGATGAACGGCCAGCACATTCACCTGTGCGATGACGCGTTCCTCAAGGGAATCATGAAGGAAGGCCTTGCCGCGAAGGGCATAGACCTCTCCAACGAACCGGAAGCTCGCCTCGATGAAATCGTGAAGCAATTGAAGCCGCGTGCCCACTTTGTGCAGGACTTGGCCGACATGGCGGTGTACTTCTTTGTCGCCCCGACCACCTACGACGAAAAGGGTGCCAAGAAGCACTTCGGCGAAGGTTCCAAGGAAGTCGCGACACTCGTGCGCGACATGCTCGCTTCCATCGAAGATTTCAAGACTCCGGTGATTGAGAAGGGGTTCTACGACCTCGCCGAACGTTGCGGCCACAAGGTCGGTGAACTCGTCGGTGCTCCGCGTCTCGCTGTTTCCGGCGTTACCGCAGGCCCCGGCCTCTGGGAAATGTTCGAAATCATTGGCAAGGAAGAAGTGCTCCGTCGCATCGACGTGGCGATGCCGTTGATGAAGTAGATTCTTCGACTTCCCCTGTCGCGCTTTGCGCTTCAGGGTCCGCTCAAGATGACAGCAGTTGTTCTGCTGCCGGTGCCGTATGGTCACCGTCCACGGATTGTATGCCCGTGAACCGTATTCCACATACGGTGGAATGACATCGCATGTCCCGCTCCTGTGCGTTTGCCAAAAGTGCGAATCCGCCTTCATAGCGTTTTCGAACGAGTTCGCCTTCTCGCACCCGGACGATGTCGGCGATTATACCCGCGTGTACGGCAACAGCCGCATTGCCGCGGGCAACTGGCTCTACTTCAGGGGCTCGGTCAAGCCGGGAATGGTCAAGAGCTATTTCCAGACGAACGACAAGGAAATCATCGTCATCAGTTACGATGGCGGACCCGATAAGAAAATCGAGCTGGATCGCCTCCCGTATATCGACGAAAGGTCTGCGGAAGGTTACCGCCTTTTGCCGGCACAGAGCGCGCAGACGCTTTTGGGTGACTGCGTGTACCATGCCATCCGCGACCAGTTCGGCGTGGCGGTCGGGTTCGTGAAGGATGGCGACAAGGACAAGCTTGCCGTGCTGCTCGAAGATGCTTCGGTGCTGTTCATTACGCTCCCGCAGACGGCGCAGAACATTCCGAACGACAAGCTATCCGAAGTCGTGCAGAACAAGTTGCAACAGCTGTTCGTGGAAGATGCTGGCCGCATCTCGGTGACCGTCGGGCAGGGCATCGTGTACCTGAACGGGCTGGTGAGAAACTATTCCATCAAGCGCTCGCTTCGGGCATGCGTGAACAGCATGCCGCGTATTCGCGGGTGCGTTGATTTTACGAAAATAATTCCGGAACCGGGAATCACGGATTCCCTGATAGAAAATCGTGTATACGCGTTGCTCGAATCCTTTGGACGCAACGTGTTCGATTACAGGGTGAAAGTCTGTGAGGGCCGGGTCTCTGTTTCGGTGTGCTGCTTCGATGATTCCGCCCCGAGGGATCTGGAGAGCCGCATTGCAGAAATTCCGGGAGTCTTGGACCTGACCTATTCGATGGTCACGATGTCCGAGAAGGATATGGAGAATAGGGATGAGTGCCTGGAAATGGAACTCAGCTATTCGATGAACTCAAGGTTCCAAGGGGCGAAGATCAAGGTCTCGTACGTCGGGAACAAGTATTTGCTGGAAGGCCGAGTGCATTCCGCATGGCAGAAGCAGATGGCTTTTGTCAATGCAGTCAAGATGTCTCTTTCCACTTCGGTCGAAAACAGGCTTAGGGTTGTTGAGGGATAAAAAAGGAGAAGGTATGGCTACTGGATACGAAAAAATAAATCTGATTAAGTCGAAACTTAAAACGCCGATGTCGGTCGCGATGCTTGCCGATGCGCTCGGGTGCAGCCCGCGCACGGTGTTCCGCCATCTGGAGGTTATAGAGCAGGAAAACTGCGGGCTTCGCAAAATCAAGCGTGAAGGCGAGACACGTTACGTTATTCAGGTCGAGGAGCAGGCGAACTTCAACCAAAGCGTGGTGAAGCAACTCGAAAAAATCAAGAAGAACTTGCCGGCGACATCTGCACCGGATATCAAGACCTTGAAGCTCCTGGACAAGGTAATCGGTGTGCTGCAGACGACCGACCCGGACGAGTTCAAGCCCGAGGCGGTTACGACCGACCCGGATTACGTGCTGGACTATGGCCCGTTCTGCGACGACAAGATTCAAGACGCCATGGTGAATCGCGCCCTCAAGGCCATACACGAGGGCTTCGCCCTCAAGATCCGCTACCGCGCGGCAACGACTGAGGAGGGGCTCAAGTCGTGCGAGATTTTCCCGGTCAAGGTTATCTTGCGTATGGACACGCTGTACCTCGTTGCTGGCGAATTCAACGAGAAGGGCGAGGAAGTTTTCAAGAACTACCTGTTTGAAAATATCGAGAACATGTCGGAGACGAACCATTCTTCGCCCCGGTTCAATTTCGATGCGCACACCCATTACATATACACCTTCGGAAAATATACGGATGAAACGTGCAAGGCCGAAGATATTACTCTCGAAATCAGGAGCAAATGGCTGCAGACGCAGTTCGAACGCGCGCATTTCTACCCGGAGATTTCGAGGCGCTACGATCGCAGCAAGAACATGATTGTCGACATGAAGCTCCGCGTCACGCCGGATTTCGAGAACTGGCTCATGGGGGCCGCTTCTGACATCCGCATTGTGAAGCCGGCTTCGCTCCGTGAAAGAATCAAGCAGAAGATGAAAAAGGCTTTGGCCGAAATGGACGGCTAGGAAGGCTAGCAGAAATGGAAAATATCGAGGAAGATCACAGACTTTCCGACTACACTTTTGAATTCCCGAAGGAACTGATTGCGAGCCGTACGGCAGGCAAGGGCAAGACGCGCATTCTGCATTGCCCCAAGGATGGCGGGCCGCGTCGCATTATGAAGGCTCCTGAAATCGTGGAATTGTTCCGCCCCGGCGATTGCCTGGTGGTGAACAACACGAAGGTGATTCCCGCACGCCTCTTCGGGCATACGCTGCACGGCGGCGAGGTGGAGACACTCCTCGTGCAGGCACTCATTCCCGCAGAAGACGGCTCCGCCCGCTACGAGGCGCAGGTCCGCCCGGGCAAGGCGTTCAAGATTGGCCGCGAACTCGAAATCGCGGGCGTGAAGACCGTGGTCGAGGACGTGAAGGAGGACGGAGCCCGTATCCTGCGTTTTGCGGTGACGCCCGTGGAACTCGAGGCGGTGATGAATCGCGAAGGTCACGTGCCGCTCCCGCCCTACATCAACCGCCCCGACGATGAGGACGACAAGAAGGCTTACCAGACGATTTTCGCGAAGTACTCGGGCGCGGTGGCCGCACCTACGGCGAGCCTGCACTTTAGCGAGCAGATGCTTGCGGACTTGAAGGCGAAGGGCGTGTACGTTGCCGAAGTGACTCTGCATGTCGGGCCGGGTACGTTCCAGAACATCTCGGTCGAAGATTTTACGCAGCATAAGATGCACGGCGAGCATTACGAACTCACGCAGGAGAATGCCGACATCATCAACAAGGCGAAGGCTGCGGGTGGCCGCGTCGTGACCGTCGGTACGACAAGTACCCGCGTGGTCGAAACGATTGCCGATGACAACGGAATCGTGAAGGCGCAGACGGGAGTGACACACGCGTTCTTCTATCCGGGCTACCGCTACAAGATTGTGGACGGACTCTTGACGAATTTCCACTGGCCCAAGAGTTCCCTCATCTTGCTCGTGTCCGCGTTCTACGGGCGCGAAAACACGCTCGCTGCCTACAGGATGGCGGTCGAAAACAAGATGAAGCTGTTCAGCTACGGCGACGGGATGCTAATTTTATAAACGAGATTCTATAAAAAGGAAAAGACATGAGGATTGCAGTTATCGGCGGTGCCGGATATATTGGTTCGCATACGACAAGGGAACTTCTCGACCGCGGGCACGAAGTCTGCGTCTTTGACAATCTTTCGAGCGGGCTCGAACAGAACCTGTTCCCTGAAGCGGGCTTCGTGAAGGGAGATATCCTGAATTCCGATGAGATTGGCGCGTTCCTGAATGATTTTAAGCCCGAGGGCCTTGTGCACCTGGCCGCCTTCAAGGCTGCCGGCGAATCGATGATCAATCCCGAAAAGTATAGTGTGAACAACATAACGGGCTCCATCAATATTCTGAATGCTGCGTCCGCAGCCGGCGTGAAGTATTTCGTGTTCTCGAGCTCCGCGGCTACCTACGGCTCTCCGCAGTACCAGCCTGTCGACGAGAATCACCCGACAAATCCCGAGAACTATTACGGCTACACCAAGCTTGCTATCGAAGGATTCCTCAAGTGGTACGACCAGCTGCGTGGTATCAAGTTTGCGGCGCTGCGCTATTTTAACGCGGCGGGCTACGACGTGAAGGGGCGCATCAACGGGCTCGAGAAGAATCCGGCGAACCTTATCCCGGTAGTGATGGAAGCGCTGCTCGGCAAGCGCAAGGAACTGCTTGTTTTCGGTAACGACTACGATACGCCCGATGGCACGGGCGTGCGTGACTACATCCATGTGAACGACCTTGCGATTGGTCACGGGATGGCGTTCGATTACCTGCAGAAGAACAACAAGAGCCTCATCGTGAACCTCGGTGTGCAGCAGGGAAGTTCCGTGCTCGATGTTATCCACATGGCAGAGAAGGTGAGCGGACGCAAGTGCCCGTACCGCATTGTGGAACGCCGCCCGGGTGACCCCGCGACGCTTGTGGCAAACCCCGGCAAGGCTTACGAAGTTCTCGGCTGGAAGGCGCAATACAGCGACCTCGAGACGCTCCTTTCCACGACGTGGAAGGCCTACCTCGCCAACGAGAAATAAGCTCTCTTGTCATCCCCGCGAATTTAGATTGTCATCCCCGATGCCTATGTTGTCATCCCCGGCTTGGCCGGGGATCTCCCTGCTAAACCAGTATTGTCATCCCCGCCGGAGCCTGTCCTGAGCGATAGTCGAAGGAAGCGGGGTTCTCCTTTTTAGACGCCGGCTTTTCCCAGCAGTTTCTTCGCCTGCGTGGCGAGGAGGTCGCGGTCATCTAGCTCGATGACTTTTTCGAGGCGCTGCTTACCCTCTTCGGGCTCGATTCCATACCGGATTCGGATTTCGCCTATGGTATAGAGCGCACGGCGTGCAATCTTCGGATCCTTTTCGAGGGCGAGTCCTTTTTCCAGTAGGAAGAGTGCGGCTTCGGCACACCCTCTGGATTTTGCCGTTCCGCCCCATTCAATCCATTGCGTGCTCGGGACATCGATATACAGGCTTGGGCTCACGATGCGTTCAGCCGTTTTCTTCAGGGTCTCGTGATCGAGCGGCTGTTCTTGCAGGAGAGCGGTCATTGCCTGGCAGAGGCAAATCTTGGCGACATCGTAATGCGATTTTTGTGCTGCGCTGAAACCTTCGTCGATATTTTCGCGCGTCTTCGCATGCCGTTCCGCAGTGATGTTCCGTTGTGCGGTGCGCTGCATGCGGGTCTTCAATGCTTCGTTACGCTGCTCGGAAAGGCTCTTGCGGCGCTTGGGCATCTTGATGCCGGCGACGGCGCCGAGCGCGAAGAACAGGAGTGATGCGAAGGCCACGGCCCTGAATATGCCGAGGTTCACGAACCAGTTGACGGCAAAGTCGAGAACGAGTCCGAAAATTGCTGTCCCGCGGACGAGTGCGGTTATGTTGCCTTTTTCCTTGTCGAACGCGGTAGCGCCGAGCAGGAAGGCGAGCGCGATGCTTGCGCCCATGTAGCGTTCTGCCACATAGGGGCTGAAGAAACTTGTTGATGTGAGGACGTCTACGACGCATCCGCCGAACAGGGCGAGCGCGAAGAACGATGTGAGCGTGATGATGACGCCCCATCTGTCGCTAAGCCTTGCAAAGGCGAACAGGAAGAAAATGGCGAACAGGATAAAGCTTGCCCAGCTCGGGAAAAGGAACCAGCAAGTAAGCAGTCTTCCGTATTCGCCGTCCTTCGGGGTGAATGCCATGGCGTATCGCGGGAACTGGTCTTTGTAGGCCTTGAGGAACTTGTACAGTTCCCGTTCGAAGTGCGCTTCCTTGGGGTATGTGCCGTGTTCGGCGATGTATTCTTCCTTTCCACCGCCAATTTCCCACCATTCGCGGAATTCTTTCCGCTTGGCCTTGATGCGTTCTTCCACGTCGAAGGATTTGCCCGACGAGAGTACGCGTTCGCGGTACTGTTCGAATTCGACAGCCCTTGCAGAATCGTTGACGGGAAGGCCGATCACCTTGAACCGCGGTGCACCTTCTTCTTGCCACCATTTCTCGAACGAGAGGGCGATGTTCTTCTCGAGTTCCCTCTGCTGCATTACAGGGGCAAGCGCGGTGACGGCGTTGAAAATGCCGATGGCGAGTATTGCCGCAAAGGCAATGTAGTGGTAGACCTTGATGCGTCTCGTGTATTTATTCATGCCGTGCATCATCTGCCCCGTTGTTTAGCGTTTTCCGTATTCGCCCAGCTGGTTCCAGAGGAAGTCCGTATTCACGTCGCGGTACCCCTGGGCATTGACCCGTTCGCGCAGCTTGTGCGCGATATCGAAAAGGTTCGGACAGTTCTGCATGCGTTCGAAGCTGTCGAAAATCGTGAGCCGGTCTATCCATTCCGCAAGTTCAGGGAACCTGCTGTCGTTGAAGTGGTTCTCGCGGCCTGTCTTCAGGTATTCCAGATAGCGGTCGGTAATCTTGTGGCCGTCTTCGATGAAAATGTCCATTGCCTTCGGGAACAGCTTGTAGCCGGTCAGGAATTCGTGCACGATGATTCCGAAGCTGAAGTAGTCCACCGACGAGGAAAGGTTTTCGCCCATGATGGCCTGCTCTGGCGCGCTGTAGCACGGAGTGAGCTGCCCGCCGTATTCGTTGACGGACTCGCGGAGCTTCGCCTGCGCGTAGCCGAAGTCGCATATCAGAATCTTGTGGTTGTTCCTATGCATGGGATTTTGGCACAGGAGCAGGTTCTTGGGCTTCAGGTCCTTGTGGATGACCTGGTAGTAGTGCAACTGGCTTATCGTGTTGGCGAGGTACGCAATCTGCGCGATGCGTTTCAGCATCTCGTCGTCGGTCAGGTTCGTCTTGAAGAGGCGGTCGAGCGCGCAGCCCTTGATGAATTCCATCTTCAGGTATGGGTGCCTGCCCGCGATGCCGCCACCGAGGCTCTGCACCACGCCTTCGATGTTCGTCGCGCGGATGAGGTTGTTGATGCGGATCTCGTCCTGGAACGCGCTCAAGAGCATGTTCAGCCTGTGCAGGCGGTTCTTGCCCGGTGCCGCCCAGTACTTGCAGATCTTCACGACGATTTCGCGTTCCCCGTAATGCTGGTTGTCGCCCGAGTGCTGTATCCAGAAGTTCGCCCTGTACAGGTTGTTCGTCCCTTCGAGGGTGAGCGGTTCCAGCAGCTCGATTTTTTCCATCGCCCCGTTGTGTAGGAATTCGGGGTTCTGGTCGAACCAGCGCTGGTATTCTTCTTTCGTGTAATGCGGGCGCAACGCGAGGTCGCGCGAAATGCGGTCTAGTGATTCTGCAAGTAGGTTTCTAAGCATCATTCATACTTTGTTGTTGAACGGGCTCAAAAATAAAAATATGCGGCTATTTGCGGTACCATTCGAGGGCTGTCGATTCGCTATCCTGCTTTTCCAGGGTGTTGGTAATGAAATCGAAAGCTTCGTCTACGGTGTCGCAGAACTTGAACAACTTCAGGTCTTCCTTGTTGATCATTCCGGTCTCGGCGAAGAATTCCCAGTTCAGGGCCTTCTTCCAGAATTTGGAATCGAAAATCACGACAGGAAGCTGCTGGGCGTACTTGTCGGTCTGGATGAGGGTGAGCATCTCGAACATCTCGTCGAGCGTGCCGAAACCGCCGGGGAACACCACGAGCGCACGGGCCTTTTTCAGGAACCAGTACTTGCGGATGAAGAAGTAACGGAACTGCAGGTTGAGCGCGTCGTCGAGGTAGGGGTTCGGGTGCTGCTCGAACGGAAGCTTGATGTTGAGGCCGATGGAGGGCGTTCCCACGTCGGTCGCGCCGCGGTTGCCCGCTTCCATGATGCCGGGGCCGCCGCCGGTCATGATGGCGTAGCCCTGATGGCGCTTGTTGGCCCACTTGCCGAGCTTCTGCCCGAGTTCACGGGCGGCGTTGTACGATTCCGCCACCTTCTCGAGCCTGGCGAGTCGGGCGAGTTCCTTCTTGTCCTTGCAGCCTTTGCGGCGCTTCTTGATTTCGTCGGGCGGCAGCGTGCGTGCCGAACCGAAAAAGACGATGGTGTTGTCGATTTCTTCCTGCTCGAAAACTTGCTGGGGTGCGTAGAATTCAGAAAGGATACGGAGCGGGCGGCCAGCGTCGCTTTCCATGAATTCTTCGTTCAGGTATGCCATTTTGCCGGGGGCCGGATGAAGCTGCTTTTTCTTAGTCATGAGATCATTTCCTTGTGAGATAAATTCCTTGAGTTTCCTATAATATATGTTGCAAAATGTGAAATTGAGAAAATTTTTTGAAAAATCACGTTTTTAGTGCGAAAAAACTTTATATTTATCTTATGCTAGTAAAAATCTGGACAGACAGCTTTATCATTACGGGCGAAATCGACACGTTGCGTGACGAACGCCTTACCGACTATATTCGCGAAAACAAGGATTTCATCGCGGTAACGCAGGTGAAGGTGAGCGACAGGAACGACAAGGACCTGTTCCGTACGCACTTCCTGAACGTGAGCACGCGCCATATCGAAATCATATTGCCTGCAGAGTAGCAGTGTCATCGCGAGGCCAGGAGGGAGCCTGCCACGGGTGAAACGTGGTGTTGGCAATCATCTCCCGCATATAAAAGAAGCCGCCCCGATTGGAGCGGCTTGAATTGTTTCTGTTCAGGTCCCGATTACATGAAGAACCAGTGCAGCTGTACCGCGGTCTTGAACCCGATATCGACCCTGGAGGCTTCGTATTCGCCCTTGGACTGCCCCACGAGCGCGCCGGCGTCCCAACGTTCTGCGGCTTCGTTTCCTTCCGTGGAGATGTAGTCGAGTCCGAGTCCGACCTTGCCCGTCAGGTAGAAGTGCGAGACCAGGTTCACACGAAGGCCGGCGAAGGCATTGAATGTGACCTGGTTGTTGCCTTCACCCCAGTGGCTGAAGAGGAATTCGCCGCCGACGGAAATCGGAAGGAGAATCTGCGCAATGAAATAGTCGAATCCGGCACCGATCTGGATCTGGGTGTAGTCGTCACCCCGATCTTCTTCGGCTTTGGGGCTCTTGTATTCACGGGTTGTCTCGCCGTGATGGTACAGGGCCAGGATGGCGGAAATTTCCATATCGGGGAAGAGCTTGAACGTCACATAGAACTTCTGGGCGCCTTCGTTGTCGATAGCGCCGAGGAGGTCGACGCCGAATCCCAGCATTTCACCGCCGGCACTTTCGGAACCTGTAGAAGCGCTTGATGCGGGGGCGCTGCTCTGGGGAGCGGGAGCGCTGGTGGCTGCCGGAGTATCGTCGTCTTCGTATTCGTCGTCATCGTCCTGGGCATAGCTGTAGCTGCAGAGGGCAAGCGAAGCCAGCACGGTCAAAAAGATTTTTTTCATTTTTTAACTCCTTGATAATCAGATGATGAAAAAATAACCTATCTCATGCTATCCGTCTATCGATTTTTCGTAAAAAAAAACTAGCGTCTTTTTGCCTAATTCTGCCATTCCATGCTGATTTTCGCGATAAGGAAGCGTCTGGATGCCTCGTCGAGCTTCGCGGGGTCGATTTCCATGCCCAGGAGGCCCGCGTAGATTACGAACGGGCTTGCCGTGCAGCCCTGGTCGTTGCACTTCACCTTCACGAAGATCGTGCCGTTTGCGATTTCGATGCCGAGCACTTGTTCGTTCAGGTCGATTTCCTGCCCGCGGTGGTTTTTCACGACGGGGAGCGTCTTGGCGTTGAACCGTTCCAACAGGTCGGCGGGGATGCTTTCGGGCGTGTGGCGGTACACCATCGCCTTCGGGAAGTGCTTGCTGAGCTTTTCCTTCAGCGGCTCGATATTCACGATTTCCATGCCCCGCGGGAACGGTGAACTCAACTGTTCCATGAGTGCGGGCAGGTTCTCGGGAGAAATATCGAGCTTCTGCAGCAGGTCTACGCTGATGACTTCGCAGTACGTCTCGAGCCCGAGGGGGAGCGCACCCATGTTCGAGATGCGTGGCTTGGGGCTGAATCCTTCGCTGAACTTTACCGGAATGCCTGCGCACAGGAACGTCCGCTCGAAGAAGCTGAGCATGTTCTGGTGGGGCAGGAACCTGCTGAGTCCGGTCTTCTTGAAGGTAATCTTGTAGCTGAAGCTTTCCGTCTTCTTGGGGCGGCGTTCCGCGACGAGCTTCTTGATTTCTTCGGGAGTGCGGCTCGGCGCCTTGTGGCGCACGGGGTCGTCGGCGAGCTTGATTTCGGCACCGAACCCGGGGATGCCGCATTTCTGGCAATCGCCCCACTTGCAGTTGGGCACGGGCGCGGAATTCGGGTCGAACGCCTTTTCCCATTCGCGGCGCAGGTACTGCTTGGTGGTGCCTGCATGGATGAAGTCCCACGGGAACACTTCGTCCTTCTCGCGTTCGCGGTACACCCAGCTGGTGTCGTAGCCGCATTTTTCCCATACGGCAAGCCACTTGTTGTAGTCGAATCGGTAGGCGTCGCTCTCGAAGATGATTCCCTGCTTGTAGGCTTCGTAGATTACGGGCCCGAGGCTCCTGTCGCCACGGCTGTAGATGGCCTCGAGGAAACTCGTTTCCCAGCTGGCCCAGTTGATTTTGACGTTCGGGTGCTTGAAGAACTTCTCGCGCACGTAGCGGATGTGTTTGAGGGCTGTTTCCTTGTCCATGTACGGCGCCCACTGCAGCGCGGTGAAGGACTTCGGAATCAATATGCCGATGCTGACTGCAATCTGGATGCCGCGGTTGTACTTGCGCCCGATTTTCACGAGATTGAAGATGAGGTCGCAGAATGCCTGCATGTCGGCCTCGTTCTCGGTCGGGAACCCAATCATTGTGTATAACTTAATCTTGTTGAACCCGCTGCTGAATGCGTGCTCGGCGGCATCGTACATGTCTTGGTCGCTGATGGTCTTGTTGATCATCTTGCGGATGCGCTCGGAACCTGTTTCGGGAGCGAACGTGGCGCTGCGGCCACCCTTTAATGCGGCAATCTTGCCGGCGAGCGTCTGCCCGAAACTGTTCACGCGGATGCTCGGGAGGCTCACGTCGACGGTATCGAAGAACGGGTCGTCAATGATGGAGTCGGTGAGGGCTTCCACCGGCTTGTAGTCGGCGGTAGAAAGCGAAAGTAGCCCGAGTTCGCGTTCGCCGGTGGCGCGGATGCCCGCTTTCGCGATGTCCAATACGTCGTCCGGGTTGAGCTCGCGGCACGGGCGGTACCAGATGCCCGCCTGGCAAAAACGGCAACCTTGCGCACAGCCGCGCATGACTTCCACGCTGAAGCGGTTGTGCACCAGCTGCATGTTCGCGATGAGGTTCTTGACCGGGTAGTCCTTCGGGTCCATTTTCGGGATGAACAGGCGGCGAACCCCGTTCGTGGTGGCGTAGGCGCCGGTGGCAGGTTCCGCCGGCACAATCGCGCCGAATTTGTTTGTCACTACCGGGCGGAGGCTCGGTACGTACACGCCGTCAACTTTGGACAAGTTCTCGAGTATTTCGGCGCGACTGAGGCCCGCCTTGCGGCCTTCGCCTACGCACCGCAGAAAGTCAATCATGACTTTCTCCCCGTCGCCTATCATGAACGCGTCGAAGAAGTCGGCGACGGGCTCGGGGTTCGCCATCGAGGGCCCGCCTGCGACAACGATGGGGTCGCTTTCCTGCCTATCCTTCTGCCATACGGGAATGCGGGCGAGGTCCAGCACGTAGGGCACATTCGTGAAGTTCAGCTCCGTCTGGAGCGTCATGCCCACCACCTCGAACTCGCGCACCGGCGTGTAGGTCGCGTAGCTGTACAGCGGGATGTCGTACTTCGCCATTTCGCGGGCCATGTCGTCCCACGGCGCGAACGAGACTTCGCACAGCAGGTCCGGCTCGCGGTTGATCACGTGGTACAAAATGCGGATGCCGTTGTTGCTCATGCCGATCTCGTAGGTGTCCGGGAACACGAACGCCATTCGGGCGAGCATCTGGCTGTGGTCCTTTACCACGCTGTTGGCTTCGCCACCCATGTAACGGGCGGGGGATTCGACTGCAGGTAAGGCAAGGGCGATTTTTTCAAGAATTGTCATTATTTCAAATTTAACAAAATAGCCGCTTCCGCAGGCTGTTTGCGCAGAAACGTCGTGTGGGTGCGGTGTCGGCCCGGGAATTGGGCCTGGGATGGGGATTCCTGTCGAAAATTGCGGTTTTGGGGCCATTTTTTCAACTATTTTGGATCCGTTTGGGTACAAATTGCGTTTCTTTTGATAAATTTATGGTATGAGTTTTTTTTCTTATATCTTTTGCGTAATACTCTTTGTCGCAGGAGTTGTTGCAGCATATGTAGTACCCGATAATACGCTCGCCTTGCACCTGAAGTTCGTTCTCGTAGGTGCCTGGGGTGCAGTCATGGGACTCATCTTTTATTCCCTGTGTTGCCGCAAGTTGCGCGAAGCCGAGGAAAACTATACCGAATTGCTCAATACGCAGAGCAGGTCCCCGAAGACGGAATACGTGCCTGTCGTTCCATCCATTGGCGACGAAATGCAGCCCTTCGAGCGTCCGACCCAGAAAAAGAGCCCCTTTGACAGCATTCTCCCTCCGGGCGCAGTTCCTGCTGCCGAGGCCCTGAGGCAGCCCAAGAACGTCCCGCAGGTGTTCCCTCTCGAAGCCTGGAATACCTTCTGCAAGCAGATTCTCAAGAACAGGCCTTTCCCCGAAGTGGTGGAAGCCCTGGAGAAATCCCTTCCGGAACTTTTCCCGAAGGCGGCCGGCATTCTCTACATGTACGGCGGAGTCCAGACCGAACTCCACAAGATTCTTGCCTTTGGCGATTACGTTATCAGTGACGACACGATTATGCCGGCGGAATGTGCGAGCTTCAATGCGGGCGACATCGTGGTGACGAACTTTACTACGGGCGAATTCACCGGCGGTTGTACGCATTTGCACCATCACCCGCAGGGAATCTCGTTCTGTGCCCCGATTGAGGGCTTGGAAGAGCATTTCGGCATCCTCTGCATACAGATTGACAAGATTCCCGAAGGCGAGTCTCTCGATTTCTGGAAGGCGAAGGTGAGCATCGTTTCGGCGACCTTCGGGCTCTACGTGGCAAACCAGAACCTGAATCTCAGGTTCCAGCAGCACAGCATCCGCGATCCGCTTACGGGCCTGTTCAACAGGCGCTATATGGAAGAATCGCTCCGTCGCGAAGTTTCTGCCGCCCGCCGCCATGGCACGCCTATCGGCATCATCATGATGTATCCTGACGCTATCGACGGCATCAACAAGGAGAAGGGCCGCCATGCGGTGGAACAGCTCCTGTGGGAACTGGGCCAGCGCCTGCCCGGGTTCATCCGCACCGAAGACATTCCGTGCCGATTCGACGGCAACGTGCTCTGCGTGATTCTTCCCGGCGCCGACAGCAAGATTACCCTCGAAAGGGCCGAACGCATCCGCAGGGAGATTTCCCAGCTCCAGATTGCCTACGGTGACGGCATTCTCTCGACAAGGCTCAGTCTCGGCGTCTCGGTGATGCCCGACCATGCCCAGGACGAGGGCGGCCTCATCTACAGCGCCCAGATGGCCCTGCAGCTCGCTATGGACAATGGCGGCAACCGTGCCGTATCTGTCGATGCGCTCCGGTAATGGCTTTTTCCGCGAATTTTTGACGATAATAAAAAAACATCCTGGCTGGAGGCCGGGATGTTTTTTTTGGGGTTAGGAGGAGAACAAAGAGTTCTTGAATACAAAGATACCTATAAAAATCGGTGGAAGCATACTTTTTTTGACTAAAGGGGAATAAAGTGTAGAGATGTTCTCATCACCCCGGAATAATCGAAACTATTTCTCCCGTTTTTTGAAAAAAGCCTGTTTATGCGTCTTTCTCCGGCCTGTGGCCCCGTGTTTTTCTACATTTACCCCTGTATGAAGAAGTTTATCGCTCCCATCGTCTTGTTTGTCTTGGCGGCAGGGCTTGGTGCCTATCTGTTGCTTGATTTTTCTGCGGCGGGGTCTTTTGACGCGGACGCCTACCTGGAAGCCCGGAGCCGTATTGATTCCCTGCAGATGGCCCTGTACGAGGCGCAGGGGAATCCCGACCAGCAGCTGGCGATCCGTAGCGAACTGGAACAGTCGTGGGAGTCGCTTAACGAAATGCGCACTATTCCCGCGCCTGCACCCTCGAACAACCCGTTTGGGCTGTCCAACGAGACCATGCTCTGGATTGCCTGCGGTGTATTTGCCGTCATACTTTGCATTATCCTGCTTGCATTCCTCGCGCACAGGAAGAAGGTCCTGACCATGAAGATGGAGGCTATCAAGGCGGAGGAACAGCGGTTCAAGGAACCCAAGGGCGGGCTTGACGATGCGACGGTTGTTACGCGCCCGCGCCCGCAGAAGCGCTCGATTATCGACGAGGTCGAAAATGCGGCCAGGGAACAGGAACTGCCCAAGATGGCTTTCGAAAACGAGCTTGGCGTTCCCGAGAACAAGATTATGACGACCGATCTCGATGCTCCGCACCCGCAGCTCAGGCCTACGGCGAAGGAACGCATTACATCGGCCATGCAGTCGCTTTCAGACGTATTGCATTCCCCGCGTGGAGTTACCCGCGACCGAACCATGAAGTTGCGCGCCCAGAGCCACAATTCCACGGGCAATCCGAACCTGCAGGCCAAATCTCCTTTGCAGACGAGCCGTTTCGACCGTGAAATGACGGTGAAGACGAAGATTATGCAGATGTCGCGCCGCGGATTCCCTGCGTCGGCTATTGCGTCGCAGTTGAAGATTCCGCAGGAACAGGTAGAAGCGGTCATCAAGGCCTCTCTCGATTCGGGAGCTTGATGCGTTACCGTTTCCGCTGCGAGTACTTGGGAAGCGCGTTCTACGGCTGGCAAGAGCAGAACGAGGGCGGAAAGACCAAGTTCGTGACCGTCCAGTCTACACTCGAGGGGGCGTTTGCTACGGCGTTGCGCGCCCCGGTCCGTATTGTGGGGTCGGGCCGTACCGATACCGGCGTGCATGCCCGCGGACAGTGTGCCCATTTTGATTTTGACGGGGAATTGGATGCGTTCAAGACGGAGCGCTCGATAAACGGCCTTACCAAGCGCCTTATCCGGATCCGCGACCTCCAGCCCTGTGCTCCCGATTTCCATGCCCGCTACGACGCCGTATCCCGCTACTACCAGTATACCATATTCACGCGCCCGGTGGCGCTGATGCGCGATTTCGGTTGGGAATGCGGTTCGCTCTCGCTCGATTTGGAGGCGATGGCGCGCGAGGCGGAATTGTTCCTGGGCGAACACGACTTTATCGATTTCTGCATCCCGCGCAACGATGGCAAGTCCACGCTCTGCACGCTGACCGAGTTCAGGCTCGAGCGCGTGAACGACTGGACCTGCATGTTCCATATTCGCGGGAACCGGTTCTTGCACCGCCAGGTGCGCGCGATGGTCGGCACGCTGTTCGACGTGGGGCGCGGTCGTTTCCCGAACGGTACGGTGAATTCGATCTTTTCGAAGCAGTTCCAGGGCGAAAGGACCTGGGCCCCTCCGCAGGGGCTCGTGCTGCAAGACGTCGAATACGCGGATTACTAAAAGCTTTACCAAGCGTTATATACGGAAAAACCGACCGGTGAGGTCGGTTTGACTTTATCTTGTATGTAAAATCCTTTTAGGGAGTTGCGCGGCGGATGATGTCGAGCATTTCCTTTACGGCTTTCTCGAGACCCACGAGGGCAGCCCTTGCGACAATGCTATGACCGATATTGAGTTCCTCGATGCCTTCGATGGCGGCGATGGGTTCGACGTTCCTGTAGTTGAGCCCGTGACCGGCGATAATGCGCAGCCCGTACTTCTTGGCGAGCACGGTCATATCCTGGATAGAAGAGATCTCGCGGTTCACTTCCTGGATGCTGCCGAGGTCGCATGCCGTGGCGTAGCGTGCCGTGTTGAATTCGACGAAGTCGGCTCCGACCTTCTTTGCCGCCTTGACCTGTTCGGTTTCGGGGTCGATGAATACGCACGTGGCGATGTCGTTGTTCTTGAGCGTCATGACGATTTTCGCAATTTCGTCAATCTTTGCTGCAACGTTCATGCCTGCTTCGGTCGTAATCTCCTGGCTGTTCTCGGGGACGAGCGTCACCATGTCGGGCTGCACGTTGATGGCGAACTGCACCATCTCGGGGTTGGTCGAAATCTGCAAGTCGAGCTTGGTGGCCACGGTACCGCGGAGGAGCTTCAGGTCGCGGTCCTGGATGTGGCGCTTGTCTTCGCGCAGGTGGGCCACGATGCCGTGGCAGCCGGCGAGTTCCGCGATGATGGCTGCGGCGACCGGGTCCGGTTCACGGATCTTGCGTGCTTCGCGTATGGTGGCTATATGGTCTATGTTGACACCTAGTTTTACGGTCATGGAAGCTCCTTGTTGGTGTTCATAAAGGTAGATAAATTTATTATCGTAGTGCCCTGGGTCGCGGTTTTTTCCTTCATTGTCTTGACCTTGGCTATGCTTTCCGGCGAAAGCGGGAGGATCATGGCTCCCATTCCGTTCCTAGCCGCGCCGCGCAACTTCTGGTGGATGTAGTCGTCAAGCGAACTGTTGTCGGGGTTGTACGGGGCGAGAATCTTGCAGCTTATGTTGAACTTGGGGCAGATTTCCATGACCTTCGACTTGTTGTTGAGCGACATGTCGGCGAACCAGAGCTTGTTCTTCTTTGCCGCGTTGAGGACGGCTTCCAGCAGGGGGCGGTGATCGACGGCGTGTTCCGCGAATCGCGTGGCGATACCGCTTGCCGAAGGAATCAGCGTCTTGGCGTCGGATATGATTCCCGAAATCTGTTCTTCGGTATGGTAGCTCCTGATGGGGCGCGTCCTGGTGAATCTCTTGTCGAGGCGTTCTGATTCCATCACGAGCCAGAGTACGACTTCCTTGTTCTTAATCCTGTCGAGGTCGGGGTAGAAACTTTCGGGTTGCCCGAAGGGCGTTACCAGCAGGTCGTAGGGGAAGTCGAGGGAGTTCAACGCGACGATAATTTCGGGGGTGAGCGTCCTGACCTGGAATGCGATGGAAAGGTACGATGCGTTGTCGCGGAAGACGTTCGAGGATATTTGCAGGTTCAGCAAAAGCGTGTCGCCGTTCGGTGCGATGGCGTCGAGGTTTGCCGACTGGAAGGCGTTGTTGTCGTTGAAAAGTTCTTCCATGAAGAGAACCTTGCCGCCGTTCTTTTCCAGTATTTTTTGCGCCTGAAGCAGATAGTAGATGATGGTACGGCCTCTTCCGAGAGTCCATACGTCGCGTTGTTTCCTTTTTGAATATTGGGCCTGGATCACTTCGAGTTCCGCTTTCATTTGGTCGATAAAGGGAAGCGTATCCTGTACTGCAGTTGAATCGGCGAGCGTTGCCTCTTGCGTGTCTTTCTGGGGCAGCAGGTCGCCTAGGTCCATTTTCGGGAGCAGGTAAGCCGTCGCGGCGATTACCGCGAGCACGATAAATATGGCTAGGATGTGCTTGGTTTTGTTCATCGGTTTCAAATATAATTATATTGCGTTTCATGCCGATTCTTTTCGCCATCGTAGGAGCTACGGGAACAGGGAAGTCGAGCGTGGCTGTTGAACTTGCCGCGCGTTATGGAGCCGAAATTATCGGTGTCGATTCCCGCCAGGTATATAAGGGGTTTGCAATTGGAACTGCGCAGCCGTCCTGTGCCGATATGGAAAAGGTGAAACACCATATGGTGGATTTTCTGGAACCCGAAAAGGTTTTCTCGGCGGGAGATTTTTGCGCACGCACGCGGGAATTGCTTGAGGCGCATCCCGAACGCAAGTTTATCGCGGTCGGCGGTACGGGACTGTACATGCAGTCGCTCATGCTGGGGCTTCCGGAAATTCCGAAGGTCGCCCCAGAGGTCCGTACCGAAATTGAGAACTATGGCCGTACGGCAGGTATTGATAGTTTATTCAAAATTTCGCAGGAAACAGACCCCGAAGCGATGGTGAATGTCGATGAACACAATGTGCAGCGCATGGTGCGCATTCTCGAAGTGCATCGCGCGACAGGCCGCAAGCTTTCGGACTGGCAGAAGGAACGTGTCGGTGGTATCGGCGAACATCCTGTAATCTGGCTAGACCGCCCGCGCGAGGAACTCTATGCGCGTATCGATGCGCGTGTAGACCAGATGATGAGCGACGGCTGGATGCAAGAAGTTCTCCGCCTTGCAGAATCGGTGCCGTTCGATGCGCCTGCATGGCAGAGTCTCGGCTATCGCGAACTGTATGCGGCTCACACTCAAAATGAAATTGAATTTGTTCTAAATGATGTCAAGCGCAAGACCCGCAACTATGCGAAGCGCCAACTCACGTGGTTCCGCGGGCAGATGAAGACGATCCGCGTCGATATGAGCGGTTGCAGTAGCGCAACCGTATGCGAACGGGTTGAAGATGCGCTTGACGGTTTTGCACGCGGTGCCGTTAAGGCATAACCGGAGCCGAACAAAACACCGGTGTGTTGCAGGTGGCTCCTTGCTTGGTGCGGATGTCGCTTCTGCGCTAAATGCGGAAAGACTTAAGCCTATAAATTGTTTGTTATTTTGTTCTAAATCTGTTGTATGCGAATCCGTGCGCCCTTTACACTGGAGTTGCTGAGAAAAGTTCCGTAGAAAATTCTTTGTTACTTTGTTTTAGACGCATCGCGAAAATACCCGCCCAGAATGCATATTGGGAGCGCTTCCAGCATGCCTCTTGTCGATGAATCCGCCGCTGAAGGCCGCCGGTGCGGCGTCCCGACGGCATCTATGGCGCATCGTAAGCATATATAAGCGCGTATATGGGTACATATATGGCGCGCGGAATGCCTCTGCCGGCCAGCAGAACCGCCGCGGGACGCCTCGGGACGAATGGAAAACGCCCCCGCGGCATAAAAAGATCCTCCGCGGGGGCAGAAAAATTGTCTCCGGGGGAGAAAAAATTGCTTTCGCGAGGAAATTTCCGGTCCTGACGGAGAAATTTTCGCGCCTCCGGGAAAAATTTCGTGCCTCGCGGAAAAAATTTCCGGCCCGCGGAGGGGCCTCGGTCGGGGCGGAGTGTTGATAGAATGTTGACATGGTGGCGGGAAGCGGGGTTTTGGCGGTTTTTTCAAAAAAAATGAAAAAAAGTTGAATTTTTTTGAGAAAAACCCTTGACATTCTCCCCGAAAATTCTATCATTGGCGTCACCCTCGAACGGGAC
>CACWNW010000018.1 GCA_902762305.1 Fibrobacter succinogenes | reverse complement strand
ATGGTGAACCCGAAAATTGCGGTGGCGTGCGCCATGGTGCCGTTGATTTGCGCCTTGCTGCTGCACCATTCGTGACCGACGAGTTCGGCGTTCTTTAGTTCCGCTTCGCTGTGTTCGTTGCGCACTTTGGGGCACATGCAGGCGGCGGTCCCGCAAGAGGAATTCTTACCGCGGTTTTTCAGGAGTTCATCGCTGTAAACGCACAGGACTTTTTTCTTGAGGTTCTTCTTTTTGCGCTTGAACTTGTCGCGCAGCGCGCGGGCGAGCGGGCAGCCTGCAACTTTCCAGAATTCGGCGACCTTGATTCGCGTGGGGTCCATCTTGAGGGCGGCCCCCATCGATGAGAAAACGGTTGCCTTCGTGCGCGTGGCGTGCCACAACAGTTGCATCTTGTTTTCGAGGCTGTCGATGGCGTCAATAATGTAGTCGAAGGTATCCAGCTGGAATTTTTCGGTATTCGCTTCTTCGTAAATGTCCTGCAGCGCTACGATGTTTGCGTGCGGGTTGATTTCGAGTAGGCGATTTTTCAGCACGTCCACCTTGACTTGCCCCACGGTTTTCGTAGTGGCCATCAGTTGGCGGTTCACGTTGGTGACGCACACGCGGTCAGAATCAACGAGTACGAGTTCCTTGATGCCGGAACGCACCAGGCTTTCGGCGCACCAGCTGCCGACTCCGCCGAGACCGAAGATGATTACGCGCTTTTGGTAGATGTTGCCCATCACGTCGTCCCCGAGCAGGAGTGATGTGCGGTTGAATATGCCTTTCTCGATACCCATAAAGAACTGTGCGATGTTCTAGCGGTAAACTATGCGAACAGCCGGACGACTCTCTGGAGGCCTGCGATAAGGCGGTCGATATCGCGCTTGAGCGTGTAGGCGCCAAAGCTCAGGCGGAGCGTGGCATCTACGCCGAAGCGGTCCATCACGGGCTGTGCGCAGTGGTGCCCGCTGCGCACGGCGATGTTCTCTTCGTCGAGAATCATGGCGGCGTCGCTCACGGCGATTCCATCCAAAGTAATGCTCACGAGGGCGCCGCGTTCCTTCGGGTTCCCGAGTACTTTCACCTGCGGGATTTTTGCGAGCTGTTCCAGCGCGTAGTTCGTGATTTCTGCTTCGTGCCTGCGGATGTTTTCAATACCCTTCTCGTTAATCCATTCGATGGCCTTGCCGAGGCCGATGACTTCGGCAATCATGGGCGTGCCGGCCTCGAAGCGGGCGGGAACGTCGGCGTACGTCGTCTTTTCGAAGGTGACGTTCTTGATCATCTCGCCGCCGCCGTGCCAGGGGGGCATAGAATCCAGAACGTCGTATTTGCCGTAGAGCACGCCGACCCCGGTAGGGCCGTACATCTTGTGCCCGCTGAAGGCGAGAAAATCGCAGTCGAGTTCTTGCACGTCAATCTTGATGTGGCTGGAACTCTGGGCGCCGTCAATCAGGATCTTTGCCTGCGGGGCGGCGGCGCGAACGGTCTTGATGATTTCTGCAATCGGGTTCACGGTGCCGACGGCATTGCTCACATGCGTTACCGCCACCATCTTGGTGCGCGCATTCAAAAGTCCAGGTAGTTTGTCCAAATCCAGGTCGCCGTCGTCCTTGACGGGAATGACCTTGATCTTGGCGCCCTTCATTTCGGCAACGAGCTGCCAGCTCACTATATTCGCATGGTGCTCGAGCCCGCTAATCAAAATCTCGTCGCCCGCCTCGAAGAACTTGCGGCCGTAACTCCACGCCACAAGGTTGATGCTTTCGGTGGTGCCGCGGGTGAACACGATTTCGTCTTCGGTCTTCGCGTTAATGAACTTGGCCACGTTCTTGCGGGTGGCTTCGAAAGCTTCGGTGGTGCGGGCGCTCAGGCGGTATACTCCGCGCTTGACGGAACTGTAGTGTTCGCGGTAAAAGTCGTCCATCGCGTCGATGACGCATGCGGGCTTCTGCGTGGTGGCGGTGCTGTCCAAGAAGGCGAGGGGCTTGGCGCCTTTATCGCCTGCGACGAGCATCGGGAATTCGCCGCGGACGGCTTCGGCATCAAAAAAATTCACGTTATTCATGACCAAAATGTAGAAAAGTTATACGTCTTGGCGGTTTTTCTGCAAAATCACTTTGCTATATTGAAAATACAGAATGAGAGGATAGTATGAAATTATTCACTAAGTGTATGACTGCCGTAGCAGTCTCGATTCTTGCGACAGGTGCTTTTGCCCAGGAAGAACTCCGCGATGCAGTCGATGCCGGCGATATCGTCGCAGCCCAGAAGATTGTCAAGAAGGGCAAGATCGAGGAAGTTTACTGCGGCAAACTCACTCCGGACGAAGCCGTTCGCGTGTACGAGAAGGTTTTTAAGTCGAACCCCGAGGAATCCTTTGCGAACTGCCCGACGCAGTTTGCCTACGGTTACGGTGTGAAGGCGTGTTCGAATCCCAAGGCTGTCGATGCCTGTAACGAAGTCGTTTCGCTCCTGCTCCTGGATGCGGAAACCGGAAATACGAAGGCGCTCGATGCGCTGGAAAATGTCGCGAAGGTCGCGGTCAAGACCAAGGGCTACTCGAAGCCTGTCAAGATGTATGCCGATACCTCCGTATGGGTACCGTGCCCGAAGAAGGGAAAGGCCCGCAATTCCTGCATGGAGGATTGCTTTATCCAGGCGCAGAGCATGAACGACACCGTGCGCCAGACGACTTGCGAAACCAAGCCGGAACGTTTCGTGGAAGATACGACCATTACCGTGATGCGTCCGTCGCCCTTGTACGAGAACCTCCGCAAGGGACTCGTCGAAGGCTACTGGAAGGCGCCGAAGCCCGCTGCCGTGAGGTACGCGGATATGCTCCAGGCGAACGCCCGTGCGCTTTCTCTCCCGGATTCCGTCGTCATCAACCTGGATTACGTGAATCGCTGGGCCGACAAGCACATGGCCGATTCTACTCCGCTGCCGGGCAGCGAACTCTTCCGCTTCTGCGCGAGCTGGCAGCCGCAGGTGGACTCCATCCTCGCTTCCAAGGAACTGGCGACGCGTTGCCCCGTGTTCGAGGAATTCGTCGACCCGCGTGACAACCAGAAGTACAAGGTCAGGGAAATCGGCGGTACCAAGTGGTTCGTGCAGAACCTGAACTTCGTGGTGGAAGGCGGTTCCAACTGCTATGACCGCGAAGACGAGAACTGCGCGATTTACGGCCGCCTCTACACGCAGACTGCTGCCCTGACCGCATGTCCCGAAGGCACGCACCTTTCTACCGACGAGGACTGGAAGGCGCTCGAGACCTTTGCCGGCGGTGTGAATGTGGCAGCCGAAAAACTGCGTAGCAACGGCGGTGACGACTATGCGTTCACGGCTCTGTTTGGCGGTTATGCCAACAAGACCATGAACTCCGTTATTCAAGGCGAAGGCGCTTATTTCTGGACGGAAAGGCAGTTGAGCGATGGCCGCGGCCTGGCTCGCTCGATGTTCAACACGGACAACAACGTGACATCGATGCCTGTCGAAAAGGAATTCTGGCTTTCTGTACGTTGTGTGGTGAACGGCAAGTAAATGCAGTCTGAGGGTTTGGAGTTTTCGCCGACATGTGACCGCGAGACGTGGATCTTGCGGCAGTCCCTGATGGGCAAGGTGCGCAAGTTCTTTGAACTGCGTGGCGTGCTTGAAGTGGAAACGCCCGTGCTTTCGAACGCGGGCGGTACGGATCCGCAGCTCGATTACTTCGAGGTGGACGATGTCCCCAAGCACTTCCTCATGACAAGCCCCGAATTCCACATGAAGCGCCTGCTTTCGGCGGGGTTCGGTGACATATTCCAGATTACCAAGTCCTTCCGCAAGGATGAATTCGGTAGCCACCACAACAACGAGTTCAGCATGGTGGAATGGTACCGCGTGGGCATGCCGCAGGACAGCCTCATGGACGAGGTGGAATCGCTCGTGGGCGAAATTCTCGGGAGGCCCCTGAACGCGCGCCGCACCCGCTGGATAGACGCCTTCAAGAACTACGCCGGCGTGAACCCCTTCTGCAAGGACTTGAACAATTTTGTCGAGACCTGCGAGTACTATAACATTCCGATACCCGAGGGCAAGGAACGCATGAGCCGCGAGGACTGGTGGGATTACCTGATGGTATTCGTGGTCGAACCCGCGCTCGCGTCGAACGGTCCGGAATTCATTATGGATTACCCGCCCTCGCAGGCAGCGCTCGCGCAGACCTATACCGACAAGGACGGATTCGTGTGGGCGCGCAGGTTCGAACTGTTCGTAGACAGGGTGGAACTTTGCAACGGTTATACGGAACTGACCGATGTTGAGGAACAGCGCCGCCGGTTCAATGCGGATATCGAAATCCGTCGCCGCATGGGGAAGCCGATTCCTCCGATAGACGAGAACTTCCTTTCGGCGCTCGAATCGGGCATGCCCGCCTGCTCGGGCGTGGCGCTCGGGCTGGACCGCCTGTTCATGCTCGCCCTGCACAAGGAAGAAATCAAGGACGTCGTCCTTTTCCCGAGCCCGATAGCCTGATTATCGCACCAGCGCCTTTATCGCGCGGCGCATCTTGTTTTCGTCGATGATGCCTGTATTCACGAAGTCGATTTTGCCGTCTTCGTCGAGGAGGTAGCTCACGGGAATGACGCGTGGGTTCCCGAGCATGTTCATCAGGTCGTAGTTCCAGTGTACCATGGTCCACGGCATCGCGTATTTTTTTTTGAAACGTGATGCGATTTTCACGTTGTCGTCTTCGCTTACCATGAGCACCTTGAATCCATCGGCGGAAAACTCGCGCTGGAGTTTTTCGAGTGTCGGCAGCTCCGCGATGCAGGCCGGGCACCATGCTGCGCTGAGCACGATAAGTGTCGCCTTCCCTTTATGCGATTTGAAGTCCGTTTTTCCGCCGTCCACGTCGAGGGCTTCGAAGTTTTCGATCCTTTCGGGTAGGGCCTGGTACGGCCGAGACTTCTCGCGATACACCTGGTATGCGAGGAACAAAATGGCTATCAAAATTGTGATGCCGATGACTTTGGGCGATTTAAAGCGCATTTCTATAGAGAATTTATGTTTTTTTGGGGCTGTTTTAAGTTATATTCTTGAATATGGCATACAATATTCAAGACCTTCTTTCCGAAATGGTGAAACGCGGTGCGTCCGACCTGCACATTACTGCAGGTGCGCCCCCTCTGGTGCGTCTTTCCGGCAAGCTGACCCCCCTCGGTGACGACAAGCTCAAGCCCGACGAAACCATGCGCATGACGTACAGCCTTATGAACGAACTCCAGAAGAAGTCGTTCGAACAGAATAAGGAGTGCGACTTTTCTTTCGGTATCGCGAATCTTGCGCGTTTCCGTGCCAATGCCTACCTGCAGCGCGGTTGCGTGGCTCTGGCCCTGCGTATCATCCCGCTCGAAATCAAGACCTTCAAGGAACTCGGCCTCCCGAAGATTCTGGCCGAGTTTACGACCCGCCCCTCCGGCCTCGTGCTGGTGACCGGTGCGACCGGTTCCGGTAAGTCTACGACGCTTGCCGCCATGATCGACAAAATCAACAAGGAACGCCACGACCACATTTTGACGGTGGAAGACCCGATCGAATTCCTGCACAAGCATCAGGGATGCATGATCAACCAGCGTGAAGTCGGCAGCGACACCAACAGTTTCTCGCAGGCGCTCAAGATGGCGCTCCGCCAAGACCCGGACGTGGTGCTTATCGGCGAAATGCGTGACCTCGAGACCATCCGTGCGGCACTTACGATTGCAGAAACGGGCCACTTGGCCTTCGCGACCTTGCATACGAACTCCTGCGTGCAGACCATCAACCGCGTGGTGGACGCGTTCCCGAAGGGCGAACAGCAGACCGTGCGTACCCAGCTTTCATTCGTGCTCCAGGGCGTGATATGCCAGACGCTTATCCCGAAGATTGGCGGTGGCCGCGTGATGGCTTACGAAATCATGAACGTGACCCCGGGTATCCGTGCGCTTATCCGTGACGACAAGGTGCACCAGATTGAATCTATGATTGAAATCGGCCAGAAGTTCGGCATGAATACGATGAACATGTGCCTCTGCGAACTTGTGAGGAACCACAAGGTGGACCGCTTCGAGGCGCTTGCCCGTTCGCCGAGCCCGGACCAGTTGGAACAGTTGTTCGTGAAGGAAGGAGTCTAACCGATGGCAGAATTCCTATACAAGGCGCAGAATTCCCAGGGAAACAATTTCGAAGGCACGCTCGAGGCCAAGGACAAGGCCGAGGCCGAATCGCTCCTCTTGCGCCGCCGCCTTACGATTGTAAGCCTGAAGAAGAAACCGAAGGAAATCAAGATTCCTATCGGAAATGGCATCAAGCACGAAGACCTGACCCGCTTTACGCGTATGTTCTCGTCCATGTGTTCTGCGGGCCTCCCGATGTTGCAGTGCCTGAACATTCTCGAGGAGCAGTGCGAGAATCCGGCATTGAAGGACGTGGTGCACAAGGTGACGCAGTCCATCAACGGCGGTTCTTCGTTGGCCGATGCGCTTGCCCAGCACCCGAAGGTGTTCGATTCCCTGTATTGCAACATGGTGGCCGCCGGTGAAGCGGGCGGTATCCTTGAAGGAATTCTCGCGCGCTTGGCCGAGACGATGGAAAACAGTATGCGCCTCAAGCGCAAGGTGAAGAAGGCCCTTACCTACCCGGTGATGGTTATCATCGTGGGTATCGTCGTGGTTATCGCCCTTATGACGTTCGTGGTGCCGACGTTCGCCGAACAGTTCGCTGCCTTGGATGCGGAACTCCCTGCACCGACGCAGGTCGTGATGAATATTTCTGACTTTTTGTTGAATAATGGTGGTTTCCTTTTCCTCGGGCTTATAGCGTTGATTATTGCCTGGAAGATGGTGATGAAGGTGCCCGCGGCGCAGTTTGCTTTCGACAAGTTTATGCTGAAGGTGCCCAAGATAGGTGACCTCACGATCAAGTCTTCTACGGCGAGCTTCTCGCGTACATTGGGAACGCTCTTGAATGCGGGCGTTAGCGTGATGGATGCCTTGAAGGTGGTTGCCTCGACTGCCGGCAACAAGGTGGTGGAAAAGGCAATCGGTAGGATTTCGGTAGGCATTGCAGGTGGTAAGTCCATTGCCGACCCCATGACCGAAGTGGGCATTTTCCCTCCCATGGTCATCCAGATGACTGGTGTGGGCGAGAAAACAGGTAACCTTGGCGGCATGCTTTTGAAGCTGGCAGACTTCTACGACGAAGAAGTGGATGCCGCAGTGGACGCCGTGGTGGGCATGATCGAACCGTTGATCATCGTGTTCTTGGGCGGCGCGGTCGGTGGGTTGCTGATTGCTATGTATATGCCTATGTTCTCGATGGGCGACGCGATTAAGGGGTAAAATTTCGCATAAAAACTTCGCGATGCTTCGTTGCCCCCGGCCTCACGTACTATAGTACGCTACGGCCGGTAAGGCCGCCTCGCCTCTCTCGTTTTTCTGCGAAATTTTGTTTTAGATACATATTGATTTTTTTGAAAAATCTTTTTAGCCTTTACTCATAAAAAAAGGTCGTGGCCTCGCCTCACTCGTTTCTTAGCCCTTGCTGAGAATGTACGCTACGCGGAGTCGTTCCTGCTCTTGCTAGGCTTCCGTACGCCTTTAATTAATCTTGCAATAGGTGCCTCGCCTCGCTCGGTTCCGAGCGATTTTTTTATTTTGTTAGCAGAAGTTTTAAGGTAATGTGATATGGAGTTCTATCTCTGGTTTCCGCTATACTTTTTCCTTGCGATTATTGTGGCTCGATCAAAAAAGATTGAGTTTGGTGAGTTTATTGTAATTCGCTGGAATGAGCAGCCAGTATTGTGTGCGGGTGTTGTTGTTGCGTTTCTTTTAAGTGGCTTTGATGGACTCTTCAATATTTTGTCCTTTTTTAATAAGTCTTTATTTTCAGAAGAAGGCTTGAAAATTTTAGATAATGTTACATGTGTTTTTTGGGAATTTGAAGTTCTTCTTGTATCTGTATTGATAAAGAAATTCACGATAAAGAAAAAGAGTTATACGTGGAAAGAAGCGCCCATAATTAGGTCTTGTGTCGTAGTTTTTCACATTTTTTGTTCGGCTATTCTCCTCAAGCAACTAATTTAATCCCCTAAGCGGGCCTTTCTCGCTCGGTTTTGACGCCTTCGGCGTCCGCGGCTGCAACTCGAAAATGCAGGTAAATAAATTTACCTGCGCTTTTGATTATTCTTGGATTTTTTGAGGGGAATTCAAAAAAAAAGTGACACTTTTGCGGTGTTCGGGTGTTTAAATGGCAAATAGGGATTCCTATTTGTTATTTTTGTCGAAATACGGGATTTTTTGTTGAAACTATATACTGGCATTGTTGTTCTTTTGGCGGCTGTGGCCGCATTGGCGCAGGAACCGGCTGCGGGGCCGGATGCCGTGGCCGGTGATTCGGCGCAGGTCGCTGGAATCGTCTTCAATGGCGTCGTGCAGGATTCGTCCTTTGCCGAGGGCGAAAAGCTGAATGTGGAAATCCTCGAGTCGGGGGAGGCCCTGCAGACGACGGTCGGCGAACCTTTCAGCGTAGTGCTTCCCGAAGATACGCTCTGGAATATTTGCGTGACCAATTCCGATACGGCGGGCGCGGAGAAGGAAAAATGCTACGAGCTCAAGTACATGGGGCCGGACCGCACCTTCTCGCAGGCGCTGGGCGATGCCTTTGCTGAGCCGGACAGCGCAAGTGTCGCGTCGGCTGATTCTTCCGGCGCGACTTCGGGCGATTCCTCCGGCGTCATCCTGAGCGAAGCGAAGGATCCAGACCCGAATTCCGCCGCTGACACGGCGCAGCCCAAAGATATCGATGTCGACGCCCTCCTTGCTGGCGGCAACAACGAGAAGGTGACTGAACTCAAGAAGGTCGTGGTGCAGTTGCGCAAGCGCCCCAAGCGCAAGCCGGGCGAATCGGTGGTCTCCGCGAAGTCCATCAAGCGCATGCCGGGCCTTGCCGAGGCCGACGTCATCAAGAGCATCCAGGCGCTTCCGGGCGTGGTGGCGAGCTCCGATTTCAGTTCCAAGATTTATGTGCGCGGCGGTGCCGCCGACCAGAACCTGTTCCTTTTCGACAACGCGGTAGTTTATTCCCCGGTGCATTTCTTCGGGCTGTTCAGCACATTCCTCGTGGAAGGCATTGACGAGGTGCAGTTCTACAAGAGCGGGTTCCCTGCGCAGTACGGTAACCGTCTGAGTTCCGTATTGAAGATGGACGGACGTGCGGGCGGTCAGGATACTGTCGAAGAATGGTTCAGCAAGACGAGCGTCAAGATAAGCACGTTTGCGGCGCAGCTCCATACCGAGGGTCACAAGGGCCCGGCCCGCTGGGTTGTCGCCGGCCGTACCACCTACATCGGGTTCATGCTCGGCCTGATGAACGCAATCGGCATGCTCGACCTGGAACTGGACTACGAGTTTACGGACCTGCAGGGCACCTTCATGTACAATTTCACTGAAGATACGCGCCTCAAGTTCAGCTTCTATGTGGGCAAGGACCGCCTGAGCTTCGACCCGCTCTACATGGACTGGGGCAACGTCGCGATTCCCGTGAATTTCATGCACCGCATCAATGGCAACTGGGATTACAACGCCACGTTTGCGTTTAGCGAGTTCTACCAGACGATGAAGGTCGGCGACCTCATGTCTATCGAGATGTACCTCTACACGTTCGCGGGCAAGCAGTGGCTCAACTACCGCGGTATCGACAACCACACGTTCACGATTGGCTACGAACTGGAATACGACTACGAGCGTTATCAGGAACAGATGTCTTCCATGATGATTGCCGATATCCAGAAGCCGTTCCATCATGTGGCCTACTTGCAGGATGCCTGGAAGCTTTCTCCCGATTGGCTGCTGCAATACGGTATGCGATTCAATTACCAGACTGCCGCAGAACATTTCGGCGTGGAACCGCGCGCCTCCCTCACGGTGAATCTCGACGACACGAAGACGCTTGAGCTGTACGGCGGTTATTACTTGCAGTACATGAACTCGATTGTCTATACCGACCAGGAGACTTTGAACGAGTTCTATTATCCGGCGACAACGACTACCAAGGGCAAGCATATCAAGCCGGCTTCTTCGTGGCTCATTGCCGCGGAATACAGCCACCGCGATATATTCGAAGGCTACGATGCGACTGTGGGTCTCTATTACAAGACGCAGAGCGGCCTGAACACGTTCCAGGCGGTCTTGGACAGCAACGAGGAAACGGCGGCGGCTGACTTCGTGGTTGCCGACGGGTTCGGCACGGCGGACGGTTATTCCTTCGGTTACGAACTTTCGCTCCGCAAAAATAACGGCTGGTGGTTCGGCGGTATCAACTGGAGCCAGAGCGTGAGCGTCGTGCGCACGGACGATGGAACCAATGCTTATTACCCGAGTTGGCATCAGCCCTATGCGCTCAAGCTGGATGCGGGCATCAACTGGAAGGGCGGTGATGAAGCCCTCTGGAAATACAAGGGAAAAGCGAAGGGACGTTACCTGAGGTCGTCCATCGCGCTCAAGTATTCTGCGGGCATGCCCATCAGCGAATACAAGGGCTACTACTATCCGCAGGAACTGGGCAATCAGCAGTATTCGGACAGAATTACGGTGCTGCCGGGTAGTCGCAATGCGGGCCGTCAGTCGGATTACTTCCGCATCGATGTGAAGGCTATCGACATGGGTCGCGAAGGCAAGTGGAACTTCAGCTGGACCATCATCAACTTGACCGACCACGAAAACATGTTCTATACATTCTACGATACGAGCAAGAACCCGCCCAAGAAGACAGAAATTTCTCAGTTCCCCTTTATGCCTATCATGCTGAACTATGAATACTATTTCTAGAATCCTCTGCGCATTTGCGTTCGCGCTCCTTGTTGCTTGCGATTTCCACGGACCATGGAGTTTCTATCCCGAGGACCGTGAAGTCTATACGGGTATCTACACCTACGGTTACATCCTTGACGGTGGGGAAGCGAACATCTGTTTTTCGAAGGTCTACGAACTGGACGAGACTTCGGCCGAGAATTTCGCATTCTACGATAGTGCCTACGTGACGGTTTCGGGAAAGTTTACCGACGCTCATGGCGCCGAAGTCGATACGACGGCGGTGCTCGCTGTCACCGGCAGCAAGCCGAACTGTTTTTCCGAAGGCGAGTTCTCCGGAATAGCCGGCGAGACCTACTCGATGGAAGCCTTCTTCAAGTGGGACAGTGCGGGCAGTACGGCTAAAACCACGTTCCGCGCGCAGGCGACCGTCCCGAATCCCGTGAGTATCAAGGGGCTGAGCGTTCCGCAGCAGGACGGCAGTTTCGAGTGGATCGAGTACGACGAGAACGAAGAACTCCACATCAAGTTCCTGGAGTTCCCGCTGGATATGGAAACCGTGAAGTGCGCGCTCAATTACGACAAGTCCATCAAGGGCGTGATATCCATACTGCAATACGGGATGGATAGCGAGGAAGCGCAGAACACGACCATCAACAAGATGCTCTCGGGCCTTATCCAGGCCGATTCTATGGGTTACAGCGGGGTCTCCATGCACGATCCGCTGGAACGCGAGGAGAATCTCGGATACACGACGAAGCAGAGTATCGGTGGTATCCAGGCGCTCGACACGCTTTTCTTGCCGAACATGATGATGCCTCTCGGGCGTGTCACCGTCGTATTCTACACGACGGACGAGGCCTACATCGATTATGAAACTAAGGTGAAGGGCTCCGTCGCCGATTCGCGCATCGTTCCGGAATCGAATATCGAGAACGGCATGGGCGTGTTTAGCGGGATGGCGAGATCTACGTTCACGTTCTATGTCGACGGCGAGGATGGCGTACCGATGAAACACGTCGCCTTTGCCAACTGCGACGCAACCTCCGATGGCGATAACAAGAGCTGGGCCTCGCGCGGTTGCAGGCTTTACCAGGACGTGTTCTGTTCGGGAATGCCTGTCGACAGCATCGAACAATACGACTTGATGACGGCCAATGGCAAGGCCTCCGATTATTATGCCAAGGGAGAATACCGGAGCGAAAAGACATGCTTTCCGTCGCTCGTGAAGGCGGCGATGATGAACAAGGAAGAAAAGTGGTCGGCATACCTGCCCGACTCAATCAGCGACAAGAACAAGTCGGACGCCTATGCCGACGGGCTCAAGCGCTATTGCGTGGCTAGCGGCTTCGAAAGCAATTCGATTGCGGATTGCAAGGAACTCGAGTATCAGTGCATGGAAAGTCCCGAGCAGAACAACTGCAAGGAATACCTGTGGAACTGGTGTGCCGATAGGGGCCTGCCGAACAGGTCGTCCATGGATAACTTGACATGCGATGCCGCGCTTGTCAGCCGTTACTACCTCGAAGAACAGAAATCGAGCATTATCCATGATCAGGTGGAAAGCCTGTGCGATGCTTACCGTTTCCCGATTTGCAACAACTGGTGCAAGGAACATAAAGGTCGTATGGAATGCGAATAAGTTACGAATCTCTTCTTTTTGCGTCGGGACGGTGACATTTTTTGTGGGTTCGGGTGTTTTAATAATGTAGTTTTGAAATCAAACCATTGCGGATATTTATGAAAAGATTGAATTTATTACCCATCATGCTTCTGGTCTTTGTGATGTCGGGATTGGCCTTTGCCGACCGCACTTCCGAAATTCAGGATCTCAAGCTCGAAAAGGAAAAACTGAATTCCGAGATTCAGAAACTGAATCGGCAGATTGTCGCTACGGATTCGATGCTCAAGGCGGATGATTCCCGCTACAAGAAGCTCCAGCAGCGCTACAAGGCCGACAAGGACCGTCGTCGTGCCGAAATCGACAGCCTGAATATGAAGATTCATGCGGTAGCGGGCCAGCTGCAAGAAGAACGCAGCAAGCAGGCGCGCGCGAAGAACAGGAGCGAGAATGTTGCCGCGAAGCGTAAGGCCCTGCGCTCGGCGTTTGCCGCCATCAGCAAGCAGCTTGAATTGCAGGTGTCGCAGACCGTCCCCTGGGAACGCGAAACGCGCCTCGATCGCGTGAAGTCCCTTACCCGCGATATCGAGAGCGGGAACGCCAGCGAAGAAGAAGCCTTTTCCCGTCTCAAGTCGCTTATCGCCGAAGAGACGAAGTTCGGTGACGAAGTCGCTATAATAAATAGTCCGCTTACGCGCAAGAACGGCGAACTCATTAATGCCTCGATTTTGCGTATCGGCAACCAGTGGATGGTCTATTCCGATGACAATGGCTCTGTTTATGGTTGCCTGGTGCGCCGTATCGAGAACGGGAATGTGGTTTATGAATGGAACGAGGATTTGAATTTGGAAGAACGCAGCGCGGTGAAACTCGCGATAGACGTGAAGCAGGCGAAAAAGCCGCCCCAGGTCGTGAAATTGCCGGTGAGCATTTCCGTGGTGGGAGGTGAAAAGTGAAAAAGATAATAGCAATCCTTCTGTGTGCCACATCTGCATTTGCATGGCCGTGGTCGTCGGGTGAAAAGAAGCAGTCTGCCGAAGACCAGGAACGCATCAAGGATTCCCTGCAGACGGAAGAAGTGCGCACGCTGCAGCGCGAAGTGGAAACGCTTACCCGCATCCGCCTGCAGAAGGCCGATTCTCTCGAAAAGCTGGAAGCGGAACACTGGAAGAAGCGTTACGCCGAATCGCAGCTGACCGAGGAACACCAGGCGGAAACGCGTGAACTGGACGGGCGCTATTCCAAGCTCTCGACGGATCTGGGCCGCGTGAACGAAGAAGTCATGGCGAGCCGGAACGTGACCAGCGAGGCCGAAGAAAATGCGAAGAGCGAGGAGAGCGCCTACGATGCTCTCAATACGCAGGTGAAGCTTTCTATCGACAAGACGCTCGGTGAAGTCACGGGTGACTATCCCGTAGGCATGAACGGTCGCCTGTTGCGCCTGAAACAAGCTTCTGACGAGACGGAAAAGAAGGTCCCGAATACGCTGGGTGCTGCCCGCGGTTACTTGGCGGACTTGCTGTTGCGCCATGAACTGACCTACACGCAGTCTGTTGGCCGCGAAATATCCCAGGTGGGCAACCGCCCCGACGTGAATGTGGAACGCCTGCGTCTGGGTACGGTGTTCCTGGGCGAAGTCGCTGCGGATAACGGTGAAGTGCAGGCTCTCTTGCGCTCTGGCGCATTGCAGGGCAAGGTGTTCGAATGGAATTCGACGCTTCCTCCCGAAATGGCGACGGGCGTGAAGCAGGCTGTGAAGCAGGCTTCTGCAAGCGTTGCCGCTCCGGCTGATTCCTCGCAGGATTCCAGCAGCGCACCTGCCGCGGTATCTGCCGTCGTGAGCATCCCGCTGGATGTGCTGCAGAACAAGGCCATCAAGAACGCGATTACCGACACGAAGGAACTGACCTGGACCGAGGAATTCCAAGCGTTCTTCAAGAAGGGCGGAATCGTGATGTACCCGCTGGCCCTTGTCGCGATATTTGCATTGCTGCTTTGCCTGGAACGCTTCCTCGTGCTCTCTTACCGCGGGCACTTGAGCCGCCGCTTCATCAGGAAACTCGGAAAGCTCGTGAAGGAAACCAAGTACGAAGATGCCGCGAACCTTTGCCTCAAGAAGGAAACGAGCCTTTCGATGGTGCTGTTTGCGGTGCTGAACCGCGCCCGCGAAACACGTGAAGATGCGGAACGCTCCCTGCAAGAAGCTCTCCTCCGCGAGCAGCCTAAGCTGGATCGCCGCATGGGGCTCCTTGCCGCCATGGGTACTATCGCCCCGCTTCTCGGCCTCTTGGGTACGGTGACGGGTATCATCACGCTGTTCACCGTCATTACCGAGGTGGGCACGAACGACGCCCGCGTGCTGGCCGGCGGTATTTCCGAAGCGCTCGTGACAACGGAAACGGGCCTTGTCATCGCTATCCCCGTGATGATCCTGCATGGGCTCTTGAGCGAAAAGATTGAGAAGGTTACAAGCGAAATGTATGTGCAGAGCACGGCGCTCATGAACAGAATTTTCGGGAAGGAGTCGTAGTTCGGGCATGTCCAACTCGTTCTACATATTTGTCGAATCCCTGAGGAACACGTACGAGGCGGGCGGCGTTGTGATGCTCCCGATTCTCATTGCGGGTGTCATCGGATTCTACTTCCTGTTCTCTAGCTGGTTCCGCATCGGCCGCGACTTTTTCCGCAAGGATATCCACAGGGTCATCAAGCGCATGCGCCTGGACCTGAACGGCGGAAACGAGGAATACGAGAAGAACGGCGAAGAGCCGAGCGTGACGAAGGCGCTGCGCCGCTTGCGCAAGCGTGGCGGGCTCCTGTCGCGGGAACTCTGCTACGCTATCGAGGTGGCGCAAGAGAACCCCGCCGGATTCCGCGACTACATGCAGGTGCGCCTTGCGAAGACGGTGCGTTACATGGAACAGGGTAACCACGTGATTTCGGTGATGGCTTCTGCCGCACCGCTGCTCGGGCTCCTCGGCACGGTGACGGGTATGGTGTCGACCTTCGAGGTGATTACCCTGTACGGGAACCAGAACCCGGTGCTCATGGCCGACGGCATCTCGGAAGCGCTGATTTCGACGCAGAGCGGGCTCCTGGTGGCGTTCCCGCTTACGCTCCTGAAGCAGCGCCTGGACGAGCGTGTGGAAATTCTGCGCCAGAAGATGGAACTGGGCGCGACCGTAATCGAAAACTATTTTGTGGAAAAGGTGGAAGGCTAATACGTCTTTGCGGGGCCTCTAGGGCCCAGGCAATCGAAGGATGAAGGTTCATATGGAATTCAACTTGCCGAAGAGAAAACAGAAGGATATGGGCATCGAGATGGGCCCGCTGATGGACATCGTGTTCATCTTGCTCATCTTTTTCGTGGTGACGTCTTCGTTTACGCGCGAGACGGGTGTCGACGTGACCAAGCCGCAGGCCCAGTCCGCAAGCCAGCTCGAAAAGGAAAACCTGCTCATCGCCATCACGCGCGAAGGGACGGTGCATATAAACGAGCGCCAGGTGGATATGGCTAGCCTTCAGGATATATTGAAGCAGTCGCTTGCGAAGGCACCCGACAGGGAAGCCGTGGTGATTGCGGACAAGGGTGCCGAAACGGGCGTGCTCGTGCAGGTGATAGACATGTGCAACTTGGCGGGCGTGAAGAAGGTCTCGATTGCGGCGCAGGCGGAGTAATTGATAATTGATGATTGATAATGGATGATTGATAGTTGGTGATTGATGGTTGATGATTGATGATGTGGAGTGTGGAATGTGGAGTGTGAGATGCGGAATATTTTGCTGTGTCATCCTGAGCAGAGCGAAGGATCCAAACCTGAATAGAATTGATATATGTTTCGACTGTTAAAAAAACTTGTGAAGCGTTTCACGATCCTGCTTGCGGCTATCCTTGCGAGCGCTGTCCTCGTGTTCTCCGTGACGATGGCGAACCTCTTCTTGACGGGGAAGGTTTTCCACGAGAAGAAGTACACGAAGACCGAGATTGCCGTCAAGAAGGTCGAGGAAGTCGAGAAGAAGATCGAGAAGAAAAAGCCGGCGCGCAAGCCGAACCGCCAGAAGTCCAATTCCCGTTCGCCCAAGGCCGGGCCTAGGCTCGCGATGAACCTGGGGACCGCTTCGGGTACCGCGGGTGCGGCTATCAACGAGGAACTGGTGGCCGATTTCCGCGGCGGTGCGCTCTCGACGGAAAAGGGCGATGTCGACAAGAAGCCCGAAAGCCGCACGATGCCCAATTTCCAGGTGCCGGCGAAAATCAGGGACAACGAAATCGATGCGACCCTTCGCCTCTCCTTCTGTGTGGACGTGAGCGGCAAGGCGTACGATATCAAGGTTATAGAGGAATCGCCCGCGGGTTCCGGGCTGGCCGCCGCCGGCCGCGAAGCCCTTGGCCGTATGACGTTCGCTCCTGCAGAAAAGGCGGGCAAGGCAGTGCCCTTCTGCGGAATGGAACAGCCGTTCGAGGTGAAGTTCAGGGACTGATGCGATGTGTAGTGTGTAATGTGGAATGTGAAGTGCGAAGTGTGGAATGGAAAGTAATGTATGGTGTCATCCTGAGCGGAGTCACGAAGTGACGTAGTCGAAGGATCTAATGGAATTTATGAATTTGTTCAAATTGATAAATATTTTTTATGAATTGAGACGAGGCTTGCGTGGGCATCTCGCTGCCTATAATTCTCGTAGTCTCGTTGCCCGCTGTGCCCTGTTGTTCGCTATCCTTATCGCGACGCCCTCTTTTGCTGCACAAAGCGCGTACGACCTGATGGAACGCGCGAACGCCCTCTACCGCGATGGCAAATTCAAGCAGGCCATCACGCTCTACCGCAAGGCGGAATCTAGAGGCGCGGACCCCGTCGCCACCAGTTTCAACATTGCGAACAGTTATTACCAGAGCGGCATGTTTCCCGAGGCGGCCGCCACGTACCGCAAGGCGGTAGATTATTCGAGCGGGAAGTTCTCGCCGGCGCTTTTCAACATGGCGAGCGTGTATTTTAGGCTGCGCCAGTACCCGGAATGCGTGGCGGCGTACCACCGCGCGCTGAAACTGGAGCCGGAAAACGTTTCCGGCTGGCTTTACCTCGGCGAAGCCTACGGTAAAACCGGCGACGCGGTCGGCGCGCTGCGCGCCATCGAGAAGGCCTACCAGCTCGACAAGGATGACATAAGCATTGTCTACCAGCTTTCGGAAGCGAACATCGCGCTGAACGATTTCGAGCGCGCCGTAGCCGTAGTTCGCGAAGGTTATGCCATGCACCCGGATGAGGTGGATTTCTTGGTGTATCTCGGCGACGTGTACCGCCTGAACAAGCAACTGGAAGAGAGCGCCGGCGCCTACCGCGAGGCGCTGGGCGTTCGCCCCGACGATACGGCCACCATGTACAAGCTTGCGGATGTCCTTGCCGATGACAACAAGCCGTTTGTCGCGATGGACGTACTCAACAACCTGGTGCAAATCAAGCCTGACTTCAGCGATGCGGCCATATTTCTCGGGAACCTTGCCTACGACGCGAAGTTCTACGACCGCGCCGAATCTGCGTACGAGCTTGCCGCGAAGCAGGGCAATGCGGAATCCGTTTTCGGCTTCAAGAACATGGCCTACGATGCCCATGCCGAAAAGCGTGATGACGAGGCACTACGCCTGCTGCGGATCGCACAGAAGTACTTCCCCGACGATGTCACCGTGCAGGCCGACATCCTGGAATTCGAGAAAAATTAAAAAGTCCGGCGCATTCAAACCGGCGCGTTTAAATCGGCGAGTATACAAAAAATCCGGCGTTATACCCGCCGGACCATATTCTTAACTGATGTGATTTAGTTTTTCACGCAGCGTACGCTGATGTGCATTTGAGTGGCGATATACTCAAAGACCGCTGCATGGTTATCGGAGACTCGGATTAATAAATAAGTCTGTTTGCCTTCGTTATAAACCCATACGAAAGCATCTTCGCCGAGGTGCTCGAAATGCTTACTAGAGTCGTAGTCTCCGGCCCCGATCAGGGATAGCCCAAGACTGTTGCTTTCCTCTGCAATAGACCCTTTCCAGCTCTTTGCCGATATCAGCGGCAGGGCATTATTGCCCGCAAGGCTTAACAGGTTTAACATTTCGGATTCTGACGGAATATGCCAGCCGTCGGGGCATATGCCCTGTATGGGAGCATCGCCTAGGTCGCAACTGGTTATGTTGCACCCGCCGTCATTCATTGCCGCATCGCGGCTGTACAGGCGGCCGTAAACATCGCAGAAATGGTCTTCGTCGTTGAAGCAGAAGGATAGCCCTATTTTGTTGCCGGCGTAGTTGAGGTTTTCTGCCATCCATGTCTTGTTTCCGATTTTTACGGTCTTGTATGTCTTGCTGTCACGCGAGTCTGTCATGGTGCCGTATGTGATGTTCGGGTTGAACTGCGTGCCGGCTTCCAGGAGGGGTTCGGGTCTTGAGGAACTGCTCGACGAACTGGAACTCGATGAACTGGAACTCGACGAACTGGACGAGGGAAGAACCGCTTCGCCCTCTATGCAGCGGACTGTACCGTAGTATTCGCTCGAAGAATGGTCCCAGACTTCTGCAGTAGATGATACCAGGAGGAAATACTGGTAAGAACTCGGTGTGTAAAGCCACATGACTTCATAGGACTGCATGTCCTCGTATCCGTCATAGGAATCCCAGTTTCCGGCTCCCACGAAGGAGAGTCCATAAGAGTCGACACCCGGATTGCTCCAAGCCGCACTTGCCGATCTCAGTGCCGATGCAGAACTGGCGTAGTCCAACAGGTTCTGTACTTCTTTTTTCGTCGGGATATGCCAGCCATCGGGACAGACTCCCTGTATGGGGCCTTCACCCAAATCGCAGCTGCTTTTGTATTTGCATCTGCTGTCGTTCATTGTTGCATCGCGGCTGTATAGGCGACCGTACAGTTCGCAATTGCTGGCTTTGTCATCGTAGCAGTTGGATTTCCCTATGGTGTGGCCTTCGTAGTTCAGGTTTTCGGCCATCCAGGTGACTCCATTGACAACAACGGTTCTGTAGGTCTTGTTGTCGCGCGGGTCCTTCATTGTTCCGTATGTGATGTTCGGGTTGAAATGCGATTCCTTGGTGTCTTCGGAGCTGCTGCTCGAGGAATTACTGCTGGATGAACTGCTGCTTGAGGAGCTGCTCGATGACGAGCGGCTGTTTGAAGAACTGTAACTCGAGGATGACTGCGAACTGCTGGAGTTGTCGTCGTCTTCAGAACTGCTGGATTCGTCCTCATCTTCAGAACTGCTGGGTCCGTCCTCGCGCACGAACTCCTTGCCGGTAGCGGTGAGGGTGTCGTCTTCGCTCGCCCAGAGGTAGACGGAATCCTGTTCGTCAAAAATGCACTCATAGAGGTCTTTATCGCGGCCGATAACGGCTTCGCGGCCTTTGCGCATCGAATCACATGGCGTTTTCGACAAGTCCTTTGCCGATGTGTAGGCATAGTCATACCCGCGGTCCTTTGCGATCGGGGAGAAACTATCGTCATCACCGCAGGCGGTGAAAAGTAGCGAGCCTAGGGTAAGGCCTGCGAGGCAGGGGATGATTTTGAATGCGGAGGGGGTCATTTGTTCTCCTTAAGTTAAACAACATAAAAATGTAATAAAATTTACAAGCTTTGTACTACAGACTAAATAAAAGAAAGCACCCGCTTTGCGCAGGTGCTTATAGAATTTGAATGTCTGGAATGCTATTTCAGGAACAGTGTCTCTTTCCCGTTGACCTGCAGGATGACGGGGATGGTCGGGGCCACGAATACGTTGCCCGTAAAGATTCCCTGCTCCAGCAGCTGCCCGTTGGTGCTGAACACCTTGTAGGATGTTCCCTTCAGGACATTGCCTATATGGTAGTGCCTGGGCTTGATCTTCAGGAAGGACAGACCCGATGCGACCTTGCTCAGTCCCTGAGGGGGCGTGACCTGGGTCGTGTCGGGCGTTTGGGTCGTGTCAGTCGTGGAGGTGTCTGCTTCGACCTGAAACTTGAACTCGGGGCACGCATTCAGCGTATCGAGGAGTCGGTTGAGGTCTGCGACAATAGCAGCCAAGGCTAGAGGCATATCAGCCTGGTCGATATCCTTCCCTCCGTTTTTTCTTCTTCTGACATCGGGAGGGTTGTATTCGCAACCGCCGTAGCCGAAAGCCTTGGAATAGAAAACCCTGCACTTTTCAAAAGCATTCGCAACAAGGGAATCGGCTTGTTCTTCGGTACCCTTGTAAACGCCTGCTTTCTGGAGGCGCTTGAACTCGTCCTTGAATACATCGTCATAATGTACCGAGTAGAGTGAGTCCGAGTAAGCATTCGGATCATCGGTGTAGGGAACTCGCGCCACCTTTACCGCTTTTTCGGAAACGATAACGATCATGGTGGAGTCCAGTTCGGACCTGTACACCCATGCCGTATCGGTGCACGAAACGTTCACGACAGCGGGATCCCTCTTGTCCATATTCGACATATCGAGATAACTGCCTTCGAACAGGTAGAGTGCAGTTGCCAGATATCCTTGGCTTATGTCTGCACTTGAATGTCCTTCTGCGTGTGTGACGTTGCATTCAGCTGCATATAGGCTTGCAGCGAGGATGCCTATCGTTAAAGTTGGTGCGAAGTTCATAGCTGCTCCTGTTTTGAATTAATTGTTGCCTACGTAGGGGACAACCTTAATGTTAGCAAAATTTCGGGCTTCTATGTTGAGAGCGATGATGCTTCCGTAGTAGGTGTCCTGAGTTGTTTCGATATGGACATTTGCGTACGGAGCGACAATGCGCCCTGCGAAGGTCTTGCCGATAAAGTAGTCCCTGTTGTGGGTGCTGATAAGGACTTCGAAGCTGCTGGCGATGGCCTTGAGTTCCTGCACGTTGTGGTCCATCGGTGCGCGCCAGAAGAATTCGCCGTCGATATGCAGGTGGGTCGGCTGGCCGGGCTGAGAGAACTTGACCTTGCCGTTGTCCTGCAGCTGGAGATTCTTGATGTAGAATTCGCCAGGCGGAACGATGAGCGTTCCGTTGTAGCCGACGGTGACGGTCCCGTATTTGACGCCTTCTTCAAGAGTCAGGGTTTCGCCGTTGCCTACGTAGATAGGCTGACGTTCTTCCTGGAATCCGAACAGGTCGATAACGGTCGGGAATTTTTCGTTGAATTCGGCCACGGTGCGGTCGACAACCTGGCCACCAACGAGGTACCAGTAGATGGAGGAGTTCTCTGCAACCTTGGCTTCAGAACCATAGAGGTTGATGTCCCCGTGAATCTGGACGCCATGCTGGAAGAGGATGGTTCCAAGGGTATGGAGTGCGCCAACGTGGTTGTTGTCGCCGATAACCATATCGGTGGAGTAGTTGGACTGGATGCCGGCGGCGGCCAAGTCACAGTAATCCCCGTTAACCTTGGTGCAGTTGGTCTGCTGCCTGAATGCGAGGGTCGAGATGGCGTAGATTTCCGGAAGGTCGGAAGGTTGCGGTTCTACGGAGCTCGGATCGTCGCTTGCTTCGTACGGGTCGGTTTCGCCATCGTTGACGATGCCGTCGTGGTTCAGGTCTTCTTCGCCGTCGTTTGCGCCACCGTTATCGGAATCGTAGTCAAGTTCGGCGCGGAGTCCGTCGCCATCGACGTCGGCGTAGGTTTCGAATTCAACAGCAGGATAGTAGTACCAAGAATACGGATTGAATCTCTGGACGAAAGTGGTCTGGCGGAGGGTGTAAGAAACGATTTCTTCACGGTCGTTGACCTTGTCGCCATCGGTATCCTTCTTGTTGATATCGGTCTTGAAGCGGTTGATTTCGTCGAAGTCGTAAAGGCCGTCTTTATCTGTATCCGTAATGATGGTCGGGTCGGAATTCTGGGCGTTGGCTACATTTGCCGGAATCCATACGCCGTTGAGGTTCGATTCCTTTTCATAGACGCGCCACTGGTACGTACCGTCGTTGTCGACGTTGATGAACCTGTATTCGAAGGCGTTCACGGTTTCGTTCAGACGGACAGCGTCGATGGTCATGATATGAGCGTTCTGCCAGATGTAGATTGGGCGACCCTGGCTCAGAGCTTCGTTCAGTACGGATTCTTCAGGGCGTCCGACCTGGAAATGGAGATCGTCCGTGCTGACATTCAGGGCAATCATCAAAGCCTGATTGATATCGCCCGTGCTTCCGCCACCTTCATAATCGTGGGGGAAAGCATCGAGGATCAGATTGCTCGGGTTGCCCTTCACACGCAGCTTGATTTCGTCCTGCGTGATGTTGCCACCGTAGTAGTGGTTCAGCATGACGGCGCTGACAATCCAGCATCTCCAGCTTTCTTCTTCGTTGTAATGCTGTTCATAGGGGTCGGTGAACTTGATCTGATGGAATTCGTTGTAGTAGGCAGAAAGGTTGTGCGGGGTACCGCCTCTTTCCTTGTTGAAGTTTTCACCCCATTGGAGGTCGAGAAGGTAGCTGTCCTTACGGGCGGCGAGCGGGTCCACGTGGAGGTTGTAGACGATGTTGTCGTCGGAGAACACGTTGTTCAGAATGGTCAGCTGGGTGAGGTAGTCCTTGTTAGCAAGCAGGGATTCGAGCGATGTCTTGAAGTCTCCGGTCTGCGAAGCTTCGACGGTCCATCTGTACTTACCCGGCTGGAGGAACACGGAAACACTCGTCAAGGCGGTGGTGACCTGTGCAGCGATTGCGTCGGTCTCGTCGTTGATGACGGTGAGGGTGTACTTCTTGGCTCCCTTGATGGCGACCCAGGAGAAGATCATTTCCTCTCCGGTATTCAGGGTGACGATAGAACCGTCGGAAAGGGAGAGCGGCTTGGGATCGGGGAGGTCGTTGGCGCTCTTTTCGATGTCCTTGGCGGAGAAGAGCTTCCATTCCTTGACCGTATTCTGCGTTTCGGAAACGATGGCGCGGTAGAAGTCGCCAGAGCTGTAGTAGGTGTTCGCGAATTCAAAGTCGCTGTAATGAGTTGCCAGGTATTCGTCGGTCTTCAGCGCGCTATTTGCGGCGGCAACCGTGGCGGCATTCGGGCCAATCGAACCCCAGGACACATAGTCGACCGGTTCGTCGTTCGAATTGTACAGGGTGAGTTCCCCGTCCAGGCCGAATGCGAGAGCGTTCGACACGATCTGGATATCGGCATTGGGGCAGGTCTTGCTTGCAGTGTTGCAGACAATGAGCTTCTGGCCCTTGGGGAGAGTCTTCCCGTCAAGGGAGAGCGTGTTGCCGCTTGCGTCCTTGATGTAGAAGCCGTTCAGGGAGTTCTTGTTGTTGTTGTCGAAGTTGGAAATTTCGACCCATGCCGCACGGTAGGTGGAAATTTCGGGCTGCACACCGACAAAGCGGGGCTGCGCCGGATCCGTGGGCATGGGGCCTACGATATTGTAGGGCTGGCCGTCGATGAAGATGGCGATGTTATTGTCGACGATAAAGGAGCTGGAGTTGGGGTAGCTCAGGCTTGCAGTTTTGTCAAATGCCTGCCAGTCGGAGTAGTTGATACCGATGTTCATGCCGGAAGAGTTGGGGAACACTCCCGGGGCGAGGGTCGGAATATCGATGTGGATTTCGACCTGGTCGCCGTTCGTTTCGTGATGAACGGTTGCTTTGGGCGTGTAGTAGGGGTGAATCTCAATACCGCGGTTGGGCTCTTTGTACAAATAGTAAGTCAACCGGACGTTATTGAACGTTTGTTCAGTACTGTTGACGACACGCAGTCTGATAGTTGCCTGTCGAGCATTGGTTTGCTGCTCGTCGTACGCTTCGACGTGGAGGCCCGCCTGTGCGAATACGAAGGAGCAGAGGAGTAATAAGGATAGGATTATCTTTTTCATCTCTTTTCCTAGATAGGGGTTGAACGAAAGTATTCTCTGAATACAAACTTGCGAAAATATAACAAATGAATATTTTTGAACAAATGCTTAAACATATCGTAATTTTACCAATAAAGTAATATTCTCGTATCATATAGGCCTGTTGTATATTACATTTTGTAGAACAAAGTAATATGTTGTGTTGTCGCGGTGGACGATGCGGAATCTTCTGTCAACTTGGGATTTTTTCGAAAATCTTCGAAAAATCGGCCCGAAAAAATTTTGCATGTGCGAAAAAAAACATATTTCCGTATCTTTTGGAGGGTTCCCCTGTTCGGTGAACGCGTCTTGCCATCTGTCTCCTGTCATACGGGGTGGTAATATTTGCAGGTTCCCCCTCAAATCGCCGAAATTTCCTATATTCCAGGTTGAAAACCCGGAGTTTTTATGGAAATCAAATGGCTTAATCCCGATGCAAAGTTTGACCGCCTCGTCCTTGCAGGCGATATTGGCGGAACCAACACGAACCTAGGCCTGGTCGGCTACCAGGGCGGAAAGTTCGCACTGATTCTTGAAACTGCTTGCCCCAGCAAGGATATTGACGGCCTCGAAGTCCCTATCCGCGAGACGCTTAAGATTGCGGCCGAATCCCGCGCCGACCTCAAGCCCAGCCACGTGTGCATCAGTGCCGCGGGCCCTGTCGCAAACAACAAGTGCGTGATGACGAACCTCCCCTGGAGTGTGGACGGCGAAGCGCTTACGGCCGCTACCGGCATCCCGACGCTCGTTATCAACGACTTCATGGCGATAAGCTACGGTATTCCGACGCTCGACGTGGACGACCCCAAGCAGATTTTCAAGCTCACGCATACCGACGGAAGCCAGCCCGCTCCGCAGAAGTCGACCAAGGCGGTCATCGGCCCGGGCACCGGCATGGGTGTTGGGTTCCTTGCCTTCGACGGCGAGAAGTACATCCCGGCTTGCTCCGAAGGCGGACATTCCACGTTCGCCCCGTTCGACAAGGATTCGCAGGAATTCCACGACTACATGGAAAAGAAAATCGGCACGGTCCCCGGTGTGGAACCGCTCGTCTCGGGCATGGGGCTCCGCAACATGTATGAATGGTGGAAGGAGACCCGCGGCGTTCCCGATAACGAGGCTTTCAAGAAGATTGAAGAGACCGAACCGAACGACCGTCCGAAGTATATCAGCCGCGCAAGCGATACCGACCCGGTCGCCGCCGAGATGATGCGCCTGTTCGTGAAGATGCTTGCCCGCTTTGCGAGCGATGCTTCCACGCTGTTCTTGCCGCTGGGCGGCCTCTACCTGGCCGGCGGTACCGTGCAGAAGGATTTGCGCTGGCTCGAACGCGATAGCCTGTTCATGAAGTACTTCGAGAAGAACTACAACCCGAACATCCGTCCGCTTCTGAACAAGATCCCGGTGTACATCATCAAGGATTACAGCATTAGTTTGTACGGAGCCGCGAATGCGAGCCTGAACCTGCAGAAATAAGCCTGCACGGAATCGGACTGCTTTTTGATAGGGAACTCGTTGTTTAGAACATCGAGTTCTTTATTTTTTTCATCTGTTCGTTGATTTTGTCCCACTCGTCGTTCCACAGCTTGCGATAATAGTTGCAGTTCGAAATGATGGGCTGGATTTGCTTCTGCTGCCCGGGCATCATGGCGAACATGGTGCAGCGCATGGCGCAGTCCCTGTAGAGGAACATGAGGCGGAAAATTTTCTGGATGCTGTTGCCGAAGGTGGCGTCGAGCAGGAACCCGTTCTGCTGCCACAGGAATTCGATTTTTTCGACTAGCGCGCCGAATTCGGCAACTTCTTTCTGCTTGTCCGGCTGGGTCATCTGCATCGCGATGAATACGGAGTTCTTGTCGGCTTCAAGGATCCTGTCGGAGAATTTTGAGAGTACCAGGAGCAGTTCTTTCGCGTTCTGGCGCTTGTCCCGCTGCTCTTCGAGCTTCTGCTGCAAATCTGCCCGCTGCCTTTCGAGTTCCATGGCGAGCCTGTTTCTGCGCTCGTCGTTTTCGAGCAGCATCCGCTCGTAGCGTTTTCCAAGGAAGTATGCCATGAGGGCCGAAGCTAACCCGCCACCGAGAGCCCCGAACAGGGCGATGACGCATTGGGCGAACGTAGAGTTGCCGCCGGCATTGCCGCCCGCCGATACATGAAAGGCGACGACACTGTCTATGACAGATACAAGTAGCGAATCTTCCATGTTTTTGAGGGGGTTGAAGGAGATTTGCTTATGAAAATTAACACAAAAAATGTTATTTTTCAACTCCCCTATTCACAAAAAATGTTTATTTAATTGTTGCGACCCCCCTTTTTTTCTACATTTGGCGCCAATTATGCTATTTTCCGACCTCCCCCTCGCAAATCCCCTGCAGCGTGCAGTACGTGCTGTCGGCTATGAACAGCCCACTCCCATCCAGGAAAAATCCATCCCGAGCCTCCTGGAAGGGCGCGATTTATTGGGAATTGCACAAACGGGCACCGGGAAGACGGCGGCCTTCGCGCTCCCGATTCTGCAGCGTTTGCTCGATTCGGGGAAGTTCCGTGCGCCCAAGACCTGCCGTGCGCTCGTCTTGTTACCGACCCGCGAGCTCGCCATCCAGGTGGAGGAATGCTTCAAGCAGTATGCGCAATTTACCGCGATTTCGACGGCATGCATTTTTGGCGGTGTGAACGATGCCTCGCAGAAGAGGAACCTCGTGCGCGGCGTGGATGTGCTTGTCGCGACTCCGGGAAGGTTGCTCGATTTGATTGGCCAGAAGGCGGTATCGCTGAAGGCCCTCGAATTCTTCGTGCTCGACGAGGCCGACCGCATGCTCGACATGGGGTTCATCCATGATATTCGCAAGGTGGTGGCGCTCCTCCCGCAGAACCGCCAGAACCTGTTTTTCAGCGCGACCATGCCTGATGACATCACGAAGCTTGCTGCGACCATTTTGCGCCCGGACCCGGTGCGCGTGGAAGTTGCCCCGCAGAGCACTCCGATTGAACGCATCCGCCAGGAACTGTACCGCATTGACAAGCGCCGCAAGGGGGCCTTGCTGAAGGAGCTTTTGCTTGCCCATCCCGAGATGAAGAAGGTGCTCGTGTTCTGCCGCACCAAGCACGGTGCAGACAAGATAACGCGCGTCTTGGAAAAGGCGGGCGTCAAGTGCGCGGCGATTCACGGGAACAAGAGCCAGAACCGCAGGCAGGAAGCCCTCGGGAACTTCAAGTGCGAGCAGATTCGCGTGCTCGTGGCTACAGACATTGCCGCCCGCGGGATAGACGTGGACGACGTATCGCACGTGTTCAACTACGACCTGCCCGATGTGGCCGAGACGTTTGTGCACCGCATTGGCCGTACCGCCCGCGCGGGCAAGGACGGCATCGCGATTTCGTTCTGCTCGCCCGACGAGGAACAGGACCTGCGCGCCATCGAGAAGCTTACCCGCATCCGCATACCGGAAGGCGACCAGGCGATTTACGAGAAGTTGCCGCCCCCGCAGAAGGAGACTGCGGAAAGCGAAATGCGCAATGCCCGCGGCCGCATGAACCGCAGCGAAGCGCAGGCCCGCGCGGAAAAGTCCCGCGAGAAGCGTCGCCCCGAAAAGCAGTCGCGGCCCGAGAAAGCGCGCGGTTTAATGCCGGAAAGAAACGAGCGCCGGTTCGAGAATACGCGCGGTCAGCGCCCGGAACAGAAACTGCGGCCCGAAAATGTGCGGAATGAAGCCCGCGAGCAGCACCCCAGCGAACAGCCCGGTGCCGTGCGCCCCGAAAACGGTGCGCCTCGCCATAGGCACCGCCGCAATAGGCCGGGGTCCCGTGCCCGCAGGCGCATGCGTGAAAACGGCGGCGCCGTTTAAAGAAAACAATAAACTTATTCCACCACGCTGTAGGTGCGGCTGCGCCCGCCCTTCTTGCTTGCGGTAATGAGCCCCTTTCCCATCAGGCTCTGTATTTCGCGCAGTGCGGTGTCGTGGCTCGTGCCGAAGATGGCCGCCACGTCCTTTGCCGAAAAGTCCCTCGGGAGTTCCCCCGTGAGGGCCGCGTTCAGGAGTACCTGTTCCCTTTCGGTTGTCTGCACTCCAGAATGTCTCGCGAGGAATCGGAAACGCTTTGTCTGGAACTCGATGGCCGATTCGCTTGTTTGTACCGCCTCCGCGATTTGCGCGAGGAACCAGAGGATCCATTCCGTGAGGTCGCCGTTGCCGCATTGCGCCCTGTTCAAAGTGCGGAGGTATTCTTCGCGGTTCTTCAGGATCTGGCGGTTCAGGGCGTAGTGCATGCGTGCGGATTTCTGCGCGCGGCTCAGCTGCAATGCGGTGATGGCCCGCGCGATGCGCCCGTTTGCCTTGTCGAAGGGCCGCAGCGTCAGGAACCAGAAATGCGCGATGGCCGCCTTGATGGTGCCGTCCATGGGGGAGGCTTCGAACCAGCGCAAAAAGTTTTCCATTTCGGCGCCCAGGCGTTCCGGTCCCGGTCCCGAAAAGTTCGGGCTTCCGTCCTTTCCGTCGATTCCGCTTGTGTCGCTGCGCCACGATGTCGTCTTGCTGCCGGCCAGGGAACCGTGCCAGTTGAACAGGCGCTCTTGCGTGAGCGGGGTCGTGTAGTTCTCGATGGCCCCGATGTAGTTCTGGATATGGGCGGTGCTTCCCTGTGAGCGGAGCGCGACATCCGTCCGGACGGAATCGGCGTCGAGAGAAATCCCGTCGATGGCGAAATTTGCGACGATGTCTTCGGTGACAAGTTCGGTCTCGAATTCCTTCGTGCCTGCGAACGTGAGGATGCCCGAAAGCCTCCCTTCGCAGAAGCGGGCCCTGCCGAGGGCGTCGAGCACCCGCGCGGAGTCGAATCTGAACCGGGTCCAGTCGGGAAATTGGTGGATGAACAGCATGAAGATAATATAATCCTTTTTTACGCAAGATGTGCGTTAAAAAAGATGCTATATTTATTAAAAAGTTTCCTGTGCCCTGAAAAGCCCATGCGGAAAGCCCGGTTCGGGTGGCCTGCAAGGAGAGAACCCCGTGAAAGCCGGGGGCGGTCGCGCCGCTGTAAGGGAGGACGAAACCGGCATGAACCAATGCGCGTGACCCGCGTGTGAAGGAGCCGGGAGTAGGTTGATCCCCGAGCCAGAAGAACTGCGGGAAGCGTGATGTTGAGGAACGATGCGAACGACGTCATTCTGCAAAGCCGCGATGTATGCGGTCTTTTCGTGTTGTGCCTGGGTTGGCGCCCATGCGCAGGACAATCCTTCATTGAAGGATATTTCCGTCGATGAATCCGCCCCGGCTCAGGACTTGGGGCAGTCCATAATCAGCGCTCCCTCCGAATCCGGAGTCGAAGTCTCGGGAACGGACTACATGGAAATTACGCCTTCCGCATGGGAGGGCCTCGGCCTTTCGGCTTCCGAAGTCATTTCGTCGCTTTCGGGCATCCAGGGTTACAAGCAGGGCGGCATGGGCAGTTTCCAGACGGTATCTATCCGCGGGATTGCCGCACGTAACGTGCTGATTTGCATTGACGGGATTCCCCTGAACGATGCGGGTGGCGGTGCTGCCGACCTGGGGGCAATCGACCTCAACAATATCGAGAGGATAGAGGTCTACAAGGACAGGGTCCCGGCGAAGTTCGGCGGCGCGGGCCTAGGTGGCGCGATAAACTTCGTGACCAAGGATGCGTTGCATAGCGGCAGGACCCCGAAGGGGCGCGTCATTGCGAGTTACGGTTCGCATAACACGTTCGAAGGTTCCGTGCAGGTTTCCGCAAGCATAAAGGACAGCGTGCAGTTCTCCGCGACGGCATCCATGCGCCACAGCGATAACGATTACGAGTTCGATAACAGAAACGGTACCCTCTATAACGATGAGGACGACTTTAAGGACAGGCGCAGGAACGCGGAGTTCACGGAATATTCCGGCAGTTTCCAGTACCGCATGCTCCACGGGAACGGGGCCTTCTCTATTTTGTCTGCAAGTGCGATGCACACGCAGGCGGGGAACCCCGGCGTGGAAGACCTGCAGACGTATGTGGCGGAATTTGTGGGCGACATGGCGCAGGTTGCGTACCGGCTAGAATTCCCGACTTTTTTCGATGTGCTGTTTCTCGAGGCGGGTGTTACCGGCAAGTTCGAGAAGAACATGTCCCAATCGTATTACCCTCTCGACAAGATAGGATTCCTCTCGAAGGATTTCAGGGAGTATGGGCTTGCGGGCTATAGGGCCGTTCCCGAGATTTCGGCGAATTTGCTGCTGGACAAATTTGAGGCGTACTTGCGCCTTGCGGGCAGTGCGGAACTTTGGGAATCGCGCGGAACGCTGAAAAGCTTTGAACTGGAACGCCTTACGTGTTCCATTGCGGGCAATGCGGAATACAGCTTTACGGATTGGTTCTCGCTTTTTGCCGAAGGCAACATCCTCAAAACGTACGACGATATCGGTGGCGGCCAGGTGCTGATGACTACGGGTGCTGCGGTGGTGAGCGAGGCAACGGACCGTGATTTGAGCCTTGCGGGAATGGTGCAGGCGAAACTCGGGAAGAAGGATTCTTGGATTGGCGGCAACGTTTCGTTCGGGCGCTTTTACAGGCAGCCGCAACTGATGGAACTTTACGGCGTGTATCCGGGATTGCTTTCGAGCCCCACGCTCAAGGATGAATCTGCCTTGCGTTTTGCCGCGGGCCTTTCGCTTGCGACCCCGAAGAACCGCTCGGTATTGCGTGCCACCTACTTCGAGAATCATGTCGAGAACGGTATATATTGGATTATCAGTACCAACCTGATGAAGGCCTTCAATATCGACAAGTCGCTTATTCGCGGGGTGGAACTGGAGCTGGAAAGCCGTCCGGTGAAATTCTTCCAGACGGTGCTACGCGGGACAATCCAGGACCCGCGTGACGACGGTGTGGACGCGGGCTACAAGGGCAACTTGCTGCCGGGCGAACCCGTGCACAGCTATTTTGCCGAAGGTACGTTCTTCTTGCCGCTTGATTTGAGCGTCGTGTTCCAGGCTGTTTACAGGACGCGAATTTTCAGTGACCGTATGAATTTCACGAGGCAGCCCCCGGTTGCCCGCTATAACGCCTCGATTGCATGGCAGCCGTGGCAAAAGACGAGAATCATGTTCGCCGTGGACAATATTTCGGATGAGACCTACCGCAATATCTATACGCCCTACCCGGCGCCCGGTCGAGAATACAGGTTTACACTCATACAGGGGTTCTAGCCCCCGCGCATAACATGCGAAAAGCCAGAAAAGGAAGCAACCATGAATAAAAAAATCCTCACACTACTCGCTTCGATGTCGCTTGCGTTCTTCATGAGCGCTTGCGGTGACGACAACAGCTCGGGCGCCAGCGTGGATTGCCTCGACAATGAAAACTGCCTGGACGATGATCTCAGCAGCGATTCCGACGACGGCGAAAGCTCCAGCTCCGTGAAGGCGAAGTCCAGCAGCTCGAAGAAGGGCAAGTCGAGCAGCTCGGAAAAGGCTAAGTCCAGCTCCAGCAAGAAGGACGACAAGTCCAGCAGCTCTGAAAAAAAGGACTCCAGCAGCTCTGCTAAGTCGAGTTCTTCCGAAAAGGCCAACTCTAGCAGCTCCGCAAAATCCAGTTCCAGCGAAGCCAAGTCCAGTTCCAGCGAGGCGGTGAGCAGCTCTTCCGAAGAACCGGAATCTAGCAGTTCCGTGGAACCGAAGGTGACTTTCCTCTCTGAAACGCCTAATGCCGCCGACCTCGAAGTTTCCGGCGATACACTGTTTGCCGTGTTCCAGCGCTATGAAGTTGGCGCTGATGGATATAGCGCAATCTTCAACGATCCGGGCCTTCTCGCTATGTATAAATTGAGCGATGGCACCCTTCTTGATACGATTCAGCTTCTGACCAAGAACCCGCAGGCTGTGAAGGTCGTGAAGGGCAATGTGTACGTGGGTACACAGGGCGAATACAACGCCGCTTGGGGTATTGATGCCGATGAAAACCGCGGTATCGAAAAGGTTGACCTGAAGAAAAAGAAGTCTGAACTTTGGGTGAGCGGTACGCTGCTTGGCGGTGGCGTGTACATGATGGATGCTGATCCAGTTTCTGGCAAGGCTGTTGTTGCCGTTTACAAGGCTTACCAGAATGTTCCCGCTGTCGAAGTCGATTTGAATGATAAGTCGGTAAGGAAAATTGATGGTGTTGTCGATGCTAGCGGTTCCATTTACTTTGATCGCAAGGGAGAACTCTTCTATATCGGCGACCGTGGTGCGGTCGCGTATTCTTATAATGGTTTGAAACTCACCACCCTTTATGATGAAAATAAGCCGAAAAATAAGCCTGCCGGTGTTGCCGCTGTCGATGGCGAAGTGTTCGTCATTATGTCGGACTATATTTCTGGTAGCCTTTATTGGGTTGAAAACGGAAGCCTTAGCGACCAAGGAATTCAGTTTTCGGGTGACATGAAAATTGTGGTAGTCAATGGTGGCCTGTATGTAATGGACCGCAAGGACAAGGGCAGCATTTCGAAGGTGAATACCAGCGCAAAGACGGTTGCCTGGCAGAAGGCAATCAACGCTGAAAACCCCTACGATATCGTGGCTATCGACAACAACACCGCTTGGGTCGCCATGTACAACGTGGCAGAAATCCGCAAGATTTCTCTCACGGACGGTTCGACGATTTCTTCCATCGATACGAAGGAACTCAGCGCAAAGAAAATCGAAGTCGTGGAATAGCTAAGTCCGTAATTTGGAATTACACCTCAAAAAAGGGGCGCGTCGGATTTTCCGATGCGCCTTTCCTTATGGATGTGTTGATAATTGAGGCGTTTCTTTCATAATGTCATCCCCGCGAAGGCGGGGATCTTTTTGCATATTTGTAAATTTACTGCATGCAGAAAATCGATACATGGTACAAGGCGGAGGGCTATTGCCCTATCGAAGATTTTGAACTCGCAAGCTACCTGCTTTTCGAGGCGGGGGTGGCGACGCTCGAGGAACTCGACCCGAAGGCGGAAGGCCGTACGGACTTCTGCTTTTATACGGGCGACAAGGCCGAGCGCGACCGCATTGTGGCGGAGTTCCCGCAGTACCATTTTACGCTGAGCGACGAGCCCGCGAAGGATTGGGACAAGTGGTGGCGTGACCGCGCCCAGCCTGTTTCCGTTTCCCCGCACTTGTGGGTGCGCCCGCCCTGGGTGGAATTCACTCCCGACGACCCGCAGGCCGTAGTGCTTGAACTCGAGGCGAAGACCGCCTTCGGGACGGGCGAGCACGATACCACGAGCAGCTGTGCCACGCTCATGGAGAATATCGATTTCAAGGGAAAGACCGTGCTCGACATCGGGACCGGTACCGGCATCCTCGCGATGTACGCCCGCCGCTTGGGCGCCCGCCTTGCGGTAGGTACCGAAATCGACCCGCTCACGATTCCCTGCATCGCGGAAAACTTCGAGCGCAACGGATTCGGCGAGAGCGACTGCGTGCTCGGATTCCTGGATGCGTTCAAGGACGATACCAAGTTCGACGTCATCCTGTGCAACATGATCCGGAGTGAACTCTGGCCCCTGCGCGACGACATCGAAGACCTCCTTGCGCCAGGCGGCGAGTTGATTATCAGCGGCCAGCTCCTGACGGAAAAGGATTACATCCTCAAGTGGTTCGAAGAAGCCGGCTTCAAGGTGAAGGCCGAGCGCATAAGCACAGAGTGGTGGAGCGTTCTGGCGGTAAACGCCTAATTTAGGTTCCGCATCGTCACACCGCGTCGTGTGTAATTTCAGTGCCTTCCGATATCGTCACACCGCAGTCGCGTAGCGACAAGTGTGTCTATAGGCGGTTTTACCCCTTTTTAAGTTGACTTTCCCACGAAAAGGGCGAAATTGCGGCCCGTAGGGCTTGATTACCGTTGCAGAAAAATATATAACTTGATAAAACGGAGGTTCAGGGCTTATATGAAGGAACAAAAATTTCTTTTTATCCTGGTGGTGGCTTTCGTGTTTGCTATCACCTCCTGCGGGGATGGCGATTCCGGCTTTATTGCTCACGATGACGATTCTTCCCTGGAAGAAGACTCGAGCGATTCCGATGGCGATGAAGGCTCTGTCGATTCCAAGAGCGGTTCCAGTTCCAGCAAGAAGGGCTCCAGCTCCAGTAAGAAAGGCTCCAGTTCCAGCGGGTCGTCTTCTAGCGCGGAATCGTCTTCGTCGAGAAACCTCCCCGACGACTCTAAAATCGAGAAGGGCACGTTTACCGACAAGCGTGACGGGCGCGAGTACAGGACCATTACCGTTGATGGGATGACCTGGATGGCGCAGAACCTGAACTACGCGCCGGCATCTAGCATCGGCTGCCACGAAGGTGATAATAAGGACTGCACCAAGTATGGAAGGATCTATACCTGGGGTGAGGTTATTGATTCTACAAAATCCTATTGTGGACACAACATTGTTTGTGACCAGCCACTCCAGGGAATCTGCCCGGATGGATGGAGAATTCCGACGAGGGGGGATTGGTTGGCCCTGCTTAATAAGTTCTACGGATCGACACCCACATTCTACGAGTATAAGGGGTTAGCTCCGTCTCTGTTTTCTAAGGATAACGCGTCGAGTTATCAGGGGACCGATGATTATGGTTTTACCGTTGCCATTCCCGAAAAGGGGACGAATAAATCGGCTGCGTTAAATTTCTTTACGGCTACGCAGACCAGTGGTAGTGAAAATATCACACCGTATTTCATGGTATTTGACTCAAAAAATATCAAAGACAAGGCGGCTACGAATTTTGCGTCTCCTGCTGCATTGCGGTGCATAAAGGGAGACTTGGTTCCCGATATAAATAATCCTACGTCGACATTCGGTGTCCGTGGCGAAGACCGGAAGGTGTGTAATGGCGCTGAACCAAACAGTTCGCTTTCTACCCGAGCCTGCAACAAGAATGGCGAAAATAAGTGCTCCATATACGAAGACGGTAGTTTGAAAATCAATGGCAGGTATGTGTATCTCGAGGCTAACGGCAAGAAGGCGTGCCCCTTCGGATGGCATATCCCGAGAGAGAGCGAGTGGAAAGAACTTCTCGCTTATGTCGGTGGCGAGTGCTTTGCCGGGTTTATGCTCAAGGCACAGGAAGGCTGGGGTGACGACTATGCCTTTGACGCATTTGGTCTCGGCATTAAGCCCACGGATGGCAATGAGGCCAGGTTCCTGATAGGGGGGAACAAGAAGGGCGAAATAACGGGAAGTGTCGTATTTGCGAAAGGCTCGAATATCGCGACAATCAAGAACGATACCGCGAACGTGTCCGGGCTGCTTTGCATGAAGGGGCGCCTCAAGGACGATACCTTGAGTTACATGAACCCCGAACTCGAGTACGGGGAATTTACCGATAGCCGCGATAACAGGACGTACAAGACCATAAACATCGGGCATACCAAGTGGATGGCGGAGAACCTGAATTTCGAGACGGACAGCAGCGTGTGTTATAATGGAACCCGCGATGTTAATTCGTTCTCGTGCATGCGCTATGGAAGGTTCTATCGGCATGAAGATGCCATGACGGCCTGCCCTGCAGGTTGGCACCTGCCCACAAAGGATGACTTTGATACGTTGATGTATCTAGCTGCTCATAATAAGAAAGCCCGTTATCTGGTATCCCAGGAGAATGATACCCAAAAGGGTACTAACAGTTCGGGGTTCTCGCTTATAATGATGGGGTATATATGGAACGGCAGGGATGATTTTGGCGATACGGCAACCTACCTGTGGTCAAGTACGGAACTGAATGATTCCCTTGTATATGCCTTGTCCGCCCATAAAGTTGGCTATGCGGATGATTCTGCGTTTGTTTCTAAAGCGAACGCCAAAGGAAACACTAAGTTTAACGTCCGCTGCGTGAGCGAAGAGAAAGTGGTATACGGATACAAGGGTACATACGGTACGCTTGTCGATGAACGCGATGGCCATGAATATAGGACCGTAGAAATCAACGGCACGACATGGATGGCGGAAAACCTCAAGTATGTATCGGATAATAGCCTCTGCAAGAAAGATTCCTGCGACATTTACGGGCTGCACTACACCTACCCGTTTGATTCAACGGGATCCATCTGCCCGGATGGCTGGCATGTCTCGACTACTGCGGATTGGGATAGCCTGCTCGCTTATGCCAAGGCAAATGATTCGGCGACATATGCCATCGATTTGAGATACACGTTCAGCTGGCCTTGGTACAACCAGGGTACAGATAAGTACGGTTTTGCCGTTATCCCGAACACCTGCTACCAGGATCATGAGGGCTACGACATGGTCAATGTCAGGGACGAGGCCGTGGCGTGTATCGGTGCAGAAGATATCGATAACGATGCAGGCTACTACTACATCATGTCGTCGAACGGAGTCAATGACGTGCGCAAGACCGTCTTCAAGAGGCCTGTTCGTAAAAGCGATAACAACCGCTTCCGCTTCGGAATTCGCTGCGTCAAGGACTAATGGCTAAATCGTCACACCGCAGTCGCGTAGCGACAAGTGTGTCTATAGGCGGTTTTACCCCTTTTTCTCTTTCTTGATCTGCTTGAGCTGCGCGAGGCGTTCGGCGAGCAGTTTTTCTTTGCCGTAGTTTGTCGGGTGGTAAATTTCCGTGCCTTCAAGTGCTTTCGGCAGGTGTTCCTGCGCGGAGTATGCGCCCGGGCTGTCGTGGTCGTATTCGTACCCGTTCCCGTAACCGAGCTGTTTGCCTACGCGGGTCACGGAATTCCGGAACGCGCGCGGCACGGGCAATGTCCCCGTCTGTTGTATAATGCGGTCTGCCGCCATGCCGGCAAGTTCAAGGCTGTTGCTCTTGGGCGCAAGCGAGAGGTATATCGCCAGCTCGTCGAGCGCGATGAGGCCTTCGGGTATGCCCATGAAGTCGTATGCTTCTCGCGCGCTTGTTGCAAGCAGTAGCGCGTTCGGGTCTGCTAGGCCGACATCTTCCATCGCCATGCGCATGAGCCTGCGCAGTATGAACCGCGGGTCTTCGCCGCCTTGCAGCATGCGGTGCAGCCAGTAGACGGCGGCATCGGGGTCGCTTCCGCGCACCGACTTGTGGAGCGCCGAAATCAGGTTGTAGTGCTCCTCGCCGTTCTTGTCGTAGCGCAGAGGCTTCTTGTACTGGAATTCTTCCAGCAGCTTCTCGTCAATCTTCTTGCGGTCGCCGAGGCTCTTGCCAATCCATTCGAGCTGGTTCAGCAAGAATCGTGCATCGCCTTCGGATTGCGCGATGAGCTTGTCGACGACGGTGTCTTCGATTTCCACGTCCTTGAGCTGCAGGCCACGCGGGTGGTCGCGCAGCGCGCTGAAAATGAGCGTGCGCAGGTCGTCGCTGCTGAGGGGCGCAAACAGTATGAGCTGGCAGCGGCTCAGCAAGGCCCCGTTCACTTCGAATCCCGGGTTCTCGGTAGTGGCGCCGATAAGCGTCACCGTGCCGTCTTCCACGGCGCCGAGTAATGCGTCTTGCTGGCCTTTGTTAAAGCGGTGGATTTCGTCGATGAAGAGGATGGTGTCCAAAAAGGCCTTCTTCATCTGGCGCGCGTCGGCGAGGACTTCCTTGACTTCCTTCACGCCGCTTGCGACTGCGGAGAGCGCGACGAAGCGCTTCTTGGTCTTCTGGCGGATTACGTGCGCGAGGCTCGTCTTGCCGCAGCCGGGAGGCCCCCAGAAAATCATGCTCGGGACGGTATCGTTTTCCAGGCTCCGGCGCAAAAGGCTCTGCTCGCCCAGAATCTTGTTCTGGCCTAAAAATTCATCCAGGTTCTGCGGACGCAATCTTTCGGCGAGCGGCTGTTCCATAGTTTATTCCACGGGTTCCACTTCGATAGAGTAGCCGATTTCGCGTCTCGTTTCTTCGACTTTCCTGTAGTGGATGATTATCTTGATTTCATCGCCATCAGAAATTTTTGCGATTCCGTGATAGTCGTTGCCGTCGTGGCTGGATACCTTGACGCTCTGGCAAGAAAGGTTGTCTTCTGCAAGGGCTTCGCTGATGATTTCCTTCGCTTCGCTTTCCATCCAGTGGTAGCGCCCGGCAACGGGGCCCGGAATGGCGATGGCTGCAATGCCGAGAGCGACGACAGCGGAAGAAATGGCGAACTTGGTGGATGCCGGCAGGTAGGAACCCGTGTGCATTTTTTTGAGGCGGGTCAGTATGTAGAAACCTGCGGTGAACCCTACTATGAGTCCGATGTAGACGTACCATGACTGAAGCATCCGGATGTCAACGAAGGCGAATCCGGAAACGAAATAGGCGCAGATGCCAAGTGCCACAAGGCATGCGAGCCCGATCAGGATTGTCTTTGCCGGCTTTTTCTGGAAGTTCTCGCAGAACTGGCGGGCCTCGAGGAACTCATTGGTCAAGGCTTCGGAAAGGATACCCTTGCCTTTGCAGACGTTGCACTTGACGCCGTTCTCAATCTGCTTTGTGCCGTTGCAGCGGATGCAGTCGAGCATCTTGACGCTTCCCGAACCGCAACAATGCGGGCAGGGCTTCTTGCTCTTTAGGCCGGTGCCCTTGCAGCGCTTGCAGGGCTCGGAGCTCCGGACAGGGAAGGTTACGGTCTTGTCTAAAGACGCGACGTAGATCTGGACGGTTTCTTCTTGTTCTTCCATAGGTCTAGGCCTTTTCGTTTACGAATGCTATTTTGTTAAATCCGCTGGGGAGTTCCCTGGTGGGCCTGCCGTCCTTGAGCATGCAGTGGATGGTGTAACCCGTGGTGCAGAGCTTGCCTTCTACGTAGACCTTGTAGTTGAACTTGAAGCGCACGCTGCCGACCCTCTCGATGGTCGTCTCGACATCGACAAATTCACCGTAATGCGTCGGGTTCTTGTACTGCACGTTGAGTTCGAGCACCGGGCTCATGAACCCTTCGGCTTCCATCTGGGCGTAGCTTGCGCCTGCGACCCTAAAAAATTCTGTTCTAGCTTGTTCGAACCACACGGGGTAAACGGCGTGGTGCACGACACCCATCTGGTCGGTTTCCGCATAGCGGACTTCGATACGGGCGGTATAAGATTTTTTTGCTGTTTCCATGCCACAAATATACAAATGAGTAGGAAGTAACGATATATTTATGGGTTCGTCTGTGCGCATTTGCCTGTTCTCGCTGCCGGATTGCCTGAAATTTCCGTTTTTTGTCCAAATTTGTATTGCAATGTTTTACAACGCGAATTGGCGGGGACGTCTTCACAAAACTGCAATAAATAAGCAGTTTGTATTATTATATATATGTGTCAGTTATCAGGAGTAACAAAGATGCTTAAAAGCAAAGGATTCCTCTTTTGTGCGTCGGTTGCGCTTTCTTGTGCGATTGCGACGGCCGCGACGACCATCACCCCCGAACAGCCGGAGTATAAGAACGGCTGTTACCAGATTTCAAATGCGGCCGAACTCTACGGCTTTGCCGCCATCGTGAACGGCGATATCAACTTCCCGTACGATGCTACTGCCTGCGGCAAGCTCACGAAGGACATCGTAATCAACCAGAACGTGCTCAAGTCCGATGGCTCGCTCAACGCGGCGGATACGGCGAATTTTGCAAAATGGACGCCGATAGGGCCCTTCTACGGTACGTTTGACGGCCAGAACCATACGGTCTCGGGCCTCTATTTCTCCAGCGAGACGGGGACCGATGCGGGCTTTTTCAAGAGCCTCCATACAGCTGAAAACCAGTACGTGAATACGGTTGTCAAGAATGTCGGCGTCGTGGGCTCCTATTTCCGTGCGGGCTATTCTGCGGGTGGAATCGCGGGGTCCGCCTATTCGCGGATGGCTTCCGTAGTAATCGAAAACTGCTTCAACGCTTCTAGGGTCGAGGCGGTAAGGAACAACGCCGGCGGCATCGTGGGTACGACATCCAATTACGCTACTGTTCGGATCGGGTTGTACAATGTGTATAATACGGGAACCGTTGTCGGCCCGAACAATATTGGCGGGGTGATTGGCTACCAGGCTGCAAACGGAATAGCCGTAATCAACGCCTACAATGCGGGCGAGATTATCGGTACCGGCAATTCGAACTCTATCAAGTCCGTGTTTGGCGGCTTTACGAAGGATGACGCGAACATCATCGAGAACGTGTTCTACCTTGAACCGGGCCGTAACGAGCACGCGGGCAGGTCCGTCACCGAAGAGGAACTGAAGAGCGGCATCATTACGCAGGTAATGCGCCATTACGACCTGGATGGGATTAATGGCACCAAGTGGGGGCAGAAGGTAGGGACCGACCCCCTCCCGAATTTCAGTGGTTCTCTGACGGGTGCTAGCTTTAAGACGATAAAGATGAATGTCTACCATGGCAGCACCAAGCTCAAGACGAAGGACATGGTCGTCGGCTACAGCTACAGGATTCCCAATGTGGATGTCGACGGGTACGAATTCTTCGGCTGGTATGCAAACAGCGGCCTGACGGGAGACACGGTTGTCCACACGCCTGCGACGCTGACGGCAGATGTCAGTTACTGGGGCAGGTACGAAAAGAAGTACAAGGTGACATTCGTTACGAATAGCGGTACAATCGATTCGGGCCTTGTGGAACAATATACGCATAGCGTAGGTGTGGTGCTCCCGAAGAAGGTTTCCCGCAGGGGCTATGTCTTTGTCGGGTGGTATGCCAACGAAGACCTCAGCGGTGACAGGGTTGTTGCAATTGGCAAAGAAGATTCCGGCGACAAGACCTTCTATGCGAAGTGGTACAAACTGCAGACTCCGCCCATAAACAAGGACACCTGCTATGTCATCAGTAATGCTGCCGAACTTTACGGCTTTGCCGCCATCGTGAACGGTGCCGACGGCTTTGTGAAGGAAGAATATGCCTGTGCGGTGCTTGAAAAGGATATCGTGGTGAACCAGGGCGTGCTGGATAAAAACGGCATGCTCAACACTGACAGGGCTGGCCGCTTTGTCCCGTGGGTCCCGATAGATAGCTTCTATGGCGAATTCGACGGAATGGGCCACACCATTTCGGGCCTCTACTATGACGATTCTACCAGCCGCAACAATTTCGGCCTCTTCGGGAGCGTCGCCGGTTACCCGCTGAAGTATGCCGTGCTGAAGAATTTCGGCCTGGTGGATTCCTATTTCAAGGCCAAGGCAAACTACATGGGGGCTATCGTCGGCCAGACCGCCAATGCCCAGCTCGGGAACAGCGATGCCCAGCCGGCTTCCTATGTCAAGATTTCCGGAGTGTACAACGAATCGACGGTTGAGACGTATTCTAGCGCCCAGGGCATCGCGGGCATTGTGGGCAGTGTCGGTTACAAGGGCTTCCTGGATATGGAGAATGTCTACAACCTTGGTCTTGCGCTTGGGTCGAATTTCTATACAGCAGGCATCATCGCTCACTTCATGGCTTTCCCCACTGTCACGGTCAAGAACTGTTACAACGTATGGAAGGACAAGTCGAAGATGGCTCGTGATAGCAGGGCCCTTTTTGGCACCTCGCTTTCTTCGGTCATTTACCAGTTTGACAACTGCTACTACCTGAATACGCAGGGGAACAAGGAACCTGCAGGCCTCTCCGCGACCGCAGATCAGTTCAAGAACGGCCCTGTCGCTGCCATGCTACGCGATGGCGAAAACGGCTCTGTATGGGGCCAAACCGTGGGTACGGACGCCTACCCGAACTTCTCGGGCGAACTCAAGAATTCCCTTGCCCAGAGGTACGCTGTCACGTTCCATACCTTCGAAGGCGATACGGCAAGCTATTTTGATAACTATATAGCGGGCTTCAAGAAGATTCTCCCCTCGGTCGTGAAAGAAAATACGACCTTCATGGGTTGGTACGACAATGCCCAGTACGATGGTAAAGTAGTAACGCAGATTGACTCGACCGCTACGGGCGACAAGGAATTCTGGGCAAAGCTCCAGAGGACGTTCAAGGTGACGCTCAACACGAATGGCGGCACGATTGATTCCGGAAACGTGACGCTCTATACGGAAGGCGTGGGTGTGACCTTGCCGACCAAGCTCTCGCTCGATACGAACGTCTTTGCCGGCTGGTACGATAATGCGGAACTTTCGGGTAAGCCTGTTACGGCGATTACAGCGACGGATACCGGCGACAAGACGTATTATGCGGCTTGGCTCAAGCTCAAGATGCCTGCTCTCGATTCGGCGGACCAGTGCTATGTCATTACGGATGTCGCGGAACTCTACGGGTATGCGGCATACGTGAGCGGGACGCACAGGATGTACTATAATTCGGCGCAGCAGTATGTTTGCGGCAAGCTCACCAAGGATATCGTGGTGAACGAACATGTGCTGAACGAAGACGGCTCGCTCGACAGTGCGAACGTGGCATCGTTCCTGCCTTGGGAGATGATACCGAATTTCGGAGGAACCTTCGACGGCCAGGGCCACAAGATATCGGGACTCTATGCCGATGTGAAAAAAGGTGGCATGGCCTTGTTCAATAAAATCACGCTCGGGAAATACGACTGGGAACATGATGTCACTCTCCCTGTCGCCATAAAGAATCTTGTTATCGAAGACGCCTTCTTTGCTTCCGACAAGGGGAATGTCGCTGGATTTGTCCTAGAGGTCAAGGGAAAGACCGGTGCGTCGGAAGCCTCGGAACTCGTGATGGAAAATTGCCATTTCAAGGGAACTCTCCACTCCCGTTCACAGTCGGCCGGCGGCCTAGTTGCATACTCCAGTGGTACGCTCTCCATTACCGATTCCCATAGCGAGGGCCTTGTCCATGCTTACTCCAATACGGGCGGCCTTGCTGCCATGGCGTACGGGACGACGAGTATCTCGAACAGTTACAACATGGCAAAGGTCCTGGGCGGTTACTCCGAAACGGCGGGGCTGCTCGGCATTGCCCAGGGTGTAACGAGCATCATGAATAGCTTTAACCGGGGAGAAGTGACGAACGATCCCGCAAGCAATAACTCCGGTATCACTGCAGGCCTTGTCGGGACGACATCCAAAGCGTTCACGCTATTGCAAAGCTACAACGAAGGAACCGTCGGTGGCAAGACTTCTTATGCCGCAGGCCTTGTCGGGAGCATGTCCGGCGACGACGACTCCGAGGTCTTGATAGCGAACAACTACAATACAGGCAAGGTTTATAGCGAAGCACCCAGCAGTTTCAGCTATGTTTCTGGGCTTGTGGTGCGTATTGATTCGCACATCAACTTCAAGCTCTTGAATAACTATACTATTGGCGAACTGTCCAAGGTAAGTACAAAGGGCGCTATGGACTATGTGCTTGCGGATAGCGGCTATAGCAAGAAGATTGTCTCTGACAACAACTACTACCTCGAAACGGTCGAGGGCCTTGCCGAAAGCAAGTTCGGGCATGCCGCTCTCAGTGAAGCGTTCAAGGACGGTACGGTCGCCGATGCGCTCCATGACTACGTGCAGAAGGATGGGGAAGGCGTTGCTATCGAAAACGGCGTTACCGGCACTGTTTGGACGCAGGGCGACGAATACCCGATTCTCGTGACGAAGGATGTGTTTGCTCTCGTGCTCAACGCCAATGGCGGCGTGCTCGAGAATGCGACGACGACCTACACGTACGGCGAAGGCCTTATGCTGCCTGTTCCCACGCGTGAGGGCTATTCTTTCCATGGCTGGTACACTTCTGCGGCATTCCAGGGGGATTCTATCGCCTTCATTACGCCGAAGGACGCTGGCGACAAGATATTCTATGCCAAGTGGGAAGCGAAGGAATACAAGCTCACGGTCAAGGTGAACAACAAGAACTGGGGCGTAGTGACGGGCCTGAACGAAACCGGCATATACGCGTACGGCACGGAAGTCACGCTCAGGGCTGTCCCGGATAACGGTTACAAGCTGAGCAACTGGCAAGACGACGTGCGCCTCTATGGCGAAACGCTCCGCGTCAAGATGACCCAGGATACGACGGTCACCGCGAACTTTGCGCCGATCAATCCGGAAAGCTCCAGCTCGAGCGCCAAGAGCAGTTCTTCTGCGAAGTCCTCGTCTAGCTCTGCCAAGTCTAGCAGTTCCGCGAAGTCTTCTTCCAGCTCGGCGAAGTCCAGCAGCTCTGCAAAGTCCAGCTCCAGCGCGAAGTCTAGTTCCAGCAAGGGCAAGGATGCCCTGCCGCAGGTCGCTGTGGCCCCCGCGTTCCGTGTCGCCGCCCTCGGGCGTACGGTCCAGGTCTCCGGAGCCCAAGAGGGGGCTGTCTATGCCCTCCTCGACATGCAGGGCCGCGTGCTGCGTTCCGGCTGGGTGGGGGAGGCGAACTTCTCCCTGCCGGTCCCGAACGCCGGGATGTACCTCGTCCGGGTGGGGAGCGGCACCCTTCGCGTGAACGTGAAGTAGTTCCGCAGCCCGATTTTTGAAAAAGAGACCCACCGGCATAGCCGGTGGTTCTTCATATGCGGGCGTAGCCCTAGGATACTAGCCACGCGTCACGTCGCGTTGCACAGACTGGCACCTGCGTATTGCCCTACCGGCTCGCCCGTAAACGGGCCGCTACATCTTCCCGAACATGGTCAGTTGATCTCCGTACTTGTCCTCCTTCAGTTGATTTTGGATATACGCAGCAATCTTCGCCGTATTTTTGCCTGTCGTGTCGACAAAATACCCTCGACACCAAAACTCCCTACCTTTGTATTTGAACTGCAGAGCGGGAAACTTTTCGTACAACATCAGGCTACTCTTCCCTTTTAAATAGCCGATAAAACTCGACACGCTCACTTTGGGCGGTATTTCGAGAAGCATGTGAACATGGTCGGGACAGCACTCCGCCTCGACGATGTTTACCCCCTTCCACTCGCAGAGCGTACGCAGGATTTTCCCTATTTCAGCCTTTTTCTCCCCAAAAAAGACCTTTCTACGATATTTGGGTGCAAACACCACATGATATTTGCAGTTCCACGTTGTGTGAGCCAATGTGTTGTGATTATTGCTATTTTGCATTTGTATCTCTTGGTTATTTGTTTTGCAGGTTGTCAGTCCGCATTTCAAATCTAACCAAGAGTTTTCTTTTATCTCAAAGACGTAACGCCAGAAGGCTCTTTAGAACCACCAGCCTAGCTGGTGGTTTTCTTCATACAGAAAGCCGTCCGTTCCCTCGGACGGTTTTTTCGTACCCCGTTTTTGATATCAACAATCTATTCACACTCTTAACCCATTTTGTTTACGTCTTTTTTGGTCCATAACGTAAAAAAACGAAATTTTTTTATATAAATGCTTGATTTTCATTGACAAAACGGCATGAATCTTATTAAATTTGGCACACTCTTATACTTTAGCGGGTATAAGAAGCATGCCAAAGTAGCTCAGCTGGTAGAGCAGCTGATTTGTAATCAGCCGGTCGTAGGTTCGATTCCTATCTTTGGCTTGACAAAATGGGTCGTTGCCCGAGTGGTTAAAGGGGACGGACTGTAAATCCGTTGGCTTACGCCTACCGTGGTTCGAAACCACGACGGCCCACGCAACAAACCGGCCCTATGGTACGTAACAGTACCATAGGGCTTATGCCCAGGTAGCTCAGTGGTAGAGCACTTCCTTGGTAAGGAAGAGGTCTCGGGTCCGACTCCCGATCTGGGCTCTCACTAATTTGGAGATAGAATCATGGCAAAAGAACATTTTGACAGAAGCAAGCCGCACTGCAACATCGGCACCATCGGCCACGTTGACCACGGCAAGACCACTCTGACCGCTGCAATCTGCACGACTCTCGCTGCACGCGGTCTCGCCAGCGCCAAGCGTTTCGACGAAATCGACAACGCTCCCGAAGAAAAGGCTCGTGGTATCACGATC
>CACWNW010000017.1 GCA_902762305.1 Fibrobacter succinogenes | reverse complement strand
GCTATGGAACACGTAGGAAGTGGTCTGGTAGATGGGAACTGCGCGAGAATCGGTTGTGGGATCTGCATGTTCCTGGCCAACGTGAACCTGGAGAGTTTCAAAATGGAGCTTGTTCTGTGTCGTCATGGTTAAAATTCCTTTTTAGGTTGCAGCGGGCAACCGGGTCCAAAGAGACCCGCGCTCGCTAAAATTTGTTTTGAGATGCCCTTTCGGCTTTTTTTTCTAACCCGCAAAGCCTTAAGGACGTAACATAGGCGCTCCTTCGAATGCTTAGGGTTCACAAACCATTTTGTTTTCCCTATCAATCTTGTAGGCAATAAGATAGAATAAGATTTTCCCGATGTCAAGGTATAGAGTGATACTATTTAGCTTTAGTTAGTTATAGATTTTGTTTATAACTACTCGCCATCCTTGCAGTTTTTCAGATACTTGACCAGGTTTTCCACATAATGCTCGCCCACCAGGCCCAGAAGCATGTTGCGCTTGCAGATGTAACCGATCTCCATCACGCGGTGCGCTTCCTCGCTCTTGTCCTTGAATGGCACAGCCAGGTAGTCGCCGCCGTTCAGCTCCTCGCAGATGATTCCGGAACAGAGCGTGTAGCCGTTCAACCCAATCATCAGGTTCAGCATGGTGGCGCGGTCGTTCGCCTTGATGGTACGCTTATATTCGTTTGTACTTAATATCTCTTCGGCAAAGTAGAACGATCCGTTGTCGCCCTGCTCAAAAGAGAGGCACGGATAGTCTTCCAGTTGCTTCAGTGTAATGTACTTGTTGTTCGCGAGAGGGTGGCCCTTCCACAGGTACACATAGGCCTTGCACTCGATAAGCTTGTGGAACTCGAGGTCGCGCGAATCCAGCAGGTTCGTAATAATCTTGCGGTTGAAATCGCTCAGGTAGAGGATGCCGATGTCGCTCTTGAAAGCGGCCACGTCTTCGATGACTTCCTTGGTGCGGGTTTCGCGGATGGCGAAATCGTACTTGTCGGTATCAAACTCCTTGACCGTTTCCACGAAGCTCTTGACCGCGAAAGAATAATGCTGCGTCGAGACGCCGAACTTCTTCTTGCGCGTGCCGATCTTGCCGTACTTTTCAAGAACCGTTTCGTAGTGGTCGTAGAGTTCGCGGGAATAGGCGATGAACTCCTCGCCCTCGCTCGTAAGCGAGACACCGCGGCTCGTCCGGTTGAAAATCAGGATGTTCAGCTCGTCTTCCAGGTCGCGGATGGCCGCAGTCAGGGACGGCTGCGACACATAGAGTTTTTCGGCGGCCTTGTTGAAGGAACCGGTTTCGGCAATGCCGATAGCGTAACGGAGTTGCTGTAGTGTCATTTGTACAGTCCTTTGCTGAAGTAACGGTCGCCGCGGTCGGGGGCGACAAATACGATGTTTCCACGCGCGCCCGAAGCGATGAGCTTCTTCGCTGCCGCAAATGCCGCACCAGACGATGACCCTGCAAATATACCTTCTTTTTGCGCGAGTTCGCGGGAACCCTCAAAGGCATCGTCGTCATTAATCTTGACGACCCTATCCACGAGCGACATATCCATGGTGTCGGCGATAAAGTCATTGCCGATTCCTTCGATATTGTAGTCGCCGTGTTCGCCACCGCCCATGGTAGAGCCGATGGGGTCCGCCAGCACGCCCTGGATTTTCGGGTTGCGTTCCTTGAGGGCCTTGAGAATGCCGCTGTAGGTGCCACCGCTCCCTGCGCCGGCCACAACGTAATCCACATGCCCGTCGAGATCGTCATAGATTTCGGGGCCGGTAGTTTCGTAATGCGCGAGCGGGTTCGCCATGTTGCGGAACTGCCTGAGCGATACGGAACCCGGAATTTGTGTCAAAAGTTCCTCGGCCTTCTTTTCGGCACCGAGCATGCCCTCTTCGCGCGGAGTATTGATGAGCTCCGCCCCGAGCGCACGCAAGAGCGTCTGCTTTTCTTGCGAGAACTTGGTCGGCACCACGAATATCACGCGCACACCGCGGTTGAGCGCCGCGAATGCGATTCCGAGGCCGGTATTGCCCGCGGTCGCCTCGACAATGGCTCCGCCCGGCTTGAGCGTCCCCTTCGCAAGCGCATCGTTCACCATGTAAAGGCCGGTACGGTCCTTCACGCTGCCCGAGGGGTTCCAGAGTTCAAGTTTCGCGAACAGGTTCACGCCTTCGGGCACACCCACGTGCGTGAGCTTCACGAGCGGAGTCTTCCCGATCAGGGACTGCATCGATTCGTAGTAATGCATACTAGGCCTCCTTCGCGGCGTTGATGCCGGCGTTCAAATCCAGGATGATGTCATCTACCCTCTCGATGCCCACAGACAGGCGAATCAGCCCGTCGGTAATGCCCACCTTCTCGCGAATTTCCTTCGGGATGGAGGCATGGGTCATCGTGGCCGGATGGCATACGAGGCTTTCGACGCCGCCCAAACTTTCGGCAAGCGAAATCAACTTGAGGCCCTTGAAAAACTTCTTGATGTCGTAACCTTCGTACAGCTCGAACGAGATCATCGCGCCGCCGTTCTTGGCCTGCTTCTTGTTGATTTCGTAACCCTGCGCAGTCGGAAGGCCCGGATAGTAAACGTGTTTTACGGCTTCGTGCTGTTCCAAGTAGCGAGCGATGCGGTCCGCATTTTCGGTATGGCGGTCGAGGCGCACACCGAGCGTCTTGATGCCGCGAATCAAAAGGAACGAATCGAAGGGTCCGAGCACCGCGCCCACTGCATTCTGCGTGAAGGCAAGGCGTTCGGCAATTTCCTTGTTGTTCGTTACCGCAAGGCCAGCCACCAAGTCGCTATGGCCGCCCAGGTACTTCGTCGCGCTATGCACAACGATATCGGCACCGAGTTCCAGCGGGCGCTGCAGATAAGGAGTCATGAAGGTGTTGTCGACAATCGTCAAGATGCCATGCTTCTTCGCAATCGCGGCAACGCCAGCCAAATCCGTCACGGTCAGGAGCGGGTTCGCCGGGCTTTCCACAAAGAACGCCTTCACATCGGGAGTCACCTTGGTATCGAGCGTCGCCAAGTCGGTCGTATCTTCGATGGAATAGGTGATGCCAAGGTTCTTGAAAACCTTGTCCAGAACGCGGAAGGTGCCACCATACACATTGCTCGAAATTATAATCTTGTCGCCCTTGTTAAAAAGCGCAAGCACAGTAGAGGTTGCCGCCATGCCGCTTGCAAAAGCAAATCCCGCAACACCACCTTCGAGTTCTGCGATTAGCGCTTCGAGTGCCGCGCGCGTGGGGTTCCCCGTGCGGGAATATTCCCAGCCGGTATTTTCGCCGAGGCCCGCCTGCTTGTAAGTAGAAGTCTGGTAAATAGGCACATTGACAGCTCCCGTGACCTTGTCACCATCGATGCCGCCGTGAATGAGTTTCGTTTCGATATACTTAGAAGTTGACATTCTGAAATCCTTTGGCGCATTGTATTGCCGCGCCGAGCATTGATGAAAGTTTGAATAAAAAAATCCCGCTCCGGAGACACAACCGGGCGGGAACCTGTTTTAGATAAAAGCCTAAAAACTAGTCGCCCGCCCGACATCGACTCCAACAACACATGTTTGCAAAATTCGCGTTCATATTCTTTTTTCCTATCGTTTGTGTAGGAATTAATATAAAAAAAAACTATTACTTCGTCAACCGGTTTCGAGTTATATAGTTATACTATTTTTCTGTGGCTGGTTATAAGTTTTAACTATAACATTTTGTTATTCAGACAATCACTAAGCCTTCATTCGTAGCGTTGTCGCCTTCGATATGGAAGGAGTTCAATACAGGATTTTCGCGGTCTTGCAAAGAAAGGATCAAGTAGCTCGCCGACGAATCGTAAGCAAGGCGCTTGTCCTCTTGCGAGGGGCGCGAGGGGGATTCCGGATGCGAATGCCAGTTGCCGAGCGGCTTCAGGCCCTTCGCACGCATGTCCTTGATGGCTGCCAGCTGTTCTTTGGGGTCGAGCGAAAAATGTTCGTTCGAATGGTCGATATTCGTGAGCAAGTAGACCTCTCGAATCGCCTTTCCTTCGGCAGTCACTTCGCCCGCAATCAGCCCGCAGGCCTCTTCGGGCAAGTTCTTCCGAGCATGCTCCAGAATTTTTTCGTATTCAGATTTCGGTAATGTAATCATTTGAAATTCCTTTTCCATGTCATCCCCGCGAAAGCGGGCGGACAGCACTTAGCACTTTAGTGCTTAGTGCGCGTGGCCACCACGGTGGGGATCTCCCTTTTTTACAAGAGGAGGTGCCCGCCAGAGTTTACCCCGCACTTGATGCGGGGCGGGCATGACAAAAGGGGATTAATGCTTCAAGTCGCACACGGCCTGTTCGTAGTCAATGAGCTTGGTGATGGTCGGGTGCGTTCCGCAGACGGCGCAATCCTCGGTATGGCTCGGGAGTTTCACCTTGCGGAATTCCATCGTCAGCGCATTGTAGGTGAGCAGATAACCTGTCAGCAAGTTGCCCACGCCAAGAATGTACTTGACGGCTTCCATCGCCTGCAGGCTTCCGATCACGCCTCCCATCGCGCCGATGACGCCCGCTTGCTTGCAGGTCGGTACGGCATCTTTTGGAGGCGGCTCCTTGAATACGCAGCGGTAGCAAGGGCCTTGGCCTGGAACATACGTCATAAGCTGGCCCTGGAAGCGGATAATGCCCGCATGGGAGAACGGCTTCTTCGCCATAACGCAAGCGTCGTTGATTAGGAACTTCGCCGGGAAATTGTCCGTACCATCGATGATGAAATCGTAATCCTTGATGAGGTCAAGAATGTTCTCGCTCGTCACGAAAGTATGGTAAGTGATGACTTTGACATCAGGGTTCATCGCTTCCATCGTCTCTTTCGCAGACTGCACCTTGGGCTTACCCACATCCTGCGTGGCGTGGATAATCTGGCGCTGCAAATTCGAAAGGTCGACCACGTCGGCATCGGCAATGCCTATCGTGCCCACGCCGGCGGCGGCAAGGTACATCGCCACGGGAGCGCCGAGGCCACCCGCGCCAATCACCAGCACCTTTGCGTTCAGGAGCTTCTTCTGGCCCTTCGCACCGACTTCCTTGAGGATGATGTGGCGCGAATAGCGTTCAAGTTGTTCGTTGGTAAAAGCCATTAACAGCCACCTCCCATAAAGTAGAGGAACTCGACGCTGTCGCCATCCTTGAGCACGGCCTTGTCAAAAGTTCCGCTTTCGACGAACTCTTCATTCACCGAAACCGTCACATAAAGCGGGTTGTCGATCTTTTCCGCTTCGATGAGTTCTGCGACCGTGAGGCCTTCCTTATATTCTTTCTTGTTTCCAGCAACAGTAATAAACATGTTTTAGTCCTTTCCTTTACGTCATTCTGAGCCGAAGGCGATATAGAATTGTTAGCAACTTGTTGCTTTACAATTCTTAGGTTCGAAGGAGCAGAATCCATTTACTGGTTCCTTCGCGGCTTTGCCGCTCAGGATGACGACTTTAAGTTTGTTAATCTCCCACCTTCTTCACGATGAGTGTGAAGGTGCCGTCTTGGTTATCGTCGAGCTTGAGAATCTCGTGCCCTTCTTCCTTGAGGCTACGCGGCACGTTCTGCACCGGTTCGCCATCGTTCAGGCGCACTGCCAGAATCTGGCCTTCATCGAGTTCCTCGAGCGCAACCTTCGCCTTCACGAAGGTGGTCGGGCACTTGACATCGGTAATGTCGATAGTATCGTCAATCTTGAATTCTTCTGCCATTGTTGTTTCTCCGTACTTTGATTGTTTTAGTCTAAATTTTTTAAGGCCTGTTCAAAATCCGCCTTGAGGTCGGCAAAGTCCTCGATGCCAACGCTCACGCGAATTGTACCTGCGGTCACCCCCGCCTTGAGGCGAGCAGCCTCGTCACTGTGCGTGTAGATGGTGCTTGCGGGGTGAATCACGAGCGTACGCACGTCGCCGATGTTTGTAGCGATGCGTGCAAACTTGAGCGAATTGATCAACTTGAAAGCGCGTTCCTTGCTGCCCGCGTCAATTGTGAGGATAGCACCGCCCTTCCCGCCAAACTGCTTTTGCACAAGTTCGTAATAAGGGCTGCTTTTCAGCGCCGGATAGTTGACGCTGATTCCAGGAACCGTTTCCAAAAATTCTGCAAGCCTGAGGGCATTTTCACAAAGGCGTTCCATGCGGAGACCGAGCGTTTCGAGCCCGATGCTGTTCAAGTACGCATTCACCGGCGCGAGGCAACAACCTATATTGCGCCAGAGCCCGTTGCGCAACTTTGCGAGGTAGGCGAACTTCCCGAAGCGCTTGTATTCGTCAAGCCCCGGGTAGCGAGACGCATCCCATGCGAAATTTCCGCCGTCGATAATGATACCGCTAATGGCACTGCCGCTTCCGTTGATGTATTTGGAGGTGGAATGCACCACAATATTTGCGCCATGTTGCAGAGGATGAATCAGGTAGGGCGTCGCCGTCGTCGCATCAACGATCAGCGGAATCTTGTGGGCCTTCGTCACCGCCGAAACGGCTTCCAAATCGACCACGTTCAGTTTCGGGTTCCCGACAAGTTCGACAAACACAGCCTTCGTCTTTTCGTTGATGCTCTGCTCGATATTGGCGGTAGTCACATCATCTACAAATCGCGTGACAATCCCGAAGGCTTCAAAATCCTTGAAGAGGTCGATAGAACCGCCAAAAAGGGCGGCACTTGCAACTACTTCGTCACCTGAGCGCAAAAAGTTCAATAGCGAAACTGCTACCGCAGCCATTCCCGAAGAGCATGTAACGGCCCCGATTCCGCCCTCAATTGCAGCAATGCGCTTTTCAAAGGAATCGTTTGTCGGGTTCCCTGCGCGGGTATATGCAAAACCAGGTGCCCTGTTATTGAACACTGCTTCCAGCTTTTCCGCAGACTCATGCGCAAAAGCACTCACCTGATAAATCGGCGGAAGCGTAGAGCCCGTACTTCGATCGCTTCCAAAATCCTTATGCAACAAAGTCGTATTAAAATTCATCCAATATTCTCCGCACAAATTTTTTTCAAAAGCTAGCGGATTTCCGCTATAACAAGGGCATTTTTTGATGCGGCTTGCATCAGTACGCATAGACGTTTGCATTGCCTTTTGACCGCTTTATACAATGGAATCGTTTTCATGGTACCTCCGCGTGATTGGTTTCATATCGCCAAATATAGAACGCGATTTTGTAATCGTCCAATACTATCTTCTTATGCCATTTTATAGCTTTTTCTTATAACAAATGATTAAATGATATAGTACCAGACATCGCTTTGCTTGAGCTCTTCGGTCTTTCGCGTATTATCCGTAGTGACGTAATCCATTTCAAGATTCTTCATACTCACGCGGGTATTGGGAGCAACTGAACTTGTAATGAATGCGCTGCCGCCAATTACGGCATTTTCGCCAACAACGGTATCGCCGCCAAGAATAGAGGCGTTTGCGTAAATCGTTACGTTATCTTGAATAGTCGGGTGACGTTTTTTGCCCGAGAGGCGTTGGCCACCGCGCGTCGAGAGAGCTCCGAGAGTCACGCCCTGGTAAATCTTCACGTTATTGCCTATCACTGCGGTTTCACCAATCACGATGCCCGTACCGTGATCGATAAAGAAGTACTTGCCGATGGATGCGCCCGGATGGATGTCGATACCCGTCTTGGAATGCGCATATTCGGTCATGAGCCGCGGCAGAACCGGGACATGCAACAGGTAAAGTTCGTGGGCAATGCGGTAGATGGTTGTCGCCATAAGGCCGGGATAAGCGAGAATAATCTCGTCAAGGCAGCAGGCGGCAGGGTCGCCGTCAAAGGCGGCGTGCAAGTCGGTTTCGAGGCATTCGCGCACAAGCGGAATCTTGGCAAAGAATTCCTTGCAGATGCGGTAGCTTTCAATCTTGCGCTCGTCCGAAGTCATGGTACCACGGAGCTTGCAATAATCAAGCGCGATGGCCACCTGCTTGTGAAGGTGGTAAAAAGTATCTTCAATAATGACCGCGAAGCTATTCTTCGGGTTGTAAATCTTGTGCGAGCGGTCCCTGAAATGTCCGGGATAAACCACACGGATCAGGTTCTGCAAAATCGTCTGAATCTCGGCCTGGTCGGGTCGATTATAGATGTCAATGTTGTCTATATGTTTGCCGCGGTTGTAATCAGCAAAAATCGTCTGGACAGCTTTTTCGACTTCTGATTCTTGGATAAGTTCGTGCATAGATTTAGTAGGAAGTAAAAAAATTAAAGTGATAAGCTTTAGGCGTCATACTGAGCCTGAAAGGCGAAGTATCCAGTTAAAACGCCCTGGATCCTGCTCCTTCGAACCTAACTCTACTAAGGCAACAAGTTGCCAAGTATCGTATATCGACTTCGTGCTACGCACTTCGCTCAGGATGACGTTCCTAAAACCTAACACCTATTGCCTGAATCACGCGAATGTCTTCAACGCCCTCACGAGTGCGTCGATGTCATCCGGTGAGTTGTACAATGCGAGGGTGGGTCGCACGGTACTTTCGTAGCCGAAATGGCGGAGAACCGGCTGAGCGCAGTGATGCCCGGTGCGCACGGCAACGCCGTATGCGTCGAGCCTCTTGCCCACTTCTTCGTCGGAATAACCGTCGAGCTTGAAGGCAAGCGCCGAAGCCTTGTTGAGTGCGGTTCCTACAAGATGGAGACCCTTGACAGTCTTCAGTTCCTTGAGGCCATACTGCAACAGTTCATGTTCCCAGCGGAATACGCACGGCATCCCGATTTCGGAGAGGTACTGGAGGGCCGCACCGAGGCCAACAGCGTCGGCGATGCTTCCGGTTCCTGCTTCGAACTTATTCGGAATTCCGTTGTAAATCGTGCGTTCAAACGTCACGTCGGCAATCATGTTACCGCCGCCATGGTAAGGCCTTGCCGCTTCCAGCAATTCCTTCTTGCCATAGACAACGCCGATACCGGTCGGAGCAAACACCTTGTGTCCGGAGAACACGAAGAAGTCTGCATCGAGGGCGGCGACGTTCACCGGAATGTGAGCGATGGACTGAGCGCCGTCAATGAGGATTCTCACGCCGTGCCTGTGGGCAATCGCGATGAGTTCTTCGATCGGGGTCACAGTGCCGAGCACGTTCGAGACATGCGTCACAGAAACGAACTTGGTGCGCTTCGTGAACAAAGCTTCGTAATCGTGCAGCTTGAGCTGACCGGTAGAATCGCACGGAATCACCTTGATAATCGCGCCTGTTTCTTCGGCAATGAGCTGCCAAGGAACGATGTTGGCGTGATGTTCCAAGATGGAGACGATGATTTCGTCGCCCGGCTGGAGTGTGGGCTTCACGTAGGCGTTTGCCACCAAGTTGATAGCTTCGGTGGTACCGCGCACGAACACGATTTCCTGTGAAGACGGGGCCCCGATAAAGTCGCGCACGATGTTGCGTGCATTTTCGTATGCGTCTGTCGATGCGGCCGCGAGCGTGTGTGCGCCACGGTGAACGTTGGAGTTCTCGTTTTCGTAGTAGTACTTGAGGCGATCAATCACCACCTGCGGGCGCTGAGTCGTTGCACCGTTATCGAGCCAGACAAGCGGATGACCGTTGATCTGCTTCGAAAGAATCGGGAAGTCAGAACGGATCTGCGCGAGCGTCTTGGAACCGATGCGGATGGATTCGTTGCGGGAATTGGAGCCGCTGTTTGCAGAACCCGTCTTCACGGAATCGCCGCCGATAGATGTCGGAGCGTCAATCGAGCGGGCGTTTTCTGCCGCCTGGGTCTTGGAAAGGACCTTCGGAGAATACCCCGTCGCAGGTGCGGGAGCCGCCGGAACATCGCTCAGCTGCGATGCAAACTGCGATTCGGGAACCGCAGGGGCTTCAACCGTATTGAGCCAGGTATCGCTAGAATTGCCACCGTAAGCAAACGGAGCCGAAGATGTCGGCTGGTCGCCATAGGTCGCAAAAGGATGTTCCCAGTCGAATGCTGGAGTCTGGTTGATGGCTGCGGCACCCTGCGCGGCACTTACACCCTGCGATGCAGAAGCATTCTGCACTTCGGGAGCGGCGGGGGTTGCTGCGTAAGCACTGTCCGTCAAATCCGGAAAGTACTCGTTTGCCAACTGCTCCAGTTCAGCCGCATTGGGAACTCCAGCGAGTTCTTCCAGCGATCTGGTATCTGGATTATTCGTAGTCATAGTATTCGCCAACCTCTACATCTTCAAGGACTGCAATGGCGTCGTCGGCAAGGATAGCCGCAGAGCAGTACAGGGAAAGCAGGTAAGAAGCGACACCCTTGTTGTCGATACCGCGGAAACGCACGGAGAGGCCACGAGAGTGTTCGTTCTTGAGACCGGCCTGGAACAGGCCAATCACGCCGCGCTTGGCTTCGCCGGTACGCACGAGCAAGATGTTCGTCTTGCCGCCCTGGGACTTCGGATCCTTCACGCCGTCGACGAGGAGCTTGTTCGTCGGAATCAGCGGAATGCCGCGCCAGGTGAGGAACTTGCCACCGGCGATGTCCACGACAACAGGCGGCACGCCACGGCGGGTGCATTCGCGCTCGAAGGCGGCAATGGCACGCGGGTGGGCGAGGAAGAAGGACGGTTCCTTCCAAACCTTCGTGATGAGTTCGTCGAGGTCGTCCGGGGTCGGGCGGCCGTCGGCGCGGATCGGCTGGATGCGCTGGGAATCGGCGACGTTCTTCAACAGACCGTAATCGTCGTTGTTGATGAGCTGGCTTTCCTGACGTTCGCGGAGCGATTCGATGGCGAGGCCGAGCTGTTCCTGGACCTGGTCATACGGGGAGCTGTAAACATCTTCGATCGCGGTGTTGACGTTGATGATCGTGGAGATGGAATTGAGCTTGTATTCGCGCGGTTCGGTTTCGTATTCGACGTAGCCTTCCGGGATGATGTCGGATTTCTTGGTCTGGCTGCAAAGAACGTCAAGCGGGGTTTCGCCTTCGACGACCTTGTTCACGCGGAACAGGCCTGTTTCGAGACCCTTGAATTCAAGGAACTTGGTGAGCCACTTGGGGGTCAGTGCACCAAATTGCGGCTTGGTCTTGGTGACGTTCGCCAGGTTATAGGCGGCCTTTGCGCCAAGCGCATTGATGCCCTGTTTCTTATCTGTAGTTTCATTTGCCATAGTGGTTTACCTCTTGTTGTGAGTTGTGAAAACTAGATTGTTATAGTTTGTTCCTGTTATTTCCTTACAATTTTAGTAGGATTAAGTTAGAAAAAGCGATTCTTACTTTGTTGTTATTTATTTGCGTTTCTCGAAGAGATTTTTTAAGAATTTTGTACTGATTTATTGCGCTATAATCTGTTATTATAACCAAGCACCTTCGTGCGAGAACATGATGTCCTTCATGGCGTCGACACCGCCCTTCAAGTTGTAAAGCGGACCCGTGTATCCGGCTTCGCGCAAAGTGTTAATCGCAAGCACGCTACGCTTACCTTGTTTGCAAACAAAAATTGTATCCTTGTTCGGGTCCAGTTCCTTCTGCCTGCGGGCGAGCTGCCCGATGGGAATCACGATGGCGTTCGGGAACCTGAGAATCGCGCGTTCATGCGGTTCACGCACATCCACGATAGTCATCGGGTCGCCATTGTCAATCTTCTTCGCGAGTTCTTCGGGCGTAAAGCCTTCCACCGGAATTTCATCGTTCACCTTCAGGCCGCAGAATTCCTCGTAGTCGAAATCTTCCACGTTGGTAATCGTCGGATTGCTCCCGCAAATGGGGCAGCTCCGGCTCCGTTCCACCTTGAGGATTCGCGAAGTCAAGTAAAGGCTATCGACATGCAGGATTTTCCCGTTCAGGTGTTCGCCGATACCGAGAATCAGCTTGAGCGCCTCGTTCGCCTGGATGCTCCCGACAATACCGGGAAGCGGGCTGATCGCTCCGCCTTCCGCGCAAGAGGGGATGAGCCCCGGAGGCGGCGGAGACGGGTATTGGCAACGCAGGCAAGCACCCCCGTCGAGATTGAAAATCCCGACCTGGCCTTCGAACTGGTAAATCGCACCGAACACGAGCGGAATACCGTACAGGGCGCACGCATCGTTAATCAGGTAACGCGCCTTGTAATTGTTGGAACAGTCAACCACCAAATCGTAGCCGTCAATTTGTTCCAGAATATTCGACGCTTCCAGCTGGACCTTTTCGGCCTCGAGCACGATATTCTTGTTGATGTTCTTGACCTTGTCCTTTACGGAAGCGACTTTCGGGCGCTTGATATCGCGCGTCCCGTGCAGCACCTGGCTTTGCAGGTTCTCAAGCGAAACTTCCTCGAAATCGATGACCTTGATGGTCCCGACACCCGCAGCGGCAAGGTACTGGATTACCGGCGAGCCGAGCGCCCCCGCGCCAATGACCACAACCTTCGCGGCCTTGATACGCTTCTGGCCCTTGACCCCGATTTCGCGGAGCATCAGGTGCTTGCCGAAGCGTTCGACTTCGCTATCGTCAAACGAAACTTCCTTGCGACGCTCATCCGAAATGAGACTTTCGACTGCAGCATCTTGCGACTCCTCGATTGGAGCGCCACCCGCAATCGCGGGCAAAAGCAGAATTTCCGTTTCTTCCGAAAGCGGCGTATCCCAAAGCGCGTCAATCAAGATCTTATTGTTAACATAAATCTGGATAAAACTCCTGAGCTTGTTACTGTCATCGTAAAGGACCTTTTTCGCATCAGGATAGATATCTAAAAGAATAGCGAGAGCCTTTCTCACGGAACTCGCCGGAATTTCAACTTGAGCATTTCGCCCAAAAAAATTCCTGAGTGTGGCAGATATATATATTTTCACTTTTTTCTCTCCGTACAAAAGTGGTTTTCAAGGCAAAAGATAGAACCGCTTTTTGTTATTGTCCAATACAAAATAATTATGCGGAATTATTGATTTTTTTTATAGCACCGTATATCCACGACACCGGTAGATGTCACGGATAAAATAACATACGCTAAGCCGGGGACCATATATTCGGCATCTTCCCTCGAGGGGACAGCATCGCAATCAGGATGCGAATGATAAAAGCCGACGATTTCCAAATCGCCACCTTCTATTTCACGCTCCACGTGATAAATGTCCATGGGAGATATCTTGAAATGCGCAGAAGCCTGCGCACCCTCAAACGAATTGTCAAGAGCACAGATGTCCAATACTTCTAGTTTCGAAAGATGACCCAGCAAAACACCGCAACATTCATTCGGGTAATTCCGCCTGGCATCCTCTTCGATTTTTAAGCGCACTTTTTCGCATAAGTCAATATCGATTTTATCCTCACTTTTTGCGAAGAAAAATATAGATGCATAACGAGTAATTGACTAATACTTTGTCTCTATGCCGTTTTATAACTTTTTGCTATAGCCCCAAAAAAGGAAAATTCCCGCAGGCAACCGCCAACGGGAATTTATGATATTGAAGTGTATAAAGTCGACTAAAGTTCGATTAGTTTTCGCTGCGGAGCTTCTTCGCGGCGGCAACGAGGTTCTTGAGGCTTGCCGTCGTTTCGGTTTCGCCGCGGGTCTTGAGGCCGCAATCGGGGTTCACCCACACGTTCTGCTGCGGGACCTTCGCAATAATCTTGTGGAGGGCATCCACAATTTCTTGTTGCGAGGGTACGCGCGGAGAGTGAATGTCATACACACCCGGGCCCACCTGAGTTTCGAACTTGGCTTCGTTCAGGGCGTCAAGCAACTTGAGGTCGGAACGGCTCGCTTCGAAGGTGATGACGTCGGCGTCCATGTTGTCGATGTCGCGCACGATGTCGTTGAATTCGCTGTAGCACATGTGCGTATGGATCTGCGTTTCGGGCTTGACCTTCGCATGCACCAGACGGAATGCCGGAATGGCCCAGTCGAGGTATTCCTTGTGCCAGTCGCTCTTACGGAGCGGCAGCTTTTCACGGAGGGCGGCTTCGTCAATCTGGATAATCTTGATGCCGTTCTTTTCGAGGTCAAGGACTTCGTCGCGGATGGCAAAGCCGATTTCCTGAGCCTGCACCTTCAGCGAAACGTCTTCGCGCGGGAACGACCAGTTGAGAATCGTCACCGGGCCCGTGAGCATGCCCTTCACCGGTTTGCTGGTGCAGCTCTGTGCGAAAACGGACCATTCGACGGTAATCGGAGCGCTACGGCTCACATCGCCCCAGACTACAGGCGGCTTCACGCAACGGGTACCATAGCTCTGCACCCAGGCGTTCTGCGTAAAAATAAAGCCGTCAATCTTCGTGCCGAAATATTCCACCATGTCGTTGCGTTCGAATTCACCGTGCACAATCACGTCGAGGCCGATTTCTTCTTGCAGCTTGATGCATTCGGCAATCTTCTTGCGGTTGAATTCCACATACTGTTCCTTGGAGATTTCGCCCTTGCGGAAGGCGGCGCGGTTTGCGCGGACTTCAGCAGTCTGCGGGAAGGAGCCGATTGTGGTCGTCGGGAATGCGGGCAGCTTGAATTCAGCCTTCTGCACTTCGCGACGTTCGAGGCGGCTCGGCTTGCGTTCAAAGTCAGCGGCACTGAGGGCGGCAAGTTCAGCCTGCACCTTGGCATTTGCCTGCACACGCGGAGTGGCAAAGAGAGCCTTATTCTTTTCAAGGGCAGCGGCGTCACCGCTTGCAAGTTCAGCAAGTTCAACGAGCTTTTCTTCGGCGAAGGCGAAATGACGGAGCGTTTCGGCAGGGAGCTTCTGTTCGGCAGCGACTGTGTACGGCACATGCAACAGGGAGCACGATGTTCCGACCACCACATTTTCAGCACCGACAGCCTTCTCGATTTCGGCGAGCAGCGCATTCTTCTGCGCGTAATCGGCACGCCAGATGTTCTTGCCGTTCACGACACCGGCGAGCAGGAGCGTGTTCTTCGGGAAACCGGACTTGACCAGTTCCAGCGACTTGAGGCCTTCGACAAAATCAAGACCGATGGCATCGAAACCGAGAGCGACCACATCCTGGTACACATCGCGAATATCGCCAAAGTAAGTCTGCAAGGTAACCTTGAGGCCAGCGGCACGCACCTTCTTGACGAGTTCCACATAGATGGACTTGAAGAGCTGTTTTTCTTCGGCGGTCACGTCGAACACCAAGGCGGGTTCGGCAAAGCTGATCCATTCGGCACCGGCAGCGGCGAGCAGTTCAGCGACCTTTGCGTAAGCGGCTACTGCAGAGGCGGCGAAATCCTTCGCCTGCTTCTTGCCGTTGTAGCGGGCCAAGCGGAGGAACGTGTATGCGCCAATCAAAGTCGGCACGGTCTGGATTCCGGCAGCCTTTGCTTCATTGAATTCCTGCACCGGCTTGGAACCGTCTACCTTGAATTCAGAAGCGTCATCGATTTCCGGAACAATGTAGTGGTAGTTCGTGTTGAACCACTTCTTCATCGGGAGGGCCTTCACGTCGCCCTTTTCACCCTGGTAACCGTGAGCGGCTGCGAAATACTTTTCGAGCGTGCTCAAGTTCAGGCTCTTGTAACGTTCCGGAACAATGCCGAACAAGAATGCAGTGTCGAGAACGTTATCATAGAAAGAGAAGTCGTTCGACGGAATAAAGTCGATACCTGCGGCCTTCTGCTTCTGCCAACCATACTGACGGATTTCGGCGGCGACGTTCTGGAGTTCAGCTTCGGAGATTTCACCCTTAAAGAACTTTTCGCTTGCAAACTTGAGTTCACGGGCCTTACCGATACGCGGGAAACCAATTACAGATGTTTTTTTATTGCTCATAGTGTTTTACCTACCTTTTTTGTTTGTTTTTCGTTTACGCCGCCAAATATACCTCCGTTTTCATCATCGGTAAAATACTATTTTTTATGCATTCACCATAGATTTTTCCTATGGAACAAACAAAAACATTTGAATAACTAGCTATAAGAAAGCCCTATGACTTTACAACAACTTAAGTACGCCATCGCCATCGCCGATACGCGCAATATTACCGAAGCATCCAAGCGCGTATTCATCTCGCAACCGAGCCTTACGGCGGCCATTCATGACCTCGAAGAAGAAATGGGCGTCACCATCTTTAACCGCTCCAATAAAGGCGTCACGATCACTAACGAGGGTGATGAATTCCTCTCTTACGCCAGGCAAGTTTTGGAACAAGCGACCCTCATGGAAGACCGCTACAAGGGTGGCAAAAGTGGTAACACCATCTTCTCCGTGAGCTGTCAGCATTACTCTTTTGCGGTCAACGCATTCGTCGATGTCATCCGAAAATTCGGCGGTCCGAGCTACGATTTCACTCTCCGAGAGACCCAAACTAATGAAATTATTGACGATATTGCGAAGCTAAAAAGCGAAATTGGCGTACTTTATTTGAGTGATAAGAACGAAAAAGTCATAAAAAAACTTATTCAAAAGAACAATTTGGTCTTTGAAGAGCTCTTTGCGACCCCTTTGCACGTGTTTATGTCGTCTAAAAACCCACTCGCCAAGAAAGAAAAAATCACGCTGGAAGACTTAAAGCCGTATCCGTACCTAACCTACGAACAGGGCGATTTCAACTCGTTCTACTTTGCCGAAGAGCCCCTAACCGCCATTGATTTCGATTGCCCGCGCAATATCAAGGTTCGCGACCGCGCCACCCTTTTCAACTTACTTATCGGTCTTGACGGCTATACCATTTGTTCCGGCGTGATTAGCCACAAGCTCAACGGCCGCAACATCATCGCGAAGCACCTCGACGTCCACGACAAGATGACCATCGGCTACGTAATGCGAAAAGGCGTAACGCCATCGCGCTACGCCAAAGCATATATCGCCGCCCTGATGCGGCATTGTAGATAGGGCAGTTTAATCCAAATCCTGTATCAACCGCTTATTTGAAGGTCACCATAAGATTCCATTACATATAAATGATAATAAAATTACGCATTTATTTGTAAAAACTTTATTTCAACAAGCTCTAAACTTCTTTTTTTATTATCTTTCAAAGAAAGTTGTTATGAATACGCAACGAATAAACAACAAGTGAAATTATTTTGTATTTATCAACGAGGATAATATGAAAACGAAAAAAATCATACCTCTTTTATTTTTTTGCGTTTTCTTGTCAAGTTGTTCTGACAATCAGCAGGAATATTCTAGAAACGAGAACAATAAAGATAAACTGAAAAACGAAAATGTCATATTAGAGAATTCAAAAAAAATTCTACCAAAAATAAAAGAAGAAAATTCCGATTCTAAAGAGAAACAATACCCTGGATGGTCCCTTTTAAAACAAAAAGAAGAAAAAAAATTAAATGATTTTTGCCAAAGAACTGAAAGCAATGCCCAGGAGCATTGTGTAGATTCATTACAAACTCTAATTGAAATAAAATACGACAGTCTTTCTCATACAGAATTGTTCAAAAAAATGAAAGAGAAGCAGCTAGAGGAACAAAAAAAATACGCAAAGCAAATAGCCCAAAAACAAATGCCAAATCCACTTGGTCCAGAAAGTTTTTTTCGTTTAATTGCAATAAAGAATGTGTTGGGAGAATAATAAGATGCAAAAATATTTCCTTGTTATATTACTACTATCACAAATAGCAAATGCTTTAACGATATGTGATGATTTAGATATTGCCATTGAGAATGGTTACGAACTTGAAACTGTAAAACAGCTCATTCAAGAAGCACGAGAAAACGACCTTTATGCAGAATGTCTTGGAGCCACAGGATCAAGCGACATTTTCTTTTACTCTGGAGAATGGGTTTCAACATGTGAAGGTCTATCAGGTTCAAAAAACGGCTATATAAAATCGATTGTAAGGTGCGATTATTGCGACGGATACAACATCAAGACACAATTATCGATTGATGCAGAAGTCTGTAAGGACGAGTGCAAAGAGAAAAATACCACATGCATGAGGATGGCCTCCGGCTGGGGTGGAGAAAGAGTCAAAATAAATCCGAATGGTGGCGACTGTGGAGCGTTTGATCCCTCGCTTCCAGGTTGTGAGGAATCAAGTTCCTCGGAAACGGAACAATCTTCCTCGTCAGAAACACAAAGCAGCTCCTCTCTAGAGTCCTCTAGTTCGGTGGAAAGTTCATCGTCTAGTTCGGAAGAAAGCTCATCTTCTTCGAGCAAAGGTAGTTCCAGCAGTGGTGGTAACTGTGATGAAAGCGAAGGTCATTGCGTAGATTCTAGCAGTTCCTGGGGAGGGCCGACCGGTTACTGTGAAATCGGGGGGGATAGGAGAAATGACATTGCAAGGCTTGAATATGTGCATTTGAATGTGTACAATGCCCTTCCGTACATGCAGAACCGGGATGACATCTTCTTGTGGAATTGCAGTTGCGCGGGGAACGGACGTTTTGTCGCTTGCGACTTTGCCAATTTTGGATTGGCGGAAGGCTATTCTCCGATGGAGATGCCCATATGCGGTTATTCCGAAGGCTACTGGTGCAGAGGCATCGAAAATGGGACATGCGATTTCAGCGGGAATGTTACCAGGCTCTATTATTCAAATGATGGCGGCAATGGCTTGTGGTGGGCGCCTGCATTCTCCGACGCGAATACTCTAATGCAAATCGAATATACTTGGATGATAACGATTCTCGAAGAAACCATTGATGGAAAGACCAACCGATCAAATATTTTCTCGATGCGCCATCTGCTTCCTCCTAATGTGACTTATGCCGATTTAGAGAATCTGGTGCTTGAGGCTGCTCCGGCATTCCCCGATATGGGCAAGATGGCGGCCTATTGCCGTGGCGAGTGGGTCCCACATGACGATGATTGCTTTGGGACAGAAACCGAGGTCGAAGATGCTTTGCAGGACTCGTCTGATGCCTGTGCGATATCTTATGGAATCCCGCATTACAAAACGGAACTTTCTAATCGCGGATGGTGTGTCATTGGCGAATGCGAAGGCGCAGAACCCTATTCAAGTGCAGAGGAATATTCCAGTTCGTCCGAAGAAAGCTCGTCTAGTTCTGAAGAAAGTTCCAGTTCTGAGGAATCGTCTTCGTCCGAAGAAAGCTCGTCTAGTGAATATGTCCTGTGTCAATCGCTTTCGTCTGCCGATAGATCGAATGTGTCTAAAAGTTCCTGTTTCGAAAACAATGGCAGGTGCTATAGATGCCATGCCGGCCGCACTTCCAGTGAATGCTCTTCCGCGTGGTCGTGGGTTTCTCCTTCGCATGTTGATCCATACTTTTTCACGGAAATTGATTGTGAAAGCGGAGAACGCAAGGACGACAATCGGATTGGACAGTGCCCAGGTTTCCCGTTAGATTCGGTTCCTGATCATCCTGAACAGGCATGCGTAGCGTACAATGGAAAGTGCTACAGGTGCAATCCTGCACGTGGTTCGGAGTGTGCATATTCCTGGCTATGGACAGGGGGCTCATTTGGAGAACATAATATCGGATACTACTATGAACAGGTTGATTGCTATGACCCGTTTGGGGAAGAGGATGAAGATAACTTTGATCGGTGTATTGCGGGAAATGCTCTTTTTAAGCAAAATGTTCATTCCGTTACGATACAGCATGAGGATTTGGTCACATATTCGCCAAATGTGTCCCGAAATACGTATTTTGATCTTCTTGGAAGAAGGGGGGTAAAAAAGACTGATAATTATATTAAATTATACAATGCTGATTTCACCCCCTCAAGAAAGCTCGCCTCAACAAATGTCATATCTGGGCATACTGATGCTAATATTGATATAGATTGGTGCGTTAGCAATGAAGAAAAAAAAGATGGAAAAATCACATATACTCTAGATGTGATAATGACGACTAAAGTTACGAATAATTTTACTTCAACGAATGCTATGTTACAGGCTCACGAAGATAAGCACAAAGAGATTTATATGGATCAAAATCTTGCATTTGGTTCATGGGAAGGCGTCAAAGTTGATATACCTAAAGGAAAAACAAAAAAAGATAGATGCAGATTAATCATAGATTCATTTTGGGAATTTGAACCTAACTCAATAGCTGTAAAATGGAAAGTACGATCTTTGTTAAATGCTCACAACAATTGGGATTATCAAGATCCTAATAATGAAGGGTTCCATTTAAGTTTCCCAGATGTAGATAAGACTTTGGATAGTTTATACAATGTGCAATTGAATAAATGTGGGAAAAAATGAATTTGTGCATAAAAAAAATGGGATTAGCAATGTTTTTGTGTTTCGGATTGATTCATTCTTCTGAACAAAAGCATAGTCTTCCTGTTGCGGAATTTTGTGCAAATATTCTGGATGATAATAAGTATGAACTTGTATTAACGCGAAACATTGAAATTCCAAAAAATAAAAAATGGAACATTCCAGATTCACTTGATGGAGGTTGCACTTCTTGGGAATACAATTATCTTCTTGAGGCTCCGCAATCCACAAAAGAAGATGATTTCGAGTTGTTCATGCGAAAGGGTGGACATTTCTGTTTTTCAGCGAATTCTCCAAAAAGGAGGAAAGTCGAGCCATTAAAGACAGAGTTGGTAAAAGGAAATTCCTATTTGGGTTATTTCTTGGAAAATGCGAAAGAGTCGTTGAAAAATTATTATGGGAAAAAGATTAAAGGCCAATGGCTTGCTCAGCTTTATAATAGCAAAATAAAACTTTCTTCCAATTTTACAGCGGTAATTACTGGAGAATGTTCTGTAAATTCAAATATTGCTGAATTTTGCGCGGAATTTAATAAGGATTCTAATGAATACAGCCTTCATTTGGTCAAGAATTTAAATTTGGAACCTGAATCTAATTGGGTATTTCCTGATAGTGTTATATGTAATGTATATAATGGAGAACCAATTTGGGAAATAGAGTATAGTCTTGACGCCCCTTATGATTCAGACTCTTCGGCTTTTATAGGTGGTTGTGTGGCTTTAGAAGCAACTCCATCAAGCAACACCCTTTGTTTAAAGCCTAAAATAGTCAAAGTGAATCTAAATCCTATAAATCGTGATGTCTTGCATATCCACAAATACAGAGCGAAAGAAACATTGAAGCCGTATTATGGGAAAAGTTTCAAAGGCCATTGGAAAGCTCAACTTGGAGGAACCGGTTTCACCTATGAGAAATCATTTGAAGCGACGATTGTCGGTCCATGTTCAAAAAAAGAAATTGTCGCTGAATATTGTATCGATGAAAACCATCGCCTTGTTTTAGATAAAGAATTGGATTATATTCCCCGTTATATTTTTGCTCCTGCCAGCGAATGTCATTTCTGTAACAAGAAATACAGAGAAAATATTTCCACAAGCATAGCCTTCAAAAAAGGCGTATTTACTCCTATTGAAGAAATGCTGTATAAAAGTTGCGAGGATTATTCTTTGAAGGAGTCGTTACGGTTACCGCAAAACCTAAAAAAAGAAAGAGCTCTTTATGGGAAAGTTTTGCCTGTAAGAATAAATGCGGAGATTCAAAGTGGTGAATCGCGTCGCAAAGATTATTATGACTTTAGAATTAGAGTGAATGGTCCATGTGAGAAATAGGTAAAATGTCCATCAAATTATTTTTTTTACTTGTTGTTTTCTTTGGTTTCGCTTGTGCTTATGCGCAAGGGCCGATGTCTTCTTCTTCAGAAGAGGTGTTTGGTGAGTATTGCTTTACGGAGGGCGATGACAAAACGGATTATTGGGTTTTGGAGAAGTATAAGTCGAATAAACCGTATTTGTTTTCGTATTCCCAATGCTCGTATGATTATCGTCATTCCATACTTCCGGATTATGATTACTTCTTTTCAGGTCCTATATCGATGATTAAGAATTCGGTATTTGACAAGGCAAAACCGGCAAGGTGTATGCCGAGCTATTATTCAGAGAAAATGGTTTATGAATCTTATGAAAAAATTTTATGGTTCTCTAAAAAATATGAACTTGAAACAGACAGCCTGTTTGGACACTACTTTATTATAAGATGGAATGTCGATTATGATTCAAGTTATGTTCGATTAAACGCTTCCGGCTCCGCAAGATTCTTCATCTCTGGTTTCTGCACCGAAGAACAACTGAAAGCGATAAGAGAAAGAAAAAAGAAGAAAGAATGACTGTTAAAATATTCATAGTCTTTTTGATGATGTTCCTTTTACCGGCGAGAATCTGGGCTGTTAGCTGGGCACAAACATTGTCATCAAAAGAAAATATTGCGAAATTTTGCTTCCAAGTGGCAAAAGATGGTTCCCTTGATTTGAAAATCAAGCGCAATATAGACATTGAGTTGCCATTGCTTGAAGTTGATAAATTTGTAGTATGTGATGACAAATGGCACCCACAAATGGACCTGGATGAAGTCTATGAAGTCGAGTTCCCTAAAGAATGGAATTGCAATACCCTTGAACCTTTTTGGTATATTAAAACATGCAAAGAACTTCAAGATTATTTTAGCGACAAGAAAATAACTAAACTGTCGCAGAATGTTTCTCATAATTGTGAAACCAGTGAAAAACAGATTGATGGGCGAATGCTTGAAGCAAGGTTTATTCTTGAAATAAAGAAAAATCCGGTGAGGATATTCTCAGAGATACACTCATATAAATTCACAAAGCTATTTAAGGCGAAGGTTATTGGCCAGTGTTCTGATAAAAAACAAGGAAAGTGAATATTTGTTAATCATGGCATAGGAGGGTATAGTGATTATTACACATGTCCAACGGATTAGTTTATGGCTAGCAGTTCTTTTCGCTTGTGCTTATGCGCAAGGGCCGATGTCTTCTTCCTCAGAAGAGGTGTTTGGTGAATATTGTTTCGCTGAAGAAATGTCAAAAGACGGGATTGTTTGGAAATGGGAAAAATATAAGGGAAACAAGGAGTACTTGTTTTCCTACATACCTTGTTCTTTTAAAGGAAGCTATTCTTTTGATAATAATACCAATGATGGTCCCTTGTTTGGATACATGCTTAATACATCGGTTTACAATGACAAAAAGCCTTTGAAATGTTCAAAAGAGAATTTTGATTCTAGAGAATATATTTCTTTAGATGTGATACGGGAATCAACCGAGGTGGAACAATCTAAATTAAACAAGATTAAAGATTCTTATTATGATGTCAATTGGGAAATCACCTACGACTCGAATTATGTTCGGCTTCATCATTCCGGCTCCACCAAAATTTACATTTCCGGCTTCTGCACCGAGGAACAACTAGAAATTATCAGGAAGCGGAAAAAAGATAACGGTAACTAAGGGTAGTGTGTGATGTTTTTAACAAGAATATGATTTAAGTGTGCCCCTTGAATTTAAGGGGCAGCATATAGGTGAATGTGATTCCACAGTATTAATTAGTGAATAATATCTATTTCAGACCCCGTTCGAATTCCGCGAGGAACTTGCGGCCCTGTTCCCATTCGCCGAGGTTGGAATCCGAATTGATGTGGCCGAGGGCGCCCGCGTTGAACAGCTTGGCCCCCCAGGACTTCGCGAAGAATTCCGCACGCGCGAATGTCATGTACGGGTCGTTCTCGCTACCCACGACGCACGCAGGCACCGGCAGCTTGCCCGTAGGCATGGGCGCGAAATTGCTGATGGATTCCACCACGTCGGTATCGGCAGGCGCCACCAGGAATACGCCCTTGATGTTTGCCGGAAGCTCGCGCCGTTCCTGCGCACGCAAGAGCCAGAACACCGTGGTCACGCTGCCCAGGCTGTGCGAAACGAGGATGGTATCGCCCTTCAGCTGCCTGACGGTTTCGTCGAGAGTCGCGACCCATTCCTCTTTTTGAGGCTTGTCCCAGCAACGCTGGTAAACACGCGATGCGTTGGGCAAACTCTTCGCCCAGAAACTCTGCCAGTGGCTCGGGCCGGAATTGTTCAATCCAGGGACTATCAAATAGTTCATGTCGGACCCCTTTTTCACGTGTGAAAAATAAAAAAAAGGCGCTCCCGAAAAAGGACTTCGAATCTCTCGGGAACGCCAGCTTTGTACGGAGAGTACAAACTTACTTGATGTCCTTTCTCCAGGTGGCGGGCTTGAATTCGCCAACAATGGGGAGCAGGCGCTGGTCCACATCGATTTTCAGTACCGAGTTGAAGTTGTTCGTCGCGATCATCTGTGCGGCAAAGCCCACGATGGCAACAATCTCGGAATCGTTGTAGAACTTGCGCAGTTCCTCGAAGTAGGAATCCGGAACGGCGGTGGGGTCCTTCACGATCTGCCTTGCAAGCTTCACGAGGATTTCCTCGTTCTTCTCGTATTCGAATCCGTTCGGGTCGATTCCGAGAGCCTTCAGGTCGCTGATGAAGAACAGCGAGCAGAGCTGGCAGCTGTTGGTCGTAGAAACCGCATGCGCGTAGACGGTGGCGGCGCGCTGCCCGATGATTTCCACGAGGCGAGCCCAGCTGGTGTACCAGCCCATGAAGGCGTCGAACGTCGCGTAGTCCTGCAGCAGCGCGCGCTTCATGTTGGTGATCTTGCCTGTAGAAACGAGTTTTTCATAGGCTTCCTTCGCCTTGCCCTGAGCTTCATCAACCGATTCGATAAATTTTACTCTTGCCATATTTTGTACTCTCCTTTGATGCATCTGCACCGTCTTTTGATGCGCAAAATATAGAAGCGGTTTTCCGCCATGTCCAATACTTTAATTTTATGCGGAGTTATCGAATTTTTTTATAGCAAAAGGGATGCCGCCATTACGCGACATCCCTTTTCAAACGTTGTGTCAGGATTCCCTTACTCCAGGTCCTTGCCGTGGCACTTCTTGTACTTGAGGCCAGAACCACACCAGCACGGGTCGTTACGGCCGAGCTTCGGGCCGGCAGCCTGTGCACGGCGGCGGGCCGCTTCCATGATGGCGGGGTTCGTGTAGGTGCGGCGCACCTGGCGGGTTCCCGGCAAAGCGGACTGCGGCATGGGCTGGTTAGCCTGCTGGTCTTCCGAGAGGGCGTTGCTTTCGGAAGCGGCGGCGGCACCCGCGAGGCCCGCGGCCTTCGCGCCCTCGGCGCTCAGCTGTTCTGCACCCTGGTCGGCAGCACCATTGGCTTCTGCCGGAGCGTTGCCCGCTTCCTGGGCGGCCTTCTTCTCGGCGTCGATCTGTTCCTGGCTCTTGAGCTGCAGCTGGTCCGGCGAAACGGTCATGCCGTTCGGGAGCGTGATGCGGATGTTCAGAATGCGGAGCATCGTGAGGGTCGCAATCTTCTCGAGGCAGCCTTCGAACAGCTTGAAGCCTTCGTTCTTGTAGACCATCAGCGGGTCCTTCTGGGCATACCCGTGGAAGCGGATGGAATCCTTCAGCTGGTCCATCGCGTACAGGTGTTCCTTCCAGACCTGGTCGATCGTCATGAGCAAGAAGCGGCGCTCGATATTGCGGAAGTCGGCTTCCGGAATAATCTTCGTGAGCTTGTCGTAGCGGGCCTTGCAGAGCCCGATAATCTCGTCGAGAACCTGTTCCGGAGTCTTCTTCATCGCCTGTTCGAGCGTGAGGTTGTACTCCATGCCGAGCGTGCGCTGCAGGTCGGTATGCAGGCCTTCGAGGTTCCAGTCTTCGGGGTAGCTCTTCGCGACAATGTAGTTGGAGACCTTGATGTCGCAGGCGTCCTCGATGCGGTCCATGATTTCCTGGCGGATGTCTTCGCCGTTCAGGATGCGGCGGCGGAGCCCGTAAATCACCTTGCGCTGTTCGTTCATCACGTTATCGTAGTCGAGCAAGTGCTTACGGATATCGAAACTCTGGCCTTCCACGCGACGCTGAGCACTGCGGATGGAGCGGGAAACGATCGGGTGCGTAATCACCTCGTCTTCGCCCACGCCAAAGCGGTTCATCAGGTTCTTCACGCTGTCGCCGCCGAAGATGCGCATCAGGTTGTCGTCGAGGGAGAGGAAGTACTGGCTGGAACCCGGGTCGCCCTGACGGCCGGAACGTCCGCGCAGCTGGTTGTCGATACGGCGGGACTCGTGACGCTCGGTGCCGAGCACATGCAAACCGCCAAGGTCCGTGACTCCGGGGCCGAGCGCGATATCGGTACCGCGGCCAGCCATGTTCGTCGCGATGGTGACCTTTCCTTCGTGGCCAGCGTACTGGATAATCTCAGCTTCGCGGCTGTGGTTCTTGGCGTTCAGCACTTCGTGCGGGATGCCCTCCTTCTCCAGGAGGCCGTGGAGGTGTTCGGACTTTTCGATAGATGCCGTACCCACGAGGAGCGGCTGGCCCTTGCTGTGGCGATCCTTGATTTCGGCCACGATGGCGCGCCACTTCGCGTCTTCGCTCTTGTACACCATGTCCTGCAGGTCCTGGCGAATACAGGGCTTGTTGGTCGGGATGACCCAGGTGTTCATGTTGTAAATCTTGATGAATTCCGTCGCTTCCGTTTCTGCCGTACCGGTCATACCGCTAAGCTTCTTGTACATGCGGAAGTAATTCTGGAACGTGATGGTCGCAAGCGTCTGGTTCTCGCGGCGGATCTGCACCTTTTCCTTCGCTTCGATAGCCTGGTGCATACCGTTGCTGTAGCGGCGGCCTTCCATGAGGCGTCCCGTGTTCTCGTCCACGATGACGATTTCGCCATCGCGCACAATGTAGTCCACGTCCTTCTCGTACAGGTGCCATGCACGCAGGGCCTGGTCAATGTAGTGCACCCAGTCGGCATGTTCACCGTAAAGGTTCGTAATCTGGAGGAGGCTTTCCACATGGTTCACGCCCTTCTCGGTGAGCATGATGTACTTGTCCTTCTCGTCCACGCCGAAGTCCTTGTTCTTCACAAGCTTCTGTGCAATCTCGTTTGCCTTCGCATACTTGTCGGTAGCATCTTCGGCAGGGCCACTGATGATAAGCGGAGTACGGGCCTCGTCGATAAGGATGGAGTCCACTTCGTCAACAATACAGAAGTTGAGCTCGCGCTGCACCAGCTGGGACGGGTCGACCGCCATATTGTCGCGCAGGTAGTCGAAGCCAAACTCGTTGTTGGTACCGTAAGTCACGTCGCTGTTGTAGCTCGTGCGGCGCTGTTCGGAATCGAGGCCGGCCACAATGAGGCCCACCGTGAGCCCGAGGAACTTGTACACGAGGCCCATCTGCTTCGCGTCACGGCCGGCGAGGTAGTCGTTCACCGTCACCACGTGCACGCCGTGGCCGCTAAGGCCGTTCAGGTAAACCGGCAGGGCGGCAGCGAGGGTCTTACCTTCGCCGGTCGCCATTTCGGCAATCGCGCCCTCATGGAGCACGAGACCGCCGATCATCTGCACGTCGAAGGGCATCATGCGGAACGGCTTCACCGATTCCGGGTAGAGCTCGCGCACCTTCGCGTAGAGTGCGGCGGGCAGGTAGACTTCCCATTCGTTCTTCCCGCTGGCAAGTTCCGCCTTCGCGTTGTTCACCACATCCTGGAGTTCGGGTCCGAGGCGGCTGAAGTCGAAGTTGAATTCCGGCTTGAAGATGTTGAAGATACCGAGCCTGCGGTCACAGGCTTCCTGGCACACGGCGAATGCGTCGACCTTGATATCTTCGAGCGAACCGCCGTTCTTGAGTTTCTCGCGGAATTCCGCGCTCTTCGCGGCAAGGGCCGCATCGTCCAAGGCTTCCAAGGCAGCGCGTGCCTCGTGGATCTTCGCAATGACCGGGCGAAGCTGCTTCACCTTGCGTTCATGGGGCGTGCCAAAAATCTTATGGAGTACGGTATCTACTATGCTCATTGTATTCCTTTATAACAGCCGGAAAACCTCCCGGCTACATCATTGATAATTTAACGCATGCGAATTTAGCAAAATATCGTCCGTGGAATTGCACCGGTGCTACCGAAAATGCAAAGAAAACGCCCCGCGCGGGCGTATCCAGGCTCCCCACCGGGGCGCACCTCAGGAATGTCTCAGGTCGTGGCCGCCATTGTTCGCAAGCCACTTGTCGAACGCGACTTCCCACGACTTCTTGCGGCGCATGGGAACGACGCAATCCTTACGGCGATGCAGGCGCCAGCACGTGAAAGCGAACACGATAGCGGCAACAGCAGCTATGCAGGCGAGCTTCACCATCAGCACCGTAAGATCGGAATCATTCAAATAGTTCATTGCTAACCCCCAAAATGCAGTTCAAAATATAAGCATGGCCCCATGGGCAGTCAAGCAAAAAAGGAGGGGTAAGAAAAAAGACTACTTTCGCGAATAATTACTTACGAATCGCGTCACCAGACCATAACAAAAGCAGGGAGCTCGATGTACGAGCCCCCCACTTTTTGGGAGATGAAATATGCAAACTCTTGCGGAAGCGGTTACTTACCGAGCTTTCCCTTAGCTTCCTTGCCGAATTCTTCCATGATCTGGTCGATGGCGTGCTTGTAGGCCTTCACGGACTTTTCTTCCCTGAGGCTTGCGTATTCACCGTCAACCTTGGCGTCGTAGTCGCCTTCGATTCTTGCCCAGTTGTTATCGGTGTAGAGCACCTTCTCGCCATTCTTGTCGATGAGCGCCACGTTCACGAACACGATCGGGGTCACGTTCCTCGTAACGCCAGTCATCATGCCGGTTTCGAAGTAGAAGTAGTATTCGGCAACGGCGACTGCGTCGACACCGAGGGACTCGCAAAGCTTGCCGAGGCCGCGGAGGACCGGAGCTTCCATGCGTTCACCGTTAACGTACATCATACCACGCGGGGCAACCTTCTCGTAGGCGAGCCTGTACATACCCTTCGGGGCAACAAGGCGCTGGCCGTTGCCGGAACCGTACCTGTCAAAAGCAGCATTGACCTTGGACCAGGTCTCGTTGTCTTCAAAGAAGGCGCGCACATCTTCGCTATTGGTCACCTGATCGAAGGGGATGACGCTCCAGCCGTTGATGCCGTTGAGCGTCTTGGCGAGCGCATTCGCACCATGAGTGATAATATCGATTTCCGGGTCATCGACCAGATCGACCTTATCCTTGATAATATTGCCCACAATCGTGAGGAGTTTTTCCTTCTTGCCCTCGCGGACTTCGATATTCTGGTATTCTTCGCTACCGGAAACGGTCACAACAGCGATCTTCTTGACGCTATCGATGCCGGGCTGTTTGATGTTGACACTGGCACAGGAGCAGAGCAGTGCAGCCAGCGTAATGAGGAAAGCTAAACGTTTCATGTTGTTTTCTCCTTATATAGTGTGTCCCAAAGATAACAAAGTATGTATTGACTGATGATTATGTAAGAAATATATAAATTTCTTTTTTATTACATTTCTGCCATGCACCACATCGTCAACCATTTCGCCACCGCCGCACTCGCGGTGGCCGTCGCAGCAGGCACCTGCACAGCGCAGGTGAGCGACTCCGAGCTCGCCGCCCACCCGGAATACACGGAAAGCAACGCGCTCCCCTACCCGGAACCCGACAAGAGTGTCAAGTACACCAAGGCGCCCGCAGGCTACAAGCCCTTCTACATGAGCCACTACGGCAGGCACGGCAGCCGGTTCCACCACAGCGCCGACGAATACAGGTATCTGGCCGAAACACTCGCGAAAGCCGACTCGGCAGGCGCCCTCACCGCGACCGGCAAGCAGATCAGCGCCCTCGCGCAGGTCCTGAAAAGCGAGGCCATGCCCCGTACCGGCGACCTCACGCAGGCAGGCGTGCACCAGCACATGGGAATCGCCAAGCGCATGGCCAAGAACTTCCCCGAGATATTCCGCACCCGCAAAAGCGCCGGCAAAAAGGTCGTGCCGCATGTGAAGGCATACGCGAGTACCAGCGGGCGCTGCATCGTGAGCATGGCCGCCTTCATCGGGGAGTTCCGCGTACAGTTCCCCGAAATCGAACCCGAACTTCTCTCGGGCAAGAGCTACATGCCCTTCATCTGCGCGTTCGACTGGGGCAAGCTCGACTACTCCAAGGCACCCGCCTACACCGCCGAAAGCGACAAGCTCTGGCAGAAGGTGGACCCGAAACCGCTAATGCAAAAACTGTTCGCCGACACCGCCTATGCCGCCAAGAACATCGACGCGGGCACGTTCTACAACAGGCTTCTCGAAATCACCGACCTGTTCCCCAGCATGGATTCCGCGCTTGTCGCAAGCGTCGAAAAAGCCGCCGGCGCCCCAGTAAGCACGCTGCGCGAAATCTACACCACCGAAGAGCGGATTACCCGCTGGAAGGCGCAGAACGCCTGGTGGTACAGCCTGCTCGGCACAAGCCCGCTCATCGACAAGAGCAACGGCACCGACTTCGCGAAAAGCACGCTCCAGAACATCCTCGACGAAGCGGATTCCGCGCTCGCAAGCAACACGCCCGTAGCCGCCACGCTCCGGTTCGGCCACGACGCGGGACTCCTCACGCTCGCCGCCCTCATGCAGCTGCCCGTCGCAAACGCGAAGGTCTCCGACCTCTCCAAGCTGCACGAGCAGTGGACCGACTTCAGGGTCATCCCGATGGCGGCGAACCTCCAGATTGTCTTCTACCGCAAGGGCGACGCACCCGCAAAGGCCGGTACCACCCCCGACGTGCTGGTGAAGGTCCTGTACAACGAAATCGAGCAAGCGCTCCCCGTACCGTGCGCCCCCGGTATCAAATGCCCCGCCGCACCGTACTACCGCTGGGAAGACGTGCGCGCCTTCTACAAAGGCATCCTGGAAAAATAGCCCATGAAAAGTATCGAAGTAGTAGCGGGCATCATCACCGACAGCGGGAAAATTTTCGCCACGCAGCGCGGGTACGGCGACTACAAGGACTTCTGGGAATTCCCGGGCGGCAAGATGGAACCGGGCGAAACGCCGCAGCAGGCGCTCGCCCGCGAACTGCGCGAAGAACTATCCGTCGAAGTCGATGTCGGTGAATTTGTATGTACTGTCGAGTACGATTATCCCGGATTCCACCTGACCATGCACTGTTTCTACTGCTCCGTTACCGGCGGCACGCTCACGCTCCTCGAGCACGAAGCCGCCAAATGGCTCGATATGGAACAAATCCACTCGGTCGACTGGCTCCCTGCCGACGTGGTCGTCGTCAACGCACTCGAAAAGAACATAAAATAGCCCTCCGATACTGACAATCTGTTACTTTGATTGCCAAAAAGGAATTAAATTAATATACGCACCCGCAAGAACCACATGCGGGCATTCGAGGAAGTTATGAAACTGAAAATGTTCACGAAAATCTGTGCGTTTGTATTCGCCATGGGCATGGCAGCAACATATGTGGAAGCCGCACCCGCAAAAGGCGCAAGCGCAAACGATGCGGCCCTAATCGACGATGCAAACGGGACTGCAGGCAATGCAGCCGAGCAGAAGGCCTCCCCCGAAAACGCGAATGCCGAATCCGCGCAGAACGCAAAAGAGGCGCCACAGCAATCCGCATGTGAACCCTCCGCCAAAGAAGAAAGCGGCTTCCCCATACTTCCCGTCGTATTCTCCGCCATCGGGACAATCGCATTCGTTGTCCTCGCCATAATCTTCTAGGAGCTGAACATGCGCAATATCTTCAAGTCCATCTCCATCGCTGTCGCCGCCGTGGCGGTCATTTCGACTTCCGCAATCGCCGACGAAATTTGCTACAACCTCTGCCTCTCCTGCCGCAACACCGAGAGGGCCGAAAACTGCGACAAGATTGAATCCACGTGCAACTGCCCCTTCGTAATCGACAGCGCCAGATCCAAGAACATGGGCGTCGAACTCAGAAAGCGCAAGCTCGTCGATGACCTCGTCGCCGGGTGCACCAAGGCGATATGCGCACGCACGCTCACCTTCCAGGACGGCTACTACAAGGGAATCGAAAAGGGCAACACGACGCTCACCCGCTTCGAGCTCATCGCCAAGTCGGGAGAAGCCGAACAGAAGGCCATGGGCATGCTGCCCCGCGCCGTCAAGGCGGTCAACGCGACCATCGATTCGCTCACCCGCCGCCGTAGCCTGCTGCCCATCGCCCCGATGTCCATGGAATGCACCGAACGCTGCAACGACTGCGCCACTCCCCCCAAGGAAGAACCCAAGATGACGCCCGCCGACTCCCTGAGAGCGGCAACAGCGGCAAAGGCAGCAGCCGCTACACAGCCTGCGGCAGCACCTGTCGACACGGCCGCACTCGCCAAGGCGCGCGCCGATTCCATCGCCAAGGCCGATTCCTCGCGCAAGGCGTTCTGCCGCATCACCGAGACATCGTGCCAGTGCAAGGCGCACGCCGACAATACGCTTGAACTCATCGCGCTCGACAAGGAAATCGCGGCCAAGAACGCCATCGCCGACAGCCTCGTAAAGATCAAGTCCGAACTCCTCCGCGAAGACATGGCCCGCGCCATCGCCGATTCCGTACAGGCGCGCTGCAACGTGCAGGGCATGTGCCGCTTCACCGTGACCTACACGAGCAAGGAAGTCGCACTCCTCGAAATGCATGCCACAGAAGAGAAGCCTGTAGCCGCACCTGCGCCGGTCGAGACGGCAGCGCCTGCGGAGCCGGTAAAAACGGCAAAGAGCGCGCCTGCCGACACGGCCAAGCCCGAAGCCAAACCCGCCGAAGCGCCTGTCGCCGCCGCCGAGCCCCAGGCACCCGCCGCAGAGGCGTGCCCGCAGGACAGCGCGAACAAGGACGCCAAGGAAGAGAAGAAGGACGAACGCATCTTCTACAAGGTAACCGAAGTCATGTACGGCAACTTCGGCGAGCATAGCTACTACGCCAAGGATATCGGCCGCATCAGGAACCTGGAAGAGGAAACCGGCCACGAGGCCGCCCTCATCTACCTGTTGCGCTGGTACTTCTACGACGGCGGCGCAATCAGCATCGGTCTCGGCGCCTCGTACCACTACAAGAGCTTCACCTACGAATTCAAGCCCGAAGAAAAATACGACATATACTACCACAACATCGGCGCCGACATCCCCATCTCGTTCAGGCTCGGCGTCCCCGTGATTCCGGTAGTCAAGCCGTTCATAAGCCAGACGTTCCACTTCCACAAGCCCATCTTCGAAGTCTACAAGATAGAGACGCCTCCCGAAAACGAAGAAGACGAAGACGCCATGAAGGCACTCATGAACAACTTCATCGACCTCGGGATGTTCGACGACATCAGGCACCGTTTCAACGGGGCGAAGGAACTCTCGTTCTCCGTGTGGCTCGGGTTCGGCCTGCAGATTACGCGCCACTTCTCGGTGGAATACCAGATGAACTTCGGGACGGCGAGCAGCGGACACGCGCACAAGTTCGACCCCGACGAATCCTGGCGCATCGTCGTCGACCTCGCGTGGTAAGAATTTAAAGTTATATGTAATTACTTTTTCCGGAAGACGGTAAGCAGGGCTTTTGCGCGGGTGGCGCCGACGAGCATGCAGCGTTTCCAGTCCTCGTGTTTCAGCGCTTCGGCGGGTTCCTCGAGGTCGGTCAGAATCACTGCGGTAGAGTCGAGCCCCTTGATGCGGTAGACGCTCACGATATTTACTTTGTCCTTAACCATGGACTTGTCGCCGCTCGTGTTCCACACGATGCGCTCGTCGGTAATGTTCTTGAGGGCCGAACTCTTGTCGCTCTTCATCGAGACCACGAGGATGTCGGATGCCTTGAGCTTCTTCTTTTTCATGAGCTCGTCGATGCGCGCGCTGAGCATCTGCACCTGTTCGGCGCCATCGCTGTACTGCATTTCCTTCACCACGTCGCCAAGCACCGTATTGTCGAAGGACTGCAGCCTGAATCCGGTATTCTTCTGCACCCACTCGAGAATACGCTTGGTGCTGCGGAACCCGCGGTTCAGCACCATCACGGGCATCGCCTGCACCTGCGCGTTGTCGATGCCGTTGCGGCTCGCGTACAGGCGCTGCGCCGGATCGTAGAAGAACCGCACTATGCCGCGCTTCTGGTTGTGCAACAGCCCGATAAAACCGTCCACCCATTCGCTCGCAAAATCCTGACCCTCGTCAATGATGACCGCATCGTAGAAGAACTTCTCGCGCTTCTTCTTGTCTTTTGCCAATACCTTCTGCGCCCTCACGAAGGCCTGCGGGAGTTCCCTGTCATAGTACTGCGACCTATCGCCTCCCTTCGCCACCTTCACCTTCGAGGCGCGCACGTACTTTTCGCACCATTCGGAATACGCGTACACGTCGACGCGCCCGTAGCTCACGCCGCCATCCTGCGCGTACTTCGCCTCCACGCCGATGCGGTCGCGGCTTATTACTTTATATACATCCTGCTTGAGTTCCGTGGCGAGCAAGTCGTTGTAGCATGCGATGGCTACGTTCTTGCCGATGCGCGAAAGCCTCAGCGCATCCCACACCACCATGTGCGACTTTCCGGAACCCGCCACGCCCTCTATGCGCATGCGCGGGTTGCGCGAGATGGATTCCATCATCATCTGCTGCATCTCGGTCGCTTCCTGGAAGCAGTTCTCGTAGCAGCTCCTGGTAATTTCCGCTTCGTCGGGCTTCTCGCCCTGGCCGTCGAGGAAGTTCCTCAGGCGGAACAGCGAATCCTCGTCGAGGTACTCGTTGGGAAAAGGCATGTTCCCGAAAGCCTGCACGGGCGTCTCGAGAATTTCAACAAGGCGTTTTTCGAATCGCTTCGCGTTGAGCAGGTCGGGCCTGAGCAGCGCGCGCTTCCTCGGGATTTCCGCTCCGGGAATCCCTTCCATGCTGTCCATGTCGCTGAAGCATACCGCCCACTGCACGCGCACCTTGCGCATCTTCCCGTCACCCGTAGGTTCAAGGAGTTCCTTCACGTATTCGTGAAGCGGCGCGATGAGCGAACCCACCTGCACGCTCGGCACCTTGGCCGCGGGCAAGGCGTGGCCGTTCTGGAACCACTCCGTGTTCCTGGTCTCTTCGTTGTACTTGGTCCAGATTTTCCCGCCCTTGCATTCCACGATGAGCATGCCGTGTTCACGGTGGTACAATATGCAGTCCACTTCCCTGTTCATCGCGCCGTCGGCGCGGCTCTCGAACACGAGGTGGCGGTTCATCCATACGTCCCAACCAGGCCCGAGCATTCCGGCCATGCGAAAAATGGCCCACTCGGCACTAGACGTCGATTTAGGATTGATAGTGATGCGGATAGGCATCGACTACTTTTTGAGGCCGGCAGCCTCGAAGAACGGGATGTTCCTGGGATTCGGAAGGGCGACTTCGGTAATCCAGTTATATTCGGCAATACCCGCGAGGCCGATACGTGCGCAGAGCTGGTCACGCGCCACGTTGTATGCGTCCAGGATCTGGACCTTTTCGCCTTCCCTCGCTTCTTCAATCTTCTTGGACCAGCTTACGCCGAGTTCGACCAGGGCGGCACTAGCCTTCACATACTTGTGGGCCTGGTCCTGGGTAATAACCGGTTCTGCAGGGGCGACAAAGGGATCGACTTTCACGATGGGGACTGTCTTGGGCAGTGCGGCCTGCATCTGCTCCACGTCCGGCTTCACATCGGAGTCGTTGTTACAGGCAATAAAAAAAGAGGCGATAGCCAAAATTGAAATTGCAAGAATTCGTTTCGACATATGCGCCTCTTTTTTTAATAGCGGTTCAGGGATTTGAACCCCGGACCAATGGATTATGATTCCAGTGCTCTACCACTGAGCTAAACCGCCATGTGCGGCAAATATAGCATAGTAGTTGAGCTTTTTCAAGGTATTTTAGAAAAAAAACTAGTAAACAACTTTTGTTTCAACAAAATCGTCGCCCCAATAAATCACCTGCCAGCCGGGGCTGCTGCTTTTCAGGTTGAAATAGGGCTTGTCGGGAGCAATCTGCATCTGTGTCGCGGGCGCAGCATGCACAGTGATATTCTTGAACATCACTTCGAACTCGCAGTGGTAGTGTCCGCAGAACACGTGCTTCAGGTTGTCGAACTTCGAGAGCACGTCCTGCACTTCCATCATGTTCTTCAGGTGGTAGTGCAAGTCCATGAACCGGTGGCCGCAGAAGCAGGGCGGGTGGTGCATGAACAAGATGACTTCGCTGTCCACCTTCGGGACTTCCGCCTCGAGCCAGTCGAGCTGGTCGCGCGAAACTTCACCGCATGCGCTGTCCAAGAAGAACATGGACTTGCCCATCAGGTCGAAACGGTAGTAGCACTTGCCGTTCTTCACGGGGAGGTCGAAATAGCGCGACATCACGTCTATCTGGTCGTGGTTGCCGGGTATGATGCACACGGGGCATTCGACAGACTTGATCTGTTCGGCTACAAAACTGTAGGCTCCGGGTTCCGCGTTCTCGTTGGCCAGGTCACCGGACAGGACCAGCAGGTCCAATTTCTCCATGGAATCGGACTTGAGCGCACGCAAGAAATTTTCGCGCACGTCAATACCCTGGACAAGACTTTCGTCTTCGCCAATGTGGATATCCGATATCTGACCTATCTTCAACAAGTTAACGACCCTTATATAGTCAATCTAATATATAAAAATATGCCTGCATCTCAAACAGCAAAATTGAAAAATACCTCGCCAAGTGTGATGCAGGTCATATTCCGAAGCCGGATTCGCTGTTATTTTCAATACACCGCTGTGGCTTTTCAGTTCACAGGTGTTGAAAACTAGGCTTCAACACTTGTCCACGTTGAAAATAGTGAATAGACCCTGGAACTTTCAACATTTGTCCACCATCTTTTTGTTTGTGTAACTTTTTGATGCTCATGGACTTGCACGAAAAACTCCAAATTTCTATTCACTATTCACCCCATCATAATCATAATCTTATTTATAAATAAATAGATAATTATGATATGTGTGTGGATTAGACCTTTTCCTTTACCTGAGGTGCTGGCTGAGGAGCAGCCGGAGCTACGGGTGCGCCCATCTGGCAGTTGCCCTGGAACGTAGCACCTTCCTGAATAATGAGGAGCTTGGTCTTGATGTTGCCGATGAACTTGGAGGTGCTCTCGAGAATGAGCTTCTCGGTGCATTCGATGTTGCCCTTGACGGTGCCTGCGACAATGGCGTTGATAGACTTGATTTCGCCTTCGATGAAGCCGCTACGTTCGATGACGAGTTCGCCTTCGATGTTGACGCTACCGTTGACGGTGCCCGCTACGCGGACATCGCTCTTGCCGCTGATGTCGCCCTTGATTGTGACAGTGCTGCCGATCTGGGTGATTTCCTGTTCTTTTGTTGCCATGTTTCACTCCTAGTGGAAAAAAGTTCTTCTAGTAATTTATAAACTTTTCCGGATCTTGTGGGACGCCGTCCTTCGTAATAGTATAGTGAAGGTGGGGTCCGTTCGTATTTCCCGTGCTCCCGACACTACCGATGATGTCGCCCTTGTGGACCGGGCTACCCTTTCTGGTCTTGATGTTCATCAGGTGGGAGTACGTGGTAATGTAGCCGTTCCCGTGATTGATGACGATGGTGTTGCCCAGTTCTTCCATTTTTCCGGCCGATTCCACGGTACCGCTGCCGGTAGCGAACACCGGGTTCCCGGGCTGTGCCGAGAAGTCCGTACCGAGGTGCGATGCCTCTTCCGAGAACTTCTTGCTCACGATGCCCACCACGGGGATGATGTCGGGAATGTGCTCGATGCGGACCTTTTCCTCGAACGTCTTCCAGCTGTGCGTGTCGAAATCGATATTGTTCTTTTCGGAAGGCGTGTGCGCGAACCTGTTGCGGTCGATGATGGAATTGATCTTGTTGGAGTCGTTCTCGATGAACGTCTCGAAGATGTTCTGGAGCCGCTCCTCCATCACCCACAGGGAGTCGAGCCGCATGAACATCTCCTCGTAGTTCTTGTCCTTCTTGATGAGCTGCGCATTTGCCACGCGCAACTTTTCGTACTTCGCGACAATCACGTTGATTTTCGCGAGGTGGAAGGCGAACACGCCGAGTACAACTATAAACAATGCGAGGAAAACCTTCAGGCAAATGACCCAGGTTGTGGATATCCTGAATTTTTTTATCTCCCGGGAATTCTCGGGGATAATCTGTATCGTGTAGTATTTTTTCACGATTTATACCCTCAGCGGTTTTCCATGATTTCCTGGATGCGGTTCAGGTCGTCCATGCTGTAGTACTTGATGACGATGGTACCTTCGGGCTTGCCAGCGGCGCTCGGGTTCAGCTGAACCTTCGTCCCGAAGAACGTCTCGAGGCGGCTTTCGAACTGCTTCATGTCGGCGCTCAGTTCCGGCTTGGGCTTCGCGGGAGCTTCGGGCTTCTCGCCTGCAGGCTGCGTATCAACATTTTCTGCCGTTTCCTGGTTTTCGTCCTTCGGCTTGTTGATATCTTCGCCGCGGGAAATCGCCTCGATCTGGCGGACGTTGAGCCCTTCCTCGATAATGCGGAGCGCGAGCGCCTCGGGGTCGGCAATCTTGTCGCTGCAGAGGGCGCGTGCGGCGCCTCCGGCAATTTTGCCTTCTTCTATCCATTTGAGCACTATCTCGGGGAGCTTCAGCAGGCGGAGCGCGTTCGTGATTGCCGAGCGCGATTTACCGACGGCCTTGGCCAGGTCCTCGTGCGTGTATTCGTAATTCTCGATGAGTTTCTGGTACGATCTCGCGATTTCGACCGGGTTGAGGTCCACGCGTTGGATGTTCTCGATGAGGGCCCATTCGCTCATCACCTTGTCGTCGAGGTTCTCGTAGACCTGCGCCTTGATGGTCGAAAATCCGGCGAGCTTGCTTGCGCGGGTACGGCGTTCACCGCTGATGATCTGGTAGCGGTCGCCCACCTTGCGCAGCACGATCGGCTGGATAAGTCCCTGCTGCTTGATGGAATTTGCCAGTTCGGACAGTTCGTCTTCGTTGAACGTGGTGCGCGGCTGGTAGGGGTTCCTGTCGATGAGGTCGATGGCAATTTCGACGATCCTCTTGCTGCTGTCGACTTCGGGTTCGTCTACCCCGTTAATTTCGGATTCACCATTGACCGGAGCTGTGACATGGTGCGACTTGAGGATTTCGGACAAACCGCGTCCAAGTGCTAATGCTTTCTTTCCCATAATATATAGTTACTGGTTAGTAGTTTATAGTTATTGGATTAGGTCAGGAAACATGTTCCCGCGCATTACCTGTCCTTGTTCAGGATTTCTTCGGCAAGCTTCATGTAGGACTGCGAACCGGAGCTCTGCACGTCGTAGAGGATGACCGGCTTGCCGTGGGAGGGCGCCTCGCTCAGGCGGACGTTCCTCGGGATGACCGTCTGGAAAACCGTGTCGGCCAGGTTCTCGCGGACTTCTTCGGCAACCTGCTTCGAGAGGTTGTTGTTCGCGAACATGGTGAGGAGCGCACCTTCGATCTTGAGGTTCGCGTTCAGGTTCTTCTGCACTTCGCGGATAGTCTTGAAGAGTTCGGTCATACCCTGCAGGGCGTAGTATTCGCACTGCACTGGGATGAGCACGCTCGTTGCCGCCGTGAGCACGTTCAGAGTCAGGAGGTTCAAGCTCGGGGGCGCATCGATGATGATGAACTCGAATTCATTCTTCAGCACGTTGATGACGCGCTCGAGGCGGTGCTCGCGGCTCATCGCGTTCACGAGTTCGATTTCCATGACGGCGAGGTCCGGGCCCGAAGTGATGACCTTCAGGTAGTCGAGGGTCGTGTCGACAATGGCGGGCTTGATGTTTTCGAACGTCATGTTGTCCGGATTGTCGGCCATGTCGAGAATTTCGTGGATATCGATTTCCTGGGATTCCATGAATCCGAGACCCTGGGATGCGTTACCCTGCGGGTCCATATCGATAAGGAGCGTCTTCTTCTCCAGGGCGGCAAAACTTGCAGCCAGGTTCACGGCCGTCGTGGTCTTGCCCACGCCGCCCTTCTGGTTGCATACTGCTATCACTTTACTCATTTATTACCTCGAGTGACTAAGGCGTAATCCTGTTCTTCGTTCGGCAGTTTGTATTTCCAGATGTTGACTGCCGGATCGTTTTCCAGGTGTGAAATGCTGTTGAAACTCTTGAGAGTGACGAAGAGTCCACCCTTCTTGAGGGCGGGCTGTGCACGTTCCCAGTCGTTTTCGAAAGTCGAGAGGGCACGGCAGCTGATGAAATCCAGGTCGGTAAGGCCCGAAGTCTCGAAGCGCTTGCCCACCACTGTCAGGTTCTTGAGCCCGAGCTTTTCTTTCGCATAGTTCATGAACTCCACGCGCATGTGGCGGGGCTCAACCGCATAGAACTGGATTTCGGGCATCGCGATGGCGAGCGGGAAAACCGGGCAGCCTGCCCCAGCACCCATGTCGGCCCAACGGTCATTGATATGCGGTGTCTTGAAGGTGCTGGGAAGAGGCTTTACATCTTCTATAAAGCTAGCTTGACAACAGTGAAAATATGGCATCAGCGAGTCGGCGATGTGCCTGCTGAGGAACTTCTCGGAATCCTTTGCCGAAATCAGGTTGCCGAATTGCTTGGTCTCTACCACCAGGTCGGCAAAGTCATAGAGCTTGTCCATTTGCTCTTTGGACAACTCAGAGAGAATATGTTCCTTCAGGAACTGGTTCAAAAGATTCTGCTGCTCTATGTTAGTTTTGTAGCTCAAAGTATCTCAGTCTGTCATCCCCGCGAAGGCGGGGATCTCCATTGTGCTTCACGTGGAATGTTCCACGTGAAACACAGTCAAGGTGACCAAGCAAAAATGTGCTTGCACATTTTTATTTGGGAACCGCAGGGTGTTGGCCTATGGCGAAGCCAGAGGCCCAACATGTCTAGCATGTTGGTTTCGCGTTCCCACACAATTTAGTATATCTCACAAAAAAAAGAGAACGCCGACATCGGCGTCCTTTCACTTTTTTAAAATATCCGTTAATAACTTTTTGATAGATGTTGAGATGCTGTGAACTTACTTCAAAAATTCTACAGTGTATTTTCCTTGGGCGGGGCGACCGAGGAGGTCGAAGTGTCTTGCATTTTTGTAATTGACTGCCGGACGAACCTTGTGGAGGATTGCGTCGGTTCCTGCTTTGCGACGGAACATGAAGTAAGTCATCACCTTGTGGTCTAGCCCATCTTCGATATAAGTCTTGCTAACAATGACCCTGTCATTTTTAACTTCGGTATCGTAGCGGTACCAGGTTGTCACGTAGTTGTCGCGACTATCCTTTACATAGCAGGTGTTGGTATCCCTCTCGTCGTTAACGATAATTTCGCTTTCAGAATACCTGAAGAGGGTGTCATTTCCCATGACGTATATATTAGTGTATTTACCGGCTTCGTCAGTGCTGGTAATAGCCAAGGAGTCTCCGTCAAAGTAGATACTAATTGTGTCGCTCACTCCATTTGCCGATCCTATAATGGTCCAGTTATTTTCTACATGGTCGATATCGAAAACTACCGAGTCAGGATTTATGGTAGTCTTGTATTGCCATTCCCCGTTGCGGAGATTCGCTTCGTAGGCGCTGTCGACTTTATCGCCGGTCCGATAGTACTTCAGGATATAGATGGAGTTCCCCCTGGTATTGGCAGTGCCTTTGTCTACATACATACTATCAAATAGTAGGCCGTCAAAGCTCTTGTCGTAACCAGCGATTGTTGCCTGTTCATATTCAAAAACTGTATGGATGCAGTCGGCAAAGGACTGGGAGAATAATGCCAGAGTGGCGAGAATAAGAATGAGTTTTTTCATATGAGGAAATATAATAATGTTTCACGTGAAACACGCACAAGGTTACCAAGCAAAAATGTGCTTGCACATTTTTATTTGGGAACCGCAGGGTGTAGGCCTATGGCGAAGCCAGAGGCCCAACATGCCCAGCATGTTGGTTTCGCGATTTCCTAGAACTAACGGAAGAATATGGTAGTGTACTTGTCGCCGCCTTCGCAAGGTCCAGGGGGCTTGACATACATGCTGTGGTCGGGTTCCGTGATACTCAGGGTTAGGGTGTTGTTCCTCTTTTCGAATTCATAGGTGGTGATTTCTTTTCCGTTCACCTGGGTGCATCTGTTTTCGTTTTTCGGGTCGCGAAAGATTATCCAGTCCCTGGGGATATAGTTGTCGATTCCGCGGATGGTATCATTCTTGATGTAGGAGGAGTGGATCTGTTCTTTGCCTTTGACGATGGCGACGGAATCCTTTCCGCGGAAGACGGTGAAGTTGTCTCTCTTGTCCGGGAAAATCCAGTCGTACTTCATGAGCTTGCCGACCTTGGAGGAATCGACTTTCCAGTCGACCTTCATGGTTTCCCTATATATATCATCCTGGCAGGTGTGAGTGAAGGTCATGCTGTCCAGGCGGTTTTGGGTCCAGTGGTACTTGATGGTGATGACTAGGGATTCCTGTTCCTGATGGAGACTGTCTGGGTTCATGCGGCCGGGAAGTATGTAGAGGTTCAGGTTCTCCGTCATGTAGTGCGAGGCGAAGTATTCGAACATCGGCCGGATGCAGTCAACCGCATGGGCGTTCAGTGCGACAAGCGCGAGAATGAAAAATACACTCCTCATATTCATCACTATATAATATAGCCTTTAATAGAGAGCTTCTTTGGTTTGCGGAACGGGTTTATGGTCCTCGTCCGACATTCCTGTCATGGGACCGTCCATTGGAATAGGGATCGCTATGATTTTTACGAACCATCCGATGTTGCGTTGCTTGTTCGTGATTTCGAAAGAAGCTCCGGCTGTTACATTTGCCAGGAAGAGCGAGAACTGTATGCCGACTTCCTCGAGGAATCCGACCTCCTTGAACGAGTAGCTGGTTTCCTCGTTATATGTGGTTGTGCGGAGGAACCATTCGAAAGTGTGACTTTCGGCGAGGGATACCCCGAACACGTTGTTCCCTGTCAGGATGAATTTCGTTGTCCCGGATGAAAGCCATAAGCCCCCGGTTATGATATTTCCTACGATATCATTCTTGGGTGTGGCCATGTTTATAATTGCGCATCCAAGTGACAGAAGAGCGCTTCCGAACGAGAACTCGCCGATTTCCTTGTCGTCTTCGGTCCTGTCGAACCGCATGTCGAAGCGCATGATGGTTTGGTCCACCAATAGGCGGTCTATATTGAAAAGCTTGGTTCCCAGGGGTAAGCCGGGGATATGGAATATGTCGAACTCGAATCTGTTGGTAGAGGTGTATCCGAACCCGCCTAAAAACAGGAGGGGAAGGGGCGAGTACTTGTGTTTCCCTGGTGTACTGGTCTGGGGTATGCTGTCGTTGCTCAACTCCGGGATACTGGCGAAAGTCAAACCGAAAGCAACCAGCAATAAAACGAACGATCTTTTAAACATAATTCATAATGTTTCACGTGGAACAATTTTAATCTCATTTTGTTCTGCAGTTGATCATTTGATGTGAATCGAAAACTGACGAGAGGGCTGCCCCCGTAACGCAGAGTCCGGCCCAGATTAGCGAGTTCCTGATTAAATGTCCCTTTTCGTTAGTGTAACTGAGCGGCTGCTGTATGGACCTGGAACTGTCCGCAGCCTCCTTGTAGTCGAGCTTGAATATCATGGCACGGTCGATTTTCGGCAGATCCCCAGCCTGCCTCTGTGGCATCAGCTGGGCAAGCGATACCCCGCCGGCAATCATGACGAGCAGCATGATGAACCTGTATCTCATCGTTCCCTCCCCTATTTTACTTCAGAATAATCTTTTGTGGATGGCCGATTCCCGCTCCCTTTTTCTTGCATCCAATAACAATATAGATATATATTCCCCAAAAAATGGATTTTTTTTGATTTTAAAAAACAAAAAACCTGTGCTACACAAAAAAGCAGGTGCAGCACAGGTTGAATAGTATGGTAAGGCTATCCGGTTACTTCAGGACAATCTTCTGCGAATGGTTGATTCCCTGGCCCTCGATGCGCAGCATGTACATGCCGGCCTTGAGAGTGGACAGGTCCATCATGCCGACAGCAGAAGCGGTCTTCACGACATTACCCTGCAAGTCGACGATGGTTGCCTTGTCGAATACGGTCGTTCCGGCAAATTCCAGCACGCGGCCCGAAAGGCTAGCCTTGAAGGAACTTGCCGTGGTGCTCGGGCGGATTGCCTTGGAGCTACATTCAGCGGCTGTCTGGTCGCACTGGCAGTTTGAACCTAATTTGACGATTTTGAATTCGCCGACAGTACCCGCAGAACCTTCGAACTTCAGCTTGATTGTTGCGATATTTTCAAGGGCGGTAGCCTGGTCGATAGCTATACCCCAGTTCCCCTGCCTGAACTTTGACCATGGGAAGTTTGCGGTTGTCTGTTGGGCAGACTTGCCGGCGGTGGCCTTGTAGTTGTCGTACTTGGTCACTTCACTCTCGTTCTGGACGGCGAGTTCGACTCCGAAGCCGATTGTGGATTCGTACGTGACGCAGATGCCACCCCAGGCCGTGATGTCTACGCCTTCTTGCTTGCTGCTCCAGACATTGAATCCGAGGCCCACGAACGGGAACTCGTATCCGTCTTCGAGGTGAACCTCGCCCTTGATGCCCTGGTAGGCCTCGACGAGCGGGCCAAAGAAGTTATCGTATGCGTTAGGTTCGATCTCGCTCGGGAACTCGAATTTCGAGTGACCCTCGTTGTTCGCGTCGTCATATTGGAACCACCAGCCGGCGGTCGTATCCGTCGATCCGGTAAGGACGCGACCATCTATATCGGTGGTTGCATCCCAGAGGAAAGTCGGACTTACCTGTGCAAATGCTACGCCCATAAAGGCGATAGATGCGAAAATAATGTTCTTGTTCATAGCTCCACTCCTGTTTTAATGATTGCGGGCTGTATGCCCATTTTTCAATATAAACTCCTTTTTTATAGTGCGAAATTTATTTTTACGTTACATGCATGATTGCAGATTTTTCTTGCGGGCAGTCACAAAAAAATGCACCACACAATTCCTGTGTAGTGCTAAATGTTGAGCGGCGTGTCTTATACGATTATTTCAGAATAATCCTTTGTATGTAATTCGCGCTTTGCCCCTGCACGCGGAGCATGTAGATGCCTGCCGGGAGGGCGCTCAAGTCCATGGCACCCGATGCTGTCGCGGACTTCACGACCTGGCCCCAGAGGTTCACCACGGAAGCCTTGGCAGAAGGCGCCACTCCTTCGAAGTTCACCATGCGGCCCGAAAGCGACACGTTCACCTGGGGATTGGCGGCCGGCTTGATGGCGTCGGTACTGCCGGAGCATTGTCCGTGCGAACCGATCTTCTTCAAGAAGAAGTCGCCCGTGCTCCCGGCTGCCCCTTCAAATTGCAACTTCACGACGGCTGCAGTGGAGAGGGCATTGTCCGAGCCCATCGATTTATAGAAATCCTTCCATTCGTAATCGACTACTTTCAGGGAATCGGCCTTGCCGACTGTCTTCGAGAAATCTTCGTGTGCTGTTACGGTGTTTTCGTTTTCAACGCCGATAACGATTTTGAAATCGACGCCCGAGGAATATTCGAGGCAGATGCCGCCCCAGGCCGTGATGTCTACGCCTTTCTGGTCTTCGTTCCAGATATTGAAACCGAACCCGACATGGGGTTTTTCGGCACCTTCGTCCAGTACTACGGTAGCCTTGATTCCGCCGAATGATTCGGCCATCAGCCCGAAGGAGAAACCGTCGTATGTATCCATATCGAATTCCGGCGGGAATTGGAAGCGGGAGGTTCCGTGGTCGTTCGCGTCGTTATAGCTGAACCAATAGCCGGAAGTCGCTTCGGGCGAACCCGTTATGACCCTGCCAGTGGTGTCGGCGGAACCGTCCCACAGAAATGTCGGGTTGACGGTATTTGTGGCGAGTGCTGTTGTTGCGGCGCAGGCGAGCGCCGCGAATAAAATTCTGTTACCCATATGTTCTCCTTTTTAAGGAGGATGCTTCCCCCCTATACCTAAATATAAGTTCTGTGGGTATGGAAAAGTTCATTTATTTGGAATAATTAATGCTTACCCCCGATGCGGTCTTGACTTTTTCGATGAAAACACGTAATTTGTAGTCATGATAGATATTGAAATTATCCAGGGCGACATCACCACGCTTGCGGTAGATGCCATCGTGAATGCGGCGAACTGCTCGCTTCTTGGCGGCGGCGGTGTCGACGGTGCGATCCACAGGGCCGCAGGGCCGGATCTCCTTCGGGCGTGCATCCCCCTGAACGGTTGCGAGACGGGCAAGGCGAAAATCACCCCCGGGTTCAGGTTGCCGGCAAGGTTCGTCATCCATACTCCGGGCCCCATCTACCGGGACGGCCTGCACGGAGAACCCGAGCTCCTGGAATCCTGCTACAAGAGCTGCCTTGACCTGGCCGAAGAAAACAGCTGCGCGACGGTCGCCTTCCCCGCCATCTCGACGGGCGTCTACGGCTACCCTTGGGAGGCCGCAACCGAGATTGCGGTCCGGACTGTTGATAAGTACCCCGCAAAAAGCGTAAAAAAGGTCATCTTCTGTTGCTTTAGTGAACAGATGTTGAAAGTTTATTTGAACGCGCTTTCTGCAAAATGATGTAAATAGACTGCAATTTTATGCAATTGTGTCACAAGTGACGAAAAATTATTGCAATATTCTGCAATTTTATATACTTTTACAGAAAAAGATTGAAGAGGATGAATATGGCACAGGCAACAATTTCTGCACGTATCAGCGCCGAGGACAAGGAACGTTTTGACCGTTTCTGCGACAATGTCGGGCTGTCTTCTTCGGCAGCGATCTACATGTTCATCAAGAATGTCATCAACGAGCATAGGATTCCCTTTGAAGTCCGTGAACCCGACCCCTTCTACAATGCCAAGAATATGGAATTCTTGAAGGAAAGTCTTGCTGAATTGAATTCGGGCAAGGTTGTGGTGAAAACGATGGCGGAATTGGAGTCCATGGAGAATGGCTGAAATCTCTTTTTCTGAACGTGCTTGGGCAGAGTATTTATATTGGCAGAGCCAGGACAAGAAATCGTTAAAGCGTATCAATCAACTTTTGAAAGACGTTGAGCGTTCCCCCTTCGAGGGGATTGGGAAGCCCGAGGCTCTTGTGGGGAATTTGAGCGGCTTTTGGAGCCGCCAGATAGATGATAAAAATCGTCTGGTTTACAGGATAAACGGGGAATTTATCGAAATCCTTTCGTGCAGGGAGCACTACTAGGATTCGGTAATTATTTCAGCACGATTCGGATATCACGACATTGCCCTGGAGGTCGATGACGGTCGCCTTTTCGAGGGCGGTCGCACCGGTAAATTCCAGCGTGCGGCCCGAAAGGGTAGCCTTGACAGGGGCTGCTATGGGGCTGCTCTCGATTTTATCGGGAGAATCGCTGCACATGCCGTAGGAGCCGACCTTTTGGAACAGGAAATCGCCCTTGGTTCCTGCACTATCCGAGAATATAAACTTGACTGCGGCCGTCTTTGCAAGGACGGAGCCTATATCGGCTTCCTTGCCCCATCCGCTTTCCTGCTCGAATTTTTCCCAAGGGACATTCACGGTGATTATGGATGCCGACTTCTCGACTTTGGCCTTGTGGTTGTTGTGGCCGGTCAAGTCCTTTTCGTCTTCCGGAGTGAGCTCGATGCTGAAATCTAGTGTGGACTTGTAGCTCAGGCAGAACCCGTCCCAGGCAGAGATGTCGGCGCCTTTCATTTCCATGTTCCAGATATTGAAACCGAACCCGGCAAAGGGGTATTCGTAACCTTCGCCCAGTAGAACCTTGAGGTCTAGGCCGCCATAGTATTCCGCCACGTATCCGTACTCTAGTCCGTCTTGAAAAATTTCTACATCTGCTGGAAACTGGATGTAGGAGGTGCCACCGTCATTATTGTCGGTGAAGTCGTGCCACCAGCCGGACAAGGTGTCGGGCGAACCGGTTATGACGCGGGCTAGGAATTTGGCATCGCCTTTTTCGGTGGCGTTCCACAGGAATGTGGGATTGACGGTATTTTCGGCAAGAACCGTTGTTGCGGCACAGGCAAACGCTGCGAATAAAACTCTTTTATCCATCTTTTCTCTTTTTAAGGGGATGCCTATCCCCTATGACTAAACTAATAGTGTTTTTCGCTACTTCAGCACGATTTTCTGCGAGTGGTGCATGGCCGGGCCATCGATGCGGAGCATGTAGATTCCGCGGATATCACGACATTGCCCTGGAGGTCGATGACGGTCGCCTTTTCGAGGGCGGTCGCACCGGTAAATTCCAGCGTGCGGCCCGAAAGGGTAGCCTTGAGTGAAGGTGCAGATGCGGTTTGTTTGAGGGCATGCGTCGTTGCGCAGCGCGAGTAAAGCGCACAGATATCCAGGGACCCCATTGCTCCTATACTGAAATCGCCACTGGTGCCGGCGGTTCCTTGAAATATGAGCCTGACGGAGGATACCTGCTTAAGGACAGAATCCCTGTCGGCGGCCTTGCCCCACCCGCCTTGATTGAACTTATCCCATGGGAAGTTGTATGACGAGCCGGAAGGAGCCTTGGAAACGAAAGCCTTATAGTTGTCGTCTTCGGTCATTTTTTCATCTTCGGGGACAAGCTCGATGGAGAATGCTATTGTGGATATATATGCGAGACATATGCCTCCCCAGGCCGTGATGTCTGCGCCTTTCTTGTCTATGTTCCAGACGTTGAAGGCTAGACCCACATATGGGTATTCGTAGCCGTCTTGAAGTCGGGCTTCACCCTTGAGGGCGCCATAAGATTCTACCAGGTGTCCAAAGAATAGTCCGTCATCGAATGTTTCTATATCTGTCGGAAACTGGATGTCGGAGCGGCCTCCTTCATTCTCGTCGGAGAATTCGTACCACCAGCCCGATGTGGAATCGGGAGAGCCGGTAATGACGCGACCATTTTCATCTACTGATCCGCTCCAGCAAAAGGTACTGTCTACTGTATTTTGTGCAAGCGCTATGCCGCCCATGCAGGCGAGCGCGGCTAATAAATGTTTCACATCCACCTCCTTATCCAAAAAGCTTTCTCTTTCCCAAATAAATATAGGTAAATAAGTGGAAGAGGGGCGTGGTTTTTATATATTTTATGGCGTGAATGGACTGGGTCCCTCGCCCCTACGGGGCTCGGGATGACGGACTAAGCATTCGGTTCGGGATGACGAACTAAACATTTGGTTTGAGATAACGAACTGATAATTTGGTTCAGGATAACAATTGGTCGCTAGATTCATGGCTGGCTCTAGCGGGAGACAAGAAGTAGGTAATAAAATGGAAGAAGTCAAGAACTTTATCAAGGAATGCGGTGTGTATTTCCTCGCGACGGTCGACGGCGACCAGCCGCGCGTACGCCCCTTCGGTACCATCGAGATTTTCGAGGGCAAGCTCTACATCCAGACCGGCAAGTCGAAGGACTGCTCCAAGCAGATCCAGAAGAACGGCAAGGTTGAAATCTGCGCGATGGACAAGACCTGCTCGAAGTGGCTACGCCTCGCGGGCGAACTCGTCCGCGACGACCGTCGCGAGCCGAAGGTCCACATGCTCGAGAACTACCCCGAGCTCAAGTCGATGTACTCCCCCGACGACGACAATACCGAAGTCCTGTACTTCAAGGATGCGACCGCCACGTTCTACTGCTTCGGCGCCGCACCCCGTGTCGTAAAATTCTAGTCGCCAGTTTCACGTAAAACAAACTGCCGCAGCTCTCGGCTCACTCGTCATGGCCACTCCGTGGCCATTTCCATGAGTGTGTACCCTAATATTGTTAACAATGTTGTAAACATTATATTAACAAAAGCAGGAGCAATGTCCACGGACAGGAAATTTCTGTGGATATCTTCTTAACATTTTCACCCGTCTCTTCACAAACCCTAGTATAAACGTATGTTTCACGTGAAACATTTTGTCCCGTTTGTGGATAACGGGTGGAATGTGGTGATAAACAGAATATTATAACATTGTAGATATTAACAAAATATCAACATTTATAAACAGAGATTTCAACAACCGCCTGGACCGCTCACGCTAGAACGCGATGCCGAGCGTCATGTTCATGTCGGTGCTGAACCCGCTTGCCGTGAACAGCTCGGTGTCCTTTTCGGCGTGGCTCTTGCTTTCGCCATCCGTCGATGTAGATATAATATTGTACCCGACGCCCGCGTCCACCGTCAGCGAGAGTCGGCCGTTCACGAATTTCCATCCGGCGAGCACGTACGGGCCGAACCCGTTCGAAGAGGCGCTCCCGAATTTTTCGTCGTCGTCGTAGCTTATGGCGGAATGCGCGTACTGGAGCTGCGCCTCTAAGTAGAGGCCTCTATGGCCGGGGTTCAGGTAGTAGCGGAATCCGCCTGTAATCCCGAGGACCAGCGCGCCGAAACTCTCGTCTTCGTCGACCTCGTAGTAGTCGCTATTGAAATACACGAGGTTCGGGCGAACGGTAATCGAGGTGTGTGCCGACGTGGCGCGTTCCACGTCCACGTACAGCGACTTGAGGCCGAGCGCGGTGAACACGACGAGGCTTATCGGGTGGATGCTCACGTTCCAGGTCGGATCGGTTTCGGATTGTACCGCTTCGGGTTGTGCTGCCGCGTCTTCGGGCTGCGTACCTTCCGGCTGATCTTGCGTAACTGCGGGCTGGGCTTGCGCGAACGCCATCGCGGTGGCTAAGGCGGTGAGAAGTAGGAACTTGCGAATCATTTGACGTCTCTATTTTTTTTGCGGAATTTAGCAAAATGACGCCGCGATTCGGGTGGCCGAAGGGTCAAAAGTGTGATGTGCGCCAAATTTTAGAAGATATATCTTTTTAGAATCGCTGGAACCGTACTTTTTTCTTTTTTTAAGACTATATTTATTTGGTAAAACTAGAGGTGCCAATGATGTTTAAGAAATACATAGCAGCTTGGGCAATTATGGCCGTCACCCTGTCGTTCGCGGCGCCGCAGAGCGCCAAGGTCCGCTCCGTGCTCGGCGATGTTTCACTCAAAAAGAAAGGCCAGGGCGACTGGTCTAGTCTGCGCGTAGGCGCTAAGGTTCAGGACAAGGACCTTATCCAGACGGATATGGAATCCAATGTGCTTATCGCGATGCCCGAAGGTAGCACGATTTCCATCGAAGAGAACGCGCTCGTCGAGTTCACGCAGGTCTTGTTCATCAAGGATTCGCAGAATTCCGAGGTCAACATCAAGAAGGGCTTGCTCCGGTTCAACGCTCAGAAGCAGACCGGCAAGAAGAGCCAGTTCAAGTTCAAGACCGGTACCATGACCGCATCGATTCGCGGTACGGACGGCACCGTGGGCATGACGGAGGGCGGGCAGTCCTTCGGCGCATTGAACACGGGCGAGATGGTGATGGAAGAGAACGGCCAGGAAGTCTCGGTGAAGGCGAAGCAGTATGTCGCCTTCCGTAAGGGCAAGAAGCCCGTTGTCGTCGAGGCGAAGAACGCGGGCGACCCCGACTTCGCTAAGAAGATCGGCAGCGTGGTGGACGACTCCACCAAGTCCGATGACGACATCAAGTCGCAGGCCAAGGATATCGACGCCAAGATCGAGAAGCGCAACCAGGAACTTAAATCCAAGTTCGAATGCAAGTTCGAATCCGTGCCCGCGGTGGTCAAGGTCGACAGCGTCGAGATTTTCGCGACATGTACTCCGGGCATGCAGGTCTCCGTCGGTTCCGAACGCTATGAATCCGACGGAAAGCGCATGCGCTTTGTTCCCAGGTGGAGCCGCGGTGCGATTGGCGCGAAGAGGTTCGACGCCGTGTGCACGGTGGAAGGCAAGACGTTCGACTGCGGCAGTGTCTCGTTCAAGTACAGGCTCGACCGCACCGTGAAGGTCATCAAGTCCGACGTGGGCAAGTGTGAGGCGCTGTATACGACCAGCGGCTACACCGACAACGAAGGCAAGCTCTCCATTTACTCCGGCGACAGCCTGCTGAAATCGCTCGTGCTCGAAAGGGATAACCCCGCGGCTTCCCTCAAGCTCCTCCCCGGTACGCACAAGTACAAGTTCGTGCCCGAGAACGACGATTCGTTCAACGGCGTCATCGAGCGTGAACTCAAGTGCTACCCCAAGTCTGGCGTGCAGGTGAACATCCGCGGCGGCAGCAGGGAGACGCTCAAGAAGAAGGTGTCGCAGGGTTCGGTCATGTATCCTGAAATCCAGTTCGATGTGGAGAATGTCATTGGCAACGACCCGGCGGCCATCAAGTCCGTGGACGTGGTAGTTGCGGGCAAGACCTTCGAGACGAAGTACATTCCTTCGGAGGTCGGCATCGGGTACAGCGCCACGGTGCAGATTCCGCGCGGCAAGATGACCACGGTGAAGATCAAGGTCAACATGCTGAGCGGCGAGACCGTGCTTGCGACCAAGGTGTATGAGTTCAGGTAGCGGGATAGTTTTTTACGCATAAAGGGCTCCGGATAATCCGGGGCTTTTTTTTTGTGGGCGCCGCGCGGATGTTTATCGCGGGTGAGTGTTGCTTGTTGCGGGTAGTTATTGTTTATCGCGGGGTGGTGCTGCTTATTGCAGGCAGGTGCTGTGCCGCGGGCGTGTTTCGGACTGTCTGCGGGGCGATTATGGCGTTTTGCGGGTTGAATTTCGGTGTTTTGGCTGACTAAATTGCGAAAAACTGGTTTTTGGTCTGCCGTTTTACAGATAAAGTAACACGAAATAGAGACTTTTGGGGAACGCGGCTGGCGGTTTTGGGGTTTTGCGGCAGACCAAAATGCGGAATTTGTGGTTTTAGTCAGCCAGGTGGCGCGGCAAACTGCGTATGACGTTACATACAAGTTAATTTCTGGCAGACTAAAATGCGAAAAATCGGAGTTTAGTCCGCCAAAATGCCGCATTCCCGCTTTCAATTTGCATTATGCCCGCGGCTCGCGCATCTTGCGGCCTGCATGTGGAATTCTCGTGACCCGAATGCGATGCACCCGCGTTCCGCGACCTGCGGGCATGCCTCCCCCGCACCACGCGCGTATCCTGTAACCCGAAGGCGCTATTCCAGCGACTCGCAATTATCCTGCAGTTCGCGGGCGTGCCTCCCCCGCGACTTCATCTAGCGGCATGCGGCGTTCCCGCGGTTCGCGCGCTAGCTTGCCTGCGCGGGATGTGGCGCGCCATCCCCGCTCTGTTCGTGCTTCTTGTTGAGCACGGTGCGGTTCTTGTAGAGTTCCTCGGATATGCGGCAGAATGCCTCGACCACCACCGGGTCGAAGTGCTTGCCGGCGCCCTCGGTGATTATGGACATCGCCTTCTCGTAGCTGAACGGCTTCTTGTAGATGCGTTCGGCCACAAGCGCGTCGAACACGTCGGCAACGGCCATGATGCGCGCCGACAGCGGGATGTTTTCGCCCTTGAGCCTTGTGGGGTACCCGCTGCCGTCCCACTTCTCGTGATGGTAGTGCGCCATCTCGATTGCTTCCTTGAGGTAATCGTCGTCCATCGAGTCGCTTGCGTTCTCCTCGATTTTCGCGAGGATGTTCCGGCCCTCGGTCGTATGGCTCTTCATGATGGCGAATTCTTCGTCGGTGAGCTTGCCCGGCTTGTTCAATATGAGGTCGGACACCGCGATCTTGCCGATGTCGTGCAGAGGCGCCGAACGTTTGAGCTTTGCGATGTAGGCGTCGTCGAGCACTTCGCTAAACTTGCCCTCGCGCTGCAGTTCCTTCGCAATCGCTTCGACATAGTGGGCTGTCTTCTTGATGTGGTCGCCCGTGCTGGTGTCGCGCGCTTCGACCATCTCTGCGAAGTTGATAATAATTTCATCCTGCATGAGCGTGATGCGTTCCGCCGCCTTCTCGAGTCTCGTGATGAAATCCACCGAGTCCTTGCAGGTCTTGGTGAGCGCTATGTACAGGTATTCGATTTCGTCGAAGGTCTTGATATTGAGGGAGTCGAGTTCCTGGATGCTGCTCACGCGGCTCTGTTCCAGGTTGTAGGCGAAGTGGATGGCGCCCGATGCCATGCGGTTCACGGGGTTCACGATGCCGCGGTTCACGAACTCGAGCACGATGCTCATGATGATGATGGAAAGCCCGAAGAACATCGACAGGAGCTTGATGAAGAACTTCGCCTGGTCGATGAGGATTTCGCCCATGGAGATGTCGGCGGCGACGTAGGCGACGGTCTTGCCTTCGGAATTGTGGAGCGGCTTGTACACGGTCAGGAGCCAGCCGTACTTGTCGTCGGAGATGATGGGCTCGATGGGTTCGCCCTTGAGCAGCTTGGGCAGGTAGGGCTCGAACGACGGGTCGAACGGGATGGTTGTGCCCGGATCGCTGCCTTCTTCCCCGTCTTCGGCGTCGAGGTCGAACACCACGTGGCAGCCGTCGTCGAGAATTTTATACACATACAGGTACATCGCCTGCTGGAACCCGTTGCGTATCTTGTACAGGTTCGCCTCTGTTTTTTGGTAACCCTCGGCTTTTTCGCCTTTCGCGATGAACTCGTCGACGCGGTCGGCGTCGATGGCGACTGCGGCGGCTTCGGTAAGGCCGTGTGCGATGTCGGTGAACTTGCCTATCGATACCTGGCGGTACAGCACGAACCCGGTAACGCTCGCGAGGGCGCCCAGGAGGATTTCGGCGATGATGACGATGACGACGACCTTACGCAGGAGCGAGCGCTTGATCTGGTAGTTGCCGAACTGGCGCGTGTGCTCGGAGAGGTTCGGGTCGAAAAGGAATACGTGGCTGTAGAGGTGCTTGATTTTGGGCGGGATCAGCCTGTGGGCGATGATGGCGATGGCGACGACGATGGACTTGTCGATGATGTCGAGGATGAAGTCGGCCGAGAGCTGCGAGAAGAACTTGGAGAACCCGAAGTGGTTGTAGATGGCGAGGGAGAACGGCGCGGAGATGCCTTCGCCGAAGTCGTAGCCGTAGAGGAAGTAAGTGAGGATGGAGCCGAGTACGCCGCCGAGGAACGCGAACGTGAGTACGGCGAAGCACGCCTTCAGTGCGCTGCGGAAGAACCCGTTTTGCTGGAATAGCGCTGCGGCGACACCGATTAGGATGCTGATGATGCCGTAGTAGAGCGTGGTGAGGTCGGAAATGCCGTTGATTGCGTTGGAGAAGAACCCGATGACGACGGCGGGGAGCGTGCCGCCCAGCATGGCGGCGATGATGGTCCCGATGCAGTCCGCGTAGACCGGAATTTCGAAATAGATGACCAGCTTCGATAGTATGAGATTGATGAGGATTCCGGCGCACATGAGTCCTGCGGCCCACAGAATCTTCCTTGATTTAGAAATCGATGTCCATACCATCGAAAGAACCTCTTGAATACACCTCTACGGGAAATCCTGTGCAGAAAATCCCTTCGTATCAAATTTATTATGAATTTACCCAAAAAGTATGAAAAAAAACAGAAAACTGCGATTTTCGCGCGGTTTTTTCTGCATACGGGCGATTTTCCCGCCCTGTGGGGCTTGTTTATGCCTGTTCGGGCTCGTGCTTCGCGATGATTGCGGAGGCGACCACGCCCGCGTCGGCGTAGAGCACGAGAATCTGGCCGGGAGCGGAGGCGAACTGCGGTTCGTCGAACCGCACGCGGATTGTACCGGCGGCAGTGTCGAGCGCGACAATCCGCGCGACGGCGCCCCTGTGGCCGAGCCTGATGTGCGCCGTCAGTTCGCCCTTCAGGAGCGGCGAGCTTTCGGATACCATCAGGTTGAGTTCCGTACCCTCTACCTCGGTGCAGTTCAGCGTGCTGCGGGGCCCGAGAACCACCTGGTTCTTCTTCACGTCTATCGCCACCACGAACAGCGGCTCGGGCTGCCCGCCGATATTCAGGCCCTTGCGCTGCCCGATGGTATAGTGGATGATGCCCTTATGCTGGCCGAGTACCTTCCCCTGCAGGTCCACGAAGTCGCCCGGGACGTTGTCGGACTCGTCGAACAGCACGGAATAGTCCCCGCATTCGAGGAAGTCCATGCTTTCCTTCTTGGTGGCGAAGTCCACCCAGCCGATCTGCTTGGCGAGTTCCTTCACCTCGACCTTCGTCATGCCGCCCAGCGGGAACATGACCGTCGAGAGCTGCTCTGCGGTGAGGCGCGAGAGGAAGTACGTCTGGTCCTTGCCGTGGTCGAGCGCCGCGTACAGGAAGGGGACGTCGGGATTCTTGAACTCGAGTCGGGCGTAGTGCCCGGTGGCGAAGTAGTCGAACTCGATTCCCATGCGGCGGGCCGCCGTCTGGAGCGCGCCGAACTTGATGAACTGGTTGCACCGCACGCACGGGTTCGGGGTGCGGCCGGCACGGTATTCGGCGCGGAAGTAGTCGAGCACCTGGCGCTTGTAGTCTTCGGAGATGCGCACCACGTAGTGCGGGATCCCGAGGCGGTCGGCTACCGTCTTCGCTTCGGCGATGCTCACGTCTTCGCCCGGGCCGAAGCAGCCCTCGCGGCCTTCCACGTGCGGCATGTTGATGGAGCCGTCCCACGTGGCCATCGTCATGCCGATGACCTCGTAACCCTGCTGCTTTAGTAGGAAAGCGGCGAGGGCGGAATCTACTCCGCCGGAAAGTCCGACTGCTACCTTCTTTGCCATATGCGTGCCTGTTTCGTTTGTCGCTTTTCGGGGTTCTGGATGCGCGCTAGAGGTTCGCGTAGTGGAACATCGCGTCGATGCACTTCTTGGCCTTCACGCGGGTATCTTCGTCGAGTTCCACGCGGTTAGCCTGTTCGGGGTGCCTGAGCGTCTCGAGGATGTTCTCGAGGGAGTTAGACTTCATGTACTTGCACATGCTGCAGCTGCCGATGAATTCCATGTCGGGGTGCTCGTAGTGCATGCGCGCATTCAGGCCGCATTCCGTAAGGAGCAGCACCTTGCTCTTGGAGGGGAGATCAGCGATGTACTTGACCATCTGGCCGGTACTGCCCACGAAATCGCTGTAGAACGCCGCAGAGGGGTTGCATTCGGGGTGGCTCACCACCTTCAGGCCCGGGTTCTGGCTGCGGAAGAATTGGATGAGTTCGGCATCGTACGTCTCGTGCACGTAGCAGCTTCCGTTGTACAGCACGATATCTTTCTTGACGCCGCGGCTCTCCATCTCGTTCTTGATGTTCTGGCCCATGAGCTTGTCGGGCACGAAGCAAATCTTGTCGTTCGGGTAGGCTTCCACGATCTTCATCACGTTGCCGCTAGTGACGCACACGTCGCAGGCGGCCTTCACGTCGGCCGTGGTGTTGATGTAGCAGATGAAGGCGTGTTCCGGGTACTTTTCGCGGAGCGCCTGCACGTCCTTGCCGGTAATGGAGTCGGCGAGGCTGCAGCCCGTGAGCTTGCCCGGGATGAGCACGTCCTTTTCGGGGCTCAAAATCTTGGCCGTTTCGCCCATGAAGCGGACTGCGGAGAACAGGATGGTCTTTTGCGGGACCTTCGTGGCGTCTTCGCTGAGCTTGTAGCTGTCGCCCGTGTAGTCGGCGACGCCGAGCACGATTTCGGGTGCGCAGTAGCTGTGCGCGAGGATGACAGTATCCTGGTCTTTTTTGCGCTCGTTGATCTCGTTGATCAGCGGGAGCATCTGTTCGACTTTTTCACGGGTGTAGTGGCAGAGCACGGCGCCCGGCTGGATCTTGTTCAGTCTGTTGAAAAGTTCGTCCGCGGTCATAGTGATTTAGAATATAGAAAATGTGCATGCCCTATCCAATATCGAAAAAAAAATATATAATTTCATGAGGAGCCTTCCATGAAGCGATTTGCATACATATCATTCTGCCTAGCCCTGTGCCTCCTATTTGCGGGATGCACGCGTACCCGTATCAACAGTTTCAGTGTCGAGACCCCGGAAGCCCCCGAAGTGAGCGGTGCACATGGGTACATGGAATCGCGTTCCATGAGCTACCGGTTTTCCGGCTCCGTGACCGTAAGCCCCAAGAAGGACATGGCGGTGAGCGGGAGTTATTCTAACTACAGTTCCGATTCCCTGCTGCAGGATAGCCGCTCGTTCCATACGACAGGTGTCTACGAATTCGGCGGCACCGATATGAACGCGTCGTTCGACTGGTTCGGCAAGGCGGCCTTTATGCTTTTCGGTTTCGGCGTCGGTTATGACGACGGGATTTTCCACCACCTCAAACTGGGCTTCAATACCCCCGTCGTGGAGGGTGGCGTGTTCTTTGGTCTGTTCCACCAGTATACCACGATGCACGTCAGCGGCAGCACGTGCGACACATGGCCCTGCGACGAACGTGGCGACAACTGGGATTCCATGAGTGACACCAAGACGGAATTTTTTACGACCATACACTATGGCGCGTTTGCGAGCTTCTTCATCGATGACTTCTTCATGAGCTACAGCTTGAGCATCTATAGCCCGAGTGTGGAGGGCGGCGGCGAAAGCGTAAGCACTCCGGATATCTATTCGCACTACTTAAAGGCCGGCTACCGCATCACCAAGCACTGGGAGGTGAGTGCGGGCATAATCATGTCGTTCGTGGACCCGGACTACCGCCATTTTGCCGGGAATGTGGGCGCGTCGTTCTACCTGAAGTAGGCTTTTGTTTCGATGAAATTTATCCACACGGCCGACCTGCACATTGGTAAAATTGTGTGCGAGCATTCGATGCTCGGCGAGCAGCGGTATATACTGGCGCGCATTTTGGAGGCTGTGGAGCGCGAAAAGCCCGATGCGGTGCTGATCGCGGGCGACGTTTACGACAAGCCGGTGCCGTCGGCCGAGGCGGTCGCGGTGCTTGACGATTTTCTGGTGGAACTTGCCGCGAGGAAGGTGCGCACGTTCGTGCTGAGCGGGAACCATGATTCGGCGGAACGTATCGCCTTCGGTGGCCGGCTCATGGAAAAGAGCGGCGTACACGTGTCTCAGGTTTACGACGGGAAATTTGTGCCGGTCACGCTCAGCGACAGTGAAGGCGAGGTGGACGTTTGGATGTTGCCGTTCGTGCGGCCTGTAAATGTCAGGGCCTGCCTCGCGGGCGACGACGAGCGCGACGCGGTGAAGGATTACACGTCGGCCGTGAAGGCGGCGCTTGCGCGGATGCACTTTACGCCGGGGCGCAGGAACGTGCTGATTGCCCACCAGTTCGTGACGGGCGCGGAACGCAGCGAGTCCGAGGAGAACGTGGGCGGGCTCGACAATGTGAACGCTACGGTTTTTGCCGCGTTCGATTACGTGGCGCTCGGGCATATACACAAGCCGCAGAATGTGCTGAAGGGCGACGACGGTACGGTGCGTGCGCGTTACAGCGGCACTCCGCTCAAGTATTCGCTTTCGGAGGCGGTGCACAAGAAGTCGCTCACGGTGGTGGAACTGGGCGCGGCCGGGAATGCTGGCGCTGCTGCCGGCGATTTGTTTGCTGGCAGTGAAATGCGCGCGGCCTTGCAGATTCGAGAAATCCCGCTGGTGCCGTTGCATGATGTGCGTGAAATCCGCGGGACTTTTGCCGAAATAATCTCGCCGGAATTCCGGAATGCGCAGGTTGCCGCGGGCAACAAACTTGACGATTTCGTGTACATAAAACTCACCGACGAGAACGACGTTCCCGATGCGGCGCAGAAGCTTCGCGGTATTTACCCGAACTTGATGATGCTCGCCTACGATAACGAGCGCACGCGCAACCAGGCGGATGTCGGCGTTGCGGAAGCTGTCGACGAAAAGAAGCCTATGGAACTGTTCGGCGAGTTTTTCGAGGGCCGCAATGGTCGTCCGATGAAGCCGGAAGAAAGTGAATTTGTGCAGGACTTGATCAACGGCATCTGGGGGGACAACGGATGAGACCTACCAGGCTTGTGATTTCTGCGTTCGGCCCGTATGCCGAAAAGACCGTGATCGAACTGGATAAGCTCGGGACGAGCGGGCTCTTCTTGATTTCGGGCGACACGGGTGCCGGCAAGACGACGATTTTCGATGCGATTTCTTTCGCGCTTTTCGGGACGGCGAGCGGGAGCAGCCGCAATGCGAGTGGTGACTACGCCAAGCATTTCCGCTGCCTGAACGCGACGCCCGATACCCCGACGTTTGTGGACCTGACGTTCGCCTATGCGGGTAGGGAATACCGCGTGGTTCGCAATCCGGAATACGAACGGCCCAAGATGCGCGGCGATGGCATGACGAAGGAAAATGCGTCGGCGACTTTCTATTACCCCGAGGGTAGCGGCAAGGTTGGCCCCGCGAGCCGTACGGTAAGCGGAGACACTGCGGTGACGAACGCGGTGCGCGATATCATCAGGGTGAATGCCGAGCAGTTCTCGCAAATTGCGATGATTGCGCAGGGCGACTTCTTGAAGTTGCTGCTCACGACGACGGACGAACGCATCGATATTTTCCGCCAGCTTTTCAAGACAGACAAGTTCGAGAAATTGCAGGAAGCCATCAAGAAGCAGTCCCTGGAATTGAAGAACATGTGCGGCGAAAGCGAATCGTTCGCCTGTGTGGCGGTATCGCACGTATCATGCGACGAGAAGTCTGCTTTTGCGGCTAACATTGAGTCCGCCAGGAATCTCGCTGCGGAAAGGCGTATTGCCGACTGGGGCGAATTCTGCGATTTGCTCGAGAAGGTCGTGAACGAAGATTCCGCTGCTGTCGATTCGATGAAGAATGGGCTTGACGGTTACGCGGCGCGTATGACCGCGATGAACCAGGAACTCGGCAGGGCGAAGAACATAGAGACTGCGCGCAAGTCGCTTGACGAGGCGAAGAAGAACCATGCCAGGCGTTTGCCGGATCTTGAGCCGCTTACGGCAGCGGTGGCGGCGGCAGAGGCGCGTAGGCCCGAATGCGAAAAATTGCAGGAAGAGGTCACGACCTTAAGGAACTTGTTGCCGGAATACGGCCTGCTCGAAGAAGCCCGCGGTATTATAAAGGGCAAGGAACGTGAACTTGCGGTGAGCAAGGAATCGCTTGATTTGAAGAAGAAGGATTTCGAAAAAAGGAATGGCGAAATCCAGAAGCTCGAAGAGGAATTCAAGAGGCTTTCGGATGCGGGCGAGAACAAGGCGAAACTTGATGCGCAACAGGAATCTCTCGAGACCCGCAAAAAACAGCTCGTGCAGGTGGGCGGTACGGTAAAGGAACTCGATGATACCGAAACAACTCTCCGCGATGCCCAAAATGAATACCTCGATGCCGACAAGAAGTATAGACAAAGTAACGACAATTACGAAGCGAAAAATCGCGCGTTCCTGAACGAGCAGGCGGGCATCCTGGCCGAAACGCTCGAAGATGGCGCTCCCTGCCCGGTTTGTGGGTCTACGGCGCACCCGCATAAGGCTTGCAAGTCGGTAGAAGCGCCGACGCAGGCGGAACTCGAAGAGCTCAAGCGCAATGTTGCAGGCCTGCTTAAGGCATGGAACGACAAGGCGGGCAAAGCCTCCAAGGCGAAAGCCGCGCGCGATGCCAAGCGTGAAGAACTCGGAAAAAAACTTGCGGAACTTTTCGGTGAATGCTCCGTGGAAGAATGCAAGGAAAAAATCCGTGCGGAATTCGACAGCGTGAAAACGCAGTTGCAGGCCCTCAAAGGAAAGCTCGACGGTGAAAACAGGCGGGCCGCCCGCAAGGAAGAGCTGGAAAGAACGCTGCCCGAAATGAAGGAGCTGCACGAGAAGAACCGTGGCGAGATAGATACTCTCACGAATAAGATTTCGGCTGCCGAGGCGGAACTCGATGTGTTGAAGAAGAACGCCGAAGATGCGGCGAAAAAGCTCCCGTATGCGGGCAAGGCCGACGCGGAGAAGGTCATCCGCGAAAAGCAGGACGCAGTTGCCGGCATTCAAAGCGCAATCAAGCTTGCGACCGAAAAGCTGAACGGGTGCAAGGAAAACCTGAAGGAACTCGAAGGACAGGTGAAATCGCTCGAAGGCCAGCTGAAGGATGCCCCGCAGTACAACCTCGAGGAACTGGAAAGCAGGTGCAAGGCGATTTCCGATGAGCAGCAGGCACTCACGGGGTCCTGGAAAACGGTTTCGGGAAGGCTCGAACAGAACCGGCGCGCGCTCACGGAAATTCGCGGGGTTGCCGAAAAGCTGGGCACGCTCCTGAAGAAGCGCGCATGGGTCGACAACCTCTCCAATACGGTGAACGGCACGCTCTCCGGCAAGGACAAGATGATGCTCGAAACTTACGTGCAGGGCGCGTACCTGGACCGCATCTTGCGCAAGGCGAACACGCGGTTCTTGCGGCTCTCCAACGGGAAATACGAACTGGTGCGTCGCGGGCAGGCTTCCAATAAGCGCAGCCAGAGCGGGCTCGACCTGAACGTAATCGACCATACCTGCGGCAAGCAGCGCGAAGTGAAAACGCTCAGCGGTGGCGAGAGCTTCTTGGCATCGCTATCGCTTGCGCTCGGCCTTGCCGACGAGGTGCAGAGTTCCGCGGGCGGAATCGAACTCGACACGATGTTTATCGACGAAGGTTTCGGTTCGCTCGACGAAGAAATCCTGAGGGTCGCCATCGACACGCTGCAGAACCTGGCCGGCAGCAACCGCCTCGTGGGCATCATCAGCCACGTGGAAGGTCTCGAGAACAGGATAGACAAGAACGTGCGCGTGCAGAAAGACGCGAACAATATCAGCCGCGTGAAAATCGAAGTGTAGCGGGACTCAGATGTCCTTGCCGCTGCGGGCGCAGAACGCGAGTACGATGAACGCGGCTGCGATAATCCCGATGAGCACCAGGTCGGGCTGCCCGTGCAGAAAGTACTTGAGCAGTTTCACCAGCTGCGACGAGAGGAATGCGTAACCCGCGCTGCATAGCAGCACGAACAGCGCAAAACGCCCGAGGAAGGGCAGACTCTTCGTAATCTTCTTGAAATAGCCGTTGATGTGCTCGCCGTAGATGATGAGCAGGGTGGCGACAAGCCCCACCGATATGGAATCCATGTGGAGGCGCAAGAAGTTCGCGAACTGGTGAATGTAGGGCTGCATGCGGAAAATATAAATAGTTTATTTGAGGAGTTCTTCGGGGACGCACTCGGCCATGGCCTCGTACGCCTTGGCGCTCGGGTGCAGGTGATCGCCCGAATCGAAACCGTCGCCGAACTTGCGCGGATTTTCCATGCTGCGCACCGCCTTGTCGAAATCCACGCAGCCGTCGAAATCCGGTGCAGTCCTGAGCCACGTGTTGAACGCCATGCGGATAAAGTCGCGGTTCTCGTTGTAGGTGCGCCAGCCGTATATGGGCAGGAGCGTGCCGCTGTAAACTTTCAGCCCGAGCTTGCGCGCATGCGTGATGTAGAGCGAGCGCACCCCGTTGATGAGGTCGTCTGCCGTGGGCATGTCGCTCCAGGGGCGGAACCTGTTCACCTCGACACCGACCGGGTGGATGATGTCGTTTATGCCGTGCTGCACAATGACGGCACGGGCGCCGGCGACGTTCATCTCGATGGGGAAGCGGGTGGCCCCCTTCAGGCCGTATGCCGCGTACGTGATGCAGCTGTATTCCCGCAAGATGCGCGTGCCGCTCACTGCGCGCCGGATGATGGCGACGCTCCCGAACCCCTCGCGGGCGCAACGAAGCGTGAGGTAGTCGGGCCAGTCCTGAGCCGTGATGGAATCGCCGAAGCACACGAGCGCGAAGTTCTTCTCTTCGGTAAGGATGTCGATGGTATTGAGGAAGTAAATCCAGTTCGTTTTGCGCGTGAGGTCGTCGGGGAGGCTCGCCGCCTTCGCGAAGTTGCCGTAGCTGTACTTGCCGCCAGAGAGCGGGCCCGTGATTGCCGTGCCCGCGTTCATCTGCGTGAAGCCCGCGAAGTACAGGCTCACGTCGAAAGTTTCCCCTGCGGTCACGTCGAATGCGATTTCGTCGCTCAGGATTTCTTCGCCTGCGGGGATAGTGCCACAGGTGCGGCCGCCGAACGTGATGGGGGTCGGCGCATCTTTAGTCGGCGCATATTCCGGCTGCGCGCCGTTTATAGATTGCGCGGAATCAGACTGCGCGGGGGTTGCTTCGCTGGCAGTGGACTTCGCGACGTACGCCTCGGAAATCGTCACGGGCTCCGTGCCGGTGAGGTTCGAAAAATGGAACCGCAGCTTGCTGCCCGAAAAACACGCGCGAATCGGGTAGCGGAGCGTCAAGTCCTTCGCGTAGGTCGCTTCCTTGCGGTCGGTGATGGAGGTGGCGTTGCCCCAGCATGCGACCCATTTCGTGAAATTCTTTTCCATAAATTTTCTTTTTTTTTAACAATCAAAAAATAGTTTTTTATTTAAAGGTCGAGCGGGGGAAGAGTCCCCCTCGCTTAAGAGCTCCGCCCCTAAGACCTGGGGATGCCCAGCATTTTATGCTGTTAAGGATTCCTTGACAACTCAACTCCTCAATAATTTCGAGGAGTTGCTTCAAATTCTGTGATAACTTATACAATTTGGCTTTTGCGGCACTCTTTAGCGTGTGTTTTTATATAGTTTTCACGTCAGTGAGTATTGTTTTTCTTGATATAGAGGTTTCTACATCTAGCAACAAGATTTTGGACCTTGGTGCTGTTAATGATTTTGATGCAGAAATCCATACCTCTAGTCAAGGAGACTTCTTTAATTTCGTAAAAGACGCTGAATTCATCGGCGGTCACAATATTTTAAACCATGATTTGAAGTATTTGGCGCATCTGGGCCTGGAGAAGAAGAAGGCGATAGACACCCTTTATTTGTCGCCTTTAATGTTCCCCATGAGGCCCAGTCACAAGCTTCTGAAAGACGAAAAAATCCTCAGTGATGCATTGAACAACCCCCTGCTTGATGCTCAAAAGTCCAGGGACCTTTTCTATGACGAGGTTAATGCATTTAAGGCCTTAGATGAAGATTTAAAGGCGATATATTTCAATCTCCTAAAAGATTCTGCTGAATTTAAGGGATTTTTTGAATTCCTTGGGTATGTCATTCCGACAAAGGGATTATTGCGCATTTTTCAGGGGAATTCAGAGAATAAGAATACCGCGAAACTAATCAAAGAGAGATTTGAAGGCTCAATTTGCGATAATGCCGAAATTGATAGGTTTATTGAATATTACCCTATAGAACTCGCCTACGCCTTAGCGGTAATCAACTTAAAGGATAAACGTTCCATAACACCGGCATGGGTTCTGAAAAATTACCCCAATGTTGAAAACATCCTTTTCTTGTTGCGCAACAATCCTTGTCACAAGGCATGCGCATATTGCGAGAGCAAACTCGATGTTCGTAAAAAACTCAAGGAAATTTTCAACTATGATAATTTCAGAACGTATGATGGTGAACCGCTACAAGAACAGGCGGCCGCTGCTGCGGTAAACAACGATTCCTTGCTTGCGATTTTCCCGACGGGTGGTGGTAAGTCAATTACGTTCCAATTGCCCGCATTGATGGCTGGCGAAAACTACAAGGGTTTGACAGTCGTCATTTCCCCTTTGCAATCTTTGATGAAAGACCAGGTGGATAACCTGAGTAGCAAAGGGATTGTGGATGCTGTCACTATAAACGGTTTGCTGGATCCAATTGAACGTGCGGAATCCATTAGGCGTGTCGAATCGGGCTTGGCTTCACTTCTGTACATTTCGCCAGAATCTCTGCGCTCTAAAACTATTGAAAAGCTATTGCTATCGAGGCAAATTGCCCGTTTTGTTATTGATGAGGCGCATTGTTTTTCTAGCTGGGGACATGATTTCCGCGTAGATTACCTCTATATAGGTGATTTCATCAAGAAAATACAAGAGCAAAAAGTCGGTACGAATAAAATTCCGGTTTCTTGCTTTACGGCGACAGCAAAGCAGAAAGTGGTTCAGGACATCTGCGACTACTTCAAGCGGAAACTGAATCTTGACCTCAAGATATATGCGACAAAGGCGACACGTGCCAACTTGATGTATCATGTCATCTACCAAGAAGATGACGATCAGAAATACAAGACGCTAAGGTCCTTGATAGAAGAAAAGAATTGCCCCACAATTGTTTATGTTTCTAGAACGAAGACTACCGCGGTACTTGCCGAAAAGCTGAATCAGGACGGTTTTGTTGCACGTGCATTCAACGGCAAGATGGATAGCCGTGAAAAGGTGGAAAACCAGGAAGCATTTATTCATGGAGATGTGCAGATTATCGTCGCAACGTCCGCCTTTGGCATGGGCGTGGATAAGTCCGATGTTCAGCTAGTTGTTCATTATGAAATTTCTGATTCGCTAGAGAATTATGTCCAGGAAGCTGGCCGCGCAGGTCGAAATCAAAGCCTAGAAGCCGATTGCTATGTCCTTTTCAACGAAAAGGATTTGGATAAGCATTTTCTGTTGTTGAACCAAACCAAACTTAGTTTGAGCGAGATTCAGCAAGTTTGGAAGGCCATTAAGAGTTTTACCAAGAATCGGACGATACTAAAGCGCTCCCCATTGGAAATTGCTAGAGAAGCGGGTTTTGATGACCCTAATGGGGATGTGGAAACGCGCGTAAAAACTGCAATTCTGGCTCTGGAAGAAGCGGGTTATATCGAGCGTAAGCAAAATTGCCCCCGAGTGTTCGCGACCGGTATTATGGTTCAGAATATGGATGAGGCTCGCAGCAAGATTGATGCATCTACGCTTTTTGACGATACACAAAAAGAAACTGCTCGTAGAATCATGAGCCTCTTGATTTCCGAAAGGAGTATTTCAAAATCAACTAGCGACGAGGCTGAATCTAGGATAGACTATATTGCCGATATCTTAGGCCTAGAGTGTAGCGCGGTTCAGGAATCCGTCCAATTGTTACGCGCGGAAAACATCCTTGCGGATACGAAGGATTTGACTGCATATATCAAGAAATCTGAAAGCGAGAATAAGTCCAAAGCCGTCATCAATCGCTTTAGTAAAATGGAAGAACTTCTTCTTTCAAAATTGGCGACAGGGAAAACGATTTTTAACCTGAAAGAATTGAATGAAGAAGCCATGAAGCAGGGAATAAAGAAATCTAGTGTAAAGGATTTTAAGACAATATTGTTCTTCTGGATAATCAATAATTTTATCGAAAAGAATTATTGTTCTGACATCAGTACGAAAGTTGAATTGAAGGTTTCTCTAGATTCCCTAAAGGAAGACTTTAAGCATCGAATACAATTATCGCAATTTGTGATAGATTATCTCTATCAGACAAATCTGGATGCAAAAGCAAATAATCGCGAAGAAGCGTTGATTCAATTTTCTGAAAAAGAATTGCTGAACGCTTACGAAAATCAGATTTCACTTTTCTCAAAGGAATCCGTTTCTTATAAGGAGTTGGAACGGACGTTGCTTTATCTTTCCAAGATTAATTCCTTGCAGCTGGAAGATGGATTCTTGGTCTTGTATAATGCTCTAGAAATACATAGAATTGAAAAGAGCAATTTGATAAAGTATAAGATTGATGATTATGAAAAACTGAATAATTTCTACAAGATGAAAATGCAGCAGATTCACATTGTCGGTGAATATGCTAACATGATGGTCCGCGATAGCAAGCAGGCGTTGACATTTGTGAGCGACTATTTCTCTTTGGAATACAAGATGTTCTTGAATAAGTATTTCAAGGGAAATAGACAAGACGAGATCAATCATAACATTACTCCGCAGAAATATCACGAAATTGTTGACGAGCTTTCGCCTCGGCAAAGGGAAATAATAGAAGACAAGGACAGTCAATACATAATGGTTGCAGCTGGCCCAGGTAGCGGAAAAACACGGGTGCTGGTACATAAACTAGCCTCGTTGATGTTGCTGGAAGATGTGAAGCACGAGCAACTGCTGATGCTGACTTTCTCGCGTAGTGCTGCAATTGATTTTAAGGAAAAATTGCGCAAGTTGATTGGACCTGCTGCAGCATTCTTGACGGCAAAGACTTTCCATTCCTATGCCTTTGATTTGCTTGGAAAAATGGGCGACCTGAATGAGTCCGATTCCGTTATTGAAACTGCCGTACGGATGATTCGCGAAGGAGAAATTGAGCATAGCAAGATAACGAAGAAAGTTCTTGTCATCGATGAAGCTCAAGACATGGACGAACACCAATTTGCCCTTGTACAAGCGCTGATTGAAGAAAATGACGACATGCGCGTAATTGCTGTTGGTGATGATGACCAGAACATTTTTGAGGAAATCCATAAGAAAAATGGTTCTGGTTCTGTGAATTTGAATAGGTTTATGGAAACATACAGGGCTAAGAAATACGAACTTGTGGAAAATTATCGCAGCATAAAGTCTGTGGTAGATTTTAGCAATCATTTTGTGCAGGATATTCCAAACCGCTTGAAAGAAAAACCCATTGTTTCTGTAAAAGAAGGCACTGGCGCTGTGAGAATTAGAAGATTCGCGTCTACGAGTCTTGAGTATCCGATATTAAACCACATAAAGAAATATCCCCCTGCTGGGACTGTTGGCGTCTTGACACAAACCAATGATGATGCGCTGAAGGTCATGGCTCTCTTGAATCACGAAAAGATAAAGGCAAAGTTAATCCAGGACAGCGATGGTTTTGCCTTACGTGATTTGATGGAATTCAGAAGTTTCTTGAAGTGGATTCAGAAAGAAAATGAACCTATTATTAGCTCAGAAGACTGGAACGGGGCTGTAGAAAAATTAAAAGCAAAATACCAAAGAAGTTCCATACTCGCCTTGTGCTTAAGAGCTCTTGATGTCTACAAGAATCAGAGTGATCGCCTTTACCGAAATGATTTTAAACTATTTCTGATGGAATCAAAAATTTCGGATTTTGATCGTGGAACGAAGAAAGAAGTTGTTGTATCGACAATTCATAAGGCCAAAGGTAGAGAATTTGATCGTGTCTATGTGATGGTGAAGAATCCGAGGAGAAATACAGAACAGGATAGGCGTGTTTTGTATGTTGGATTTACTCGCGCGAAGAATCAGTTGTATGTTTTTCATTGCTGTCCATTCCTAGAAAAGTATGCACCTGAAAAATTAATAGACAACACCAAGTATCCAGAACCGGCGGAAATTATTTGCCAGTTCGGCCATAAGGACATGTGGCTTGATTATTTCTATGGTGAGGCATCGGGTGAAGGTCCTGAACTGAAGAAAAGGATTTTCTCGCTATGTGCGGGAATGCCGTTGCGATTTAGGGGTGGTTGTCTGTATGATTTGTCTTCGTCCAAAAATGCGATTGCTGTTTTGTCGAAGGATGCAAAAGCAAAAATAAAGCATCTTGAAGAACTCGGTTATTTTGTGAAGAATGCTAGAGTCCGTTATATTGTCGCTTGGAATAATAAAGAACGCGAAGACGAAACTCCCATCATATTGCCAGAAATTGAGATGGAAAGAAGAGGGTAGCTTTTCATTTATACTCCGATTTTACAGGAAAACCTCATCTATTGCATTTAAAATGCGGAGGAATTAAATTTCATCCACAGATTAAAAAAGAGGTGGATATGTTCGGTGCATCATTATCGTGGGTCAAGGGCAAGAATGCTTTCCTGAAAGTTCAGTCGGGCACGGGCGACATCATACAGCTCATGTCATCTTGATGGAGGGGGAAGCCTCCCCCTGCCTGCAGCCTTGCCCTTCTGTCACCTTGGAGCGCAGCGATAGGGTCCAGGGCAAGTTTTACGGACACCCCCTCTCCTAAGGGCTCCGCCCCTAAAACCCCGGAAAACCAAAAGAGAAGTATGAATGTAGATATTTCATTATATAGGTCAAAAATACTGTAGTTAACATTTTTGCGTGTTGATGCTACTATTATTCAATATACACAAAAGACTGTGGTGCCGCAGTAATACCGTATTCAGCAAGCTTTTTAGGCGTATCGAATTTTTGCAATTTTCCTAATCGGTAAGCATATGCCACCATTCTATTGGAAAAGTAGCCCATAAATTTTTGGCGAGAAATTCCTGCATATGTATGGGTTATTTCCCAAAGTTTTTTCGGAGAATCTTTTAACACGCCGAGAACTTCTACCGACGCCACAACTTTCATTTCGGGGGCGGTCGAATAAATCAGAATTCGCTCCACTTTACGTTTTGCCATCTGCCTGCGGAATTCGAATCTCTTGGAGCCTTCAAGAATCCTGCGAACATATTCAGGTTTAATGGAAAGAAGAATTGTTGACATACACATTTTTCAGAAAATCATTAAGCGTTTGCTCTTTTCTGATATACCCTTATTTTATCACCGTTTTCCTTGAAACTTGATATTATGCCCTTTTCTTTCAAAATACCCATAAATAATAAATTACTTGAGTTGTTCTCTAATTCTCGTTTCTTTCCATTATTCTCAATACAAGATTTATAGGCGTCGCTCATTTTATTGTTAATCACATTCTTAATTTCGGCTTCTTTTAAATATCGTCCCTGCAAAGCTATAATTTTTATCAAATCGTCTTCGTTATCTAGATTTCGGATAACTACGGCGATAGGTGCTTTTAATTGTACTGAGAAATTCAATTCAATTATCGTCTTTCCGATCCAAACAAGGTGTTCTTTCTGATTTATGCCTTGCCATACACTAAAATCTCTTGATAAAAGCTGAGATTTTTGATCTTTGTTCAAGTTGACAGATTCCAAAAGTAACTTCATGTCATCAAAAGTCACTGCTAACTTTAATTCGCTCCAATTATCCACAAAATCATCAAACCATACAGCAATATATTTTGAAAGCAAATCTGTGTGATTTTGTTTAATCCCCAAATAATTTTCCGATGTAAGTGTAATCTTCTTTTGCCCTATTAGAACATCCATTTCTTTCGAGCCAATGTCGTATCTTTCCATTTTGTCATAATGCCAAGGACAAACATTCATTAATTTTGAGAAGCTGTCGATCGATAAAACATTTGAAACAGAAATGACATCATAAAATGAGGAGACAATGCTATAATTTCCGCTTTCATTTTTTAATTCTTCTTCTGTCAGAGGCTTTTCTTTTACCAATTCTACAACTATTTGCTTATCGTTCAGGTAATCAACCAAACAGGTGTCTAATTTATTTCCATTAAACCTGAAATTTTCAAACACATTAGACCATGCTGGGCTTATCTTTTTATGCTTATACAACAAATTTCGGATGTCTACTAGCTTTTCATTGCCGTCAGCAAGTTTTATTTCAGCCAACTTGATTTTTGTTATATCGGAAATTACGCAGTCATTCTTTTCTATTAATTCAACTTTTGTTTCCGTCAGCAATGTATTGTTATTCAGTAATTCTACAAATGCTTCTTCAGATTCGGTTATTGAGTTATCCGCTAAAAGCACAATATCATTTACAAAAAGTTGGATATTTTGATCAACGTTCGCTTTTATGTTTTTGTTTTGCAATTTAGACACACAAGTGTAATAATCCATAATTGGATTTTTAGCGGCATCAGCAAATGCATTTTTGATTATGATGTCAAAATTTTGTTTTGATATTATATAAGCATTGTTATCCAATATGATATTGTAAATTGGATACTTTACGGAATCGTCTAAAAGATTAAATTTTAAATCGTAATAGCGAATTATACTAGCAACAGTATTTTTGTCAATATCTTGACGATGTAGGTAGGACATATCGTTCGTTAGGAATGCGATTGCATCTTTTTCTGTTTTTTCAAAATTAACATACAAAAAGAAATTATAAACAACATTTATTTCTTCGTTACTAAAAAGAATGTCAATCCAATTACTCTTTTTCCCAAACAAATCATACAACCTTCGATACAATTTCGATTGAATATTTGTGCCACCATTAAATTTACTTAGGAAAATATTGTTTCGGTTAAACACCTTGTAGTTCCAAAGCGCATTCAAGAAATCGTCAATGTGAATGTCATCGAATGTCAATACACAAAACAGCATTGAGTAGTTTAAAACTGCGGGTAGTTTCCATTCAACATCCTTTATTCTTGATGAAATATTCCCGAAATTAGGATTATTTATCAGCAAGTCAAAGTTGGGTTGCTGTTTATTTTTGATTAAGAGTAAATATTGCTTTTCTTGAACACTCAAAGAATTTGCATAGAAGTAAGAGATGTATTCAAAATAATTTTCATCGATATAACTATAACGCAGAAGGTATATTACAAAATCCTTGTTTATCGTCTTTACATCCGCTACAAATTGTTCTGGAGAAAATTCATCAAGCATTTCGGCGATTGACATCTGCCGGATATTAGACATGGAGGCCCTTTTTTCGGCAATCTGTCTTTTTAGCGTTTCTAATTCTCCATTAATTTTCTTCTTTAGCATATCCTCGCGCTCTTTATAAGAATATAAAGAGTTAACTTCTTTTTCTATTGCAAAGAAATCATAATTAAAAGAACCTCGACCACCATAATATGAGCCGCAAGGTAAAGAATTTCCTAAATGTATTTTTTCAAATCCTTCATCCGAAAGAAAATCTGATATGTCATTTAAAATATACATATTGTTGTTTTTAGGTTTCTTTGAGAAAACCTCAGCAATATATATGGTTCGTAATTCTTTTATGTCGAATGTAATTTGTTTTTCAATTGTTTCTATTTGTTTTTCTAATTGTGTTATACTGTTCTCTATCTTAGGAATTTCGGCGTCGACAACATCTTTTTTTTTCTGGAAAATGCTATATAATTCGCCTTTATTTTGTGCTAGCAAAGCGAAATCACTTGGATACAAGTTTTTGTATAAAATCAATGCAAAAATTTTATTTCTATCTCGACAAATTCTATGCTCAGTTTCAATATCGTTTTCTATATAATCATCTGCATTTACTTTTTGATCATATATCTTGAATTCATTGATGCTATTTTTTAGCAATCGCATATCGTCAACAAATAAACTGATATCTTGCAAGAATGATTCGTCAATTTTACCCAATGGACTATCTTTGTTTTCGCTCCATTGATTTATCAACATATCGCTAGAATTCTGATTATTTATTATAGGGATAACAGGAATAATGAAATCGAAGAATTTTGTTCGGGAACTATCCTTAAAAACTTCATCTCGCAAGGCATAAACAAACACTATCCTGCGATGAATTTTTTCATAGTTATTAAGAAGAGTATTTAATTCACGAAGTTTTATGAATATTTCTGTATTTCTAAATCGATCTAAATCTTCAAAGATGACAATATTAAAATTGGTGACCTCAAAGAAATAAAGAAGTTCATCTAAATATTTATTAAGCAAAGATTCGTCTCTTCCGTTTTCATCAAATTCAATTTCCGCATCTTGAAAGGATAATTTCGCAAGTCGAAATTTATAGGTTAATGATATAATTTTGTATAGAGCCATGCAAAAGGCTATGGCAAAAGAAACCGCAAAAAAGAATGTTAGACCATCTTTAAAAAATGGGTCTGTAATATTTTTCCATAAATCATTTTTTATAACGTAAACAGGAGCAAATAGCAAAAGTAATACAACTATTTCTGTTAGCAATTTGCGAAGAAATCCAATTTTCTTTATTCGGCTAAAATGAGAATAAGGAAATTTTCGGCCTGATTTACGATAAAAAATCTGTTGCAATATACTTTTTTCTATTTCTTGTGCCGTTGTCTGCGGAAGTTTTTCATTCTGCTTTTCCGAATCATCGGTTTCATTTTCTATAGCGAAGGTGGCTAGAGATATTTTTAAAAAATTCGCATTCTTTTTTGTTAATCGATTCAAAAGTCCTTTAAAAAAAGAGCATTTATTTTTCTGTTTAATGTAACTTTCTAAAATAGAACTCTTTCCAGATCCATAGTTACCTGTCAAAGCGACGTTATGGATATTTTCTTGAGATAATGCGTAATCAAGGGCGTCGAATGTGGTTTTGTCATTCACCGTGTCAATCGGCGCCAAATGCTGGAAAGGAATCTCTTTATACTTTCCCATTTGTTCTTTTTTGTTACCGAAACTCATTTCTCTATACTTCCTTTACCTTTAAGCCTTTGAAGTAAATATATATTAAGATTTATCCAAAGTCATTAGGCGGAACCAAAAACAACTCGTTTTGCGTTTTTAGGCTTTTCGGGGTGATTTACAAAGTGTTTCAAATTGTAATGTCGTTTTGTCTACAAGGTAAAAAGATTTCTTGATTTTTGCAATATGTCATAAATTGACATTGTGATGAATCTATATTTTACCGTATGCTTGTATAATCAAATAATCTTCTATAACATTCGTTCAAACTGCACCCCATAGCCAGAGAATGTCGTGTGGAATGGAAAAATGGATGAAATTATGGAAAAGACGGATATATTGACTTGAGTGTAGCATGAAATTAGATTTGAAAATGAAAAAAAACTATATTAACTCAAGAACAGGAATATCAATGGCAAAGTATCGCGCAATCGACTTTTTTTGCGGCGGAGGTGGCATGACATACGGCCTTCGTCAGGCGGGTATTGATGTTGTCGCAGGGGTCGATTTTGACCCAGATGCCGAAGCGACCTACGTTGCAAACAATCCCAAGACAAAGTTTATCAATGCAGATGTTGGCAAATTGGATGAATCCTATTTCGAAACAGAACTAGGTGTCCAAAAAGATGATGACCATCTGATTTTGGTGGGATGCAGCCCTTGCCAATACTACAGTCTTATTCGCTCTTCCAAGGAAAAGTCTAAAAAATCCAAGGGACTTTTACTCAAGTTCTGGAAGTTTATCGACTACTACAATCCGGGGTTCGTCCTTGTTGAAAATGTTCCGGGCATTCTTGACAACAAGAAAACAGTGCTGCCTGAATTTTTGCGCAGATTACGCAAAAAAGGCTATACAAACATTGTTAAGGAAGTTGTGAACATGAAGGACTATGGTGTTCCGCAAAATCGTCGTCGTTTTTCGTTGATTGCCACACGCCTTGAGAGGAAATTGCATTTGCCGGAACATGTTGAGAATGCATTGAACGTCCGCGATGTTCTGGGATCAGAACACGGGTTCAAAGAAATCCCTGCCGGATTTGTTGATTCTACTGAACGGTTCCATTCTACAATGAAATTGAGCGAAAAAAATCTCAAACGCCTTGCAAAGACTAAAAAGAATGGCGGAACACGACTTTGTTGGAAAGATGACCCAGATCTGCAGTTGCCTTGCTATAAGGGAAAAGACTCTTCCTTCCTAGATGTTTACGGACGCATGTATTGGGATAAGCCTGCGCCAACAATCACGACAAAGTTCTATAGCATTTCAAACGGGCGTTTTGCACATCCTCAAGAAAATCGAGGCCTTTCTATTCGCGAAGGCGCTACACTTCAATCGTTCCCCTCAAATTATAAATTCTGCACAACAAGCATTGTTACCGCGGCAAAACTTATCGGCAATGCCGTTCCTCCTGCGTTTGCAAAAAAAATTGGGGAGGTGATTTGTGAACAGTAAATTGATTCAGAATATAAAGGGACTCTTCAAAGAAGAAATTAGGTACAATCTTTTTAAAGATTACATTACAGATATTCATTTTCCCTATTTTAAAGGGTTATTCCCCGCATCTAAAATAGAGTTTAAATTTCCGTTGACTGTTTTGGTAGGTGAAAATGGTTGTGGTAAAAGTTCTGTTTTGCAAGCCTTAGAAAAAGTTTCTGAAGGAGAATCTCTTTCTCAGCGATGGTTTTCTACAAGTGTTGATCCTATAAAAGAAAAGGATTCAAAGGGTAACATGCCCTCTTTCTGGTATAGCTATTATAATAGCGATATTTCAGAATTAGTAGAAGTGCTAAATGTTCGCTCTAATAGTAAGGGGCCTGATTATTGGGAACCTTCTCGTCCAGTACTTCGCCATGGCATGAAAAAATTTTCAGATCCAGGACAGAAGAGCAAATATAAGACTCGATGGCCAGGTACGACCCGAAAAGTTGAGTATATTGATTTTCGTGAAGAAATATCCGCATTTGACAAATATTTCTATTTCGAAGATGCTCCCTGGGGAAGAAAATTAAAAACAAAGCAAGATTACATTCGTTTTTATTCTAGGTATTTGAAAGATGCGTTAAACGGCTCGCTAGACCCAAGTTTTAAGTATAGAGGACAAATTAAGTTTAAGTCCCCTATTAATTTAACAGATGCAGAGCTTTTAATTTTGTCGGATATCCTTGACAAGCAATACAGTTCTGTCAAGATTATAGAGCATCAATTCTATGGCAAATGGGGAACAAGTGTTTATTTTTCACAAGGAGTAGGTGATGAATTATTTTCGGGAAACTATTCCGAAGCTTTTGCTGGTAGTGGAGAATCGGCTGTAGCAAAACTTGTTCACAAGATATTCGAAGCGCAACCAGGAACTTTACTGCTTCTTGACGAACCAGAGGTCTCGTTACATCCTGGTGCTCAAAAAAGATTATTGAACTATATATTGGAAAAAGTTCGTGAAAAGGGTCTGCAAGTAGTTATTAGCACTCATAGCCCGGCGATAGTTGAAGAGTTGCCCCCTGAAGCCATTGTGGTTATGAATCAAACGGCTCAAAATAAGTTCATTCCTATTCAAGATGTTCCTGCAAGTATTGCCTTCCAATATATTGGTCACACAAATACAGAAAAGAAAAAAATAGTCGTTGAAGATCGATCAGCTAGCCTATTAGTAGAAAAGGCGTTGAAAATATATAATACCCGAGCAGCAGCCTCTCTTAACGTTATTTCTCATCCCGGTGGTGCAAAGAACATTTTTCAGGAAGCAGTAGTTCTTTCTCGATTAAATGTTTCAAAAACATATCTAGTCTTAGATGGTGATCAAAAAAGAGACATGCCAGCTGGCAAAGATGTCGCTGAAAGTGAATTAGACCAGATTATTTTAGATATTACGGGAGTAAAATCAAAGGATTTAGGTTTTGTCGCTGATTCAGGCAAAGAAAACGAGCAGTTAACTATAGAAAAAAAGAAATTTTTAGATTTCCTGAAATCTAATTGCAAATTTCTTCCGATGAGAACTCCTGAAGAAATTCTCTGGAAATGTTCTGAAAAATCACCTCATACTGAAATAGATGAATCAAAAAAGGACCCATACAAGAAAGCTATTGCAGATTGGGCAAAAGAGGATATCGGGGGCGAGGTTTCTGCCAATGATATATTCTCCTATCATAAGAAACTTTGCAATGCAATTCCAGAATCGAATGCAATAATGCAGGAAATAGTTACTATTTTAAAGGGAATTGTAGGTTAGTGAAAAATTATATGAAGCCAAATATTTTCTCCTTCTTTGCTGGTTCTGGTTTTCTTGATCTCGGTTTTGAACAATCGGGTTATGATATAAAGTTTGTCAACGAATATTTGCCGTCATTTATGAATGCGTATCAGTATTCTCGCGAGCAAATGAAATTAGACAAGCCAGAATTCGGTTATCAGAACAACGACATCAATGATTTTCTCGACAATCGGAAAAAGGAACTAAAGGATTTTGTATGCGTAAGTAAAAAGGATGCCTTGACAGGATTTGTTGGAGGCCCGCCATGCCCCGATTTTTCTGTTGCAGGAAAAAACAAAGGAAAAGAAGGAGATAACGGTAAATTATCTTTGTCCTATGTGAATTCTATTGTGACATTTAATCCAGATTTCTTTTTGTTTGAAAACGTGAAAGGACTTTGGCGGACGGCTCGTCATAGGGCCTATTTTGAGGACTTAAAAAAGATATTGCATGCTGCGGGATATTGCACGACAGAGCGACTTACAAATTCGTTAGAATTTGGGGCGCCGCAAGACAGAGATAGAATCCTTCTTTTTGGGATGAAAAAAAAATTTTTGCAATCGAAAAATAAAAAAGGAAATGAAATTTTGAATTTCCCATGGGAATCGAAATTGATTTATTCGATGGAAGATATTCAAAAATGCAAATGGCCTACGGAAGATATTTTTCAAAAAGATGGAAAGCTCAATCAGCCAAAGAATATCATTCCAGAACTAACGGTAGAGTATTGGTTTAAGAAAAATGATGTATTGAACCACCCCAATGGGGATGAATTCCTTCAGCCTAAAGCTGGTTTAGCAAAAATGAAAGTGATAAAAGAGGGTGATGTTTCCAAGAAATGCTATAAACGCTTACATCGATGGAGATATTCGCCTACGGCTGCATATGGCAATAATGAAGTTCATCTTCATCCTTATAAAGAACGGCGCCTTTCTGTTGCAGAAACATTGGCGATACAGTCTCTGCCTAAGGAATTTGCATTGCCTCCTGAAATGACCTTAACGGCAAAATTCAAAACTGTTGGGAATGGCGTTCCTTATCTAATGGGTAAGGGAATGGCAGAAACAATTAAAGAATTTTTGGAGGACTTATGACCTACGAGGAATTTATTCAACAGTTGGCACAATTAGAAACTAATAGGCAATATTCATATGTGCCCTCAGCAACAACACCGACAGGTTCATATACATTATTAAACGTCACTAATGATGAAATCAAAGTCTTAAGAGACAATAATGAAGTCCCTGTATCAATCAATCATATAAAAAGAATTCTAGATGCATTGCAAGATATTGAGCCCTTAGATATCGAGTCGACTTTGGGTGGTAGCGGAAGTACTCGTTCTGTAATAGAATCCCTTTTGTGTTTAACACCTTCTATTTTTTATACAAGAGTTCGCAATAGAAAGCATATTGTTTTGCTTTCTATGCGAAATCACGCACTTGGTGAATTAACGCCTATTACAGAAGAAGAAATTAACGAAATTAAACGACAACAAAGAGAGCACAATCGAAACGCCGTCAAAGAAGATTATAGAACTTATCTTACCAATGTCGCCCGAAGTGTAAGAACTGGTGCCAGGCTAACAACTGGAGCTATTGCTAATTATTTGAATTTTATAAGATGTGATCGCTTATTTGATTATGCTCCAGATAGATGGACTCATATTGAAAGCATTTATGACATTACAAGTATAGAAGAAATAAACAATCTTTTAACAACGCTTCTTGAAGATCAGGAATTTCTTTACCGAAACAATACAGATAATGTAGGATTTAGATCTAGGGCTTTAAAGCAATTTAGAGATTACTTAATCTATAAAGTTACACACGAAAATCCTATAACGGAAAATCTTCCGGTAGAAATTGAAGAATCTGAAGAAAACGAAGACGTGGTAGGCAATATTATGCAAAAAATTTTCTATGGCGCTCCCGGCACAGGCAAATCTTATAAAATTGATGATCCTGAAAATGGATGTGGTTTGAAAAACGTAAACAAGGAATTTAAATTTCGCACGACATTCCATCCTGATTATGATTATGCACAATTCGTAGGTGCTTACAAGCCGATGCCTCATTCCAATCATCTCAACGAAACTGAGCATCCCCCTGTAGAGGACGAAAACGATAGAATTGTCATTACTTATAAATTTGCTCCACAGTTTTTTGCAAAAGCCTATGTAAAGGCATGGGTCGAGTATCTTATCGCGACCGCTCAGGATCGAAATGCTATAGGGGAAAAGGTTTATTTGGTAATTGAAGAAATAAATCGAGGAAATTGTGCCCAGATTTTTGGCGACATATTCCAGCTACTTGATAGAGAATGCGGTCATTCCGCATACCCGATAGATGTTGACTCGGACTTTGCAAAATACATTGAAAATGAATTGAAAAATAATACAGACGTAGAGGATGCTTGGAATAAATACAAGAATAGAATTCAGGAATGGGATAGTTCAGTGCAAGGAGAAGAACACACGGACGATGATTTCTGCAAAATTGCACTTCCTCCGAACTTCAACATACTCGCTACAATGAATACTAGCGATCAGTCGCTATTTCCCATGGACAGTGCGTTCAAGCGTCGCTTTGACTGGGAGTATGTCCCGATCAAATACGAAAGAGATGCGACATGTGGTGCAGAATGGAACGCCGATCAATTTGATATTTCTGTAGGAAATTTCCGCTATATGTGGCTTGACTTCTTGAAAGCCGTAAATGCAAATATCAGCAAAGTGACTAGAAGTGAAGACAAGCAGATGGGCGAATTCTTCATTAAGCATTCTGTGGATTATAAGGAATTCCGCTCCAAGGTTCTGTTCTACCTTTGGGATTCCGTATACAAAGATGAAGAAGGTAATAAAGACGCAGAAAAGGTGTTCCATTTCAAACTTGAAGGAAATCAAGATAAAACGTTGACCTTCCAAATGCTTTTTGAAGGAAGTGAAGTTGACCAAAAAGACCGTATAGCAAAAATCATGTCTAATCTGGACGTTGTAGACCAGAATGCTCCTCCTCCTCAGCAAGGTGAACAGGGTGCTAATGCTGCCGCTGCCGAGCCCGCTCCTGCGGAAGAACCGAACCCAGCACAATAAGCATTACGATAGGCTTGTTGCATGATTTTTCTTTTCGAAGAACATCCCTACGATTTCAAATTTCTGAAAAAAGTCATTGGACATGGCGAAGGTGAATTAAAATACCGTAGCAAAAGTGGCTTCAATACAGAAACGACGAAAGATGGCGTAAAGATTAACGGCGTTGGTTATTGCTTTTACAATGGCCAACCCGTCTTTGTGCTGCCCAAGGTGTTCTTAGATGAGAATGGGAAAAAGGCCTTTGGTGAAGAAATTGACCCCAAAGGGGAAGATTGTTTTGGTAATCAAAAAGAAGAAGATCTAAGCATCAGCGGTATACAGCGAAAATTCTTTTCGTCCATTTCGCTTTGGCTTTATTCTGCCATAGACAAGTACAATAAAAATAGTGATAGCAAAAAAGATAACGGGGTGGCAACACCGCCACAATCGGAATCCCGAAATTTCAAGAAAAATGACCGTTATGCCACGCTACTTGATATTATGAGTAGTATGGAGCTTTTCTATAAAAAGAATCAATCTCTTTTTGTCTTTGTTGCGAAAAATAAACATAGCGGGAATCACAAGATAAATTGGCAACGTACGGTAAATAAAAAAATCCCGTTTATTCAAGATGGAGTGCCGATATACATGGACCTTGTAAAAAAGGCCAAGGTGTTTGATTTAGACGATCGCCTCTTGGTCTTGTATTTCTCTGCGATGAGGTTCATCCAGGATAAATTCGGCTATACAATGCCGCAAAGCGAGTTCTATCAGCCGCTCAAGATGAACGAGATGGAACGCCTTCTAGAAAACGAACGAGGGCTGCGCGAACTCAAGAAAATCAAGTACAAGTATTTTGAAGATAGGCTCCTTAAACTATACAACATTATGGAAGCGTTTTTCCGTTGGGGGGCTTGCTACAAAAACAAGAACAATAATGTTCAGGAATACCTGATTGCCAATTCGTTCAATAACGTATTTGAAGCGATGATTGACGAATTGATTGGCGATCCTGAAGCTGCGAAATTAAAAAAGAATAGTGACGGAAAAATCATTGACCACCTCTATAAAGAAAAGTCGTTGATTTTTGCGAGTGAAAATTCTGAACAGATTTGGCACATAGGTGACAGTAAGTATTATCAAGATCCAAACGATATCAAGGGTCAATCAATTGCAAAACAGTTCACGTATGCCAAGAATGTAATACAAGATTTCTTTAGTCCCGAATATGTTGATAACGAAAATAACAATGTTAACGTTGAAAATAATTTTTACGACAGTCCCGAAAAAAATCATCACGGTATTCGATATCGTGATAAATTGACGGAGGGCTATAGCGTTACGCCAAACTTCTTTATTCGTGGTGACTTGCCTGATTACAACGATAATCCATCGCAATATGAAGATGACTATTTCTGCGCCACCGATAACGAACGGAATAATTTAATTGCGGAAGTAAAAGATTCCGATGAATTCTATGATGATGACGAAAAATGCAATAAGAATATCAAGAAACAACTTTGGAAAAATCGCAATCGTCATTTCAAGAATCGTCTTTTTGACCGCGATACGCTTTTGCTGCAAGTCTATAACGTTAATTTCTTGTATGTGCTGAAAGCATACACCAGCAAGTATTCCGGACTCCGAGAAGAGTTCAAAACAAATGCTCGCAAAATGTTCCGCGATAATTTTCTGAAACTGCTTGATGAAAAATATGTGTTTTGGGCGGTGTGGCCTAAAAAGGATAGTTTTGCCGATGCGCATAATTACAAAGAAGCGGAAGAGTTGTTCGTCAACAAGCATTTTCGCACATTGGCAGGGAAAATTTTTAAACCTCATGATGTTCAATGCCTGATTTTGGCGTTGGAAAGGGATTCAAGTAACCCTGCAGATTCATCTAGATGTTATGATGAGGATTTATTCAGCAAAATCAATCAGGATTGCGAATATTTTCACATCACCCCTAATGATATTTTCCCGATTAATATCGCCAACCTGCCTGAGGCGACTTTTACAGATAACGAGATTGAAGCGTTCAATGAGTGGTTTTTTGCGTATCCCGTAAAACGAGATGTATTAGAATTTAAAGGGATCGGGAGAACGCACAAATTGCCGAGAACTATCAATGGAAGGAAATTGACCGGAGCCATTCTAGGCGATTGCGACATAGAACGAATAGGAATCCAGAAGTCGCCATTAGACGAATACTATTACCTTCCATGCAAAGAATAATCATCCCCGCATTCGCGTTAGGGATAGTGAGCCTGCGAAGCGTGACCCCTTGGGGACAAGACTCGCGTAGCGAGGCTTGGTTCTAGGAGGCGAGCGGCAAGCGAAAGCGTAGGCGATTGCCCCTAGAATATAGCCTGACCCGGCGAAGAGGGGGGGGCTATCGTGATTCTATCGCTACGCTCCAGAATGACAGTCTAGGGTGACAGGGACCAACCGAGCCGGGGAACGCCTTGTAAAATTTTCTTGCCCCTCTTGCCAATTTTAGGGGTATTAGGTACATTAATGCCCGACGTGTTTTTCCGTCTAATGGAGAAATGCGTCTTTTTTTATTCCGGGATTTCGGAGTAAAGGGGACGCCTCTAACATCAACAAGCCGCAATATGCGGCAAATGGAGGCTAAAATGGCTAAAAAGAAAGAGAATGTCCCCGCAAAAGCGGTGGAATCGTTGTTCAACAAGGTCTCGAACTTGATTGAACAGGCCCGCGTGCGAGTGGCCACGGCAATGAATGTCGCCGAGGTTTACACGAAGTACCAGATTGGGCGATTAATCGTAGAAGATGAGCAAAAAGGTCAGTATCGAGCGGAATATGGCAAGCAGATTCTGTTGAATCTTTCTGAACGACTGATTTCGCGCTATGAAGGCGGCTGGACTGTTGATACGCTCAAGCGTTGCCGCTTCTTTTATCGTATTTATTGTCCCCAGCAAATTGGGGCAACAGTGTTGCCCCAATCTGAAGTTTTGCCAGAATTCACCCTTTCGTGGTCCCATTACCTGGTGCTCATGCGTATCAAAAATGCCGATGAACGCCGTTTTTACGAGATAGAGGCCACTTCCGGGAACTGGTCTTTTCGCGAGTTGCAGCGGCAGTATGGTTCAAGCCTGTATGAGCGTCTTGCGCTGAGCCGGGACAAGGAGCAGGTTGCCCGTTTGGCACGGGTTGGCAACGTGGTGGAAAAGCCGGAGGATATCATCAAGAATCCGGTGACGCTGGAGTTCGTTGGCTTAAAACCAGATATGTCGTATACGGAATCGAAACTGGAATCTGCTATCATCGGAAAATTGCAAGATTTCCTGCTTGAACTGGGGAAAGGATTCCTGTTCGAAGCGCGTCAGAAGCGTTTCTCCTTTGACGAGGACAACTACTATGTGGACTTGGTCTTGTACAATCGTCTGTTGCAGTGCTATGTGCTCGTTGACTTGAAGGTCGATAAGTTGACCCATCAGGATCTCGGCCAGATGCAGATGTACGTAAACTACTACGACCGGTATGTAAAGCAGGATTTCGAAAAGCCGACTATCGGCATTTTGCTTTGCAAGGAGAAGAAGGATACCCTTGTAAGGCTGACTTTGCCCGAAGATGCGAATATTTACGCCTCCGCCTATGAGCTGTACCTGCCGGACAAGAAACTATTGCAGGCGAAGGTCAAGGAGTGGGTAAATGAATTTGAAAATGCAAGATAAGAGTATTGTGAAGATGCGCCCTTCAACCAATTAAAGGAGAAATACGATGAAGAAAAAATCAGAAGAAGAGAACAAGAAAGATAATACTGGATGGAATGCCATCTTGGAATTGCGCGGGCAGGCCCAGCGCGGTATGCTCCGGACCATGCAGCTGCTTTCCGCCGACGCCAAGAAGGCTGGTTCCGCCGAAATGACACTCGACGAAATCAACGCCGAAATCGCCGCAGCCAGGAGCGGGAAGTAACGCGCGGGTGTTGACTTCCCGCTGGCCTGTTTGTATATTTATCCCTGTATTACGACAATCCCTGCGACAGTCGGCATAGGCCTTGCGGCCCGTACGTGCATCCGCGGTGGGGCTCATCAACCTTCTTGTTGATGTTGTTGGATAGCTGATAGGAACACGACCTATTCGAGTGTGTGGCGAAAGCCGCGCTAGGTAACGCCGAGGAAGACCCTCGCCAACAGCACCGCAAGAGCATCCCAAAACATAACAAACTCAAATTGCGTCCGCAGTGCAGACGCAATTAAAATCGTTTTTAATGTTCGCATATGCCGTGCGGGCTAGAGGATTATTATGGCAAGAAAAACTGGTAAATTGGCTGTCGCGGAGTTTCCGCTCATCGACGAAGCCCTGCTGAAATCGCGGATATATACCATCCGCGGGGTCAAGGTGATGCTCGATGCCGACCTGGCTGAGATTTATGGGTATACGACAAAGAGATTTAACGAACAGGTGAAAAATAATATCGAAAAATTCGATGAAGATTTTCGTTTCCAATTAACTTTAAAGGAGGCGGAAACATGTTCAAGGTCGAAAATTTCGTCCTTGAACAATAGTCGACGAGGGACTAACATAAAATATGCACCCTACGCATTCACCGAACAGGGTATCTACATGCTCATGACGGTGCTCAAGGGCGAACGGGCTACCGCCCAAAGCAAGGCTTTGATTCGCCTTTTCAAGCAGATGAAGGACTGCATTGTGGAGAACCAACAGTTGATTGGGGTTGATGAGTTGCCCAAAGAACTCTTAGAATCAATAGTTGGGCATATTGAATTTATGAGCCAACATCAAGATCAAGCAGCCGCTAATAGGGAGGCCACGTAATGAATCTTGCAAAATTTGAGAATGCCCTGAAGATTGGGGAAACTGCGGCCATAGAGTTCAAACGGGCTGGTGGCACCATTGAAATGGACACCTTTGAAACGGTCTGCTCGTTTTCGAACCGATTCGGAGGAGATATTTACCTGGGGGTGCTTGACAATGGGACTGTTGTTGGCGTTCCTGAAAATGCAGCCCAGCCGATGGTGAAAAACTTTATCAGTGCCATCGGTAATCCGGACTTGTTCAGCCCCACGCTTTACCTTGAACCGGAAATTTTCAAGTACCGCAAGAAAACCTTGATTCATATCCATGTCCCTTCGAGCGGCGAGGTACATTCGTTCAAGAAACGGATTTATGACCGCGTAGACGAGGCGGATGTCAAGGTGACTGCGACAGCAAAAATTGCGCAGATGTTTATCCGCAAGCAAGAAATCTACACAGAACGCAGGGTGTATCCGTACGTAAAGTTGAAAGACTTGCGCTGGGATTTACTGCCGATGATACGGATTCTGGCCAAGAACAACGCTGGCGGTAGCCACCTTTGGGAAAAACTTTCGAACAGGGATTTGTTGAAAAGTGCAGGGCTTTATGCCGAGGATCATGTTACCGGCAAAAATGGGTTCAATCTTGCCGCGGTGATGCTTCTTGGTCGCGACGAAGTTATTCGCGATATTTGTCCTGCTTACCAGACGGATGCCCTTGTCCGCAAGGTGAATGTTGATCGTTATGATGACCGTTTGACGGTAGTTACGAACTTGGTCGAAAGTTTTGAACAGCTTTTTAAATTCGCGGCGTTGCACCTGCCCGATAAATTCTATGTGGAAGGGGCCGAACGCAAATCTCTTCGGAATATTGTGGCTCGTGAAATGTTGGTAAACACACTGATGCATCGGGAGTATTCAAGTTCGTATCAGGCGAAGTTTGTGATAGAACAGGACAGAATGTATGTGGAAAATGCGAACAGGGCTCGGTTCAACGGTCCGATAACGCTGAGGAATCTTGAGCCGTTCCCAAAGAATCCGCTTATCGCAAGCTTTTTTCGCAATATCGGCTATTCGGAAAAGCTCGGTTCTGGTGCCCGGAAAATGTTCAAGTACGGGAAGCTTTATTCCGGTGTTGAACCTGAGTTTTTTGAAGATGATGTTTTCCGTATCATTCAACCGCTGAACGAAAATTATTCGTTTGATGCGGAAAATGAGGCTGGTAGTCAGAAAGGTGGTCAGAATGAAGACTCGGAAACTACCCAGAAAACTGCCCAGAAAACTACCCAGAAAACTACCCAGAAAATACTTGATGCGATATCAAACAATCCTAATGTGACTAGGTTGGAGTTATCAGAAATTTGTGGAATAACTGCTGACGGCGTAAAATGGCAATTGAGAAATCTCACAAAGTCTGGGCGCATAGCTCGTATTGGCGGAGATCGCGGTGGCCACTGGGAGGTGCACGACGTGGAGCATCCCAAAACATAAACAAACCCAAATTGTGCCTTCAGAGTAGGCGCAATTAAAACCGTTTTTAACGTTCGCTCATGCCGAGCGGGCTAGAGGATTATTAAGGGAGACCTTCATGACCAAGGAAGAAATTTTAGCTGGCGAATCAGAGGTGCTTGAGTTCAAGAGAGATGTTCCTGAACAGAGTATCAAGTTTATCAAGACTGTTGTAGCTTTTGCCAATGGCAAGGGTGGCATGATCGTTTTTGGCGTGGACGATAACCGAGGGCACTTTTGTTCGCGTGGCGGCAACGACCCGCGAGGCTGAACGTTACATGCTCAAGGAGCCAGTTCTTGAAGGCGAAAACATCGCAGTTACCTAATCCCTCGCAAGGTGCAGGTGGCGTTGTATGATGACCGCCTGGAAGTGACGTCCCCAGGGACGCTTTGCAGGGACATCACCTTGGAAAAGATGCGCGAAGGCATGTCTACTTGCCGGAACCCGTCATGCAGGATTTTCATGGGGATTTCAGGATAACCTTGTATTGGAAGAGGGGACTACCCAAAAGACTACCCAAAAGACTGCCCAAAAGACTACCCAAAAGATATCCGAAATGGAGTTGAAAATTCTTGAAGTGATTAAGGAAAATAGCGGTTTTTCTCGTAATGAAATTGCCGAGGCTATCGGAGACATCACTCCTGACGGCATAAAATACCACCTTTCAAGTTTGCAAAAGAAGAGACTGTTAAAACGAATTGGTGGGAGAAAAGAAGGTTATTGGAAGGTTCTCATGCAGCAACTTTCCGCCGACGCCAAGAAGGCTGGTTCCGCCGAAATGACACTCGACGAAATCAATGCCGAGATTGCCGCTGCCCGGAACGGGAAGTAAAAAGGCCTCAACGACTACACAGAATATTACAGATAAGATTATGAATGCGAAATATGTTTTCGGGGCAATATGCGTGTGTTTTGGCGTGAATTTATATATATTTATAAAGCATCCTTCAGCCAGGAGGCTCCTATGCTCAAGACTCCCTCTCCCGAAGAACAGGGCGCAGCCAAGGCCGCGACCCCTGATATGCAAAAGGCTGCCGCAGACCGTGCTGCAGAAGAGCGCAAGGCTCGCATCAAGAAGATGCGCGGGTGGCTTTCTCCACGCGATACAGGGCCAGACGACTTTGGGCCCGAAGATGCCGCACTGTATTACGGCGACGGGCATAACGGCTGGAACCGGTAAAACCCGAGATTTTGTCTTACCCTGAAATGCAGAATTTCAAACCCGAGGAAATCAGGTTCCTGATAATGGGTTTGCTGGTTCTTTTGGGCATTACCAACATACTGGGAATATTGATGTCTAATTTATTCTCATGACATCCATATCCCTTTATGGAATCGGGGGACATTGTTGTTTCGACATTGATTCCTTTGGCGGCCTGTTCGGCGCGAAGTTCTTCGATGCTGACGGGAACGCCTTTCCTATAAAGGTTTCCGTCGAGACCGACAATGACATAATCCAAGCTGCCGAAGAAATCACCCATGGTCAAATAAGCATCGTCATCAACATCGCCGTCAACATCGTCATCATTTGATTCCGAAACAATCGATGCGGATGCAGGAATCAATCCTTTTTCTACAGAGATGGTGTCGCGTGCGATCCAGTAGCAATAAATCATCATGCATGTACAGTCATTCCAGTTTTCGGAGATGGCAAAAAGTGTATCGTAGGTCCAATAATCAGAGAGTTCCTTTTTCTGCGATTCGGTTAAGACCACGTAACGCTGTTTGGACATTGTTTCTATTTGGGATTCGTTGATGTGAATCTTTGTGGTATTGATTCTCCAGTCCGATTCTCCTATTATTTCGGGCAAGGTCTCGTCGTCTTGTTCAGCGAGGGTGTCTTGTGTTGCAGGGGGTTCCTGCGCATTTGTAGAATCTATTGGGCTATCGCTTGCTGCATCCTTTGTCTTAGAATCATCTGTAGAATCATTGTTGCTCGATTCTTGCGGGGCGGGCTGTTCTGCTGGTTTGGAGTTCTCCGTATTGTCGGCTTTTATTTCGGAGTCTTTTACGGATGCGCTTTGGCCAAAGAACTTGATTTCAGAAATGCAAAGATCGTTCCATTTATTGCCAGGATAGACGGAATTTATTTTTAAGAAAATATGGGAAGTGTTTTTCGGTTGATTGTCTAGAATGATTTTTTGAAAACCGAGCGTGTCCTTTAGTTCGCCCTTCCAAATGATATTTGCCGTGTTTACACGATCAGCATAAATACTGACCTGTTTTGCGCGGCTGTTTTGCCCGTGCCTTAATAGACTCTTTCCGTAGCCATTGAATACTTCTATATATTTAATTTTTTCAGCGCTTATATGAAAATCCAGGATGACGCTGCCGTTTTCTTTGAATGGTAGTGCCCAGGTAGTTGCGGTATCGTGGTCAATAAGATTTTCTGGATTGTACGTGTTGCCCGCTTGAGGTGTTAGATGGCTTCCGACACTACCGATAGAATAGATTTTTGCGACTGCAAGTTGTTCTTCTTTTTCTTGGTGTTCTTGCTTGGAATCTTGGCAGGAACAGAGACAGAAGGCTGCGGCAATGGCCATGATTTTGGAAATTTGCATTTCTTCCTCCATTTTGGGCTTGTATGGTAAATATAAGTATCAATGAAAACTATCGCGGCGCAGACCACGAAGAATATGTTCCAAGAAAGGTAAAAGGACGCCATTATGGAATAGATTTCTAATTTCGTATCGCGCAAAAAAAAATCCCTCGGCAGGTGCCGGGGGATTTTGATATTCGGGTCTGGGTCCTTCGCCACTACGTGGCTCAGGATGACGCGGTTAGTACCTGTAGTGATCCGCCTTGTACGGGCCTTCCACAGGCACGCCGATGTAGTCGGCCTGGGCCTTGGTGAGCGTGGTCAGGTGGACGCCGAGCTTTTCCAAGTGGAGGCGTGCGACCTTCTCGTCGAGGATCTTCGGGAGCGTGTACACGACACCGCTTTCGTACTTGATGCCGGCGACGGTCTGCTTGCCCTGGGCGTTGAGCCAGAGGTCGATCTGCGCGATGGTCTGGTTCGTGAAGCTTGCGCTCATCACGAAGCTCGGGTGACCGGTGGCGCAGCCGAGGTTGAGCAGGCGGCCTTCGGCGAGGATAAGGATGAGGATGCTGTGGCCGTCGGGGAAAATCCATTCGTCGTACTGCGGCTTGATTTCGTTGCGGACGATGCCCGGAATCTTCTTGAGGCCGGCCATGTCGATTTCGTTGTCGAAGTGGCCGATGTTACCGACGATGGCGCGGTGCTTCATCTTGCTCATCTGAGCGGCGGAGATGATGCCGGTGTTGCCGGTGGTGGTCACGAAGATATCGGCGTAGCCAACGACTTCGTCGAGGGTCTTGACTTCGTAGCCTTCCATCACGGCCTGGAGTGCGCAAATCGGGTCGATTTCGGTGATGATCACGCGGGCGCCCTGGCCGCGGAGGGACTGAGCGCAGCCCTTACCCACGTCGCCGTAGCCACACACGACTGCAATCTTGCCGGCCATCATCACGTCGGTGGCGCGGTTGATGCCGTCGATCAAGGAGTGGCGGCAGCCGTAGAGGTTGTCGAACTTGGACTTGGTCACGGAATCGTTCACGTTGATTGCCGGGAACTTGAGGCGGCCGGCCTGGGCCATCTGGTACAGGCGATGCACACCGGTCGTGGTTTCTTCGGAAACGCCGCGGAGAGCTTCGCGGGCGCGGGTCCACTGCTTCGGGTCCTTCTCGAAAATCTTCTTGCACGTGGCGAGGAACACGCCCCATTCTTCGCTGTCCTTTTCGGGATTGAATTCGGGCACCTTGCCGGCGTCTTCGAATTCGGCGCCGCAGGTCACGAGCATGGTGGCGTCGCCGCCGTCATCCACGATGAGGTCTGCGGTCTTGCCGTCGGGCCACACGAGGGCACGGGCGGTGTTTTCCCAGTATTCTTCCAAGGATTCTCCCTTCCAGGCGAACACGGGCACGCCCTGCGGGTTTTCCACAGTGCCCTTCTTGCCGACCACGACGGCGGCGGCAGCGTTGTCCTGCGTGCTGAAGATGTTGCAGCTGACCCAGCGCACGTCGGCACCGAGGTCCACGAGCGTCTCGATGAGGATGGCGGTCTGCACGGTCATGTGGAGGCTCGAGTTCCTTGCGGCCTTCGATCGCGAGGTTGATATCCTTAATTTTGTATTCCATAGTAATTCCTTTAAAATTCTATTTATGCGTAAATATAGTTATATGCATAAATATGGTCAAGCCCAAAATGTAATATGGGGTGTATGGATCCCCTCCCGTTGGTCGAGGATGACTTCACTCCATGAACAGCATCCCGACGAGGCGCAGGTCTCTTTCGCGTTGGTGCTTTTCGTTTTCCCATTGGCGGAATCTTATGTCTTCCACTTCGAATCTGGCGCCCTCGGTTTCGAGGACCTTTATGTCCTTATCAAGCCAACTTTGCTTTGGTATGTAGAAACTGAGAACCTTGCTGCTTGTCGAGTCGATGTCCTTGAGCGGGTAATCGAAAAACAGCGTGTCGTTTCGCGTCGCGAGGTCTTCGTGTTTGAAAGTGTAAACCACGAATGCGAATTTGCTGAAATTTTCGGGCATCGTGTGGATTTTGTCGTTTTTAATAGTCTTGGTAATTGTAGGGTATTTTTTGGAAATGTCCGCAAGGTCGCTATTTTCGGGGAAGTACTGGTAAAGTTTTTCGATAGATCTTGCATGGAGTGCTTTTACTTGGTAGGCGACGATGCTTGCCTTGTGCCCGTCTTTATCCCAAAGGTCCGAGAAAAATTTTTTTGCGTCTTTTTCGCTGAGCGGGTATGCAGTGTAGCCTTCGCTGACGAGTGTTTTCTCGATGTTCTTGAGCCAGGCGTTGCGGGTGATGCTTGTTGCGCTGAAGGGGCCTATCAGGGATACCGTAAGTATCGCACAGAAAATGATGATAACATATTTAGTTAGAATGATTTTGGGGATGCAGTTGAGTATAACGAATATGCATGAGAAGATACAAAAGCCTAATGTAACATATAGGCTTGCCGTAATGCCGTGTTCAGAAATTCTTTGGATAATCGCGATGGTTGCCGTAAAGATGGGGAAAATGCAAGTGTAGGAAAGGGCCCTTGCGATTGTCTTTTCGGAAGAATGTTCGGGTTGTATAATAGCTGGATAATATTTGTTTTGGATGATGAGTACGCAAGTTAAGGCGCCGACTGCAAGGAAAAAGGTTGTTTTTGTTGGTAACTCCCATTGCAACAGGGCTGTGATGTCGTAAATATGGACGATGATGACGAAAATGGTGTAAAGCGGTAAAAATATGTGTTTGATGCTGTCGAAAGAAAAACTGAACTGCCTTGATTTTATCTTCAATTTTATGGTGGTTACAGAATTCTTTAACGTGGGCGTTTCTTCGGTGCATTTGTCGATGGACGGGATGCCCGCCATGCATAGGATGGGGAATATTGTGAAAACGATTATAAACCAAAACAGGGAGAAACTGGAGTCTGTATTGTTTGATATGGCGTTGATTGCAGCTAGGAGTGCATATGATGCGATGCTAAATAAAATTACAATAAAAAAAGATGTGAAGATTGAATTGCTTGTTTTGTTGTAAAATACCCATAAAGCGTTGTCGTTCTTTTGATTCCAGAATGGTCCGTAAATCAAGGCGATTCCAATAAAGCTGTAAATGCAGATGGTTATATGCCCTATGGATTCTTTATCACCCCAGTTGTCTGCAGAGATAAAACAAAGGCTGAGTGTCACCGAAATGACTAGCCAACTCACGCTCGTAAGAATTTGCGGCATCTTGCGTGTGCTTTTTCGAGATTCCTGGATGAGCGATGTTGCAAGAGCGATGAGCATGGCTGCGACAGGGTAAATAAGTAACCATATATCAAGGATTCGGCTAAAGGTCGTTCTTGTGGGGAATACCTTGGGTAACCCATCAACGCAGAATATGAACGCAACTGATGTCAAGAACGCAAACGCGATGGCGAGGGGGAACCGCTTGAACGCGGCCAAAATCAAGCTTGGGTATTTTTTGAATGTGTCAAGTACCATGATTTTCCTCTTTGAATTCTTCGGTGCGCGTCAACTATAGATATGTGGACATGGACCCTATCGCCTTCGGCTCCAGGGTGACAGGAGGACTTATTCCGTAAACAATATTCCGCGGATGCGTAGCGTCTTGCTGTTCTTCGACTCTTCTTCCGCATGCAGGTAGCTTATCGCGATTGCAGCCCCGTCGGCCTTGATTTGCCTTACGGAGTCCTGCTTGAGCGTCTGCCTGTCGACGGTAAAGCTGTAGACGGGCGCGGGCGCTTCTTTGCAGGCGTCGGTCGAGTCGCTTTGGCAACTGCAGCCGCTGTCTTCTTTCAGCGAAATCCGGAAGGTGAGCGTGTCGCCCGTGAATTCGAACTCGTCGTTGTTGAAGTAATGGTCTATGGCGACGGCGCCCTTTGTGCCGCGGGGCACCTGGAGTAGCGCCTTGTCGGGGTACTCTATGCTGACCTCGAAGCTTTCGAACGGCTCTTTGTCAATGCTGTCTTTGTCACAGATTATATCATCATCGGTGCAGTCTAGATTGTTTACCCCATAAATCTGTAAAAGGCTGAATAGGGACCTGTCTTTTGTGGATAGGTAGTTGGCCAAGGAATAATACGTCGGATTATTTAAGGGTGAATCCCCGATAGAAACTAATCGTGTGATGACGAGTTTTGCATTCTTGTCATCCTTGTCCTTGAGCTTTTGCAAGAATTCCCTGGTATCCTTGTCGTTTAGCGGGAACTCGGTGTAGCCCTGTTCGACAAGCGCAGCCTTGATGCTCCCCATCCAGACGCGATGTGAAATGTTGGACGCGTTCAGCGGCGTGTCGGTGATGACGAAGAATATCGCGCAGAATATGACGGCGATGTAGCGCGACTTGCACTTGATTTTGTCGATGAGGAAAATTGCGATGATGATGTAGAAGAAGATGTTGATGCCGACGACGTAGAGGCGCCATGGCGAGATGCCGTAGTCGCTGATTCTGCGGACGAGGCCGACGGACATCATGGCCACGAGAGGGATGCATGCGGTGGGGAAAATTTTCAGGAGCTTCTTTTCGAAGGTGGAACCGGGGCTGAGCCGCGCGGGGTAAAGGACGGTGACGAGCGCGAGCATGTACAGCATGAAGCCCGAAACAAAGTACGACACCATTCCCTGCGGCATGTCCCACAGCAGGATGAACTTGGCGATGTAGGCGTAAAAGAGGAGTATGGCGAGTGAAAGTACCGGCACGAAGAGGAACCGGATAGTGCTCGTGGCGAACTTGTTCAGCGCGGGAGTTTCCCTGTGGCATTCCTCGATGGCGGGGATGCCGCTGAAGTAGAGTATGGGGAATACGACGCTCGCGCAGAAGTAGACAATGTAGAGATACACCATCTCGTTGAATTCATGTTCGAAAAGTGCGCCAAAACAGAAGACGAGCGCTTCTACGGATGCGAGCAGGAGTGCTGTGACGAGCGCGGCGACAACTAGCGCCTTGAGGTTCCTGAACAGGAAAATCCAGAATGCGTTCTCGTCCCTGTCTTTCCAGAACGGGGCGATAAATATGCCGAACGTGGCGGTTATATAGATGAAGCTGGCGGTCGCGACAAGGTAGTAGTTCGCCCAGGAAACATCCATCGAGAAGGCGAAAGTCAGGAATAGCGAGAATACGAGCCATGCTGCGCCCGAGATTGCCTGCGGCAACTTGCTTTCGTTTTTCAGGGATTCCTGCACGAGCGATGTCGTGAGGGAAATGAGCATCGCTGCGATAGGGTAGATGCCGAGCCACGCGAGGAATCTCATTCCGGCGAGTCTTTCAAAGATTTCTGTATGTTCCGTGCTGTAAACAAGCGCGAAGAATGTGAAGAAGGCGAGCGCCGATGCGAGCGGAAACCGCTTGAACGCCGTCGAGATTTGACTCGGGTATTTCTTGATTTTAGCAAAGTCCATAAATTACTCCAAGAAGATGATGCCGTTCATTTGAAAGAAATTATCGCCTTCTGGATTTTTTCTTATTTTTATGTCCAAAGTTTCGACATTGATTTGGACACCTTTGGCTTTGAATGTTTTTACGTCTTCTTGTTCCAAAGCTTGCTTGGTAATAAAGAAATCATACGTCTTTTCATAGAATTGGAATTTGAAGAACAGGGTGTCGTTGCGAAACTCGTATTCTTTTTTACTGAATTTCCTATAGAAGTGGTTTGCTTTGGTTGCATTCTGAGGAATGTCGAAAACACTGTTGTTGACTATGTTTTTATTGATAATGGGGGCGTTTTTCTCAAATTTTATTTTAGAAATTTGCCCGTAAGCGGATCCTTTATTGATGTACTGAGCGAGATCTCGGGTGAGATTATTGTCTTTATATCCTATACCTATTTCTTGTATTCGCGAGAGGGCTATTTTTGATTGGTGGCTTTTATTAGTTTTCAATTGTTCGATGAATTTTTGGGTATCTTCTTTGCTTAACGGAAATTTGTTGTAGCCCTGCTCGACAAGTGCAGTCTTGATACTATCCATCCAGACGCGGTGCGTGACGTTAATGGCGCTCAGGGGACCATTCGTGAGGATAAAGAACATGCTGCAAAAAACGATGGCGATGACCCTGGATTTGCACTTGATTTTGTCTATAAGCAAAATGGCGATAATGACGTAATAGAAGATGTTGATGGCTGCAATGTAATAGCGGTCTTCTGAAATCCCGTAATCGGAGATTCTGCGCAAGATGCCGACGGACATCAGGATGACGAGGGGGATGCAGGCGGTGGGGAGAATTTTCAGGAGTTTCTTTTCGAAAGATGGTTTGGGATTGATGCGTTCGGGGAGCATCAGCGTGACTCGCAGAAGCATGAGCATCATGGATGCCGAAACGAGGTAGGAAACCATTCCTTTGGGCATTTCCCACTGGATGATGATTTTTGCGATGTAGGCGTCTAGAAGGAAGATATAAAGTAAAAGCACCGGCAAGAACAGGAACTTGTTCGCACTGGTTTGGAATTTGTTCAAAGCAGGTGCTTCTTGCAGGCATTCATCAATGGAGGGAATGCCAGAGAAAAACAAGATGGGGAATATGGTAAATAAACTGGTAATCGCCGAATAGACAAAAGGGCTGTCTGAGACCTCAATGTCGAACAGGTTGAAGAATCCGAATAGGAGACCTTCAATGGCGGCGAGCAGGACTACAGAAATGGCTATAGCGATGACGGCGGCTTTTGCATTTTTCATCAAGAATACCCAGAATCCGTTTTCGTCTTTTTGCTTGAAAAACGGAGCGATGAACAAGCTCAAGAATATTGTTGTATAGATAAATTTTAATGTTGCCTTGACATAAGCAGAGTCGATGTGGAAGTCGGTTGAACAACGACAAAAGACTAGTGCGATGGAGATGACGAACCATGAGACACCGGCGACGACGTGGGGAATCGCACTGAATTTTTTTCGGGATTCTTGGACCAGTGAAATCGTGATGGCTATCATCGTGGCCGCAATCGGATAAATGGACAGCCAATAAGTTAATTTGCTATAATGTAGCGAACCGTGGCCTTCAAAAACGTAGATAAATGCGATGGTCGTAAAAATGGCAAACGCCACTGCAAGCGGAAACCGCTTAAACGCCGTCGAGATTTGACTCGGGTAATTTTTGATTGCTGTAAGTATCATGTGTAAAATATAATACTTTGTTTTGCATCGCGCTTGCGTTTTTTTATATCTTTACGGCATGGCGATTTCAACGGATGTTTTCACTCCGGCGGTTTGCCGAGCGATGGCCGCGAAGGGCTACACGCAGGAGGAACTCTGCGCGCGTCTCGGGTGTTCGCGCCGCTCGGTGGTGGCGTCGTTCGGCATGGAGGTGGCATGCGCCATCGAGTTCCTGCTCGACGTCCCTGCGAAGGAACTGTGGAACATCCGGAAGGGCGAATTGCGTGCATTGCAGGCTGGCCGCCGGCAGTTCAACCGCCGTTTCTATTCGCAGGCGGCAATCGAGTGGGCGCGCCGCTTCCCGGTACGCGAACTTGAGCAGGCGGGCCATATCGCGGCCACTGCGGGCACGACGCATGCGCAGCGCTACGAGTCGGGCCATGTCCCGCGCGAAATCATGAAGTTCATGGGAGTCGCGAGCGTCGCCGGCTGGGAAAAGCAGTATGCCTTTGTGCGGGGGAGCGCAAACCCGCACGCCTATTCCGCGTGGGTGCGCCTCGGCGAGCTGCAGGTGGAGCGCCCGTCCGCAGATTTCGAAATCGATCGCGACGCCATCCAGAAAAACCTGGCCTTCTTGCGGAACAATGCGGTCACCTTCAGGCATGGCCTGCGGGCTGCCCTGCTGGGCATGTTGCGGGATTGCGACGTGGCCGTATTGCAGGTGCCCGCGTTCCTCACGGCTCCGGCCCCGCGCGCGGCAAGCTTCTGGAGAGGTGCGCGCCCCGTGCTGATGCTTACCGGCAACCGCATGGAAGATTCCACGTTCATGGAATCGCTTTACCTCGCGGCGGCGCACGTCATTATGCCCGCGTGTAGGCATTCGTGCATCGTTTGTGCGGACAGGGTGATTACAGATGCTCCTGCCGCCGCTGCCCCGGCGGTGCGGCTCGCCGAAAGTCTTTTGCTCACCGAGGCGGAAGAATGCGAGATAATCTGCTGCGGTCGTTTCGAGGAGAAGCGCTGCATAGACTATTTCTCGGGCGTGTTCCACGTGCGCCCGGGGCTCATCGTTTCGCGCCTGCAGAGCCAGCGGAAACTCCCGAAGTCGACGCCCCTCAATGCGTTTAAAATAGCGGTTTAAGCCCCGCCTCCGCGACCCGAAATAAACATTTAACGCCGCGATAAACAATTAACGCCGCGGAATAAACAATTAAGGTTGCGAGATAAACATCCCGCAACCCGCATAAACTATCAATTAATAACTATTGGCTAGCCGTTCACCAGTTTGACGAACTCGCGGCACACGGCCTCGGGGTCGCTCTTGCCGAAAATCGCGGAGCCCACGACGAACACGTTCGCGCCCGCTTCCTTGCAGTCGAGGATGTTGTCGAGCTTCACGCCGCCGTCAATCTGGATATCCAGTTCCGGCTTAAGCTGGCGCAGTTCGCGGATCTTGTCGAGGCAGTACGGGATAAGGCTCTGGCCGCCGAATCCGGGGTTCACCGACATGATGAGCACCATGTCGACGATGTCGAGCACGTACTTGATGCTTTCGAGCGGGGTCGCCGGGTTGATAGCCACCGCGGGCTTCACGCCGAGTTCCCTGATCTGGTGCAGCAGGCGGTCGAGGTGGTTCGTGGTTTCGGCGTGCACGCTGATGACGCTGGCGCCTGCCTTCGCGAATTCACCGACGTAGTTCTCGGGATTCTCGATCATCAGGTGGCAATCGAGCGGGAGGCTCGTTCCCTTGCCGATGCATGCCGAGATGCCCGGGCCGAAGCTGATATTTGGTACAAAGTGCCCGTCCATGATGTCGAGGTGGACGAGTCCTGCGCCGCCTTTTTCTATGGCTTTGACGCCGTTACCGAGTTCCAGAAAGTTCGCGTTTAGTACGCTGGGGGCGATGATTTGCTTCAACATGTCGCAAAAATAGCAAAAAAATTTACATCTAGCCACGAAACTTATTTTTTACTAACTTTATTCGAGTTATTATTAGCAGGAGATGAAAAATGGCTAAGACAACAACAAACAAGGCCGCTAAGGCCCCGGTGAAGAAGGCCGCCGCCAAGCCGGCCGCCGAAAAGAAGGCTTGCACCAAGGCTTGTGCAAAGCCCGCCGCAAAGAAGGCTGCCCCGAAGGCCGCTGCCGAGAAGAAGGCCCCGGCTCCGAAGGCTGCTGCGAAGAAGGTCACGGTTGAATTTATCGCCGACTGCCCGCTCGCAACGACCGTCTCTGTCGCAGGCACCTTCAACAACTGGGCTGTCGACAAGGACATGCTCAAGAAGGACAAGAAGACCGGTCTTTGGACTGCCAAGATGTCCCTCGCCGCTGGCGACTACGAATACAAGTTCGTGTGCGACGGCAAGAACTGGGACGCGGGCGACAACAAGATCAAGCACGTCTAATTAACCTTCTTTGTCATTCTGGAGCGCGAAGCGCGATAGAATCCATGTAAAAGCTGCGCCGGGCCAATCGCTCGGCGTTTTTCATTTTGTGTAAAGACTGGCGCGGGCCAGCAAATCGTGCGGGCCCTTCCTGAAATTCTCTAGTAACTGGGAACTAAGAACTTGGAACTATTTTCTATCTTTGTCCCCATGAATTATTCCATCCCTCAAGAAGTTTTTGTGAAGGCTGCCGAACAGTACGGCACCCCCCTCTGGCTCTATGACCGCGCCACCATCGAGAAGCGCGTGAAGGAGACCCAAGTTTTCGACACCGTGCGTTTTGCCCAGAAGGCATGCCCGAACCTCTCCATCGTCTCGCTCATCCGTAAGCTTGGCGGCGTGGTCGATGCCGTTTCTGCCGGCGAGATCGTCCGCGCATTGAAGGCGGGTTTCAAGGGCGGAGTCCAAAAGGGCAAGGCTCCTGAAATCGTCTACACCGCAGACATCTTCGACAAGGACGCTCTTGAACTTGTCAAGGAACACAACATCGCCGTGAACGTCGGTTCTCCCGACATGATCCAGCAGCTTGCTGATTTCGGCGTGAAGTCGGAACTCACCATCCGCGTGAACCCGGGCTTTGGCCACGGGCACTCCCGCAAGACCAACACCGGTGGCGACCTCAGCAAGCATGGCATCTGGCACGAACAGATCAAGGATTGCATCAAGCTCGCGCAGGCAAACGGCATGTGGATTACAGGACTCCACATGCATATCGGTTCCGGCACGGACTTCGAACACCTCGCTCAGGTTTGCGATGCGATGGTGGACGCTAGCCGCCGCCTGGGCTCTCACCTCCGTACCATCAGTGCAGGGGGCGGCCTCCCGATTCCGTACCACGAAGAAGAAAAGGGCAACCGCATCGACGTGAAGGCTTACTACGACCTGTGGGACAAGGCTCGCAAGAACATCCAGCAGAGCATCGGCCACGATGTTCACCTGGAAGTCGAACCGGGACGCTACCTGGTGGCCGAGAGCGGCTACCTGATGGCCGAAATCCGCGCCGTCAAAAAGCAGGGCGACAACCTGTTCTATCTGGTGGACGCTGGCTTTACTGACCTCGTGCGCCCGAGTTTCTACGGCAGTTATCACGGCATTTCCATCATCGCCCGCGACGGTCGTGAATTGAACGAAACAGTTGACGCCGTTGTGGCAGGCCCGCTCTGCGAATCCGGTGACGTGTTCACGCAGGAAGAAGGCGGATTCGTCGTGACCCGCAAGCTCCCGAAGGCCAAGGTCGGCGACTTGCTGATTCTCCATGATGCCGGTGCCTACGGTGCGGCCATGAGCAGCAACTACAACAGCCGCCGCTATGCCGCCGAGACGATGTACACGAACGGCGAGTTGAAGGTCATTCGCGAACGTCAGACTTTCGAACAACTCCTCCAGAACGACCGCGTTATTGATTTATAAACTTCGCATAGCTTAGAAAATAGGGTGACGCCTCTGCGCGTCGCCCCTTTTCAATTTAAAAGGAAATTTCTATTTTTCGCCCCGTAGAACATACCCTTTCAAGGAGCTTTTATGGGCGGCTTTTGTGGTGTCATCTCCAAATCAGATTGCGTATGCGATCTTTTTTTCGGTACCGACTACCATTCTCATCTCGGAACACACCGCGGCGGTATGGCCGTCCTGAAGTCGGACGGAAATTTTCACCGTTCGATTCACAACATCCAGAACACGCCGTTCCGTAGCAAGTTCGAACACGATCTGGCGACCTTCGCCGGTAACGTCGGCATCGGCGTCATCTCCGATACCGACCCGCAGCCGCTGGTGATGAGCACCAAGCTCGGTACCTTCGGGATTGTGACTGTCGGCCTCATCGCGAACATCGAGGAACTCAAGGAAGAACTCTTCCACAACAACTGCATGCAGCTGCAGTACTCCACCACGAGCGGGATGGTCGGCCCGACGGAAGTCGTCTCCGCGCTTATCGCCACGCAGGCCTCCATCGTCGATGGCCTCAAGTACGTGCACGAGAAGGTGAAGGGCAGCTGCTCTGTGCTGCTCATGGATAGCACGGGCCGCTTCTACGCGAGCCGCGACAAGTGGGGCCGCACGCCGATTATCCTCGGCAAGAAGGAAGGCTCGATGATTGCCGTGCAGGAGAGCTGCGCGCTCCCGAACCTCGGTTACGAGTACGTGCGCGACCTGGGCCCGGGCGAGGTTGTCGAGCTCACTCCCGAAAAGGATATCTGCCTTGTTGAACCGCGCAAGAAGATGGCCATCTGCTCGTTCCTCTGGGTCTACTACGGTTACCCGGCGTCGAGCTACGAGGGCCGCAACGTCGAGATGACGCGCTACCGCTGTGGTTCCGCGCTCGCGAAGCGCACCCCGACCGAGGCCGACGCCGCCTGCGGTATTCCGGATTCCGGCACGTCCCATGCCCTCGGTTATGCGCACGAGGCCGGCGTGAAGTTCGCCCGCCCGTTCGTGAAGTACACGCCCACGTGGGCCCGCTCGTTTATGCCGCAGGACCAGCGCCAGCGCGAGCATGTGGCTTCCATGAAGCTCATCCCGGTTCCGGGGCTCATCCGCGACCGCCGTCTCGTGTTTTGCGACGACTCCATCGTGCGCGGTACCCAGCTCGGCAAGCAGGCCGCCAAGCTCTACTCCCTCGGCTGCAAGGAGACGCACATGCGCATCGCCTGCCCGCCGTTAGTTTATCCGTGCAAGTTCATCAACTTCTCCCGTTCCAAGAGCGTGTACGACCTCATCACGCGCCGCTACATCCGCGAAAAGGAAGGCGAGAACGCCGATATCGAGAAGTACACCGACCCGGATAGCGAAGCATACAAGGGAATGGTCGAATACATCCGCAAGAACCTGAACCTCACCACGCTCGCGTTCCAGCGCATCGACGACCTGGTACACGCCATCGGGCTCCCTGCCGAACAGCTCTGCACCTACTGCTGGAGCGGCAAGGACTACGCCGAGACGGGCGACTGCTACCACTGCCCCTGCGAAGAGTGCCACGGCAAGGAAAAGGACAAGTAAGGCCTTCGACATAGTTTTTTAAGAATGCATCCGAGGTGACGCACGCCCCGGATGCATTTTTTTGTGCATATATTGCGGATTGCCTGTGGCGCCTGCGGTGCGTTTGCCCTGCCGGGGCGACCGCCTCACCCTTTTTAACTATATTTGGCACACTATGGCACTATGCTTAGAAACTGAACAGCTGGAAACCATCCAGCGGATTCTCGCCCTCCATTTCGATGGGCTGGAAGTCTGGGCCTACGGCCCCCGGCTCACGGGCGTGGATTTGACTCCCGATACGGAATTGGACCTTGCGGTTATCGCCGAGCGTCCCTTGTCGTTTGAAGCCATGACTGCAGTGGAAAAGGCGTTTGCCGAGAGCGGGCTCCCGTTCCGTGTAGATGTCATCGACTGGGTCAAGCTCCCGGAATCCATGCAGAAGAAAATCAAGAAAGAACACGAAGTGGTCCAGACCGCTGACGAAGAAGCTCGGTAGTTATTATGAATCGACTCACATCCCTCCTACTAGTGTGTGCGCTTTCGGGTGCGGTTTTCGCCCAGGACGATATTTCCAGGGCCAAGGCCATGATTCGCGACGGCAGGTGTGCCGAAGCCATCGCCCCCCTCCAGAAAATCGCCGATTCCAAGAACTTCCGCAAGCACGACGGCGCCCAGGCGTCGGTGCTCCTTACGGAATGCTACCTGCGCGAGCACAGGCGTGACGACGCCCTGAAGCTTGCCTCCAAGTTCCTGGAATACCATCTGGGTTCGGAATACCGCGAACGTATGGAACTCGCCCGCGCCATCGCGCTCGTGGAGAAGGGCTCCGTGTACGAGGGTGTCGAGGCCATGCTGCGCGTGCTGGCCTATACCAAGAACCCGGCCGCCAAGGGCCACACCAAGGAAGTCGCCATCCAGACGCTCGCCGCGAGCCTCCTGAATGCCGACCAGCTCCAGGCGCTCCTGGAGAAGTACCCGGTGGACAAGGACGTGGTGGGCTGGATCCAGCTGCAGATGGGCCGCGAATGCCAGAACGTGAAGCGCTACCGCGCCGCCCGCTACTGGTACAAGAAGGTGCTAAACGGCGGCGTGGCCGAGAACCTTTCCGCGACCGCACAGCAGGGCCTGGAATCTATCGAGGGCCTCGGCGCCGGTATGCCGACCGTGCTCGTGCTCGCCCCGCTTTCGGGCGACTTCGCCGAATTCGGTACGGCCGCAGTGCAGGGCGTCTACCTCGCGCACGAACAGGCGGGCCTTGCGGGCAAGGTGCGCATCCGCACCGCCGATACCCGCGCCGACGCTTCTATCGCTCTCATGCGCACGCAGCAGGCGGTGAACCAGGATAGCATCGTGGCCGTGATCGGCCCCATCATGAGCGCCCCCGCGGCGACCGTTGCCGCCTGGCTCGGCAGCAACTTCCAGAATATCCCGATGCTCACGCCCACCGCGACCGACGACGGCATCGCGAAGATGGGCCCGAACATCTTCCAGGTGAACATCACCATGGATAACCTCGCCCACAAGATTGCGGACTTCGCCACGAAGTGCCTCGACATCCGCGAGTTCGCGGTATTGAGCCCCATCGGGGATTACGGCTCGTCGATGGCCCAGAGCTTCACCCGCGCGGTGGAACGCCGCGGCGGCAAGATTTCGGCCTTCAGGAACTACATCGAGGGCCGCCCGGATTACTCTACCGAGTTCAAGCTTTTGCGCGACGTGCGCTTCAAGCAGGAAAACCGCAGGCGCAATATCGCCCGCGGGGCTAGCGACCTCGACGCCGTGGGCGCCCGCGAACGCCGCGACTACCTCGCCGATTCCACCATGGAAATCCCCGGCATCTTCATCCCGGCCACCAACCCGGGCGATGCGGGCCTCATGGTCGGGCAGGTCGCCTACAACAAGATCAAGGGAACGATGCTCGGTACTTCGGGCTGGTACGGCCGCGAGCTGCTCATCCAGGGCAAGCACCTGGTGGACAGCACCTACTTCAGCGTGCCGGGCCTGGACCTCTCGGGCAACAAGGATGCCTACGAGAGCTTCGCGAAGGCGTTCAAGGAAAAGTGGGGCGAGTCTCCGGCCGAAGACAAGGTGAGCGGCCTCAGCTACGATGCCGCGAACATCGTGTTCTCCGGCATTGCGAAGAAGGTCGAGAGCCTTACGAAGTACCTCAACAACACGTCCGTCTTCCAGAGCGTGTACGGCGAAATCAAGTTCACGCGCGGCGCGAACACGAACACCAAGGTGGTGACCGTACGTAAGGGCAAGTTCTATGTAATGGAAGGCTGCAACCTTCCGTCGACTGCGCTCCCCTCCGACGACAAGAAGAAGGACGACAAGAAGTCATCCAAGAAATAGCGCCGGGCGCCTATCCGGCGTCGGCGTAATCGTCATCGAAGTCGATGTTCGGGCCCGCGATGCTTGCGGCCACGAATTCGGCTGATTCTCCCGAACGGTACAAGGACTGCAGGCTCGTGTCGTCTATGAGCGACTCGAGCGAGATGCTGCTGATGGCTCCCAGTTCCTCGCGGATGCGGTTCTTGAATGCCTGGAACCCGGAGTTGATCAGGTAGAAAGATATCGCGGATGTCTTATGGATCGGTTTCATGTTTTCCCCCATATTGGATCGCAATGTTCTACGGGTTTGCTGCGCCGGTCTAGCTCTGCCGTGGCTGTTGGTGGCGCGGCTGTTAAAAGAGTGTTGATTACCTGTTTCTATTATACTTTTTGCAACCCCTTCTAGACAAGTGACGGCTGTCAAGTAGCGTATTTGTAATATTCCGCGCTGTGACGCAAATAGTGCGGTTTTCGTGCGGGAACGGCAGAAAATGCGTGTGCCTAACATGGTGAACATCAACGCGATACATATCCCGCATTTTGCTAGTTTGTTTGTAATATATGAGGTGAAACGCGTATTCCACCTTGGATTAATATTTCGGGGTTTTGCGCGCCCTTTTGGCCGCCGCGCGCGGCTCTTTTGTATATTTGGGGGCGTTGAATCATTGTGGATTGATTGCCATGCCGTACCGTATAATTCTTGCTGCTCTGACCTTCGCGGCGCTCGCCTTTGGCGGGTCGCAGACGCCCACCCTTTCGCTCCCTGCGCCCATCGCGGCGCTTGCGGAACAGGTGACCGAACGTAACATGGCGCTCGACTACGACAGCGCATTCGCGCTCGCGAAACAGGTGCGCGCGAAGGACAAGGGAGTGGGCTGCGTGCTCGAGAACGTTGTGCTCGTGAGCCGCTACGACGACCTGGGAGATACGGCCGCGCTCGCGTCGGCGGAGAAGAACCTTGAGAAGTGCGCCTCCACCGGGCTCTGGGAAGCCGTGCGCAAGTTCGAGCTCGGCTACGTGCAGATAGAGCAGGGACATTCGGTGAAGGGCGCCATGACGACCCGCTCGGGCGCCAAGCTTTTCGAGGATTCGCCCGAACTCGACGCGCAGGCGTTCTACGCCCTCTACGCCTACTACATGGACAAGAGCTTCAGCTGGCTGCCTTTCAAGTCGGACCGCCGCATCGAATACCTCGCCGTGGTGGATTCCGCCGCCTCGGTATCGAAGCAGTTCTGGCCGCTTTTCCTTACCTCGCTCGCCTGGATGTACTACGACAAGGGCGATTACAACGCGGGGCTCAGGATTCTGAAGGTGGGGTTCTCTAAGGCGCCGAACCATCCGGTGCTTTTGCAGCTCAAGGCCGACATGCTCTACAAGCTCAAGCGCTACAAGGAAGCTGCTGAAATCTACGAGAAGAGCGCCTCCGATTACCTTGCACGTACCGGGAAGTCCATCCGTTACTGGTGCTCGGCGCTCAACCTGGTGCGCATCTACACCGACATGGGCGACAAGGAGAAGGCGGCGCGCTGGAAGAAGTCGCTCGACGATCCGGATTACAAGAGGCTCAAGCGCTGCATGCCGGAATCGCTCATGGACGATCTCGAAAGCAGGGACTTGCTGGACTAGTTTTGTAAAAACTGCATGTAAACTAAAATTTTACGGCTTATTTTGGGGGGCAAATCCGTTTTAAGGATAGAGACACTTTAAAACGGAGTACCCATGAAAAAAAGTCCGCTGAGGCTGTTCTTCTTTGTGGACGGCTATACGCTGAAGAAGGTGAACGAATTCTACAGGTTTCACCACCCTTACCACTCGCGAATCGATTTCCGCTCGCTCAAGAACTGGGCGCGCCATGAGGCCCTGCGCGTATTCGCGCCCGGTAGCACCTACGCGGTGATGGACTGCCATTACTATCACCCGTACAAGGATCCGCACATGTACGGCGGAACCTGGGGTTTCTCGTGCTTCGAGCGCGAGCTGCGGTTCGCGGGCTACCAGATCCACTACTGCGACCAGGTGGGGCCCGAGGGCGTTAGGCCGAACATGGCCCTGCTCGAAGACGCGCTGCTGTTCGCGAGCTACCGCAAGATGGACGCGGTGGTGCTGCTCAGTACGCAGGGGCAGTACGCGCCGCTGCCCGACAGGCTGCGCATGATGGGCCTCCCCACGCTTTTGCTGGGCTGGCAGTTCTCGTACGCGAAGAAGAACCGGCAGGTGTGCTGGAAGACGGACCCGTACCTGCAGCAGCTTGCCACCTTCTACGTGGCGATGGACCGCGTCGCCGAAAGGGGTGTCAGCGCTGCCGACGGCGGCCTGTTCTGCGACGGATAGGAGCGTCGAGGCGCTATAGGGTTTAATTGATATTTGTACTTTTGATTATTATGAAGGGGGGATGATTTTTTAACGAATTGGAATAGTGAAAATATGAAGGATCAAAAAAATGAGATGGAAGAGGTGTCAAAAATAAAGATTTCGGGGTATGTGATTTTCTTTGCATCGATAGTTGGCGGATGGCTTGGCCTGCATTGTGTTATTGCCCGTCGATACCGCAGGGCGTGCGTATATTTTCTTATGGGTGGAGTGCCCTTTGCATGTCTTAATGGGTTGATGAATAAGTCGGGCCCAGTGTGGTTTTATTTTATTGCGTATTCTCTGATGTTTATTCAGATAATATGTAATTTGATTGATACTTATAAAATCAGTAGAGGAAATTATACGGATAAGACGGGAAATATTATATATACTAAAAGTCAGTGGATGCCAATAGTCTTTATTATATTTGCTTTTTTGTACCTGCGTTCCTTTTATTATGATATAATTCACCTTGCGGTTCAAGTGGTTAAGTTATTGCAATAATCCGCGAACGGTTTTCCCTGAAACAACAAACCCCCAGTTGTTAAACTGGGGCGGTTTAAAACTTGCGGTTTGGCGCGCGCGGTCTTCTGTGAGCAACAAACGCCTCGTATTGACGAGGCGTGGTTGCGAGAGTGAGTGAGAAACCGTAGGTTCTTCACTCGAAATGTCGAACGAACGGTCTTTTACAATTTATCAGCCTGCTTGCGCTGCCAGTCGCTCATGAACGTCCAGGTGGCGCGCACACCCACAAACCAGGTGTCGCCGTCGTTGTCGGTGTCGTTCGCGTGGCGCACGATGATGTCGCCTTCGACTTCGAGGTCGCTGTAATCCACATGGCGGTAGCCGCCGTAGATGCCGATTGCGATGGGGTTGATTTCCAGGCGGAATTCGAGTTCGGCGGTGAACGTCGGGTCCATGGTGCTGTAGTAGCGGTCACGCATCTGCACGTAGTCGCCGACATCGCCTACGCAGAAGAGCGAGGCGAAGTGGAAGTTGATGAGGTTGAAGCCGACACCGACGGCGGGGATCAGGTTGATGACGGTGTTTTCGCCGAAGAGCTTCCAGCCGAACATCCAGTCGACGCCGTAGGTGAACCACTTGACGTCGAACAGCGGGGCTTTTTGCGATTCGCCGCTCTCGGACGACACGACGTAGGTCTCGGCGGGGCGTTCGGAAATCTGGGTCGGCATGACGTTGATGTTGAACCAGGTGAGGAACTGCTTGTACTGCGCACCGATGTTCAAGTTGAACGAAAGGTAGTAGTCGTCGAACTTGCTGTAGCTCATGTTGCCCGCGTAGAATTCCTCGCTGCCCGAGGTTTCGCTCTTGATGACATGGCCCGGGTTGAGGAACGCGATGGTGTTCACGTAGTTGCTGAACCCTTCGAACATGCCGCGGTAATCGGCACCGACGGAGATGAATCCACGGACATGGTCTTTTTCGTAGAATCCAGATTCCGAATCTGCGAAGGCGCTTGTTGCGAATGTGAGTGCGCACAGGAGCGAGACCAGGTAAACTATTTTTGTCTTCATACAAGACTCCGTATAAGGAATTGACGATGTATAAAATACATTATGTTTTGCGAATGTGCACCGAAATTTTTCATAAGATGTTAAAAATCAACGATTTACGCACATTTTTGAGGCCGTTCCTGGGGGGGCGGTTGGGCGGATTTGCGGTCCGGGGAGCGCTCCCGGCGGCAATTTGCCTCGCGGTTTGCGCCTGCGGAGGCGGTGATTCCCGCGGGGATGCCGGCACGGCAAAGTCCGGTTCGGGGTGGGTCTGCGCGGATTCCGCAGTGTTTTCGCCGATGGAATACAGCAGGATGCTGCGCATGGGCAAGGCCTGCGGGGCCGACGTGGCGGAAATCCGCTCGGTCGTGGGGCGCGACACGCTGGTGAAGCGGTTCGTGCTGCTCGATTCCGCGGGTGGCGCCGCGGGTTCGGCGGGCGCGATTCCGGACGGAGCGTGGAAGGGCGCGATTGTGCTGCGGGTGCCTGTGGCGCGGGCGGTGGTGCTCTCGTCGGCGCAGATAGGGTTCATGCTGCGGCTCGGTGTCGAAGACCGCATCGTGGGTGTGGGCGCCGGCGCCTACATCGTGGATAGCGCGCTTGCCGCAAGTGTTACCACGGGCAAGGTCCTGCAGGTGGGCAACGGGCCCGAAATCTCGCTCGAGAAGGTGGTGTCGCTTAGGCCCGACCTGGTGATGACTTTTGCGACGGGCGGCGCGTACGATGACTACGACAGGCTTTCGACCCTCGAGATTCCGCTCATGCTGACCTCCGAATGGCAGGAGGAATCGCCCCTCGCGAAATTCGAGTGGATTAGTTTGTTTGCAAAACTCTTCGGGGTGGAGGCGCGTGCGCAGGAGATTGCCGCGGGCTACGGCGAGGAACTTTCCCGCATGGCGGCGAAGGAATCCGACCCGATGGGCGCCTGCAGGGAGAACGGCCCGCGCGTAATCGCGGGCATGGCGTACGGCGGCGTGTGGTATGCGCCCGGCGGCAGGAGCTACACCGCGAGCCTCATAAGGCAGGCGGGCGGCTGCTACCTGTGGGCCTCCGATACGACCCGCGAGATGAAGTTCTCGCTCGAGGAGATATTCGCGGTGGCCGACAGCGCCGACGTGTGGGTGAACCCGGGTATCTACGCGACGCCCGAGGATATCCTTGCGGCAGAACCGAGGCTCGGTCGCATCAGGCCGTTCAGGGAGAAACGCGTGTGCCAGAACGATGCCCGCAAGAGCGCGGGCGGCGGCAACGACTTCTTCGAGAGCGCGGTCTCGAGGCCGGTGGAACTGGTCCGGAATCTCCACGAATGCGTTTTCGGCATAAAAGAGGGCGAATCCGGCACCATCTCGGAGGACCCGCCCTACAAATGGTATAGAAATATTTATAATTTTGCATTATGATGAAGTCGACTACTGGTATTGGTGAATGGATTGCCTCCAGCTACGAAGCGAGTGTTCCGTTCTTGCAGCAGGTGCCGCGAGATTGTGCTAACTATTTACTGCTGAATGCGCAGATTCGCGAGTATGACGCTGGCGAAATCATCGTGCAGGGCGGCGTGGAAGGCGAGTACTTCTGCGTCATGCAGAGCGGGCGGGCACAGGTTTGCGGGCAGATTCTGCCGGACGGACACTATACCGTAGTCGCCTATATCGAGAGTGGCGCGTGCTTTGCCGAGATGTCCATCCTGTGTAACGAGCCTACGAGCAATACCATCATCGCCGCCGAAAACGGCTGCACGGTGCTGCTTATCCCGAAGGCCGAGTTCGTGAAGTTCCTCGACAAGAACCCGAACATCATGGTCTACCTGTACAAGGTGGTCTGTGACAGCCTCCGCGCCAAGAACAAGGCGTTCGACGAGTTCCAGCGCCTCTCGCTCCTTGCCTCGGGCAAGGTGCTCCCCTTTATCGATTTTGCGCAGACCATGGAAAAGAGCCGCATCACCGGTACGGTGATCTGCGAATCCCAGCTGGGTTCCGGCTTTGTCGCCTTCCAGGATGGCCGCATCTGCTGTGCCAAGTGCGGCAAGCATACCGGCCCTGCCGCCCTCGAGGATATCCTTTCGTGGGGCGACGATTCCATGTACAAGCTCGACACGCACCTGATGCCGAGTACGGTCAACATCAACCAGATGGCCGATACTACGAGCCTCATATTGGATGCGCTCAGGAATATTGACGAAAAACAAGGTGCCCGCAATTAGGGCAAAACACAGTGCCCGTACAAGGGCAAAGGAAAAAAGATGAATTACGCAGACGCAGGAGTTTCTCTGGCCAGGGCCGACGAGGCGATGGTCGGTGTCAAGAAATCCGTACGTACTACATTCAACCAGGGCGTTCTGGGCGACGTCGGCAACTTCGGCGGCCTCTTCACGCTCAACCACCTCGGCATGAAGGACCCCGTCCTCGTGAGTTCCGTCGACGGCGTGGGCACCAAGCTCAAGGTCGATATCGAGATGGGCACGCACGAACTGCCGGGCCAGGACATCGTGAACCACTGCTGCGACGACATCCTCGTGCAGGGCGCGCGCCCGCTGTTCTTCTTGGACTACGTGGCTACCGGCCGCCTGGAACCGGGCGTTATGGACAAGCTCGTTGCCGGTATGGCCAAGGCCTGCCGCGAGAACGACCTCGTGCTCATCGGCGGTGAAACTGCCGAAATGCCGGGCTTCTACGGCCCGGGCGACTACGACATTTCCGGCACCATCGTCGGCGTCGTGGAACGCGAGAACATCATCGACGGCAAGAAGATCAAGCCGGGTACCATCATCCTCGGCCTGCCTTCTACCGGTTTGCATACAAACGGCTATTCGCTTGCCCGTAAGGTGCTCTTCGACGTGGCCGGCTACAAGGTCGACACCCTCGTCGACGGCATGGACAAGACCATCGGCGAAGCGCTCGCCGTGCCGCACCGCAGCTACTACCCGAGTCTCATCGACCTCTGCAACAAGAAGATTATCCAGGGCCTCGCCCACATTACGGGTTCGGGCTACCAGGGCAACATCCCGCGTATCCTCCCGGACGATGTCGACGTCATCATCGACCGCACCACGTGGGATCCGCCGATGATCTTCAAGCTCATCCAGCAGGCCGGTTCTGTCGAAAAGGACGAGATGTACTCTACCTTCAACATGGGTATGGGCATGCTCATCTTCATCGACCCGAAGGACAAGGCCGAAGTCACCGCTCACCTCGAAGCCAAGGGCGAAAAGTGGGTGCAGATCGGTGAAGTCGTCGCCGGCACCAAGCAGGTGAAGTTCAGGGACTAATTGCACCAATGGTGCAATTGGCAGTTCCTAGTTCTAAGTTCTGAGTTACTAGTGTTGCCGACATCAAGAAGGTTCTTGATATAAGATTTCTAGTAACTAGGAACTATTGACTAGTAACTCAAAAAAGGCGTCCACGAAGTGGTGCCTTTTTTCGTGCGGCCTTTTTTTGACCGGTCGCGCTTCCCACTGGCGCCTCGTTTTGTGTCACATTTGCGTAAATCTGTGAGTTTCGACACCTGCGGGGACGTTTTGGGAACATTATAATGTTCCAAATTGCTTTTTTGCGTGCATAACGCAGGCCGTGAATATATTTTTAAGGTCGTATAAAAGGAGTTTTATGAAAAACCGTTTTACGAAGTTTATGATTGCTGCGGGCGCGATGGCGCTCGTGTGCGCTTGTGGCGACGACCCGTCGTCTCCGGATAATCAGCAGCCCGGCCTCTCGAGTGCCGTAGTCGACCCCACATCTAGCGCGGTAGTCGACCCGAATTCCAGTGCAGTCGTCCCCGGTTCCAGCACGGTTGTCGACCCGAACTCGAGCGCCGTGGTTGGCCCGACGTCCAGCACGGTAGTTGACCCGAATTCCAGCGCGACTGTTCCCGGTTCCAGCGCGTCGGTCGACCCGAACTCCAGCGCGACTGTCCCGGTCAGCAGTTCCAGCGATCCGGAACTTGGCCCCGACGGCTTCCCGACTCTTGAATCTTATGGCCCGCCTCCCGAGGCCTACACCAAGGACATCTTGAGCAACGGAAAGACCGGATGGAGCAGCCGTTATTGGGATGCCTGCAAGCCGCACTGTTCTTGGCTCAGCAGCGTCGATACTACGAGCGAGGCCGCGTATCAGGCGGGTGGGACTGTCGCCCGTAACTGCAATATCCACGACGTGGAAGTCCCGGCGTTTACGCTCGGTCATGCGGTACAGCAGTACTGGATGGGTTACGAGGGCACGAACAGCGCCTGCGTCAACAACAACGCCGGCGGTACCTACACCTGCACCGACATGGCCCCGATCCAGGTGACGGAGAATCTTTCTTACGGCTACGTTGCTGCTCCGGGCGCACAGTTCGGCGGTGGATGCGGCAAGTGCTTCCATTTGCAGTTTAACGGCGGCAACCATGCGAACGACGTGAAGGCGACGCACAAGGCGCTCAAGGGCAAGCACATGATCGTGATGGCGTCTAACATCGGTTACGACGTGGAAGCCGGCCAGTACGACATGCTCGTGCCGGGCGGTGGCGTGGGTGCGTTCAACGCGCTCTCTACGCAGATTGGCGTGCCTGCTAGCGGCCTCGGTGCGAACGGCGGTGGATTTATGACCGAATGCCAGCAGAGCCTCGGCTGGGACAACACCGTAGAAGCCTATCAGGAATGCGTTATCAAGAAGTGCGACGAAGTGTTCAAGGACTGGCCGAACCTGCTGCGCGGCTGCCGCTGGTATGCCGAATGGTACATGGCCGCCGACAACCCGACTTACAACTGGGAAGAAGTGGAATGCCCGCAGTACCTGGTGGACCACTACATGACGACCTTCAATACGACCAAGGAAAACCGTTGGCGCTGGCATGACGACTGGTCCGATTACAAGAAGGGCGACGTGCTCGACACGGTCTATTGCTGGAAGGACGGCGAGAATCCGAACGATCCGAACGGCAAGGGTGCCGGTTGCGCTCCGTAACGAGGTTCTATGAAACGTAGGTTGTTCAAGACGGTAGTTGCGGCCGGTGCGGTCGCCATGATTTGCGCCTGTGGCGACGACCCGTCGTCTCCGGATAATCAGCAGCCCGGCCTCTCGAGCGCGGTAATCGACCCGACGTCCAGCGCTGTTGTCGACCCGAACTCCAGTGCGGTCGTCCCCGGTTCCAGCGCGGCAGTCGACCCGAACTCGAGCGCCGTTGTCCCCGGTTCCAGCACGGTTGCCGACCCGACATCGAGCGGCACGGTTCCGGGTTCCAGTGCCGGCGTGGTCCCCGAAAGTTCCAGCAGCAAGGAACCGGAAATTGGCCCCGACGGATTTCCGACTATTGAATCTTATGGCCCGCCTCCGTCCGAATACACCAAGGACATCAGCGCTACGGCAAAACGCGGCTGGAATACCCGCTACTGGGACGCCTGCAAGCCACACTGTTCCTGGCTTAAAGAAAGCTCGAACGACAAGACCCGTGCAGACACTTCTTCTAACGAGGCGTACCTTGCCGACTTTGCCACTGCGCGCAACTGCAACATCCACGATGTCGAAGTGCCTACCTTTACCTTGGGTAACGTGACGAAGTCCTGGTTCGGTTACGAAGGCACCAGGAGCGCTTGCGGCGACGAAAAGGAAAAGGGCGTGTTCACCTGCACCGACATGGCGCCTATTGCCGTGAACGACACTCTTTCTTATGCATACGTTGCGGGCACTGCCGATAGCAAGTGCGGCAAGTGCTACCATTTGCAGTACGACGGTCACTTTAAGGATGAGTTCGAGAATAACCCGCCCAAGGCGACCCATAAGGCGCTCAAGGGCAAGCACCTGGTGGTGATGGCCAGCAACATCGGTAACGATGTGGCGGGCGGCAATGCCAACTTGCCTGCGGGCCAGTTCGACTTGATGGTGCCGGGTGGTGGCGTGGGTGCTTTTGATGCGCTCTCCACCCAGGTGAACAAGGGCGCCGGCTTTAACTGGGGCGCAGGCTTTGGCGGGTTCCTTACGGAATGCCAGAAAAACACGAACTGCGGCACCGAAGGCTCCCTGGAATGTTACCAGACGTGCGTGAAGGACATGTGCGACGCGGCTTTCGCTGACGGCGGCCTCCCGAACCTTTTGCGCGGTTGCCACTGGTTTGCCGACTGGTACATGGCTGCGGACAATCCGACCTACTACATCGAGGAGGTGGAATGCCCGCAGTACTTGATTGACCATTACATGACCCGGTACAACACCTCTCTGGAAAACAACTTCAAGAAGGTGACGGACTGGTCCACGTTCAAGGAAGGCGACGTGCTCGACACGCTCCATTGCTGGAAGGCGGGCGAAGCTCCCCCGGAAGAGGGCTGGACGAATCCGAGCGCCGGCTGTGCTCCGTAAGTAGACAAAAATTTGGATAAAGCCCCGTCTCGCACGGGGTTTTTTGCATTCTATCCTTGCTTTTTGCCGGATTATCGCTAACTGCAAATTAGGTTATTGGCAAATAGATTCTTTGACCTTATATTACGAGCATGAGAGTGTTGAAAGCTGTTATTTGTGTATTGCTTGCCTTGAGCCTTGTGGGCTGCGCCATGAGCAGGAACCCTAATCCCATGATTCGTTATGGGGTGAATACTGGTGTGGCTTTGTCGGGTCCGGGCCTTATCGCCTTGTGCGTGGCCGGGGCCGTGGCGGAAGAAACAGGCCCGGATTCAGAATGGGGTCAATTGGCCTTTTGGGGAATTGCCGCCGCTGCTGGCGGTTTTATGGTGGGCGCCGCTTTGGGCGGGACAGTAGGTTTTTTCAAGTGGATGTTCAACGGGTTTAAAGACGACAATGTTGAATCGGCTTACGATCTGCCAGAAGAAATAATGCCTCCCGCCGAGTGATGTTTTGTAATTTGTCTGTTGACCCCGACCAGTCGGGGTTTTTATTTTTGATTTGCGGGATGTGAATGCGTTAGGAGGATTCCTTATGAGAAACGGAATGAACAAGTTGTTGGCCGTGATGGCTGTGCTTGCGTGTGTTTGCATGTGGGGGTGTACGGATGTGGATTTTAAATGGAGTGATGGTCGGGGGACTCCGTTAATCGCCGGTTTCATAGACGATTCATTAGTTGTAGCATACGATTGCAGAGAATGGCTTGAAACTACGGAAACCTGGTCTATCGGTGACGGGTACAGCGAAAAGTCGTCTTGTGGTCATGATCGATTGCTTGTCTATAATTACCGCGTGCAGGAAGATGGACCGCGTTGGAGTGATTCCCTTACGAACAAAAGCGGCGGCTACCGATGGTACCAACTGACGGATTCCATTTTTTGGCGTTGGGCGGAAAATGATATTCTCTTGTGGAAGCTGGGTGAAACTGCCCGTAAATTGAAATTGTCGAGAAGGAACGACGGCTGCTCGCAATCATCCAAAATTGAAGGTATGCATCAGTGGCTGGATGGAAACTTTATTGCATTGGGTGATAACCTTTCCATTGGTGGCGATAGCTGCCAATATGCTGTTTTGGATACGGTTGCGGGAACACTGACCTATAAGCGCTTGGATAAAGATTTAGAGTGGATTAAGACATGTGACGATGTAAGGGCTTGGGGTGATGATGTGTATTGCCTTGTGAGAAAAAGAGAGAATTGGAGTGTATTGTTGTCTGTTAACAATATTATTGTTGATTCTACTGAATTTGATGAAAATAAGAATTATGCAGTTTTTCCAGCGTTGTTTGCTGGAAATATGTTGCATATGGGTGATTATGTGTGTTCTATAACAAATGATAAAATAATGAGAGATCCGTATGTTAGATTGCTTACGGATTTAACCTTTGTTAACGTCTATGGGAATGTTGTGAAGTATTGATAAAGTAACTGGAAATCTATGAAAAAACTGCTGTTAATTACTGTGACTTTTTCTGTTTGGGCTTGGTCCATCCCCAAGCCAATGGAATCTATTGAAAATTACATGGGTAATAATTGAAGTCAAATCCAATCCTTGATTGGATTTTTTTTGATTGCACTTATTGTTGCGGTTTATGTAAATTTGTATTGGTAAATTGCATGAAAAATCATCCCTTTGGGCGATGTGGGAATGCGTTAGGAGGATTCCTTATGAGAAACGGAATGAACAAGTTGTTGGCCGTGACGGCTGTGCTTGCCTGCGTATGCATGTGGGGATGCAGCGGAAAGACTGAGTGGAATAATAGTTTCGGTGGTGCCGAAGTGGTTGGTTTTATTAATGATTCCTTGGTAATTGTGTATGACTCGCAGGGATGGCATCATGACCTAGGAAGTTTTATTCAGGATCATGGGGACATAAGCGGTAGGGGACATCAGAGACTTCGTGTTTTTAATTACCGGGTTCAAGAGAATGGGCCCAGATGGGCGGACACATTGGATAATGATGATGTAGAAGACTTTAATTATGTCAAGGGACAGCTTTCGGATTCCGTAATCTGGGGTGGTGACCCGAAATCTGTGGTGTCATTCTGGAAAATTGGCTCAAAACCACGCAAAATGAATGTGAAAAAAATGTTTGACGGATGTTCCATTGATGTTCGTTACACTACGAAATTACGGCCATGGTTAGATGGAAAAATCTTGGTAATGGGTAATACATTGAACCCCGATATTGATGGCTTTAATTTGGATAGTCTAGGAAGTGACTATTGTCAGTATGCGGTGCTAGATACAATTCAGAAAGTAATCACGTACAAGAGATTGAATGCTGATTTAATTTGGA